>CBIHOF010000007.1:0-252171 GCA_966211955.1 uncultured Comamonadaceae bacterium | reverse complement strand
CTTGGGGGCAGGAGCGCCAGCGACTGGGGGGCCCACTACACGCGATTCAGCGACAGGCCCGCCGTGCTCTTCAGCCGCTCGATCAGCTTGGGTGCCATCTGGTTGAGCGGCAGCACCTCGTTCGCGGCGCCTGCGGCAATCGCCTCGCGCGGCATGCCGAAGACGACGCAGCTCGCTTCGTCCTGGCAGTAGTTGTAGCTGCCGGCATCGCGCATTTCCTTCATGGCCTTTGCGCCATCGGCACCCATGCCGGTGAGCATCAGCGCGAGGGCATTCGGCCCCACCACGCGGGCGGCCGACTTGAACAGCACTTCCACCGACGGCTTGTGCCGGTTCACCGGCTCGCCGTCCTGCACGCGGGCGATGTAGTTGGCACCGCTGCGCTCCACGCTCAAGTGGAAGCCGCCCGGCGCGATGTAGGCATGGCCCGGAAGAATCCGGTCGCCGTCGCGCGCCTCGGCCACGCGGATCTTGCACAGGCCGTCCAGGCGTTGCGCATAGCTCTTGGTGAAGCCGGGCGGCATGTGCTGCGTGATCACCACCGCCGGCGAATCCGGCGGCAGGTTGATGAGCACTTCCTTGGTCGCCTCGGTGCCGCCGGTGGAGGCGCCGATGAAGATGATCTTCTCGGTCGAGAGCCGGCCGATGTTCGCCACCGGCGCGGGCGGCTTCACCGTCTCGCCGGATTCGGGCGAGGCTGCCGGTGTCACCTGCAGTCGGCGCAGATGCGCCTTCGAAGCGATGCGGACCTTGTCGGTGATGTCCTGGGCGAGCAAGCGCAACCCATCCGCCACGCCGATCTTGGGCTTGGCGACGAAATCGACCGCGCCGAGTTCCAGCGCGCGCAGCGTCACTTCGGCGCCGCGCTCGGTCAGCGTGGACACCATCACCACCGGCATGGGGCGCAGGCGCATCAACTTCGACAGGAAATCGATGCCGTCCATGCGCGGCATTTCGATGTCCAGCGTGATGACGTCCGGGTTCAGCGTGCGGATCATTTCGCGCGCCGCGTACGGGTCGCTCGCGGCGCCCACGCACATCATGTCCGGCTGTCGGTTGATGATCTCGGTGAGCAGGCTGCGCACCAGGGCGGAGTCGTCCACCACCACCACCCGGGTCTTGGCCATCGTATCGTCTCTTGCACCCATGTGCGCCCCTTAGAACAGGTCCACCGAGCCGCCGCCGGTGTTGGCCGGCACGGCACGTTGCGCCGCGGCGCGGTCTTGCGCCACCAGCGCCTCGGCATTCGCGGGCGCGAGGCGCTTGACCATCGCCTTGCCGCTCGCGGGCAGGAAGCACACCTTGCGCGGATAGATGTCGAGCACGTCCTTCGACAGGATCGGGATGCGCTCCATCTTGAGGTAGTCGATGACGAAGGAGGTGTTGCGCTCACCCACGTTGAGCGAGTTCATGCCCGCCACCACCTGGCCGCCGCCGAACACCTTGGCCTCCATGTTCATGCGCGAGGCGCCGCGCTTCATCATCTCGTTGATCAGCAGTTCCATCGCGTACGAGCCATAGCGGCCCGAGTCGCCGGCGCCATCGGGCAGCATGAAGTGGTTCATGCCGCCCACGCGGGCGGTGCGGTCCCACAGGCACGCGGCGATGCACGAGCCCAGGGTCGTCATGATGAGGATGTCTTCGTTGTAGACGAAGTACTCGCCCGGCAGGATCTTGACGGCGTCGTTCCTGAAGTGGGCGTCGTAGAAGAAGAACGAGGCCTCGCCCGGCTTGCGCGGCTGGGCCTTGAGCTGGTCCAGGCGGGAGCCGGCAGGCGGAGCGAGTGAAGAGGCGAAGGCCATGGTGTGTCTTATCGGCAGGCGGGCGGTGGGTCTTGATCCGGCGAACGTGACGGGTGTTGGAAAACCTACACGCGCTCGTAGATGGTCTTGCCCCGAAGATGGAACAGATCGCGCGCCTCCGAGAAATTTTCCGAATGGCCGACGTACAGCAGGCTGCCGGGCTTCATCACGCGGTGAATGCGCTCCAGCACGCGTCGCTGCGTGGGCGCGTCGAAATAGATCATCACGTTGCGGCAGAACACGATGTCGAACGGGTCGCCCAGCGACCATTGCGCCGCCATCAGGTTGTGCGTGCGGAAGTCGATCAGCTTCGAGAGTTCGGGCTTGACGCGGATGAAGCCGTCATTCGCACCCTTGCCGCGCAGGAAGTGGGTCTTCAGCCGATGCTCCGACAGGCCCCGCGAGTCGGCCGCATACACGGCGCGCTGCGCGGTGGCCAGCACCTTGGTGTCGATGTCGCTTGCAAGAATGCTCACACCCGAAGAGCCCACGCTCTCAGCCACCGTCATCGCGATGGAATAGGGCTCTTCGCCGGTGGACGCGGCGTTGCACCAGATGCGCAGGGGCCGCTGCGGCCGCGCCTTCAGGTCGCGTGCCAGCTCCGTGAAATGGTGGTCTTCACGGAAGAAGGAGGTGAGGTTGGTCGTGAGGCAGTTGACGAACTCCTGCCATTCGGCATCGCCCGCCACGCCCTGCGGATGCTCGAGCCACTGCAGGTAATCGGCGAACGACCGGTGGCCGGTCTCGCGCAGGCGCCGCGACAGGCGGCTGTAGACCATCGCCTGCTTGCCCGAATGCAGGCTGATGCCGGCACGCTGGTAGATCAGCTGTCGCACGCGCTCGAAATCGGCCGAACCGAAGCTGAACTCCTGGTCGGTCGCCCCAGGCAGGCCGTCCACCCTGGCGGGCGCGACGGGGACGGGGGAGATGACAGCGCTCATGGATGCTCCGGTGTTTCCTCGACAGGCGTGGGGCGTGCTTCATCGCTTGCCCGGCCGACAGTGGAATATCGGCCTCAGTGTGCGGTGCTTGAGCGGCTCCCAACATGTGGAGATGGTCGTGAAACACGGCACAGTTCCCAATGGAACCCGCCAAACGCGCTGCTAGACTGGTTTTCGTGGACGCGCTCTTTTGATGAAACTCTCCGACCAACCTGCGACGGACAAGGCCTCGCCGACGCTCAAGCTGTCGGTGGCCTTGCAATTGCTGGCACAGGCCGGGCATGAGCTTCCGAAGGACGTGGCGCAAGGCTCGCTGCCCTGGCTGCAGGCGGTCATCGACGGGCTGTGCAACCTTTCCAGCCGCGACGCGCTCACCGGGCTGTCCAACCGCCGCCAGTTCGAGCTGGCCATCGCGCGCGAGATCGATCGCGTGGCCCGTGCCGGCGAGTCGGCTCTGGTGCTCATGATCGACATCGATCACTTCAAGAAGGTCAACGACACCCACGGCCATGCCGCGGGCGACGAGGTCATCCGCTCGGTGGGCCAGGCGCTGCAGGACTGCGTGCGGCCGATGGACACGGTGGCGCGTTTCGGCGGCGAGGAATTCGCGGTCATCCTGCCCAATTGCCCACCGGCCTTCGGCCAGACCGTGGCCGAGCGAATCCGGCTCAAGGTGCAGCGGCGAGCCATTCCGGTGGGGCCGGGCGTCGAGGTGTCGGTCACCATCAGCATCGGTGGCGCGTTCGCGCCCGAGTGGGTGCGTTCGTCGGCGGTGCTGTGGATCGAACGCGCCGACCAGCAGCTCTACCGTGCCAAGGCCGAAGGCCGCAACCGCGCCTGCCTGGAGCAGCCCACCGTGTCACAGGTGAGCGCCGAGGAAAAGGGCATGTTGTACGGGCACTCACAGTTTCAGGATATTGAATGACCAGGATGACCCACCCCCGAAGCGCCTGCGGCGGCCTTGCAGTCCGCGCTGGCCCTGAGGGTCCTGCCTCTCGCCAGGCACGAACAGTCCACTGGACTGTTCGTGTCCGGGCTCTGCCTCCTCAAGGGGGCGCCGCCGGCGGACCGGCGAAGCCGGATCCGCGGTGGCCGCTTGATGTGGTCGCGGCTGCGCCTGCGTCCGTTTGGGGCCTGGCATGACGGCTCGGATTACAGCGGTGACCAGTGGCAAGGGTGGCGTCGGCAAGACGTTCATGGCTGCCAATCTCGCTGCGGCGCTGACACGACTGGGCGAACGGGTCCTCGTGCTCGACGCCGACTTGGGGTTGGCGAACCTGGACGTCGTCCTCAATCTCTTTCCCAAGATCACGCTGCACGACGTCTTCACCGGCAAGGCGGAACTTTCCGAGGCGATCCTGCCGGCGCCGGGGGGCTTCTCCGTGCTGCTCGCGGGCTCGGGCCTGGTCGAGTACTCGCGGCTCACGCCGGAAGTGCGCGAGCAACTGCTGGGTGTGATCCAGAAGGTCTCGCCGCGCTTCGACCGCATCCTGCTGGACACGGGCGCAGGCATTTCTGACGTGGTGCTCTACACCGTGTCGCTCGCGGACGAGGTGATGGTGGTCGCCACCACCGAGCCCACCTCGCTCACGGACGCCTACGCCACCATCAAGGTGCTGGCGGGCCAGCAGCAGCGCAAGGTCATCAAGCTTGCGGTGAACCAGACGAACAAGATGGGTGAGGGCCGCATCATCCGCGGCCAGTTGCAGCAGGTGGTGGACCGCTTCGTCAGCAACGGCACCGACACGCCGCTCAAGCTCGAACTGCTCGGCGAAGTGCCTACCGACCCCGCCGTGCGCGAGGCGGTGCAGCGTCGCCAGTTGTTGCTGGAAGCCATCCCCGGCTGCCCTGCGGCCAAGGGCGTGATGGCCATCGCGGAGAAGCTTGCAGGGTGAGCACGACGGACGACGATGAAGGCGTGCCCGCGGGGCCGACGCCGTTCGAGGTGATCGGCGGCGAGCCGGCGGTGCTGGCGCTCGTGCAGCGCTTCTATGACCTGATGGACCTGGAGCCCGAATACGCGGCCGTTCGCAAGCTGCACCCGACGCATCTCGAAGGCTCGCGCGACAAGCTGTTCTGGTTTCTTTGCGGCTGGCTGGGTGGGCCCCAGCATTACATCGAACGCTTCGGGCATCCGCGGCTGCGTGCACGGCATCTGCCGTTTTCCATTGGCGTGGCAGAGCGTGACCAGTGGATGGCTTGCATGATCCAGGCGATGGAGGAGGTCGGGTTGGACTCGTCGTTCGCCCAGCGATTGGCGGCGTCGTTCTTCAATACCGCGGATTGGATGAGGAATCGGGGCGGGTAGGTTTTCTGTGCGTTCCGCGATTTACTCCCTCTCCTCCTGGGAGAGGATCGGGGTGAGGGCGTGGGCCTTCGCATCAGCCCGATCTGCAACGCCTCAGAGCGCCTCCAGATTCGCACCTCGCAGTCCAACCAGCATCGCGCGCCCATCACCCGACACCTTGAACTCCCCAAAGCGCGCCGTTGCATACCGCTGCGCATCGCCTTCCTTGAAGAACCACGCATCGGTGACGAAGATCCACCGGCCGTTGTTGAAGCTGAGCGCAATGGGAAGTTCATCTTTCGACAGCGGCGAACCATCGTCCAGCCGCTCGATGCGCGCAACGCCTCGCGCATCCTTTCGCAAGACCACCCTCGGCGCGGCCGCTTCGTCCAACTGCGACACGTCCACCGGCAGGCGGAAGTTCAGGCTCATGTAGTCGCCCTGCATCAACGAACGCGGGTCGCGTGGCGCGAGCTCGACGAAGATCGTGCCGCCGGCGCGGGCGAGCTGTTCCTTCTGCCAGATGCCGACGTTCGCCACCGCAAGCACCGCGGCGAGTGTCAGGGCGATGCCGGCGGTGGCCGGGCGTGAAGCGCGCGGCCATGCGCCAGTGCCTGCGGAAACCGCGGCCATGCGGCCCGAGGCAAGCCAGGCGAGCGGCGCAAGTACCGCGCCTGCGCCGACCAGGACCAGCGCCTTCGTTGCCATCGGCCATTCGAGGCCGTAGTAGAAGCTGCTGACGATCCATGCGCAGGCCACTGCCGCGGCGCCGGCGAGCATCCAGCGGCCGGCGGCGGCGCACAGCGCGAGCACCAGCAGTGCGGCTCCAAGCGCGGGCATGAACCAGCTCAAGGCCACCAGCACCGCGCCGACACCGGCGCACCACGGCTTGCGAACCGACGGCCAGCTTCGTGCGAGCCATGCTGCGGCGGCCATGGCGAGCGCGGCGGACACCGCCTGCACGATCACGTAGTCGGCGTGTTGCATGTTCGCCGCGCCACCGAGTTCGTCATGCATGCGGAAGCTGGCGCCGACGAGGAAGGCCATGCCCGACCACCACGACAAGGCCACGAGCGTGGCGAGAACGCCGCCCGCGGCCATGGCGTCGATGGCTGCGGCTGCGCGGGCACCGGAGCCCTTTGCGGCCAGCCGATGCTGGATCACGCTCGCGATGCCTGCGATCAATGCCACCACGTGCCAGGCCCACCAGAAGTCCGTGGCGACCCGCTCGCCGCGCCACGCCTGCGGCACGAAAGCGATGGCGAGCAAGGTGGCGGCAGCCGCGCCGAGCAGCGCGCGCAGCCATGCCCTGCGGATGAGCACCGCCACTGTCACGGCGAGCACGGCGACGCAGGCGGCGCCCGCTTGCCAGTGCAGGTCTTCGAAGAGCGCGAAGCCGATGCAGCATCCGCCGACGATCAAGCCGGGCACCGCCAACTGCTCGAAGAAGAGGGGGATGGTCTTGGACCTGAGCACGCTCACGGTGCCTGCCAGCGTCAACAGTCCGATGACGTAGAAACCGAGGGTCTCGCGGTAGTTGGGCGCGATGGTGAGGCCTGCGACGATGGTCAGCGGAATGGCCGCGAGCCACGCGCCGAGTGCCGTCAGCAGAACGACGGGCCAGGGGCGCAAGTCCTGGTCGATGGGTTCGGTGCCGGCGGGCAGCAGGCCTTCGTCGGTGGCGGCGCGCACCAGGTGTTCCACGCGGGCCCGGCTCATTGCGCACGCTCCGCTTGACGTTCGGCGCGATGGGCCTGGGCACTGTCTTCGCCGCTCATCGCCGCACCCTCTTGCCGGCGAGCAGCATGCAGCACCAGCTTCACCGTGCCGCCCAGCAGCGCCGCGGCGGCCACGCCGATGAACAGCAGCGATCCGATCCAGTCGCCCGAGTGTCCGTTGAAGAGCACGCGTGTCATGCCGGCCACGAGCAGTACGTCGATGCCCAGCGCCACCGCGCTCAGGCCGTAGAGATCGAAGAACTGCTTCGACGACAGCATGCCCGCCGCAAGCGCGAGCAGCACGAGGCTCAAGGCGTAGTGCCACCCGCCGCTGTCGGAAAAGAGCCCGCCGAGCGCCGTCGAGCAGAACATCCCGGCAGTGAGCGTGATCGCCAGGCGCAGCGACCACACGCCCGCGCCGGTGAAACGCCGCGCCGGCTCGCTCAGTGCGGCGATGAGCAGCAAGGCGCCGCACCAGCCGCGCAGGTGGATCGACAGATCATCGGCGTCGGCGCTCCAACGGTGGCCGAGCTGCGCATACATCCACAGCGACAGTCCCGTCATCGCGACGAGCGCCCAGGGTGTCCACAGCACGTCGCTGCGCACGCCCAGGCACAAGGGCAAAGCGAGCGCGGCCCAAAGCGCGAAGAGTTGCCACGGGTCGGCGCCGCTCTGGTAGGTCTGGCCGAAATAGGCGAAGAGGCCGCCGATGCCCAGCAGCGCAACCAGCCCGAGCGGCGCCCGAGCGCGCGGCCTGAAGAGCGCGCCAAGGCACACGACGGCGATCAGGCCTTCGAGCAGCGCGAAGCGGCCGTAGCGGCCGAAGGTCTCCCAGTTGGCGGCGATCCACAGGATCACGCCGAAGCCGCCGAGCGCGCCGCCCATCACGGCGACGCCGCGGGGCAGCCAGGCGGCCAACGCGGCAGGTTCACCGTCGAGCACGGCCAGCTGCCGCAGCCGCTTCACGCCCGAGCCGTCGAGTCGATGCCGAGCAGCAAGTTCATAGATCGCCAGTCGCAAGTCCATCCAGTCCCCTTCCTCAGGCGTTTGTCGCCTGGGCGGGATCGTAGCGATGCGGCGGTGTGCGCAGAGCCACGAACGTGGGATGGCGCGGCGCGACACCGGCGGTGTCACGCTCGAATACTGTCCTCAGAGGGAAGGCGCGAAGGCGCGGGCAAAGAAAAAGGCCGCCCGAGGCGGCCCTGGCCCGGTGGCCCGACGAGATCAGGCCTGGATCGACCCGCCGCGCAGGGCACCGCGGTCATTGCCGCCAGCGGACGAGTACAGCCCGGGCGCCTCGCGCGGCATCAGCACTTCGATGGCGCGGTCCAGCGCAGCGGTGGCGCGTGCCAGCGATTCGCGCTGGGCGGCCACTTGGCCGCTCGCGCGTGCGAGGCGACGGCGCAGCGGCTGGGGCACGTCGCCACGGCGGGCAGCGTGGGTGAAGTGGTCGACGGCACGGGCCAGCGCGCGGTGCAGTTCGGTGGCGTGGCTGTCGATGGCGGCGCTGTCGCGCGCCCGCAAGGCTTCGCCGAGCGCGGCCAGGCGTGACTCGACGGCGCAGAGCGTGTCTTCCAGTGCGGGGTCGAGGGGCTGGTGCGGGAGCAGCGGTTGCGTCATTTGGACAGCCAGGTCGTGGTACTTGCGCAAACAGCGCGTTCAAACAGCGAGCGGCGTCTTCTTGTGGAAGACATTGCTCATCAATGCGATGCCTTGGTCAGGAGTTCCTGGGCGTTGGAAATCAGCTTGTCGGCGATGGCGCCGTGGTTGACCTTGTAAGTGCCGTCCTCGATCGCCTTGGAGATGCGGGCGACCTTCTCGGCATCGAACTCTGCGCTCGAGCCACCCACGCCTTGCATCAGCGATGCCGCGGCGCTGGAAATCTCGACCTGCGCGCTGGCTTCGGCCGGTGCCGTGGTGCCGTTGGTCTTGGCGGTAGCGTCGCCCGATGTGGCTCGCCCTGTGGCCGCGGGTGCCACTGGGGGTTTGTCTGCCGGACTGCCGATCTTCATGGTGTTCTCCAAAGGGCCCGTCTGAACCACGGCCCATTCAACATGGACGGTGTATCGGCCTGTGTTTGGCCGACTTTAGGGCTTTTTTCCATGGAGCTGGAATTTGCCTGTCCGTTCACGGTGCGTCCCTGCAGTCTTGTCAAAGTGCCAACTCCACACGATGGTCGCCGGCGGGCAGGCCGGTGAGCACTCGGCCGCTCTCTGTCTTGATGCGTGCCGGCTGGCCCTCGATGCCGGGTGACAGCGCCTCGCCGTCACTCGACACGCTGAACCCCTCGCCCACTGCGACCAACTTCACGGTTTCGCCGGCCTGGAACCACTGGCGCGCCTTGAGGTGCGCCTGCCGCACGCTCTGGCCGGGGTTGATGGCCCGGGCCAGGGTGCGCCCCACGACGATCTTCGAATCAGCCACTGCCGCGGACGAGTCTTCGGCCAGATCAACTTCAGCTTGAGTCACGTCGCTGGCGGCCACCACCGCGCCCACCGCGAGCGGGGCAGTGGCGACGAGCGCCTGCCCGTAGATCTTCACGGTCACCGGCATGTAGACGTTCCAAGGCACCGTGCCCTGCACGCAGCGCAGGCCGATGCGGGTGCGGCCCCACAGCCGCGCACCGGCGGGCAGGTAGGGCTCGACCTTCTGGCATGGCGCGAGGTGCAGGCGTGAATCGAGCTGGCCGACCTGGATGTCGATGCGCGTGACGCCGGCGGGCTTTTTCTGCGTACCGGCCTCGGCCAGCTGCTTGACCTGTTCTGCGAGAGCCGGCGCATCGGCGGTCTGTGCGAAAGCGCACAGGGGCGCACACGCGAGTACCAGCACCGCCATCAAGGCGCGCACGGCATTCGCAAGCGATACATACCCCAGGTTGTTCATGTCGCCACTTTAGGAGGGCAGTGCCAAGACCGTAGCGCCGAAATGGCCGCCAAAGCCGCGCTTATTCCCGCTTATGTTTTCGGACCTGCCAAACACAATGCCCTCACATCCAATTCGTGGGGCCGTCCCTGCGGAGGGCACATGAACATCAACAGTCTCACTAGCAATCTCGACTTCCAGGCCCAGGCGCTCACGCTGCGGTCCGAGCGTCAGCGGCTGATCGCAAGCAACATCGCGAACGCCGACACGCCGGGATACGTGGCGCGCGACATGGACTTCGCGCAGGCCCTGAAGGAAGCGACCGGCGGCATGAACCCGGCGGCAGCGATGCAGGTGAGCCAGCCTGGACACATCGGCGGCACGCCGGGTGCGCGTGGCGAAGCCAATCTTCTGTATGCGACGCCTTCGCAGACCAACCTCGACCGCAACACGGTCGACATGGACCGCGAGCGCGCCAACTTCGTCGACAACTCGGTGAAGTACGAGGCCACGCTTCGATTCATCAACGCCGACGTGCGCAACATGCTCGACGCCATCCGCGGGCAGTGATGACCCACCCCCGAAGCGCCTTCGGCGCTCCCCCTCAAGGGGGCGCCCCCAGCGGACCGGCAGAGCCGGCTCCGCGGCGGCCGCTTGATGGGCTGAACCGATTGGAGTACCAACGATGAGCATGCTGAACATCTTCAACGTCGCGGGCAGCGCAGTCAGTGCGCAGAGCCAGCGGCTGAACGTTGTCGCGTCCAACCTCGCGAACGCCGACACGGTCGCGGGCCCCGATGGCCAGGCCTACAAGGCGCGGCAGGTCACCTTCCAGACTCAATTGATGGGCGCCGTTGGGACGGCAGGCGTGAAGGTGAGCACGGTGAGCGAAGACCAGACCCCTGGCCGCCGCGTGCACGACCCGAAGCATCCGAGCGCGGACGCCGACGGCTACGTCACCTACAGCAACGTGAATCCGGTGGAGGAGATGGTCAACATGATCTCCGCCTCGCGTTCGTACCAGAACAACGTCGAGGTGATGAACACCGCCAAGACGCTGCTCCTCAAGACTCTGCAGATGGGCAACTGATCATGGCCGTCGGAAACATCAACACCGCGGCCACCAGCACGGCAGCCACGTCTTCGGTCACGAGTGCGAGCGACGCGACCAGCGCCGATCGCTTCCTGAAGCTTCTCGTCGCGCAGATGCAGAACCAGGACCCGCTCAACCCGATGGACAACGCGCAGGTCACGAGCCAGATGGCGCAGATCAACACCGTGAGCGGCATCGACAAGCTCAACACCACGGTGCAAGGCCTGCAAAGCCAGTTCGTGCAGATGCAGGCGCTGCAAGGCGCGACGCTCGTCGGCCACGACGTGGTGGTGGCGGGCAACAAGCTGGACTTCAGCGATGGCGCGGGCGGCGTGGCCGCAAGCGGCATGGGCGGCTTCGAACTGACTTCGCCGGCCGACGCGGTGAAGGTGGAGATCACCAACGCTGCCGGCCGCGTGGTCGACACCGTGCAATTGGGCGCCGCGACCACCGGCCGCCACAGCTTCGAGTGGGACTCGAGCAAGTTCGGCACCGACACCAACCTCACCTTCAAGGTCACGGCCACCAGCGGCGCGACCACGCTTTCTTCGACCGCGCTCATGCGCGACAAGGTCCTGGCGGTGAGCACCGCCGGCGACAAGCTGACCCTCGATCTCGCGCGCAACGGTGCCACCGCCTACGCCGACATCAAGGAATTCAACTGATCACCTTCGCGCAATTCAGCGACTAAAAAGGAACACCATGGGCTTCCAGCAAGGTCTCTCCGGACTCAACGCCACCAGCAAGAACCTGGAGGTGATCGGCAACAACATCGCCAACGCGAGCACCTACGGCGCGAAGTCCTCGCGCGCCGAGTTCTCCGACATGTACGCGAGCGCCATGAACGGTGCCGGCGCCAACGCGATCGGCATCGGCGTGAGCCTGCAGGCGGTGTCGCAGCAGTTCACGCAGGGCAACATCGCGTCGTCGCAGAACCCGATGGACCTGGCCATCAACGGCTCGGGCTTCTTCCAGGTGACCGACAACAAGAACCCGACGATGTACACCCGCAACGGCCAGTTCAAGGTCGACCGCGACGGCTTCGTCGTGAACGGCCAGGGCCTGCAGCTCATGGGCTACGCCGCCGACGGCGCCGGCACCATCCTGCCGGGCCAGGCCAAGCCGCTGCAGATGCCCACCGCGGGCATCACGCCGTCGGCCACGACCAAGATCAAGCTCGAGATGAACCTCGACGCTCGCGCCGCGACCACGCTGCCGGCCGCGGGCAACCCGATCGACATCACCGACCCGACGACCTACAACAACGCGACCTCGCTCACGGTGTTCGACGCCAAGGGCCAGGACGTGGCGCTGACCTACTACTTCCAGAAGGCCGCCACCGACACCTGGAACGTCTACATCACGGCCAACGGCACGCCGCTGGCCACCGATGCGAGCGGCAACCTCGCCGCGTCGACGCAGATCGTGTTCCCGTCCAACGGCAGCGCGCCCACCTCGCCGGCGGGCACCGTGGCGCTGAACATTCCTTCCTCGACCAACGCCGCGGGCGCGACGACGCTGGCCATCCCCGGCGTGGCCCTGAACGTGGGCGGCGCATCGCAGTACGGCTCGGCCTTCGGCGTGACCGACCTGTCGCAGAACGGCTATGCCGCCGGGCAGCTGGTGGGCATCCAGTTCGAATCGAACGGCATCGTCACCGCGCGTTATTCCAACGGCCAGTCCAAGCCGGCCGGCCAGGTGGAAATCGCCACCTTCCGCAACCCGCAGGGCCTGCAGCCGATGGGCGGCAACTCCTGGGCGCGCACGTATTCGACCGGCGACCCCATCCTCGGCGTGCCGGGCGACGGCAACCTCGGCGTGCTGCAGTCCGGCGCGCTGGAAGAGTCCAACGTCGACATGACGGCGGAGCTCGTCAACATGATCACCGCGCAGCGCATCTACCAGGCGAATGCGCAGACCATCAAGACGCAGGACCAGGTGTTGCAGACGCTGGTGAACCTGCGCTGATCCTGAGTCGCTGACACGCTCATCCAAGAGGGCAACGCATGGACCGCATGATCTACACGTCGATGTCTGGCGCGAAAGCGACCATGCAACGGCAGGACACGCTCGCGAACAACCTCGCGAACGTTTCCACCGTCGGCTTCCGCGCCGAGCTGCAGGCGTTCCGAGCGGTGCCCGTGCAAGGCAGCGGTGCGAGCACGCGGGTGTTCGCACTCGAGAGCACGCCGGGCTACGACGGCTCCGCGGGGCAGGTGAGCGCCACCGGCCGCAACCTCGACGTCGCGATGAAGGGCAATGCCTGGCTCGCCGTGCAGGGGCTCGATGGCACCGAGGCCTACACCAAGGCCGGCTCGCTCGACGTGTCCACCGACGGCACGCTCGTCACGAGCAGCGGCCTCACGGTGCTCGGTGATGGCGGCCCGATCCAGATTCCCCAGAACGCAGCCGTGAGCATCGGCTCGGACGGCACCATCAGCGCGAAGGTCGGCAACCAGCCGTCCACGCCGGTGGGAAAGCTCAAGCTCGTCACGCCCGAAGTGCCGCTCACGCGCGGCACCGACGGCCTGTTCCGTGCGGCTGACGGCGACCTGCCGGCCGACACGACCGCCCGCGTGCAGGACGGCGCCCTCGAAGGATCGAACGTGAGCTCGGTCGAGACCATGGTGGCGATGATCACCGCGGCCCGGCAGTTCGAGGCGCAGATGAAGATGCTGCAGACGGCCGAAGGCAATGAGAAGAGCGCCGCTCAGCTCTTGTCGATGAGCTGAAGTCAAGAAGGACCAAGATCATGATGCGTTCCCTGTGGATTTCGAAGACCGGCATGGAGGCCCAGCAGACCCAGCTGGACACCATCTCCAACAACCTCGCCAACGTCTCGACCAACGGTTACAAGAAGGCGCATGCGGTCTTCGAGGACCTGATGTACCAGAACCTGCGCCAGGCCGGCGCCAACAGCACCGAGCAGACGACGCTGCCCACCGGCTTGCAGGTCGGCCTGGGCACGCGCGCGGTGGCCACCTCGCGCAGCTTCAGCCAGGGCAACCTCCAGCAAAGCGGCAACAACCTCGACGTCGCCGTGCTCGGCAACGGCTTCTTCGAGGTGCAGATGCCCGACGGCACCACCGGCTACACCCGCGACGGCTCCTTCCAGGTGAGCTCCACCGGCCAGCTCGTGACCAACAACGGCTATCCGCTGCAGCCGGGCATCACGATTCCTTCCGGGGCGCAAAGCGTGACCATCGGCTCCGACGGCACGGTGAGCGTCACGCTCGCAGGGCAGGCGACCGCGCAGACGGTGGGCCAGATCACGATTGCCAACTTCGTGAACCCGGCCGGCCTGGACCCGAAGGGCCAGAACATCTTCGCCGAGACCGCCGCATCGGGCACGCCGCAGGCCGGCACGCCCGGGCAGAACGGCCTGGGCACCTTGCGCCAGGGCTTCGTCGAGACCTCGAACGTGAACGTGGTCGAGGAACTGGTCGCGATGATCCAGACGCAGCGCGCCTACGAGCTGAATTCGAAGGCCATCCAGACCTCGGACCAGATGCTGCAGAAGCTCGGCCAGCTGTAAGGAACCAACTCCCTCGCCTGTGGACACCGGCGTTCGCCGGTGTGACGAACCGAATGACCCGGATGCACTGCATGAAGCACCTTGGCCTCCTTGCCGCCGCCCTCGCACTGGCCGGCTGCTCCACCCTGAACCCGCGCCCGGAAGTCGACATCGCGGGCCCCACCTACGTCGCGCCGCAGCCGGTGGCCGCGCCGGTCGTGAACAATGGCGCGATCTTCCAGGCGACGCAGTACCGTCCGCTCTTCGAAGACCACCGCGCGCGCCTCGTGGGCGACACCATCACCGTGCAGATCGTCGAGAAGGTGAGCGCGAGCCAGAAGAGCACGAGCACCATCGACAAGTCCGGCAAGCTGGCCGCCGGCGTCACGGCGCTGCCGGGCATCTCGCCCAACTCATTCGGCCGAGCCACCGCGGCGGCCACCTCGAGCAACAGCTTCGAGGGCAAGGGCAGCACCGAGAACACCAACGACTTCTCCGGCACCATCACCGCCGTCGTGACGGGCGTGCTGCCCAACGGGCACCTCCTGATTGCAGGCGAAAAGCAGATCGGCGTGAACCATAACGTGGACGTGCTGCGGTTTTCCGGCCAGGTCGACCCGCGCGCCATCCAGCCGGGCAACTCGGTCGCGTCCGCCCAGATCGCGAATGTGCGAATCGAGCACCGCGGCCGCGGCGCCCAGGCCGATGCCCAGGGAATAGGCTGGTTGGGGCGGTTCTTTTTGAATGTTCTGCCCATTTAAGTTTCTCCAGAATCGGAAGCATCGAATGGTGTTTCCGACATGGAAAAAATTGACAAACTCCTGCGTTCCGCGATCGCGCTGACCTGGCTGCTGGCCACCGCCGCGATCTGGTGGCCCGCCGACGCCGAAGCCGCCCGGCTGAAGGAAGTCGCCACCGTTCAGGGCGTGCGCAGCAACTCGCTGGTGGGCTACGGCCTCGTCGTCGGCCTCGACGGCACCGGTGACCAGACGACGTCCGCGCCCTTCACCACGCAAAGCCTGAACGCCATGCTCCAGCAGATGGGCGTGACGGTACCGCCGGGCACCAACATGCAGCTGAAGAACGTGGCGGCCGTGATGGTCACCGCGCAGCTGCCGCCCTTCGCGCAACCCGGGCAGACCATCGACATCAACGTCTCGTCGCTGGGCAACGCCAAGAGCCTGCGCGGCGGCACGCTCATCGCCACGCCGCTCAAGGGCGCCGACGGGCAGGTCTATGCGATGGCGCAGGGCAACCTCATCATCGGTGGCGCGGGTGCGTCAGCGGGGGGATCGAAGGTGCAGATCAACCATCTGAGCGCCGGCCGCATCCCCGAGGGTGCGACGGTGGAGCGTGCCGTGCCCACGCCGCTCAACCAGGGCGACACGCTGCAGCTGGACCTGAATTCCAGCGACTTCAACACCGCCCGCGAGGTGGTGCGCGCGATCAACAGCAAGATGGGCGAGAACACCGCCTGGGCGGTGGACGGTCGGGTCGTGCGCGTGCGCATGCCCGAGGCCACGACCTCGCGCGTGTCATTCATGGCCGACATCGAGAACATCGACATCGCGCTCGCGACGCCCGCGGCCCGCGTGGTGATCAATGCACGCACCGGCTCGGTGGTGATGAACCAGGCGGTGACGCTTGCTTCCTGCGCCGTCGCGCACGGCAGTCTCTCGGTGACCATCAGCACGACGCCACAGGTGAGCCAACCCAACGCGCTGTCCACAGGCGGGCAGACCACGGTCACGGAAAAGTCCGACATCTCGATCACGCAGCAGGCGGGCTCCATCATCCAGATGCCCGCGGGCACCAAGCTCGCGGATGTGGTGAAGGCCTTGAATTCACTGGGCGCGACGCCGCAGGACTTGCTCGCCATTCTTCAGGCGATGAAGTCCGCGGGCGCCCTCAACGCGGAACTCGAGGTCATCTAAGCCATGAACCTGCCGTCGACCACCCGGCTCGCGACCGACACGCACAGCATCGATTCGCTGCGCGCGACTGCGTCCACCGATCCGAAGGCAGCGATCAAGGAGGCGGCCAAGCAGTTCGAGGCGCTGTTCATGCAGGAGCTGATGAAGAGCATGCGCGCGGCGCAGCAGAGCATGTCGTCGGGCATGCTGGAGAACTCCGGCACGGCCATGGGCACCGAGATGCTGGACACGCAGTTCGCGACCAAGATGACCGGGCTGCCCGGCGGCCTGAGCGATGTGATCGCCAAGCAGTTGGAGCGGCAGATGGGCGGTGCGGCAACGGCGCCTGCCGTGGCGAGGACATCGGCCGCCGCACTCGCCCCCGCTGGAGCCGCGGGTGCACCGGCCACCTCGGCCAGCGCCTCCCAGCGCCAGACCGATTTCGTCGGCCGCCACACCGAGGCGGCACGCGTGGCCGAGGCGCAGACCGGCATCCCGGCGAGCTTCATGGTGTCGCAAGCGGCGCATGAAACCGGCTGGGGCAAGCACGAGATCAGGAACGCCGACGGCACGGCATCGCACAACCTCTTCGGCATGAAGGCCGGTGCGAACTGGAAAGGCAAGGTCGCGGAAGTGACCACCACCGAGTATGTCAACGGCCAGCCGCACAAGGTGACGGCGAAGTTCCGCGCCTACGCCTCGTATGCCGAGTCCTTCGCCGACTACGCGAAGGTGATGAAGGACAGCCCGCGCTACCAGCAGGTGCTCGCGAGCGCCGGCAGCGTGCAAGGCTTCGCGCAGGGCCTGCAGCGCGCGGGCTATGCCACCGACCCCGCGTACGCCGACAAGCTCACGCGGGTGATCAACACGACGCTGCGCCTCCAACGCAGCATGGCTTGACATGGCACACGACTTGAGGGCTGAGCGATGAGCGGTTCCGCATTGATGTCCCTCGGCATGAGGGCCCTGTTTGCCAACTACTCGGCGCTGCAGACCACCGGCAACAACATCTCCAACGCGAACACCAAGGGCTATTCGAAGCAGGCGGTGGAGCTCGAATCGGCTGGCGGCCAGTTCAGCGGCGCGGGCTTCTTCGGCAAGGGCGTGAACGTGACCACGGTGTCGCGCGCGCATGACGAGTTCCTCACGCGCGAGGCCGCCATGACCTCGTCGCAGGCTTCGGCAGATTCAGCGCGAAGCGACCAGCTCAAGCAGCTCGAAACGGTGTTCGGCACCGGTGAGAACGGCGTGGGCTATGCGTCGGGCCAGTTCCTCAACGCCTTCGTGGACGTGGCCAACAGCCCGCAGGACCTGGCGGCGCGCCAGGTGGCGCTGGGCCAGGCCGAGAACGTCGCCTCGCGCTTTCGCGCGGCCGGCGAGCAGATGGATGCGCTGCAGGCCAACGTGACGTCCGAAGTGGGCGCGGCGGTCAAGCAGATCAACACGCTCGCTTCGCGCATTGCCGACATCAACGGGCAGATCGCGCTCGCGCAAGGCTCCGGCCACCAGCCCAACGACCTGCTGGACCAGCGCGACCAGCTCATCAGCCAGATGAGCCAGTACATCCAGGTGACGACCATTCCGGCCAGCGACGGCAGCACCAGCATCTTCGTGGGGGGCGGCCAGCGGCTTGTGCTGGGCGGCAACGCGTCACAGCTCGCCGCGATGTCCGACGAGTACGACCCGGCCAAGGTGCGCCTGGGCCTGGTCGATTCGAGTGGCACGCATCCGTTGCCGGGCAACCTCGTCACCGGCGGCTCGATCGCCGGCATGTTGCGCTTCCAGGATAACGACCTCGTCGCCGCGCGCAACCAGCTCGGCCAGATGGCCGCGGCACTCGCGGGCGCCGTCAACAACCAGCAGGCGATGGGCCTGGACCTGGGCACACCCGCAGCGGCGGGTGCGGCCATCTTCAGCAACGGCGCGGCCATCGTGCTGCCCTCGGACACCAATGCGGTGGATGCCGCGGGCAACCCGGTCGCGTCATACGTGAATGCCTCGGGCACCCGAGTGCCCAGCGTGAGCTTCAGCATCGTCGACAGCACGCAGCTGCGCGCGAGCAACTACCTGATGCAGCCGGACCCGGCCACCGCAGGCAACTATCTCGTCACGCGCCAGTCCGACGGCACGCAGGTGTCGGTGGCCTCGGGCGGCGTGGTCGATGGGTTCCAGATCAACGTCGTGGCGCCGCTGCCCGCGGCCGGCGACCGCTTCGTGCTCGAACCGGTGGCCAGCGCCGCGCTCAACATGCACCGCGTGCTTGATGACCCGAAGGGCATCGCCGCCGCATCGCCGGTGACGGCAGGCGTGGGCGCCAACAACACCGGCACCGCGACTGTGGCGAGCGTGAAGGCGGTGAGCAACACGCTCAACCCCAACCTCACGGCCACCATCAGCTTCACCTCGGGCACCGGCAACTACAACTGGCAGTTGCTGGACACGACGACCGGGCTCGTCACGAGCAGCGGCTCTGCCGTGTGGACGGCGGGCCAGAGCATCAACCTCAATGGCTTCCAGCTCAACCTCAACGGCGTGCCTGCATCGGGCGACACGGTGACGGTGCAGAAGACGGCCTTCCCCGCGACCGACAACGGCAACGCGCGCGCCTTGACCGACCTGCGCACGCTGAAGCTCGTCGGCCTGAACGGCACGAGCGGCGGCGTGACGGTGACGGATGCCTACGCCAACGCGATGACCGACATCGGCGTGCGGGTGCAAAGCGCGCAGATCAGCGCCGACATGTCCGCCTCGGTGGCGGCGGATGCACAGAACGCGGTGAGCGAGAAGACCGGGGTGAACCTCGACGAGGAAGCGGCCCGGTTGATCCAGTTCCAGCAGAGCTACCAGGCGGCGGCCAAGATGCTGCAGGTGGCGCAGTCGGTGTTCGACACGCTCTTGAAAGTGGGTGGCGCCTGAGGCGAAACATCATGATGAACCGAGTCAGTACCCTGCAGGCCTTCGACACCTCGCTCGCACAACTGCAGAAGCGCCAGGTCGAGCTCAGCGAGACGCAGCAGCAGCTCACCACCGGCAAGCGCGTGAACCGCGCAAGCGACGACCCGACCGCCGCGGCGCGGGCCGAACGCGCACTCGCCACCTCGGCGCGGGTGGACGCCGACAAGCGCGGCGTCGAGGCGAGCAAGAGCCTGATGTCGCTCACCGAAAGCTCGCTGGGCGATTCGGACGACCTGCTGCAGCGCGCGCGAGAGCTGCTGGTGTCTGCCGGCAACCCGGGCTACACCGATGCGCAGCGCCAGGGCATCGCCACCGAGATCAAGGGCATCCGGGCGCAGCTGCTGGGCATCGCCAACCGCAGCGATGGATCCAACGGATACCTCTTCGGGGGGCAGGGTTCGGCGCAGGCGCCGTTCATCGATGCGCCTGGTGCGGTGCAGTACCGCGGGACCGCCGGCTCCGCGCTGATTGCCGGCAGCGAAGGCTTGCCCATCACCATGGACGGGGGGGCGACCTGGCTGTCCGCTCGCACCGGCAACGGTGTGTTCGAGACCAAGGTCACCACCAGCACGGGCACGGCCACCATCGACCCGGGCCGCGTGATCGACCCGTCCGCGATCACGGGCGCCACCTACGACATCCAGTTCACGAGCGCCGCCGGCGTCACCACCTATTCGGTGCTCAAGAACGGCCTGGCCACGCCGCAGACCAACGTCGCCTACCAGGCGGGCACGGCCATCCAGATCGACGGCATGGCCGTCACCGTGGCCGGCCAGCCGGCCAATGGCGACGCCTTCCAGATCGTGCCGTCCACCGCCTCGCTGAGTGTCTTCGACACGCTGGACAAGGCCGTGGCCGACCTCTCCGCGCAGGGCAAGACGGGTTCGCAGATCGCGCAGGACAGCATCATGAACCTGCGCAACATTGACCAGGGCATGAGCCGCCTCCAGGTGGCCCGCTCGGACGCCGGTGTGACGCTCAACCGAATCGACGGAGTCACCGATCGGCTCGACGGGCAGAAGCTGGCGGCCGAAACCGAGAAATCCAACGCGGAAGATCTCGACATGGTGCAGGCGATTTCCGACTTTCAGAACAAGCAAAGCGGCTACGATGCCGCATTGAAGTCCTACTCGATGGTGCAGCACCTGTCGCTGTTCCAGTACCTCAACGCTTGATCAGTTTTCCAGGGAGCATGCCTTGAGCGATGCCATCCTCGGCCAGGTGGCCCTCGGTTATTCCCCGTTCATCGATCGCAATCGAAGCGTCACCGCGACGCGCCTGACGGTGTTCCCCCTCAAGCCCGACGCAGTGCTCGATGCGGCGCAGCTGCTGCATGCGGTGGGCAGCGTGTGGCCGGCCGACGGCGCGCGCGTGTCGCTCAACGTGGCCAGCGAAAGCCTGCTGCAGGACCTGCTCAAGGCCGATGTCGCGACCAACGTGATGATCGAGATCCCGGCCTTCATGGCGAGCGATCCGGTCAACATCGAACCATTGCTTGCACTGCACAAGCACGGCAACACCATGCTGCTCAAGGGCCGTCCGGTGAAGGAGCTGCCGCGCGAGGTGCTGCCCTGCTTCAAGTACTCGATCATCGACCTGTCGGACGACCGCCGCGCCGCCGAAGGCGCCCACGCGCCCACCGGCGTGGCGCGCAGCATCCCGCACGTGCAATCGGGCATCCACACCGTGACCGACATGGAAGCGAGCTTCAGCCGCGGCGCCGCTGCCGTGCTGGGCTGGCCGATCGACGACGCGGTGTCGACGTCCATGGCCACCGGCAAGCCCGCCGGCCAGACCGACCTGCAGGTGATCGTCGAGCTCATCAACCGCGTGGACAAGCAAGAGCCCATCGAGAAGCTCGAAGGCACGCTCAAGCGCGACCCGTCGCTTGCCTTCAAGCTGATGCGCTACATCAACTCGCCGGCCTTCGGCCTGTCGGTGGAGATCAGCTCCTTCCGCCACGCGATCATGATGCTCGGCTACCAGCGCCTGAAGCGCTGGCTGGCGCTGCTGCTGGCCACGGCCAGCAAGGACACCAACTTGAAGCCGGTGATGTTCGCCGCCGTGCGTCGCGGCCTGCTGATGGAAGAGCTGGTGCGTTCCAGCGGCGACGACGAGATGCGCAATGAAATGTTCATCTGCGGCGTGTTCTCGCTGCTCGACCGCATGTTCAAGCAGCCCTTCTCCGAGCTGTTGCGCACCATCCCCGTCCCGCAGCGCGTGTACCAGGCGCTGGTCGAGGGCGAGGGGCCGTATCACCCGTACTTCGAGCTGGTGCGCTCGGTGGAAGCCGAATCGCTGTTCGATTTCCGCGCCGCCGCCGACCAGCTGATGATGAGCGTGAGCGAGATCAACCGGGCCGAGCTGCGCGCGCTGACGTCGGCGGCCCAGCTCGATTGACTCGCTGAGCGATTCTTCGCCGAGCGCGCTTGCCTGGCGCGTCGTCTCTGTGCCCTCTGTGGTGACCAGGAAGCTGGTACGCACGTGTCGTCTTCGCATCTGCCATGACCATTGGTGAATCCTGGGCGCAGGCGCTGCCGCACGTGCTGTGGCGCTCGCCCTTTCCGGCGACGTTGCAGGACCTCGACTTCCGCATCGTCGACGTCAACCAGGCCTACCTCGACTACACCGGCTTTCCGCGCGAGCACCTGATCGGTATCGATCCGATCGACCTGCAGCCGCGCGAGGACCGGGCCACCAATGCCGCGTCGCGCGTGCCGCTCCTGGACATGTTGCGCCGCGACGAAGTGCCGCCGCTGATCGAGCGCCGGCTCATCGATGCGAGCGGGCGCGAACGGTGGTACCGCGCCGCGCCGTCGCGTGTGCAGGACGAACGCGGCCGCCCGCTCTACCTCGTGGTGATGCAGGACTGCACGGCCGAGCATGCCGCGCGCGAACGCGCCGACCGTTCGGCGCGCGAACTCGACGACTGGTTCGACCTGAGCCCCGTCGGCATGGTGCTGTTCGACGGCACCGGCCTGCTCGTGCGCACCAACCCCGCCTTCGATGCGCTGGCCGGCGAGGTGCCGGCGCTGCTGTCCGACGCCTCGCCCAACCTGGCGCAACTGCTCGCGTGGTCCAACGGCGCGCCCTTGCCGCAATTGCAGCCGGGCAGCCTGCCGGTGAGCTCCGAGGGCTGGGTCGTGCAGCCCGACGGTGTGCCGCGCCGGCTTCGCTCCAGCGTGCGCTGCTACGAGACACCGGGCGGACAGCGCCGCTACATGGCGGTGGTGGAAGACCGCAGCGCCGAAGAGGAGCGCGACCTCGCGCAGATGCAGATCGGCGCGCTCATCGACACCGCGGGAGTGGGCATCGCGACCTTCCAGGAATCGTCGGGCTGGCTGCGGCAGAACCACGCGTCGGGGGGCGAGGGCGGAGGCACTGCGTCGGCCGCGCTGCAGTCCATCAGCCGCGAGATCGTCGCGCCCGAATCGATGGCCGAGTACGAACGCCTGCAGCAGGCATTGCGGCATGCGCAGCGCGCCGAGGTGCGCTACGCGGTGAAGCATCCACAGCTCGGCCAGCGCTGGCTGCTCACGCGGGTCGAGCCGGCAACGCTGGCGTCGGGACAGCGCACCACTTCCGTTGTCACGCTCGACATCACCGAGCAGCACCAGTCGCAATTGCGCAGCGAGCAGTTGTTGCACGAGCTTTCGACCATCCTGGAGAGCAGCACCGCCGGCATTGCCTACCTGCGCGGCAACGCGCTCGTGCGCTGCAACCGCCGCTTCGAAACCATGCTGGGCCTGTCGGGCGGCGAGGAGGCAGGCAGCAGCCTGCACGAGCTCTTCGGCTCCACGCCGCAGGGCCATCGCATTGCCACGGACACACTGGCCGCACTCGAGGAGGGCCACACCTACGAGACCGAGTTCGAACTGCCGCAGGCCATCGGCGCGCAGGCGTCGCCCATGTGGGTGGCGCTGTCGGTGCGGCGCACCGGGCCCACCGGCGGCGCGATGGAGGCCATCGCGGTACTGTCCGACATCACGCGGCTGAAGACGCAGCAGATGGAGCTGGAGTCGCTCGCGCGCGACCGCGAGCTGATGTTCAGCCTGTCGGAGGTGGGCATCGCCTTCCTTCGCAACGGACGCTTGCAGCGCGTCAACGATGCGCTCGCGCAGCTCATTGGCCATCCGGCCGCGGAGCTCGTCGACATGCCGCTCGTGCAGCTCTTTCCTGACTCCGCGGAGCACGACCGCGTGTGGGCGGTGGAAGAACAGGCGCTGCGCCAGTACGGACGCTGGAACGGCGAGCGCCAGCTGCGTCGCGGCGATGGCCGGCTGCTGTGGGTGCAGGTGAGCAAGCGGCTCGTGATCGACGGCGATCTGTCAGGCGGCGTCATCGCGTCCTACGTGAACGTCGACGCCCGCCACCGCGCCGAGCAAGCCGTGGCGCTGCAGGCCGACCGCACCCGTGCCATCCTCGATTCGGTGCTCGTGGGCATCGTGACGGTCGGGCCCGGGGGCATCGAGTGGATGAACCGCTCCGCGCGCCGCATGTTCGGCGGTGACCTCGCCGATTTCATGGAGCAAGCGATCAGCACGGTCGCCACGCCCGAGGCGGACCATCCGTTCCGCCAGACGCACTACCTCGACAGCCTCGTGGAGGGCCAGGCCGAGACCTTCGAATGCCGCGTGAAGGCGCGCGACGGCCGCGAGTTCTGGGTGGTGGGCAACGTGGTCGCGACCGGCCGCCAGGCGGGTCGCCAGCTCACCTACGCACTGCTCGACATCGAGCGCCGCCGCGAGGCCGAGGCGCGCACCGCGCAGGCACAGGCATCGTTGCAGCGGATCATCGAAGCGGCGCCCATGGCCATCACCTTGCGCGATGCGAAGACGCTGCGCATCCTGCAGGTCAACGAGGTCGCGGCACGCAGCGCCGAGCGCACGCCGATGGAGCTCGTCGGCTGCACGCCGGAGGAGATCTTCGACGCGGCCATCGCCGTGCAGCGCCGTGCCGACATGGAGCGGGCGCTCGCCTCGCGCCGGCTCACGCAGGTCGAGTACAGCGTCGACGTGAATGGCCAGACGCGCCATTGGGACGCACGCTACCTGCCGCTCGCGTCACCTGGCCAGCCGCCCGACCAGCTGCTGCTCGTGGCCACCGACGTGACCGAGCAGCGCGCCGCGCAGGAAGCGCGCCTGGAAGCGGCCGTGATGCAGCGCGAGATGCTGGTGAAGGAAGTGCATCACCGCATCAAGAACAACCTGCAGGGCGTCGCCGGCCTGCTGCAGCAGATCGCTTCGCGCAAGCCCGAAGTGGCGCCGGCCATTTCGGAGGTGGTGGGCCAGGTGCAGGCCATTGCGCAGGTCTATGGCCTGCAGGTGGGCGTGACGGGCCCGTTGCGACTGAAGAGCGTGGTCGAGGCGATCACCGGTTCGGTGCAGCGCACCTTCGGCCATCCCATCCTGCTCACGGTGGATGGCCCCGCGCCGCATCAGTGGGCATTGCCCGAAGCCGAGGCGATACCCATCGCACTCACTGTGAACGAGCTCTTGACCAACGCCGTCAAGCACAGCATTGCCGGCCGCGGCCTGCAGGTGTCGGTGACGCTGCGGTGCGAGCCCGACAGCGTGCAGGTGCTCATCGCCAACCGCGCGCAGTTGCCGGCGGACTTCAGCCTCGCGCGCTTCCCTGGCGGCGTGTCGGGACTCGGCCTCGTGCGTGCTTTGCTGCCGCGCAAGAGCGCGACCCTGAGCCTGGAGCAGCGCGGCGACGAGGTGGTGGCAACTGTGCGTTTGTCGCCGCCGGGCATCAGCAAGCTCGATCCGATGTAGGAGAAACCGGCGGCCTCGGCCACTGGCTTTTGCGCCAGAATCAGTGCCAGCCAGGGGACGGAAGACGGCAAGACCGGACGAGGGACACGCAGTGCAAGGCAAGGGAAAAATCCTGGTGGTGGACGACGACCGGCTGGTGCTGGCCACGCTCACCCACGGCCTCTCGCAGGCCGGCTACGAGGTGATCGATGCCGACAACGGTGACGACGCCATCCTGCTCGCGCGAGAACACAAGCCCGAGCTCGCGCTCCTGGACATCCGCATGGAAGGCATGAGCGGCTTCGACGTCGCCGCCTACCTGCGCGAGTACTGCCAGATCCCGTTCATGTTCCTGTCCGCGTTTTCCGACGACGAGACCATGCGGCAGGTGAAGGAATTGGGCGCGGTGGCCTACCTCGTCAAGCCACTGGACATCCGCCAGATCGTGCCGGCCGTGGAAGCAGCCTTCGCGAATGCGGCGATGGCGGCGGGGCGCCGGGCCGACAGCGGGTTCATTGCGCTGCGCGAGCGGCATGCGGCGCCGGCCGGATCAGCAACCGTCGAGGAACTGCCTGCGGTGGTGGCGATGGCCGTCGGCGTGATCATGCATCGCTACTCGCTCGCGCGTGGCGAGGCGCTGGTTCGGCTGCAACGCATGGCGATTGCGGAGGGCGTGGCCTTGCCCGAACAGGCGGAGCGCCTGCTGCAAGCGGTGGAGTTGCTCGCGATGCCTTCCGCGTGAGGCGGGTGGGACAAAGGCGCGGGTAGGCAGGCCAGGGCGCGCTGATCAGGCGGTCGGCTTCGCCGACTTCCTTGCGGTGCTCAGAGTCGCAGCCCGTCGCGGAACTCGCTACGTTCGCTTTGCCCACTGCGCTCAAGCAACCAGACCCCGAAAATCCCACCCCGCAAGATCACCGCAGATCGGACTCCGCCCCCAGCGTGAAGTAGAACGACGCCCCCTTGTCCACCTCAGCCTCGGCCCAGATGTCGCCGCCGTGCCGCCGCACGATGCGCCGCACCGATGCGAGGCCAACGCCCGTGCCCTGGAACTCGGCGGCGCTGTGCAGGCGCTGGAAGACGCCGAACAGCCGGTCGGCAAAGCGCATGTCGAAGCCCGCGCCGTTGTCCCGAACAGTGAAGACCGTGCCGGTCTTGTGGAGGTCGCGAAAGAAGGCGATGTGCGGGTCGCGGCGCCGGGCGGTGTACTTCCAGGCATTGCCCAGCAAGTTTTCCAGCACCACGCGCAACAGCGTCGGATCGCCCAGGACCTGCAGGTCGGGCTCGATCTCGATCTGCACCCGACGCTGCGGGGACTCGCGTCGCAGGTCTTCGGCGATGTACTGCGCGAGCTGCGAGAGGTTGACCGGCTGGCGCGCGAGCGGCTGCGTTGACAGCTGCGACAGCGCGAGCAGCGCGTCGATCATGCTGTTCATGCGCGCGGCGGCACCGAGCACGCGGTCGAGGTGGTCGTTGCCGATGCGGTCGAGCAGGCGGCCGTAGTCTTCCTTGAGGATCTTCGTGAAGCCTTCGACCACGCGGATCGGCGCGCGCAGGTCGTGCGACACGGTGTAGCTGAAGGACTCGCGCTCGCTGTCGCTGAGCGCATCGGCGGGAGAAGGGCCCTTGTCGCTCGCCGCTGCCGCAGATGCACCGGCTACGCGCGCCGTGCCCACGTAGCCTGCGAAGCGGCCGGTGCTGTCGGTCACAGCCACCGCGCGCAGGCGGCACTGCGCGGTCGAGCCGTCGGCCAGCCGCAGTTGCGCACGCATGTCTTGCAGTGCGGCCTGCGCATCAATGCAGGCTCGCAGGGCGGCGGGGTCTGCGGCCTGGAATTGGTCCCACAGGCGCTGGCCGGGCGCGGCCGCCGCCCAGGTGGACGACACGGCGCCCTGCGGCGGACGCAACTCGACGAGGGTGTGAGAGTCGCCACTGCGCCATTGCCACACGTCCAGCACGTTCTCGATGGCCCGGGCGCGCACGCGCTCGGCCTGCAGCTCGCGGGCAATGCGTCGATTGCGCACGGCCAGCCAGGCACAGGCGGCCGCAAGTGCGGCAAGCGTCACGAACGCCAGCCAGGCGGACGAGGAGTTCATGCGTGGACGAGGGTGTCGGACATCACGGAGCGCTATTCAAGTTCAGGCCTGGAAGGCCGAAATCGAAACAGCGTGGGCGGGCATCGGGTTCGTTCGCGCGGGCCGTTCTTGCGCGTTGTCTGCGGCCGCAAACATCCTCTCACAGCATGCTGCGTTATCTGTCCCGGGTTTCACTTTGGCTTGCCGCACTCGCTGCGGCTGCGTCATTGTTCACGCCCGGCCGCGAAGGTGCAACGCTGGCCACGGTGGCGATGATCGCCCTCATCGGGGCGCTGGTACTGCGCCGCTTCATGCTGAAGAACCGCATCCAGGTCGTCATCGAGGTGGAGTCCCCGCGCGTGCTGGGCGAAGCTGCGATGCTCGAAGTGGCGACCATGCTCACGCGACGCGTCACGGACGCCAACGGCCTTGCCGAGGCGCTGGAGGAAACCCGCGAGGAACTGGTTCACGAACTCGGCGCGCGCGGGGTGATCGTGCACGGCCCCGTCGATGCAGCCACGCCGCTCGTGATGGCTGAGCGCTATCCGCTGGGGGACGCCTTCGTCCGCGGTGAGGTGTGCGGCAATGCGGTGGCAGGCTACGCGCTGCCGGTCACCCGCGACCAACGCGTCATTGCGATGCTCGAACTCAAGGGCGTGGAGCTGGATATCGAGGCGCCGGCGCTCGTGCGCCTGCTCGAACTCTTGAAGGTGCAGCTCGACGGCGTGGCGCGTCGCGACGGCGATTCACGGCCGGCGGATGTCGCCGCGCTGGACGCGCCATCGCAAATGATCGTCGACCACGTGCATCAATCGCCATTGGGCAACGAGGGTGAACTGCTCAACGTGCTGACCGAGAACCTGCCGGTCAGCGTCTTTGTCTTCGAGCCCACCGAGCTGCGCCTGCTGGCCCTCAATCGTCACGCGGAAGAAGAGTTTGCGCTGGCGCGTGCGCGCATGATCGGCCAGACCTTGGGCGGCGGCTTCGACCCGCGGCTGGTGGCGCTGGTGGAACCTGCAATGCGCCAGGCCCTGCGCGACCATGCGACCGTCGATGTCGATTGCGAATGGACGTCGCGCAAGATGGGCACGCGCACGGTCAACGTGCGCAACGTGGTGATGCGCCGCGCCGACGGCACCCCGCGGCTGCTGCTGGCCATCGCCCGCAACATCACGTCCGAGCGGCGCAACCACCGCGAGCTCGAGGAGTCGCAGGCGCGCTTCAACGAGATGGCCGAGGCCATGGAGGACACGCTCTTCGTGAGCAACCCCGAGCGCAGCCATTTTGATTTCATCAGCGCAAGCGCCTACGAGAAATACGGTGTGAGCCGCGAGGCCTTCAACGCGGACCACACCGCCATCCTGCGCCATGCGCTGCCGGAGGACCTGCCGCTTCTCGCACAGCGACGCGAGCGCGAGTCGCGTGGCGAACCGGCGGACGTGACCTACCGCATCCAGCACCCGATCAAGGGCGTGCGCTGGCTGCGTTCTCGCTCACGCTCGCGCATGCGGCCCGACGGCAGCATGCGGGTGTATGGCGTGGTGTCGGACGTCACGCGCGACCACCACCACGAGGTGGAGCTCGAAACGGCGCGCGAGAAGGCCGAAGCCGCGAGCCAGGCCAAGAGCCAGTTCATGGCCAACATGAGCCACGAGATCCGCACGCCGATGAACGGCATCCTGGGCATGACCGAGCTGCTGCTGGGCACGCCGCTCAACGACAAGCAGCGGCGATTCGCCAAGGCGGTGTACCGCTCGGGCGAGTCGCTGCTGGAGATCATCAACGACATCCTCGACTTCTCGAAGATCGAGGCCGGCAAGCTCGAGCTCGCGCTCACCGACTTCACCCTGCGCGGCGTGGTGGAAGACACGCTGGAGCTGCTCGCGCCGCGTGCGCATGAGAAGGGGCTGGAACTGAGTTTCCACGAGGTGCCTGGCCTGCCCGCGATGGTGCACGGCGACCCGTTGCGGTTGCGGCAGGTGCTGACCAACCTCATCGCCAACGCGATCAAGTTCACCGAGCGGGGCGAGGTGGTGGTCGAGTTGCAGCTGGGCGAAGCCGCCGCCGGGTCGCGCGACATCGGGTTGGTCTTCACGGTCAGAGACACCGGCATCGGCATCGATGCGGACACCTTGCCGCGCCTGTTCAGTGCGTTCACCCAGGCCAATGGCGGCATGTCGCGCCGCTACGGCGGCACCGGCCTGGGCCTTGCGATTTCCAAGCAGCTGATCGAGCTGATGGGCGGCGACATCGTCGTGAAGAGCCAGCCGGGCATCGGCTCCCAGTTCATCGTCCACGTGCCGGTGAAGCCGGCCCAAAGCGACATCCAGCTCACCGAGCTCGACGCCACCGAACTCGCTGCGCTGCGCGTGCTGGTGGTGGAAGACCACGAGACCAACCGCACCGTGCTCGAGAACATGCTCGACGCCTGGGGCATGGACGTGACGCTGGCCGAAGACGGCCAGCAGGCGCTGGACATCCTGCGCGGCAAGACCGTGTTCGACAGCCACTACGACCTCGCGCTCGTGGACATGCACATGCCGCGGCTGGATGGCATCTCCTTCGGCCGCGCCATCACCTCCGACGGTACGCACCCGGACATGAAGATGATCCTGCTGTCCAGCGTGTCGTCGCCCGACGACGTGCGCTCGGCGCAACTTGCGGGTTTTCACCGATTCGTCGCCAAGCCGGTGCGCAAGGCTGAGCTGCGGCAGGCCATCCTGGGCGTGTCCGCCCAGCGGCGCGACGCGGTCATGGTGGCGCCCAGACTGTCAGGGCATGTCCTGGTGGTGGAAGACAATCCCGTCAACCAGGAAGTGATTGGACAGATGCTGCGGCACCTTGGCCTCAAGGTGCGCGTGGCGGCTGGTGCTTTGCAGGGTTTGCGGGCGCTGTGTGAGGCACACTTCGACCTCGTGCTGATGGACATACAAATGCCCGGCATGGACGGCGTGGAGGCGCTGAGCTGGTTCCGGCGTGGGGCTGGCGGACGGTTCCACTTCGTCACGCCAAGCCATACTCCGGTGATTGCAGTCACCGCCAATGCGCTGGGCGGCGATCAGGACAGGTTCCTGTCGCTGGGCTTCGATGACTATCTGTCCAAACCGTTTCGCCAAAGCCAACTGCTTGCCATGCTGACCAAACGACTGAGCCCGTCGAGCCCGCTGCCTTCCGACGACAGACCCGCCGCGAGCAGCGGCGACCCCGCCTGGGCGGGCGTCGCCGGCTCCGTGCTCGATGCGAGTGCGCTCGACCGCCTGCGCGAACTCGACCCCAAGGGCGAGAACCAGTTGCTGTCGCGCGTCATCAAGGCCTTCGAGAGTTCGGCCGCCCGGCTCATGCCGCAGCTCGCGGAGGCGCGCCGCATCAGCGACCACAACGGGGTGCGGCACGTGGCCCACACCCTTAAGAGTTCTTCGGCCAGCATCGGGGCCATCAAGTTGTCCCAGCTTTGCGCCGAGATTGAATCCAAGATTCGCACCGATCGACTTGAAAACCTGGAAGAGCTGAATGACGCCATGAGCGCCGAGGTCGAGATCGTGTTACAAGCTTTGAAGCGGTTGCTGGACCCCCAAACATGAACGCAAGCGTTGCGTTAGGCGACGAAGATCCGCTGGGTCAACCCCGGGTGCTCCTGGTCGATGACGACGAGGTGAACCTGCTGTTGACGTCGATCGCATTGCGCGAGCGGGGTTTTGCCATCACCGAGGCCACGAGCGGCGAGCGCGCCATCCAGGTGCTGGCCGATTGGCTGCCCGACGTCGTCGTGCTCGACGCGATGATGCCCGGCATGGACGGCTTCCAGACCTGTCGCGAGCTGCGTGCGCTGCCGGGCTTCGAGTCGCTGCCGGTGCTCATGCTCACCGGGCTCGACGACGACGCGTCCATCAACCGCGCCTATGAGGCCGGCGCCACCGACTTCTTCGTCAAGTCCACGCACTGGAGCCTGCTGGCCGGGCGCCTGCGTTACCTGCTTCGCTCCTCGCGCACGCGGCTGGAGCTCGAGCGCAGCAAGTCCAAGCTGGCTCGCGCGCAAGACCTGGCCCGCATGGGCAGCTTCGACTGGCGGCGCGGGACGGGCAGCCCGATCTTTTCCGTCGAAGGCTTGCGCGTGTTCGGCCTGGGGCCTGGCTCGGTCATCGAATTCCGCCAGCTGCTGCGCATGCTGCCGCCGGAAGACCGCGCCGGCTTCATCACCGTGCTGCACGAGGTGATGGGCCACAGCTCGGTGCTGGCCACCGACATCCCGGTGACGCTGGCCGATGGTCGCCAACGCATCATCCACACCGAGGCGGAGCCTGAGTTCAACGAGCACGGCAACCTCGTCGGCTACACCGGCATCGTGCAGGACGTGACCGACCGCCGCATGGCGGAGGACAAGATCCGCCACCTCGCCAACTTCGATGCGCTGACCGGCCTGCCCAACCGCCGCCAGCTCATCTGGCGCACCGAGCGAGCCCTCGAATACGCGCGCCGGCTCAACCACCAGGTGAGCCTGCTGCTGATCGACCTGGACCGCTTCAAGGTCATCAACGACACCCTCGGCCACGGGGCCGGCGACGAGTTGCTGATGGAGGTGGCCCGCCGCCTGCGCTCGTGCGTGCGCCACTCTGACCAGGTGATGGAAAGCTCGCTCGAAGCCATGGGCTCGCGATCGCACCGCACGCTGGAAGCAGTCGGGCGCCTGGGTGGCGACGAGTTCATCGCGCTCTTGCCCGAGGTGACCGACGAGCGCGACGCCGAACGCGTGGCGGTGCGCATTCTCGACCTGATGCGTGAGCCGATCTTCGTGGGCGGCCAGGAATGCTTCGTCACCGCGTCGGTGGGCATTGCCATGTTCCCGCGCGACGGCCTTTCGGTGGCCGACCTCATGCGCAACTCCGACGTCGCGATGTACTCGGTGAAGGCGCAAGGCCGCAATGCCGCCTCGCTGTACCGCCCGGCACTCGCCGGCAAGGGCCGCGAGAAGCTGGAGCTGGAAAGCGCACTGCACAAGGCCATCGAGCGCAACGAACTGGTGCTGCACTACCAGCCCAAGATCGACGTGCGTGCCGCCAAGATGGTGGGCGCCGAGGCGTTGATGCGCTGGCACCGCAACGGGGTGCTGGTGCCTCCGGCCGATTTCATTCCGCTGGCCGAAGAGACCGGCCTCATCATCCCCTTGAGCGAATGGGCGATCCGCGAGGCGGCGCGCCAGGCGCGGGTGTGGCAGGACAATTTCGGCTTCTCGGATTCGATCGCCGTCAACCTGCCCAACCGCCTCTTCGAGCGCACCGACCTGGTCGAGCACATCCACCAGGCCGTCACCATGTACGGCGTGCCGCACCATGCCATCGAACTCGAGATCACCGAGACGGGCCTGATGAAGGACCTGCAGAACGTGATCCCGTCGCTGCACCGGCTCAACGAGATCGGCGTGGAGATTTCCATCGACGACTTCGGCACTGGCTACTCATCGCTCGCCTACCTCACGACGCTGCCCATCTCGGAGCTGAAGATCGACCGCAGCTTCGTGCGCGACCTCGGGCTCACGCCGCAGAGCTCGGCGGTGGTCACGGCCATCATCGCGCTGGCCCGATCGCTCGGCCTGCGCGTGATTGCCGAGGGCGTGGAGAACCTGCGCCAGATGGAGGTGCTGCACCGCCTGGGTTGTGGCGTGATGCAGGGCTTCCTCTTCAGCAAGCCGCAGCTGCCCGAAGACATCGAGAAATGGCTGCAGCAGACGGTCCTGCCCAAGAAGGCGCCGTGGATCGGCAAGGCGGGTGACACCGACCTCGCCGACGCCCTGCGCGGACCGGAGTCGCGCAACGGACCACGCGCGACGCCGGCGGCCTGAAGAGGCTCGCCCATGGCGACGACTCCGACCAAGGGCGCGGCGGCCGCATCCGCCGAGATGGTTCCTGCGACGCTCGCCAAGGCGGCCCTGCGCCGCCTGGTGATTGCCAAGCTCGAGCCGACCCCTGAGAACTACGCCCGCGCCTACCAGGAAGAGATGGGCGCCGGCGCAGCTTCGGTGCTGCCCGAGCGGGCGCAGAAGCTGGTGGACAAGCTCGCGCAGCGCCTGCTCGAGGGCGACGCGGCGGCAGGCCTGTCGGCCGCCATCGCCGAAGGCCGGTGGGAGCATGCCGAGCGCGTGCTCGATGCACCCGAGCGCGCCGGCGAGCAGCTGGCCGACTTGATCGATCGCATCGTGCGCGGTGTGGAGCGGCGAAGCCGGCAATGGACGTCTGCGCGCAAGAAGGACAGCCTGCAACGCGTGCTCAGCGGCAGCCGCGGCGATGCGGCGCGCCTTCAGCAGCGCTTGCGCCAGCTCGTCACGAGCTGGGACACCGAAGTGCCCGAAGGGGCCGAGGCGTCGACCGGCGAGACGATGCCGGCGCCTTTGAGTGATTCGCAGATGATGCCGCTCGGCGAGTCGCCGCCGGCGCCCGCGGCGGACCCGGTCGAGAGCGCCGTTCTCGAATGGAACCGCGTCGTCGCGAGTCTTGACGGCACGGTGCGCCACGCGCTGCCGACCACCGAAACCGAAAGCCGCACGCTCTCGGAATCCATTGCCGATGCAACGCAGCGCATCCAGGCGCAAGGTGCCACGCCGCTGCTCGCCGATGAGCTGCACCGGCTGTGCCAGCGGGCAGACCGCGTCATCCAGCACCGGCATCACCTGCTCGACCAGTTGGCCAAGCTGTGCCGCGAGCTCGCCGCCAGCATCACCGACCTGGCTGAAGACGACAGCTGGGCCAAGGGACAGTGCGAGGCCATGCAGGCGCGCATCGACGAAGGCCTGACCGCGCGAGGCGTGAAGTCGGTGAGCCAGCTGCTTGAAGCGACCCGCGAGCGGCAAAGCCAGTTGCGCGTCGAGCGCGACCGGGCGCGCGATGCGCTCAAGTCGCTCATCAATCGCATGCTCAGCGAGCTCGACGAACTGGGCTCGCAGACGGGCCGCTTCCATGACAGCGTGGGCCGCTACGCCGATGTGATCGAACAGGCTGACTCGTTGGAGAGCCTGGCGGGCGTCGTGCGCGAGATGGTGGAAGAGTCGAGGACGGTGCAATCGCTGGTCGCGCAGACGCAGGCCAAGCTGCACGAGGAACACACCAAGGCCAGCGGCCTGTCGGAGCGGGTGACCGAGCTCGAGGGCGAGCTGCGCCGGCTGTCGGAGGAAGTGTCCACCGACCAGCTCACGCAGATCGCCAACCGCCGCGGCCTGCTGCAGGCCTTCGAGGCGGAGCGTTCTCGCATCGAGCGCACGGGCACGACGCTGTGCGTGGGCCTCCTGGACATCGACAACTTCAAGCGCCTGAACGATGAGCTCGGCCATGCGGCGGGCGACGAGGCGCTGCGGTCGCTGGCGTCGGTGGTGAGCCGCACATTGCGGCCGACGGATGTCATCGCACGCTACGGTGGCGAGGAATTCGTGGTGCTGCTGCCCGACACGCCGGCCGAGGAAGGCCAGCTCATCCTCACGCGGCTGCAACGGTCATTGAGCGGCGGCCTCTTCATGCACGAGCAGAAGCAGATCTTCGTCACCTTCTCCGCCGGCGTGACGACCTATCACCCCGACGAGCGCATCGAGGATGCCTTGGAGCGGGCGGACCAGGCCTTGTACGAAGCCAAGCGCACCGGCAAGAACAAGACGTGTATCGGGTGAGTGAGCCCGCCAGTCGCTGTGCTCCTGCCTCCAAGGGGCGCCGCCTGGCGGACCGGCAGAGCGGATCCGCGGGCATGGCTTGATGGCGCTTCGCTGCGAAGAGAGGCACTCGGAAAAAGGAAAAGGGGCTCCGACATCGGAGCCCCTTTCTCTTCTTCTCCCAGAATCCGCGACGCGATACGGCCGCGTCGCCCCTTCCCTGCGTTCTTGTTGTGGTGCGAGTTTCAGTGGCGGGTTTCTTGCAGCAGCATGGCGCGAGTGCGGCGGGTGGATTCGGCCGCGAAATGGCCGCGGGCGAGGTCCATGAGCAAGGTGCCGAACCAGGCGGAGCCCAGGCCGGTGGCGTAGAGCCGTTCTTCTCCCGTGGAGCGGCGGCGCACGATCACGATGCCGCCGCCCAGGCCGAACAGGTCCGCCAGTTCGGAGCTCTGGTCTTCCTCGACCTCGAAATCGCTGGCGTCGTGGCCCCAGGAGCGAAGAAGTCCGCCCAGGACCTTGACCTTCTCTTCGCTGGAAACCCTGCTCGTGTGCTGCATCTTTCGCCTCGTGCTTTGCCGTGTTGCTGGTGCTGTATCCGTGTCCTGGCGCGCATTGTTGGCAGTGCGCCCCGGGGTGACCATCCCCCAGCGAGGTGCTTCCCCCTTCTGGGGGTGGGCGGGAGCAGCGCATGCCGCATCGGACGCACAAGGGAGTCTTCCCGTGCTGTTCATCGCGCCTTGGCCGCTCCCGTGGTGATGCCGGTGGCATCATCGCGCCACGCCGATGACCGAAATCAAGTTCTTCCGACTGCTGCTCGTCGCCCTCGCGACCCTTGCGCTCACCCTTGGGGGCGGCATTGGCTGGTCGCTGCACCAGCAGCGCGACGCCGAGACGGCCATCTCGCTGGCCTTCGGCGACTACAACCGCTACATCGCCGCCTGCGCGGACCCCAATGACAGCACCGCCAATGACTTGGCTGACCGCGCGCATGAAAACGTTGCGAGGCTGTCCGTGATCCGCGATGCCAACGAGAGCCGGGTGCAGTGGCTGTCGTGGACGGGCATCATCCTCGCGCCGGCGCTGGTGCTGCTGTTCTATGCGCTGCGCTGGGCGATGACGGGGAGGGTGAGGCCGCTGTGGCCGTTGCGATCCACGCGGCCAGCCGATCCGCCAGAGGAGAAGGACGGCAGATGAGTGAGATGAATGGCAGCTCCGTCATGAACGGGCATCAGCCCGGCGAGCCCCTCAGCAGGACCTTGCCGGTTCGTCCCAGCTGCTCCGCCGCCGCCATGGCAGCGGCGGCATCGTGCAGTCCGAACACGCCGCCCACCGGCAGTTTCAGCAGGCCACTCGCCACCTGGCTGGCCAACTCACCGATCATGCGCGCCAGCTCGGCGGGCGGTGTGGCCGCGAGCCGCTTGCTCGCCCAATAGCCGCGCACGATGGTCTGCTTGAAGATCAGCTCGCTGGCGCTGATCAGCAGCGGCTTGAAGGTCAGCGAGCCGAACGAGATCAACTCGCCGTTGTCGGCCAGCAAGGACATCAGCTGCCCCGCGGCTTCGCCGCCGATGGAGTCGATGGCCCGCACGATGGGGGCGCCACCGGCGGCTGCCTTGGCACGGTCTTGCCAGCCCGGGGTGTCGGTCGATATGCCGTGAGCGATGCCCCCGGCCGCCAGATCGGCCAGGGCCGATTCGCGTCGCACGAGGTTCACCACGCCGATGCCACGCGCCGCCGCCAGCGTCGCCAGGACCTTGCCCACGGCGCCATTGGCAGCGTTCTGGATGATCCACTGGCCCGGCATCAGCTTCATGTCCTCCAGCAGCATCACCGCACTCAAGGGCATGGCGAGCAGTTGGCAGGCCGCTTCGTCGGGCAGCGCATCGGGGACCGGCACCAACTTGGCCGCCGGGCTGATGAAACATTCGGCCCAGGCGGCCTGCACCGATGCACTGGCCACACGTTGCCCAACCCGCAGGTCTTTTACCCCGTCTCCCAAGGCATCGACGACGCCCACGGCTTCGGTGCCCGGCACTGCCGGCAACTCAGGTTTGTAGCCGTAGACACCTCGCACGATCGCCAGGTCGTGGTTGTGGATGGGCGAAAGGGTCATCCGCACACGGGCCTCGCCGGGGCCCGGCACAGGCAACGGGCGCTCACCCGGGTGGACGACATCGGCGGGTTCACCGAAACGGTCGATCACGACGATCTTCATACAAGGGGCCCTTTGCACGGTTGCTGATCATGATCGACGCGTGGCGTGAACGACCGCGCGCTGCAATCGATCAGTCCGCCAGTCCGGCCCGCGTTTCGGCCAGCTTCCCGGCGTCTGGCGGAAGCGGTGGGATTCGAACCCACGGATGGGTTCCCCCATCGCTGGTTTTCAAGACCAGTGCCTTAAACCGCTCGGCCACGCTTCCCGGATCGAGGATGTTCATCCTCAAACGAGAGGGCGAATTGTAGCCACCCGTCGCGCGATGATGGGCCGTGGCTTTCGAAGGGTGCAGTCGTGGACACGGCGGGTAAGAAGTTCATCGGGCGGACGGAACTCAGGCAGAAAAGGCGTGAGGCGCGGCATCGTGCAGCCGCTGCGAGAGAGGTGGCGCAGAAGGACGCGCGGGCACCGCGATTGCCTGGGAGGGGCAGGGCGTCCGCACCTCACTCGCAATGCACCATGACCACACGTCTTCAACGCCACCGGGCACTGCGCGAAGCGCTGGTGCTCATCGTGCTCCTCGTCGCGGCGGCCGCCACGATGGTCTGGGTGTCGCAGCGCCCCGCGGGGCCGGACGAACTTCAGATATCGGTGTCCACCTTGCGGTCGCAGGCGGCGGAGTTGCAGCAGTTGCTGGCCGATTCGGCCGATGCATCGGTCAATCCGCGCTTTGCTCGCAGCCATGCGCTGCAACTGGCCAAGTCCGTGGATGCATCGCGCGAAGAGCTCGAGCGCATGGCGGTGCAGCCGCAGTTGCGCCCGGTGCAAGACGAAGCGCGGCCACTCGCCGCGCAGCTCGCGTCCGCGGTGCGTGCGGCGCAGCAGCCGGACGCGCTGCGCCCGGCCTCCGCCGCCGCGGCCGAGCAACGGCTCGCGAACCGGCTGGATGCCATCGAGACGACGCTGAAGAGCCGTTGAACGCCGGGTGCCGGCTGCATTGCCGTGCGAGATGGCGGCGTGCTTCGGTTCGGCCCGAGTGATGGCCAAGGCCAGCGAACTCTTTCTCGGCATCCTGACCGCCATGGGCGGCTTCGTGGAGATCGGCGAGCTCACCTTCACGCTCGATGGCGGTGCGCACTTCGGCTACCAGCTGCTGTGGGTCACGGCGTTGGGCACCGTCGGCATCATGGCGTATTGCGAGATGGCCGGACGGGTGGCGGCCGTCAAGCGACGGCCGGTGTTCAGCCTCATCCGCGAGCGCAATGGCTTCACGGCCGCGCTCGCCACGCTCATCGCGGCCAACATCGTCAACCTGCTGACCTGCACCGCGGAGATCGGCGGGGTGGCGATGATCTGGCAGCTGATGTCCGGCTGGCCCTATCGTGCAATGCTGTTCGCCGCCGGCGCGTTCTTGCTGGCCGTGGTGTGGTTCATGCCCTTCGAATGGATCGAGCGGGTGTTCGGCCTGGGCGGGCTGTTGATGATCGTGTTCATGGCCGCGGTCTGGGCCATGGGGCCGGATTGGCACGAGATGGCCGCGGGCTTGGTGCCCCGCGCGCCGCAGACGCAGGGTCCGCGCGACGGGCTGCTGTATGCCTACTTCGCGGTCGCGCTCATGAGCTCGATCATGCTGCCCTACGAGACCTACTTCTACGCGTCCGGCGGCATCGAGGATCACTGGAAACCCAGCGACATCACGCTCAACCGCTTCGTGGTGATCGTCGGTTTCGCGCTTGGCGCGTTGCTGTCGGTGGCGCTGGTGGCACTCGGCGCCGAGTTCTTCGGGCCGCACCGCATCGATCCGCAGCTGCCTGGCACGGCGGCGCTTGCCGCATCGGCGCAGTTCGGCAAGATCGGGCTCTACCTCGCCTTGCTGGGCATGTTCTTCGCCTTCTCAGGCGCGGCCATCGAGACGGCCTTGTCCGGTGCCTACAACCTCGCGCAGTTCGCCGGCTGGCCCTGGGGCAAGTACAAGAAGCCCCATGAGGCCGGCCGCTTCTCGCTCACCTGGATCGCCGCCTTCGTCATCGGTACGCTGATCGTGATGACGGGCATCGACCCGGTGAAGGTGGTCGAGTACTCGATCGTGTTCTCGGTGGTGGTGCTGCCCTTCACCTACTTCCCGGTGCTGATGGTCGCGAGCGACCGGCACATCATGGGCCAGCATGCCAACGGCCCGTTCGCCCGGGTCCTGGGCTGGTTCTTCCTCGTGGCGATCACCGTCACGGCGCTGGCGGCGATTCCGCTCTTCTTCCTCACGCACGGAGGCCGCGGATGACAGCGTCTCGCCGCATCGACCTCCTGCGCGACGTGCTCGATCATGAAATCGTCGATTCGGACGGCATTGCCTGCGGCATGGTGGACGACATCGAGTTCGTGTCCACGCCAACGGGTCCCGCGGTCGCGGCCTTGCTCGTTGGGCCCGGCGCCTGGCTCACGCGCGTCCCCAGCCTCGTCGCGGTCATCGGCGAATGGATGTTCGGCCGCTCGCGCGTGGCCGTGCCGTGGGTGCACGTGGCGGAAATTTCGGAGGTGATACGGCTCGATGCGAAGTCAGCAGACCTTCGCCTGGGCCGCACGGACGTGAAGGTGGGGCGATGGCTCGCGAAGCTGCCGATGTCCTGAACCGGGCGTGCCGCATCGAGCTGATGCGCGTCGTGACCGAGGCTGGTGAACACCTGGGCCGGGTGTTCGACCTGCGTTGCTCATGGCGGCCGGGCAGCCAACAGCCGGTGATCGACGAAATCGTCTTCGGCCGCATCGGGCTGATGGAGCGGCTGGGCATCCCGGTGCGCAAGCCCGATTCGGTGTCCTGGTCGGAGGTGGTCGAGGTGCGCGACCACGTGATCGTCGTCAAACGAAAACCTTGAGGCGGGCCGTCAAGGCCGCTTGCCGCCCGGGCAGTCGACCTGGATGATCTCCCGCAGTCCGCCGTCCACGCGCGCTGCGGTGAGCCGCCCGCCCCACACGCAACCGGTGTCCAGGGCCAGCAGGTCCGGCCGGTTGACGAGGCCCAGCGCGGACCAGTGGCCGAAGGCGATCGGCACGCCCTGCGTCCGGCGCCCCGGCGCCTCGAACCACGGGAAGAGGCCGTCGGGGGCGTTCTCGCCGCTGTCCTTGATCTTCAGCTCCAGCGTGCCGTCGGCGGCCACGAAGCGGGTGCGGGTGAGCACGTTGACCGTGAAGCGCAGGCGGTCGTTTCCGCTGAGCGAATCGTCCCAGCGAGACGGCTCGTTGCCGTACATCGCATGCAGGAAGTCCACCATGTCGTCGCTTCGCAGATGCGCTTCGACCTCGGAGGCGAGCGTGAGCGTCTGCGGCAGGTCCCACTGCGGCACCACGCCCGCATGCACCATCAGCCAGCCCTGGTCATGCACCGCGAGCCGACGTGCGCGCAGCCAAGCGATCCACTCCTCGCGATCGGGCGCGTCGAGGATCTCGGCCAGCGTGTCCCCACGGTGCAGCGGCCTTACCCCATGCGCCACGGCAAGGAGGTGCAGGTCGTGGTTGCCCAGCAGGCAGCAGGCGGCTGGCCCCAAGCCGCGCAGGCGGCGCAGCGTTCGCAGGCTGGCGGGGCCCCGGTTGACGAGGTCGCCGACCACCCAGAGATGATCGCGCGAGGGGGAGAAATCGATCTTTTCCAGCAGGGCGTCCAGGGGGTCGCAGCACCCCTGGATGTCGCCGACGATGTAGTGCATTCCTGCGATTCTGCTACGCTCTTTGCTTTTCCCCCGCGCCCTCCCGCATGGACGTAGCCCTGCTGGTTTTCCTCATCCTCCTGAATGCGCTTTTCGCCATGTCGGAGATGGCCCTCACGGCCAGCCGCAAGGCCCGCCTGCAGGTGATGGTGGAAGCGGGCGACGCCGGCGCCAAGGCGGCGATGGACCTGCACGACAACCCCACCAAGTTCCTCTCGGTGGTGCAGATCGGCATCACGTCCATCGCGGTGCTCAACGGCATCGTCGGCGACGCGGCTTTTTCGGGGCCTTTCGCCAAGTGGCTGCACGAAACCTTCCCCATCAAGGACCGCGCCGCCGAGATCGCCGCCACGGCCATGGTCGTGGTCAGCATCACCTTCCTCACCATCATCTTCGGCGAGCTCGTGCCCAAGCGGCTCGGGCAGATCTATCCGGAAGCCGTCGCGCGGCTCGTGGCGCGGCCGCTCGAATGGCTGTCGATGATTGCGCGGCCGGTCGTGAAGGTCTTCTCTTTCTTCACCGAGAGCACCTTGCGACTGATGGGCATCAGTGGCGTGCAGGTCCGTTCGGTGACGGAGGAAGAAATCGCCGCGAGCCTCGAGGAAGGCCTGGACGCTGGCGTGATCGAGGAACAGGAGCACCAGATGGTGCGCAACGTGTTCCGCCTGGACGACCGCCAGGTCGGCTCGATGATGATCCCGCGCGTCGAGATCGTGTGGCTCGATGCCGCCGCGACGCCGCAGGAGGTTCTTGCGGTCATCACTGATGAAGAGCATTCACGCTACCCGGTGTGCCGCGGTGGCCTGGACGATGTGGTGGGCGTGGTCACCGCGCAAAGCCTGTTGCAGCAGCAGATGGAGGGCCGCTCGCTGTCGCTCACCGAGCGCCTGCAGCCGCCGGTCTTCGTGCCCGAGACGCTGTCGGGCATGGAGCTGCTCGATCACTTTCGCGCGTCTGGTGCGCAGCTGGTGTTCGTGGTCGATGAATACGGCGAGGTGCAAGGCGTCATCACCGTGCGCGACGTGCTCGAAGCGATCACCGGCGAGTTCACCACGCCCGCGTCGGAAGACTCCTGGGCGGTGCAGCGCAATGACGGCAGCTGGCTCTTCGACGGGCTCATCCCGGTGCCCGAGCTGAAGGACCGGCTCGATCTCAAGGAATTGCCCGAGGAAGACCGTGGGCGCTACAACACGCTGGCCGGCATGATCATGCTGCTGCTGGGCCGCCTGCCGCGCACCGCGGATTCGGTCGAGTGGGAAGGCTGGCGTTTCGAAGTCGTCGACCTCGACGGCAAGCGGGTCGACAAGGTGCTGGCCCAGGCGGTCGCCACCGAACCCGCACCCTGAAAGGCGCCGATCGCGCCTCGTTCTTCTCTGGAGTCCAACGTGAACAACTCAGCCCTCTACCGCGATCCGCAGATGCTCGATTCAAAGCAGCATCGCAACAAGCGATTGAAGGTGCCGGACAACTATGCCGTCGCCAGCCGCATGCACGCGGCCATGCTGACGGCCACCGAATTCCCTCAGGCTTGCGTCGAGACCCCGATCATCTTCGTGCGCACCGGCCAGCAGCGGCCTGACGGCAAGCCGGTGGTGTCGTCCGTGTCGCTGCTCGGACTCGTGACCAGTGAGAACCTGCGCGTGGACGAGGCGGGGCGCTGGCTCGGCCACTATGTGCCGGCGTTCATCCGGCGCTACCCGTTCATGACGGTTCACCTCGAAGGCGCGCCGGCCCCCAGCGTGTTCGTGGACGCCGCCTTCGAGGGCTTCAATGACACCGAGGGCGACCGCCTCTTCGATGACGAAGGCCAGCCCACCGACACGCTCAAGCGCGTGATCGAATTCCTCGAACGCTTCGACCAGGAGCATTTGCGCACGATGATGTTCTGCGAGCGCCTCGTCGAGCTGGACCTGCTGAAGGAAATGAGTGCCGACGCGACCCTGCCCAACGGCGAGACGCTGAAGATCGAGGGCTTCCTGAGCGTCGATGAAGAAAAGCTCGGGCAACTGACCGATGCCACCGTGCTGGAGCTGCATCGCAACGGCATGCTCATGCTCATCCATGCCCACCTGCTGTCGCTCACCAACATGCGTGAGCTGATCCAGCGCAAGCACATCGTGATGGGTGCGCAGGCGCCGGCCGCGGCACCCCAGCGCAAGGCCTGACAGTCCGCGATGGCTGCATCTGCCTTCGAGGGCTTCCTTTCCACGCCGCGGATGCTGGCGGCGTTCGATGCTGCACCCTTGCTGCAGGCGATGCTCGACTTCGAGGCGGCCCTGGCCAATGCGCAGGCCGCCGAAGGCGTGATCCCCCAGGCCGCGGCAGCCGCCATCGCCGGTGCCTGCAAGGTGGACCTGCACGACACGCAAGCCATCGTCGCGGCCAGCGGTGCAGCGGGCAGCCTCGCCATTCCGCTGGTCAAGGCGCTCACGCAGACCGTGGCGCGGGCCGATGGGCAAGCCGCCGGCTACGTTCATTGGGGCAGCACCAGCCAGGACGTGATCGATACCGGCATGGTGCTCGCCGAGCGCCGCGCGCTCGCGTTGATCGACCGTGATCTTGGCCGCCTCATTGCCGGTTTGTTGCAGCTCGCCCGCCAGCACGGCGACGCGCCGGTGCTGGCGCGCACGCTTTTGCAGCCGGCGCAGGTCGTGAGCTTCGGCTTCAAGCTGTTGGCGTGGATCGCGCCGCTGGTGCGCACGCGCGAGCGCCTGCGGCTCGCTGGCCAGGCGGCCCTGCAGCTGCAACTCGGCGGCGCCGTCGGTACGCTGGCGGTGATGGGCGACAAGGGGCCGTCCGTGGCCCGGCGCATGGCCGAAGCCCTGCAGTTGAAGCTTGCGCCGGGCAACTGGCACACGCAGCGCGACGAAGCCGCGGCACTTGCCTGCGAGCTGGGCATCCTGTCGGGCGCGCTCGGCAAGATCGCGCGCGACATCTCGCTGATGTCGCAAGGTGAGATCGGCGAGATCGCCGAGCCCTCCGGCGGCGGACGCGGCGGCTCGTCGGCCATGCCGCACAAGCGCAATCCGGTCGCGTCGATGGTGGCGCTGGCCGCGTCCATGCGCACGCCGCACCGCATCGCGGCCATCCTCGGCGCGATGGCGCAAGAGCATGAGCGCGGGCTTGGCAACTGGCAGGCCGAACTCGCCGAGACGGCAGGGCTGTACGTGAGCGTGCATGGCGGGCTTGCGGCACTGGCGGACGTCGCATCCGGCCTGCAGGTGGATGCCGGTCGCATGCTGTCCAACATCGATGCGTTGCAAGGCCTCGTGTTCGCCGAAGCGGTGTCCATGCACCTCGCGCACAAGCTTGGCAAGTCTCATGCGCACGCGCTGCTCGAGCGCCTGTCGCAGGCCGCGGTGCGCGACGGCAAGCACTTGCGCGAGCTCGTGCTCGACGCCCTCAAGACGGACACGACGCTCATCGGCCAGTTCGATGCGCAACCGGTCACCGCGCTCTTCGATGCGCACCACGCCGCGCGACGCGCGATCACCGTCGCGCGGCCGCAGCTCGATGCGCTGGCCGCCGCGGCCCGCGCGCAAGACCAGGCGCCGCCATGGTCCGCATGGCTTTCCGATTGACGACTTCCAGGAAACAAGCAGCATGGCCCAGCAGGATGATTTCGACCGCGGCGTGAAGAACCGCCGCGCGGTGCTCGGTGACGAGTGGGTGGACAAATCGCTCAACAACGCCACCGCCTTCAACGCCGAATTCCAGGCCTTCATCACGCGCTTTGCGTGGAACGACATCTGGGGCCGGCCCGGGCTGGACCACACCACGCGCCGCCTGCTGGTGCTGGGCATGACCATGGGCCTCGCGCGCTGGGAAGAATTCGAGCTGCATTGCCGCGCCGCCATCCGCGGCGGCGTGCCGCTGGACAAGATCAAGGAAACGCTCATGCAGGGCGCGATCTACTGCGGCGTGCCGGCGGCCAACACCGCATTCAAGATCACGATGGACATCCTGCGCGCCGAAGGCCTGGTGCCTCCTGCGCAGTCGCTCGCAGCCGATTCACGCATCGCGCGGCACAACACCTTCAGCGAACCGCAGCTTCGCGTGGCCGTGCAGGGCAAGGGCGCGCCCGTGATGATGGCGCACGCCCTCGGCCTCGACCTGAGCATGTGGGACGACCTGGCCAACAGGCTCGCCGTGACCCACCTCGTGGCCCGCTACGACCAGGTCGGCCATGGCGGCTCCGCCGTGCCGCCGGGGCCCTACACGCTGGACCAGATGGTCGATCACGCCGCGCGTCTCATCCGCGAATGGGGGCAGGGCCCGGTGGTGTGGATCGGCCTGTCCATGGGTGGCATGGTGGGGCAGGGCCTGGCCATCCGCTACCCCGATCTGGTGAAGGGCCTCGTGCTTGCCAACACCACGTCGCAATATCCGCAGGCCGCGCAGGCGGGCTGGACGCAGCGCATCGCCACCGTGGAGCAGCAGGGCATGCCCGGCATCGCGGACATGGTCGTCGAGCGTTACCTGAGCGATGACTTCCGCCGCGCCAACCCGGCCTTTGCGCAGGCCCTTCGCGGCGCCATCGTGCGCAGCGACCCGAAGGGTTATGCGGCGTGCTGCCATGGCCTGCGCGACGTGAACTGGCTGGACCGGCTGCACACCATCCGCGTGCCGACGCTGGTGCTCGCCGGCGGCAAGGACCTCGGCACGCCGCCGGCGATGGCGCAAGAGATCGCCGAGCACATCCCGCGCGCGACACTGCACGTCTTCGACAACGCTGCGCACTTGAGCGTGGCCGAGGTGCCGGATGCCTTCGCGCAGCAGGTGCAGGGCCTGCTCGCGCGGACCTGAGAAGGTGCGAGGCAATCCCGTGGGCGACACATGACCGAGCCGCCCGCCGTCCCGGCGCTGCACATCGAGCGCCTCACCAAGCGCTTCGGCGACAAGCCGGCGGTGGACAACCTGAGCCTCGCCATCCCCCAGGGCGAGTTCCATGCGCTGCTCGGGCCCAATGGTGCGGGCAAGACCACCACGCTGCGCATCGTCGCGGGCCTGCTCAAGGCCGATGCCGGCCGCGCGCGCATCCTTGGCCATGACGTAGCCGAGGAGCCGGCGCGTGCCAAGCAACTGCTCGCCTTCCTGCCCGACGACCCGCTGCTGTACGGCAAGCTGCGTCCGCCCGAGTACCTGGAGTTCGTCGCCGGCCTCTGGCGCATCGAGCCGGCCGAGGCCGAGCCGCGCGCCGAGGAGCTGCTGCGCTGGCTGGAGCTGTGGGACCACCGTGGCGAGCTCATCGAAGGCTTCTCGCGCGGCATGCGACAGAAGCTCGCGCTGGCCGGCGCGCTCATCCACGACCCGAAGGTGATGATCCTCGACGAGCCGCTCACCGGGCTTGATGCCGCCGCGGCGCGGCAGGTGAAGGACCTGCTGCTCGACCGCGTCAAGCGCGGCCACACCATCGTGCTCACCACGCACATCCTCGAGATGGCCGAGCGGCTCGCGCAGCGCATCAGCATCATCCAGCGCGGCCGCATCATCGCGCAGGGCAGCCTGGACGAACTGCGCGAGGCGGCCACCGCCAGCGCGGGGCAAGGCGCGACGCTGGAAGACGTCTTCCTCGAGCTCACCGCGGGCCGCGCCTGATGGCGCGTGCCGCAGGCGCCGCCTGGTTGCTGCAGCACGAGCTTCGGCTGGGTTGGCGCAAGGCCGGCGGATCGAGGCTGTGGCTCACCGCGCTGCTCGGCGGCACGTTCTGGCTGGTGCTGCATGTGCTCGCGTTCTTCCTGCTGCGCCATGCCGACCTCGACGCGCTGGACGCCTGGACCGCACCCTTCGTGGGCGGGGTGCTGTGGCTGGTCTTCACGCTCATGCTGTCGCACGCGATCCTGCTGTCGGTGTCGGCGCTTTTCGATCGCGGCGACCTCGACCTGCTGCTGTCCTCGCCGCTGCCATCGCGCACCGTGTTCGTCGTGCGCGGTGCGGGCATTGCCATCGGCAGCGTCACGCTCTACGCCTTCTTCCTGCTGCCGTTGGCGCATGCCGGCCTCGTGACCGGGCATCTGCGGCTGATGGCGATCTACCCGACGCTCGCCTCGATGGCCATGCTCGCCGCCGCGGCCGGCATGATGCTCACGCTGTTGCTCGTGCGGCTCATCGGCGCGCGCCGCGCACGCACGGTGGCACAGGTGATGGGTGCGCTGACGGGCGCCATCATCTTCCTCGTGATGCAGGCGCAGAACATGGCCAGCATCGGCATGCGCCGCCGCATCGTGAAGCAGCTGATCGAATGGATGCGGCCGGGCGGGCCGCTCGCCGATGACAGCGCGCTGTGGACCTTCTTCCATGCGGCAGTGGGTCGTCCACTCGCTTTGACCGTGCTCGTGATCGCGGGCGCTGGCAGCTTCTGGGCGGTGGTGACGCTCGCGCACCACCGCTTTCTCGAAGGCACGCAAGAGACTGTCACCGGCAGCGCGAAGCGAGGCGTGCCGGCGAAGGAGCCGGCGCTGCGCTTTCGTTCGGGCCTCGTGCGCACCGTGCTCGTCAAGGAGTGGCGGCTGATCATTCGCGACACGCAGCTCGTCGCGCAGACGCTGCTGCAGGTGCTGTACCTGCTGCCGCTGGTGTTCATCGTCTTTCGCCGCAGCGACATGCTTGCGATGGTCGTGCCAAGCGCAGTGCTGCTGTCTGGAACGCTCTGCGGCACGCTGGCATGGATCACCGTCACCGCCGAGGAGGCGCCCGAGTTGATCGGCGTCGCGCCCGTGCCGCTCGTGCGCATCCGCTGGCTCAAGGTGCTCGCGGCGATGCTGCCGGTGTGGCTGCTCGTGTCGCCGCTGTTCCTGTTCCTGCTCACACAGAACCTCTGGCACGCCACGGTGTTCCTGCTGTGCCTCGCGGGCTCCACGGCCTGCGGCGGCATGACGCAGGTCTGGTACCCGCGCCAGGGCGACCGCCGCGACATGCGGCGGCGCATGCAGTCAGGCAAGTTCGTCTCGGTGCTTGAAGGCTTCAGCGGCCTCGGCTGGGCGGGCGTCGCGTGGTGCCTCGTGGCCGCGCCCGTGTTCGCGCCGCTGCCGCTGCTCTTTGCGGCCGTGGGGCCCACGGCGGCGTGGTTCCTCGGCGAATCGCGTCGCGAGCAGGGGCTTCTCGTCTAGGTTCGAACGCCGAGCCCGGACGCGAAGCCGAACCGGACATCACGCCGCGCGCTTCGTCCTCAGTCTTGACGAGGCGCGAATGTCCGCCCCCGTCGATCATCGCGCCGCGCGATTGCCCGAGGTCCTCGCGACTGTGTGGAACACCTCGACTTGGGAGCCCCGAGATGAATCGACCCTTGAATGCCTGGAGTCTGTCGGCTGCATGCGCAGCGTTGCTCAGCGCCTGCGGAGGCGGCGGTGGTGACAGCGCTGCGCCGCCCCCGCCTGCAGCACAGTCCGTGAAGATCAGCGGTGTGGCCGCCGATGGTCCGCTGCAAGGCGCCACCGCCTGCTACGACCTCAACGACAACGGCGCCTGCGACAGCAGCGAGCCGAGTTCGGCAACGGACGCCAGCGGCAACTTCAGCTTCGACGTCGATGCCGAAGCGGCCGGCAAGCACCGCGTCGTCGTCGCCGTGCCTGCCACTGCCATCGACAAGGACACCGGTGCCGCCGTCGGCGCAGCCTTCACGCTGCAGTCGCCCGCCACGGGCACGACGACAGCCCACAGCGTGTTCGCGAGCCCGCTCACCACGCTCGTGCAGGCGCATGCGGATGCCACGGGCGCGACGGTGTCCGTCGCGTCCGACTACGTGAAGGCGCAGGCAGGCCTCAGCTTCTCGCCGCTTGCGGACTTCACCGGCTCCACCGCCACGGACGCCAGGCAGGCCGCCACCGTCGCGCGCCTCGTCACGCTCACGCAGCAAAAGCAGACGGCGGCGCTTGCGACCGTCGTCGGCCAGGCCGACATCTCGGGCAGCACCATCACCGCCGCCGACGTGGACAAGGCCGTGACGCAGGCGCTCCTCAGCTCGCTGCCGGCCCTCGGCGCGGCCACGCAGGACCCGAGCGTCGCGGCGGCCACCACGCCCACGCAACTGCAGGCCGCGCTCGGCGCACTCGCCCAGGCGCTGGTCGACACGCAGACCGGGCTCAGCGTGGACAACGCGAAGGCCATCATCGGCGTCATCAAGCTGCCGCCGGACGCCTCCACCGACACGCCCGTGGCCGGTGCCACCCTGCGCGCGCTGAGCTACACCGACGCCAACCACTGGTTCTACCGCGCGATGGAAGCCAGCGTCGCCGACAACACGCCGGCGGGCGGCATCGTGCGCTTCTACGACATGCACCAGCAGGCCACCACCGATGTCTTCGGCAAGCGCCTCGTTCAAGGCTGGGGCGCGGGCAGCACCAAGGCGCGCGAGGGCGACCAGCACTGGAACGGCACGGCCTGGGTGACCTGCGGCCTGGGTCAGCGCGGAACTGCCACCGTGCGCGACGCGATGGGCCGCAGCAGCTACAACTACTGCGACCACCGCGAAGACGGCGTGAGCCAGCGCGTGGCGCAGGACGTGAGCGGCAAGACGCTGCGCAGCGTCATCGAGAGCACCGTGCGCACCTTTCCGGGCGGCGACTCGACCATCTTGTATTCGAACTTCGGACCGGCCGACCTCAACCTGCTGGGCACGACGGCCTTCCCGTCCGGCTCCACGCTCTGGTACTACACCAACCAGGCGCTGAAGACGGCCTACACCTATGACGTGGCGAACACGGCCTGGGTTGGCAGCTACGGCGCCGACATCGCCGCAGGCGGCGACACGCGCAGCACCTCGGGCCTGGCCTGCGCGACCGTGACGAGCGCCAACTCGGCCAGCCTCTTCCATCCGGTGGACACGCTCGACACGCTGGTCGCACGCTACCCAGGCAAGCCCTGCATCTTCAACAAGGGCACCAACACTGACGGCAGCAGCCTGGATGCGAACGAATGGTGGGGCAACAGCTCGGTGTCGCTCGGTTCGCTGGCCGGCGCGCAGGTGCAGCCCGCGGGCACCGCCAACTACTACACCACCACCATGCTGCTGCGCGTGGGGTTCGCGGCCACCGGCAACGGCGCCACGTTCTACGGCTGCTACCAACGCAAGGCTGACGGGTCGCCGCGCAACTGCAGCGCGCTGGGCACCGGCACCTATGCCATCCAGACCCTGGGCGATGCACGCGTGCTGAGCTTCACCGGCCTGCCGGCGATTGCGCAGCGCACCGGCTTCAACCGCATCTTCGTGGAGCGCGGCGGCAAGGTGTACTTCGGCTTCCAGAACGTGCCCAGTGCAATCACGCATTCGCTGCGCTTCAACCTCAAGGCGGGCAATGCCATCCTCGAACAGCTGGGCATGCAACCCATCGTGCCGCAGCCCGCGGCGAGTGATGCCAACGCCGCCAAGAGCGCACTGCTCGCAAGCGCCAAAGGCACCTGGGGCGACGACGGCAGCAGCGGCTCGGTCTTCTTCCGCTTCGGCGATGGCGGCCAGTTCATCATGGCGCAGACCAGTGGTGCCTCGCCGTCCACGCAGCCCGGCCTGGAGCTGGGCACGATCGACATCGACCCGACCTCGGGCGTGTACCACAGCGAGCTCGACGTGGACACGAACTGGGAGGCGGGCACCTCGCATCCGCAGGCCGGCGACACCATCAGCGCCATCACCGCGACGCAGATCGTGACGCCGAACATCACGATCGATCGCCTGGCCGGAGGCACGAGCGGCATCGTGGGCACCTGGGCGCTCGCCAGCGCGACCAGCCTCAAGACCGTCCACGTCGTCTTCTACGCGAGTGGCACGGTCGTGCTCATCGACCCGCTCGGTGAAACGGACACCACCAGCGCCTGCTTCGCGGCCAGGCAAGGCCCACCCGGCATCGAGCGCGCGAGCTACACCTTCGACGCGACCAGTGGCGCGCTGCATGTCTACAACAAGGTGGTGGACACCAACGGCTGCGGCGGCTTCTTCGACAGCAGCGACGGCGCCATCCTCGGCGGCACGGCCAACACTGTCGCCGACATCGTGGTGACCTTCGCGAGCGACGGCAAGAGCCTGAGCACGGACACGGGAGAAACCTTCTTCCGCATCGCGCCCTGAGCGTTTTGTCAACGTGAATGCAACGGCCCGCCTCGCGCGGGCCGTTTTCTGTGCTGACTACAAGGTTTTGTAGCGTGCGATGGGCCTGGGGTTCCTAAACTGCCCCCGGCCCGCATGGCTTGCAAGCATGCAGGTGTCCGCTGGTGGGGGGCGGTCGCGAGTGTGAGTCCGCAGGAGGAATGCCGCCCGTGAAAAGAAGTACCGACCCCGCCGTCAAGCCCGACGCACCCGATCTCATTGCCCTGGTCCGCGCCGCGAGGCGGCAGTACCGCCCGGGCACGGGCACCGTCTACGACAGGCTGTTGCGACAGGCGGGCTCGCACCTCATGTGGCTGGGCGATGAGTTGCGATCCACCTGCGGCGTGGACACCGTCAGCGCCGACGAGGTCGAACCGGATTTCAACCTTCTGAATGCAGCCACGGCGAGCGCCTGGCGTTGCGTGGTGTTGCGAAGCGGGCACGATGACGTGCTGCGGCTGGGCGCCGAAGACCCCTGGGACGAAGGCCTGCTTCACAAGGCGTCGATGTTCGTAGGCCAGCCTTTGGTGCCCGCGGCTGTCACATTCGCTGACCTTTGCCGCTGGCTCGGTCGTGACGGCGGGTTGCCGCTCGTCGCAGCCTCGCCCGGTGATGCCGCTGCATCGGTGTCCACCAGGCCACGCAGGCCCGACGAGGTGCGAGCCCTGCACGCCGACGCACCGGCGCAGCGCTTTGCCGACGACGCGATCAACGCCGCGCTCAGCTCGGGCACGAGTGACATCCACTTCGAATGCGACCGCAGTGGCGTGACGGCCCGGCACCGCCGTGACGGCGTGCTGTCACCCTATGCGCGGCTCGAAGGCGCGCGCGAGGCACGCGAGCTGATGGCGAGGCTTCGGGCACTGGCGCAGATCGACACGGCCGATCTGCTCGTGCCGCTCGAAGGCCGCTGGGCCCATCGAGCGTCGCCCAACGCGCAGCCGGTGGAGCTGCGGGTGTCCATCATGCCCAGCGAATCGGGCGAGGACGCGGTGCTGCGCTTCATGGACCGGCCGCGACACCGCACGGGTCGCGCACTTTCGCTCGACGGCCTGTCCATCGACACCGGCGACGTCCTTCGCATCCGGCGGCTGCTGCGGCAGCCCGGCGGCTTGACGCTGGTGAGCGGGCCGGCCCGCAGCGGAAAGACCACGACTGCATGCGCCGCCTTGGCCGAACTGGATTCACGACATGAGAAGGTCCTGAGCATCGAGGACCCGGTCGAGTACGAGCTGCCCGGCGTGCGGCAGGTGGCCGTGGACGAGCGGCGCGGGCTCGACTTCGCGCGGGGCCTGCGGCTGCTGCTCGACCACGACCCGGACCGCATCTTCGTGGGCGATTTGCGCGACGCCGCGACGGCACAGATGGCGCTGCGCTGCGCACTCGCCGGCCGTCCGGTGCTCGGCACCTTCCAGGCGAGGGACGTCGTCGACGCCCTCGCCGGCCTGCGCCAATGGGGACTTGACCTGGCGGCTGCCATGTCCACCTTGAACGGCGTGGTCGTGCAGCGCCTGCTGCGTGGACTGTGCGGCGAATGCTGCGGCACGCGCGAGACGACGCCGGCGGAGCGCGAGTGGCTGGCCTCGCTCGGCCAGCCTGACGTGCAGAGGGCGCCGTGGGCGGTGGGCTGCGGCCTGTGCCATCACAGCGGCTACCGCGGCCGCCTGCTGCTCGCCGAAGTGCATGTGATCGACGATGCGTGGCGCGATGAGGTGGCACGGGGCTTCGTGCCATCGCGCATCCGGCAGCACGCCGACTCGCAAGGCGTGCTGCCGCTGGCCGTGCAGGCGGCTCGCCGCGTGCGCAGCGGCGATCTCACGATCGAGGAGATGCGCCGCGTGCTCTGCGGACCGTGATGCGCGCCGTGATGCGGACTGCCAGAAGTAGTCAGAATCCGCGGCTGCAAAACTTTGTAGTCAGATTCTGCAGGGGGCGTCGAGACACTTCCCTCGGTGAAATCGCATCCCATCCGGCCCTTGAAGCCGCGGTCTCGACGGCGCCGCCACCGGCACGTGCCGGTGGCTGACGCCCAGAGTTTCCGGCCCCGCGTGCGCGATGCGGCGCTGGCCGACCTGCTCGACGACATCTGGGCCATCCAGTGCGCCGACGTGGCGCGCGTGGCGGCCCTGTGCGACGACGCGGTGCGCCGGGCTGAGGCGAATGCCGACGGCGCGGGTGTCTTCTGGGCGCGACTGAGCCGGGTGCTGCTCACGCACCGCTGTGGCCAGCCCGATGAGCTCTCGCTGGACGACCTGGATGCGGCCCACGCCCTCAGCCCGCACGTCGGCGGCGATGCGCGTGCGCAGCGGCTGCTCGCCGTCGCCGATGGCGCCATGCTCATCTGCCTCGGCAAGCACGAGCAGGCGCTCGCCCACTTCCACGCGATGCCGCTGGGCAGCACCGGCGATGCCGACGACCCGGACGACTACTTCGTGCTGCGCGGCATCGCCCACGCCGCTTCACGACTGCAGCGCCTGGACCTGCTTTTCGATGCGCTGTATGCCAATGCCTTCCTCAGCGAACGCACAGGTTCGCTGCTGCGCGTTGCCGTGGCGAGCACGGAGCTTGCCGCCGCGCTGGTCGAGATCGGGCGCTTCGTCGACGCACTGGACGTGCTCGAACCGCGCTTGCGAGGCGGTGCGCTGCGATTTGCAAACCCCTTGCTGGTTGGACACCTTCGCATTCACGCCGCCGTCGCAAGGTTTGGCCTCGGCCGGTCGATCGAGGCGAGCAATGAGCTGCGAGCGCTCGTGGCCGACGGCACCGTCGACGTGTCGCGTGGCTTCGCCTTCCAGGTGCATGCCAACCTCATGGGCGTGTGCCTGCAGCGCGGCCTGCACGACGAGGCCCTGGCCAGCGCGGTGCTGGCGCGGGAGTGCGCATCCAACATGCATCGCCAGGCGCCCACGGGACTCGCCCTGCAAGGCGCCGGCCTCATCGCGCACGCGCGCGGCGACATCGACGGAGCGATCGGCTTGCTCGAACGCTCGCTGGCGTGCTTCGAAAGCGACCAGCCTTTCATCACGCCCATGACGGACCAGGCCGACGCAGGGGCGGTGCTGTCCCAGTGCCACGCGGCCCGAGGACGCGCCGAACTGGCCTATACCACTCACCGCCGCTTCTTCGAGGTGCACCGGCTGCGTGCCGAATTCGCGGCCCGCGGGCACCTGGCAACCCTTCAGGCACGCCAGAACGTCGCAGCGCGCATACGGCTCAGCGAGCGCGAGCTGGAATGCCTGTCATGGAGTGCGGCCGGCAAGACGGCGTGGGAGACCGGCAAGATCCTCGACCTGTCCGAGTGGACGGTGGTCTATCACCTGCAAAAGGCCAAGCGGAAGTTCGGGCTCACGCGCAAGCAGGAGGTCATCGCCCACGCAATGAGCCTGGGGCTGATCAAGCCGCATTGAGCAGGTGCCAGGCTCCCGCGTTCACGAACCGCAGTTCAGCTTCCGCGCCGTCGGCAGCTCACTCAGCGGCCTGAACTGCCGGTCCAGCGCCGCCTTCTTCTGCGACACCGGGATGTCGAAGATGTGGATCTCGCCGGTGGCGCCACCGCAACGCTGCGCGAACATGCGGCCATTGGTCCCGCAGGACGCCGCCAGCACCTGGATGCCGGCGTCGGTGAGCCGCTTGCGGTCTTCGTCCAATGTGCTGCCGCCGCCCGAGCACTGCACCGCGCCGGTGCCGCGGTACACGCTCAGCGTGGCGCTGCCCGGCGCTTGCTCGCCGCCTTGCGCCTGGGCACGGTACTCGCGGACGGCACGATCGGCAATGCGGCTGGGCACGACCTGCTCGAATGTTTCCAGCGTGGCCGGGTAGCGATATTCCTTCTCGTATTCCGCCGCGCCCACCACCGGCGCTGCATCGCCCGCGGGACGCTGCACCGGCAGCACCCGCAGCGAGAACACCAGCTCCGGCTGCGCGCTGCTCAGGTCGTTGAATACGGCCACCTGCGCCACCCGCAGGCAGCCTGCCTTGGTCGCCTGGGCGAGCAGTTGCTGGCTGTTCTTGGCGGCATCGTTGGCGCCGACCGGGAAGAACGCCTGCTCCACCTCGCCGCCATCGCGCACGGCTTCGGCAGCGGCGTCGAAGAAAGCGAAGTTCAACTGGTTCCAGCGATCGTTGAGCTGGCTGTCGCTGAAGGCCGGGGTGCGTCCACCGCCTGCGACGACGGTGCAGCCGGCGGACGAGGGCGCCGCCGGTGCGGCCAGGGTGGGCTCGCAGGCGGCCAGCCAGAATGCGGCCAGGGCCAGCGCAAAGGCGGCGTTCGGGTGACGTGCTGTTCGGATGCTCATGCCGTGAGTCTCATCGGCGCGCGGTTTTCTTACCCTGGCGCGCCCAATGGGTGAATTCGTCTTCATGGCATTCGATGTCCAGCTCCGCCACGCGCATCTGGATGCGCTCCTGCACCTCGGCCACCGCCTGGTTGTAGACCGAGGGCCCGATCTCTTCGAGAAAGAAGTTGAGCAGCGCCGCGGCCTGGATGTTGCCGATGCGCTCCTCCATGTTCTCCTGGAAGTAGCGTTCGATCGACAGCACCGCGGTGTTGCGGCTCTCCTTGGTGAGTTCGATGGCCATGAGTCAAAGAGTGTGGGTTGGACGATGGCCGAGCGGAGTCAAGCCCCGGTCGGCGCGAGGGGCTCCCAATCGAGCAGTTCGGCCAGGCGCCGCACGATCCAGCCGGCCTGCGCCTCGTCCACCTGGGGCGAGGGGTGCAGCAGGCCGAGATGCATGCGCCGCAGCACCTCGTCTTCTGAGATTCCATGCGCGAAATGGGTGGTGCGCGCGTGGTCCACGAGTTGCTGCGCGAGGTCTTCGCACAGCTCGTATCGCTCGCGCAGTTCCCGCAGCGGCACCGTGAGCCGCCGGCGGCTGTCGGTGTGCAAGGCAATGAAGGAGGGCGGGACCTCGATCTGGTACTCGTCGGACATGGGCCAGATGCTACCCCCAGGTCTTGGGGGCGCGTGCGTGAACACCTTGTTGTGACCTGCACCAGCGCAGCGCGTCATTCGGGTTGCCGGATTTACCTGCGGTGAAAGAAAGGAAGAACGCATTCGCCGGTCGCGGCCCGTGTCGCTCAGAGGTACGGCGACCCATCGAGGGGGTCGGCACAACGGTTGCCCGGCCGTGCTGCGGTCGCGAAAGAAGGGGCCACAGTCATGGCCCGGCGATCGACGTGTCCAGACCCATCAAGGAGCTTTTTGTAATGGCTAACAGCGAACAAGGCGGAAACCGGCAAGAAGGCAAGAACGGCAAGTCCAACCGGGGCTTCGCCTCGATGGACAAGGAGCGCCAGCGTGCCATCGCCAGCGCCGGCGGACGCGCCGCGCACCAGAGCGGCAATGCGCATGAATTCACCTCCGAGGAAGCGCGGCGCGCCGGCCGACAGAGCCACGCGAGCCGTCGACAGAGCGCGCAGGCAGGCAGCGAATCCGCCAGCCAGGGCGGCGGCAGCGAGTCGGGCACCGAAACCAGCAGCTGACCCGCGGGGATGTGGCGCGCTTTCGTGCGCGCTGCGGCCGCGACGCCGTGTCCACCACCGTCGCGGTGTCTCCAGTGTGACAAACGGTGCACGGAAGTCCCATGGTGACGGGCTTCTTCGAGGCCTATAACGGGCGCTCCAAGAAGAAGTCCCGACAAACCGCCAGGAGACAACCATGCTTGTTCATCGCACCGGTGCGATGGCTGCGGCCATCGCCTTGTCCTTCTTCACGCTGCCGGCCCTCGCCGGGCACGTCAGCGTGAAAGTCGATTTCTCCGACCCCTCGACCAGTCCGTTCCCGAGCGACCGCTTCACGGTGCGCGACTGGTCACAAAACACCTTTCGCCGCGTGGCCTTGCCGAGGCCGGACTGCACGGTTCGCGTGAGCGACTGCCAGGACATCGACGTCATCAACACGCTCGACGGCTTCTCGACGCAGCCGCGCATCACGGTGCCCTTCACAGGCGACATCGACCCGTCCACGGTCAACAGCAACACGGTCTTCCTCATCAACCTGGGCGACACGCTCACCCTGCACGGCTTTGGCCACAAGGTGGGCATCAACCAGATCGTCTGGGACCCGGCGACCCACACCCTGGCCTTCGAATCCGACGAACTGCTCAACGAACATTCGCGCTACGTGCTGGTGGTGACCGACGGCGTGCGTGACGCGGCGGGCAAGCGCATCGAGCCCGCGCGTTGGGACGACGATGACGACGACCGCCCCCATGGCCGCCGCCGCGACGACGACTACCTGCGCGACCTGCGCGACGCGTCACGGGTGCACCCGGCCAGCGCCCACAAGATCGTGGCGGCGAGCTTGTTCACGACGCAAAGCGCGAGCGCCGACCTGGTCAAGATCATGCGGCAAATCAAGCAGGCGACGCCCGCGCCTGCCGACTTCATGGTGGGCACGTCGGCGTCGGGCCCGGTGCGCGCGGTGTTCCCGGTGGCGGGGCTCTCAGGCATCCAGTTCAAGCGGCAGGTGGGCACGGCGCCCAGCTTCGCGACCGGCTCCCTGCCCACGCCCGCCTTGAACGTGGTGCCGGGGGCAGTGGCACAGGTGGCCTACGGCAAGTTCAGCTCGCCGGACTATGAGACTGCCGACAAGTTCATCCCAGTCACGCCCACGCGCAGCGGCCAACCGGCGCCGCAGGCCAGCAACACCCTGATGTTCCAGCTCTTCGTGCCGGCCGGCGCCAAGCCCGCCGGCGGCTGGCCGGTGGCGATCTTCGGCCATGGCTTCACCGACAGCATGTACGGCGCGCCCTGGACGGTGGCGTCGGTGTTCGCTTCGCGCGGCATCGCGACGCTGTCGATCAACGTGGTGGGCCATGGCGGCGGGCCGCTGGGCGAGCTGACCGTGCTGCCGGCCGGCGGAACGCCGGTGGTCGTGAACGCGGGCGGCCGCGGCATCGACCAGGACGGCAACGGCAGCATCGACTCGACCGAGGGCTCGAGCGCCGCCGCGCCGCGCACGATCGTCGGCAGCCGCGACGGCCTGCGCCAGACGGTGGCCGACATCATGCAACTCGTGCGCGAGGTGCAGGTGGGCATGGACGTGGATGGCGACGGCGTGGCGGACCTGGACGCGCATCGCATCTACTATGCCGGGCAGTCCTTCGGCGGCATCTACGGCACCATCCTCCTGGGCGTGGAGCCCGACATCAAGGCGGGTGTTCCCAACGTGGCGGGTGGCTCGATCACCGAGGTCGCACGCTTGGGGGTGTTCCGCTTCCTGACCGGCGCGGCGCTGGCGACACGCGTGCCATCGCTCATCAACGTGGCGGACCCGAGCGGCATTGCGTTCAACGAGAACATCCCGCTGCGCAACCAGCCGACCCTCGTCAACAACGTGGCGGGCGCCACCGAGATCGCTAAGGTGCTTGATCGGTACGAATGGGTGCAGCAGGCCGGCAACCCGGTGAGCTATGCCGCCTTCATCCGCAAGCAGCCGTTGCCGGGTGCCGCTGCCAAGCCGGTCATCTTCCAGTTTGCCAAGGGCGACGTGACGGTGCCCAACCCGACGACGACCGCCATCCTGCGGGCGGGCGACCTGGCAGACCGCGCGACCTTGTATCGCAACGACCTGGCCTTCGCGGCGAACCCGGCGGTGCCCAAGAACCCGCACACCTTCCTTACCAACATCGGTGTGGCGGCAAGCGCGGCCTACGCGGTGGGTGCGCAGACGCAGATGGCGGTGTTCTTCGCCACCAGCGGCATGACGACCATCGACCCGGACGGTGCCGGGCCGATCTTCGAAGTGCCGGTCGTCCCGCCCTTGCCGGAGGGGCTGAACTTCATTCCGTGACGCTGCGAGGGGGTTGAGGTTGGGGCATGGTGTCGGACCAGGACGCGGGGGCCGAGCTCCGGCCCGGTACTCGCGTGCTCGTGGTGGTCCGACTTCGACGCGTGACGGGCACACGTGCCGAGCGTTTCGCGTCGCGGCGCTTGTCCTTGTGGCCCGGCCAATCGCAGCAGTCGAGGCAGTCGAGTGCATCCAAGGCGTCGCAGGCACAGTCGCCGGGGCTGCAATCCGGGCCACAGTCGCTGCCGCAATCACCACCGCAATCGAGGAAGCCGGCTTGCGGACTGGGCCGGCGCACAAGCCCTTGCAGCTGGCGCCTGGCTTCGGCGCAGCGCTCGAAGCGTCTGGAGAGCAGGTGCAAGCCCTTCAGAACGCCGTGCCTGCGAATCGCTCGAAACCCAAGCGTCGAGCATCCCGCGCAGCCTGTGTGCACGCGGTAGGCGCAGTGGAACCCCTTGCGGGGCGAGATGAAGCGCTGATAGCCCCGAATGAACAGGAGCGCGACGCTCGTTGGTGTGGGCAGGGTCGGGAAGGCGGCACCTGTGGTGTTGGTTGGCAGCCTGTGAAAACTCAGCGCTGGCGTGTCGCGGCGAGCAGCGACAAGAGCCGCGCCTGCTCGTCGCGCGTGCTCACGCGAAGGCGAGTGAACGTGTCGCCCTCCAGTTTCACGTCGGCGAAGATGCCGGCCGGGTCTTCGTGGAAGTGCAGGAAGGCCTTGGACTTGCGATAAAACGCGCCCGGCGTGCGCTCGACGAGCGCCGCATCCTGGCGCAGGGTGTCGAGCAGCGTCGAGAGCTGCTGCAGCGTCTCGGGGCCGGCGTGCTTCACCGCGCGGGTCTCGGCCTCAGCGCTTCGGGGTGTAGCGCGCCTGCACGTTGGCCAGTGCTTTTTCATACGCTGCGTGCACGTCCTCGGGGCCGCTGGCCGTCATGGTGAGGTCTTCGAGCAAGCCGTTGTGCAGGCCATAGACCCAGCCGTGCACCACGACCTCCTGGCCGCGATGCCAGGCGTCCTGCACCATCGTCGTTTGGCACACGTTCAGCGCCTGCTCCACCACGTTCAGCTCGCACAGGGCGTTCACGCGCCGCGAGGCGTCAACGCTGTCCAGCCATGACTGGTGGCGGTTGCGAACGTCCTGGACGTGGCGAATCCAGTTGTCCGCCAGGCCCAGCCGCAGGTCGTTCAAGGCGGCCGACACGCCGCCGCAGTTCGAGTGGCCGACCACGATGATGTGCTTGACCTTCAGCACGTCGGTGGCGAACTGGATCACGGACAGGCAGTTCAGGTCAGAGTGCACAACCACGTTCGCCACGTTGCGGTGCACGAACAGCTCGCCCGGCAACAGCCCGACCAGCTCATTGGCCGGTACGCGGCTGTCGGCGCAGCCGATCCACATGTACTGCGGTGCTTGCTGCGCCAGCAGGCTCGTGAAGAAGCCGGGGTTCTGCGATTCGACGTTCTTCGCCCACAGGCGGTTGCTGTCCAGGAGTTCTTGCAATTGGATTGTCATGGCGGAAGTCATCTGCGATGAAGCTGCAGTGTACGCAGGCTCGGTTTCAGGCCTGTTTCGCGGCGACGTGGGCAGCGCCGAACTTGCTGCCAAGCAGCACGCAGGCCACCGCCGTCACGCTGAGCAGGGCCAGCTGTGGGGGAGGGTAGATGTCCCACGACATGGCAAGACCGGTGAGCGTCGACAGTGCGGCGAGGATGCCTCCGAGTTGGTAGGGCGCGCGGCGTGCGATGCGGGCGCACCAGTAGCCGCCGAGTGTCGAGAAGCCGCAGCCAGCGAGCGTACTGGCAACATAGAACCAGGACCCCGGCGTCACGTCTGTCAATGCTGCATGGATCTGTTCCTGGTTCAGGCCTTGCCGCAGGAGCACCACGGTGTAGATCACGCCGATGACCGCCGACGAGACGAAGGTCCCACCCATGTCGACGGCATAGCCGATCAGCACCGCCTTCCAGGGTGGGGCGGGTGGCGGTGGCTGGTCCCTCAGTTCACTGCCGGGCGGGGTGTAGCGCTTGTCATCCATGGCAGGGCGGTCGAATCGCGATGCCGCGGATCGTACCTGTTCAACTCGGCATCAGTACATGGTCCGCCAAGCCTGATGCGCCAGACGACCGGCAACTGGCAGCCGGTGTCCCCGAATTCAAGCCTGCCTGAGCGCCCCCTGCGCGGCCTGGCGCGCAAGCACGAGGGCGCCGTCCATCGCATCGCCCGCGGGCTCAACGAGCACGGATGCAAAGCGTTGGGCCAGGTACGGCCTGGTGGGCACCGCGATGCCGCCCATCAATGCGATGCGGCGTGCGCCAAGCGACAACATGCGATCCAGGATGCGCTCGACCGCGAGCGCGTTGTCGCGCACGAGCTTCAGGGCCACTTGATCGCCTTGCCTTGCGTACTCGAAGACCGTCTTCGCAAACTCGGCCCAGTCCTTGGGACGGGCGTTGGTGGACCAATCCAGCATCACCTCGCGGTCGCCGAAGAAGCGATCGACGATCGCGAGAGTCAGCGGCGAGGTGGATTCCACGCACTCATGCGCGAGGAAAGCGCGTCGCACTGCGGCGCGTCCGAGGATTGCGCCCGAACCGGTGTCCGACAACGCGAAGCCCCAGCCTCCCACGGTGATGAAGCCATGGTCCCGATGGACCACGCCCTGGCTGCCCGTGCCCAGGATGAGGATGCCGCCTTCCTCGCCACCGTGCGCGCCCAGGCAAGCAACCTCTGCATCAGAGCGCACGGTGGCCGAAAGGAACGGTAGCACCACTGCTTCCAGCGCGGCTCTGTGCCGGGGCACGTTGCCCGCGGCCATGCCCAGGCCTGCGTGCGTTCGGGCGAGGACGGATTCCGACAAGCCGGCTTTCGCCAATGCCTGACGCGTGGCAGCCATCAGCGACTCCACGGCCATGTCCACGCCGAGCGAGAGATTGGCCGGGCCGGCCGAGCCTTCACCAAGCACTGTGCCGTGCCGGTCGGCCAGGCGCGCCCGGCACCCCGTGCCGCCACCGTCGATTCCGAGAAGATACGTCGAGTCCATGGACATTGAGTGTCCGGATCGCACGACCGCCGGTGTTGTGGTCTCGTCGCAAAGATCAATACGATTCTGGCCTGTGCAGCCCGACGCCAGAATCGTATTGATCTTTGCGCTCAAGCAACAACAACACGAAAGTGGTGACTGTCACACTTTGGTCGCGGTTGGTTGAAATCACCTTCTCGAGATCGTCCCGCCGCAAGACATCAGACAGAGACAAGCAGTGTGCGGCCGGATGCCCGATCAGAGGGGTTGCGGTCAATCCGAACTCCGTGGTGCCGTCTGGCGACCATCATCGACGAAAGAGAGCCATGAGCAAGAGAATGTCATTCAACGTTGTTCTCGCGGCAGTCGCCGCAGCCGTCGCGAGCGTTGCAAGCGCAGCGCCCGTCACCCTCACCATCGAGAGCTGGCGCAACGACGACCTGGCCATCTGGCGTGACCAGATCATTCCCGCGTTCGAGGCCAAGCACCCGGACATCAAGGTCAAGTTCACGCCCATGGCGCCCACCGAGTACAACGCGGCGCTCAATTCCAAGCTCGACGCCGGCACCGCCGGTGACCTCATCACCTGTCGCCCCTTCGATGCCTCTCTCCAGTTGTTCCAGAAAGGCCGTCTCGCGCCGCTGAACAGCCTCAAGGGCCTCGACAACTTCTCGCCGGTCGCCAAGACGGCGTGGTCCACCGATGACGGCAAGACCACTTTCTGCGTGCCGATGGCATCGGTCATCCACGGTTTCATCTACAACAAGGACGCGTTCGCCAAGCTGGGTCTCAAGCCTCCCGTCACGACGGACGAATTCTTCGCGGTGCTCAACAAGATCAAGGCGGACGGCAACTACGTGCCGCTGGCCATCGGCACCAAGGACGGTTGGGAAACGGCGTCCATGGGCTTCCAGAACATCGGTCCGAACTACTACAAGGGTGAAGAGGGCCGCAAGGCGCTGATCGCCGGCAAGGCCAAGTTGACTGATCCGCAATGGGTCGAACCCTTCAAGGTGATGGCCAAGTGGAAGCCGTACATGGGCGATGGCTTCGAATCGCAAACCTATCCTGACAGCCAGAACATGTTCACGCTGGGCCGCGCAGCCATCTATCCGGCCGGCTCGTGGGAAATCCCGGGGTTCGAAAAGCAAGCGTCGTTCAAGCTCGGCGTGTTTTCACCGCCGGTGCCGAAGTCCGGCGACAAGTGCTACATCTCTGACCACCCGGACATCGCACTTGGCCTGAACACCAAGTCCGCGCACTCTGCCGAAGCCAAGGTCTTCCTCGAGTGGGTGGCCTCCACCGAATTCGCGAGTGTCTACTCGAACGCGCTGCCGGGCTTCTTCAGTCTCAACAAGGCCAACGTCGAACTGAAGAATCCCGTGGCCAAGGAGTTCGTGAGCTGGCGCGGCAAGTGCGAGTCGACGATCCGTCCCACTTACCAGATCCTCTCGCGCGGCACGCCCAACCTTGAGAACGAATCGTGGGTGATGGGGTCTGCGGTCCTCAACGGGACCGTGACAGCAGATGCTGCCGCACAGCGCCTGCAAAAGGGCCTGGACAGCTGGTACAAGCCCGCCAAGTAAGCATCCGACCAACCTTCGACTCAAAGTGAAGCCAGAAGTGTTAACCATGAGCGATGCGGCGGTGCCAACTGCCGCCAGCGAAGAAGCCTCTGCGGTTCGTGCGCCGATCCGTTGGCACATCGCCGTGTTCCTCGCGCCCGCGCTGCTGATCTACACGGCAGTGATGGTGATCCCCCTCGTGGAGACACTTCGGCTCTCTTTCTTCAAGACGGGCGGCAATGACAGCGAGACCTTTGTCGGTTTTGCAAACTTCGTCACGCTGCTGTCGGACGAGCGATGGGCGCATTCCTTCTGGAATGCGCTCGTCAACAACACCTACTTCTTCTCAATCCACATGTTCGTCATGGTGCCGCTGGCCATCGTGCTGGCGGCAATCCTGTCAGTGCCCAAGCTGCGTGGGGCGAGCTTCTATCGCACGGCACTGTTCATGCCAACCATGCTGTCCTTCGTCATCGTCGGCTTCGGTTGGAAGTTGATTCTTTCGCCGCTGTGGGGTATTGCACCGACCCTGCTCGAGACGATCGGCCTGAAGTCGATCTTCGCTCCCTATCTCGGAAGAGCCGAATACGCCCTGACCACACTGGGTTTCATCTCCGTATGGCAATACGTTGGCGTTCCAATGATGCTGACCTACGCCGCCATGTTGTCCATTCCAAATGAAATCCTCGAAGCCGCGGAGATCGATGGCATTGTCGGCATGCGGCAGTTTTTCAAGATCAAGCTGCCGCTGCTCTGGCCCACGATCGGCGTGATTGCCATCCTCACCTTTGTGTCGAACTTCAATTCCTTCGACCTCATCTACACCGTGCAAGGCGCCCTGGCCGGACCCAACTATTCGACCGACATCCTCGGCACGCTGCTGTACCGCGTCTTTTTCGGTGCGACGCTTGCCTTGGGCGACCCCAACATGGGTGCCACCATCGCAACGATGATGCTCATCATCATCCTGGCAGTGGTTTGCGTGTACCTGGTCTTCGTCCAGCGCAAGCTCGTGCGCTACCAACTCTGAACGAGAGGGGAGATCATGTCCATCGCTCGTCGCTCTCTCACTCGTACCGTGGCGTCGCACGGCATCCTGATCTTCTTCACCCTGCTCGCGCTGGCGCCAGTGGTCCTGATCGTCATGAATGCGTTCAAGTCGCGCCAGGCCATCTTCCGCTCACCCCTTGCCCTGCCCACACCGGAAACCTTCGACCCCATCGGGTTCGTCTCCGTTCTGGGAGAAGGCCACTTCGTCAGTTACTTTGGCAACAGCCTCATCGTTACCCTTGTCGCGTTGGTGGGAACCATTCTTTTCGGGGCCATGGCAGCGTTTGCCTTGTCGGAGTACCGCTTTCGTCTGAACGCGCTGACTACCTTGTTTCTTACGCTCGGGATCATGGTGCCGATTCGCCTGGGAACCGTTGGCATGCTGGAAATGATGGTGAACCTCGGCCTGACGAACACGCGCACCTCGCTCATCCTTGTCTACATCGCGCAAGGCTTGCCGATCACGGTCTTCATCCTCAACGAGTTCATGCGGACGGTGTCGGCCGACCTGAAAAACGCCGGCCGTGTCGATGGGCTATCCGAGTACGAAATCTTTGTCTGGCTCGTGTTGCCCCTGCTTCGTCCGGCCATGGTGACTGTGGCAGTCTTCACCATGATCCCCATCTGGAACGATCTGTGGTTCCCGCTGATCCTCGCGCCCGGCGAAGAAACGAAGACCCTGACGCTGGGATCGCAGGTGTTCATCGGCCAATACGTGACTGACTGGAACTCGGTGCTCGCTGCTCTGTCGCTGAGCATCCTCCCGATTCTCGCGTTGTACCTCCTGTTCTCCAAGGGGCTGATTCGTGGCATCACGTCGGGAGCTGTGAAGTGAGGTCGATCAGCCAAATCATTGAAGGTGCCCGCGCCGCGCAACGGGCGCCGCCCTGACGAGCGCACGTCTTCAGTTCCTTCTTAACAGCAATGCCCGTGGACCTGGGGGCGGAGCCGAGCTTCGCCCGAAAACGCAACGATCAAACGTTCAATCAACTCCAACCTCCGGACCAGCACATGATTCAGCACACGCGCACCCGCCGCCTCAAGGTATTCGTCGTCGGGCTCGGACAGATGGGAAGGTCCCATGCGCTCGCCTATCACAAGAGCAACGAGTTCGACATCGTCGGCCTGCACAACCGCACTGAAGTCGATCTGCCGGCGGAGTTGATCGACTACCCGATGCTCGACAGCTTCGCAGCCGGTCTTGCCATGAAGCCCGACGTGGTGTCCATCAACACCTACACCGACAGTCATGCCGAGCTTGCCATCGCGGCGATGGAGGCCGGCGCCCATGTGTTCGTCGAGAAGCCCCTCGCCCTCACGACACAGTCGGCGGAAGAGGTCATTGCCACGGCGCAGCGCACGTCGCGAAAACTCGTCATCGGCTACATCCTTCGGCACCACCCGGCGTGGACCGAACTCATCCGGGCGGCGCGCGAACTGGGTGCGCCCTATGTCATGCGCATGAACCTGAACCAGCCTTCCGTCGGTGGCGCGTGGGAAATCCACAAGCGCCTGATGCGCTCGACGCCGCCCATCGTGGACTGCGGGGTGCACTACGTTGACATCATGTGCCAGATCACCGATGCACGGCCGGTTCAGGTTCGGGGCATGGGCGTGCGCCTCACCAAAGAGATCGCCGAGGACCAGGTCAACTATGGCCACCTGCAGGTGTTGTTCGAAGACGGTTCCGTGGGTTGGTATGAGGCGGGCTGGGGCCCGATGATGTCCAAGACTGCCTGCCTCGTCAAAGACGTCATTGGGACGCAAGGTGCAGTCTCACTGCTGCTGGGCGACGACTCCGACCCCGCCGACATCGAGAGTCACACCAAGACCGGGCAGCTTCGCTTGCATGCCGTCGAACCGACGCCCGATGGGACGGCGGGTTACACCGAGGCGTGGATTCCGATTGCCGAGCACGTCGGACACCAGGATTTGTGCGAACGGGAGCAGGCATTCTTTGCCGAGGCCATCCGGACCGATCGTGACCTGACTAAGCATCATGCGGATGCGGTGCAATCGCTGAGGATCGCCCTGGCGGCAGAGCGCAGCATGCGCGAGCGTCGCGCGATCGACCTCTGAATCCCTGGAAGTGGACGCTTGCAGTGGACCGTGGCAGTGGAGTATGGAAGTGGGCTTTGAGGGGACATGATGAACGCTCTTGAACTGGAGAATGTGACCAAGGCCTTCGGTGGCGTGGACGTGCTGACTGGCGTGAACCTCGCGGTCGCCAAGGGAGAGTTCGTCGTCATCGTCGGCCCTTCCGGATGCGGAAAATCAACGCTGCTGCGCATCATTGCGGGCCTTGAGGAGCACAGCTCCGGGCACTTGCGCATTGAAGGGAAGGTGATGGACACCGTGCCTCCTTCCAAGCGCGGGATCGCGATGGTGTTCCAGAGCTATGCGTTGTATCCGCACCTGAACGTGGCGGACAACATGAGTCTTGCGCTCAAGCGAGAAGGCGTGCCCAAGGACGAGATCCGCAAGCGCCTGGAGGCTGCGTCATCCATGCTTGCACTCGGGGCCTTGCTCGAACGCCGGCCGGCGCAGCTTTCTGGAGGTCAACGCCAGCGGGTGGCGATCGGCCGCGCGATCGTTCGCCAGCCCAAACTGTTCCTCTTCGATGAACCGCTGTCCAATCTGGACGCAGCCTTGCGCGTGAACACCCGGTTGGAACTGGCCCAGCTTCATCGTGAACTCGGCGCCACCATGATCTACGTGACACACGATCAGATCGAGGCCATGACGCTCGCCGACAAGATCGTGGTGATGCATGCCGGCAAGGTGCAACAGGTCGGCAGCCCCAGTGAGCTCTACAACGAGCCTGCCAATCTCTTCGTGGCCGGGTTTATCGGCTCGCCCAAGATGAACTTCCTGACTGGCGCATTTGCGTCGAGCCAGGGGGCTGCAACGCTTGGCGTGCGACCGGAGCACCTGGTGCTGACCCATGAGAACCCCTATTGGACCGGCGTTGTCCGCCATGTCGAGTACCTGGGGGCCGACAGCTATCTGTTCGTGAAGACCGAAGGTGCCGGTGAGTTGACGGTTCGCGCCGTGGGAAGCGTCAACGTCGCCATCGGGGCGGCGGTTGGCGTGTCACCCGCTCCCGGAACGGTCCTGTATTTCAACGAGGCAGGTGAGCGCTTGAGACCCACCCGCTAGCCACCACCGGCCGGCCGATTCGGATGGCCGCCTTCAAACCAGTGAAGTCCAGAAGCCGCGCCTGAAGTGGACGGGATGAGTGCGTTCGCGTGTTTTGTTCAACCGGAGGTGAGCCGACGAGTCACGGTTGCCTGCAACCCGCCACTTGACGGAGATGTACATGATTGATGACCTGCGAAAAACGTCGGTGTCCCAGCACCTGTCTGGCTGCGTGCTGACCCCGGGAGGTTGGATCAGCGGCGGCCTGGACTTCGGCGATCGCATCACGTCCATTGGTGGGGTGCGCGTGGACGCACCCCGCGGCGGTGACGACATCGTGCTGCCTGGATTCATCGACCTGCACGTGCATGGCGGTGCCGGTGCCGACGTCATGGATGCCGCGGGCGCCGTCGACACCATCACCCGTTTGCACGCCATGCATGGCACCACGGCGTTGCTGGCGACCACCGTCACCGCATCGGCAGAAGCGACTCGGCGAGCGATGGCGGACGTGGGCCGTGCGATGTCGCAGCGTCCCAAGGGATGCGCCCGCATCCTCGGCGTGCATCTCGAGGGCCCCTACATCAACGGCGAGAAGCTGGGCGCGCAGCCTGATTTCGCACGCCCCGCCGACATGGACGAAGTGCGTGCCCTGCATGCGCTCGCGCCAATCCGCGTCCTCACGCTCGCGACCGAACTGCCGGGGCACATCGAGTTCGTCCGTCAGTTGAAGGCGATGGGCATCGTCGCGCAATGTGGGCACACGTCGGGCTCCTATGAGGATGGCGTGGCGGCACTCATGGCGGGTGCGAAGGGTTTCACCCATCTCTTCAACGCCATGTCGCCGATGCATCACCGCAAGCCGGGCATGGTGGGTGCGGCCATTGCGCACGCTGAGTATTCCGAAGTGATCCCGGATCTGCTCCATGTGCACCCCGGTGCCATCCGGGCGGCGATGCGGGCCATTCCGCACCTCTACTGCGTGACCGACTCGACGGCCGCCGCCGGCATGCCTGATGGCGAGTATTCGCTGGGCACCCACACGGTGACCAAGTGCATGGGCGGCGTGCGCCTGCCTGACGGCACCTTGGCCGGGAGCTCCCTCACCATGGACCAGGCCTTGCGCAACCTGGTCGACATCGGCCTGGAACTCGATGACGCCGCGCGGCGGCTCTCGACCTTTCCGGCCGACTACATCGGCGCCCGCGATCGGGGCCGTCTCGAACGCGGCGCGCATGCCGACATGGCCGTGTTCACGACCGGCTTGCGCCTGAAAGCTGTCTACGTGGAAGGGGAACGAATTGAACTCGCTCATGCGTGATGAGGCGGCCGCTTCGGCGGACTGCGTGGCGGCGCAGCTGTGCGCCGACGAAGAGAGGTACTACGAACTGGGCGTCAAGCTGAGCCTGCACGAGCCGTCGGTGGTCGTGACGATTGCTCGGGGGAGTTCGGACCATGCGGCGAGCTACTTTTCCTACCTGTGCATGTCACGTGGTGGGCAGGTGGTGAGTTCGTTGCCGATGTCGCTCGTGACGCTCTACAACGCGCCCTTGACGACCAAGGGCGTGCTGGCGGTGGCCATCTCGCAGTCGGGACGAAGCCCTGACCTCAAGGCGCCGGTGGACCTGTACCGCAACGGCGGCGGAACCACGGTGGCGTTGGTCAACGATGGGGCTTCGCCGCTTGCAGCGGCGGCCCAATGGATGTTTCCTTTGCATGCTGGCGCCGAGCGCAGCGTGGCGGCGACCAAGAGTTTCATCTGTAGTCTCGTCGCCTCGGTGCGACTCGTGGCGCACTGGCGCAATGACCCGTCGCTTCTTCACGGGGTGCGTGGCATTCCCAATGCACTCAAGGATGCCTGCACCCAAGACTGGAGCGCCGGCGTCGAGGCACTTCGGGATGCGCAACGAATCATGGTGATCGGTCGTGGCGCGGGCTTGGCAATCGCCCAGGAAGCGGCGTTGAAATTCAAGGAAACCTGCGGCATCCAGGCTGAAGCCTTCAGTGCCGCCGAGGTGAAGCACGGACCGATGGCGCTGGTGGATCACGGCTACCCCATGCTGGTCTTCGCGCCGCGCGGCCCCGCCCAGTCGGGCGTGCTCGCGCTCGCCGAGGAGATGAGGGCGCGAGGCGCGCGCGTGATCCTGGCTGCGCCAAGCGATGTGCCGAACCGGACGCTGACCATGACGACCTGTGGGACGGCCGACCTCGACCCCATCACTGCCATCCAGAGCTTCTACCTGATGGTCGAAGAGCTGGCACGCGCTCGAGGCCACGACCCGGACAAGCCGCCGCACCTGAACAAGGTGACCGCCACGCTCTGAAGGCGCGTGCACCGACAAGCGCCTGAACACGAACACGCAGCCGGCACAGACCGGTCAGGGAACCAAGCAGGAGACATGACACCGTGACCAAGCCCCCACTGCAAAACCGCGGACCGCCGTAGCCCGAGACCTGGCACTCGCCAGCGCCCCTCACTCTTTCCGTTTCCCTCTCGCTCTCCCAAAACATCGCTGATGTCTGGGCTGGGCTCGTTCACGCCCGAATGTCGGGATTTCGTCGGGCACGCCGTTGTTTCCACATCGTTGTTTAACTACTCATAAAGGACCAACCATGAAGCGGTCAATTCTCTTTGTCGGCCTCACCGCGATCGCTGCAGCAGCCGCAGCCCAATCGTCAGTCAACATCTCGGGCAACCTCAAGGTTGCCGTTGCCAATGGCAATGGTGGAACAACGCCGATCGACGGCCAGACAGCCAATCACTGGGGTGTCAACGACCTGTCCTCGGCACTCATCATCTCGGGCAAGGAAGACCTGGGCGGCGGACTGCACGCCGGGTTCGAACTAGCGAGCTTCGTTGGCGTGGACACGGGTTCCTCCTGGTCCGACTCGGGCGGTCCGTTCTGGAGCCGCCGCTCGGTGGTCACGTTCGGCGGCAGCTTCGGCGAAATCTATGCCGGCCGCTCCCTCACACCTTCGCAACTGATGGCACTCTTCGCCGACCCGTGGTACTGGGACGGCAGTGCGGCCCAAGTGGGTTGGCAGATCCAGCAAGCCAACTACACCAGCACCTCGTTCATCCGCACGAACAACACGGTCGGCTACGTCTCTCCGAAGCTCAACGGCTTCACGCTGAGCCTGGCGGGTTCCGCGGGCGAGAACGTGAAGAGCAAGGATTTTGGTGGCAGCCTGACCTACGACAACGGCCCGCTGTGGCTGGGTGTGGCCTTCGACCAGAGTCACGGCTTCTTCAACGACCCGACGCAGAACAGCACCACGATCCTCGTGGGTGCGTATGACTTCGGTGTGATCCGTCCGATGGGTTCGTACACCTCGTCCAAGGTGAACAACGTGACCTACAAGGGTTGGTCGCTGGGCTTCACCGCGCCGCTGGGTGCCAATGGTCTGCTCAAGGGCCACTACTCGCACCTGAACGACTACGACACCAGCACGGTGGCGCAGGAAGGCCTCACGAAGATGGGCCTGGGCTACCAGTACGCGATGAGCAAGCGCACCAACCTCTTTGCGCACCTGAGTCAGGCCAAGGGCCAGGGCCAGAGCGCGACTCGGACGACGGAGTTCGGCATCGAACACGGCTTCTGAGCGTGAGGTGGCGAGGCTGCGTCTGCAGCCTCGCCCCATCAGCGGCCCACGTGCGTGGGTCCGCCCAGCGACTGAGTTTCTGGAAGGGTTTGCATCATGAGGTTCTTCAATCGCCTGCTGCCCACGCCGTTCTCACTGGCAACTCGCCTGCGGGCCGCCAAGCAGAGGCTCGGCATCTTCAAGATCGGTTCGCGACTCGCCTTTGCGTTCGCTGCCATCTTGATGTTCACGATCGCGCTTGGCGCCTTCTCCATCGTTCAGCTTCAATCGGTCAAGCAACGCTCGGTCGACATCACGGACAAGTGGATGGCAGGTGCAAGGCTTACCGCGCAGCTCAACACCGACTCCTCCGATTTCCGCATCGCCGAAGCGCAGCACATCCTCTCGACCGAGGCCGAGGAGCGCAGCAAGTACGCGAAGGAACTCGCAGCAGTGGCTGCCCGAATGGACCTCGCGCAGATGCAATACATCCGGTTGGTCGCATCGCCGGAAGAAAAGACCCTGTGGGACGAGTTCAAGCGCGAACGCCGCAGATACCTTGACGAGCATGCACGTGTCATGCGTCTGTCGAGCGCAGGGCAGACTGAAGACGCGAAGCAGCTGTTTCGCTACAACTCACAGCAGAAATACGACCGCGCCGCCGCCGCGCTCAAGCGCCTGGTTGACTACAACATCGAGGGCGGCCAGGCAGCCAGTGGCCGCAGCGATGAGACCTTCGTCTCAGCCCGCCGCTGGATCGTCGCCGTGCTCCTCTGCACGATCCTCCTTGGGGCCGTCTTCGCGATCGTGATCACTCGGGGCATCACGCGGCCGATCAAGCAGGCATTGCGGGTTGCCAAGGCCGTGGCCAACGGCGACCTCACTGCCAGGGTCGAGTCGCGCGGAAGCGACGAAGCGGCGCAGCTCCTCCAGGCCCTGTATCTGATGAATGACGGCCTGACACAGCTCGTGGGCAATGTGCGGCAGGGCAGCGACGTGATCGCCGTGAGCTCACGTCAGATCGCAGGCAGCAACCTCGACTTGTCCCAGCGCACGGAGATGCAGGCCGCACGCTTGCAAGAGATCGTCGGCTCGATGATCCAGCTTGACGCATCGGTGCATGCCAACGCAGCTTCGGCGGACCACGCGGCCAGGCTTGCAGGGCAGGCGAGCATGCTTGCAGAGCGCGGCCGCGGCGTGATGGGCGACGTGGTCGAGACGATGTCTTGCATCACGGCCTCGAGCAAGAAGATCGGTGAAGTGACCGGCATCATCAACGCGATCTCGTTCCAGACCAACATCCTGGCGCTCAACGCGGCTGTTGAAGCGGCGCGTGCCGGTGACGCCGGGCGGGGTTTCGGTGTGGTGGCCGGCGAAGTGCGCAGTCTCGCCCAACGCAGCGCTCAAGCAGCCAAGGAAATCAAGGAGCTGATCGAGCAGAGCCTCGGGACAGTGACCTCGGGCAGCCGACGAGTCTCGGACGCAGGCCGCGCGATGGATGAGATCGTTGCCGAGGCGGCTCGGGTGAACGCGCTGGTGCATGAGATCAATTCAACGAGTCGCGAGCAGGCGTCAGGCATCGCCGTCGTGCGCGAGGCGATGGCCCAGCTGGATGAGACCACGCAGCAGAACGCCGCGCTGGTGGAAGAGTCGGCTGCGGCGTCCGAGAGCTTGAAGCAGCAGGCGCTCTACCTGGCCAACGCAGTGGCCACCTTCAAGACCGACGAGACTGAAGAGGAGGGCGCCGAGGAGGCGTCGGCCTGATCACTCGAAGGCGGTCGTTTCCAGCGCGCCCTGCACCGGGCTTGGGCGAGGCGACGTGCTGCGTTCGGCAGCGGCGTTGCGGCCAAACTGGGGTGTCTCGCGCAAGTACGACTTGCGGAACTCGCGTGGCGTCATCTGCTTGATTGCAAGAAACTGCCGATTGAAGTGGGACAGATTGGTGTAGCCCACTTCGTCTGCGATGCAGGAGATCGGCTTCTCTGTGGACACGAGCAGCGAGCAGGCCTTGCCGATGCGGAGCTGCGCGATGTATTCGCCGACGGTCAACCGGGTATGTCGCTTGAACAGGCGATGCAATCCGGAGATGCTGAGCGCAGCCAATTCGGCGAGGTCGTTGATGGAGATGTCTGTCTCGTAGTGCTTGTGGATGAACTCCAGCGTGCGATCGATGCGCGGTCGATCCGTCACGCGGATGGCATCGTGCTCCGGTCTTGGCGCGCACAGCAGCCGGTGGTTTTGATCGTCCGCGAGGATGGTCAGCACGTCGATGAAATGAACGAGCCTGCCTGCCGGGGTCAGTAGGGGCATGCGCTCCAGCCGCTCACGGACGGCCCTGGCCGTCTCGGCCGAATACACAAGGCCTCGGTTGGAGCTTTGGAGCATGGCCTTCAGCGGCCGCAATTCCACCAGCGTCTCGATCAGCGAGTGGATCCAATCCGGGCGGATCCAGAACACATGCGCGACGTGTGGCTCGGCCTCGTCGACCTTGCTCTGCGACATCCAGGTGTGCGGCAGGTTCGAGCCGAGAAGCACGAGATCGCCATCGTCATAGGCATCGATGCTGTCGCCCACATATCGCTGACCACGGCTGTTCAGCGTGAGTGTGAGTTCGAACTCGAGGTGGTAGTGCCAATTGAACGGAATGCACTCGTCCAGGCGTCGATAGAAGTAGGTCCAGGACGCGCCTTCCGGGACGAGAAGACTTTCGAGCAGCGGATTCATGTTGCGTATTGGACTGGCGCCAGGAGGATGTATCGACGGTCGTCAAAGTAAAAAGAATGGCTGCATCCAACAATTCGTAAGTTCCCTATCTGTTGGTTGATGCAACGCAAGCGTAGGACGCAGTGTCGAATTGTGATGCGTTTCACGGCGTCTTTGAAAGAGACTTGCACGCGCCACATTCGTATCAGATGCAGCCAAAGATCAACCACAAGGCATGCATCGCCACGCTCACACTTGATTACGGACCTACCCGGAACAGCAGGAGGTGAACAATGAAAGCAATCGCTTCGTGGCGTGCAGCGGCCTTGGGCATTGCAGGTTTATGTGGCATGCAATTCGCGTTGGGAGCGGCTGTGACGCTCAAGCTCGAAAGCTGGCGCTATGACGATCTTCCGGTCTGGCGAGACCGCATCATTCCTGCATTCGAGGCAAAGCACCCGGACATCAAGGTTGTCTTTTCGCCGACACCGCCTGCCGAGTACAACGCCGCGATCGATACAAAGCTCGCGGGTTCATCCGCCGGCGACCTGATCACCTGTCGTCCCTTCGATGACTCCTTGCGGCTCTATCAAAAAGGCCGCCTTCTTCCTCTGAATGATCTCCCGGGGATCGGCAACTTCACATCCATCTCTCGGGTTGCTTGGTCTACCGACGACGGCATGACTACGTTTTGCGTGCCCATGGCCTCGGTCATCCACGGCTTCATCTACAACGCTGATGCCTTCCAACGGCTCAACATCAAGGTGCCGATCACCTGGGATGACTTCTTCCTCGCACTCGAGCGCATTCGCGCTGATGGCGCCTACATCCCGCTCGTCATGGGCACCAAGGACCGCTGGGAAACGGCGACCATGGGCTACCAGAACATTGCCCCCAACTACTACCACGGCGAAGACGGCCGCAAGGGGTTGATCTCAGGCAAGGCCCGGCTCACGGACACCGAATGGATAGAACCTTTTCGCTTGCTCGCTCGCTGGAAGCCCTACCTCGGCGAAGGCTTCGAGGCGCAAACCTATCCCGACAGCCAGAACCTCTTTACGCTGGGCCGCGGAGCGATCTATCCCGCCGGGTCGTGGGAGCTGGCGGACTTCACCAAGCAGGCGAACTTCAAGCTCGGCGTCTTTCCACCTCCGACCGCCAAGGCCGGGAGCAAGTGCTACATCTCGGATCACCCGGACATCGCCTTGGGCGTGAACGCCAAGTCCGCGCATGTTGCGCAGGCCAAGGTCTTTCTTGAATGGGTGGCTTCCTCAGAGTTCGCCGCGCTGTATTCGAACGCCTTGCCCGGCTTCTTCAGCCTCAACAAGAACCGCGTGGAACTGAGCGATCCCCTCGCTCGCCAATTCGTGGGGTGGCGCGGCAAGTGCGAATCCACGATTCGAACGGCCGCCCACATGTTGTCGCGCGGCACGCCGAACCTTGAAGACGAGTTCTGGGCCGCCGGAGCCGGGGTCATCAACGGCACGCTGGCGCCCGAGGCGGCGGCGCAGCGGCTGCAGTTCGTCTTGCAGAAATCCTACAAGCCGAAGTAGCGCTCGCAAGACGCTCAGGCAGCGCCGACTTTCACCCAAGCAAAGAGGAACTTCACATGAAGAGGCGTCGCGTCATGTCTGCGATCGGGGGCTCCGTGGCCGCGAGTTTCGGCTGGCCACTGACCTCCTGGGCACAGAAGGAAAGCATCGTGCTCGGCCAATCGGCCGCGCTCAGCGGCCCGGCCCGTGAACTGGGCCTGCAGTTCAAGCTCGGGGCGCAGCTGTACTTCGACAAGGTCAATGCGCAAGGTGGCGTGGGCGGCCGGCCCATCGAGTTGCGAAGCCTGGATGACGGCTACGAGCCCGAGCGCTGCATCCAGAACACGCGCCAGCTCATCGAGAGCGGCGTGTTCGCCTTGTTCGGCTATGTCGGCACGGCCACGAGTCTTGCGGCCTTGCCGTTGGCGAGCGCGGCGAAGACGATTTTCTTCGCGCCCTTCACCGGCTCCGAGGCACTGCGCATTCCGTTCAATCGCTATGCCTTCCACTTGCGCGCGTCCTACGTGGATGAAACGCGAGCCATCGTGAAGCACCTCACGTCAGTGGGCATCCAGCGCATTGGCGTCTTCTACCAGAACGACAGCGACGGCAAGGCGGGCTTGCTGGGCGTGGCGCGCGCGCTGAAGCTGCAGTACCAGGCGCCGTCGGGCCTGGGTTCGGTGGACCGCAATTCGGTGGAGGTGGACGCGGCGGTGCGTTCGGTGCTTGCGGCCAAACCTGATGCGATCGTGATGATCAGCACCTACCGTTCTTGCGCGGCCTTCATCCGCGCCGCGCGCAAGGCGGGATATGGTGGAGTCTTCTACACGATCTCTATCGTCGGCAGCCAGGCGCTGGCAACGGAGTTGGGACGCGATGCGCGTGGGGTGGTGGTGAGCCAGGTGATGCCATTCCCCTATGCGCCGACGACGCGTCTGGCGGGCGAGTACCTCGCTGCCGGCAAAGCGCGATGGGGCGCGGGATTCGAGCCAAGCTACAGCAGCATTGAAGGCTATGTGGCCGCGCAGACCTTCGCCGAGGGGCTCAGGCGCGTGTCAGCCAAGCCCACACCGGCGCTGGCCGTGGCGGGTTTCGAGTCCCTGCATGAGCTCGATCTCGGTGGTTATCGCATCGACCTCGGACCGGACAAGCATGCGGCCTCCAAGTTCATCGACCTGACCATTCTTTCCGAGGATGGGAGGGCCAGGCGCTGACTCGACCGAGGACGCAAGCCGACCGCGACGGGTCGGCCATCACCGAAGGAGTTGCGATGGTCTGCGGTACGAAAGCAAAGGACGGCCTCACGAGCCTGCTTCAGGCGTTCAAGGAACGCTTGTCGTCTTCACACCGCTGGTTGCGCGAGGCGGTGGTGTGGACAGGCTCCGTCCCACCGCCGGCATGGGAGCTCACCGGGTCTCATGGCGACGTGACGGGGATGGACGGTGATGCCGAGGGATGCCGAGGGATGCCCGTGGCCGGGCACGGAGCTGTCTTCCTTCCTGGCGAGCTCGCCCGTGCCGCGACCCCTTGAGCAGCTTGCACCGATGGACCGCTATCCGGGGCTTGACTACAGCACCAGCGTCGTTGAGCCAGGTGGCGTAGCCTATGCCCGGTTGGCGGGCGCTGCCGAGGTGCGCGGCGTCTACACCGTGGGCGACCCACGCTCGTTGATCGTCATCGCGACCCTGCGTGGCGCCGTGATCGGCCCTGTCTGCTCGGTGGGAGTTGCGCATTGGCAGGACGACACGCCGGTGTCGCAGATCGACGCATTCTTCGTGCGCCTGTGCCGGGAACGTGGAGAGCACGGCGGCATCGAGCTGTGCGTCATCGAAGGCTGCGATGGAAGCTTTCGCACGCCGGCGGTCATCGATCATGCGTGGCAGCTGGGCGTCTACCCGGCGTACCACTCGAGCGTCGCACCGGTCTTCGGAATCGCCGCTGACCCGCATGGCCGCGTCTACCGCGGTGATTCGCCGGGCCTCAAGGCTTTTCTGGAAACCCGCTATGCCGCAGGCGCCTCCCACCTCGGCAGCCTGCTTCCCGATCGTCACGCCTGGGCGGTTCAGGCCGACCGGCCTTCGACAATCGCTTCGACGCATCCGATGGCACAAAGCAAAAGGGCCTGACTTTCGTCAGGCCCTTTCAGGTTTGGTGCCGGTGAAGAGAGTCGAACTCCCGACCTTCGCATTACGAATGCGCTGCTCTACCAACTGAGCTACACCGGCGTAGCCCGCGATTATAACCAGGGTTTTAGACCGTCTCTTGGTGGTAGCTGGTGACGCGATCCACTTCATTCTTTGAACCGAGGAATACAGCGACGCGCTCGTGCAACTTGCCGGGCGTCAGGTCGAGGATGCGCTGCTTGCCGTTCGTTGCCGCACCGCCCGCCTGCTCCACGATGAAGCTCATCGGATTCGCCTCGTACATCAGCCGCAGCTTGCCGGCCTTCTCGGGCTCGCGCTGGTCCCAGGGGTACATGAAGATGCCGCCGCGCGTGAGGATGCGGTGCACGTCGGCCACCATGCTGGCCACCCAGCGCATGTTGAAGTCCTTGCCGCGCTCGCCCGACTTGCCGGCCAGGCACTCCTCGACGTAGCGTGTCACCGGCGGCGCCCAGTGGCGCATGTTGCTCATGTTGATCGCGAATTCCTTCGTGTCCTCGGGAATGCGCATGCCCTCTTGCGTGAGCATCCACGAGCCTTGCTCGCGGTCGAGCGTGAACATCGCCACGCCATCGCCCACGGTGAGCACGAGCGTGGTCTGCGGGCCATAGATGCAGTAGCCCGCGGCCTCCTGCTGGATGCCGGGCTGCAGGAAGTCGCGCTCGCTCACGCCTTCGTGGCCGCCCGGCTTCTTCAGCACCGAGAAGATGGTGCCGATGCTCACGTTCACGTCGATGTTGCTCGAGCCGTCGAGCGGGTCGAACAGCAGCAGGTATTCACCTTGCGGGAAACGGTTGGGCACGACGTAGATGCCTTCCATCTCCTCCGACGCCATCGCCGCGAGATGCCCGCCCCATTCGTTCGCTTCGATCAGCACTTCGTTGGCGATGATGTCCAGCTTCTTCTGGATCTCGCCTTGCACGTTCTCGCTGTCGGCGCTGCCCATCACGTCGCCGAGCGCGCCCTTGTTGACGCTGATGCTGATGCGCTTGCAGGCGCGGGCGACCACTTCGATCAACAGGCGCAGCTCGGCCGGGATGTGGCCGTGCTGCCGCTGCTGCTCGACGAGGTACTGCGTGAGACTGATGTGACGAGGCATGGAGTTTCTTGTGGAGAGTCGATGAATCAGGCGTCGGCCAGCGCGCGCGTGACGATCTCTCGCACGTCGCTGGACAAATCGGGCTTGGCGGCCACGCGGCTCACGGCCTCGCGGGCGGCACTGCGGTAGGGCTCGGCCAGGCGGCTCCAACGGTCCATCACGCGAGCCAGCCGCGCGGCGAGCTGCGGGTTGATGCCGTCGAGCTCCAGCACGCGGTCGGCCCAGAACACGTAACCCGCTGCGTCGGTGCGATGGAAGGCGGCGGGGTTGTTCATGCACAGCGCGGCGATGAGGCTGCGCGCGCGGTTCGGGTTCTTGAGCGTGAAGTCCGGGTGGTTCATGAGCGACTTCACCCGCTGCAGCACGCGGCCGTTGCTCTCGGGCGCGGTGGCCTGCAGCGTGAACCACTTGTCGATGACCAGCGGCTCGCCCTTGAAGAGTTCGTAGAAGCGCGCCAGTGCCGACTCGGCCAGTTCGGAATGCGAGCCGAGCAGGGCCCACAGTGCGCCCTGGCGATCGGTCATGTTGCCCGCGTCCTTGAAGCGCTGGTAGGCGCGGCCGGGCCACACCGTGTCGCCGCGCGCCACGGCATCCAGGCACAGCATGCTCAAGGCCAGGTTGGCCAGGCCGCGCTTGCCCACAGACACCGGGTCGGGTGAGTAGCCGCCCACCACCTGGTTGGCGTCGTAGGCGGTGGCCCATTCGTCGCGAAGCGCCTTCGCCATCTGCATGCGCATCGCTTCGCGCGCGGAATGCACGCGCTGCGGATCGACGCTCTCCAGCTGCTCGGCGACGTAGATCTCGCTCGGCGCGATGAGCACCATCTCCTTGAAGGCGGCGTCCAGCGTCGGATGCGTGAGCACGTTGCGCATCGCGTCGATGAAGGGCGCGTCCAGCTGCAAGTCGCCGTTGCCGCGCACGGCGGACAAGAGGCGCGCCAGGGCCAGGCGCTGCCCAGCTTCCCAGCGGTTGAACGGGTCGGTGTCGTGCTGCAACAGGAGCAGCAGTTCGGCATCCGACAGTCCGTCGGCGAGCGTCACGGGTGCGGAGAAGCCGCGCAGCAGCGAAGGTACGGGCTCTTCGTCGACGTTGACGAAGGTGAAGAACTCACGGGCTTCCGACAGCACCAGCACGCGCTCCTGCGGGAAGCGGCCGGAAGCGGGCTGGGCCTCGTCCTCGAGTTGCAGCGCCAGCGCGCGGCCGTCGCGGCCGATCAAGCCCATCGCCATCGGGATGACGAAAGGCTGCTTCTCGGACTGGCCGGAGGTGGGCGAGCAGCTTTGCTCCAGCAGCAGCGTGTAGGTGCGCGACGGCGCGTCGTAGCGGCCACGCGCGGTGACCCGCGGCGTGCCGGCCTGGCTGTACCAGCGCTTGAACTGTGGCAGCAGGCGCGCGAGCTCGCTTTGCGGGTTCGCGTCGGCGATCGACTGCGCGAAGTCGTCGCAAGTCACGGCGCTGCCGTCATGCCGCTCGAAGTACATCGTCATGCCACGCGCAAAGCCTTCGCGGCCCACCAGCGTCTGCATCATGCGCACGACTTCGGCGCCCTTGTCGTAGACGGTGGCGGTGTAGAAGTTGTTGATCTCGACGTAGCTGTCCGGTCGCACCGGGTGCGCCATCGGGCCCGCGTCTTCCGGAAACTGCGACATGCGCAGCGTGCGCACGTCGTCGATGCGCTTGACGGCGCGGGCTGATTCGGAGCCCGCCATGTCCATGCTGAATTCCTGGTCGCGGAAGACGGTCAGGCCTTCCTTCAGGCTCAGCTGGAACCAGTCGCGGCAGGTGATGCGGTTGCCCGTCCAGTTGTGGAAGTACTCGTGGCCCACCACGCTCTCGATGCCGAGGTAATCGGTGTCGGTGGCCGTGGCCGGGTTGGCGAGAACGAACTTCGTGTTGAAGATGTTCAGGCCCTTGTTCTCCATGGCGCCCATGTTGAAGTCGCCCACGGCGACGATCATGAAGCGCTCGAGGTCCAGCGGCAGCTTGAAGCGCGCTTCGTCCCACACGACGGACGCGATCAGCGAGTTCATCGCATGCTCGGTCTTGTCCAGGTCGCCGCGGCGCACGTACACCTGCAGCAGGTGGTTCTTGCCCGAGCGCGTGGTCACCCACTGCTCGCGTGCGACGAGGTCGGCGGCGACGAGCGCGAAGAGGTAACTGGGCTTCGGGAAGGGGTCGTGCCACTTGGCGAAGTGGCGGCCGTTGTCGAGATCGCCTTGCTCGACCAGGTTGCCGTTTGACAGGAGTACCGGGTACTGGTGCTTGTTGGCACGCAGCGTCACGGTGTAGACGGCCATCACGTCGGGCCGGTCGAGGAAGTAGGTGATGCGGCGAAAGCCTTCGGCCTCGCACTGCGTGAAGAAACCGCCGCCCGAGGTGTACAGGCCCGACAGCTGGGTGTTCTTCTCGGGCGCGCAGGTGTTGCGGATCTCCAGCGAGAAGGGGCCCGCGGGCACGCCTTGCAGCGAGTCGATCACCAGCATGCCGTCTTCATGGCGGAAGGACACCGATTCGCCGTTCACGAGCACGCGCGTGAGGTTGAGGTCTTCGCCATGCAGGCGCAGCGGCTGCGCGGGCACGTCCAGGTTGCGCTCGAGCTGCATCTTGTTGATGACCAGCGTCTTGGCCGGGTCCAGGTCGAAACTCAAGTCGACGGACTTGATCCAGAACGCGGGCGCGGTGTAGTCCTCGCGGCGGACCAGGGGTGCAGTGCCTTCACGCATCAGATGTCTCCTTCTTGTGAGCGTCGCGCATCAAGGCGTCGACGTCGATTGCGTTGAAATCCGGGACGATGGCCAGGACGTTGTCGAACGCCTGGAACTCGGAATCGGGCAGGGACGTGGTGAGCGCCACCGCCTGCATGCCACCGCGCTGCGCGCCTTCGATGCCCAGCGGTGCGTCCTCGAAGACGATGCATTCCTCGGGCTTCACGCCAAGGCGGCGGGCCGCTTCGAGGAAGATGTCCGGCTCGGGCTTGGCGCGCAGGCCGTCGGCTGGGCTCACCACGGTGTCCATCTGCGCATCGAGGCCGAAGCGCTCGAAGGCCAGCGCCATGTTCTCGGGCGTGGATGCCGTGCAGATGGCGAGCTTGAGGCCGCGTTCACGAGCGGCTGCACGAACGGCCTCGAAGCCGGCGATGAGCTCGAGGTCATGCATCGCGATCTCGCGGTACAGCGCCTCTTTCTCGTCGGCCATGGCGAGATAGTCGTCCGCCGAATGGCCGGGCACCAGCGTGCGCAGGATCTCGGCGTTCGCACGCCCAGCCGTGGCAATGAAGAAGCCCACCTCGTCGTACGGCAGGCCGCGCCGCTCATGGAACAACTTCCAGGCCTCGATGTGGTGCGGCATGCTGTCGATCAGCGTGCCGTCGAGATCGAACAAGAATGCCGAGACGGCCATCACACGCCTTGTTTCAAGCTGGCTTCGATGAACTGGTCGAGATCCCCATCCAGCACCTTCTGCGTGTTCGAGATTTCCACGTTGGTGCGCAGGTCCTTGATGCGGCTCTGGTCCAGCACGTACGAGCGGATCTGGTGGCCCCAGCCCACGTCGGTCTTGCTGTCTTCCAGCTTCTGCTGCTCGGCCATCTGCTTGCGCATCTCGTGCTCGTACAGGCGCGAGCGAAGCATCTGCCATGCCTCGTCACGGTTGCGGTGCTGCGAGCGGTCGTTCTGGCACTGCACGACGATGCCCGTCGGGATGTGCGTGAGCCGCACCGCAGAGTCGGTCTTGTTGATGTGCTGGCCGCCCGCGCCCGAAGCGCGGAAGGTGTCGGTGCGCACGTCGGCGGGGTTGATCTCGATCTCGATCGAGTCGTCCACCTCCGGGTACACGAACACGCTCGCGAACGAGGTGTGCCGCCCGCCCGACGAGTCGAACGGGCTCTTGCGCACGAGGCGGTGCACGCCGGTTTCCGTGCGCAGCAGGCCGAAGGCATAGTCGCCCTCGATCTTGATGGTGGCGCTGCGGATGCCGGCCACGTCGCCCTCGGACTCTTCCATCACCTCGGCCTTGAAGCCCTTGCGTTCGCAGTACTTGAGGTACTGGCGCAGCAGCATGCTGGCCCAGTCGCAGGCTTCGGTGCCGCCGGCGCCGGCCTGGATGTCGAGGAAGGCATTGCTCGGGTCGGCCGGGTTGTTGAACATCCGGCGGAACTCGAGGTCCTTGACGATGGTTTCGAGCTTGTCGGCCTCGGCCTCGATGGCCAGGAGCCCGTCGAAGTCCTGCTCGGCCTTCGACATCTCGTACAGCTCGGCGTTGTCGGAGAGATTCGAGGTGAGGTGGTCGATGGTCTCGACCACGGTGTCCAGCGAGCGCTTCTCGCGTCCCAGCTCCTGGGCGCGCTTGGGCTCGTTCCAGACGTTGGGGTTTTCTAAGGCCGCGTTGACTTCGTTCAGCCGCAGAGCTTTGCGGTCGTAGTCAAAGATACCCCCGGAGGTCTTGCGTGCGGCGGGCGAGATCGGCAATGCGGTTGCCGATGGCATTGATGTGTTCGACGTCCATGGTGCGTGTCTTTCTGCGGGGCTTGCGATTTTTGAGCCCGCGATTTTGACACGCTCACCCGAGGAAGCCCTCCAGCAGCCGGGCCAATTCCTCGGGCTGGTCATGGTGCAGCATGTGGCCGGCCGGCGAGAGCACGTGGCGTTCGAGGTTCGCGAGGACCCCAAGCCGCTCCTCGAAGTCCGAGCGGGGGTAGCGGTTGCCCCACCATTTGCTCACGTCCGTCTGGTCGCCCTCGACCCACATGACCGGCGCTGTGATGCGCTTCCAGCACTCCAGTGCCTCCGCCTTCTGGTAGAGCACCGGGTTGGAGCGCTTGTGGGCGGGGTCGCCCAGGATCTCGTACTGCCCGTCATTGCGGCGGCGCGACCAATGACCGGCCAGCCATTCCGCGCGCTGGGCCTTCAGGAGCGGATTCGTCTTCTGCAGCCGCTGCGCCACCGCCTGCAGGCTGTCGTAGGTGCGCAGCTCCTGCGGCGTCTTGAGCTCGTCCAGCCAGGCGGCATAGCGCTTGGGCGCCTGGTGCGGCCGGGTCTCGGGCATGCCGAAGCCTTCGAGGTTGACGAGCCGGCGGATGCGCTCGGGCCGCACGCCGGCGTAGACCATCACCACGTTGCCGCCCATGCTGTGGCCCAGCAGGTCGATCGTTTGGTTGGGAAGCAGTTGGTCCAGCACCGACTCCAGGTCGCCCATGTAGTCCGGGAACCAGTAGCAGTCGGCCACGGGTGCGTCGGTCAGGCCGAAGCCGCGCCAGTCGAGCGCGATCACGTGGCGGTCGCTGGGCAACTCGTCCACTACGAACTGGAACGATGCGCCCACGTCCATCCAGCCGTGCAGCATCACGAGCGTGGGCCGCTCAGGTGTGACGAGCGACGCATTGCCCCATTCGAGCAGGTGATAGCGCAAACCGCGCACCGAGAGAAAGCGGCTTCGTGCTTCGCGCCGCACGAGGTAGGGGCCAGACGTCATGGCTGGACTATAGGAGCGGCCGGCGGATTTCGCTGTCGGCCGCGTGACAGCGCGGCCTTCGCACAGCACTGGGCCGAAACCCGCGCCGAATTCACAACGAAACCCCTTCAAGATTGGGGGGTGTGCCGTGCCCGAAGTGGCCGAGAATGCCGGGATGAGTTCATTCACCATACGCCCCGCCGAGTTGCGCGACGTGGCGCCCATCGTCGGCCTGATCCGCGACCTCGCCGAATTCGAAAGCCTGACCCACCTGCTGCAGCTCACGCCCGAGAAGCTGCGCCCGCACCTGTTCGGCGAAAAGCCCGTGGCCGAGGCCATGGTGGCCGAAGTGCCCGCCGACGCCGTGGGCGAGGGCGAGAGCACGGTCGTGGCTTTCGCGCTGTACTTCACCAATTTCTCCACTTTCCTCGCCCAGCCGGGGCTCTACCTCGAAGACCTGTTCGTCAAGCCCCCGCACCGCGGCAAGGGCATCGGCGAAGCCATGCTCACCCGCCTGGCCAAGCTGGCCGCCGAGCGCAACTACGGCCGGTTCGAGTGGTGCGTTCTCGACTGGAACGAAGGCGCCATCCGCTTCTACGAGAAGTTCGGCGCCAAGCGGATGCCGGATTGGCGCTTGTGCCGCGTGTCCGGCGATGCGCTGGCCGCGTTTGCGCAGAAGCCTGCCACCAAGGACTGAGCTGCCCGTCCGGCGGCCTCGTGTCGGCTGCGCGCCACGCATGGCGGGCTGATTTCGCGACCCAGGCGGCCAAGTTCATGGCCGCTCGCAGGGCGATGCCCGGCGCGACCCTATGCTGCCGGCCCATGAAGGTCTTTCTTTCGCGTCGCCGGTGCAGTGCCGTTGTGGGGATGCTGCTGGCAGCCGTCGCCCTCGCGGCTCCCCCGCCCAGCGCCGCCAACGATTCCACCGGCCGCATCGGCAGCAGCGGGCTCGAGCTCGAGAAGTCCGAAAGCATCGAGATGCGTGAGGAGATCCTCACCATCGGCGTGGACCGCATCACCGTTCGCTACCGCTTCTACAACGCCTCCGATGCCGACATCGACACGGTGGTCGCCTTCCCCATGCCCGCTTTCGGCTGGAACCCGGGCATGGCGCAGTGGGATGCCAACGTCGGGCCGTTGCGCGGCTTCAGGACCCTGGTGGACGGCGTGGAGAAACCCGCCCAGATCGACGTCAAGGGCTGGATGGGCGGGCGCGACATTTCCGGCGAACTCTTGTCGGCAGGCCTGGGAAGCGCCGACATCGTGAACCGCCTGCAGTGCCAGGCAGACAAGGTGGGCAACGCCTGCTGGGGGGAGTTGAAGCCCACGCTGCTGCGCCGCGAACTCATCACGCCGCAGGGCTGGCCCAAGTGGGAAGCGCAGGAGACGGCCTACTGGACGATGGTGTTCCCGGCGCACAAGGAGGTGCGGGTGGAGCACAGCTACACGCCGCTGGTCGGTGCGAGCTACCAGGTGCAGTCGGGCGGCGAGCCGCTTCTCGCCGGGCACCCGTGGGCGAACTTCGGCAATCGCGACACGAAGGAAGGCTGCGTGGACGCGTCCACCGCACGGCAGGTCGATGCGCAGCGTCGGCGTCTCGCGGATGAGAACGGGGTCATGCTGCATGACAGCATCGTCGACGACGCGGCGCGTGGCAGCTTCTGGCTCACGCTGCGCGACGTCGAGTACGTGCTCGGCACTGGCCGCAACTGGAAAGGGCCGATTCAGCGCTTCGTGCTGCGCATCGAGAAGAAGACGCCGCAGCAGATCGTGTCAGTGTGCTTCGCGTCCAAGCCGCGGCGGGTGGATGAGCGCGCCATCGAATACGAGGCGAAGAACTTCGTGCCACAAGACAAGCTCGTGGTGTATTTCTACGACCTGGCCTGGGAGCCGAAGTAGGTCTTTCACCGAGCGATCTGCGGGTCAAACCGGGGTCGGATGGTCAGCTCCGCGCCGTAAGCTGCCTGTCATGACGGACCTCCACGCCAAACTCCACGCCGCCTTCCGCTGGCGTGTTCCGCCCGAATTCAACATTGCCGAGGCTTGCTGTGGGCGGTGGGCGCGCGAGACGCCCGATGCCATCGCCATCCGTTACGAGCATGAGAACGGTGCCGCCGTCAGCCACAGCTATGCCGAACTGCAGACTGACGCCAATCGCCTGTCGAATGCGCTGGTGAGGTTGGGTGTGCAGCGCGGCGACCGAGTCGCCATCGTGATGCCTCAGCGTTTCGAGACCGCGGTCGCGCAGATGGCGGTCCACCAGCTGGGCGCTGTCGCCGTGCCGCTGTCCATGCTCTTCGGGCCCGACGCGCTCGAGTACCGGCTCAACGACAGTGAAGCAAAGGTCGCGATCGTCGACGAGAGCGCTGCCGACAACCTGCTTGCGTCGCGCGCCGCATGCCCCGGTTTGCGCACGGTGCTGGCCGTTGGCGGCGCGAGCGGACGAGGCGACATCGACTGGATCGCCGCGCTGGCCGAGGCCTCATCGCAGTTCACGCGCCGCGCCACCAAGGCCGACGACGCGGCCGTTCTCATCTACACCAGCGGCACCACCGGCCCGCCCAAGGGCGCGGTGATTCCGCACCGTGCGCTCATCGGCAACCTCACGGGCTTCGTGTGCAGCCAGAACTGGTTCCCGCAGGACGACGCGGTGTTCTGGTCGCCGGCCGATTGGGCCTGGACGGGCGGGCTGATGGATGCCTTGCTGCCCACGCTCTACTTCGGCCGAACCATCGTCGCCTACCAAGGGCGCTTCGCGCCCGAGAAGGCGTTCGAATTGATTCAACGCCATCGGGTCACGCATACCTTCCTCTTCCCCACGGCGCTCAAGGCGATGATGAAAGCCGTGCCCGAACCGCGAAAACGCTACGAGCTGTCGCTGCGCGCGATCATGAGCGCGGGCGAGGCGGTGGGCGATGCGGTCTTCGGCTACTGCGAGAAGCAGCTGGGCATCACCGTGAACGAGATGTTCGGCCAGACCGAGATGAACTACGTCGTGGGCAACTGCTCGCGCGTGGTGATGGCCGACCGCCGCGAGTTGCCCGGCTGGCCGGCCAAGCCGGGGAGCATGGGCCGGCCCTACCCGGGGCACCGCATCGCCGTCATCGACATCGACGGCCGCGAGTGTCCGCGGGGCACCCCGGGCGACGTGGCCGTGCACCGGCTCGACGTGCATGGCGACCCGGACCCGGTCTTCTTCCTCGGCTACTGGAAGAACGAAGACGCCACTCGCCGCAAGTTCACCGGCGACCCCGACGACTCCTGGTGCCGAACCGGCGACACTGCGACGATGGATGAAGACGGGTACCTCTGGTACCAGGGCCGAAGCGACGACGTCTTCAAGGCGGCGGGCTACCGCATCGGCCCGAGCGAGATCGAGAACTGTCTCGTCAAGCACCCGGCGGTGGCGAACGCGGCGGTCGTGCCCAAGCCCGACGCCGAACGTGGCGCCGTCGTCAAGGCCTACGTGGTGCTCGCCGCGGGCTTCGACGCGAATGCCCAGCTCATCGCGCAACTGCAGGCCCACGTGAAAGGCAAGCTCGCGCCTTACGAATACCCCAAGGAGATCGAGTTCATCGAGTCGCTGCCGATGACGACCACCGGCAAGGTGCAGCGCCGGGTGCTGAGGCTTCAGGAGGAGGCGCGCGCGCGGGGCGCGTGAAGTCGATGACGCCGATTCCTGGTCGCGCGGACTCGCCCAGCGGATCGGCCACCGCTCGCTTGCTTCAGTCCATCATCGACCAGTCGCCCGTTGCGGTTCACGTCAAGGACCTGCAGGGGCGCTACATCCTCGTCAATCGGCGCTTCGAAGAGCTGCATCGCGTCACGGCCGCCGACATCCTGGGCAAGGACGACAGCGCGATCTACCCCGGCGATCACGCGGCGCGCCTGCGCGACCTCGACAAGGAGGTGCTCACCACACGCGCGCCTGTCGAGGAAGAAGAAGCCGCTCCGCTTGACGAGGACACGTACTCGCTGCTCACGAGCAAGTTCCCCTTGCTCGATGCGAACGGCGTGCCCTTCGCCGTCTGCGGGGTCTCCACCGACATCTCTGAGCGCAAGCGGACGGAGGACGAGCTGCGCCGCAGCGAGGAGGAATACCAGAGCACGGTCGAGGACGCGATCGAAGGCATCACCCGCGTGTCGCTCAAGGGGCAGATGCTGACCGCCAACCCGGCCTTCGCCCACATGCTGGGCTACGAGTGGGTGGACGAGCTGCTCGACACCATGACCGACGTGCGGCGGCAGCTCTGGGTGAACCCGCAGGATCGCGACGCCATCATGTCGATGCTGCTGGAACATGGCTCCGTCGAGGGGCAGGAGGTCGAGCTGCGCCGCAAGGACGGCGGCACGCTGTGGGTGTCGGTGAGCACGCGGCTCGTGCGCGACGCGTCGGGCCGGGCGCAATTCATCGAGACCTTTGCGAGCGACATCAGCGAGCGCAAGCGCGTGGAGGCCGAGCTGAAGATGCACCAGGACCATCTCGAGGAGCTGGTCAAGGAACGCACCGCCGAACTGACGCAGGCCAAGGAAGAGGCCGAGGTTGCCAACCAGGCCAAGAGCACCTTCCTGGCCAGCATGAGCCACGAGCTGCGCACGCCATTGAATGCGGTGCTGGGCTTTGCGCAGATCCTGCAGATTGACGCGAGCCTCACGCCGCGCCAGCGTCACGGCCTCGAGACGATCCAGCACAGCGGCGCGCAGCTGCTCGCGCTCATCAACGACATCCTCGACCTGGCCAAGATCGAGGCGGGCCGCATGGACCTGGCGGCCGCGCCGGTGCCGCTGCACGAATTCATCCGCGTCATCGCCGACATCATCCGGGTCAAGGCCGATCAGAAGAACCTGCACTTCCGCTGCGACATGGCCGCCGAACTTCCGGCAGCGGTGCAGGCCGACGAGCGCCGGCTGCGCCAGGTGCTGCTGAACCTGCTGAGCAATGCGGTGAAGTTCACCGACCACGGCGAAGTGCGGCTGCGGGTCGTTCAGGCGCGCGGCGGCGCCGAAGCCACGCTGCGCTTCGAGGTCGAGGACACCGGCATGGGCATCGAGCACGAGCACCTGGAGAAGATCTTCCTGCCCTTCGAGCAGGTGGGCCATGTGGCGAGCCGGGCCGCGGGCACGGGGCTCGGCCTCGCCATCAGCCGGCAGCTCGTGCGCGCGATGGGCGGCGAGATTCGCGTGGAGAGCCAGGCGGGGCAGGGCAGCTGCTTCTGGTTCGAGCTGCAGTTTCCGGTGGTCGAGGCCCAGCTCGCGAGCAGCGTGGCGCGAGCTGAAGTCACGGGCTACGAAGGCGGGCGGCGCCGGGTGCTCGTGGCCGATGACGTGCCGGCCAATCGCGCCCTGCTCATCGAGCTGCTCGAACCGCTGGGCTTCGTGCTCGAGGAGGCCGGCGACGGCGAAGAGATGCTCGCCTTCGCGCGTGCAGTGCGTCCCGACCTGGTGATCGCCGACATCGTGATGCCGCGCCTGGACGGACTGCAGGCGACGCAGCAGATGCGGCGTACGCCGGGCCTCGAGGCCGTGCCGGTGCTGCTGGTGTCAGCCACTGTGTCGGGTGCCGACATCGACCGCTACGTGGCCGCAGGCGCCAACGCCTTCCTGCCCAAGCCGCTCGACGTGCGCTCGCTGCTCAAACGCATCGGCGAGCTGCTCGGGCTGAGCTGGACCTTCGAGCAGCCCGCGCCATTTCCCGACAGCGCCGTACCGCTGGTGCCGCCGCCGCAAGCCTCGCTGCAGGCCCTGGCGCGGTTGGCGCAACGTGGCGAAATGCGCGGCGTGCGCGAGGCGGCCAACCAGCTGTGCACGCTGGGCGAGCAGTACAAGCCCTTCGCGGATCGCCTGCTCCTGCTGGCCGAGCGCTTCGAGTCGCGCGCGATCACCGAGTTGATCCAGCGCCATCTGCAGCCCTGAGCTCAAAGGCCGGCTCACTCGGCCTTGCGCAGGCGATGGTGTTCTTCATCGTCCTCGTTGTGCAGCTTTGGTTCGGGCCCGGCACCGGGCCTGGCATCGGCGCCAGGTGGCTGGCCTGATTGCCTCGCCTTGTGGCGAGTGCCTTCGGCGAGCATGTGATCCCAGTTGATCTGCGCGAAGCCGCACGCCAAGGCGGCTGCCAGGATGAACCAGGCAGCACGTGAGCTCACGCCCCTTCCTCCGGGAGATCGTCGTGCGGGCCGGGCCGATATTCGAGCAGGTCGCCCGGCTGGCATTGCAGCGCGGCGCAGATGCGTGAGAGCGTGTCGAAGCGCACGCCGCGCACCTTGCCCGACTTGAGCAGCGAGATGTTCTGTTCGGTGATGCCGATGTGCTCGGACAGTTCGCGCGAGCGCATCTTGCGCTTGGCGAGCATCACGTCGAGGTTGACGACGATGGGCATGGTGATCGTCCGTTCGTTCAGATGAACTCGGCGTTCTCTTGCGCGAGCCGCGTCGCTTCCACCATCACCCACGCGATGCCCAGCAGCAGCACGCCGAAGATGAGGAAGCTGTAGTCGTTGGACGAGACGTTGAGGATCAGCATCTTCTTGCCCGGCGGGTTGTTCATGGTGAGCACCAGGCCGTGCAGCGTGCGAGCGATGATCTGCGCCGCCGCTGCGCCGATGAGTGACCACGCGAGCCGGCGCAGCCGCTTGGATGCGATGGCCGTGAAGATGCGGCCCTGCGCGTATTCGCCGAAGAGGAACCACACCTGCAGCATGCCGACGATGTTCAGCGCCAGCGGCACCAGCGAGATCAGCGCGCCACAGAACTGAACCGCTGGCGTGATGGTGACGCTGCCAGGTTCGATGCCCATCTGCTGCGTCACGCCCAAGCGCACCGACTCCGGCGTGGCCCACATCGCAAGTGTCCCGATGGAGAAGATGGTGCCGCCCACGAGCACCATGCCGCGCATGAGCGAGGCGATGCGGCGCACACGGTCCATGGGCGTGGGCAGGGGCAGGGGCAGAGCGGCCTTGGAAGAGGCGGTCTTGAGCATGGCTTGCATCTCGCAGTGGATTCAGTGTTTAATGTAAAACAATAAAAACTCACCGTAAAGGAAGAAAATGCGATTTGCCGTCAAGGCCCGTCTGCTGCGTGCTGCGGCCGTCCTGCTGCTCGTTCTGGCCGCCGGCTGCACGCGCATTCCGCTGGGCTCGTTGTGGGCGCTCAAGCAGTTCAGCTTCGAGACCTTCGACCCCACGGTGTTGCGCGTGGCGGTGCGGCTCCCGATGGGCGTCGCGCTCAAGCCGGACGGCCTGGTGGTCGATGCCAAGGTCACGCGCGAGGGCGAGTCGACGGTGGCGGAGCACTTCCTGATGCACGAGTCGCGCGACAAGGCCGACCTCGCAGGGCTGCCGGAGGTGAGCCCGGCGCAGGGGCGCTGGGTGGTGCTGAAGTTCGATGCCGACGAAGCCCGCCGCGTGCGCGCCATGCGCGAGGGCCTGATCGCACGCAAGGCCGAGGCGGAGAAGGCCAGCGCGCCGAAGGCGAAGACCAGGATGGAGATCGGCGCCTCGCCGAAGTTCTGCCGCACCGGCGCCGCGGTGGCTGCTGATGCCTCCATGGCCGGCGCCATGTACTGGGCAGTGGACAAGGGCTACGTGATGCTCTTGCGCGAGACGGCGCTGGACGATCTGCTCAAGGACATGGACGACTCCCGGGACCGGGCAAGCCTGCCCCTCTGCTGATTCCGCGCATCGCATCCGGCTTCGGCCCCAAGCCTGCGCGGGTCGGGCCGGCTGAGGCAAACTCGGCCGCATGCAAACCCTTTTTCTCGGACGCAGCGAGCTGCGCGTCACGCCCATCTGCCTGGGCACCATGACCTTCGGACAACAGGTGGACGAGGCTTCGGCGCACGCGCTGCTGGACCATGCAGTCTCGCGCGGCATCAACTTCATCGACACGGCTGAGATGTACTCGGTGCCCGCGCGGCGCGAGACCTACGGCGCGACTGAACGCATCATCGGCAGCTGGTTCGCAGGCCGCCCCGGCATGCGTGACCGCGTGGTGCTCGCCACCAAGGTGGCCGGACCATCGCGCAACATGGACTGGATCAGGAACGGCAGCGCCAACCTCACGCGCGCTGACATTCTCAAGGCCTGCGATGACAGCCTCGGGCGGCTGCGCACCGACCGCATCGACCTCTACCAGATCCATTGGCCCAATCGCAACGTGCCGATGTTCGGCGGCATTTACTTTGACCCGAAGCAGGACCGCGAGTACAGCAGCATCGAGGAGCAGCTGTCGGCGATGGGCGAGCTCGTGAAAGCCGGCAAGGTGCGGCATGTCGGGCTGTCGAACGAGACGGCACACGGCGTGAGCGAGTTCGTGCACATCGCCGAGCAGATGGGGCTGCCGCGCATCGCATCGGTGCAAAACCCGTATGCGCTGACCAACCGCGTGGTCGACAACGGGCTCGACGAAACCATGTACCGCCATGGGGTGGGGCTGCTGGCCTACTCGCCGCTGGCCTTCGGCGCGTTGAGCGGCAAATACGACGGTATCGGCCTCGACACGCCCGAGCCCATCGGCCGCATGGCGATGTTCGACTCGATGAAGAAGCAGCGCTGGGCGCGGCCCGATGCGCTGGCAGCGGCGCGTGAGTACAACGCGCTGGCGCGCGCCAACGGCCTCACGCCCGCGCAGATGGCGCTGGCCTTTTGCTACACCAGCTGGCGCGTGGCGAGCACCATCATCGGCGTGACGACCAAGGCGCAGCTTGACGAGAACATCGACGCCTTCGGCACGCAGCTCTCGCCCGAGCTGCTCGCGAAGATCGACGCCATCCGCTGGAGGCTGCGCGACCCGGCGCAGTGACAGGGCGCATGGCGAAGAAGCAGACCCACGTCAGCGAGACGCCGGCCACGCAGTTCCTGCGGCGGCACGGCGTGAGCTTCACCGAGCACGTGTACGAGTACGTCGAGCATGGCGGCACAGAGGAATCGTCGCGCCAGCTCGGCGTGCCGGAGCACCAGGTCATCAAGACGCTCGTGATGCAGGACGAGCGCGCGCAGCCGCTCATCGTGCTTATGCATGGCGACAAGCAGGTGAGCACCAAGAACCTTGCGCGGCAGATCGGCGCCAAGTCGGTCGAGCCCTGCAAGCCCGACGTGGCCCAGCGCCACAGCGGCTACATGGTGGGTGGCACCTCGCCCTTCGGCACGAAGAAGGAGATGCCCGTCTACGTCGAGGAGACGGTGCTCGCGCTGCCGTCGATCTGCATCAACGGAGGGCGGCGGGGTTACCTGGTGGGTGTCGCGCCTTCGGTGCTGTCGGAGCTCTTGAAGGCGAAGTCGGTCAGCTGCGCGCTGTGATCTTCGTCCGCCGTGTTGCGGCGGAGCACGGACTCGAAACTGTCCTGCGGCGCGGGGCTCACGTTGATGCTGCGCGGCTCCGGCGCGATCTGCCGGTGTTCCATCCACAGCACGCCCGCCAGCAGTGCCGCGAACATCGCCACCCCTGCCCAGCGCCTTGGGCGGCGCGAGCGCTGCACCAGAATGACCGTTGGCTTTTTCATGACATCCCTGTACTGCACATGAGGCGAGTTTTTGCCTCATCCAAGGAACAGTGTCACGCTGCTTGCCCCGTAGCGCATGGGGGTTAGCCAGCAGTAGGGTGCCTCCCCGCTGCTTGGACGGGGCAAGCACCCTCCGAATGATTCGCGGATCGCACGCCGCGGCCGCGAAAAGGCGTGCGGCAACGGGTGCACAATCGCCGGCACCACCTGCTGCCACGACAAAGATGGAGACTGCCTACGCCGCCGCGGCCACGATCGCCGCCTACCTGATCGGGTCCTTGTCCTTCGCGGTCATCGTCAGCCGCGTGATGGGCCTGAACGATCCGCGCACCTATGGCTCGGGCAACCCCGGCGCCACCAACGTGCTGCGCTCGGGCAACAAGAAGGCAGCGATCCTCACGCTCGTCTTTGACGCGCTCAAGGGTTTCGTGCCGGTGCTGCTGGTGCGCTTGTACGGCCCGCGCTGGGGGCTGGGCGAGGGCGCCATCGCGCTGGTGGGGCTCGCCGCCTTTCTGGGCCACCTGTGGCCGGTGTTCTTCCGCTTCCAGGGCGGCAAGGGCGTGGCGACGGCTGCGGGCGTGCTGCTGGGGATCGAGCCCTGGCTGGGCGCGGCGACGCTCGGCACCTGGCTCATCATCGCCTTCTTCTTTCGCTACTCGTCGCTCGCGTCCATCGTGGCCGCGGTGTTCGCGCCGTTCTACCAGCTGCTGATCTGGGGTGGCGGGCCGGTCGCGGTGAGCGTGACCATCATGGGCCTGCTGCTGATCTGGCGCCACAGCGCCAACATCCAGAAGCTGCTCAAGGGCACGGAGAGCAGAATCGGCCAGAAGGCCGCGGCACCGCCCGTGCATGCCGATGCCAAGCACGGCCAGGGGCACGGGCAACAACACGGCCACCACGGCCACCATGGCCACGGCCACGGAGCCAAACGATGATCCAGGGATTGCGGCGTTTCCACGTGGGGGACCGGCTGTCGGAGATGGCCATCTTCAACAACACGGTGTACCTCGCGGGCCAGGTGCCCGACGATGCCACGCAAGACATCCAGGGCCAGACGCGACAGGTGCTTGCGATGGTCGACCAGCTGCTCACCGAAGCGGGTACGGACAACGCGCACATCCTGATGGCACAGATCTTCCTGGCCGACCTCGCCGACTACGACGGCATGAACGAGGTGTGGGACGACTGGGTCGCGCCCGGTGACGCACCACCGCGTGCGACGGTGCAGGCCCGGCTTGCCAGGCCTGAATGGAAGATCGAGATCGTCGTGACGGCGGCGATCTCGTCGGGCGCCTGAACCTGTCGCTGCAATGAGATTCGCCGCACGCCGACTCGCACCGCTCGCCTTGTTGGCGGCGGCCGCGTGGACCGGCGTGGCATTGATCGAGAACAACGGCGGCGAACGTGTGGCGCGCGAGATGGCGGCGTCGGCGAAGTCGGGCGACATCATGATGCTGTCGTCGGTGACCTGTCCGTACTGCGAGCAGGCGCGGGCGTATTTCAACGAGCACCGCGTGGTGTTCGGCGAGTGCTTCATCGAGCGTGATGCCGCTTGTGCCGAAGCCTACCGACAGTTGCAGGCGCCCGGTACGCCGATGCTGGTGGTGCGCGGCGAGCGGCAGGTGGGATTCAGCGCCGAGCGCGTCGTGCAGAGGCTGCGGCAGGGCTGAACAGCCGCTGCCGGTCCTTCTGCCACCGCCGCTACTTCTTTTTCGGCGCCGGCCGATTCTTTCCGCCCAGCCGATCCTTCAAGGCCTCGCGCAACAGGTACTCCACCTGCGCATTGGCGCTGCGCAGTTCGGCCGCAGCCAGGCGCTCGATCTCGGCCCACAGGTCCGGATCGATTCGCAGCAAAAATGACTTCTTGCCCGGGCTGGCCATCGTCGCCCCGCTTCCCGGGTTCTCAGTTGTAGAGCGTGCCGGTGTTCACCACCGGCGTCGCGTCGCGGTCGGCGCACAGCACCACGAGCAGGTTGCTCACCATCGCGGCCTTGCGCTCGTCGTCCAGGTCCACCAGACCACGCTCGGCCAGGCCCTTGAGCGCGAGTTCGACCATGCCTACCGCGCCCTGCACGATCTTGCTGCGCGCCGCGACCACGGCTTCTGCCTGCTGGCGTCGCAGCATGGTGCCGGCGATCTCAGGCGCGTAGGCGAGGTGCGTGAGCTTGGCGTCGACCACGACGATGCCGGCCTGCTCGAAACGAGCCTGCAGTTCACCGCGCAATGCAACGCCCACTTCCTCGGTGCCTGATCGCAGCGTGACCTCACGCCGGCCCGTGGGCTCGGTCTCGTCAAGGTTGTCGTAGGCGTAGCTGGAGGCGAGGTGCCGCACGGCGGCCTCGGCCTGCGTGAGCACGTAGGCCTCGTAGTTCTCCACGTCGAAGCTGGCGCGCGCCGTGTCCTGCACGTTCCACACGATGGCCGCTGCGATCTCGATCGGGTTGCCGCGCAAGTCGTTCACCTTCAGCTTCTCGCTGTTGAAGTTGCGCGCACGCACCGACAGCCGTGCCTTGGCATAGAAGGGGTTGGCCCAGCGCAGGCCGTCGCTGCGGTCGGTGCCGCGGTAGCTGCCGAAGAAGGTCATCACCGCGGCCTGGTTGGGCTGGAGCATGTAAAGGCCGGTCCAGCTCCACAGCGCGAGCAGCACGCACAACGCCGCGATGAGCAAGGTGGAAGGCGCCGGCCGCGCCCACATGAGGAAGGCGCCGGTCAACAGGGCGCCGAACCCGATCAGGAGGTAGTTGAAACCGTTGGCCGAGTGCGCGACGCGCTCTTGAGCCGCTTGCTTGTCCATGACGCTCTCCGAGAAGGATTGCAAAGTGATATCACTTTACTAGCCCTTCGGAGGTGCCGTCAAGGCCGAAGTTCAACCGATTGCGAGACCCAGGCGCGAAGGGTCTCCGCGGCCTTCGCGCACCAGTACCGGCTCGTCGCCCGTCAGGTCCACCACCGTCGTCGGCTCCATCGGGCAGGCTCCTGCATCGACCACCGCCTGGATCGCTTTCTGGAAGCGCTCACGGATCTCGTGCGGGTCGTTCATCGGCTCGCGCTCGGCCGGCGGGATCAGCGTGGTGGCGATCAACGGCTGACCGAGGATGGCGAGCAGCTCCTGCGTGACGCGGTGGTCCGGCACGCGCAGGCCGATGGTGCGACGAGACGGATGCGACACGCGGCGCGGCACCTCCTTGGTTGCCTCGAGGATGAAAGTGAAGGGCCCGGGCGTCGCCATCTTGAGCAGGCGGTACTGCCGGTTGTCCACGCGCGCATAGCTCGACAGCTCCGACAGGTCGCGACACAGCAGCGTGAGGTGGTGCTTCTCGTCCACGCCGCGGATGCGACGCAGGTTTTCGGCCGCCGCCTTGTCGTCCAGGTGGCAGACGAAGGCATAGCTCGAATCGGTGGGCACCGCCGCGATGCCACCGCCGTGCAGGATCTGCGCGGCCTGCTTGAGCAGGCGCGGTTGCGGGTTGTCGGGGTGAACCTCGAAGTATTGCGACATGGCCGCGCATCGTACGCGCGGCGCGATCTTTCGGCGGCGCGAAGGTCAGTCCGCGAAGGTGTCCGATTCCACCGCCGACACCAGGCGCCGCTGCGACGCCTCGCGCACGTTGAGCCAGGCGCTGGCCGCGCCGCACACGCTCACCACCGCCATGCCGACGAAGGCGAAGCCGTCGGGCACATGGCGGAAGACGAGCCAGCCGAACAGGGCCGCGGACATCACCTGCACGTACACGAAGGGCATGAGCGTGGCGGTGGGTGCGAGACCCAGCGCGAGGATGAGCAGCAAGTGACCGAAGGTGCCGAGGATGCCCACGCCCAGCATCAGCGCAATGTGCGGCGCGCTCGCCGCGTGCAGCACCGCAGGGATGTCGATGCCGCTGGCGATCAGCAGCGGCGTGAGAACCGCGGCACCCACGGCGCCCGTGTAGAAATGGGTGGTGTACGGACTCTCCAGCGCCGACAGCTTGCTCGTCAGCACCTGGAAGCTCGCATAGCACAGCGTGCCTGTGATCGGGTACAACACGGCCCAGCCGAACAGCCCGCTGCCCGGGCGGATGATGATGAGCGCGCCGGCAAAGCCGCCGACCACCAGCATCCAGCGCAGGGGCGACACCGGCTCGTGCAGCACGAAGGCGGCCAGCAGCGTGACGATGACCGGCGTGAGCATGACGATGGCGGTGAACTCGGCCACCGGCATGTGCTGCACGCCAAAGAAGCTCATCGCGCTCGTCGCGAGCAGCAGCAGGCCGCGCACGAGCTGGAACTTCGGATGTGCCGCCCGAAAGCCCGAGGTCTTCGAACGCGCAAGCCACACCGTCATCGCAAGCGCCTGGGTGGCATAGCGCACCCACAGCATCAGCAGCACCGGCAGGAACTGCCCGCCGTACTTCACGGTCGTGTCCATGCCGGCGAAGCACACCGACATCAACACCACGAGCGCAATCCCGAGCGTGGGGCGGTGGCGTGGGTCGGTCATCCAGTCACGCCCGCCGGATGCGATCGGCCAGCGGCTCCCACACCGGGGTGAGCCTCGCGGGCAGCTCGGGCAGGCTGCCGAGGTCGGTGTGGCTTTCGTGCGGGCTGTGGAAGTCGGCGCCGCGCGAGGCGAAGAGGTCGAACTCGATCGCCGTGTCGGCGTACTTCACGAATTCGGCGGTGGTGTGGCTGCCGGTGACCACCTCCACGCCCTGGCCGCCGTGCGCCTTGAATTCGCTGAAGAGCGCGAACTCTTCATTCGGCGTGAACTTGTAGCGGCCCGGATGCGCGATCACCGCCATGCCGCCGGCCTGCGTGATCCATCGCACCGCGTCGCGCAGCGTGGCCCAGCGATGCTCGACGTAGCCCGGCTTGCCTTCGGTGAGGTAGCGGCGGAACACGTCCTGGTTGTCCATGCAGATGCCGCTTTCGACGAGGTAGCGGGCGAAGTGCGTGCGCGAGATGAGTTCGGGGTTGCCGACGTACTTGAGTGCGCCCTGGAACGCGTTCTTGATGCCGACTTGCGCGAGGCCGGCCGCCATCTCCTGTGCGCGCTCACGCCGTCCACCGCGCGTGGCGGCAAGGCCTTGCACAAGGGCGGGGTCGTCCGCATCGAAGCCCAGGCCCACGATATGGACGGTGGTGCCGGCGAATGTGACGGAGATCTCTGCGCCCGTCAGGTAGGGCAGCTCCAGCTCGAGCGCGGCGGACATCGCACGGTGCTGGCCGCCGACCTCGTCATGGTCGGTCAGTGCCCAAAGCTCGACGCCATTGGCCTTGGCGCGCGCGGCCAGCGCTTCGGGTTCGAGGGTGCCGTCCGACACACTGGAGTGGCAGTGCAGATCGGCGTTGATCCAGGCGCTGGGGAGATTCACGCCTGCATTCTAGGAAGGCGGGGCGCTGGGCGTGCGGGTGGGGGCTTCGTCAAGCCGCCGCCGGCGTATCCAGCGATTTCAACGCCTCGCGCGCCGCATCGATCCACTCGCGGTTCATGTCGCGCGAATGTTGATGCCCGCGCTGTGCATCCTTCAACGCATGTTCGAGCGCAGCCCGCCCCGCCGTGCGGTCGTTGCGGTCGAGCAGGAAGAGCCCGTACTTGACCTGCGCCTCGATGGACGCGTCGGCTGCGATCACCGCTTCGAACGCGGCTCGGGCTTCCGGTCGCTTCGCGCCAGCCAGGGCCTCGGCGTGCATCAGCGCCGCCAGGCCGGTCTTCTGGTCGGGATGCGCCTCGAACAGTCGCTCGAAGGTCTGCACCGCTTCGCCGTACTTCTCGCCCACCAGCTGCGCCTCGCCCAGGCCGCGCAGGAAGGCCGGGTCTTTCGCATACGGGCCGCTCGCCGCGACTTCGTAGTGCTCGATCGCCTCCTTCACCTGGCCCTTCACCAGCAGCGCCTGCGCGAGGCGCGCGCGGTTGTAGGCGGTGGGCGTGCGGTCGAACTCGGTGGTGGCGTCGCGCAGCTCGCGGTGCGGGTCGATGATGTTGTTGACGGCACGGATCGCCTTGCGGCCGTGCCGCGTGTGGCGCATCTCGGGCAGGTACTCGGCGAAGAAATAGATGATGCTGCCGAGCATCGGCGTGGACAGCAGCAGGAAGAGCCACCAGTTGGGGCGTCCGGTGCGCACCGCATGCACCGCGAAGAAGATGGCGAAGGCCAGATGAATGACAGCGATCAGCGGCATGAAGAATTCCCCCCTCGGAAAATGCCGACCCGCTCTGCGGCGGGACCGGCGAATTCTACAAAGCCGCTGCTTCGGGTTTTCACCGAATCGCTGTCACCAATTGCTCACTCCAGCTGCGGGCCGATGGTCACCGGCACGACGTTGTCCTTGGGCTTGCGGTCGATCAGCTTGTTCAGCGGATCGATGCCCGCCGTCGCCGGCAGCTTGTCGACGATGAAGCTCACGCTCGACTGCTCGCGGTCGATGCGCCGCCGCTCCAGTGCGAGTGGTTCGCCCTTCGCATCGAGCACGCCCACGTCGATCAGGTCGGCAAGCCTGGCCTCGGTTTCCTTGCCCAGTTCGTCGGCGACGAACTTCTTCGCGCTCAGCGACACCGTGACCTCATAGCGGCCGTTGGCCAGCTTCTTCGCCGATGCACTCACCGCACGGTTGTCGTAGATGACGATGCGCTCGAACATGTCGTCGATGAGGTACTGCATCTCGGGCGGCGTCACCTCTCGCACGGCTGCGATGAACTGCGTCGTGTTGGGGTAGGGCGGGCCCTTGAAGGCGTGCTCGTCGCGGAACTTGCGGATCGCCTGGTTGAGCTTGTCCTCGCCGATGTAGTCGGCCAGCGCGTACATCACGAGGCTGCCCTTGCTGTAGTGGATGTAGGGCTGGTTCTCCACTCGCCCAAGCGGCAATTCCTTCTTCTGCTCGAAGCCGCGTCCGGTGAGGTAGCGGTCGAGTTCGTAGCGCAGGAACTTGCGCATCTTCGCCGGCCCGATGCGGTGCTTGAGCACCATCAGCGCGGAGTACTGCGCCATGCTCTCGATCAGCATCGTGCCGCCTTGCACGTCGGCGCCCACCACCTGGTGGCCCCACCATTGGTGCGCCATCTCGTGCGAGGTGACGTAGTACGGATAGTCGATGTCCTTTTCGTCGTCGGGCCGCACGCGCGCGATGAAGCCGATGGCTTCCGAATACGGAATGGTGTTCGGGAAGGACTGCGCAAACACCTCGTAGCGCGGGAACTCGGTGATGCGGAACTGCCGGTACTGGTAGGGGCCGAAGTTGCGGCTGTCGTAGTCCAGCGAATCCTTGGTCGCCTGGATCATCGCCGGCAGGTTGTACTCATGCCCCGGCTGGTAGTAGAGCTCGATGGCCACGCCGTTCCACTGGTCGCGCTTGACGGCATAGCGCGCCGACTGGAAGGCATAGAAGTTGAGAATTGGCGCGTCCATCTGGTAGTGGAAATAGCGGCGGCCGTTGTCTGTCCACTCGCGCTGCAGGTAGCCCGGCGCGATCGCGATCTGGTCGGGCTCGGTGCTTAGCGTCGCGTCGAAGCTCACCCAATCCGCATCGGGCGACAACGGGTTGCGCTGCAGGCCCTTCGGGTCGTCGCGGTCGGGCATGCGCTCCTTGGGTTTCAGTCCGAACTTGCGCCGGTCCTGGTCGCGCTCCAGCTCCATGTGCTCCTGGTAGCCGATCAACGGCTCGACGAACTGCGCGTTGAGGAAGCTGCCGTTGCCTACCACCGCCGTGTTCGACCCTTCGTTGGTGAAGCCGCGGGTGATGCCCTCGATGTCGAAGCGAAGCGTGGTGGTGGCGCCGGGCGCGAGCGGCTGCGCGAGCTTGTAGCGCCGCACACCCAGTCGCTTGTCGTCTTCCACGAGCTGGCTGGGCACGCCGATGTCCAGCTGGTGCACGTCCAGCCTGTCGGCGAGCATCAGTTGCACGTTGAGCGTGGTGACGGGCACGCTGTTCTTGTTCTGCAAGTCGAAGCTGCCCTTGATCCGCACGTTCTGCTCGCGCGGGTACAGCGCCACGTCCACCTTCACAGCGGTGATCTTGGGCTGCGGCTCGGCACTCAGCAGCGCCTTGTACTTCTTCTCGTAGTCGGCCTGCGCCTGCAGCCGGTCGTTGGCCGACTGGTAGCGGTTGAGCACGTTGGTGTTGTAGAAGATGAAGCCGCCCAGCGCCACGAAGGCAGCGAGGCCGGCAATGGCGATGGACATCGTCTGCGCGTTGATGCGCTGTGCCGCCACGCGCCGACGTTCACGCCAGCCGCTCGCAGTGCCGCGCGGCCAGAAGAGGTAGGCCACCACCAGCAGCACCACCGAGCACGCCGTCCAGTAGGCCTGGAAGGCGAAGAAGCGCGGCAGGAAGTGGCCCCAGCCGTTCATGTCGGAGTACACCGGCTGCGGCACGCTGCCGAACTTGTACAGGTTGTGCTCCAGCCCCAGCAGGCTCGCGAACACGATGACCACGTAGTACACGATCATCACGAAGTGGCCGAGGTACTTGTTGTTCACCAGGCTGTGGATGGTGATGGCCAGCGCGCACAGCAGCCAGTAGCCCAGCAGGTCCAGCCCCAGGCCCTGCAGGTACAGCAGCGGCTCGAAACGGGTGAAGCCCTGCGCCAGCTGGATGGCCATGCCGCACATCATCAGCACCGCCTGCAGGAGCAGCGGCACGAGCATGAGCGCGAACAGCTTGGCAAGCATCGGCAGCCAGGTGGGCATGGGCAGCGCATCGCTGATCTGGTCCAGCCGCGCCTCGCGCTCGCGCCACACCAGTTCGCCGCCGTAGAAGGCGATGATGACCAGCATGAACAGCGAGAACGACCCGCTCAAGAGGCCGAGCATCTGGAAGGTGTGCGGCCAGGTGCTGGTGCCGAAGATGGCGCCAACGGTGGTGCTCGCGAACACGAGGAAGAGGATGCCCGCGAGGACGATGACGCTGAAGTAGACGTTCTTGACGGTCTCGCGGAAGTAGAGCCAGGTGAGCGGGAGCAGTGTGTCGAAGGCCGCGACACCCGTTCGGGCTGAGCCTGCCGAAGCCCTCGTCCCACGCACAGTCGCTTCGACAAGCTCGGCGCGAACGGGTCCTTGTTCGGCGCGAACGGATTGGGGCTTGTTCTTCCCCCCGCCCTCGCTCACGAACGCCGCGAACGAAAACCGCCAGGCACACACCGCCGCGACCCCCGCCCCGATCGCCATCCACAGCAGCCGGTTCCACAGCAGCACGCCTTCCAGCGTCACCGTGCGCGTGTTGCGCTCGGCCACTGTCCAGTACTCGGCCAGCACGCTCAAGGCGCGGCTGCCGAAGGGGTCGACCAGCGCGGCGAGGGTCTTGTTGTCGATGTCGCGCACCAGCTGGCTCGCGATCATCTGGCCGATGAGCATCAGCACGCTGCCGATGTACACCGGCAGCATCTTGCGCGTGAGGGCTGCCAAGCTGAAGAAGATGCCGCCAATCAAGAGCGCATTGGGCAGCAGCATCACGCCATAGGGCGCAAGGTAGGTGGACCAATGGTTGGCCCCCAACCGTTCCGCGTCCATGCCCGGCAGCAGCGTGGCGAGGTAGGCGCCGAGCGCGATGCTCGTGAACACCACCAGCACCACGCCCAGCGCACCGGCGAAGCGCCCGCCCAGGTACTGCAGCTTCTGGATCGGCGAGGTGAAGAAGAAGTTGTGGGTGCGGTACTCGAAATCCTGCTGCACCGCGCGGCCCATGATGGCCGCCATGATGGTGATGCCGAACATGCCCAGCACCGACACCGTCTGCGTCACCGCATAGGGGGAGTTGACGAAGACCTTGCCGCTGCCGAAGGAGATGTTGGCGTCCTTGAACAAGCCGCCGGCGGCTGCGATCCACAACATGGCGATCGCGAAGAAGACGAGGAAGTAGACCCAGGTCGAGATGAGTTTCAGGCGCGACCTGAACTCGAATGAGGCGATGGCGAACATGGTGGGCGCTGCCTCAGGCCGATGCGGCGGATGCGCCGGTGTCCATGAACGCACCCTCGGCGACCAGGTGCCGCTTCATGCCGATGTGCCCGCCGATGGCCGCGAAGTAGGCGTCTTCCAGCGTCGCTTCCGCCGACTCGAAGCCGGGGCCCGGTCGAGCGTCGGCGATCACGTGGATCTGCGTCTTCCCGGTGTAAAGCCGCGTGGAGATGACCGCATGCTGCGCACGCACCGCATCGACGTCGCCACGCGGTACGGACGTGACCCAGATGCGCCCGCTGAGCAGGTTGACGAGCCCTTGCGGCGTGCCCGACAGCAGCACGCGGCCCTTGTTCATGATGGCGAGGTTGGGGCACAGGTCGCTCACGTCCGACACGATGTGCGTGGACAGCAGCACGATCACCTCCTCGCCGATCTCCACGAGCAGGTTGTGGAAGCGCGATCGTTCCTCCGGGTCCAGCCCTGCGGTCGGCTCGTCCACGATGATGAGCTTGGGGTTGCCCAGCAGCGCCTGCGCGATGCCGAAGCGCTGGCGCATGCCGCCGGAGAAACCGCCCAGTGCCTTCTTGCGCACGTCGTACAGGTTGGTCTGCTTCAGCAACCCTTCCACCACGTCCTTGCGCTCGCCGCGTTGCGTCAGGCCCTTGAGCCGCGCGAGGTGGTCCAGCATGTCCTCGGCGCTCACCTTGGGATACACCCCGAAGTCCTGCGGCAGGTAGCCCAGCACGCGCCGGACGGCGTCCTTGTCGCGCAGCACGTTGATGTTGCCGGGCACGTCGGTGAGCTGGGCCGAGCCGGAGTCCGCGTCCTGCAGGGTGGCCAGGGTACGCATCAGCGTGGACTTGCCCGCGCCGTTGGGGCCGAGCAGACCGAACATGCCGCGTGGGATGGACAGCGTGACGTCGTCCAGCGCCTGGACGCCATTGGGGTAGGTCTTGGACAGGCCGGTGATGTGCAGTTGCATGGTCGCGGGCGCGAGTGGGGAGATGGGCGGGAGTATCTCCGCTGCACGGCCAGGGCCGAAGGGCCTTGCGATGAACTGGCTGAATGATGGGATGGTTGGGGGCGGGCGATGGATCCCGGCGAACGCCGGGATCCATGGACAGAGCCGTCAGCCCGCAGCCTCGACGATCATCTGCACCCGCTGCCGCCCGTTGTACTCATCGACCGACAGGCGATACGCCAGCGTCACCTGCTCCCCGACCGGCTCGATGTGCCCGAACCAGATCGCGTCGCGCAAGGCGCCCTGATGCTTCACCGTGAGCTTGAGGTGCTTCTCGCCGACCAGGCGCTGCGACACCACCTCCACCACGTCGCTGAAGAGCGGCGGCTCGAAGGCCTGGCCCCAGACCTGCGCGTCCAGCGACAGCACGGTCTCGGCGTTGAAGTACTCCACGGAGAGCGGCCCATCGCTCAGCAGCTTGCGTGACAGCGTGGCCGCGTCCAGCCACTCGTGCGCCACACGCTGGAAGGCCTCGTCGAAGGTGTCGAAGTCTTCCTCGGCCAGCGTGCAACCCGCGGCCATCGCGTGGCCGCCAAACTTCACGAGCACGCCCGGGTGGCGCTTGCTCACGAGGTCCAGCGCATCGCGCAAGTGAAAGCCCGGGATCGATCGGCCCGAGCCCTTGAGCAGGCCGTCCTGCCCGAGCGCGAAGACGAAGGTGGGCCGGTGCACGCGGTCCTTCAGGCGCGAGGCGACGATGCCGACCACGCCTTCATGGAAGTCCGGGTCGAAGATCGCCAGCGCCGGCGGCGGGTCGCCTTCGGGCATGAGCATTTCCAGGAGCGCCTCGGCCTGCTCGCGCATGCCGGCTTCCACCTCGCGGCGCTCGCGGTTGATGCCGTCCAGCGTCTTCGCGAGTTCGGCTGCGCGGCCAGCGTCGTCGGTGAGCAGGCATTCGATGCCGAGCGTCATGTCCGACAACCGCCCCGCGGCGTTGATGCGTGGGCCCAGCGCGAAACCGAAATCGAAGCCGCTCGCGCGACGGGCATCGCGCCCGGCAGCGGCGAAGAGCGCGGACACGCCGGGCTGCATCTTTCCTTGGCGGATGCGCTTCAAACCCTGCGCGACGAGGCGGCGGTTGTTGGCGTCCAGCTTCACCACGTCGGCCACCGTGCCGAGCGCGACGAGGTCGAGCAGGGTGTCGAGACGCGGCTGGTTTTCGGGCGTGAACACGCCGCGCTGGCGCAGCTCGCCGCGCAGCGCAAGCAGCACGTAGAAGATCACGCCGACGCCCGCGAGGTTCTTGCTTTCGAAGTGGCAGTCGGGCTGGTTGGGGTTCACGATCACGTCCGCATCCGGCAGCGTGATGTCTTCGCCGCTCAATGCGGGCAAGTGATGGTCGGTGACGAGCACGGCCAGGCCCTTGGCACGCGCATGCGCGACGCCCGCCAGGCTCGCGATGCCGTTGTCGACGGTGAGCAGCAGGTCGGGCTTCTTGGCGAGTGCGAGGTCGACGATGGCCGGCGTGAGGCCATAGCCGTGCACGGCGCGGTCAGGCACGACATAGCTGAGCGTGTTGCGCGACGCGCCCAGCAGCGCGAGGCCGCGCAGCGCGACGGCGCAGGCGGTGGCACCGTCGCAGTCGTAGTCGGCCACCACGCAGATGCGCTTGCCGGCGGTGATGGTGTCGGCCAGAAGCCGCGCCGCGCAATCGGCGCCGTGCAAGTCAGCCGGTGCCAGCAGCTTGCCCAGGCCGTCGTCCAGTTCTTCAGGCGACTTCACGCCGCGCGCCGCGTACAGGCGCGCGAGCAGCGGATGAATGCCCGCCTGCTCCAAGGCCCAGGAAACACGCGGCGGAACGTCGCGCAAGGTGATGGTGGGCGAACTCATCGGGCTTCCTCGGTACGGCGCATGGCGCCTTCGTTCTTGATGCAATCCGGCGAACTCACAGGGACTCCAGGATGGTGTGCGGCTCGACGCTGCGAAAACCCGCCGTGAGGCGCTGCCAGGCCGAGCGCGGCTGCGCTTCGAAGCGCTGGGCGAAACGCTCGCCGCACAGGATGATGGAACTGCCGGGCTCGCTCGGCAAGCGCTCCAGCCATTGGGCGATGGGGCCGGCATCCAGCGCCCGCCAGGCATCGGCCCAGGCCGCCCAGTCTTCGGCCAGCAACGGGGCGCGCAGGCGGTCGTCCACTTGCAGATCGTTGGGGTTGACCGGTTGATGCCGGCCGCAACCGCTCAGCCAGAAAGAGTTCAACGGCAGCTCGCCGCGCGCTTCGCGCTCGTCGTTCAGCGGGTGGTTGTAGAGCAGCATCTGCACTTCGTTCTGCAGCCGGCGCACCAGCCGCGCCTTCGGGTGCGTGGGCAGCCACAGGTCCACGTTGCGGCCGATCACGCGGTCAAGCGACGCGCTGGGCAGGCCGTCGAAGTCTTCGTGCGCCGCGTACCAGCGCGACGAAGTGGCATAGACCAGTTGGAAGCCTTCGCTCTCGAAGAGATCGCGCACCGCGTCGAACATGGTGCGCGAGGTGGCCTCGTCCAGCTGCAGTGCCTGCGGGTCGGCCAGGGTGATGTGATCGCGGCCTACGTGCCAATGCACCGGCGTGAGCAGGCCCCAGGCGCGGGTTCCCACCTCGATGCCGTCGGCCGCTGCCGCGTGGGCTGCGAAGGGCAGGGCGCCGTCGTCCCCCTGCCAGCCGAAGGCCGCGGCCAGCGCTTGCTCGTGGGGCGCGGAGAGGCTGTATTCGTCGCTGCCCAAACGAGCGGCCGGCTGGGCGGCCGCCAGGGCGCGCGCCAGGCGTGGAAGGGCCAGGTCGCGTGCGGTATGCGTGCCGGCATCCGACAGCGCCGCGGCGAAAGGAATCAGCAACTGCATGGGGCGCGATTATCGGCACACAATCGGCTCCGACCTCTTTGACAGCTGCCGATGAAGGTTCTCATCCCCATTCCGTCACGCGACTTCGACCCGACCGAGGCGGCCGTCACCTGGCGCGTGCTCGAGGCGGCCGGCATTGCGGTGAGCTTTGCGACGCCCGACGGCCGGCCCGGCGAGGCGGACCCGCACATGCTCAGCGGCGAGGGGCTGGACGCCTGGGGTTTCATTCCCGGTCTGCGCCGGCTCAAGCTGCTGGGGCTTGCATTGCGTGCCGACGTCCAAGGCCGGGCGGCCTACGCCGCGATGCGCGACAGCGAGGCCTTCCGCCATCCGATTCGCTGGTCGGACATCCGCTGCGACGACTTCGACGGCCTCGCGCTGCCGGGCGGTCATCGCGCACAGGGCATGCGCCGCTACCTCGAAGACAGCACGCTTGCGCAAAAGGTGGCCGAGTTCTTCGATGCCGATCGGCCGGTGGCTGCCATCTGCCACGGCGTGGTGCTCGCCGCGCGTAGTACGTCCCGCCGCACTGGCCGCTCGGTGCTGCATGGCCGCAAGACGACGGCGCTGACGTGGAAGCTCGAGAAGAGCGCCTGGATGCTGATGCGCTTTGCGGGGCGTTTCTGGGACGCGGGCTATTACCGCACCTATGCCGAGGCGCGCGGCGAAGCGCCGGGGTATCGCAGCGTGCAGGCGGAAGTGACGCGCGCGTTGGCGTCGCCGGCCGATTTCCTTGACGTGCCAAGGTCATCGCCGCAGCATTGGCGCCAATCCAGCGGCCTCTTTCGCGACACGCCAGCTGACACGCGCTGTGCATTCGTCGTCACCGATGGCCACTATGTCTCGGCCCGCTGGCCGGGCGACACGCATCTCTTTGCGGCCACCTTCGCCGATGTCGTCAAGGCATATCTGCGCCTCCCGGAAGCGGCCCGCGCCTGATGCCACAATCGCCGCCTTCCCCGGAGTGCGCAGTGGTTCTCGACACGCCCGACCTCGATTCGATGCAGATGCGCCGCGCAGGCAAGGACCTGCTGTCGCTGGGCCTGATGGATGCGCGCAACCACACGTTGCGCTGGTTGTCGTCCTTCGAGGACAGCATCGGCGGACATGGTTTTCGCATCGCCCCGGCCGACGGCCTCGTGCCGCCGCTGTGGCTGCTGGGCCATGTGGCCTGGTTCCAGGAACGCTGGATCGCGCGCAACGTGCAGCGCAACCGCGGCGGCCGCGCCGAGCCCACGGGCCCGCGGCTCGCGTCCATCGTGGCCGATGCCGACCGCTGGTACGACCCGGCGCAGTCGCCCGCGATGCTGCGCTGGCACCTCGACCTGCCCGACATCGACGCGACCCGGCAATTCCTCGCCGAGACGATGGACATCACGCTCGAGCTGCTCGAAGGCGCCGGCGACACGGATGAGGCGCTGTACTTCTTCCGCCTCGCGCTCTTCCACGAAGACATGCAGGGCGAGGCCTTCGCCGAGATGGCGCAGACGCTGGGCATCGCTGCACCCAAGGCAGTGATGCGCGACTGGGCGACCGCCGCGCCGCGCGAGCCGCTGCTCTTTCCGGCGACGCGCTGGGCACTGGGCTCATCGCCCGGAGGCTTTGTCTTCGACAACGAGCAGTGGGCGCATGACGTGCAGGTGCCCGAGTTCGAGATCGATGCGCAGCCCGTCACCTGGGCGCAATACACCGAGTTCGTCCAGGATGGCGGCTACGACGATTCGCGCTTCTGGTCCGAGGCCGGCTGGCAGTGGCTGCAGACGCAGGAGCGCCGCGTGCCACGCCACGTGGACCAGATGCGCCAGGGCGTGCTGCAGCAGCGCTTCGGCCGCCTCACGCGCGTTCCGCTCGCGCAGCCGGTGGTGCATGTGAGCTGGCATGAGGCGCAGGCCTGGTGCCAGTGGGCCGGCCGGCGCCTGCCGAGCGAAGTCGAATGGGAAGCGGCTGCGCAGGCCTATTCGCGCGGCTTCGCCTGGGGCTCGGTGTGGGAGTGGACGGCCACGACCTTCCGGCCCTACCCGGACTTCGAACCCGGCCCATGGGCCGAGTATTCGCAGCCCTTCTTCGGCCAGCACAAGGTCTTGCGCGGCGCATCGGTGGCCACGCGCCAACGCATGGCGCACACGCGCTTCCGCCGCTTCGCAGCGCCCGGGCGCGATGACCTCTTCTGTGGCTTTCGCAGTTGCGCCCTGTGATCGCGAAGGCGCATTGAACGCATGAACGATTTCGCGCAGAGCGTGGGCACGGCGGTGCAGCTGGTGATCGGCGGCGATGCAGACCTGGTGCGCATCGTGTGGCTGTCGCTCGCGGTGAGTGCGCTGGCTTCGGTCTTCGCGACGGTGCTGGGCTTGCTCGCGGGCGCGGCACTGGCGGTGTGGCGCTTCCCCGGCCGCTCGGTGTGGATCGTCATCCTCAACACGCTGCTCGCGCTGCCTTCGGTGGTGGTCGGGCTGGTGGTGTACCTGCTGCTCTCGCGCGCAGGCCCCCTGGGGTCGCTGGGCATCCTCTTCACGCCGCCGGCCATGGTCATCGCGCAGACGCTGCTCGTCACGCCCATCGTCGCCGCGCTCACGCGGCAGGCCATCGAAGATGCCTTGCGCGACCACGGCGAGCAATTGCGCTCGCTGGGCGCGCGGCCGCTGCAATGCGCATTCATCGTCGCGTGGGACGAGCGCATCGCGCTGCTCACCATCGCGCTCGTCGCCTTCGGCCGCGCAGTGTCGGAGGTGGGTGCGGTGATGATGGTGGGCGGCAACATCGCCGGCGTCACGCGGGTCATGACCACCGCCATTGCGCTTGAGACGAGCAAGGGCGACCTGCCGCTGGCGCTCGCGCTCGGGCTGGTGCTGCTCTTCGTGGTGCTGCTGCTCAACGTGCTGATCGGCTCCATGCGCGGCTGGCGAACCACCGGCGAACAGCGGGCGGGCGCGGCCGGATGAGCGCGCCGCTGATCGAGCTGCAATCGGCCAGCGTGCGCTTCGGCGCCGTGACGGCGCTGCGCGACGTGACGTTCTCGCTTTCGCGCGGCGACCGCGTCGCGCTGGTCGGCGCCAACGGCTCTGGCAAGAGCACGCTGCTGCGCGCGATGCACGGCCTGGTGCCACTCGTGCACGGGCGACGCGTGCTGGGCGAGGTGCATCCGCCACGCATCGCGATGGTGTTCCAGCGGCCATTCATGCTGCGCCTGTCGGCACTGTCCAACGTCACGCTCGGGCTGATGCTGCAGGGCATGCCGCGCGCCCAGCGCCGCGAGCGGGCCATGCGGGCGCTCGACCATGTCGGCCTCGCTGCGGAGGCGGCGCGCGCCGCGCGGGCTCTGTCCGCCGGCCAGCAGCAGCGCCTTGCGCTCGCGCGGGCCTGGGCGGTGCAGCCCGACGTGCTGCTGCTGGATGAGCCCACCGCCAGCCTCGACCCGAGTGCCAAGCGCGAGGTCGAATCGCTGATTGCCGAGTTCGCGACACAAGGCATCACCGTGATGATGAGCTCGCACAATCTTGGGCAGGTGAGGCGGCTGTCCCAGCGCGTGCTGTACCTCGAACACGGGCGCGTGCTGGCCGACCTGCCCACCGAGTCCTTCTTCAACGGGCCGCTGCCCGAGGAAGCCAACCTTTTTCTCAAGGGCGAACTGCCATGGGCCTGATGTCCACGACCCGGCGCGCAATTGTGCTCGCGTCAATCGCATTGATTGCGTTCGGCGCGCAGGCACAAGACAAGAGCATCGTCGTCGCGTCCACCACGTCCACCGAGCAGTCGGGCCTGTTCCCGCACCTGTTGCCCGCTTTCACGCAAGCCACCGGCATCGCGGCCAAGGTGGTGGCGGTGGGCACGGGCCAGGCGCTGGATATCGGCCGGCGCGGCGATGCGGACGTGGTCTTCGTGCACGACCAGGCGGCGGAAGAGAAGTTCGTGGCCGAAGGTTTCGGCCTCAAGCGCCTGCCGGTCATGTACAACGATTTCGTCATCGTCGGGCCGGCGAGCGACCCGGCCGGCATCAAGGGCCACGACGTGTCCGAAGCCCTGCGCAAGCTGGCAGCGAGCAGCCAGCCTTTCATCTCGCGAGGCGACAAGAGCGGCACGCATGCGGCCGAACTGCGCTACTGGAAGGCGGTGGGCATCGACGCGCCCGCCGCCAAGGTGCCGGGCTACAAGGAATGTGGCTGCGGCATGGGGCCGGCGCTGAACATCGCCTCGTCCACCGACGCCTATGTGCTCACCGACCGCGGCACCTGGCTCAGCTTCAAGAACCGCGGCCGGCTCGCGGTGCTGGTGGAAGGCGACACGCGGCTGTTCAACCAGTACGGCGTGATCGTGGTGAACCCGGCCAGGCATCCGCACGTGAAGCACGAATTCGCCCAGGCTTTCGCCGACTGGCTGGTGTCGCCGGCCGGGCAATCCGCGATTGCCGCTTATCGCATCAACGGCGAGCAGCTGTTCTTTCCCAATGCTTCCACGCGGTGACATGGCTTTGCGTTCGCGCTAGGCTTGGCTCCCATCCCCGAAGGAGTGCGACGCGTGGACAGCCTCGATCTGCAGGTGTTGAACCAGGCCCGTGAATGGTTCGGGCAGGGCCGCCGCGTGTGGCTCGTGACCGTCATCGAGACCTGGGGCTCGGCGCCGCGTCCGCCGGGCGCCTTGCTGTGCCTGCGCGACGATGGCCTCGTGGCGGGTTCGGTATCCGGCGGCTGCGTGGAAGACGACCTCATCGACCGCGTGCGCCATGGCGAGCGCGTGGACGTGCCGTCGCTCATTGCCTACGGGGTGAGCAAGGAAGAGGCGGCCCGCTTCGGGCTGCCCTGCGGCGGCAACCTGCGGCTCGTGCAGGAGCCGCTGAAGGACGTGGCCTGGATCGACGAGATCATCGCGCGCACGGCGCGGCACGAGCTCGTGGCGCGCACGCTGGACTTGCCTGATGGCGCCATCCGCATCGAACCCGCGCACCGCGGTGATGCATTCAGCTTTGACGGCCGACGCCTGCGGGCGGTGTTCGGCCCGCGCTGGCGCATGCTCATCATCGGCGCGGGTCAGCTGTCGCGCGTGCTGGCGCAGATGGCGCTCGCGCTCGACTTCGATGTGACCTGCTGCGACCCGCGCGAGGAATACCACCTCACCTGGGACGTGCCCGGCACCCACTTCAGCAAGTCCATGCCCGACGACGTCGTGCTCGAGATGCAGCTCGACCCGCACAGCGCCGTGGTGGCGCTCACGCACGATCCCAAGCTCGACGACATGGTTCTGCTGGAGGCGCTCAAGTCGCCGGCGTTCTACATCGGCGCGCTGGGCTCGCGCGGCAACACCGCGAAGCGGCGTGAGCGGCTGGCGATGTTCGACCTCACGCCGCAGGAGATCGATCGGCTGCACGGCCCGGTGGGTCTGGACCTCGGCGGCAAGACACCGGCGGAGATCGCGGTGTCCATCGTCGCCGAGATCATCGCGGTGCGCAACGGCGTGAAGCTGGTGCAGAAGAAGGAAGGTTCGGCGGTGCCGATGCCGATGTCGCCCTGATGATGCGGCGTTGACCTTCAGTTTTGATGGATGCCTGCCGACAAGACAGGCTCCAACAATCAACTCAGGGTGAACACGTGCACATCAGGCAATGGGTGGGACTGGTCGTCATCGTCGCGGCATCGCAAGCCGTACTCGCAAAGGACAAGCCGTCGCAGCTTCCGCTGCTCGTCATCGGCGCGTCGTACGCCGAGGGCAAGACGCCGTTCAACAACGGCGTGGCGCCACTGGGCGGCGTGTCGGTGGGGCTTGGCAGCTACCTGAGCCTCGGCCAGGCGCTCACGCTCACGCAACCCTTGCCTGGTTACGTCATCAACGAGGCGCAAGGCGGTGCCGGCACCTTCGCGCGGCTGGCTTGCGCACCGGGCTCCACCACCTGCGGGCCGGCCGCCTGGGACAGCTACCAGACGCAGTTCCAGAAGGCGATCGCCCGTGTGGCGCAACCGCCGGGCTTCAACACCTACAACGCCAGGTACGTGGTCATCACCATGTCCAATGATTGCCTGCATGCCGATGCCTTCGGCGTGCCGCAGGCGCAGTCGCAGCCGTGCACGCCAGCGCAGATGAACCAGACGGTGGACCGCCTCGTGGCGCTGGGCAACGACGCGCTCGGCCATGGCATCACGCCCATCTTCGACGTGCACCCGCGCTACGACCTGCTCGACCTGCCGCTCTTCCGCAGCCTCTTCGGTTTGGCCTGGGTGATCGGTGAGGCGGACTTCAACACCTTGCGCGACCTTCAGCGCACGCGATTGAAGGCGGAGCTGCCGCATGCCATCGTGCTTGATATCTGGAAGGACTTCGAGCACATGGGGGATGGAGTGCATCCGACGCCTGCGACGACGCGGCGCGCGGCGCGGATCATCGCGCAGGAGCTTGCGAGGCGGGATTGATGGGGGCGCACGCCGCCGGGACTTCGGGGGCCGCGCTTGCGGCCCCGCAGGTTGATTGAGGTCAAGCAGGTCGGCACCCAGGCGGAGCACAGTTCGTTCATGGACGTAACCATGAAGATCAAGGTTCTGGGTTCGGGTTGTGGCAAGTGTCAGAGCACGATTGGCATCATCGAACGCACCGCCCGCGATGCGGGCATGGACGTCGAGGTCGTCAAGGTCGAGCGTCCGGACGACATCCGAGCCTACGGCGTGCACGCCACGCCGGCCGTCGTCATCTCGGACCGCGTGGTCCACAGTGGCGGCATCCCGTCGCATGAATCGGTACAGGCCTGGTTCAAGATCCTCAGCGTTGGTTTCATCGGCCGCCCCACCCGGCATCTCTTCTTCACCGGCAAGGGTGGCGTAGGCAAGACTTCGCTGTCCACCGCGACGGCGCTGACGCTGGCCGACGCCGGCAAGAAGGTGCTCCTCGTCAGCACCGATGCTGCCTCGAACCTCGACGAGATGCTCGGCATCGAACTGCGCAACACGCCCGTACCGGTCCCCGGGGCGCCCGGCTTGTCGGTGCTCAACATCGACCCCGACAACGCTGCCGAGTCGTACCGTCAGCGCGTGCTGGCGCAGCTGGAAACCACGACGTCGGCAGAGGAACTGTCGACGGTGCGCGAGCAATTGTCCGGAGCCTGCACGACGGAGATCGCCTCCTTCGACGAGTTTTCTTCCCTGCTGGCCGACCGCGCGCAAGCCTGGGACCATATCGTCTTCGACACGGCGCCCACCGGGCATACCCTGCGCCTGCTCAGCCTGCCCAAGGCGTGGACCGGCTTCCTCCAGGGGAACGACCGCGGCGCCTCGTGCCTGGGTCCGCACTCGGGCCTGAAGATGCAGGAGGTCCGCTTCAGGGCAGCGCTCGACGCACTGAGCGACGCGGCGCAGACGACCGTGGTCCTGGTGACGCGGCCCGATCGCGGTGCCATCGCGGAGGCGGCACGCACCTCGGTCGAGCTGAGGGAACTGGGCCTGTGCAACCAGCGGCTGGCGATCAACGGCGTGTTCCGCGCCAGCGACCGCAGCGATGCCGTGGCCTGCGCCATCGAGGAATTGGGCCTGCAGGCCCTGGAGTCCATGCCCGCCACGCTTCGCAAGCTGCCGCAGGACCGGGTGCCGCTGCGCCCGTTCGATACCGTCGGCCTGCCCGCACTGCGCGCCCTGCTGCTGCCCGGCGCCACGCCGTTCGCCCTCAACGCGGGAGTCCAAGGTGCGCACAACGGGCTGCTTCCTGACCTCGCTGCGCTGGCCGACGACCTGGCCGCTGCCGGCCATGGCCTGATCATGGTCATGGGCAAGGGCGGCGTCGGCAAGACCACGATCGCCGCAGCCCTGGCGATCGGCCTCGTGCAGCGCGGCAAGACTGTGCACCTGAGCACCACCGATCCGGCAGCACACCTGGAGGGCACGCTGGACGGCGACCTGCCAGGGCTCAAGGTGAGCCGCATCGACCCGAAGCTCGAGACCCAGCGCTACATCGACAAGATCATGGCCAGCAAGGCCCCCCAGCTCGACGCGCAGGAGCAAGCGCTGCTGCTGGAGGACCTGCAATCGCCCTGTACCGAGGAGGTGGCCGTCTTCCACGCCTTCTCGCGCATCGTCAGCGAGGGCCGTAGTGCGTTCGTGGTGCTGGACACCGCACCCACCGGGCATTCGATGCTGCTGATGGACGCGACCGGCGCCTACCACCGGCAGATGACACGCGAGTTCGAAGGCCATGGCGCGGCACGCGTCGTCACGCCACTGATGCGGCTGCAGGATGCGGCGTACACCCGCATCATCCTCGTGACGCTGCCCGAGGTGACGCCGGTGTCGCAGGCCGCAGCACTGCAGGAGGACTTGCGGCGCGCCCGCATAGAGCCCTATGCCTGGGTGCTCAACAAAAGCGTGCTGGCGGCGAGAACGCACGACCCCTTGCTGCAAGCCCGGCTGGCGGGTGAACGCAAGCAGATCGAGCGTTTGTCCGCCGGCCTCGCACGGCGGCTATACGCGTTGCCGTGGCTGGCCGTTCCACCGGTCGGCCTCGATGGGTTGTCAATGCTGGTCGGCGCACCAGTGCCGGCGGCCACCGTCGCAGTCTGACCCGATCGAGCGCTGCACGACGGCAGCACCCGCGACTTGGCGTCAAGCTGGCCCGTGCTGGAGCACCGCGACATTCACCGTTGTACGTACTTCGAAGCCCAGGCTCTCGTAAAGCGCGATCGCAGCAATGTTCGTCGTCCAGGCGTGCAGGAATGGCCGCTCGCCTCGTCGCTGGATGTCAGCCGTCACGGCAGCCGACAGCCGCCGCGCCAGGCCGCGGCCGCGGAAGTCGGGATGGGTGCAGACACCGCTGACCTCGACATGGCCGGGAAACCGCATGCGCTCCCCCGCCATCGCGGCCAGCCGGCCATTGACACGCAGACCGACAAATCGACCCATCGTGTGCGTCCGCGCAAGGAAGGGCCCCGGCTGCGTCAGCCCAGCCAGGGCCAACATCTCGAGCGCGTCGGCATCGCCGAGCACGCGCACGCCGTCGTCGGCCTGCAGCCGGCGCGTCGCGACCATCTGCACGCCCTGCGCAACCTTGGCGGCTTGCAAGCCATGTGGCACCGCGATGGGCGAAACCTGAAGGAGATAGACGCTGTCATCGCCTGGCCGCACCAGCTCGGCCAGTGCCCTCAGGCTGTCGGCACTTTCGTCGGCCGTCGCGGCAAAGCAGTTGATGTCGGGGTGGAAGCGCCGCGCGCGCTCATCGCCCAGGCCCCAATGCGACTGGTGCCGCAGGCTGGCCCAAACAGGTCGGTCCAGGTCGGACATGCTCACAGCTCCTGCGTCCGAGGATGCAACGGCTTCTCTGCCAGCGCGACTTCCAGCGCCGCGAGCTGTGTGAGCAGGTCACCCTTCAGGTCCGCGCAAACCTGCGCGACGGCCGCCTCGATGGCAGGCCAAGCTTCTCGCTTCGCGCGCTGCACAAGGCCGCGCCCCTTGCGGCTCAGACCCACGCGGCGCACCCGCCGGTCCTCTTCACTTGTCGCCGACTGCACCAGGCCATCGCCCTCGAGTCCACGCAGCGAGCGCGTGATGACGGGTTGGCTGACGCCCACCGCCTGACTCAATTCGCCCACGCTCAACGCACCCAACCGGTCCAGCGTGGCAAGCAGCGGGAAGTGGGCCGCTGGCTGCTCAAAGCCGTGCGCCGCCAGCACCGCCTGCGTCTGTGCCTGAAGCGTTTCGCCAATTCGCTTCAACCGCGTGCCGAGGCTCAAATGGCCCAGCGTCTTGACCACATCTTCAATCACGAGGACTCCTCGTCTCGACCATATTGATAGCATGCTATGTAATTGATCGAGCCACGTCAACCGCGGTGTCAAACAGAGGATTCAGGTGCTGCGCAGCGCCGTGGCAAGGTCGCATGCAAGGGGCGGATGCCGAGAGTGCGCTGCCGCACACATCGCAACGTCCCAGCCGATGGATCAGATCGCCATCGTGGACGGCAGCAGGCGGTCGTATTCGTTCTTCACCACGGCATAGCACTCGCAGGACCGGGCTTCCAGACCAGCGCGGTCCAGCACGGTGATGTGCCCGCGCCGGTAGCGAATCAGCCCCGCGTCCTGCAGGTGGCCGGCGGCCTCGGTGACCCCCTCGCGCCGCACGCCGAGCATGTTGGCGATGAGCTCCTGCGTCATCACCAGGTCGTCGGAGTTCAGCCGGTCCAGGCTCAGCAGCAGCCAGCGGCACAGCTGCTGGTCGAGCGAGTGGTGGCGGTTGCACACTGCCGTTTGTGACATCTGCGTGATCAGCGCTTGTGTGTAACGCAGCAGCAGGTGCAACACCGGCCCGCCACGATTGAACTCCTGCAGCATGAGCCTCGCGTCCAGCCGGAAGCCCTGCCCCGCGCTTTGCACCACGGCGCGGCTCGGGGTGGACTCGCCGCCCATGAACAGCGAGATGCCGACGATGCCCTCGTGGCCGACGACCGCGATCTCGGCCGATGCGCCGTCTTCCATGACATACAGCAGCGAGACGATGGACGTGGTCGGGAAGTACACGTGGCTCAGCGTGCTCCCGGATTCGTAGAGCACCTTGCCCAAGGGCATGTCCACTGCTTCGAGCTTGGGCTGCCAGCGCGCCCATTCGGCGTCAGGCAACACGGCCAGAAGCTGGTTCTGTCGCGGGTTGGTCATCTCGGCCATATGCCTCTCGCGCGCCGTCGCAGGCCGGGTCACCGGCGGTGAACCATGCGAAAGCAACTTGTGTTTGAAGTATAGGCAGAGGCTGGGTGCGATAGCGCACAGACACACGTTGCGAACCTGGGCATGGTGCAGCCAGGAGAGTTACATGAGCGCCATCACCTTCTTCGTCGTGATCGTCATTGGGGCGGTCGGCGGCTTGCTCGCGGCCATGGGCGGCCTGGGCGTCGCGATCGCGTTCTGGGTCTCGGCCGCTGCCCTGGCCATCGCATTGAAAAGAGGCGCCCGAGGCGCACCATGGCTCGACGCTTAGAGCAAACCACCGTGGCAGACGCTGAAAATCGCCTGCTCGCCACGCTTCCGGCACGCGAGCGAAAACGCCTGCTGGACCGGTGCGTTCTCGTGCATCTGCCGTTCGGCGCCGTGCTCGGAAAGCGCGGACAGCCCACGCGCCAGGTCTACTTTCCGCACGACTGCTTCATTTCTCTGGTCACCGCCATCGAGGGTGAGCCCGGCCTGGAGGTGGGCATGGTGGGCAACGAAGGCATGCTCGGCGCCCAACTGGCGCTCGGGGTGAGCAGGGGACTCTTCGATGCGTCGGTGCAGGGCGCCGGCACCGCGTCGTGCATCGACGCCGCGGCATTCCGGCGCGAGATCGCGGCCAGCAAGTCGCTGCAGCGCGCGATGCAGCGCTATGTCTATGTGCTGATGGCGCAGTTCGCGACTTCCGCGGCATGCACGCGGTTCCACAAGCTCGGCCCTCGGCTGGCGCGCTGCCTGCTCATGAGCCAGGACCGTGCCCATTCCAGCAGTTTTCGCCTGACGCACGAGTTCCTGGCGTGCATGCTGGGCGTGCGCCGCGTGGGCATCACGCGTGCCGCGGGCGACCTTCAGCGCAGTGAGCTGATTCGCTATCACCGGGGCGAGATCTCGGTGCTTGATCGCGCGGGTCTCGAGGAGGCCGCATGCGGCTGCTACGAGGCAGACCGGCGCGCCTACGAGCGGACGATGCCCTGAGCACGTCAGTGCGCTTGCGCACGAAGGGAGTGCGCTCTATGTGTCCTTGCGAACAGACGGCGCAGTGGTAGAGCATCACATTTGATACGCGGCCATGGTGCGCCGACGGCGGCAACAGAAGTGGCAGGACCGATCTTGGAGACCAACAATGAGCAAGATCCAACGCAGGACGACCGACGGGCGCTCGCACCGCGGCTACCGCAATGCATAACGCTCAGTCGCATGACGCACAGTCGATTGCTGCCGAGCTTCTGCGTGCACCGTACAGCTCGCTGGACGCGCGCACCCAGAAGGTCGCGCGCCATGTGGCCGAGCGCCGGCACATCGCACGAAACCAGGGCCATGAGCTCGACCCAGCGCCCACCCGCGGTGGCCGCGCCGCCGACGCCGTGGCGCGCTTCGGTGGCTCGTGGGTGTTCATCTCGCTGTTTGCAGTGCTGATGGTCGCCTGGGTGGGTCTCAATTCCTGGATTCTGGCGCGCCACGAAGGCAGCTTCGACCCGTATCCGTACATCCTGCTCAACCTGTTCCTGTCGATGCTCGCTGCGATTCAGGCGCCCATCATCCTGATGTCGCAGAACCGTCAATCGCAGAAGGACCGCGCCAACGCGGAGCACGACTATGAAGTCAACCTGAAGGCCGAGCTGGAGATCATGCTGCTGCACGACAAGCTCGACCTGCTGCGAGAAGGACAGTGGCGCGAGCTGCTTGCCGTGCAGGGCGAGCAGCTGAAGCTGCTGCGCGAGCTGATGCCGCATCGTCGCCTGGCGGAGATCGCGCCATGAACACGCCGCAAGCCGCGATGCCCTCGCAAGCGCGCTACGAGTTGCGCTACACCGATCTCTACAACAGCGGACGCGGCTTCGCTTTTCCCTGCGATGCCGAGGGACACGTGGACGTGGAGGGCCTCTCTGCCCGTGGTCTCGTCAACTATCAGTCTGCACGCACGCTGGTTGGCAAGGAGCTGTCACTGCCGAGGATCTTGCCCGTTGCGACCTGAATCGAATCTGGTGTTGTTTCGACGCGTTGGAAGGCGGTGCCGACATGAATGAGCGTACGATCGATCGTCCCCCAGGAAAGGTTCGGCACCACATGGCGACGCAGGGGCAAGACAGCAGCGACATCACGTCGCTGCTTGCGCATCGCGGCGCTCCCGACACGAATGCGCGCCAGATCGCCGAGGCCGTGGTTTCGACCTGGCATGCCCTCGATGCGGCATTGGCGCCGATCATCGGTTTGCGCGGCGCAGCCGCGCTCTACCAGCGCAGCGTGTTCGTGACGAGTCGCAAGCACGCGTGGCTGGCCGCCTTGCACGAGGAAATCGATGGCCGCATCGACTCGGCGGCGTTGAAGTCCTTGTTTTCGCAGCAGCGCGACGACGATGCGGCTGCAGCGGCCGAGGCGCTGCTGCAGACCTTCCATGAGCTGCTGGCGAGTCTGGTCGGCCACTCCCTGACCAGCCGGCTGCTGCGTTCGGTGCGGTCCGCCACGCCTGTTCCTCCTTCGCCAGACTCGCAGGGCTCCTCGCCATGAACAAAGCAACGATCATCAAGCGCCTTTCCACCGGCGTGCCCGGCCTTGACGAGGTGCTCGGTGGCGGGCTGCCCGAGTTCTCGTTCAACGTGCTTGCAGGCCCGCCCGGCTGCGGCAAGACCACGCTGGCGCACCAGATGATGTTCTCCCTGGCAAAGCCCGAGCGGCCGGCGCTGTACTTCACCGTGCTGGGCGAGCCGCCGCTGAAGATGCTGCGCTACCAGCAGCAGTTCCCGTTCTTCGATGCCGAGGCTGTCGGCCGCTCGGTGCACTTCGTCAACCTGGTCGACGACGCGCTCTCCGGCGACCTGAGCCAGGTGCTGCGCCGCATCGCGGCCGAGGTGAAGATGCATGAGCCGGCGCTGGTATTCGTCGACTCGTTCCGCTCGGTGGCGCTGGCCGGCAAGAGCGACGGTGACCCGCAGCACAACCTGCAGCAGTTCGTGCAGCAGCTGGGCATGCTGATGACGGCTTGGCAGGCCACCACGTTCCTCATCGGGGAATTCTTCAGCGAAGACGACACGAACCCGGTGCTTACCGTGGCCGATGGGCTCGTCTGGCTGCGCCAGAGCGTGCAGCGCAACTCGATGGTGCGCAAGCTCGAGATCCGCAAGATGCGTGGCCAGCCGACGCTGCCGGGGTTGCACACCTTTCGCATCGGCGAGGACGGCATCCAGGTGTTTGCGCCGGCACCGGTGAATGCCGTCAAGGCGGCGCCCACGGCACCGTCCACGGCGCGCCTGGGCACTGGCGTCCCCGATCTCGACCAGATGCTGGGGGGGGGCATACCGGACGGCTATTCCCTGTTGGTGGCCGGGCCCTCGGGCTCGGGCAAGAGCATCCTGGCAGCGGCCTTCCTCGCCGAAGGCGCCCGCTGCGGCGAGACAGGCGTCATCGCGGTGTTCGAGCAGCGTCCTCGCGGCCAGCGCAACCGGATGCTCAGTGAGCTGATCGCGAGCGGTCGTGTCGGCGTGGTCGGCAGCCACTCGCCCGACCTGTCGATCGACGAGGTCGTCCTGCTGTTGCTGGGCGAGATTGAGCGACTTGGCGCGCGGCGCGTCGTCATCGACTCGCTGTCGGGCTTCGAGCTCTCGCTGGCGCCCACCTTCCGTGAGGACTTTCGCGAGTCCTTGCTGCGGCTGGTCACGGCGCTGACGGGCCTGGGCGTCACGGTGCTGATGACCTCCGAACTCGAGGACCGTTACACCGACTTGCGCTTCAGCCCCTACGGCACCGCGTTTCTCACCGATGCAATCGTCGTGCAGCGCTACATCGAGGTCGACAGCCGGCTGCTGCGCGTGATGGCCGTCGTGAAGGTGCGCGGCAGCGAGCACTCGAACGAGCTGCGCCTGTTCCACATTGACGACAGCGGCATCCACATCGGCGGGATGCTGCCCGACCAGGAAGGCCTGTTGGGCGGTCGGCCGACGCGAACCCTCAACGGCAGGTCCGACGGGGCCTGACGCGAGCAGGTAGCCACAGCATGGACTCGCAACGCGCCCCACCGCAAACGGCCGGTATGCTGACCGAGCTGTCGATCCTGGACGCGCGGACGGTGCAGGCGCGGGCCGAGCTGGCACGGCTGGAGCGGGACATTGTCGAGGCGGAGGATCGCCTTGACCGCAGCGAGGCAGCGCAGCTGATCGAGGCCAACGAGCAACTGGTGCTCGGCATCCTGCGGGTCCGAACCGAGGCCGAAACGACCGCATCGGCACTGGGCGCCGCATCGCGCTCGGCGCAGCTCGATGTGCTGACGCGGCTGCCCAACCGCGTGCTGCTGCGCGACCGCCTCACGCAGGCGATCGCGAACGCGAAGCGGCACGGCACGCGGGGGGCGCTGCTCTTCGTCGACCTGGACAACTTCAAGCAGATCAACGACACACTCGGCCACACGTTCGGCGACCATGTGCTTGAGCGCGCCGCGCGCTGCCTCGAGTCGACGGTGCGCGCGGCCGACACGGTGAGCCGCCATGGCGGCGACGAGTTCCTCATTTTGCTCAGCGAAGTGTCCGAGCCCGCCGACGCCGCGCGCATCGCCGAGAAGGTGCTGGCCGCGCTCGCCATGCCGAGTCTCGTAGGCGCCCACGTGATGCAGCTCGCGGCGAGCGTTGGCATCAGCATCTATCCTGACGACGGCGAGGATGCCGGCAGTCTGATCGACGCCGCGGGCGCAGCGATGTACCGCGCCAAGCGTACGGAGCGTGGCAGCTTTGCCTCTTGCAGCGACAGCCTGGACGGCGAGCGGCGCGACGCGGTACCGGCCTCGTCGCCGCGTCCGCTCACCGGGCACGAGCAGGCCGCCGCAGAACACCACCTGCGGCACGTGCAGTTGCGCGAGGCCAACGAGCAGCTGGTGTTGGCCGCGTTTGGCGCACAGGAGCTGCAACGTGCCGCCGAGATGGCACGTCAGCACCAGACCGAATTGCTGGCACTGGTGGCGCACGAACTTCGGAACCCCTTGGCTCCCATCCGCACGGCGGCCGCGCTGCTTCCGCGCGTCACGTCGCAGGAGCTGCCGCGCCTGCAGGCGATCATTGAGCGGCAAGTGCAGCGCGTGACGCGCCTGGCGGGCGACCTGCTCGATGTCTCGCGCGCCGGTACCGGCAAGCTGCGTCTGCAAGTGCAGCGGATGGACCTCGTCGGGGTGCTCGACGAAGCCATCGACACCTGCCGGCCGGCCATGGACCTGCGCCTTCAGCGGCTCAGCGTGCGGCTGCCGGAAGGGCCGGTCGAACTCGAGGGTGACGCGGCGCGCCTGGCGCAGGTGTTCACCAACCTGCTCGACAACGCGTCCAAGTACACGCCCGACGGCGGCGAGGTCGCGTTGTCGGTCCTGATGACGGCAGAGGGTGCCGTGATCACCGTCGCGGACAGCGGCATCGGCATCACACCGTAGGCCACGACGCAAGTGTTCGACCCGTTCGTGCAGGAACCCCGCGCGGTGAGCTTCAACGGCCTCGGCCTGGGGCTCGGGCTCACGGTGGTGCGCGAACTCGTGAATGCGCATGGCGGCAGCGTGGTCGCGAGCAGCCCCGGCGCCGGTCTCGGCAGCCGCTTCGTCGTCACTCTGCCGCTTGTCGATCGGTTGATGCGCGAGCAGACAGGCGGCGACTTGCCGTCTCGCTAAAGTCGCCCCGGGTGGCATCTTCCGAGAACTTCAACAACACGACGTGGCGGATCATGGCGACGGCGCCCTTCAGTCCCAGTCTGCGAGGCGGGCGTCGTTGGGGTCCACCACCCAGTGCAGGCCGAGCTGCTCACCAATGTGCGACTGCAGCTCGTCCAGGCGCACGGGCTTGGACATGAACACATTGACTCCGGCCTTCAAGCAGGCGTCACGATGCTCGGCCGAGGCCGAGGCCGAGATCGCGATCACCGGCACCACGCTGAAATCGGTCTCTTGGCGCAATCGGCGCGTGGCCTCCAGGCCGTCGACCAATGGCATCTTGCTGTCAATCAGGATCAGGTCCGGGTGGAACTCCCGCGCCGCCGTCAGCGCCTTGCTGCCGTCTTCGGCCTGCGCCACCTCGAAGCCGGCGTTGCTGAGGAATTCGCACAACAGCGTGCGGTTCTCCTTCACGTCGTCGACCACCAGCACCCGCCGCTGCGGCCCCAGGTAGCGGAGCAGCCTCGCCACCTTCTTGCGCGCGATCAACGCCGGCTGAGCCACCGGCAGCGGCAGCTCGACGCGGAACCGGGTTCCGCGTCCGAACTCGCTGCTGACATGCACCTGGCCGCCCATGTCTTGCACGAGCGCGCGGGTGATCGCAAGCCCGAGCCCGGTGCCGCCGCTGCGGCGCTGCACGTCGCCCACCTGCTCGAAGGGCTCGAAGATGCGCGGCAATTCATCGGGTCGAATGCCCACGCCGGTGTCCTCGATCTCCAGCCACACCACCACCTGCCCCGGGCCCGCCTGCTCCCCCCAGGCGCGCAGCGTGACCGTGCCACTGTCGGTGAACTTGATCGAATTCCCCAGCAGGTTCAGCAGCACCTGGCGCAACCTGCGTTCATCGGCAAGCACGGCGCTGGGCAGGCCGGTCTGCGCATCGAACACGAATGCCAGTTGCTTCTGGTCGGCCCTCACCTGCATCAGGTCGACCACCGACCCGAGGAAGCCCGCCATGTCCATGGGCGCCGGGACCAGCTCCAGGCGGCCGGCCTCGATGCGAGCAAGGTCGAGGATGTCGTTGATCAGCGCCAGCAGGTGCTCCCCGCTGCGGGAGATCGTTTCCAGGGCGCGTGCCTGCCGCTCGCTCAGGCCTCCTTGCATCGGCAGCAGTTGCGCATAGCCGAGGATCGCGTTCAGCGGCGTGCGCAGTTCATGGCTCATGCTGGCCAGGAATTGGCTCTTCGCTCGATTTGCCAGCTCGGCGGCCTGGCGGGCAGCCCGCTCGGTCTCCGCCGCGCGGCGCTCGCTCAGATCGAGCACGAAGGCGACGCTCGTCTGCAACGCCGGGTCGAGCCACGCGCCGCCGCATAGCACAGGCACGCGGGTGCCGTCGGAGCGCAGGTACTCCAGTTCGCACGGTGAGTGGCGGCCTGTCGCACGCAATTGCGCGTCGGCACGCGCGACCACGTCGTCGTATGCGGGCGGCACGAGCGCACCGGCATTCAGCCCCCCGGCGTCGAGGTCGTCGCGGCTGCAGCCGATGAGATCGAGAAAGGCATCGTTGGCATCGATGATTCGTCCGTCGGCCTGCGCGACGCGAATGCCGATGATGTTGGCGTCGACCAGCCGGCGAATGCGGCTCTCGCGCTCCTGCAAGGAGGCATACAGGCGTGCGGTCTCCAGCGAAACCGCCGCCTGCCCAGCCAGGGTCGCGAGCAACTGCGCCCGCTCAGGCGCAAAGGCTTCGGCCACCAGCACGTGCTCGACGTAGAGGACGCCGATCAGCTCCGCCCCCCGCACGAGCGGCAGGCAAAGCAGTGACTTCGGCTGCCGTCGTGCCAGGCAGGGATCGGACGCGAACATCGGCGACAAGGTGGCGTCGGGCAGTTGCACCGCTTCGCGTGTGCGAGCCACGTAGTTCAGTACGCTCCAGGGCTGCGCATCGGGAGCTGCCGCGGTACAGGGGCCCACCGCAATGCCTTCCTCGTTGACCGATGCCTGCGCCGCAGGCGTGAGGACATTGCCCTCGGCCACCAGCAGCAGGCCGCGCTGCGCGCCCGCCGCCTGCATCGCAATGCGCATCAGTGCCTCGGGAAGGCGCTCCAGCGCCATCGGTGCAATCACGGCCTGAGACGCCTTCGCGATGGCAAGTGCGTCCGCACCGGGAGACGGGCTGCGCGGCAGCAGAGCGGCGAGTTGCGGATAGCGCGCGTGCATCTCGCGCAGCAGGCCGTCCGCACCCCAGCGGGTGCAGGCCTCGCAGGCGCGCTGGAAATACGCCGCCGCCGCCACGACGAGGCCCTGCGCAGCGCAGTGGCACGCGGCGCGCTCGCCGGCCAGCACCTCGATCTGCGTATTGCCGAAGCGCCGTGCCGCTGCCAGCGCTTCCTCGTAGGCGCGCGCGGCGTCGGCGCCCCGGCCTTCGATGCGCGCCAGTTCTGCCATCAGCAGGGCATGACGTGCGGCGTGGTTGTCCGCGCACTGCCGCGCCCATCCTTCGAACTCGGTGGCAGCCTCGTGCAGTGCGAGCCGGGTGGCTGCCTGTTCGGCGGGGTCGGCAGCGTCGTGCAGCGCAGCGCGGGCCAGCAGGAAGAAGAGGCGATGGGAGGCCACGTACGGCCGGGTCTCGCTGGGTATCAAGAGCGCGGCGGCCTGGCGCGCCTCGTCGATCGCCTCTTTGAAGCGGCCTGCCAGGAAGCAAACCATTTGCCGAAGAACATGCCACATCAGCGCCGCGGTGAACGTTCCTCGTCGTGCCAGTGCCTGAGCGAGCTCCGCTTCGCTGAATCCGTCGTCTTCCAGCGATGCCGGGCCGTGCGTGAGACCTTGCAGGCAGCGCGCCGTCTGCATGAAGAGCCGCACCGACCATCCCAACATCGTGAGCTGGGGCCGCCGCGCGAAGTCTTCCACGCGCCGAGCGCTGGCGACGAAGGTGTCGAGCCGCTCGCCCTGCTCGAAAGCCATCACCAGTTCGAACAGCATGCCGTTGCCGCCGATCCAGACATCGCCACGGTCCAGCGATTCCGAGGCCGAGCGCGTCAACATCGCGCGGCAATCTGCGTAAGGCCGGCGCCAGTGCTGCAAGTAGGTGGCGCCGTGGAACAGCAGTATCGGCCGCAGCCGGCCGCCGAAGCGCTCGTCCATCGCGGCGGCGAGATCGGTCAGCTGGCCGACACGCTCGGTGTGGCCCCGAGGGATGAGCAGCAGGTGCGCCAACAGCTGGTAGCCGAAACCTGACGCCGAGGTGTGGCCATGCTGCAGCGACAGCCGCACCAAGTGCACGCACACCACGGGCCAGAGGGTCGGCCGGGCCACGAACAACGCCGACAGCGAGTCGATCAGCAACGACATCAGGGCCTGCACCCCAGGGTTGTCGCAGGCCGGTGCGTCGAGCAGCACTGCCGGCGGACGGCCAGCCAGCACGGCGTCGAGCTGCTCGACGAGATCGCGCACCTCGCGCTCGATGGCGGAAGGGTCCTCGGGAAACGCCAGGCCGAGCCCGCGCAGCGCGTCCAGCGCCGCGGCGGCGGCTTCGCCGGCGCGCCCGGTGCCGATCAGCAGCGCCAGGTGGATGCCGTGCGCCCGCACGCGGTCCGCGTCCGACGCAGCGTGGGCGAGCATGGCATCCAGCAAGGGCTGCACCTCGGGTAATGCGCCGATGAGATAGGCGCACTCGGCCAGCTCCGCGTGCAGCGCGAAGCACTCGCCTTGCGAAACCTGCCAGGCGTCGGGCGGCAGCAGCGAAAAAGCCCGCGAAAAATAGCGGTGGGCGGCTGCGGCATCCACGGCGGCCTTGGCCTTGGCGCCGGCTCGAACGTTCAGGCGACGCAACTGGTCGCGCTCGACCGGGTCCGTGATGAGCGCGGCCCCTTCGTTGAGGGCGCTCACGACGTCGAAGATGCGTTCCTCGCGAGCCGTCTCGTCCAGGCCGCGCACAAGCAGCCGCCCGGTTCGCAAGCGCAGCTGCGCCCGCTGCTCGTCGGGGATCATCGTGTACGCCGCTTCCTGCACGCGGTCGTGCACCCAGCGGTAGTAGCCGTCGGCGCGCAGGAGCAGACCGGCTTCGCAAGCCGGCGCCAGCGCGAGCGTGGTCTCGCGTGCGGTGCGGCCGAGCGCAGCGTCGAGCAGCCGTTCCTCCACGATCGCGCCGAAACACGCCGCCTGCTGCAGCGCCTCACGCGTGACCGGAGGAAGCCTCTCGAGCTTGCCGATCAGCAGCTCCGCCACGTTGCGGGTGTAGCCCTTGGCCGCGGTGGCGGCCTGGTCCCACAGCCACCGGCCGGAGGACGCATCGAAGGCGAGCGCACCTTCGTCGGCCAGTTCCAGCAGGAACTGCGCGCAGAAGAACGGATTGCCTCCCGTGCGCTCGCCGATCGCCGTTGCGAGCGGCGCGGCTTCGTCTGCCCCCGCCCCCATCGCCTCGGCAAGCCAGGCGCTGAGTTCGGCATCCGGCAGGGGGCCAAGCGCGATCTCGGTCAGCCGCTGCGCTTGCCGCGCTGCCTTCACGACCGCTTGCAGCGGGTGCGCCTCGAAGAGCGCTTCCTCGCGGCAGGCGCCCACGATGAGCAGATCGCGCGCGCCGCCGAGCTGGATCAGTCCGCGCAGAAGGTCCAGGCTGGCGGCGTCGGCCCACTGCAGGTCGTCGAAGAACAGCACCAGCGGGCGGTCGGCGCTGGCGCAAGCGCTGACGAACTGCGCGAAGACCAGTCGAAAGCGCGCCTCATGCTCGCGCGGCGCAAGCGGCGGCACTTGCGGCTGCTCGCCCAGCAACCATGTCAGCGATGGCACCAGCTGGACCATCAGCTGCGCATTGGCACCCAGGCGATGCATCAGCCGTGCACGCCATGCAGCCACGCCGGTCGCGGTCTCGCTCAGCATCTGGCGCACCGCCTCCGTGAAGGCCTGCGCAAAGGCCTCGTAGGGCACGTCGCGGCGATAGCGGTCGAACTTGCCGGCGGCGAAGAGTCCGCCCTCGGCCGCGACCGCGGGGCGCAGATCCTGAACCAGCGAGGACTTGCCGCTGCCTGCCTCGCCGCTGATCAGCACGAACCCCGGGCCGCCACCGCCGCGCGCCCGGGCGAACGCGTCGCGCAGGGCGGCGCGTTCGGCGCTGCGGCCGAACAGCGTGCGCGGAATTCGGAGCTGGTCGTACACGTCGCGCGTTCCCACCGTGAAGCGGTCGGCGTCTTCATCGCGACCATCGAGGCAGCCATCGATGTCGAACAGCAAACCGGCCGCCGTCTGGTAGCGGTCGTCAGGGCTCTTGGCCAGCAGCTTGATCGCGATGTTGCTCACCCCGCGCGGGACGGGCGCGAGTTCGGCGGGCGGCCGAGGCACGAGCGCGAGGTGGCAGTGAATCCACTCCAGCGCATCTGCCGCCTCGAAAGGCAGCCGCCCGGCCAGCAGTCGGTACAGCATCACGCCCAGCGCATACAGGTCGGCACGCCGATCGACCGCGAGCTGCAGGCGGCCGGTCTGCTCGGGCGCGAGGTAGGCGGCCGAGCCAGGGTCGCTCCAGTCAGGAGCCGCGCCGGTGGCCGGGGTGTGCAGATCGACCAGCAGCACTTCCCGGCCGGCCGTGTCCGCGAGCAGGTTAGCTGGGCGCAGATCGCCGTGGACGATGCGCGCCGCATGCAACTGCGCCAGCAGCTGCGCCACCGCGCGCATGAGCGCCAGCGCAGCGCGCCAGGGCACCGGTGCGGCGCTGAGCGCAGCCTCCAATGAGATCCCCTCGAACGGGTCGAGCAGCATCAGCGGCAGGCCATCGGGCGCGTCGAGCAGTGCCTGCGGCCTCGCCACGCCGGGCAGCGCCAGCGATCGCATCAGCTCGTGCTCGCGGCGCAGCGCGTGCGCGTTGCCGGCGCCGGCTGCGAACTTCAGCAGCACGGGGCGCTGCGTCTCCTGGTCAAAGGCCTCGTGGATCTCGGAGCCGGTGGTGTGGGCCCGCAGCGCGCCCAACCGGAAGGCTGGCAGTGAGTGCGTCGACATACGGGCCTGCGATCAGCCTGAGCGCTACTTGCGCACCGATGCGATGGCCGCGCGGGCCTGCTCGACGAGTGCAGGGTCGAAGCTTCGCAGGTGCTGCTCGATCACCGGCTGCGCCAGCTTCTCCATCTCGGCCCGCGCTGCCGGCGACAAGGTGCTCTCTCGAAGCTTTTGCCGAATGATCTGGAGCAGCCGCTCGTCCTCGTCGATCAGCCCCTTGCGCCACTGCGGCGTGACGTTCTCGCTGGCGGTGCGCAGCACGCGGCGCTCGTCTTCGTTCAGGCGCTGCCACACCGGCCCGCTGAACAAGAGCGCGCCCACGTAGGCCGCGTGGCGCGTTTCGGTGAAGTATTTCTGCACCTCCACCAGCCGCACGTGCACCGTCACGCCGTTGACGTTTTCCTGCCCGTCGACGGTGCCTTGGTCGAGTGCGCTGAACAGCTCGGGGAATGGGATGGCCACCGGTTGTGCGCCGAGCGCCTTCCAGAAGTCGATGAACACCGAGTTCTGCAGCGTGCGCAGCTTCATGCCCCGCATGTCGGCCACCGATGCCACCGCGCGAACGCGGTTGGTGAGATTGCGCCAGCCGCCCGAATGGGTGCTAAGGATCACGAAACCGTTCTTCTCCGCGATCGCCTGCAGCCGACGGCCCGGTTCACCGTCGGCAACGGCATACACCTCGCGGAAATCGCGGAACAAGAAGGGGATGTCGTAGAGGTTGAAGCCGTTGTCGATGCCGCCGAGCAGGCTGGTGGTGCTGATCTGCGCCTCGACGGCGCCGGCGCGCAGCGCAGAGAGCACCTGCAAGTCGGGGCCGAGTTGCGAGCCGGGGAACAGAACCACCTTCATGCGGCCATCGGAGAGACGCTCGACCTCGTTCTTGAAGGCCGCCGCGCCTCGGCTCATCGCGTTGTCTCCGCTCACCGCGAAGGCGAGCTTGAAGCTGTGCTCCCGCACTTGCGCCCAGGCGCCGGTGCAGGCCAGCAGCGCCGCGAACGCCGGGGCCAGCAGGTATCTCATCACGTGTCGCATCGATCCACTCCTTGCAAGGATTCAGCCGCGCGCAAACCACCCCGCAGGCACCGTGACCAGCGCGGGAAAGGCCACCAGCAGCGCCAGCAACAACACCTGCGTTGCCACGAACGGCGCCGAGCCCCGGGCCACCACGCCGAAGTCGAGCTTGCCCGCTCCGGCCACCACCGCCAGCACGGCGCCCACCGGCGGTGTCACCATGCCCAGTACGCCGGCGATCACGTAGACCACCCCGAAATACACGAGATCGACGCCGGCGCTCGACACCACCGGCATCAGCAGCGGCGTGAGCATCAGCAGCAGCGGGCCCGGCTCGATGGCGGTGCCAAGCAGCAGTACCAGCGCACAGATCATCGCCACCAGCAGGCGCGGGCTGCCGGCGAGCGGGCTGACCCACTCGACCAGCTGCGCGGACATGCCGGAGACAGTGATCATCCAGCTCGCCAATGCCGAGCAGGCCATGATGAGCATCACGACTGCCGAGGTGACCAGCGCCGACAGTGCGAGCCCTGGCAGCACGGCAAGCGGCAGCTCGCGATACACCACCAGCGCCACGAAGCCGGCATACAGCGCGGCGACCACCGACGACTCGGTCGGGGTGACCACCCCGAAGCGCAGGCCAAGGATGATGATGACCGGCATGCCCAAGGCCCAGCCGGCTGCGCGCATATCGCGCAGTACCTGCGGCCACGGTGCCCGTGGCCGCGCTGCGGAGGACTCGCGGCGCACCATCCAGCCCCAGGTCAGCGCGAGAACGGCAGCCATCAGCAGCCCTGGGAACACGCCGGCGAGGAAGAGCTTCGCAACCGAGGTGTTGGTCATCACGCCATAGAACACCAGCGCGATGCTGGGCGGAACGATGGGCGCGAGCAGCCCGGAGCAGGCGACGAGGCCGGCGCTACGCCCGGCGTCGTGGCCCTGGCCGCGCATCATCGGCAGCAGGAAGCCCGCCATCGCCGCCGCGTCGGCCACCGCCGAGCCCGACAGGGCCGCCAGCACCAGACCGATCAGGACGGTCACGTAGCCCATGCCGCCGCGGTAATGGCCGACCAGCCCCGACACCAGGCTCACGAGGCGGCGCGACAGGCCGCCCGCGTTCATCAGCTCGCCGGCCATCAGGAAGAACGGAATCGCCAGCAGCGCATGGTTGTCGTTGCCATTGATGATGGTGAGCGCGGCGACCTGTGGGTCGGGCACCCCCTGCCACGCCATCAGGGCAATGCCTGAGAGCAGCAGCGAATACGCGATCGGCATGCCCATCGCCAGCGTGAGCAGCAGCGTCACCAGGAAGACGAGCATCACCATGGCGGGTCAGCCTTCTTGCCAGCGCGCGGGGCCGCCGCGCAGGAGCTGCAGCATCTGCCAGGCGATCAGCGGCACGGCATGCACCGCGAAGAACAAGCCCGCGCCATACAGCGCCAGGCCGACGGACCAGCCTGTCACCGGTGCATGCAAATTCATGTTCAGCTGCACTTGCTGCCAAGCCCCGACGAGAAAGAACACGCTGGCGCCGAGGGACAGCGCCTGCGCGAGCAACAGCACCGGCCGCGCCACGCGCGGCGGCAAAGACGTCACCACGCCCAATGCGGCCATCTGGCGACACTCGGCCAGCGCGATGGTGGCGCCGACGAACCCGATCCACACCAGCGTCCAGCGCGTCAACTCCTCAGCCGCCGTCAGCCCGCTATCGAAACCGTAGCGCAGCACGAGGTTGGCTCCCACCATCAGGAGGATCGCGGCGCCAAGCGCAAGCAGCAAGCCCTGCAGCATGCGCAGGTACACCCGGGAGAGTCGCGCGATCATGTCGCTGGCAGCTTACACCGCACGGTTGCGGGGACAAACCCTATTTGCCCTGATATCTACCTGCTGGATCGCGGCCCCATGCAGTTCATCCGTTGGCCCAGGGGAGCCGCCTGAAACTGTCTTTGCGCAACGAGCACGCCCACGGTTTCGTGCCGAGTGAACTCAATCGCGACCACTCAGCATCCCACCGCCCCCGCCTGGATGCTCCGCCCGATCTCATCCGCCAGCCGCCTCACCGCTCGCCTGTGGCCATCGGCCAGCGCTGCGACGCTCGACTGCGACACCGCCTCGTGCAGCACGCTCCTGCACACCAGCGCCACCGCACCGCGCTGCGTGGACAGCACCGACCACGCGGCCTCGATGCGCGCCTCGCGGCCAGGGAGGCTCTCGAAGCGCTGCACGTCCACGCGCACTCGCCACACGGTGGACTGAGGCGGTGCGACGCCGCGCACGTCCACCGCACCCCATCGCGCCGTGAGCCGCGCGACGATGGCGCCGCGCAGTTCGTCTTGCAATGGCGCGGCCCAGCGGTCTTGCTCCAGCAGCAGCAGCGAGTCGTCGGGTTGGCGCACGGCCCACTGCGCGTGGTCGACCTGCGGCGGGATGCTCACAGGCAGCACGTCCACATAGACGGGGCTGCCAACCGTTGCCGAAGCACTTGCGCTCGCCTCCCGGGCCACATCAGCCGGCACCGCCACCGCAGCCGCATCCGCCGGCACCAAGGTATGAAACCGCTCCGGCAGCTTGCTCGTCGAGCAGCCCACAACCAGCGCACCCAGCGCCGCCACCAAGACGATGCGCTTCATCGCTGTGTCTCCTGTGAACCAAGCGCCGGGTCCGCCTTCTTGCCGCGCAAGATCGATTCCGGGTGCCGCTGCAGATAGTCGCCCAGCGTGCGCAATGCCTGTGCTGCGCGTTGCAGCTCCACCATCGTCTGCTCCACATTGCGCTGCACCGGCGCACTGTCATCCAGCAGGTTGCGATCCAGCCGCTGCAGCGACTCCTGCACCGATTGCAACGTACGCTGCACTTCAGCCAGCGATTTCTGCGCCTCGGGCGTGAGCGTGTGAATGCTTTCCTGCGCTTGCTTGAGCGTGCTGCTCAAGTCACGCCCAATCTCGTCGAAGGGCACCTTGCTGACCTTCGCGACGATCTCCGCGATCTGCGGCTGCAGCTCGCTCAGCGTGCCCGGCACCGTGGGCACGAGCGGCGCCCCGTTGCTCATCGCCAGGTGCGCGGGCGCGGACTTGGCCATGAAGTCGAACGCGACGTACTGCGTGCCGGTGAGCAGGTTGGCGGTGCGCAACTGCGCGCGCAAGCCGTTGTCCACCAGCATGCGCAGGAAGCGCACGTCGGCGTCTTCCGAGACCACCGAATCCTGCAGCATCGCCTGGCGGATGGCGCCCAGGCGCAAAGGGTAGATCTGCGCCGTCACTTCCATCGGGTAGCGCTTGCGCTTGGCGTCGTACTGCAGCGACATCGACTGCACGGTGCCGATGTCGATGCCGAGGAAGTCGATCGGCGCGCCCACCGCCAGGCCGCGCACCGACTGGTCGAACACCATGCGCACTTCCATCGGCGGGCCGTCCGGCGGCGCGATGGCCGCCCTGCGGTCGTGGAAGAGGGTGAAGGTGCTGCTCGCCGGTGCGGGCGGCATGTTTTCGCTGCCCGGCATGCGCTCGAACGCGATGCCGCCTGCGATCACCGAGGCGAGCGTCTGCGTGTTCAGCGTGAGGCCGCTGGCGCTCAGCGTCAGGTCCAGGCCGCTCGCGTTCCAGAAGCGCGCCTGCTGCGTCACCAGCGTGTCGTAGGGCGACTCGACGAAGACCTGCACGGTGAGCAGGTCGTTCTTCGGGTCCAGCGTGTAGCCGACCACGCGGCCCACGCGCGTGCGGCGGTAGTAGACGGGCGAGCCGACGTCGAGCGAGCCCAGGTCGTCGGCTCGCAGCACGAAGCTCTTGCCGGCCTCGCCACGCAGCACGAAGGGTGGTGCCTCCATGCCCACGAACTGGCGTGCCGACTTGTTGGAGGTGCCTGCATCCACGCCGATGTACGAGCCCGAAAGCAGCGTGTTCAAGCCGCTGATGCCGGCGGTGCCGATGCGCGGGCGCACGACCCAGAAGTGCGTGTCTTCGACGGCGAGGCCTGCAGCCGAGCGGTCCAGCCGCACGCCGGCGAGCACGCGCTTGCGGTCTTCGCTCAAGGTGACGGTCTCGACGCGGCCCACTGCCACTTCCTTGTAGCGGACCTCGGTCTTGCCCGGCTCCAGGCCCTCGGCCGTGCGGAACTCGATGACCACGCGCGGCCCCGCCTGCAGCAACGACGAGATGAGCAGCGACGCGCCGATGATGACGGCGATGATCGGCACGATCCACACCAGTGACAGCCGCGCCGGGTTCTTGCGCTTGACCACCGGCTCTGCGATGGCCACCGGCACTTCTTGAGAAACCTCATGCGGTGCCGGCTCAGCCGACGGCGGCATGGGCGGCACAGGTGGCGCAGGCGGCTCCGACTGCGCCGGTGGGTCGATGTCGTCGTTGTGCTCAGCCACGCTCGTCTTCCGCCTTGTCTTTCTCTGGCTTGATCTCCCGCCAGATCAGCCGCGGGTCGAAGCTGCGTGCCGCGAGCATGGTGAGGATGACCACCGCCGCGAAGGCCAGAAGCCCGGGCTCCGGCTGCACGCTGGCCAAGCGCCCGAAGCGCACCATGCCCACCAGAAGCACCACCACGTACACGTCCAGCATCGACCAGTGGCCGACCGTCTCGACCACGCGGTACAGCCGTGCGCGCTCGAGCCGTCGCCAGTCGCAGTGGCGGCTCGCCGTCCAGGCCAGGAGCGAGAGCGCAACGATCTTCAGCAACGGCACCGCGATGCTCGCGACGAACACGATGACGGCCAGCGCGTAGGCCTTGTCCGTCCACAGCTCGCCGATGCCGCCCGCGATGGTGTAGGTGTCGTTGCGAAAGAGGTTGGTGGTCGTCATGATCGGCAGCAGGTTGGCCGGCACGTACAGGAAGATGGAGGCGCCCAGGTAGGCCCAGGTGCGCTGCAGGCTCTGGGGCTTGCGGGCATGCAGCGTGTTGTCGCAGCGCGGGCAGCGCAGCTTGATGCTGCCGTCGTCTTCCACATCGGGCGCGGCCGAGACGGTGCCGCAGTATTCGCAGCCGAGCAATTGCGTTTGCGGCGAGAGTGCGTCGGTGAGCGTCATCGCAGCGCCGCCGGTTGCAGCCAGAGGTGCTTCATGCCGCCCGATTCGAGCGCTGCCAGCAGCAGGGCCAGCGCGCCGAAGGCGAACATGCCGGGCCCGGGCGTTGCATGGGCGAGCCCCGCCATGCGCACGATGGAGACGGCCGCGGCCACCATCATCACCTCCACCATGCTCCAGCGCGTGGCCTCGTGCAGGGCACGCATGCACGGCGCGAACCAGCGCGAGCTGCGCCCGAGGCTCAGCGGCACCAGCACCACCAGCCGCAGTCCGATGAGCGCTGCCGGCGCCGCGATGGCCGTGAGCACGGCCAACACGGAAATCACCGGCTCGCCGGCATGCCAGGTCAGGCGCACGGCGTGGGGCAGGGTGGCGGCGGTGTGCGCGCCGCGCAGGTCGATGTCCACGATGGTGGACAGGTTGGCGATGAGCAGCACGAGCAGCGCGGCGATGGTCAGCGCCAGCATCGAATGCACACCCAGCCGGTGGCCGCGCGCGAGCACGGCGTCGCAGCGGCTGCAGTGCAGCACCTCACCGCTGGCAAGCGGGCGCCAGCGGTGAACCGCATCGCATTGTTCGCAGACGACGAGGGGTTGTTCGTGCAAGCGCGCTTCTGTCTGGGGTCGGCCGCCGGGGCCGGGTGAATGGATGGTACGAATGTGCCCGCTTGCGCGCTGTAGGACAAGCGCTTGTCCCCGCGCGGCGGCCGAGGTTTGGGGGCCGTGCGACAGGGGCTTGTCAGGGTTTGCGGTAGGCCTCCAGCAGCGCCTTGCCCTCCGCGCCGGCGCGCTCGGTCCATTCCTGCAGCATGAACTCGCCGATCTTCTGTAGGTCTGTCTTGAGGCGAGGGGCGGGGGGCTGCACAGTCACACCCAGGCGCTTGAGCTGGGCGATGGCCTCGTCGTTGGCCGTCCGGGACATCTGCCAGCCACGCGTTTCGGCCTGCGCGCTGGCCTTGAGCAAGGCGAGCTGCGTCGGCCGGTCCAGGGCGTCGAAGGCCTGCTTGTTCACGAGCACGGCGTTCTTGGGGAGCCAGGCGCGGGTGTCGGCCCAGAACTTCAGGTGGTCGGGGGTTTGGGAGCTCAGCCCGGTGATGCTGCTGGACATGTAGACGTCCACCATGCCCAGCGCCATCGCCTGCGGCAGTTCGGCGGCCTGCACCGTCACCGAGTGCGCGCCCATCAGCTCGGCGATGCGCGCGGTGGGCGGGTTGTAGGCCCGCCACTTCGCTGCCTTGAGGTCGCGCCCGGAGTTCAGTGGCCGGCGCGAGTAGATGCCCTGCGGCGGCCAAGGCACGGCGTACAGCAGCAACATGCCCTGCTCGGCGAACTTGTGCTCCAGGAGCGGCCGCTGCGCGCGGTACAGCTTCCAGGCGGCGTCGTAGCTGTCGGCGAGAAAGGGAATGCCATCGGCCCCGAACACCGCCCATTCGTCCGCATGGTTGGCCAGGAGGATCTCGCCGATCGGCGCCTGGCCGCCTTGCACGGCGCGCTTGATCTCCGGCGCCTTGAACAGCGTCGCGTTGGCGTAGATGGTGATCTTCAGCCGGCCGGCCGTCTGGCGATCCAGGTCGTCGGCGAACTGGGCGAGGTTGCGGGTGTGGAAATCGCTGGTGGCGTAGGCGGTGGGCAGGTCCCAGCGCGTCTGCGCGACAACCGCACTGCACAGCGCGATCATGCCGGTCACGAAAGCCAGCGTTGAACGCATCGAATGTCCTCCCTGAAGCCCGTGCCGAGAATACGATGCGCACGGCATGCCGCGACGGTGGCAACCCTTAATCCATGCGTGCCCCATGCGAGGAGTGCACAAGGCATGAACCGGCCATGAACCTGCCATGAACCTGCGATTCGTCGAAGCCTTCTACTGGGTGGTGTCGCTCAAGAGCGTGTCGCGCGCGGCCGAGAAGCTGTTCATCACGCAATCGGCCATGAGCAGCCGCATCGCGGCGCTCGAGGAAGAGCTGGGTGTGCTGCTGCTGGACCGGCGCGACAAGCAGTTCCGCCTCACGGTGGCGGGCATGCGCTTCTTCAACCATGCCCAGCGGCTGCTCGCATTGCAGCGCGAGATCAAGGGCGAGATGGGTTCGGGCGGGGCGCAGCGCGCGGTGTCGCTGCGCATCGGGGCCATCGAATCGGTGCTGCATTCGTGGCTGATCGACTGGGTGCATTCCATGCGCGCAGGCAACCCCGACTTCGAGCTGGAGCTCACGGTGGAAACCACGCCCGTGCTGGTGGACCAGATCCACCGCGGCGCGCTGGACATCGCCTTTGCCGCCTTGCCCTCGGTGGGCGAGCGCCTGCGCAGCCGCGCCTTGCCGCCGATGCAGATGGTGTTCGTCGGCAACTCCGCCGTGCACCGCAAGCGCAGCTACACGCTGGCCGACCTGGCCGAGTTCGACCTGCTCACCTTCCAGCGCGGATCGCAGCCGCACGTGGGGCTGATGGATGTCTTTCGCGATGGTGGCGTGGAGCTCAAGCGCGTGCACAACATCTCGTCGATCTCGGCGATGGTGCAGCTGGTGGAAGGTGGGTTTGGCGTGGCGACGCTGCCCTTGGCGGCGGTGCAGCGGCTGTCGGAGCGGCTGCCGCTCAAGCCCTTGAAATGTGATGCCCAACTGCCGCCGCTGCCGGTGCATGCGAGCTACCGCGACGACCCGACTTCGACGGTCGCGCAGGGCGTGGTGGACGCGGTGCTGGAGTACGTGGGCGCGCCCAAGCGCAAGGTGAAACGGTCGCGGACGGACGAGTGAACTTGAACCACCGAGAACACGAGAGGACACCGAGGAAATTGCGGGTTCTCTGTGTCCTCTGTGTCCTCTGTGTTCTCTGTGGTTGAAGCCATCGGCGCATCGAGACAGGCCCAAGGGTTTCTACCAATCATTGAAAAAATCGATGATCTAAGAAGAAAATTTCTCGTTTGATGCTGCAGTGCGACGACCAACACAATCCGTTTCAGTCCTCTCAGCACTCCAGTTTTTTCGAGGCCCCCATTGAACGCAGCAGTCCACGCCATCCGCGATGAAGACATGAGCGCCAGCAAGGTCGACATCGCACGCGCCGCCATCCGTGCGGGCACCTTCACCGGGCACACCAGCGGCGTTGCCCGCGACCACGTGCAAGGCAACGTCGTCATCCTCCCGCAGTCGCTCGCCTCTGATTTCCTGCGCTTTTGCCAGCGCAACCCCAAGCCCTGTCCGGTGCTTGCCGTGTCCGAGCCCGGCGACCCGATGCTGCCCAAGCTCGGCCGTGACGTTGACATACGCACCGACGTGCCGCGCTACCGCGTGTGGCGCCGCGGCGAGCTGGTGGAAGAACCCACCGACATCCGCCGCCTCTGGCGCGATGATCTCGTCACCTTCGTCATCGGCTGCTCTTTCTCGTTCGAGCAGGCGCTGCTCGACGCGGGCCTGTCGCTGCGCCACATCGACCAGAACCGCAACGTCGCGATGTACCGCACCAACATCGAGACCGAAGCCGCCGGCCCCTTCCATGGTCCGATGGTGGTGTCCATGCGTCCGCTCAAGGCCGCCGCAGCCATCCGCGCCATCCAGGTCACCTCGCGCTTCCCGGACGTGCACGGCGCGCCGGTGCACATCGGCGACCCGAGCCTGATCGGCATCAAGGAGCTGTCGTTGCCCGACTATGGCGACGCGGTGGAGGTGATGCGCGACGAGCTGCCGGTGTTCTGGGCTTGCGGTGTCACGCCACAGTCGGCAATCACGCAGGCGCGGCCGGAGTTCTGCATCACCCATGCGCCGGGCGCCATGCTCATCACCGATCTGCTGAACCACCAGCTCGCCGCTTTCTGAACCTTCGTCAACCACAGGAGAACACCATGCGCAGAAACTTCGTCAAGGCGGTCATCGCTGCCGGCATCGCGATGGCCTTCGGCACCCCCGCCTTCGCGCAACAGCAGGAAGTGCGCATCGGCGTCATCTACCCGCTGACCGGCCCGTCCGCCTCCGTGGGCGGCGAGCTGAAGAACGCGCTCGAGATGGCGGTGGACATCATCAACAACGGCGCGAAGATCCGCGACCTGCCCTTCGCCGCTGGCGGCGGCCTGCCGGGCCTCAAGGGCGCGAAGATCAAGCTGGTGTTCGCCGACCACCAAGGCAATCCGCAGGTCGGTGCGACTGAAGCAGAGCGCCTGATTTCGCAAGAGAAAGTGGTGGCCATCGTCGGTGCCTACAACAGCGCCGTGACGCTGACGGCCAGCCAGGTGGCCGAGCGCTACAAGATTCCGTTCCTGAATCCGGAATCGTCGTCGGCCTCGCTCACGGCGCGCGGCTTCAAGTACTTCTTCCGCACCACGCCGCACGACGACCTCTTCGTGCACAACGCCTTCGACTTCCTGAAGGAGCTGCAGGAGAAGAAGGGCATCAAGATTGGCCCCATCGCCACCTTCAACGAGAACGGCCTGTGGGGCACCGAGACGACCAAGCTGCAGGCCAAGCTCGCGCCCGAGAAGGGCTACACGCTCGCCAAGCAGATCCTGTATCCGGCCAAGACCACGCAGCTCACCTCCGAGGTGCAGACGCTGAAGGCCTCGAACCCGTCGCTCGTGATGCAGTCGTCGTACACGCCGGACGCCATCCTGTCGATGAAGACGTACAAGGAGCTGGGCTTCTCGCCGGACATGATCCTCGCGAACAACGCCGGCTTCACCGACACCGAGTTCATCAAGACGCTGGGCCGTGATGCAGAGTACGTGATCACGCGTGAGGTGTGGGCGCTGGACCTGGCCAACCGCAACCCGCTGATCAAGGAAGTCAACGACCTCTTCCAGAGTCGCTACAAGCTGAACTTCACCGGCAACTCGTCGCGCACCTTCACCGGCCTCATGGTGATGGCCGATGCGATCAACCGCGCGAAGAGCACGGAGCCCGAGGCGATCCGCAAGGCGCTCAGCGAGACCAACATCACGGCGGACCACTTGATCATGCCGTGGAAGGGCGTGAAGTTCGACGAGACCGGCCAGAACGTGCTGGGTCGCGGCATCCTCGTGCAGATCATCAACGGCAAGTACAACACCGTGTGGCCTTTCGACATGGCCAGCCGCGAGGTGACCTGGCCGATGCCCAAGTGGGACGCGCGGAAGTCACAGTGATGCAAGCTCCCTCCCCGCTGGGGGAGGGCTGGGGTGGGGGCGTCGGCCTTTCGCATCGGACGGCTCGCGCTTCGCGCGCCCTCACCCCAACCCTCTCCCAGGGGAGAGGGAGTGGACCGGGGAATCTGAATGACTCAAGAAATCCTTCTTCAAACCCTCGCCTCGGGCGTGCTGATCGGCTTGATCTACGCACTCGTGGCGGTGGGCCTGACCCTGATCTTCGGCGTGATGGAGATCACCAACTTCTCGCACGGCGAGTTCCTGATGCTGGGCATGTACTCGGCGTTTTGGATGTACTCGCTGTGGGCGCTGGACCCGATCTGGACGCTGCCGATCTCGGCCACCGGCCTGTTCTTCGTCGGCGCGGCCGTCTACCGAATCGTCATCAAGCGCATCATCGGCGCGGCGCCCATCTCGCAGATCTTCACGACCTTCGGGTTGATGATCCTGCTGCGCGGCGTGGCCCAGTTCCTCTGGAAGGCGGACTACCGGGTGATCGAGAAGTCGAGCGTCTCCGGCCACATGACGCTCTTGGGCATCCAGCTCGGCACGCCGCAGCTCGCAGCCGGCCTGGGTGCCGTGCTCACGACGGTTGCGATCTATCTCTTCCTCTCGAAGACACGAGCAGGCGCCGCACTCGAAGCCACGGCTTCCGACCGTGAAGCCGCGCAGCTCATGGGCATCGATTCGCAGCGCATGTTCACACTGGCCTGGGGCATCGGCGCCGCCTGCGCCGGCGTGGCGGGTGCGTTGTTGGCCACCTTCTTCCCGATCTTTCCCGAGGTCGGCGCGAACTTCATCCTCATCGCCTTCGTGGTGGTCAACCTCGGCGGGTTCGGCAGCATCGCCGGCGCCTTCTGGGCCGGAATCATCGTGGGCGTGGTGGAGGTGATGGGCGGGCTGCTGCTCGGACCGCAATTCAAGATGGCGATCGTGCTGTCGCTCTTCCTCGCGATGCTGATCTGGCGTCCGCAAGGCCTGCTTGGCAAGACATGAAGCCGCCCAAGGACTCAATCGACATGAACACCCTGACCCTCCCTGCGCGGGAGCGCGGCGACGCGCCGGCCCGCTCCAGGCTGAACTGGAACCTGGCGCTGTGGGCGCTGGGCACCGTGCTGCTGCTCGTGCTGCCGCTCTTCGTGGAAAGCCCGTCGCACCAGAACCTCTTGATCCTCATCCTCATGGCCGCACAGCTCGGCGTGGCCTGGAACATCCTCGGCGGCTTCGCCGGCCAGGTCTCGCTCGGCCACGCGGCGTTCTTCGGCATCGGCGCGTACACGTCCACGATGCTGCTCATGAACTTCGGCGTCAACCCGTGGCTGGGCGCGCTGGCCGGCGGCGTGGTGTCGGTGCTCGTGGGCACGGTGATCGGCTGGCCCACCTTCCGGCTCAAGGGCCACTACTTCACCATGGCCACCATCGCCATCGGTGAGCTGGTGCAGATTCTCTTCAACAACTGGGACGCGGCCGGCTCGGCCGTGGGCCTCACCATCCCGATGGACAAGCAAGGCATCGGCATGATGATCTTCGCGTCCAAGCTGCCGTACTACTACCTCGCGCTCGGCCTGCTCGCCATCAGCCTGGGCGTGAGCTGGTGGATCTCGCGCAGCTTCCTCGGCTACTACTTCCGCGCCATCAAGGACGAGCCCGATGCGGCGCGCAGCCTGGGCGTGAGCCTCACCAAGTACAAGCTCGTGGCGCTGGGCTTCTCCAGCTTCCTCGCGGCGCTGGGCGGCACCCTCTATGCGCAGAAGGAGCTGTACATCGACCCGAACTCGGTGCTGCACACGGGGCTGTCGATCAAGATGGCGCTGGTGTCCATCCTCGGCGGCGTCGGCTCGCTCTTCGGGCCCATCGTGGGCGCCGCGGCCTTCACCCTCATCGAGGAAGGTTCGCGCATCGCCTTCGGCGGCACCGGCCGCGGCACCGACCTCATCGTTCAGGCGGTGATCATCATCGCGATCGCGGTCTACAAGCCGAGCGGCCTGATGGGCTGGGGCCGTGAACTGAAGGACCGGTTCTTCACCCGCAAGCCCGAGGGCAAGGCGCAAGGAGACGCGAAATGAGCGAACTGCTTGAAGTGCGCAACGTCACCAAGCGCTTCGGCGGGCTGGTGGCCAACGACGACGTCTCCTTCAACGTCGGCCGTGCGCAGATCGTCGGGCTGATCGGCCCCAACGGCGCCGGCAAGACGACGATGTTCAACTGCGTGGCCGGCTTCTTCGCGCCGACCGAAGGCGAGATCCGCCTCGAAGGCGAGCCGGTGCACGGCCTGTCGCCCGAGCGCTGCGCGAAGGTGGGCATTGCCCGCACCTTCCAGGTGGCCCGCACCTTCACCAGCATGTCGGTGGCCGAGAACGTGATGGTCGGCGCGCTGATGCTGCGCCGGAACACGACGCTCGCCCGATCCAAGGCGATGGAGCTGCTTGACTTCGTGGGCCTCGCGCGCCACGCCGACCGCGCCGCCGGCACGCTCACCGTGAGCGAGCAGCGCCGTCTGGCCGTGGCCCGCGCGCTCGCACTCGAACCCAAGCTCCTGCTGATGGACGAAGTGATGGCTGGCCTCAACCCGACCGAGGTGCGCGAGGCGGTGGACGTGGTGCTGAAGATTCGCGCGCAGGGCATTTCCTGCCTGATCGTCGAGCACGTGCTCGAAGGAATCATGCCGATCGCCGACCGCATCGTGGTGCTGGACTACGGCAAGAAGATCGCCGACGGCACGCCCGCGCAGGTGTCGCAGGACGACCGCGTGATCGCCGCTTACCTGGGGGAATGACATGCTCAACGTGAACGGACTCAAGGTGAGCTATGGCGGCGTGCTGGCGGTGTCCAAGGTGGACATCGAAGTGGGCCGTGGCCAGATCGTCGCGCTGGTGGGCGGCAACGGCAACGGCAAGTCGACCACGCTGCGTGCCATCGCGGGGCTCAACCAGGCGGACCAGGGCGACATCGTCTTCGAAGGCGCGTCCATCAAGGGCAAGCCCGCGCACGACCGCGTGGGGCTGGGCCTCTCGCTCGTGCCCGAAGGCCGGCGGCTCTTTCCGCGCCTGTCCGTCCAGCGCAACCTCGAACTCGGCGCCTACACGCGGCGTGACCGCAACGAGGTGGCCGAGACCATGGACCGCGTGTTCGGCTGGTTCCCCATCTTGAAGGAGCGGCGCAGCCAGCTGGCCGGAACGATGAGCGGCGGCGAGCAGCAGATGCTCGCCATCGGGCGCGGCCTGATGGCCCGGCCGCGGCTGCTGATGCTGGACGAACCTTCCTGGGGAATCGCCCCGAAGTTCGTGACCAAGGTGCTCGACACCATCCAGCAGATCAATGAACAAGGCGTCTCCATCCTGCTCGTGGAGCAGAACCTGCACAAGGCGCTGGCGATTGCACATCACGGCTACGTCATTCAGACCGGGCGCATCGTGATGCAGGGAAGTGGCCGCGAGCTGCTGGAAAGCGAAGACATCAAGAAGGCTTATCTGGGACTGTGAACTCGAACCGGACTGTGGACTTGTTGGTGAAAGGACACGACCATGAGCGCTCAGATCAATCGCCGGGACTTCGCCCTTGCGGCATGTGGCTCGCTGCTGCTGCCCGCCAGGGCACAAGCCCGGAGCACCTGGAAGCTCGCGACCGGCTACCGCGCCGAATCGTTCCACACGGCCAACCTCAGCGCGATGGCGCGCGACGTGGGCGTGGCCACGCAAGGCTCGTTCACGGTCGAGGTGCATCCCAACAACACGCTGGCCAAGCTCGCCGACATCCGCGCCGCGGTGCAGTCGGGCAAGGTGGAAGCCGGCGAGTCCATCCTCACGAGCATGACCGCCGAGATGCCGCTGGCCGGTGCCGATTCAGTCCCCTTCATCGTCAGCAGCTATGCGGATGCGAAGCGCATGTGGCGGCACCAGCGGCCGCTGCTGGAGAAGCAGTTTGCGCAGCATGGGCTCACGCTGTTGTATGCGGTGCCCTGGCCGCCGCAGGGCCTGTTCTGCAGCAAGCTGATCACGAGTGCGGCCGACTTCAAGGGCACGCGCATGCGCACCTACAACGCGACGACTGCGCGCATCGCGGCGCTGCTTGGCGCACAGGGCGTGGACGTGCCGATGGTGGAGGTGGGCCGCGCCTTCGCCGAGGGGCGCGTCGACAACATGATCACGTCCGCGGTGACGGGCGTGGAGAACAAGGTGTTCGGCCAGGTGAAGTACTTCTACGAGATCAACGCCTGGTTTCCGAAGAACGCGGTGTTCGCCAACACGAAGGCGCTCGCCGAACTGGAGCCGCTGGCGCGCGAGGCGCTCCTGCGCGAGGCGACGGCCGCCGAACGCCGCGGCTGGGAAACGAGCGAGAAAGTGGCTGCCGAGTCAGTGGAAGACCTGCGGCGCAACGGCATGAAGATCGAGCGGATGCCGCGTGAGTTCGGCACCGATTTGAAACGACTGGGCGAGCGTTTTTCGCTCGAGTGGGTGAGGCAGGTCGGGCCGGAGGCGAACGGCATCTTCATCCCCTACTTCACCCAGGCCTAAGTAGCAACCCTAGTGGTCTAGACAAGTGGTGCCGATGCGGCGTTAGGATGCCGAATGCGGCCGCCACGGGCCACCTTTTTTCATCGAAAGACGAAGATGCAAGAGTCCCCACGCACCACCGACCGCTGGCAGTTCTGGATCGACCGAGGCGGCACGTTCACGGACGTCGTGGGCAAGCGCCCGGACGGCACGCTGGTCACGCACAAGCTGCTGTCGGAGAACCCGGAGCAGTACCGTGACGCAGCGGTGGCGGGCATCCGCCATCTGCTGGGGCTCAAGAAGGGCGATGCCATCACGCCGGAGCTGGTCGAGTGCGTGAAGATGGGCACGACGGTGGCCACCAACGCGCTGCTGGAGCGCAAGGGCGAGAACACGCTGCTCGTCACCACGCGCGGGTTCCGTGATGCGTTGCGCATTGCGTACCAAGACCGGCCGCGCATCTTCGACCGCAACATCCAGCTGCCCGAACTCCTGTACTCGCGCGTCATCGAGGCGCGCGAGCGCGTGGCCGCCGACGGCGCCGTGGTGGAGCCGCTGGACGAGGCGCACTTGCGCACCGAGCTGCAGGCGGCCTTCGACGCCGGGCTGCGCAGCGTGGCCATCGTCTTCATGCACGGCTACCGCTTCAACGACCATGAAGCCGCCGCCAAGCGAATCGCGCGGGACATCGGATTCCCGCAGATCAGCGTGTCGCACGAAGTGAGCCCGCTGATGAAGCTCGTGAGCCGCGGCGACACGACGGTGGTCGATGCCTACCTCTCGCCCATCCTGCGCCGCTACGTCGAGCAGGTGGCGGGCGAAATGCCGGGCGTGAAGCTCTTCTTCATGCAGTCGTCCGGCGGCCTCACCGACGCGCATGCCTTCCAGGGCAAGGACGCGATCCTCTCGGGCCCCGCAGGCGGCATCGTCGGCATGGTGCGCACCGCGCAGCTGGCCAACTTCGACCGCGTGATCGGCTTCGACATGGGCGGCACGTCCACCGACGTGAGCCACTTCGCCGGCGAGTTCGAACGCGCCTTCGAGACCCAGGTGGCCGGTGTGCGCATGCGCGCGCCGATGATGAGCATCCACACGGTGGCCGCGGGTGGCGGGTCCATCCTGAGCTTCGACGGTGCGCGCTTCCGGGCTGGCCCCGAAAGCGCCGGTGCCAACCCCGGCCCCGCCAGCTACCGCCGTGGCGGCCCGCTGGCCGTGACCGATGCAAACGTGATGGTCGGCAAGATCCAGCCCAAGTTCTTCCCCAAGGTGTTCGGCCCGGCGGCCGATGAATCGCTGGACCGCGATGTCGTGGTGGCCAAATTCACGGAGATGGCGGGCGCCATCCAGTTCGCCACCGGCAGCAAGCGCACGCCCGAGGAAGTGGCCGAAGGTTTCATCGACATCGCGGTGGGTGCGATGGCCAACGCCATCAAGAAGATCTCGGTGGCGCGCGGCTACGACGTGACGCGCTACACCCTGCAGACCTTCGGCGGCGCGGGCGGCCAGCATGCCTGCCGCGTGGCCGACGCGCTGGGCATGAACCGCGTGTTCGCGCACCCGCTGGCCGGCGTGCTGTCGGCCTACGGCATGGGCCTGGCGGACCAGAACGTGATTCGTGAAGCGTCGATCGAGCAGCCGCTTGCGACGGCGCTTGCGATCGTGGCCGAGCGGCTGGATACGCTCGCTGCCGACGCGCAGAGCGAGCTCAACCGCCAGGGCGTGACCAGCGGCCAGGTGAAGGTGCACCGCCGCGTCCACCTGCGTTATGAAGGCACCGATTCGGCGCTCGTCGTTCCTTTCGGCACGGCGGGGCAGATCCAGCAATCCTTCGAAGACGCATACCGCCAGCGCTTCGCCTTCCTGATGAACGAACGCCGCTTGATCGTCGAGGCGGTGTCTGTCGAAGCCGTTGGCGCCGGCGATGCGCCGGCCGAGCCGCGCCATCCGGTGCAGTCGGAGGGCAAGGCGCCCGTGGCCGAAACCGTGAAGGTCTTCAGCAACGGCCGCTGGTGGGATGCCGCGCTCATCGTGCGTGAGCAGGCCAAGCCCGGCCAGTTCATCGACGGCCCGGCCATCATCGCGGAGAAGAACGCGACGACGGTGGTCGAGCCCGGCTGGCGCGCCAAGGTGACGGACCTCGATCACCTCGTGCTCGAACGCGTTCAGCCGCGTGAAGCCCGCAAGGCCATCGGCACGAGCGTGGACCCGGTGATGCTGGAGGTGTTCAACAACCTCTTCATGAACATCGCCGAACAGATGGGCCTGCAGCTGCAGAACACCGCGTACTCGGTGAACATCAAGGAGCGGCTGGACTTCTCCTGCGCACTCTTCGATGCCGATGGCAACCTCATCGCCAACGCGCCGCACATGCCGGTGCACCTGGGCTCGATGAGCGAATCGATCAAGACGGTGATCACCGGCAACGCCGGCCAGATGTCGCCGGGCGACGTGTTCGTGCTCAACGACCCGTACCACGGCGGCACGCACCTGCCGGACGTGACGGTGGTGACGCCGGTGTTCGACGAGCAGGGCGACAAGATCCTCTTCTATGTCGGCTCACGCGGCCACCATGCGGACATCGGCGGCATCACGCCGGGGTCGATGCCGCCGTTCTCCACGCGCATCGAGGAAGAGGGCGTGCAGATCGACAACGTGAAGCTGGTGGAGCGTGGCCGCCTGCTCGACAAGGAGATGCTCGCCTTGTTGCGCAGCGGGCCGCACCCGTCGCGCAACCCTGAGCAGAACCTGGCCGACCTGAAGGCGCAGATCGCCGCCAACGAGAAGGGCGTGCAGGAGCTGCGCAAGATGGTCGCGCAGTTCGGGCTCGACGTGGTGCAGGCCTACATGCGGCACGTGCAGGACAACGCCGAAGAGTCCGTGCGCCGCGTCATCACCAGGCTCAAGGACGGCAGCTTCACGCTGCCTCTGGACAACGGCGCGAAGATCCACGTGGACATCCAGGTCGACGCGAAGGACCGCAGCGCGATCATCGATTTCTCGCAGACGTCGGCGCAGCTCACCAATAACTTCAACGCGCCCAAGGCGGTGTGCATGGCGGCGGTGCTGTATGTGTTCCGCACGCTGGTGAACGACGACATCCCGCTGAACGCCGGTTGCCTGAAGCCGCTGAAGGTGATCGTGCCCGAGGGCTCGATGTTGAACCCGCGCCCGCCGGCGTCGGTGGTGGCGGGCAATGTGGAGACGTCCACCTGCATCACCAATGCGTTGTACGGCGCACTCGGTGTGATGGCGGCGGGCCAGTGCACGATGAACAATTTCACCTTCGGCAACGACCGCTACCAGTACTACGAGACCATCTCCGGGGGCTCGGGCGCGGGGCCGGACTTTGATGGCACGAGCGTCGTGCAGACACACATGACGAACTCGCGGCTCACCGACCCCGAGGTGCTGGAGTTCCGCTTCCCGGTGCGGCTCGAGAGCTACCAGATCCGCCAGGGTTCGGGCGGCGCGGGCAAGCATCGTGGCGGTGACGGCGGCATCCGCCGCGTGCGCTTCCTCGAGACGATGACGGCGTCCATCCTGTCCAACGGCCGGCACAGCGGGGCGTTCGGTGTGGCAGGCGGCAAGGCCGGGCAGCCGGGCATCAACCGCGTGGAGCGGGCTGACGGCCGGGTGGAGATGCTGGACCACATCGGCTCGACGCAGATGCAGCCGGGCGACGTGTTCGTGATCGAGACGCCGGGGGGCGGCGGTTACGGCGAGTGATGTTCATCCTCAAGCTCTGTCTCGTCGCCTTCGTCGTCCTCGGTGCATCGCTCGCGTCCAAGCGCTTCGGCCACGGCGTGGCCGGCGTCTTGTCGGGCATGCCCATGATCGCCGGATCGATCATGGGCTTCGTGCTCCTGCAATCCAGCGTGGAGCATGCGCGCGGCATCGCCTTCGCGACGCTCGTCGCCTTCCCGGCGATGGTGTCGCACATCGTGGTGTTCGCGCATGCGACGCGCCGGCTCGACTGGCTGGGCGCGCTGGCTGTGGCCAACGCGGTGTTCCTGATGCTGGGCAGCATGCTGCTGTGGATCGAACTGCCGGTGTGGGTCGTGTGCGTGCTGGCGGCGGTGTCACCGCTGATCGGCATGCGCGCCATGCCGGCTCATTCGCATGAGCGCGTTGCGCTGACCATTCCGCGCATCGAGCTGGGCCTGCGCGTCGCCGCGGCCGTGTTGCTGGCCGCAACCATCATGGGCGGCGCATCGGTCTTCCCGCTTGCGTTGAGCGGCCTGCTGCTTGCGCTGCCCATCACCGGCAACGTGCTGCCGTGCTTCACCCTGCCACGCCATGGGCCCGATGCCACCATCGAGCTGCTGCGTGGCTTCGTGCAAGGCATGTTCGGCTTCGTCACCTTCTTCGTCGTGCTGGAGGTGATGCTGCCGGTGCTCGGCGCGTGGCAGGCTTATGCGCTGGCTTGGCTCGCGGCGTTGGTGCTGGCGCAGATCGGCTACGTCACGCACTCGAATCCGTCTGCGAATCCTGCGTAGCCGGACGGCGTGAGCGGGTCAATCGGCGCACGGCCTTCACCGTCGCCTCGTCGGCCGGCAAGAAGGATTCCATCGCGAGTTCCGACAAGGTGATGTCGGACACCGAGCCGAGCACGGCGCTCGCGGTGAAGAAGCTCAGCACACCCTCGGCCGTCTGCAACTGGAAGGGCGCGACGATGCCCAGGTGCTCGCCGGCCATGCGAGTCAATTGCCGCGCGTCCGGCAGCGGGTAGCGTTGCAGCTCGTCGAGCATGGCGACGAGCACTGGGTCTTCGCCGCTCGCCCGGATTTGCTGGCGCAGCCGCCTTGCATGGTTCTCGCGCAATTGCGCGAGGTTGACGATGCGCGGCGCGAGGCCGTCGGGGTGGTGGCACAAGCGAAGCACGTTGGGGCGCGGCGCGAGGAGCGGGGCTGCGGCGCCAGCCAGCACCACGGAGGTCGCGGCATTCGAGGCCACGATGTTCCAGTGCCGGTCCATCGCGATCGCAGGGAAGGGCGACTGGCCATCGAGCAGCAACTGCACAGCCTGCAGGGCGCCAGCCAGCGACGGGTCATCCAGCGTCCGCTCGCGGTACATCGGCGCGAAGCCCGCCGCGACCAGCCATGCGTTGCGCTCGCGCATCGGGACCTCCAGGCAATGCGCAAGCCGCAACACCATCTCGCGGCTTGGCGCCGAGCGGCCGGTCTCGACGAAGCTCAGGTGCCGCGTGGAGACGGATGCCTGCTGCGCGAGATCGAGCTGGCTGAGGCGGCGCTGCATGCGCCACCGGCGCAAACTCTGGCCGAAGGGGTCGGGCGCAGTGGCAGCAATGGCGTCTCGGCTCGGTGTTCGCGTGGGCGCGATCGTATCGGTGCAGGGCAGGGCACGGCATTACCTGCGGGGTAATCGACGGGCGCTTTGGACCACCGGACGATGCGCCTTGCATGTCGCACATCCGATACCTCAAGGAGCATTCATGTCCGCCACCCTCCTGGCCCATGCCACGGCCTGCATCGATGACGCCACGCTGCAACTCGTGGCCCGCTACATCGCGGTTCACGACGACCCCACGGCCGAAGCCTTCGCATCGCTGTTCACGCCCGACCTCGCGGTGTGCAGCCCGGGCGCGCCGCCCGAGGGCCGCAATGGGGCCGAATACCTCGTCTTTCTGCAGTCCCTCAAGGGCACGAGGTTTCGGCAACGGGCCGGCAGCGAGCTGACGCTTGATGACGAAGGGCGGGTGGTCCTTGCGTGGACCGTGGTGGACAGGGTGGGGCAGCAGCTGGCTGCCGGTGTCGATCACCTGCGCATCGAAGGCGGCCTCATCCGGCACATCGTCGGCATCTACTGATGCCGTGCAGTTCAACGAAAGGCGTGGCCCTGATCCCTTGGGGCTTCGACAGGCTCAGCGCGAACGGCGGCCCTGGTCGGTTCGGGTTATCCCTTTACTCGTCCGAATAGCTCTTCCACCGTCCCATGGCGCGGCTCATGAACTTCACCTGCTTCTCGTACTCGACACAGTTGTCGCACAGCGAGAGGTGGGTGCGCAGCAGCAGCCGGTCGAACCAGCCGAGCGGGCGTTCCTGCATGTCGGAGATGAGGCGCGAGACCTCGCGGCAGCTTCGCCTCAGTACCTTCTTCTTCAGTCGCTTGAACATGAATGGGGGGCTCAGTGTCTCGTGGCGAACCACTTGGCTTGCAGGCATTCGCGCAGGCGCAAACGGGCACGGTGCAGCAAGACCCACAGGTTGGTCGACGTGACGCCGGTTTCCTTGCAGATTTCTTCGGCCTCCAGCTCCAGCCACTCGCGCATCATGAAAACGCGAGCTTGCGCGGCTGGCAGGTTCTCGACGCAGGCTTGCAGCACGACGAAGAACTGGCGCTCTTCCAGCGTTGACTCAGGGTTTCCCCAGGTCACCTCGCGGTCGCGGAAGTGGCCGTCGGGCGCGAACATCAGGTCTTCGAGGCCCGAGTCGTCGTCGGGCGTGGACGCCACCTCGCGCGTGTGGCGACGCAACTGATCGATCAATTTGTGTTTGAGGATGCCCACGAGCCAGGTCTTCAGCTGCGACCCGCCGCTGAAGGACTGGGGCTTCTCGAGCGCTGCGAGCACGGTGTCGGACACCGCGTCTTCGGCCCAGGCGTCGTTGCGCAGTTGCGCACGCGCGAAGCGCATGAGCTGGGGTCGCAATTCCTCCACTTGGCGGGCAAAATCACTCATCCGATGGGTCTTTTTCTGGGTTGGCCGCCCGCGGAGTGTAAGGATGTGGCGCGATCTTCGACAGACCCCCGTCGTCTTCGAATCCTTCGAGCAAGCCGACCTGTCCAACCTGAAGACTCACCCACAACACTGGAGCTGACATCCATGAACCAACGTCTGATCGCCTCTTCCGCCCTGGCTTCCGTCCTCGCCCTGGGTCTCTTGTCCACCGCCAGCGCCGCGGACGACAAGGCCGGCGGCAAGGAGAAGTGCTACGGCATCGCCAAGGCCGGCCAGAACGATTGCGCCAACCTCTCGGGCACCCACTCCTGCGCCGGCCAGAACAAGGCCGACATGGGCGCCGACGAATGGAAGTACGTCGCCAAGGGCACCTGCGCCAAGCTTGGCGGCAAGAGTGCCGACGAAGCCAAGGCCGGGCAGAAGAAATAAGCCGGGCGATCCATGTCCGACAGCCCTCGATCCGCATCGCCGCGCTCGCGCGGCTCGCACGAGGGTCGGGCTGGCGGCGACGTGCTCCAGCCACCACGCGCAGGCATCGGCCTGCGCCACCCGCACTACGCCGAAGTCATCGAAGGCACGCCGCCTCTGGGCTTCGTCGAAGTGCACTCCGAGAATTTCTTTGCCGATGGCGGTGCCGCACTCGCGGTGCTGCACGATGCGCGCGAGCGCTATGGCGTGAGCCTGCACGGCGTGGGCCTGGGGCTTGGCTCCGCTGCGGGGCTCGACCCGTGGCACCTCGACCGCCTGGCATCGCTGGTCGATCGCATCGACCCGGTGCGCGTCTCCGACCATGCCTGCTTCAGCCGTGCGCCGCGCGGCAAGAGCGCAGGCGCGGTGCATGCGAACGATCTCTTGCCCATCGCCTTCACGCCGGCGTCGCTGGACATCCTGTGCGACAACGTCTCGCAAGTGCAGGACCGCTTGAAGCGACCCTTGCTGGTCGAGAACCTCTCGGCCTACCTGTCCTTCGCGGACGATTCGATTCCCGAGCCACGGTTCTTCGCAGAGCTCGCGCGACGCACCGGTTGCGCGATGCTGCTGGACGTGAACAACCTGGTCGTGAACGCGTTGAACATGGGCGAGCCTGACCCGGTGGCTGCGTGCAAGGCCTTCATCGATGCGCTGCCCGACGGCATCGCGCAGGAGATCCATCTCGCGGGCTATTCCGGCTCGCGCGAGGCAGGCGACATCGTCATCGACGACCACGGCAGCCTCGTCAAGCCCGATGTGTGGCGTGTCTATGAACATGCCATCGCACGCTTGGGCGCGGTGCCCACGCTCATCGAATGGGACACCGACATCCCTGCGCTCGATGTGCTGCTGGGTGAAGCACGGCGGGCCACCGCGGTGATGCAGGGCCGCGCATGAGCGGCGATGCGTGGAAGGCGGAGGCCGAGCGGCAGCGCCTGCTGGTCGAGGGCATCCTCGCCCCGCGCGCGGATGCAGCGAGCCTGCCGACTCGCGAGAGCGGGGCTCGCGCACTGCGAGGCTTGCAGGCCTATCGCGTCAATGCCGGTGCATCTGCCGAGCGCGCACTGTCTGCTGCGTTTCCCACGGTGCAGCAGCTCATCGGCGCGCAAGACTTCGAACACCTCGCGCAAGATTTCTGGCGTGCCGAGCCGCCCCTGCGCGGCGACCTGGCGGAGTGGGGCGCCGGGTTCGCGGCATGGCTTGCCGCGCACGAGCAATTGAACGACTGGCCCTACCTTGCCGATTGCGCGCGGCTGGACTGGGCGCTGCACCGCTGCGAGCGATCGGCTGACCACGAGCTGAACGCGGCGTCCATCGAGCGGCTGGGTGACACCGACCCTTCCCGGATGTCCGTGGTGTTCGTGACGGGCATCGCCGTCATCGATTCACGCTGGCCCATTGCCGCCATCCATCGCGCACACCACGACGGTGCGTCCTTCGACGAGGTGCGCGCTGCCATCGGTGCGCAGCGCGGTGAATCGGTCCTCGTCCACCGCCGCGGCTGGAAGGCGGTGTTCACCGAGGTGGATGCCGCCACCGCAACATGGACCCGTCACTTGCTCAAAGGCTGCGACCTCGCCACGGCCATCGCGCAGGCCGGCGACGGCTTTGACTTCACCGCCTGGCTCACCAGCGCGCTCGCATCGAATTGGCTGAAAGAAATTCGCGTGTTCGCCGACTGATGTTCATCTGACCTTGGAGGAGCCCTCATGAACACCAGCCCCAATTCACTCGTCGCCAGGCTCTGGCATCTTTCCGAGCAAGGCATCGCTGCCCTCAACGCGCTGCAACCTGCCGCGCAGCTGCTTGCGCGCTTGTACATCGCCAAGTGCTTCTTCCAGTCCGGGCTCGTGAAGATCCAGGACTTCGACACGACCATCGCGCTCTTCATGGACGAGTACCACGTGCCCTTGCTCAACCCGACGGTGGCGGCCTACCTCGGCACCGCGGCCGAGCTGTGCCTTCCGGTGCTGCTCGTGCTGGGCCTGGGCGGGCGTTTCGCTGCCGCGGGGCTCTTCATCCTCAACGCGGTGGCAGTGCTGAGCCTCATGGATGTGGCGCCGGCCGCCTTCCAGCAGCACATGTTCTGGGGCAGCCTCATCGCCGCATTGCTGCTGTGGGGCCCGGGCAAGTGGTCGGTGGATCGCTTCACGACGCCCTGGTTGCGCGCGCGGGTTTTCGGGGAAAAGCAGCCGGTGGCTGCTCAGTACACTCACGCGGCCTGATTGACGGTGGCCCCTGAGGACCGATCTTGCCCGCCCATGACGCGACACGACGCCAGCTGATCACCGCCGCCGCGGCGCTGCCCTTCGCCGCCGATGCATGGTGTGCCAACGATTGGCCTGCCGTCGAACGCACGGCACGCGGCCAGACCGTCTACTTCAATGCCTGGGCCGGCAGCGAGCGCATCAACGCCTACTTGCAGTGGGCCGGTGCCGAAGTCGACAAGCGCTTCGGCGTGAAGCTCGCGCACGTGAAGATCAGCGACACCGCGGAAGTCGTCAAGCGCGTGCGCGCTGAGAAGCAGGCCGGGCGTGTGTCGCAGGGCTCGGTCGACGCGGTGTGGATCAATGGCGAGAACTTCCTCGCGATGAAGCGCGACGGGCTGCTGTACGGACCTTTCAGCGAAACCTTGCCAAGCTACGCGAACGTCGACACGCAAGGCAAGCCGACGACGCGTATCGATTTCTCGGTGCCGGTGGAGGGCATGGAAGCCCCGTGGGGCATGGCGCAGCTGACCTTCTTCGCCGATGGCAAGCGCGTGCCGCAGCCGCCCAGGAGCGTGGCGGAGCTCATCGAGTTCGCCAGGCGCAACCCGGGTCGCTTCACGTACCCCAAGCCGCCTGACTTCCACGGCACCACCTTCCTCAAGCAGGTGTTGCTGGAGACGAGCGCCTATCGCAGCCAGTTCTATTCGCCTGTCGTGGCCGAGCAGTTCGAGCGGCATACGGCAGGCCTGTGGCAGACGCTGGATGCATTGCACCCCGCGCTGTGGCGCGAAGGCAGGCAGTTTGCGAGCAACGCGGCGGCGCAGCGGCAGATGATGGCGGATGGGGAGCTGCTCATCGCCATCACCTTCAACCCCAACGAGGCCGCCAACGAGATCGCTGCGAAGCGGCTGCCCGAGTCGGTGGTGAGTTGGCAGCACACGGCAGGGACGATCGGCAACACCCACTTCCTCGCGGTCCCGTTCAATGCAAAAGCGAAGGAGGGCGCGCAGGTTCTGATCGACTTCCTGCTGTCGCCTTTGGCGCAGGCACGCAAGGCCGACATTGCGTTCTGGGGCGACCCGACGGTGTTGGCGGTGGACAGGCTGTCGCCATCGGACAAGGCCTTGTTCTCGCAGTCGGTGATGCCGGGGGTGGTGGCAAAGTCCGCGCCTGCGCTTCCTGAGCCGCATGCGTCGTGGGTCGATGCGATCGAGCGCGAGTGGACGCGGCGCTACGGGCAGTGAGTGCATTGCAGCCCCATGCCGTACGGGCTGAGCCTGTCGAAGCCTCGTGGCGTCATGTGGCGTGGCTTGCGCCCGCCACCATCTTCTGCACGCCCCTCATCGCCGCGTTGTGGTTCGGCATCTCCGAGTCCATCGACACCGAGGTATGGCGTCGACTCCTCACGGACTCGCAATTCCCCATCGCCCTGCGCCTGAGCCTGCAGACCGGCATCGCCAGCACGCTCATCGCAGCGCTGCTCGCGGTCGCGATCGTCACCCAAGCCCATGGATCACCGCGTTGGCACCGCCTCACCGCGAGCGTCGGCGGCATGCTCGCGCTCCCTCACGTGGCCTTGGCCATCGGCCTTGCCTTGCTGCTCATGCCCAGCGGCGCCATCGCACGCGCCATCGCGCTGCTCACCGGCTGGGCATCGCCACCGGACATCGCCACCATCCAGGACCCAAACGGCATCGCACTCATCCTCGCCCTGGTGCTCAAGGAGACACCTTTTCTTGTGTGGAACGCCGCCGCGCAAATGCAGCGCGCAGGGCAGGGCGAGGAGATTGAGAAGCAACTGCGCATCGGCGCCACCATGGGCTACTCGCGCCGCAGCGGCTGGATGCGCGTCGTGTGGCCGCAGCTGCTGCCGCGGCTGGCGTTGCCGCTGCTCGCGGTGTGGGCCTATGGGGTGACGGTGGTCGACATGGCACTGGTGCTCGGCCCCACGCATCCACCGACGCTCGCGATGCTGGCATGGCGATGGCTGCTGGACGCGGACGAGGCCATGAACCGGCAGGGCGCGGCGGCCGCGCTGCTGCTGGCCTTGTGCGTGGCGATCGGCGCATGCCTCGCGCTCGCCACGTGCAAGCTCGGCCGGCCGGCACTCATGTCGCGATGGACACGCGGCGACAGACCGGCAATGCCCTCGCATGCATGGCCCTGGCACGCGTTCCTGCGCGCCACCTACCTCGCCACCGTCGCGATGCTGCTGTTCATCTCCGTCGCGGGCGTCTGGACCTTTCCTTCCTTGTGGCCCGCTGCCTGGTCCGCGCAAGCCTGGCAGACGGCCTTGTCCAGCGCATCGACCTGGAGCATCACGCTGGGCCTCGCACTCGCCTCGGCCACCACCGGTCTCGTGCTCGCCATCGCCTGGCTCGAAACCACACCTGCCCACTGGGACGTCCGCGCCGCGCCCTTCGTCTTCGCGCCCATGCTCGTGCCAGGCGTCTTGCTGGTCAGCGGCCTGTACCAGCTCGCGCTGCGCACAGGCAGCGACGGCAGCCTCGCGGGCATCTGGCTCGCGCACAGCGTGTATGCCGCGCCCTACGTGCTGGTCGCCCTTGCACCGGCCTACCGCGGCTTCGACCCGCGCTACGAACTCACGGCGCTGGCCCTTGGAAAGCGCCGCACGCTGATGCTGTGGCGCGTGAAGTGGCCCATGCTGCGCGCGCCCATCGCCGCGGCGTTCGCGATCGGCTTCGCCGTCAGCGTCGCGCAATACCTCAGCACACAGTTCGTCGGCGCCGGCCGCCACGCGACGCTCACGACCGAAGCACTCACGCTGGCGTCCGGTGGTCAGCGCGGCCTGTCAGCGGCATTCGCCTTGCTGCAGGCGGCGCTGCCGGCGCTCATGTTCGTCGCGGCCCATGCCTTGGCTCGCCGCAGGAGCCAAGCCTGATGCTCGAACTCGATGCCGTGACCATCGCCACGCCCGAGCGCGTGCTGGTGCGCGGCCTCACGGTGCACATCGCAGGCGGCGAGGTGCTCACGGTGATGGGCGACAGCGGCACAGGCAAATCGACGCTGCTCGGCTGGCTGTGCGGCGACCTGCCGGCGGGCTTCCTTGCGAGCGGCAGCGTGCACTTGAACGGCCGGGATGTGCTCGCGCTGCCCACGGCGCAGCGCCGCATCGGGATGCTGTTCCAGGACGACTTGCTCTTTCCGCACATGAGCGTGGTGGAGAACCTGCTGTTCGCGATTCCATCCGGCGAGCCACGTGAGCAGCGCATCGCCGTCGCTGGACAGGCCTTGCGCCACGCGGGCCTCGAGGGCCATGAGCGACGCATGCCGGCAAGCCTCTCGGGCGGCCAGCGTGCGCGTGTCTCGGTCCTGAGGGCGCTGCTCGCCAAGCCGCAAGCCTTGTTGCTCGACGAACCTTTCTCCAAGCTCGACGCCGCCTTGCGCCAGCGCTTCCGTGCCTTCGTCTTCGAGTGCATCCGCGAAGAAGGCATCCCCGCGCTGCTGGTCACGCACGACCCGCACGACGTACCGCAAGCAGGGCGCGTGGTTGAGCTGAAAGAAGAGGCCGACAGTGCTTGACCGCCTCGCGCTGCGACTGCTCAAGCCTGTGATGGACCGATCGGCCGTTGCCTTGCGGGGCATCGGCGTGCGCGCGGACCAGGTGACCATCACGGGCTTCGTGATCGGCATTGCATCGGCCGTCGCCATTGCGCTGCACCAACCCATCGCCGGCCTCGCGCTCATGCTCGTGAGCCGACTGTGCGACGGCATCGACGGTGCACTCGCGCGGCTCACCACGCCCACGGACCGCGGCGGCTTCCTCGACATCGCGCTGGACTTCCTCTTCTACGCCAGCATCCCGCTCGCCTTCGCCGTTGCCGACCCGGTGGCCAACGCGCTGCCCGCCGCGGCGCTGCTGGCGGCCTTCATCGGCACGGCCAGCAGCTTCCTTGCCTTCGCCACGCTGGCGGCGCAGCGAGGGTTGAAGAGTGCGGCCTACCCCAGCAAGGGCATCTACTACCTCGGCGGACTCACTGAAGCCACCGAGACCCTCCTGTGCTTCGTGCTGATGTGCCTGTGGCCCACCCACTTCGCGGTCTTCGCTTGGGTGTTCGCGGCGCTGTGCCTCGTGACCATCGCAACGCGCATCGCGGCTGGCTGGCGGGCGTTCTCCTGAAAGGCGGGTGCCGATGTCGCGCAATAAGCTGATCCTGCTCGTTGCACTCCTGGCACTCTTCGCAGCGTTCTTCGTGTTCGACCTGGGGCGCTACCTGAGCCTCGGGTATGTCAAGCAGCAACAGGCGGCGCTCGCGCAGGGCTATGAGCAGCGGCCGGTGCTGTTCATCGCCGGCTACCTGCTCGTGTACGTCGTGAGCGTGGCGCTGTCCTTCCCAGGCGCGACGGTGCTCACGCTCGCGGCCGGCGCAATCTTCGGCGTATGGGTTGGCACGCTCATCGTCTCGGTGGCCTCCACCATCGGCGCGACGCTCGCCTTCCTGGCCGCACGTTATGTTCTGCGCGACGCTGTGAAAGCGCGCTTGGGCAACCGGATCTCGGACATCGACCGGGGCATCGAGAAGGAGGGAGCGTTCTATCTCTTCACCTTGCGCCTGGTGCCGCTCGTGCCTTTCTTCGTGATCAACCTGCTGATGGGTCTGACGCACATGAGGGCCTGGACCTTCCTCTGGGTCAGCCAGATCGGCATGCTGGCCGGCACCGTGGTGTACGTGAACGCCGGCACGCAGCTCGCGAAGATCGAATCGCTGGGCGGCATCCTGTCGCCGGGGCTCATCGGCTCCTTCGTGCTGCTGGGCGTCTTCCCGCTCATCGCGAAGTGGATCGTCGATGCGTTGAAACGCCGCAAGGTCTACGCGAAGTGGAAGCACGTGAAGCCCAGGTCCTTCGACCGCAACCTGGTGGTCATCGGCGCCGGCGCGGCCGGCCTCGTCACCAGCTACATCGCGGCGGTGGTGAAGGCCCGGGTCACGTTGGTCGAATCGCACAAGATGGGCGGCGATTGCCTGAACTACGGCTGCGTGCCGAGCAAGGCACTCATCAAGACGGCGACGCTCGTGCAGCAGATGAAGAACTCGCGGCGCTACGGCATCGAGCGGGCAGAGGCCACGCTGAACTTTGCCGATGTGATGGAGCGCGTCGCGACGGTCATCCGGAAGATCGAACCGCACGATTCCGTCGAGCGCTACACCGGCCTGGGCGTGGACGTGGTGCAAGGCCACGCACGCATCGTGAGCCCGTGGGCGGTGGAGATCGATGAAGGGCAGGGCCGCAGGCGCACGCTCACCACCCGGGCCATCGTGGTGGCCACCGGCGCCGAGCCCTTCGTGCCGCCGCTTCCGGGTTTGGCCGATGTGGGCTATCTCACCAGCGACAGCTTGTGGGGACTGCGTGAGCTGCCCGCGCGGCTCGTGGTGCTGGGCGGGGGGCCGATCGGCTGCGAGCTGTCGCAAGCCTTCACTCGATTGGGCTCGCAGGTCACGCAGGTGGAGATGGCGCCGCGACTGATCACCAAGGAAGACGAGGAGGTCTCGGACTTCGCGCGCAAGGCACTCGCGCGCGATGGCGTGGAGGTGCTGCTGTCGCACAAGGCCAAGCGGTGCGAACGCGAGGGCGAACGCAAGTTCATCGTCGTCGAGGAGGGTGGCACCGAGAAACGCATCGAGTTCGACCAACTGCTGTGCGCCGTCGGCCGCAGCGCGCGACTCAAGGGCTTCGGTCTCGAAGAGCTGGGCATCCCTGTCGGCAAGACCATCGAGACCAACGAGTACCTGCAGACCCTCTATCCCAACATCCTCGCGTGCGGCGACGTGGCGGGCCCCTACCAGTTCACGCACACCGCATCGCACCAGGCCTGGTACGCGGCGGTGAACGGCCTCTTCGGCATGTTCAAGAAGTTCAAGGCCGACTATTCAGTGATCCCGTGGACCACCTTCATCGACCCCGAGATCGCCCGCGTGGGCCTGAGCGAGCACGAGGCGCGTGAGAAGAACATCGCCGTCGAGGTGACACGCTACGGCATCGACGACCTTGACCGCGCCATCGCCGACAGCGCCGATGAAGGCTGGGTGAAGGTGCTGACCGTGCCGGGTAAGGACACCATCCTCGGCGTCACCATCGTCGGTTCGCACGCGGGTGAATTGCTGGCCGAATACGTGCTGGCCATGCGCCACGGCCTCGGACTGAACAAGATCCTCGGCACCATCCACACCTACCCGACGCTGGCAGAAGCCAACAAGTACGCAGCCGGGGAGTGGAAGCGGGCGCATCAGCCGAAGAAGCTGCTGGCGTGGGTCGAGCGGTTTCATGCATGGCAGCGGTCGTGAGCAGCGTGGAATTGGCTCCCTCTCTGGATTGCCCCCTCTCCCTTTGGGAGAGGGTTGGGGTGAGGGCGACGGCGGTGGAATCGACAAGGCCGCATGGCGCGTGCGCCCACCATTTCCTCCACTCAACCAAACCGCAAGAGAATCGCCCGATGCACCTCATCCGACTGCTGCTTTTCGCACTCGCCAGCGGCACCGCTTCCGCCGCGACGCTGCAACCCTTCGCCGGCGCCGGCAGCGAGCCCGCTGCGCCGTGGCGAGTGGTCGGCCTGCCCAACCAGACCAAGCCATTCACGCGCTTCTCCGTCGAATCGCTCGACGGGCACCGTGCATTGCGCGTGGAGGCCGAGTCGTCCTATGGCAACCTCGTCCACCCCTTGAGCCTTTCGCAGCCACCGCATCACCTCGCGTGGGATTGGCGCGTCGAAGACCCCATCACCGCGGCCGACATCCACACTCGCCAGGGCGAGGACATCGCGATGAAGGTCTGTGCGCTATGGGACATGCCGCTGGAGCACGTGCCCTTCTTCGACCGGCAGTTGATGCGCGTCGCGCGCTCGCGCAGTGGCGAGGCGCTTCCCGCCGCCACCGTCTGCTACATCTGGGACCCGCACCTCGCGCCTGGCACCGAGCTGCGCAGCCCCTACACCGGCCGCGTGCGCTACGTGGTGCTGCGCGGGCCGAGCGATGCGCTGCACCACTGGGCCCATGAGCGGCGCGACATCGTCGAGGACTTCCACAAGCTCTTCGGCGACGAATCGGCCGAGCTGCCCCCGCTCATCGGCATCGCCGTGGGCGCGGATGCCGACAACACCAAGAGCCACAGCCTCGGACACGCCGCCGACGTGCAGCTCGAGCCGTGAAGCAGCTCGTGCTGCTTGGTGGCGGGCATGCGCACATCCACGTGCTGCGCGCCTTCGCGCAGCAGCCGCCGGCGGCTGCGCGCATCACGCTTGTCTCGCCGCATCCGGCGCTGGTGTATTCCGGCATGGTGCCGGGCATGATCGCCGGCCACTACGAGTTGGACCAGTGCCTCGTCCCGTTCGCCCCGCTGGCCGCGAAGGCCAAGGCGCAGTTCGTCATGGCCGCGGCGACGGCGCTGGATGCGGCGAGCAAGACGGTGACGCTCGCCAACGGCGAATCGTTGCGCTATGACGTGCTGAGCATCGACGTGGGCGGCACGATCGATCGCGATGCCATCCCCGGCGCGCGCGAGCTCGCCTTGTTCGTGCGGCCGATGGAGCGTTTCGCACGCCTGTGGAGCGACCTGCTCGCACTCGCGCACGACAAGCCACTGCATGCGGTGATGGTGGGGGGCGGTGCGGGCGGCGTGGAGCTGGCGATGGCCTTGCAGCACCGCCTGCGCGGCCGTGCGCGCGTGAGCCTGCTGACGGGCGGCGGGCCAGTGCTGGCGTCGTACCCCGCCGGCGTGCAGCGCCTGGCCACGCGCGCGCTCAAGCGCTGTGGCGTAACGATCTTCGAAGACGTGTGCCGGCAGATCACGCCGGGCCACATCGTGCTCGGGCAAGGGACGCGGCTGGCCTGCGACGCGCCCATCGTCGCCATCGGCAACGCCGCACCGGCGTGGCTGAAGACGAGCGGCTTGGCGCTCGACGACGAAGGTTTCGTCGCCACCGGCGCGACCTTGCAAAGCACGTCGCATCCGGAGGTCTTTGCCGCCGGCGATGCTGCCAGCCGCATCGACGCGCCACGGGCGAGAAGCGGCGTGTACGCGGTGCGGGCCGGGCCGCCGCTCGCGCTGAACCTGGCCCGCGCCGTCGGCGGCGGCGTGCTCGAGCCTTACGCGCCGCAGAAGCGCTCGCTCAACCTGCTCTCGTGTGGAGATCGCGTGGCCATCGCGTCGTGGGGCGGGTGGTCGGCGCAGGGGCGATGGGCCTGGTGGTGGAAGGACCGCATCGACCGCGGGTTCATCCGCGGGTTCACCAACGCAGTGGGTGCTACCGTGTCCTGAAGGCTTGGCGCATGCGCTGATCGACTTGGGAATATCTTCCCAAATTCGCCTGCCCGTCAAGAAATTTCGGATGGCATGGACGCGCCCTGGGTCATGCCTTTACGGGCTCGACCGCGACAGCGACCATCCGCCGTCGCCGAGTTCTTCGGCGGCTGATCATCCCTCATCACGTCGCGCCCGCGGGTTCAAGAGACCTTTGGGCGCTGCATGCAATTCACGCCTTCGGGCACAGGAGCGGGCATGAGATTTCGAATCAAGCAGGCAGGCGTTGCGGGCGCGCTCGCCATCGCGTCGCTGGCCCTGGCGAGCGGCGCCTTCGCGGCACCCGCGGGCAGCGGTGTCGAGGTGGGGCACGCGGATCACGCGGACCTGATGTCATTGCGCGGTGCCATGCCGCGAGCGGACGAATTCAGCAAGAGCCGCGTCGAACATCCCGCGAGGCCGCTGCCGTGGCTGGACGGCCCGGGGAGTCCCGAGGACGCCGCGACGCAGGGCCAGCCCGGGCCGCTCGCCGCCACCGTCATCGGCAAGGGCTTCGATGGCATCGGCCAGGGATTCACCGGACCGCAGGGCACCTTCACCGTCGACTCCGCGCCGCCGGACACCAACGGTGCCGCCGGCACGACGCAATACGTGCAGACCGTGAACACGGCGCTCGCGGTCTTCGACAAGGCGACGGGCACGACCGTCTACGGCCCGGTGCCGATCAACACCTTGTTCGCGCCACTGGGCGGGCGCTGCGCGTCCGACAACGACGGCGACCCGGTCGTGGTCTTCGACAAGCTGGCCAAGCGCTGGGTGATCTCGCAATTCGCCGTCACCACCACGCCCTACTACCAGTGCGTGGCCGTGTCCAAGACCGACGATGCCACCGGTGGCTACAACCTCTACGCCTTCAACTACGGCTCGGTCTTCCCCGACTATCCGAAGATGGGCGTGTGGAGCGATGCGTACTACATCAGCTTCAACATGTTCACGAGCACCTTCCAGGGTGCCAAGGCCTGCGCGTATGACCGCGCGTCCATGCTGGCGGGCCTGCCGGCGACGCAGCAGTGCTTCCAGCTCTCGACGAGCTATGGTGGGCTGCTGCCGGCCGACGTGGACGGCAGCACCGCGCCGCCCGCCGGCTCACCTGGCATCTTCATGGCACGCGGCTCGTCGTCGCTGTACCGCTGGCTGATGTCGGTCAACTGGAGCAACCCGTCGCTCACGACCTTCTCGAGCACGCCGGCCTCACTGCCCGTGGCCGCCTACAGTGCCGCATGCAATGGCGGCACCTGCATCCCGCAAAAGGGTGTCAAGCAGCAGCTCGATTCGCTGGCGGACCGCTTGATGTTCAGGCTCGCGTACCGCAACTTCGGCAGCTACGACAGCGTGGTGGTCACGCACTCGGTGCAGATCGGCAACGTGCACAAGGGCGGCAATGCGGCGGTGCGCTGGTATGAGGTGCGCAACCCGCGCACGGCCACGAGCGTCTACCAGCAGGGCACCTTCAATCCGGATGCGACCTCGCGCTGGATGGGCTCGATCGCGCAGGACAAGCAGGGCAACATGGCGCTGGGCTACAGCGCGTCGTCATCGACGATCTACCCGAGCATCCGCTACACCGCGCGTGCCGCCACCGACCCGCTGGGCACGATGCAGTCGGAGTCGACCATCATCGACGGTGCCGGCTCGCAAAGCGGCAACAACCTCGCGCGCTGGGGCGACTACAGCGCGATGACAGTGGACCCGACGGACGACTGCACCTTCTGGTACACGACCGAGTACCTCAAGGCGACCGGTTCCTTCAACTGGTCCACGCGCATTGCTTCCTTCAAGTTCCCGGGATGCACCTGAACGGGCCTCGGCTGCAAGACGGAGGGCCGCATTGCGGCCCTCTTTCGTTTTCAACCGGCTTGCTTCGTGAACACCACGTGCATCGCGTTCGGCGTGGTCGTGTGTTCAGTGCGCTCGTAACCGAGCGCAGGCAGGTCGATGCCGGCGAGCAGCGCTTCGCCGCGGCCGAGCAGAGAAGGCGACATCACCAGGTGCATCTCGTCCAGGAGCCTGGCCTGCAGGTACTGGCGGATGCTGGACACGCCGCCGCCCAGGCGCACGTCGCGGCCGCGAGCGGCTTCCTTCGCGCGTTCGAGCGCTGCGTGGATGCCGTCGGTCACGAAGTGGAAGGTCGTGCCGCCTTCCATCTCGATCGGCTCGCGCGGATGGTGCGTCAGCACGAACACCGGCACGTGGTAGGGCGGATTGTTTCCCCACCAGCCTTTCCAGCTCTCGTCCGGCCACGGCCCGCGCACCGGGCCGAACATGTTGCGACCGAGGATCCACGCACCGGCGTTGTCGAATCCGCGCCGCGCATAGTCGTCGTCGATGCCGGTAGAGCCGCCTTCCGGGTTGCCGAACATCTGCTGGAAGAAGCGCGTGGCGAAGGCCCACTCATGCAAGGCCATGCCGCCGACGCCCATCGGGTTCTCCAGGCTCTGATCACGCCCCGCGCCGAAGCCGTCGATGGACATGCCGAAGCAGGCGACTCTGAGTTTGGACATGCGTCTTCCTCGAGTTGAGGGTCAATCCGTTGCCAGCGACGGCGACGGCAACTCACGCCGTCTCGTGACGGCGTCGAATCGTGCCAGATAGTCTTTGCGTTCGGTCCGGCGCCACCGGTCCCACCACGTGAACCACAAGCCATAGTTGCCCTGCGCGGTTTCATGGTGCAGGTGGTGATGGGTGGTCGTCGTGAAGTGCTTCCAGAACCAGTGCCGCGTGAAGCCGCCCGGCATGGTCTCGACGGCGGCGTGGCCATGCGCGTTGCGGAAGATCTGGTGCAGGCTGAAGGCGAGGATCACGCCGCCATGCAGCGGCACCACCATCAGCGCCAGTGGCGTGACCAGGCCGTTGATCACTGCTTCGATCGGGTGGAAGGCGTAGGCCGCCCATGGCGACGGGTTGCGCGAGCGATGGTGCACGCCGTGCACGCGCCGGAAGAGCCAGGGCGTGTGCAGCAGGCGATGCGTCCAGTAGAAGTAGACGTCATGCCAGAGGATCATCGCGGGCAGGCTGAGGACCAGCCACAACCAGCCGTAGCGGTCCGGCTTGGCATAGATCACCATGTGGCCGGTGATGATCATCGCGAACACGCCCATGCCCAACGCGGAAAAGATCAGCACCGAACTCAGCGAGTACGCGAACTCGCGGCGCATGTCCCGCGAGCTCGGCCACGCAGCGATCAGGCGATGAGCGAGCCGCCGCTTGAGAAGGACGTGCAGCAGCAGCCACATCACGACCACGCCCACGAGATAGCGAGAGCCTTCCATGAAGGCATTGAAGGTGAACGAGCCCCGCAGCACCTGCCAGGCGGCGGGGTCGGTCCAAGGCGAAAGTGTTTCGTGCGTCGGCATCTTGTCGGTGTGCGTAGAACAGCTGGTCAGAACCAGAGCGGTCAGGCCGCTCACGAAAGAACGCAGGCGTGAGATTGAGATCACGGCGGCAACTCCCTGGGAATTGTGGAGTCGCCACTGTGCGAAGTGGTTCCGTCAGCGTCTCGCCGGATTTGAAGATCCCTGGCCGATTTCGGAATCGATCAGCGGTCGAGGGCATGTCCGCAGGCCGGGCCTCGAAGCGTCAGATATCCTGCGGCCGATAAACGATAACCATCGGCGAATAGACCCGACCATCCGCATCCCGCGGCAGCACGGCGGTTTTCTCGATCCCGCGCAAGACCGCGTCATCCCATTCCTTCACACCACTGGGCTTCGTCACGCGGCTGGAAAGAATCTTCCCGTCCGGTGCGACGGTGATCTCCACCTCCACCGTCGGATTGCCCGTGACCGTGTCGATGAACACCACGTTCGGCTTGATGCGTGCCTTGATGCGCCCGAGGTAGCTGGCCGACGGACCCGCGGTCTGCGACGCGCGGCCGGTCGAATTCGCATCGCCGCTGCCGGCCGCAGCCATCATGCGCTTGAGATTCTTCTCGCGCTCGGCCGCGAGGCGCTGGTCTTCGAGCTCCTTCTTGCGCTTCTCTTCCTTCTCGAGCTTCTGCTTTTCCAGCTTCTGCTGCTGCGCGAGTTTCTCGGCGTCTTCCTTCTTCTTGCGCTCGTCTTCCTTGCGCGCCTTCTCGATGGCAATCTGCGCGTCGGGCCGCGTCTCTTGCTTGGGCTCGGGCTTCGGTTCAGGCTTGACGACCGGCTTCGGCTCAGGCTTGGGTTCGACCTTCACCGGCGTCGGCTCCGGCTCCGCGGCCTTGGGCGCGGCGATCTGCGGCACCGCGGCCCATAACTCGGCCTCGACGCCTTCGGGGTCGCTTGCCTTCCAATTGACGCTGAAGGCCAGCGCCGCCACCAGCAGCAGGTGGGCGACGAGCGCGAGCATGAAGCCGCTGCCGCGCCGGTCGGCGCTTCGCGGCATGAGGGCATCGCGCTGGAGGGCCATCGATGTCATGGTCGGTGCGGGCTGCTGCGCGTTGTGTCGCCGATGGATGAAGTGATCACGACGCCGACTTCACCGACAGGCCCACGCGCTGCACGCCGTTCTTCTGCAGGCTGTCCATCACCTTCACCACCGCCTCGTACTTCACGGCCTTGTCGGCAGAGATGACGACCGGCGTGTCGGCCACGCCGTTTTGCGCTGCGAGCACCTTGGCGGCGATGTTCTTCATCGGCACGCTTTGCGGATCACGGCCGTCCACGCGCATGCGCACGCTCTCGTCGGTGTTCACGATGACCTCGATCACATGCTGCGGCCGCTGCTTGCTCTTGCCCACCGTGGGCAGGTCGACCAGGCCGGTGGTGATGAGCGGCGCGCTCACCATGAAGATGATGAGCAGCACCAGCATCACGTCGATGAAGGGCACCATGTTGATCTCGCTCATGGTGCGTCGGCGCGAGCCGTGGCGGGGCATGGCTGCGGGCATCGTGCGCTCCTCAGCCCGCGGCCTGGCCGGCGTTGCGGTGCAGGATGTTGGAGAACTCCTCGATGAAGGTCTCCGACTGGATGGCGATGCGGTCAATGTCGCGCGCGAAGCGGTTGTACGCAATGACCGCGGGGATGGCGGCGAAGAGGCCAATGGCCGTGGCCACCAGCGCTTCGGCAATGCCCGGCGCCACGGTGGCCAGCGTCACCTGCTGCAGGTTGGACAGGCCGATGAAGGCATGCATGATCCCCCACACCGTGCCGAAGAGGCCAACGTAGGGCGATACGGAACCCACGGATGCGAGGAACGAAAGGTGCGATTCGATCGCGTCCATCTCGCGCTGGAAGCTCGCGCGCATCGCGCGGCGCGCGCCATCGAGCAGGGCGCCGGCGTCGGCCAAGCGGCGCTCGCGCAGCTTCATGAACTCGCGCATGCCGGACGCGAAGATGCGCTCCATCGACGCGCCGCCGTTGGCTCGCTTGGTTGCATCGTTGTAGAGGTCGTTCAGGTTCTTGCCGGCCCAGAACTCGCGCTCGAATTCCTCGTTCTCGTTGCGCACGCGGCGCAGGCCGAAGAGCTTGCCGAAGATGACCGTCCAGCTGGCCAGCGAGGTGAGCAGCAAGCCCGCCATGACCAATTGCACGACGAAGCTCGCGTGCAGGACGAGGGTGACGATGGAAAGGTCCTGGTTCATGGGGTCGGGATCGCTTGAAGTAGCTCGTTGGGAATGCGGCGGGGCTTGAAGGTTCCCGCGTCGACGCAGCCGATGCGGATGCTGCCCTGTGCGAGCAGCGCCTCGCCGCGCCAGGCCTGCTGCTCGATGCCGAGCGTGGCACGCCCCGTGTCGGTGATTCGCACGGTGACTCGAAGTTCGTCGTCGAGCCGCGCGGGACTGAAGTAGCGCACCTGCGTGTCGGCCACGACGAAGATCGCGCCGGTGTCGTGGCGCAGCCGCTCCTGCCCGAAGCCTCGATCGCGCAGCCACTCGGTGCGCGCACGCTCGAAGAACTTCAGGTAGTTGGCGAAGAAGACCACGCCGCCGGCATCGGTGTCTTCCCAGTAGACGCGCAGGCGCAGGCTGAAATCAGGTGGGCTCATCGGTCGCGGTCAGCGCCCCTCGGAGGGCGAAAGCGCGATTATGTGCGGAAGCGGGATGGTGCCTCTCAGGGGGAGAGGGAGTAGGCCATTCAGGGGTGGACGCGCTTGTACACCGGGCCCCAAAGCGGGTGGCCGGCTTCTGACTTGCTCAACGCAAACGCCGGATCGGCCTGCACCGCCGCGCGGAACGACGCTTCGCACTGCGAGTGCCGATTGCTCGTGCAGTAGATGAAGGCGAGGTACTTGTGGGCCGCAGCGCGGTCCTTGGGCGATGTGAGATTCAGCTTGAGCGCGGCGTTGAGCTGCTTCTCCGCCTCGGGGTACTGGCCGTCGTCATAGGAGCGGATGCCCGAGAGCAGGGCTTTTTCCGCCGGCCGCTCGGCGATGTCGGTCAGGCCCACCGGCGCAGTGGGTGGCTGCGCGCAGGCCCCAAGGAACAGAACGGTGCTGAGAACAACAGCGAGCGATGGGCTTCTCATGATCCGAACTTGTGCTTGATCGTCACCGGCTGGCCCGATGTGACATTGATCGTTGCACTGTACGGCGGAAAGTCCTCGTTGCGGATTGTGATCTGGTGCTTGCCCTCGGAGAGCGTGACTTCGTTCAGGGGTGGCGCGGTTCCGACGGGCGTTCCGTCCACCTCGACCTGCCCCCACGGGCTCACGCCGATGCGCACCAGGCCGGAGGCGAGCGGCGCGACGACGCGCTTGGCGTCGCGCTCGCGGGCCTCGCGGGCGCGGCGTTCTTTGGCCGTTTCCTTGGGGGCGGCGTCCTTGCTGGCCAGCTTGGGCGTGGTTGCCGATGCGGCGAGGCCGGGTGTGCTGGCCGATGAATCGCCAGGCGCCGCGGCGGCCACGCTCGCGGCGGATTCGGGGGCCGGCACCACGGCAGCGACCGCCGATGAAGCCGGCGCGGTCACGGAGGGTGGCGGTGTGGCAACGGCAGCAACGGCCGATGCCGCGGGGGGCACCGTCTCCGGCGGCGTCTCAGCGGTCGGCTGTGCCGCCTGATGCGACGACGCTGCCCACCACACCAATGCGCCCACCACCACCGCCGCAACGGCGCCGGCAGCGAGCACCAGGCGCGAGCGGCCGGTCCTCGGGTCGTTCTCGTTGGCCTGCCCGTTCTCGTCCAGCCAGTGCCTCAGCTCGCGCGACAGCGATCGGGCGGAGCGAAAGCGGTGCTCCGGGTCCTTCTGCATGGCCCGTGCCGCGATTTCCGCGAGCGACTTGGGGACGTTCTTGTCCACCAGGTTCGCAAGCGGCGGCTCGTGCTCCAGCACGGCCTGCGTGATCTCGGCAAGCGAGCTGCCGCGGAAAGGCTTCTGGTCGGTCAGCAGTTCGTACAGCACCACGCCCAGCGAGAAGACGTCCGCACGCCGGTCCACCGGCTGCTGGCGCACCTGCTCGGGCGACATGTAGTACGGGGAGCCGGCCGCGATGTCGTCGTTGTTGTGCGAGTCGTGTTGGTGCGCGACGCGGGCGATGCCGAAGTCGAGCACGCGCGGCTGGGTGCGGCCCACCATGAAGATGTTGGCCGGCTTGATGTCGCGGTGCACCACGCCCTTGCTGTGTGCGTACGACAGCGCGTCGGCCACGCGGCGCACGATGATCGCGGCCTGCGTGGGCGTGGGCCGCCAGCCTTCCTGGCGCAATTGGCGCAGGTCGCGGCCCTTGAGCAGCTCCATCGCGATGTAGGCGCTGTCGTCGGCAATGCCGGCGTCGAACACCGTCACGATGTTCGGATGGCTCAGGCCCGCGGCGGCGCGCGCCTCGTTCAGGAAGAGCGAGTTGAAGGCCGAACGCTGCTCGGCGTCCAGGTCCAGGTTCAGGGTCTTGATGGCGATCAGCCGCGACAGCAGCGGATCGTGGGCAGCGTAGACGGTGCCAAGGCCGCCTTCACCGATGCGGTACTTGAGCGCATAGCGGCCGATGTGGCCGATGGTCGTCATCGGCTGCTCGCCCGCCTTGGCATCGGGGCCGGCGGGCGGGGGGTAGGGAACGGTCCGGGGCTCGGGCGCCGGAGTCAGGGGGAGGCCAACGTCGGAATCGCCCCACAGCGCGAACGGGTCTGGTTCGCTGGGCTGTGGCGCAGGCTCGCTGTCAGGCGGCAGGCTCGGACTCGGCACGGGAGGGTTGGTGATTGACACGCCGGCAGCTTAGTCGAGTTGTTACAGGCGAACCCGTGAAAAAGCCGCCACTTCTGCCCCCAGGTAACACCTTCTCACGAATGACACTGGCCTTTGGGGGGAGGAGTTGGCGTCTGCGCCACACGCCTTCAGGCCAGTGCATCCTTCAGCCGAGCGATCGCCTCTTGCAGATGCGCCATCGAACTTGCATAGGACAGCCGCACGAAACGCTCGCTGCCATGCCGTCCGAAGTCCCGTCCGGGGGTGATGGCCACGTGAGCACGGCGCATCATGTCGAAGGCGAAATCCCAGCTGTCCGCAGCGTAGCGCGAGCAATCGGCCCAGGCATAGAAAGCCCCATCCGGCATGACGGGCACCGTGAGGCCGATGGCATTCAGTGCCGGCACGAGATAGTCCCGCCGGGCGCGGAACTCGGCCCGGCGGCGCTCGTACTCGGCGATCGATTCCGGCTCGAAGCAGGCGATGGCCGCGTGCTGCGCGACCGTCGAGGGGCAGATGTACAGGTTCTGCGCCAGCCGCTCGAGCGCCGGCACCAGCTCCAGCGGTGCCACCAGCCAGCCCAGGCGCCAGCCCGTCATGCTGAAGTACTTCGAGAAGCTGTTGATCGAGATGATGTCCTCGCCATGCGCGAGCGCGCTGTGGCCGAAGCGGTCGTCGTAGCTCAGGCCCAGGTAGATCTCGTCGACGATGGTGAAGCCGCCGCGCGAGCGCACCGCCTGCACGATGCGGCCCATCTCGTCGGGGTCGATGGACGTGCCGGTCGGGTTGGATGGCGAGGCCAGCAGCACGCCGCGCGTGCCTTCGGTCCAGTGCTCCTCGACCTTCGTGGCACTCAGCTGGAAGCGTTCTTCAGGCGATGCCGGTATGAGCGTCGCGCGACCTTCAGCGGCCGCCACGAAATGCCGGTTGCAGGGGTAGCTCGGGTCGGGCAGCAGCACCTCGTCATCGCGATTCACGAGCGCGAGGCAGGCCAGCTGCAGCGCAGCCGATGCGCCCGCCGTCACCACGATCCGCCCGGGCGCGATGTCCAGCCCGAAGCGCGTGCGGTACCAGCCGCTGATGCGCTCACGCAGTGCCGCAAGACCCGTCGCGTCGGTGTACTGCGTGCGTCCGGCGCGCAAGGCCCGCTCGGCAGCGTCCTGCACCAGCGGCGGCGCGGTGAAGTCCGGCTCACCGATGTTCAGGAAGATCATCGGCCGGTCGGCACACGCCGGGCTGCGCGCCAGCTCGGCCGCGGCCTTGGCGCACTCCATCACGTAGAAGGGCTCGATGTGGTCGAGCCGTTTCGCGAGCTTCATCCGCGTCGGGGTGATGACTTCGCCGCCGCGACTTCGGTGGCGCGAAGATCAGCCGCCGCCTTGTCCAGCACGCCGTTCACGTACTTGTGCCCGTCGGTGCCGCCGAAGCTCTTGGCGAGCTCCACCGCCTCGTTGATGGCCACCTTGTAGGGCACGTCGATGCAGTGCTTGAGCTCATAGGAGCCGATCATCAGCACTGCATGCTCGATGGGCGAGAGCTCGGTGGTCTTGCGGTCCACGTGGCGCGAGAGCACGGCGTCCAGGTCGGCCGCCTCGTTGATGCAGCCGTGCAGCAGCGCGTCGAAGTGGGCGGTGTCGATCTTGTCGAAGCCGTCCTGCTCGCGCATGTGGGCGTCGACCACGCCGGCCTCGGCACCGGAGATCAGCCACTCGTACAAGCCTTGCAGCGCCACCTCGCGCGCACGGCGGCGCGGCGACTTGGGCTTGGGTGCAGGCTTGCCCGCGGGTTTCTCGGGCTTCTTGTTCGCTTCGTCGGTCACGACAGGTCTTCCATCAGGTTCGCCATTTCAACCGCCACGCGGGCGGCGTCGCGGCCTTTGTCTTCCGTGCGGGCCCAGGCCTGCGCTTCGTTCTCGACGGTGAGGATGGCGTTGGCGATCGGGATCTGGTGGTCCAGCGACACGCGCGTCACGCCCGCACCGCTTTCATTGGCCACCAGCTCGAAGTGGTAGGTCTCGCCGCGGATCACGCAGCCCAGCGCAATGAGCGCATCGAAGTCGTCGCTCTCGGCCATGCCCGCGAGTGCAAGCGGCACCTCGAGCGCGCCCGGCACCTTCACATGGCGGATGTGCTTGGGCGAGACGCCCACGGCTTCGAGCTCGGCCAGGCAGCTTTGCGCCAGCTTGTCGGTGATGGCGGCATTCCAGCGGGCCTGGACGATGCCGATGCGCAGGTCGCGGCCATCGATGGGGGCGTCGCTGCCCTTGTCGGCGTCTTGCATGGGGAGTCCCTGGGTTCAGTGTTGGTTGTTGTTCGATGCGACGAAGCCGGTGACTTCGAGGCCATAGCCGGTCATGCTCGGCATGCGCCGCGGGCTGCCGAGCAGCTTCATCTTCGAGATGCCGAGCTCGCGCAGGATCTGCGCGCCCACGCCGTAGGTTCGCAGGTCCATCTGGCCGCGCTGGCGCTCGGCGCGTTCGTCGTGCGGCAGCAGGTGGCCGAGCATCGATTGCACGTCCTCGCCGCAGTTCAGCAGCAGCGCCGCGCCGCGCTCGGCCTGCTGCAAGGCGGCCAGCGCCTTGGGCAGCGGCCAGGAGTGGCCGCACTGGCCCGCGTCCAGCAGGTCCATCACCGACAGCGGCTCGTGCACGCGCACGAGCACCTCGTCTTGCGGGCTCCACTGGCCACGCGTGAGCGCGAGGTGCAGGCCGCCGGTGCGGTCACGGAAGGCCGTGCAGTCGAACTCGCCTTGCAGCGTGGTGAGCTGTCGGCGGCTGATGCGCTCGACCAGCGATTCGTTGCGGCTGCGGTATTCGATGAGGTCGGCAATGGTGCCGATCTTCAGGCCGTGTTCCTTCGCGAAGACTTCCAGGTCCGGCAGGCGGGCCATGGTGCCGTCGTCCTTCATGATCTCGCAGATCACCGACGCGGGCGTGAGGCCGGCCATGGCCGACAGGTCGCAGCCGGCTTCGGTGTGGCCGGCGCGCATGAGCACGCCGCCGTCCTGCGCCTGCAAGGGGAAGATGTGGCCGGGCTGCACGAGGTCGGCAGCCGTCGCGTCGCGCGCCACCGCGGCTTGCACCGTACGGGCGCGGTCGGCCGCCGAGATGCCGGTGGTGACGCCGGTGGCCGCCTCGATGGACACGGTGAAGGCGGTGCCGTGCTTGGTGCCGTTGCGCGTGGCCATGGGCGGCAGCTGCAGCCGCTCGCAGCGCTCGCGCGTGAGGGTGAGGCAGATGAGCCCGCGGCCGAACTTCGCCATGAAGTTGATGGCCTCGGGCGTGACGTGGTCGGCCGCGAGCACCAGGTCGCCTTCGTTCTCGCGGTCTTCCTCGTCAACGAGGATGACCATGCGGCCGGCGGCGAGCTCGGCGATGAGCTCGGGAACAGGGGAGATAGCCATAGGGGGTGGATTGTAGGCGGGGGGCTTCTAGAGGAATTCGCCAAAAGGACACCCGGGAACGCGGCTTGCCGCTTTGTTCACATGACTTCGTCGACGCCCCGGGGTGAGCAGAAATGGCCGGATGTGTTGTGGATCGTGCGGCATGGCCAGAGCGCCGGCAATCTCGCACGTGACAAGGCCGAGGCCGCCGGGCTCGCACTCATCGACATCGCCACCCGTGACATGGACACGCCGCTGTCGCCGCTGGGCGAGCGGCAGGCCGATGCCCTCGGCCGCTGGTTCGGCGCCATGCCTGACGATGAGCGGCCCAATGTCGTGCTGTGCTCGCCCTACGTGCGCGCCCGGCAGACGGCGCGGCGGGTGCTCGCTGCGGCCGGCATCGCGGAGGATGACCTGTCGCTGGTGTGCGACGAGCGGCTGCGCGAGAAGGAGTTCGGCATCCTCGACCGGCTGACGGTTCACGGCATCCGCCAAAAGTACCCGGAGCTGAGCGAGCAGCGCTCGCACGTGGGCAAGTTCTATTTCCGCCCGCCCGGCGGCGAGAGCTGGTGCGACGTGATCCTGCGGTTGCGCAGCGTGATCGAGATGATCACCCGCGAATACCGATGCGAGCGGGTGCTGGTGGTGGCGCACCAGGTCACCGTGAACTGCATGCGCTACCTGCTCGAGCGAATGGACGAGTCAGAGATCCTCGCCATCGACCGCCGGGCCGACGTGCCGAATTGCGCGGTGACGTCGTATGAGTTCGACGCCTCGCTCGGCCGCCACGGCAAGCTTGCCTCGCGATTGGTCAACTTCGTATCGCCGCTGACCGAAGCCGGAGCGCCGGTGACGGATGCGCCGGACGTGCCCGCGGCGCCGAAGTCGTGATGGCGGGCGGGCGCATCGATGAGGCGGCGCTGCGGGGGTGGCCGCTGCCCCGGCCGGATGCCGACGGCGACAAGGAGTCGCGTGGGCGCGTGCTGGTGATCGGTGGCTCGCGAGAGCTGGCGGGCGCTGCGATCCTCGCCGGGACGGCGGCCCTGCGGGCGGGGGCCGGCAAGCTGATGCTGGCGGTGTCGTCGGTGGTCGCGCCATGGGTGGCGCAGGCTTTGCCCGAGGCTCGGGTGACCGGGCTCGACGAGGCTGCCGACGGTGGCTTCGTGTTCGATGGGCGCTTGGCCGCACTGGTGCGCCGGGCCGATGCCTTGCTCGTGGGGCCGGGCATGGCCGGCGACAACGCATCGTTCATTGCGTCGCTGCTCGCGCATGTCGAGGACAGCACGCTGGTGCTTGATGCGGGGGCGATGGATGCGGTGCCGCAGTGCGCGGGCCGGCGCTGCCTCATCACGCCGCATGCGGGCGAGATGGCGCATCTGCTGAAGGCCGACAGGGCCGCCATCGAGCAAGACCCGGCGCGCACCGCCGTCTACGCGGCAAGGCGCTTTCGCGTGGTCGTTGCGTTGAAAGGGCCGCTGACCTGCATTGCCGACCCGCAAGGCACGCTCTGGCAGCACGAAGGCGGCAACGCAGGCTTGGGGACGTCCGGCTCCGGCGATGTGCTGGCCGGTGTCATTGCGGGGCTTGCCGCGCGAGGCGCGCCGCCGGAGCAGGCGGCGGCCTGGGGCGTGGCGCTGCATGCGAGGGCGGGTGACCGGCTGGCCCGGCAGACGGGGGAGATGGGCTACCTGGCCCGTGAACTGCCGGGGGAGATCCCGGCGCTCATGTCGTTTCTCTCTTAGGCGACGGCGGGTGATCACCAGAGAACACAGAGGACACAGAGACCGGCAAATCCTCTGTGTTCTCTGTGGTTGAACCCTGTGCCTGCGCGTCAATCCTTCCCCAGCATCCGCGCCACATAGCGCGCGATCATGTCCACCTCGAGGTTCACGCGATGGCCGGCTTGCAGGTCGCCGAGCGTCGTGTTCTCAATGGTGTGCGGGATGAGGTTGATGCTGAACTCGCAGGCATGGGCCGAGTCGGCCACGCGGTTCACCGTGAGGCTCACGCCGTTCACCGTGATCGAGCCTTTGTAGGCGAGGTACTTCGCCAAGTCGCGGGGTGCGGCGATGCGCAGCTCCCACGATTCGCCCACCGGCGCGAAATGCGTGACCTCGCCGAGGCCGTCCACATGCCCGCTCACGATGTGGCCGCCCAACCGGTCGTGCGCGCGCAGGGCCTTCTCGAGGTTGACGCGGCCCACCTGCGCGAGCCCGGCGGTCTTGTCCAGGCTCTCGGCCGAAATGTCCACCGTGAAGCGGTTGGTCTTCGCGTCGAAGGACGTGGCCGTCATGCAGGCGCCGTTGAGCGCGATGCTGTCGCCCAGCTGCACGTCGTCGAGATAGCCCGCGGGCGTTTCGATGACGAGGCGCTTGCCGTGGGAGGCATCGGCGCCCAGCGCCTCCACCTGAACGATGCGGCCGAGGCCGGTGATGATGCCGGTGAACATGGTGGCGATTCTCTTTCGATCTCTCTGGGAATGGTGTCAGCTTAGCGGCCTTGCGATGACGCGGAGGTCCGGTCCGACGGGCGTGATGCTCACGAAGCGAAGCTCGACGCTGTCGGCCAGCGTTTCCAGCGGGCCGAAGGCAGCAAGCTCCCGGCCGATGCCGAGCAGCTTCGGTGCGACGTACACCAACAGTTCGTCCACCAATCGTTCGCGTATCCACGAGCCGTTGAGCTTGTGGCCGGCTTCGACGTGGAGTTCGTTGACGCCGCGCCTGGCAAGGTCGGCGAGCATGGCGGCGAGGTCGACCTTGCCGTGCTGGTTGGGCAACTGGGCGATCTCGGCGCCTGCGGCTTCGAGCGCGGCGCGCTTGGCGTCATCGGGCTGCGCGCAGTAGATGAGCACCTGGCCGGGCGGCGGCAGGATGCGTGCGGTGGCCGGCGTCTGCAGACGCGAGTCGACGATGACGCGCATCGGCTGCTGGGGCGTCTCAACCAGCCGCACATCCAGCCGAGGGTCATCATCCAGCACGGTGCCTACGCCCGTGAGCAAGGCACCCGCTCGCTTGCGCCAGGCGTGGCCATCGGCGCGTGCCTGCTCGCCGGTGATCCACTGGCTCGCGCCATTGGGCAGGGCGGTACGGCCATCCAGTGACACGGCGGCCTTCATGCGCACCCAGGGCCGCTGCCGTTCCATGCGCGAGAAGAAACCGATGTTGAGCTCGCGCGATGCCTCGCCTTGCGTGCCCGTGATGACTTCGATTCCTGCCGCGCGAAGGCGCGCAGCGCCTTGGCCCGCCACGAGCGGGTTCGGGTCTTCGACGGCCATCACCACGCGGCCGACACGGGCGGTGATCAAGGCATTGCAGCACGGTGGCGTGCGCCCGTGATGAGAGCAAGGCTCCAGGGTGACGTAAGCCGTGGCGCCTTCGACACGCTGGCCGCGTTGCGCTGCATCGCGCAGGGCCATCACCTCCGCATGCGGGCCTCCGGCCTGCTGCGTGTGCCCTTGCCCGATCACGCGGCCATCGCGCGACACGATGACGCAACCGACGCGCGGGTTGGGCTCGCTCAGGCCGATCGCCTGGTGGGCGAGGGCCAGCGCTTCACGCATCGGATCGTCACTGTCTTGCATGGTCATCAGGGCTGGTGCTGGATGGTCGAGAGGTCGGCGAAGTCGGTGCTGCGTTTCATCATGCGTGGGCAGTCCTGGTCGCCACGCACGATGAGGAAGTTCTGTTGCATGAGCGCCTGCGTCACGTTCTTGTAGTCGCCTGGGTGTTCGTTGTTGCTGTCCACCGCACCGGTGCCGTCCTGGTCGGCCGCGTAGCGGCACACCTTTCGGTCGGCGGCGGTGGTGCCGAGCGCCCAGCCCTTGGGGATGATCTCGCTGCGGCCCGACCACGGCATGGTGAAGACGACGCAATGGTAGGCGACCTCGTGCTCGCGCTGCTCGGTGGCGCACAACGGCCTTTCGCTCGTCGGTGCTTCAGCGAGCTTGAGCTGGATGTCCAGGGGGAGGGCGGCGTCCTTCGGGCGCTCGGCGTCGGGTGGTGAGCCAAGCGAGAAGCGGACGGTGCCGCTGAGCAGCCAGCCCTTGATGGACGTGCATTCGCCGAGCGTGGACGTGCTCAGCTCGGGGTTGCGCGTGCTTGCCGCCACGTCGCAGCGGGCCACGACCAGTCCTGTGGTGTCGTCCACGACGAGCGCCAGGGTTGCGGCTTCGTCCGGCTTGAAGGCGCTGGTGCCGTGGCCGAGTTCGCGAGCGAAGGCGGGGATCGCGACCGAGCGGCCGAGTGCTGCGTGCGAAGGCCGCGAGTCGCGTTGAAGCACGAGGGCGGCGGAGAGTGCTCGTGGTGTCGTGGCGACGATGGAGCGCAGGGCGAGGTGCTGGTCTGCGCCGGCGCGATCAGCCCAGGTCACTGTGACTTCGGCCGTCTGCATGCCGCCATCGGTGGACACGGTGCGATCGACCCGGTAGCTGGTGTTTCCCGCACGCCCAGTGTCGGGGACGACGATGATGGACTTGGACGCCGCGGACGGATGAGCGCGAAGGGATTCCATGTCCTGCTGCGCGATGCGAACCGCTTCCGATCGTTGCCGGGCGAGGTCGGCGTTCAAGTGCAGCGCACTCTGCATCTTCGCCATGCCCAGCACGCCGAACGAAAGGACAAGAAAGGCGATCAGCGCTTCGACCAGCGTGACGCCGCGTTGGGTGTGACGACGCGCATGCATCAGAAATCCTTCCAGCTGCCCGGCAGGCGCGAGACGCTGCCGAGGTCATTGCGGAGTTCGTGGAGGACGACGGCATCGCGCACGAAGTCCATCACTCCGTGGCCGATGGCGGTTGTTTCGGAGATGGCCGCGCCGCGAAGCGTGCCGCCGTGCGTCCACTCAATGGCTTGGGCGTAGACGAGGCCGTGCAGTGTCACGTTGCCTTCGAGCATGAGCTGCCCGGTTGCCGCGATGACGATCGGCCGCTCGCGCGAACCGAGCACGAGGTCCGCGCTGATGCGGGCATCGCCATCGATCCACAGCATGCGTGTGCCCGAGACAATGGCCGCCTTGAGGGCGTCGTCGCAGGAGGCATCGCAGCGCAGTGTCTTCACACCGGGCTGCTGGCTCCACAGGGACTTCGGCAAGCCGAAGAAGGACCGGAAGAAGTCGTCAGGCGCGAGTGCTGCGAGTGCCACGTCGTCGTCGACGATGGACGACTCCCACGTCGAACCGGGCGCCGTGGTGAAACGCGCCGTGCCGGCGCTGATCGTGCCGCCCGCATGCACCGTGATGCCGTTGGACCCGGCATCGGCGTTGTGGAAGCCGGCGCTGGCGAAGCCTGTGTCGATGCTGCCTCGAGCCGTCAGCGCCGCAATGGGCGACGAAGCCACGGCGGGCAGCGATGCGAGCGTCGCCTGGACATGCGCGACCGCGTTGGTGGGCTGGGTGGACGAGGGGAGGCACTCACCGGACAGGCTCGTGCAGCCGACGGCAGCCACCCGCCACGCACCAGGCGTCGGGTCAGCCGCGATTGCCATGGCAAAGGCCGGCGCATCGATGGGCACATCGGCTGCGAACACCGCCTTGCCGTCGGCGGCGCACGAGCATGTCCAGCCCTTCGCAGTCTTCACGCACGTGGCGCGCAACGGCCTGCCGGCGCGGTCCGCCGCGCGTTGCCGTTCGCGAAAGCTGTGGCTTGCAGCATCGGATGTCGCAAGACACTGCGCGTCGATGGGCCGCGTGTCGTTCAGCATGGCGGTGCTCCATTCGACAGCCGCTTCGGTGGCCTCGAAGGCCTGCGTGGCGCGAACCTGATTCAGCGACGACCTTGCTTCGAAGAGCAGGTTGCGGTTGGCGAAGGCGGCGACCAGTGCCATCACGCCGAAGAGGATCAACGTGACCACGAGCGATGCCGCGCCGCCTTGCCTGGATCGGATCGCGTTCATGCGGGACACGCTCCGGCGATGGCGTCATTGCGCAGCGTCACTTCGCTCGTGAGCGTGCGGACAATCCGGCTGTCCGCGCTGGCGCGGGCGGTGATGGAGACAGCGAGGCTTCGCTGCTGCAGCGCGGGGCCGCAGGCCGCCATGCCGGCGGGGCAGGGCTTGTCGCAGAGCTCCATCAACGCTTGTTCACGCACCGTGGGCGTGACGGTGAAGGTCGTCACGTTCATCGTCCCGGCATCGGTCAGCGCCTGCCAGCTGCCGCTGCCGATCAGCATGTCCAGCACGCCCTTGCGAAGCCGGAAACCGAACTGCTCGTTGTCGTCGAGCTTGTTGTTCTCGGCGTCGTCCCGGGAGAGCTGGAAGCTGACCGCATCGGAAGCGGCGGCCATTGGGGCCAACGCGACATAGGGGTTGGATGCCGGTGATGCCGCGTTCATCGCAGCGGTCGCCCGGCCCCAGTAGCCCGACCGTCGCAAGTCGCGAGTGACGATGTCCATGCTCGTGCGCAGGTCCTGCATCAACCGCGCCTCGACCAGCATCGCCTTGTGTTCGCGCAGCCTTGCCGCGAGCAGGCCGCTTGCCGAGCCGACGATGAGCAGACCCACGGCCAGGCCGATCATCAGTTCCACCAGCGTGAAGCCGCGCTGCCGCATCACAGGCCCCAGCATCGCTTGTTCTCTTCCGGGGCGTTGTCCACCGATGCATCAATGCCCGACTGCTGGGTCACGTTCAGTCCATCGACGGTGAGTTGCAGATGGCGGCAGCGCGTATCGGCTGCCTGCGCGCCGCTGGCGACGGCCTGCGCCTTGAAACCCGACTCGGTGATGGCGTCGACGCGGAGCGCGTAGTGCTTCTGTGGCGTCACGGCGGGCACGCCGATCTCGGCGATGCTGCCGTAGGCCATGTGATCGGAGCGATAGCGCTCCTGCGCCATCTGCAGCGTCATGAGGGCGACACGCGCGTCGGACCGGCGTGCCTTGTGCAGGACCTTGCTGAAGCCGGGGTAGGCGACCGAGGACAGGACGCCCGCGACTGCGACGGCGCACATCATCTCGATCAGGGTGAAGCCCGCGTGGCGTTGGAAGTTCGGGTTCATCGCCACCTCAGCACGCTGCATGACCAGCCAGGCCGGTGGCGCAGGAGCGCACGCGGCCCATGAGGTTGACGACGTGTTCGATCGCGCGGCCGCTTCTCGACGAGATCTTGAAGCTGCCCGCCGGCGTGGCGGTGCCGTGCATCGGGTCGAAGGCGATGGCGGGGACGTTGCTCTCGAGTGCAAGCACGTCGGAAGTTGGGAAAACGACGGTCTTGAGCTGGCGTGCCGTGCTCGTGCACTCGGCCACACCGTCGGCCTTGCAAATGCAGGCACCCGCGGCGCCGCTATGAATCACGTAGCACGCGCCCCAGGGTTGGTGCTGCACCGCCAGCCTCAAGGCCTCGTTGCGCAGCACCGTCTCGGCGCGCGTGAACTGGATGTCAGTCGCCAGCTGCGCGGCTGCGCCCTCGAGCTTTTGCTTCTCGATGAAGCGCTGGAACCCGGGCGCCACCGTCCCGAGCGTGATGGCTCCGATCGCGAGCACCACGCCGGCTTCCACCAGCGTCACTCCGCGTTGTGCACGATGCTGTCGCATCCCTTCCTCCCATCGTTGTTGATGTGGAGGATTGTGCGAATTGCGCGCGAGATCGGCGACCCCAGGAGGTGGGGAACGCGGTCGTCCTGACTAGGGGAGCCGCCCGTTCGGGCGAGGTCGCGAGAGCCGTCCTCTCAGATGGTGCTGAGACTCAGATGTCGCGGATCAGCTGCCTGAACTCGTCGACGTCCTCGAAGCTGCGGTAGACGGAGGCGAAGCGCACATAGGCCACCTTGTCGATGCGCTTGAGCTCGCGCATCACCAGCTCTCCGAGCTTGGCGGACGGCACCTCACGGGCGCCGCTGTTCAGCAGCTTGTCCTGGATGCGCTCCATGGCTGCGTCGATCTGCTCGACGCTCACCGGCCGCTTGCGCAGCGCGAGCGTCATCGATGCTCGCACCTTGGCCGGGTCGAACTCGGCGCGCGTGCCGTCCTTCTTGACGACGGTGGGCAGCGCGATTTCCGCACGCTCGTAGGTGGTGAAGCGCTTGTCGCAACTCTGGCAGCGGCGCCGTCGGCGCACGACGTCGCCCTCGTCGGACTCGCGGGTCTCGACGACCTGGGTGTCTTCGTTACTGCAGAAGGGACAACGCATTCAGTGGGGCCCGCGGGCAATTGGGCTAGGGCCTGTTAACACCAAATGCGTGCCCACGCCGGAGACTGGCGGGCCACAGGGCTAGGCGCGGGCGAGCCGGTGTGCCTTTGGCACACAACGAGGTCGCAACGACGCCCTTTGGCCCGCCAGCCTCCGGCCCTTCGGGTGATCTCAGGAAACGCGCCCCGGCCGCGTTGCAAATGCTCGACGTGGGACGACCCGCGTCTGCGCTTTGCGCCTTGCCGGGGAGCGTTTCCTGAGTCACGTGGGCACGCATTTGGTGTTAACAGGCCCTGGGGCCCTGGACTTTAGCGATAAACCGGGAAGTCGCGCGTCAGCGCCGACACCTTGGCTCGCACGGCCGCGATGTTGGCTTCGTCGTGCGGGTTGTCCAGCACGTCGGCGATCAGGTTGGCGGTGGCGATGGCCTGCGCTTCCTTGAAGCCGCGGGTGGTCATGGCCGGCGAACCGAGTCGGATGCCGCTCGTGACCATCGGCTTTTGCGGATCGTTCGGGATGCCGTTCTTGTTGCAGGTCATGTGGGCCGAACCCAGCAGCGCCTCTGCTTCCTTGCCGGTGAGGTTCTTCGGCCGCAGGTCCACGAGGAACACATGCGACTCGGTGCGCCCGCTCACGATGCGCAAACCGCGCTGCGTGAGCGTGTCGGCCATGGCCGCGGCGTTCTTCACGACCTGCTGCTGGTAGACCTTGAAGTCGGGCGAGAGCGCTTCCTTGAAGGCCACGGCCTTGGCCGCGATGACGTGCATCAGCGGGCCGCCCTGGATGCCGGGGAAGATGGCGCTGTTGATCTGCTTGGCGACGTGGTCCTTCATGAGGATGATGCCGCCGCGCGGGCCGCGCAGGCTCTTGTGCGTGGTGGAGGTGACGACGTCGGCGTGCGGCACCGGATTGGGGTACACGCCCGCGGCGATCAGGCCGGCGTAGTGGGCCATGTCGACCATGAAGTAGGCGCCGATGTCCTTCGCGACCTTGGCGAAGCGCTCGAAGTCGATGCGCAGGCTGTAGGCGGAAGCGCCGGCGATGATGAGCTTGGGCTTGTGCTCGTGCGCGAGGCGTTCCATCTGGTCGTAGTCGATGGCTTCGTTCGCATCCAGCCCGTAGCTCACGACCTTGAACCACTTGCCGCTCATGTTCAGCGGCATGCCATGCGTGAGGTGGCCGCCTTCGGCCAGGCTCATGCCCATGATGGTGTCGCCCGGCTGCAGCAGGCCGAAGAACACGCCCTGGTTGGCTTGCGAGCCGGAATTGGGTTGCACGTTGGCGTTCTCGGCGCCGAAGAGCTGCTTGATGCGGTCGATGGCGAGCTGCTCGGCCATGTCGACGAATTCGCAGCCGCCGTAGTAGCGGCGGCCGGGGTAGCCTTCGGCGTACTTGTTGGTCAGCTGGGTGCCTTGGGCGGCCATCACGGCCGGGGAGGCGTAGTTCTCGGAGGCGATCAGCTCGATGTGATCTTCCTGGCGCTGGTTCTCGCGCTGGATGATGGACCAGAGCTCGGGGTCCACATTGGCAATCGTGGATTGGGATCGGTCGAACATGGTGTGGCAGTCCTTCGTCAGCAGAAGACCCGCGACTGAAAGCGATGCGTGGCGCACGCTGTCACAGGCTGCCCAGGCGAACGGCTGAAACGTGTGCGTCGACGAACTGCCTGACACACCGTCTGCACTCCCCGGTGGTTCACCACCTCAGGCCTCGACGTCGAAGCCCCATCGCCAGTCGCGCAGAGCGGCGAGTTTACCCGACGGTCCCGCGAAAAGCACATGACAAAAATTCAAGCGCCGCCTCGGGGGCGGCGCTCTTTCGCGGGCTTGCCCGCGGGTTCGGCCAAGGGCCGGCGGATCAGGTTGGCGACTTGCTCAGCAGGGCCACCTTGTCGACCGCCGCCGGCTTGTCCTGCGGCTTGACGTCGGCCTTGACCGGCATGGCCGTCGCGTCATCCTCGGGCTTGTGCACCGGCAAAGGCGCCGGGCGCTGCACGTTGATCGCGACGATCTTGCCGCCGGCCACCATGCGCAGGTTGGCCTGCTCGGCCAGCACCTTGCCGGCGTAACCGCCGTCGTCGTCCAGCTTGCTCGCGCCGACGTAGTAGCGCAGGCCCGGCTCGAGGCCGCCGGCACGGGCGATGCATTCCTTGAGCACCTGGGCGCCGACGCGCAGGTTGGTCACCGGGTCGAAGGCCGCGAAGTTGCCGCCGTAGGCGTCGTACTTGTCGTCATGGACGCGGGTCATGACCTGCATCAGGCCTTGCGCGCCGACGGGGCTCTGGGCGAAGGGGTTGAAGCTCGACTCCACCGCCATGATGGCGAGGATCAGCGTCGGATCGAGGTTGACGCGGTCGCCGACCACCCAGGCTTCCTTGACCAGCCGGCTGATCGGCTCGGGGGCCACCTTGTAGCGACGGGAAATCCACTGGGCGACGGCCGCCTGCTGGCGTGTCAGCCCCTTCGGGTCGAGCGCAGTGGCGCGGCTGATGGCGTCCGGCTCGGCGAGCGAGGCGGCGACCAGTTCGGCCGGGTCGGTGCGGGCATCCTGGCGGGCTTGCAGCCAGTCCAGGGTCTGGGCTTCGATGCTCTGGCGCAGGTCGGCGCGGCTGCCGACAAAGAACACCGCACCAATGGCGATGAAACCCACCAGGGCGAGGGTGTTGTGGCTCACCTCGAGCAGGCCCTGGCCCACGTCGCGGATGAACACTCCTGCAGATGCTGCACAAGCATCGCCAACCTGGCGAACTTGCGCGAGCAGACGGCGTATCGCTGTCATGTCGTCCTTTCTTCATCGCGCCTCGACGACGCCCACTCAGCTACTGCTCAGCGGGTGCCGAGGCGACGGTGATAATCGGCTGAGGCGCGGCACTGGGAGAGCAGTGCGAGCCTTCGAACCAGCCTATCGGCAGCGTTGCGCCCTCTCCATCCCAACAATGAGGGGCGCGGGTTATCCCTGACTTGGGTCAGGAGCGGGCGAATTCTAGGAAGGCATTTCATAACCGGTCAAGGTTATGAAACCAGTTTCTTATTTCTATTTGATATGAAATATCGCGATCTGCGGGACTTCATGGCCGGCCTGGAGAAGCTCGGCGAGCTGCGGCGAGTCGCAAAGCCAGTATCGGCGCGGCTTGAAATGACAGCGCTCAGTGACAAAGTCCTGCGGGTTGGCGGGCCTGCCCTTCTTTTCGAGAAGCCCGACGGTTACAAAATTTCAGCATTGACTAACCTCTTTGGCACTCCTAAGCGGGTCGCCATGGGGATGGGGGCGACCGAGGTAGGCGAGCTTCGCGAAGTCGGACAGATGCTGGCGAGCCTGAAAGAGCCCGAGCCGCCCAAAGGCTTGAAGGACACGAGCCGCCTGTTACAAATGGCCAAGGCGCTGTGGGACATGAAGCCGTCCAGCGTGCGCTCGGCGGTCTGTCAAGATGAGGTGCACCAAGACTCGGAAGTCGATCTCGGCGCCTTGCCCATCCAACTGTGCTGGCCGGGCGACGCTGGTCCCCTCATCACCTGGGGCTTGGTCATCACACGCGGACCGCAGTCGGTGCCCAACCCTCGCCGGCGCCAGAACCTGGGCATCTACCGCCAGCAGGTCATCGCCCGCAACCAGGTCATCATGCGATGGCTCGCCCATCGCGGTGGGGCGCTCGACTTCCGCGACTTCGCGCTCGCCAACCCGGGCAAGCCGTTCCCCATCGCCGTCGCGCTCGGCGCCGACCCGGCCACCATCCTCGGCGCGGTCACGCCGGTGCCCGACACGCTGTCTGAATATCAGTTTGCCGGCCTGCTGCGCGGCAGCCGCACCGAGGTGGTCGACTCGGGCGTGGGAGAGGGCGACCTCATGCTTCAAGTGCCGGCCAGCGCCGAGATCGTGCTGGAGGGCCACATCCCCACGGCAGCGTCCGGCTTCACCGGCATGAGCGAGCACGGGGTCAAGCTCAAGGAAGTCGGCGGCTATCTATATGCACTCGAAGGCCCTTTCGGTGACCACACCGGCTATTACAACGAGCAGGACTGGTTCCCCGTCTTCGAGATCACCCGGCTCACGTCGCGGCGAGACCCGATCTATCACTCCACCTACACCGGCAAGCCGCCCGACGAGCCGGCCGTGCTCGGCGTGGCGCTCAACGAGGTGTTCGTCCCGATCCTGCAGAAGCAGTTTCCCGAGATCGTCGACTTCTACCTGCCGCCCGAGGGCTGCAGCTACCGCATGGCGATCATCAGCATCAAGAAGAGCTACCCCGGGCATGCCAAGCGGCTGATGTTCGGGCTGTGGAGCTTCCTGCGGCAGTTCATGTACACCAAGTTCATCGTGGTGACCGACGACGACGTGAACATCCGCGACTGGCGCGAAGTGATGTGGGCCATCACCACCCGCATGGACCCGGCGCGCGACACCACGCTGGTCGAGAACACGCCCATCGACTACCTCGACTTTGCATCGCCGGTGAGCGGGCTCGGCGGCAAGATGGGGCTGGACGCCACGAACAAGTGGCCGGGCGAAACCTCGCGCGAGTGGGGCCGCACGATCACGATGGAAGCTGCCGTCGAGCAACGCATCTCCGGCATCTTTGACGAGGTGATGGCGGGCGCAGCGGGCAAGCCTTGAGCTGCGATTGGACGCGCCCATTCGCGAACCGCACCGACGAAGCCAGCGTTCGAAAAATCGTCGAACTTGTGCTTGATCTCGTGAGGGCCATGTCCTAAGTTTGTGAAGCCTGCATGCAGGCGTCCGCAATGGCGCAATCTTTGCGCGCCAGGAGCCCCGGACTTCAATCCCTCCGGAGCCCCAAAGGAGGCGTCAGCCTCCCACCCCCTCCCGCCACCCCGGCGGCGAGGGGTTTGTCATTTTTGTCTCCCTAAAACGTAGATGCCCGTCCCTAGCCTTCGGTATGGGCGCGAAACACGGCCGTGCGCAGACTCGTGGATCGGAAAGGCACCCAAGCCTTCCTTCACAACCATTCGGAGTCCGTTCATGAATAAGCTGATCCTCGGCGCGGCCATCGCGCTCGTCTTCAACGCGGCCCACGCCGTCACGCTGGTCGACAACACGGCCGTCGCGCTGCCGGGCACCACCGTCGCCGCCGAGCCGCAACTGGCAGGCACGGTGCTCGAAGACAAGCTGACCGATTTCTCGATCGCCGGCGAGGGCATCACCGGCCACATCCAGTCGCGCGTGGTGCGCAGCAGCGTGGATGGCACGCTCGACTTCTATTGGCGCGTCTTCAACGACGAATCGTCCAAGGGTAGCATCGGCAACTTCCGCATCGGCGAATTCCTCGCGCCTGAATACAACGCCAACTGGCGCATCGATGGCCTCGGGGACGTGGCACCCACCAGCGCCTACAAGTTCGGCGGTGGCCTGGCCGACCAGGGCTACATCAACTTCCAGTTCTTCGATGCGGCCAGCAGCGCCGGCCTGCTCACGCCGGGCAAGTCGTCGATGTTCATGTTCCTCGACACAAGCGCGACTTCGTACAACGAGTCCGCACTGATGGACGTGGCCAACCGCGACACGACGCAGATCTCGGGCTTGTCGTATACCTTCACGCCCGCAGTCCCCGAGCCGAGCACCTATGCGCTGATGGGCCTCGGCCTCGCGGCCATGGGCTTCCTGCGCCGCAGGACGTCGCGCGGCTGACACTGTGCGTGCGTGCGGCGCAGCCGTCTGCGCTGCTGCAGGTGCAACTACGAGGCGACGTCCTCGACCTCGTAGGGCCGCATCTGCGCCGGCGCCCGCATGTCCTCGGGCATGACGAAGTCTTCCAGCGCGGCGCCTCGCATCTCCTGCGCCGGCAGCGGAAAGCCCGAACGATTGCTGTAGTCGCGCATCGGCACCTTCTCGCGCTTCGCCTCCGCCTGCGTCGTGCGGGCGGCGAGGACGTCCATCAGCGTCACGCCGGCCACTGCGGCCAGCGAGATCGCCGCGCGCTGGCGATCGCGGCGCGCGGCGCCGATGGTGGCGAGGTCCAGTGCGTCGCCCGCGATGCGCGCCCACAGCCACGGCGTCTTGTTCTTCGCGACCAGCAGGCCCACGCCGGCTGCAATCTCACGGGCGCCATAGGCGCGCATCGTGAGGCCACCGGCCTTGAGTCCGGCGGCGCGCGCAGTGCGTCGGGGTGCCAGCAACTCGGCAGCGCCCAGCGCCAGGCTGAACACGCCGAGCCCGATCGCAAGCTTCGTGGCCGTGGTGGTGCGGGAGTTCTTCTTCCAGGTATCGGGACCTTGGCTCATGGCAATGCTCCTCAGGGTTTCAGGACGACCTTGATGCAACCGTCCTTCTTGTCGCGGAAGGTCTCGTACATGTCGGGGCCGTTTTCCAACGCGACGGTGTGCGTGATGACGAAGGATGGATCGATCTGCCCTTCCTCGATGCGGCGCAGCAGGTCATCCGTCCAGCGGTTGACGTGCGTCTGTCCGGTGCGCACCGTGAGGCCCTTGTTCATCAGTGCGCCGAACGGGATCTTGTCGACGACACCGCCGTAGACGCCCGGGATCGACAGCGTGCCGGCGGCGCGGCAGGCATAGATCATTTCGCGCAGCACGTGCGGCCGGTCGGTGCCGAGGAAGGTCGCCTGCTTGGCGCGGTCGATCATCGAATCCACCGAGCGCATCGCATGCGCTTCCATGCCGACGGCGTCGATGCATTTCTCGGGCCCCTTGCCGGCGGTGAGTTCCTTCAGCCGCTCCAGCACGCTCTCGTCGTCGAAGTTGATGGTGGTGGCGCCGCCCGCCTTCGCCATGGCGAGACGCTCGGGCTGGTTGTCGATGCAGATCACCTGCTTCGCGCCGAGCAGCACGGCACTTCGAACGCAGAACTGCCCGACCGGCCCGGCGCCCCAGATCGCGACGGTGTCGGTGGGGTGAATGTCGCACTGCACCGCGGCCTGCCAGCCCGTCGGAAAGATGTCGCCGAGGAAGAGCACCTGCTCATCGGTGAGTCCATCCGGAATCTTCACCGGCCCCACGTCCGCGTAAGGCACCCGCACGTACTCGGCCTGGCCACCGGGGTAGCCACCCGTGAGGTGCGTGTAGCCGAAGAGCCCGGCGGTGGTGTGGCCGAAGGCCTTGTCGGCCAGGTCCTTGTTGCGGTTGGTGCGCTCGCACACCGAGAAGTTGCCGCGTCTGCACTGATCGCATTCGCCGCAGATGATGGTGAAGGGCACGACCACGCGGTCGCCCACCTTCAGCTTCTTGTTCTCGGGGCCCACCTCGACCACCTCGCCCATGAATTCATGGCCGAGGATGTCACCGTGCTTCATGCCCGGCATGAAGCCGTCGAAGAGGTGAAGGTCGGAGCCGCAGATGGCGCAGCTCGTCATCTTGATGATGGCGTCGCGACCGTCCTCGATCTTCGGATCGGGGACGGTGTCGTAGCGAATGTCTTTCTTGCCGTGCCAGCACAGCGCTTTCATGGGCTTCTCCTTGTCGGAAGCCTTGAATCGGCAATGCCCATGCCCGCAAGCGCCGCGCCCTCGATGAACAAGGGCACGGCGCGCGAACGCCGTGCCCTTGGGGATGGGTGGGCCGACCTGCGGCGCAGTGCGCGGTGCGCGGTTTCTACACCCGGCGTGCAAGAACGCCGGTGAGTTTCACCGCCACGCTCACTTGCCGCCGCGTTGCTTGGCCAGCGCCGCTTGCGTCTCGTTCCACAAGTCCATGCCGACGTTGGACGCAATGGAGGCGTTCACACGGGTCAGCTTGTCGCGCATGCGCGCGGCTTCGGTGGGCGACAGTTCGTTGATCTGCATGCCCTTGGCCTTCAGGTCGGCCAGCGCCTTCGCGGCTTCGTCGCGCGTGTCCTTGCGCTCGAAGTCGCGGCTCTTCTCGGCTGCCTTCTGCAGCACGTTCTTCTCGGCGGGCGACAGCCCGTCCCAGAACTTCTTGCTGGCCAGCACGATCCACGGGCTGTAGACGTGATTGGTGACGGTGAGGTACTTCTGCACCTCGTAGAACTTGCTCGACAAGATGGTGTTGAACGGGTTCTCCTGGCCGTCCACGGCCTTGGTTTCCAGCGCACTGAAGAGCTCGGAGAAGGGCAGGGGAATGGCGTTGGCGCCCAGCGTCTTGAAGCTGTCGAGGAAGACGTTGTTCTGCATCACGCGCAGCTTGATGCCGTCCAGGTCCTCGAGCTTGTTGACGGCGCGCTTGTTGTTGGTGAGGTTGCGAAAGCCGTTCTCCCAGTAGGCGAGCCCGACGAGGCCCTTCTCATCGAGCCTGGCCTTCACCTTCGTGCCGATGGGACCGTCGAGCAGCAGGTCGGCTTCTTTCGCGTTGTTGACGAGGAAGGGCGTGTCCCACAGTGCCATCTCTTTGGTGATGCCCACGAGCGTGGCGGTGGAGCCGACCATCATCTCCTGAGCGCCGCCGATGAGTGCTTGCTGCATCTGCACGTCCGAGCCGAGGCTGGCCGCTCCGAAGGTGCGGATCTTCATCTTGCCGCCGGACAGCTTCTCCACTTCCTCGGCGAAGACCTTCGCAGCACGGCCCTGGTTGGATTGTTCGTTCAGGCCGTAGCCGAAACGGATGAGGCGCGGCTTGATGTCTTGCGCCTGGGCCATGCCCATGGCGGCGAGCGCGACGGCGGTGAAGGCAACGGCGGCGAGTGTGCGACGTTTCATGTGTGTCTCCTTTGAAGATCGGAATGGATGTCAGCGAAGCCAGATCACCGGCCAGATGACGAACTGCGGAAAGATGGTGAACAGCGTGAGGATGGCGACGTAGGTGATGAGGAAGGGGTTCACGCCCTTGATCACGTCGTGCATCTGGAGCCGGCCCACGCCGGCCACCACGTTGAGCACCGTGCCCACCGGCGGCGTGATGAGGCCGATGGCGCCATTGAGCACGAACATCAGCCCGAAGTACACCGGGTCGATGCCGGCTTTCTGCGCGATGGGCAGCATCACCGGCGCGAAGATGAGGATGGTGGGCGTGAGGTCGAGCGCGGTACCGATGAGCACGAGCACGACCATCATCACCGCCATCAGGATGCGCGGGCTGTCGACCAGCGGGCCGAGCCAGGCGGTGAGCGTGGCGGGCAGGTCAGCCAGCGTGACCATGTACGACGCCACCTGGGCGCCTGCGCACAGGAACATCACGATGGCCGTCGTCTTCGCCGCGCGCACGAGCACGCCATGGAACTGCCTGAGCGTCATTTCGCGGTGCACGAAGAAGGCAATGACGAGCGCATACACCGCCGCGACCACTGCCGCCTCGGTCGGTGTGAAGAAGCCGCTCTTCATGCCGCCGATGATGATGATCGGCATCAGCATCGCCCAGAAAGCCTTCACCGTGGCACTCAGCCGTTGCGCCATCGGCATGGGCTCGCCCTTGGGCAGGGTGATCTTGCGCAGCTCCAGCTTCCACGCGATGACGAGCCCCGCACCCATGATCAGGCCAGGCACGATGCCCGAGATGAAGAGCGCCGAGATCGAGGTGTTGGTCGTGACGCCGTAGATCACGAAGGGCATGGATGGCGGAATGATGGGCGCGATGATGCCGCCCGACGCGATGAGGCCGGCCGACGTGTTCATCGGGTAGCCGTGTGCACGCATCATCGGCAGCAGGATGGTCGCGAGCGCCGCCGTGTCGGCCAGCGCCGAGCCCGACATGCTGGCCATGAGAATCGCCGCGCCGATGGTGACGAAGCCCAACCCGCCGCGGATGTGGCCCACCCAGGCCTGCGCCATCTCGATGATGCGGCGGCTGATGCCACCCGCGTTCATCAGCTCGCCGGCGAGGATGAAGAAGGGCACGGCCAGCAGCGGAAAGCTGTCCACGCCGGCCACGAGGTTCTGCGCGAGCAGCTGCGTGTCCCAGAAGCCCAGGCCCCAGGCCATGGCGGCGCCCGTGAGCACGAGCGCAAAGGCCATGGGCACGCCGATGCCCATCACCACGAGCATGACGACGACAAAGAGGATGGCAACGGTGCCTTGGTTCATGGTGCTTATTCCACTTCCGACTCGTGGCCGAGATCGATCGGTGCGCCGCGCACCAGGTTGACGAGCGCCATCACGCCGATGGCCACGGAGCAGAGGAAGGCCGGCAGCGGCAGCAGCGCCACCGGGTAGCCGAGCACCACGCTGGTGCTGCCCATCCCGACGATCACCTGTTGCCATGCCCCCCAGCCGACGAGCGCGCACGACAACACCACCAGCAGGTGGATGACGATCGTCATCAGCTTGAGCGGCAGCCCGCCCATGCGGCCGCGCAGCGGCAGCAGCAGGCTGGTGAAGGCCATGTGCTCGCCGAGCGGGTAGGCAGCGGTGGCGCCGATGAAGACCATCCACACGAAGAGCAATCGCGAGAGTTCTTCACTCGCCGCGATGCCGCTACCGAAGCCGTAGCGCAGCACGACATTGATGAAGACGGCCAGTGCCATCACGCCGAGCGTGAGGGCCATGGCGCCATCGGCCAGGCGGTAGGGCCAGGGCTTGCGCCCTTCGGTGGAAGTGCTCATGGCTTGCTCGTCGATGAAGGGGTGGTGGAGGAGTGCGCGGCGAGCCATTGCAGCACCTGCGCAAGGAGCGCCTCGGGCGCGAGCGTGGCATCCACGCGCAGCACGCCGTCTTCGCCGTCGGGGCGCTCCAGCGTGGCGAACTGGCTCGCGACGAGCGTGGGAGGGAAGAGGTGGGCTGGCCGTTGCGCGACGCGCTCGCGGGCCGCCGTCTCGGTGAGATCGAGGAACACGAAGCGCAGGCCCGGCGACGCGGCGCGGAGCTGGTCGCGATAGCTGCGCTTGAGCGATGAGCAGGTGAGCACTGCGTTCGCTCGCGCCGAGAGCTCCTGCGCGAGTGACGCGAGCCAGGTGCGGCGGTCGGCGTCGGTGAGCGGCACGCCGCTCTTCATCTTGGCGATGTTCGCGGGCGGATGGAAATCGTCGCCTTCGACGAGCGGCCAGCCAAGCGCGTGGGCCACGGCGCCGCCGAGGCTCGATTTGCCGCAGCCGGCGACACCCATGACGACAAGGGACGGCATCTTCAAAGGGGGCGTTCTGTTTGGATAGCGCTATCTCGACGAGACAGAAAAAACGGACGAGGACGGCGCTTCGCTGCCGTACGGCTCCTGTGCACGTTCACAATGGATGCCTTGCCTCAACCCGTTGGACAGCGCTATCCTACGGGTGCGGAACGACACCACACATCAGGGCTAACCCGCATCGCATGAGCACAACAGCATCCCGCCGAGGCCGTTCGTCCGGCCGCGTCACCTTGAACGACGTGGCCGAGGCCGCCGGCGTCAGTCCCATCACCGTCTCGCGCGCCTTGCGCGGCGAGCGCAGCGTGGCGCCCGAGCTCGTCGAGCGGGTGCGGGCCGCGGCGCAGGCCATGGGCTATGTGCCCGACCCGGCGGCGCGCGCGCTCGCGTCGCAGCGCAGCTCGCACGTCGCGGTGCTCATCCCCATGCTGAGCAATGCGCTCTTCGTCGACCTGCTCGAGGCGGTGCACCGCACGCTGCTGCCGGCCGGTTTCCAGACGCTGATCGGCATCACCCACTACAAGCCGCAGGAAGAGGAGCAGCTGCTGCAAAGCTACATGGCGCATCGGCCGGCCGGCCTCATCGTCACGGGTTTCGACCGAACCGAGGCCGCGCGCCGCCTGATCGCAGCGAGCGGCGTGCCCTGCGTGCATGTGATGGAGACGACCGATGCCCCCGGCGTGCATTGCGTGGGCTTCTCGCAGAAGGAGGCAGGGCGCGCCATCACCGAGCACCTGCTGTCGCGCGGTCGCAGGCGCATCGCGTTCGTGGCCGCGCAGCTCGACCCGCGGGTCATGCAACGCGCCGAGGGCTACCGTGACTGCCTGCGCGATGCGGGAATCTATGACGCCGACCTCGAAATCCTGAACCCCGACAGGTCGTCGCTCGCGCTCGGCGGCCATCTCTTCGAGGACGTGCTGCGTCGCCGGCCCGACGTGGACGCCATCTTCTTCTGCAACGACGACCTCGCGCAGGGTGGATTGCTCGCCGCCTTGCGCCTGGGCGTGAAGGTGCCCGAGCAGGTGGCGATGGCGGGCTTCAACGACTTGACCGGCAGCGACCAGATGATGCCGCCGCTCACGACGGTGCACACGCCGCGGGTGGAGATCGGCGAATGCGCGGCGCGCATGCTGTTGAGCCTCATGCGGCGCGAGCCGGTGGAGCCGACCAGCGTGGACCTGGGCTACCGCCTCGTCGTGCGGCAAAGCAGCTGAACCATGACGGCGGCCGTGCAAGGTCTTTGCCTTGCTGAGACGATGCGCGGCACCGCAACGCCGATGGAATCCGCATGATCGATCTCTACTACGCCGGCACGCCCAATGGGCAGAAGATGACCTTGTGCCTTGAGGAGCTGGGCCTGCCGTATCGCCTGAACCGCATCGCCTTGATGAAGGGCGAGCAGTTCGCGCCGGACTTCCTCAAGATCTCACCGAACAACAAGATCCCGGCGATGGTGGACCATGCGCCTGCCGACGGCGGCGAGCCGATCGCCATCTTCGAGTCGGGCGCGATGCTTCAGTACCTGGCCGAGAAGACCGGCCGCCTCATGCCGCGGGACTTGCGAGGCCGCACGGTGGTGATGCAGTGGCTGTTCTGGCAGGTGGGCGGGCTCGGGCCGATGGCCGGCCAGAACGGGCACTTCGCGGTGTATGCGCCCGAGAAGATTCCGTATGCGATCGAACGCTATGTGAAGGAAACGGCGCGCTTGTATGGCGTGCTGAACAAGCGGCTCGAAGGGCGGGAGTTCATTGCGGATGAATACTCGATTGCCGACATCGCTTGTTATCCGTGGGTCGTGCCGCATGAATCGCATGGGCAGGACCTGAATGACTTTCCCAACCTCAAGCGGTGGTTCCAGACCATTGCCGCGCGGCCGGCGACGGTTCGTGCGTTCGAAGGCGCGCAGCAGAGCTACGCGAAGAACGCGGGTGCGCAGATGACCGATGAGGAACGCCGCGTGTTGTTCGGGGCGCAGCCGAAAGCCTGACGAGGGCGAGACGGCGCGTGATCAACCGAGCGCCATCTCCCCATCCAGCGCCTCGATCAGATCCGGAATCAACTGCCGCAACTCGCCCGTCGCGATCGCGACGTCGGTGTCGAAGCCCGCATCCTGCGACGCGGGCCCTTCGAGCACCACGTCCAGCAGCTTGATCTTCTTCAGCGTCAACGCCTCGGTCAGCACGAAGGAAACCCGGTTGTCCCAGGTCATCGCGAGCTGCGTCGGGATCTTGCCCTGCTCGATGTGCTGGCCCACCTCGTCGATGTCGAGGCTGTGGCGCGCGTACTTCACCAGCGCCTTCTCGCTGTCGGGTTGCTTGAGCTCGCACTCGCGGTCCACGCTGAAGCCAGCCGGTGCTTGCTTGGTCTTGAGCCATTGCGACATCGCGGTGGACGGCGCCGACTCGGTCTGAAGCAACTTGAAGACGATGCCGCCACCGAGCACGTCCACCAGCAACGTGACGATGCGGTCCGCCTTCTTGCTGCTGGCCGCGTCGATGATCAGCAGCTGCGCTTTCGCATCGATCCAGATGTTGGTGCTTGAGCGCTTGGAGAAGGCACGCGGCAGCAGCTCGTGAACGATCTGCTCCTTCATCTCCTTCGCGCGCTTGCCCTTGGGCCGCCGGCCGGTGTCGGCCTCGATCTTGTCGAGCTCCGCTTCCAGCCGCGTCTTGATCGCCGAGCTGGGCACGGCCTTCGTCTCCACGACGAGTCGCATCATCAACTGGCCACCCACGATTTCCACCATCGGTGCGTGCTTCTCGCCGCGCGGCTCGACGAAGCCGGCCGATTCGGGCTGCGTGGCGCCGCATTCCGTGAAGCGAAGGGAGGCGAGCTTGTCTTGAAGCACGGAGAGTTCGGGCTGGTCCCACTGGACGATGCGATAGACGAGGGCGTTCTTGAACATGCGAGGGAGAAGACGGAAGTCCACAAGGGCCGCGCGGCGAGCGCTGCGCGAGGAGGGCGGATGGTAATCGGTGCGACGGGTGCGCCGGTGTCAGCGTGTCAGGACGCGACGGCTTCGTCGGTCTGGCCGTGCAATATGCCCGCAGCAATCGAAGCGCCTGCCACGTGCACGCGGCTGCGTCCGCTGCGCTTGGCATGCAGCAACTCGTCGTCGGCAGCCTTGAGCAGTGCATCCGGCGATTGCCGTGCCGTGCCCGTGTCGGCGATGCCGGCCGAGAAGCTCAGCCCGCTCAGCATCACCTCGCCGGCGCGCAGGCTGTGCGCACGCCAACGCTTGAGCAGGGATTCGACCTTGCGTCGGGCGCCGTCGGCACTGGTGCGTGGCATCAGCAGGCAGAACTCTTCGCCACCGTAGCGGCACGCCACGTCGCTGCGGCGGCCATGGCGCACGAGCAGCTCGCCGAAGTCGGCCAGCAACTGGTCGCCGGTGGCATGGCCGTGCTGGTCGTTGACGCGCTTGAAGTGGTCAAGGTCGATGATGACCAGCGACATCGCCCGGCCTTCGCGCTGCGCAAGCGCAAAGAGCGTGGGCAGCGCGTCGTTGAGATGGCGGCGATTGAAAAGCCGGGTGAGCGGGTCTTGCGTGGCCTGGCGGCGCAGCGCCTCCTGCAGTGACTGCACCTCTTGCACCTTGTTGAGCAACTGCTGGTTGGCGGCCGCGAGCTCGGCCCGCGAACGCTCGGTGCTGCGACGGCGTGCGTCGTTTTCGTCCAAGCGGTGCTGCAGGCGCAAGAGCTCCGTCTGCAATGTCGCAGCCTGGTAGCGGGCGCGCGACGCGAGCTTGGCTTGTGCGCGGTGGTGCCACTGCCATTGGCGCAGTGCCTTCAATGCGCGGGGCGCGTCGCCAAGCCGCTCATGCGCCTCGCTCAGCACGCCGAAGAACTGTGCCCGCATGCGCAGGCTCAGGCCCGGCGTGTCCTCGCTGTCCATGGGCGGCATGGCGGGTTCGAGATTGGCCACCGCAGCGCGTGCATCGCCCTTGACGAGCGCGAGCAATCCCGTGGCAATCGTGCGCTCGAGTCGTTCATCGGGCACCACGCCCGGCCCTTCGGCCAAGGCGCGACGAACGAGGTCTTCGCCCAACGCCAGTTCGCCCGCGCGCAACGCCGCGATCGCCATCGATTCGAAGTGCGTGGCCATGCGTCCGCGGCCGCTGGCATCGGCCGGCATGCGCAGCAGGGCATCGATGTCGGGCAGGCTTTCGCTCTCGCGGCGCAGCTCGGTCAGGCAAATCAACCGGTTGATCAGCAGGATGCTCACCAGCCGAGGGTTCTTCAGCCTCGCGCATCGCGCGAGGCCTTGGTCGACATGCTGCAAGGCGTGCTCGTAGTCGCCGATCTGCAGCAGTTCGTGCGCGAGGTTGCAGTGGAGCACCGTGTCGAAGCCGCGACCTCGCGAAGGCCGAGCATCGCGCAGCGCTTCGTACATGTAGGCAAAGGCCTGGGTGGAATCGCCTTGCGCCGAATAGCAGCCGGCGATGGTGTTGAGCAGCACGCCCAGCTGGTCGTGGCGCAGCACGCGCACGCCCTCGTCGCGCAGAGGCAGCACCTGGGCCAGCGCTTCGTCGACCCGGCCCTGCCGCCACAGCGAACGTGCGATGCCCGCGCCGGCCAGGATGCGGCCCGCACAGTCCGCGGTGGCATCGAAGCAGGCTTGTGCGCGGTGCAGCTGCGCCGACGCTTCCGCGGCGGTGGCGTAGTAGAGCTGGAAGAAGCCCATGGCCATGCGGCCCCAGCCCTCGGCGGCAAGGTCGTTGGACGCGACGGCCGCTTCGACGGCGCGCTCAGCCAGCGCGCGCGCCTGCGTGGAATCCACATGAAGCAGATTCCACGCGCGGCGCGCGAGGCGCAGGGCTTGGGAAGAGGGGAGGCGCTCGGTCGCCATGCACTCGATTATGGTCGGGGCGGCGGCTATGCTCCACCAGTCCTGCGCCCGTGCCTCGGTGGGCGCTTCAAGTCTTCAAGCCGCATGGCCCGCACCAAGCTCATCACTTGTGGTGTCCTCCTGATCAATGCATCCGGCGAGCTGCTGCTCGGCCATGCGACGGGCGGGCGCTACTGGGACATCTTCAAGGGCCTCGGTGACCCCGGCGAAACACCGCGCCAGAGAGCAGTGCGCGAGGTGCATGAAGAGTGCGGGCTCAGCGTCGACGGAGACAGCCTCCTCGATCTCGGCCTCTTCAGCTACCGCCCTGGAAAGGACCTGCAGCTGTATGCGTCGCTGATCGAACGCATCGACCCGTCGCGGTGCCGATGCACGAGCTTCTATCGCGATGCCCGCGGGAATCAGCGCCCCGAGATGGATGCGTTCATGTGGGTGCCCTTCGACGACGTGCCAAAACGTTGCGCCGGCAGCATGACGGCAGTGCTCACGGGGCCGGTCGCGTTGCAGCCGCTGCTCGAACGTCTCGTCGATTGAGCCCCGTCTCCTCTGCGATGCGGGCGTGTGGCTTGCCTGCCGCAGCACGTGCTGTCAGTTCTTACAGTCGCGAACGCCTGGGTCCTTGACTACAGTCGCCCGGGACGACGCTGGACGCGGCTGCCCAGGCACAGCAGAGACGCCGCCAGCAACGCAGGGAAAAGGAATGTCACTGCACTTTCCATCGCCTCGAACCACCATCGCAACCCTCCTCCCCATGGCGGCGATCTGGGCCGTCACACCGGCGGCCAACGCCCAATCGCTTGCTGCCAAGCTCTCCACGCTCAGCCTCGAAGAGCTCAGCAACATCGAGATCACCTCGGTCTCCAAACGCGCGGAACGCCTGTCCGATGCGCCCACCTCCGTCTTCGTCATCACCGCGGACGACATCCGCCGCTCTGGCGTGACGAGCCTGCCGGAGGCACTGAGGCTCGCGCCCAACCTGCAGGTGGCCCGCTCCAGCGCGAACGATTGGGCTATCAGCGCACGGGGTTTCAACAGCAGCTCGGCCGACAAGCTGCTCGTGCTCATCGATGGGCGCTCGGTCTACAGCCCCTTGTTCTCCGGCGTGTTCTGGGATGTCCAGGATGTGCTGCTCGAAGACATCGAGCGAATCGAAGTCATCAGCGGCCCGGGCGGGACGCTGTGGGGTGTCAACGCGGTGAACGGCGTGGTCAACGTGATCACGCGTTCGGCCGCGTCGACGCAGGGTGACTTGATCGCGGCAGGTGCCGGCAATTTCGAGTCGACGCTCGCAGTGCGCCATGGCGGCCGGCTCGGTGCGGACGGGCATTTCCAGCTCTATGCCAAGCGGCTCGACCACCAGCACACAGAGACCGCTGATGGCACCACGGTGGACGATGCCTCGCACACGACCCAGCTGGGCTTTCGCGCGGACTGGGAAAGTTCGGCCGACCGATTCTCCTTGCTCGGCAACGCTTACGAGGGCAAGCGGAACCAGCAGCTGCCCGGCACCATCTCCATCACCGGCGTAGACCTTCCGCTCGACACCATCTCGGTATCGGGCGCCAACCTCGTGGGCAAGTGGGAGCGACGGCTCGGCGGCGATGCCGGCCTGTCGGTTCAGCTCACCTATGACCATACCGAACGTGTCGTGCCGCCGACCTTCGCCGACAAGCTCGACATCGTCGACCTGCAGTTTCAGCACGCCCTGCACCCGACCGCTTCGCAGGCGCTCGTGTGGGGTGCCGAGTATCGCTACGCGCGTGACCGCGTGACCAACAGCACCTACGTGGCCTTCCTGCCGGGGTCGCCCAACCAGACCTGGACCAGCCTGTTCGCCCAGGACGAGATTGCGCTCGAGCCCGAGTTGCGGCTCACGCTCGGGGCTCGCGTGGAGCACAACGACTACACCGGCTCGGAGTTCTTGCCGAATGTGAGACTGGCCTGGAAGCCCGCTGCCGACCATCTGCTGTGGGCGGCGGCCTCACGCACGGTGCGTGCGCCCTCCCGGCTGGACCGCGACACCTTCGTGCCAGGGCAGCCGCCCTTCCTGCTGACGGGCGGGCCAGACTTCCAATCGGAAGTGGCGCGGGTCTACGAACTCGGCTACCGCGGGCAGCCGACAACGCGCATCTCGTACTCGGCCACCATTTACAAGGCGGACTACGACAAGCTGCACACCCAGGAGCTCGGCCCCACGGGAACGACCGTGTTCTACGGAAACGGCATGCAGGCGCGGGTGCGAGGGCTGGAGATGTGGGGCAGCGTCCAGGCGACACCATCATGGCGGCTGCATGCCGGCCTGACCCGCCTCCTGCAGGATTTCAAGCTGCGGCCCGACAGCATCGACACGGCCGATTCAGTGGCTTCGGCGCAAGGCAGCAACCCGACGCGGCAGTGGGTGCTGCGGTCGTCGCACGATCTCGGCGCCAAAACCGAGCTTGACGCGACGCTGCGCTACGTGTCGGCGCTTTCGGCGCCGTCAGTGCCGAGCTACCTTGCCGCCGACCTGCGCTGGGCGTGGCGGCCGCGTGATGGCGTGGAGCTGTCCATCACCGGCCAGAACCTGCTCGGGCCTCGCCATGGCGAGTTCACCGAGGTCGAGACACGCACGGCGTTTCGGCGCGCGGTTTTCGTGAAGCTGGTGAGCAGGTTTTGATGCGGCCGCGTGAAGTCACCGACTCAACCGACGATAAGCGTTGAAGTGCCTGAGGGCCTTCTGGAAGTTGCCTGACCGTTCACACAACCGAGCGAGATTGAAGTGCGCTTGCGCGAAGTCGGGCGCCAGCTCCAGGGATCGCTCATAGCCCCCCAGCGCTTCGCGATTCCTGTGCAACTCCTCCAAGGCCAGGGCCTGGTTGAAATGCAGCTCCGCCACGTCGGGCCAGCGCTGAAGCGCCTCACCACAAACGCGCACGGCTTCTTCGTATGCCTCGCGTTCGCAGAGCAGCGCGGCGAGGTTGAGGTGAGCGTCGGGGAATTCCGGGTCCAAGGAGATCGCTTGGCGGTAGGCGGCTTCGGCCTCGGCGGGCGCTTCGGCCTCCAGACCCGCCGCAGCGTCAAACCAACCTTGCGCTGACTCAAAGGCGGCTTGCGGCTCCGATTGCTCACGGCGTAAGTCGGTGACCCGGCCCTCCTTCGGTGACGCGACTTCGAAGTCGATCAAGTACTGCCCCGTCTCCGCGCTGCGAGGGCCATGCACTTCCCTCACCGCCACCTCTCCGCCAATGGCGGTGATCTTCAGGCCCGTCAGCGGCATCTCGCTCGGCAAGGTTGCCTTGAGTTGCTCGAGCGACCGGAGGATCTTGCGCGGCGCGATGCGTGCCATCTGCAGCCCATGCGCCGTGCGCAACAGGACGACATCGCGAAAGGTGAACAGGTACTCGTTGCGCGGTCCGCGTTGCGGCGACACGAAGCCCGCGTCGATCAGCCGCGTGATGACACTGCGAGAGATGCCCAGCATCTCCTGGATCCCTCGCAGCGAAAACAGCGAGGTGGCAGGACGACTCACTTCTTCGCTCGGGCGCGCGCTGGAGCGGCTGCGACCGCCGCCTCTTGCGTCTTGGCGCGCACCGGCCCCTTGCGTTCCTTGGCAGGCTCCCTGGCGGCTTCCTTGACGGGCGGCGCGATCGACGCGACCTTGGCCGACGACTTGGCCGGCGCTGCCTTCTCCGGCTTTGCGTCCTTCTTGCCGAGGCTGGCCTGCAGCGCCTGCATCAGGTCGATCACGTTGCCCGATGTCACGTCTTCAGGATGCGAAGCGGCGACGATCTGCTTGCCCTGGATCTTCTCGTCGATGGCGGCCAGGATGCGCTTCTTCTCTTCGTCCTCGTACTCGGCCGCGTCATAGTTGTCGGTGGAAATCTGCTCGATCAACTGCAAGGCCAGCTTGAGTTCCGCGGGCGCGACATCGACCAACTCAATGTCCAGGTCCTTCATCGAGCGCACTTCGTCGGCGTACAACAGTTGCTGCAGGATCAGGCCATCCTCGGCGGGGCGCACCTGCACCATGTACTGCTTGCCTTTCCAGGCCCACTTGGCCAAGGCACATCGGCCGCTTTCACGCATTGCTTCCATCAACAAGGAGTAGGGCTTGCCGCCGCGCTTGTCCGGCGCAAGGAAGTAGGCCTTGTCGTAGAAGAGCGGGTCCACCGCCTTCTCGGGAATGAACGCGACGATCTCGATGACGTGGCTTGACCCCTCTTGCAGGGCCTTCAGTTCGTCGGGCGTGAAGAGCACGAACTGGTCCTTGTCGAACTCATAGCCGCGGATCATCTCCGAACGCTCGACGACCTCCTTGGTCTTCTCCGAGACGTACTGCTGCTTGACGCGCGAGCCGTCGCGGGTCATCAGGTTGAAGCCCACGCCGGCCGAGCCTTCGGTGGCGGAGTAGAGCTTCACCGGGATGGAGACCAGCCCGAAGCTCAAGGTGAGCGATGCGATGGAACGTGCGGCCATGACAACCTCCTCGGAACGCTGGCGCGTTTTTACCGGCGGCCAAGCCTACGCCGGCCGAACGACCATGACCAGCAAAAGGGATTCCTGAGCACGGACGTCGGGTGTCCGCACCCCGGGCTCGACAATTGCTCAGTGGAGGGATCGATGCTTGCCAGCAGGAGTCGCCATGCCCCGTGCCATCTGGAAAGGTGCCATCACCTTCGGTCTCGTGAACGTGCCCGTCGCGCTGTACCCGGCGTCGCAGGAGGACGACATCGACTTCGATTGGCTGGACAAGCGCACGATGGACCCCGTCGGCTACAAGCGCATCAACAAGCGCACGGGCAAGGAGATCGACAAGGAGAACATCGTCAAAGGCGTGAAGCAGGACGATGGGGATTACGTCGTGCTGAGCGACGACGAGGTGCGCGAGGCGTACCCGAAGACCACGCAGACGATCGAGATCGAAGGCTTCGTCAACCTGTCCGACGTGCCCTTTGTCTACCTCGAAAAGCCGTACTACCTGGAGCCATCGGGCAAGGGCAGCGAGAAGGTCTACGCGCTGCTGCGCGAGGCGATGCTCGCGCAAGGCGTGATCGGGATCGCCCGGGTCGTCATGCACACCAAGGAGCACCTGGCGGCGCTGATCCCAGCCGGTCCGGCGCTGATGCTGGACACCTTGCGCTGGTCCAGCGAGATCCGGCCGGCCGAGGACTTGAACATCCCCGCCGCTGGGCGGGCTGCAGCCAAGCTCAAGGACACCGAGCTCAAGATGGCCGCCCAGCTCATCCATGACATGAAGGCGGACTGGAAGCCCGAGTCCTACGTGGACAAGTTCACCGATGCGATCCACGAGCTGATTGCCCGCAAGGTGAAGGCCGGCAAGACCGAGAAGGTCGAGCCGATCGAGCAGGCGCCGCAGGGCTACGACTCCAACGTCATCGACCTGGCGGAATTGCTGCAGAAGAGTCTGGGTGCGCGCAAGGGCGGCGGGGCAAAGCAGGCACCGGCGAAGGCCCCCAAGGCCCGCAAGTCGGCCGAGAAGGAGACCGAGCGGGCCGAGGCGAAGTCCACACCGAAGCGAACAGCCGCCAAGAAGGCGCCTGCTCGCAAGCGGGCATAGAGGCTCGGGCGAATCGCTGGCTGCGGGGTCGATCAACGGATGGATGCCAAGACCCGCCGCGCCGCCACTCGCTCACCCGCAGCGGCGGCGCGGTCGGGCGAGCAACTGTCACGCTACAACGAGAAGCGTGACTTCAAGGTCACTGCGGAGCCCGCCGGCGTGCCGCGGAAGAAGGGGGCCACCAAGGCGACCAAGGCCTTGGGCTTCGTCATCCAGAAGCATTGGGCCTCACGCCTGCACTACGACTTTCGGCTGGAGCTGGACGGCGTTCTCCTGAGCTGGGCCGTGCCCAAGGGGCCGTCCTTCGACCCGGCCCTCAAGCAGATGGCCATCCACGTCGAAGACCACCCAGTCAGCTATGGCAGCTTCGAGGGCACCATCCCGAAGGGACAGTACGGTGCGGGGACGGTCATCGTGTGGGACGAAGGCACGTGGGAACCCGTGGGCGACCCGCGCGAAGGCATGGACAAGGGCAAGCTCATCTTCAAGCTGCATGGGCAGAAGCTTGCCGGCTTGTGGGAGCTCGTGCGCATTTCAAAGCCAGGTGAAGTGAAGCAGGAGCAGTGGCTGTTGCTGAAGAAGCGGGGCGATGCCTGGTCGCGGCCGACAGCGGAGTACGACGTGATCACCGCCTTGCCCGACAGCGTCATCGCGACGCCGCTCGGACCTGTCGAGGAGCGCGACCCGCGAGGGTCGACCGTCGAGCGCCAGCCGGCCATCCAGGCGGACACGACGACGGACATGCAGCATGCCGTGAAGGCACCGCTGCCCAAGCGACTGGAGCCGCAGCTCGCGACCTTGGTGTCCTCCGTTCCGAACGACGCGGCCTGGATTGTCGAGACCAAGTTCGATGGCTACCGCATGTTGGCTCGCATCGAGGGCGAGGATGTGCGCCTCTTGACCCGCAAGGGAAACGACTGGACCGACAAGCTCAGAGGGCTTGCGGCAGCCGTGGCCTCGTTGGGCCTGGATGAAGCGTGGCTCGACGGAGAGATCGTCGTGCTGAACGAGTCGGGCATGCCCGATTTCAATCGCTTGCAAAACGCGATCGACAACGCGAGCACGAAGGACATCGTCTTCTTCGTGTTCGACCTGCCGTTCCTCGGGGGGCTGGACCTGCGTCGCGTGCCGTGCATCACTCGCCGGTCGGTGCTCAAGGAGCTCTTCGACGAGCGCGGCGCCGACGCCGTGAGGTTCAGCCAGGCCTTCGAGGTGACCCCAGGCCAGATGCTGGAGGCGGCCTGCAAGCTTGGGATGGAAGGCGTCATTGCCAAGCGAGCCGATTCGCCCTACGTGTCGACGCGAACCGAGACCTGGCTCAAGCTGAAGTGCCAGCACCGGCAAGAGTTCGTGGTGGTGGGCTTCACCGACCGCACCGGCGCGAAGGCCGAAGTCGGAAGCCTTCTCCTCGGCTATCACCAGGACGGCGCCTTGCGCCACGCGGGCTCGGTCGGGACGGGGTGGGGCGCGGCCACGGGACGAGAGCTGCATCAACAGCTGGTGAAATTGGAAGTCGACAAGCCGGCGGTGGATCCGGCCAGTGTCAGGCCGGGTCGATGGTCCAAGCGCAGCGCGGGCAATGAGCGGTGGGTCAAGCCGCAGATGGTCGTGGAGGTGGCGTTTGCCGAGTGGACGCCGGAGGGCCACGTGCGCCACGCCACGTTCCGCGGCGTGAGGACGGACATCCCGGCGGGGCAGGTCATCCGGGAGACCGCGCGGCCAGGTGTAGGCGCGGCCGCGGGCAAGAAGCCCCGAGCGGTTTCGCGACCGGTGGGCGTGAAGGTGACCAACCCTGAACGCGTGATCGACCCGTCAACGGGCTTGCGAAAGCTTGATCTCGTTCACTACTACGAAAGCATCGCCGAGCGGATGCTTGCGCATCTGAAGGGGCGTCCGGTGTCACTCGTGAGGGCGCCGTCGGGCATCACCGGCCAGCAGTTCTTCCAGAAACACGACGACAAGCTGAGCATCCCGGGCATGCGGGAACTGGACCCGGCGCTGTGGGCCGGGCACGCGGCACTGCTCGAAGTGCCAAGCGTCGAGGCACTTGTCAACGCCGCGCAGATGAACGTCGTCGAGTTTCATACGTGGAACTCCACCACCAGGAACATCGACAAGCCGGACCGCGTGATCTTTGACCTCGACCCAGGGGAAGGCGTGGGCTGGGCGCAGGTGAAGGAGGCCGCGGTACTCACGCGTACGCTGCTGACCGAGCTCGGGCTCGAGAGCTGGATCAAGACGAGTGGCGGAAAAGGACTGCACGTGGTCGTGCCGCTTGCGCCGCGGCTCGACTACGAGGCGGTGAAGGCTTTTTCCCAGGCTGCGGTTCAGCACATGGCGAAGACGATTCCCTCACGCTTCGTCGCCAAGAGCGGCGGCTCGAATCGCGTGGGAAAGATCTTCATCGACTACTTGCGAAACGGCCATGCGCAGACAACGGCCGCGGCGTTTTCCGCCAGGGCGAGACCGGGGCTGGGCGTTTCGATGCCGATTCGCTGGGACCAGTTGCCGGAGATCAAGAGCGGCGCCCAGTGGACGATCGCCACGGCACGCGAATACCTGTCGTTCGAGCGTGAGGACCCCTGGGCGGCGTATTGGAAGTCGCGGCAGACGCTCTCAACGGCGATTCGACGCCTGGAAGGATCGTTGAGGTGAAGAACCGCCCCGCCGCACGACAACCCGTTCTGTGCAAGTTTCAACGGGTCGACGCTTCAGTCTGAAGTTTTCCTCAGCCCGGCGTCCGGGCGCACCATGGCCGCGAGACTCACTCCGGGCCAACTCATTTTGGACCGCCATACGGCCTGCTGAAACGCCGATGAATTCGCGCAGCTTGTGCTGTGGCGGACCGCGGTTTCGCGACGTGCCATGACGAGAGCGATGCTGAAATTCTCCTGGCACCGGGGGTGCAGTGCGGAGACGCGGAGCGCATTCCTTCGCATTCAACAGAACCAACCAATCGAGGGAATTCATGCCAATGTATACGCGCGCCTATTCACTTTTCGTCGCGGGGGCTGCACTCGGCTGCAGCATTGCCAACGCTCAATCCAACGTCGTCATCAGCGGAAGCCTGGACATCGGCGTCTTCCGGGACACGGCCGACAAGTGGAATGTCGGCACCATCCAGCGCAGCCACCTGCAATTTGCCGGAACGGAGGACTTGGGCGGCGGGCTGGCGGCAACGTTCAAGCTGCGCCATCGACTCGACCTCGACACGGGTACCCCCGAAGGCAATGGCAGCAAGCCGTTCTGGCACGGCGAGTCGACCGTTGGCCTGAAAGGTGGCTTCGGCGCGGTTCGCCTGGGCCGCGCAACGGATGCGATCCAGAGCCAGGACTGGGCCTTCGATCCCTGGGAGAACTACGACCGGATCACTTCGCCGGCGTGGGATCTGTGGCACTGGAACTACTCGGCCGATCCTCACGGTGGCGGCTCGGGTCGTGCGGCCAATTCCATCTTCTACGATTCGCCCGCACTTGCGAACACGGCGCTTCATGTGAGCTACAGCCCGGAGACCGTGGCCGGCGACATCGCCAAGACGCGAGCCGTCTCGCTGGTCTACAACAGCGGCGCGATCCGGGCGTTGCTCGGTGCCGCCAAGAACAGTGCTGGTGCCACGGAAAGCTCCATCGGGCTGCGCGGACAACTTGATGCCCTGGCCCTCATGGGGCTGTACAACGTGAGCAAGACGGCCGCTGGCTCCAAGGCCAAGACGAGCACGTTGGGGGCAACGTACAGCCTGGGCCTGACCACGCTCAAGGCAGGTTGGGGCCAGGCGGACGTCGACGGCGTCAAGAAGGAACGCCTCGTCTCATTCGGTGCCAGCTACAACCTGTCCAAGCTCACATCGCTGTACGCAGATGCGGCATCGAAGCGCTTCCCGAACCAGGGTGCGAAGAGCACCTACGGCGCGGGCCTGACCCACACCTTCTGATGGGGCTTTGCGGGCGGGCACATTGCCTGTCCGCGCAAAAAAAGGGCGTCCGCTTGTCGCGGACGCCCTTCGTTCCATTGGATGCCGTGGTGAGGGCGCCTAGAGCTGCCCTTGGCACAGGTACTTGAGGTGCATGTAGTCGTCCAGGCCGTGGACCGAGCCCTCGCGGCCATAGCCCGATTCCTTGACGCCACCAAAGGGCGCGGCCTCGGCCGCGAGCGCGCCTTCGTTGATGCCGACCAGGCCGACCTCCAGCGCCTCGGCGACGCGCCAGACGCGGCGCACGTTGCTGGAATAGAAGTAGGCCGCGAGGCCGAACGGAGTGCCGTTCGCCGCCGCGATCACTTCGGCTTCGCTGTCGAAGCGCGTCACCGGCACGACGGGACCGAAAGTCTCCTCGCACGCGCAGGCCATCGTCGCGTCAGCACCGGTCAGCAGCGTGGGCGCGAAGTAGTTGCGCCCCAGGGCCGCGAGCCGCTGCCCGCCGACCACCACACGTGCACCGCGCTCGACGGCGTCGCTCACGTGCCGTTCGATCTTGTCGACGGCACGTGCATTGATCATCGGCCCGATCTGCGAGCCTTCGTCACTCGCCGGTCCCACCTTCAATGCGGCGATGCGCGCGGCAAGCTTGTCGACGAAAGCGTCATGGACGCTCGCCTGCACGAACACGCGGTTCGGCGACACGCAGGTCTGGCCGCCGTTGCGGAACTTGGCGACCATGAGCCCGTCGACCGCCGCGTCGAGGTCGGCATCGTCGAAGACGATGAAGGGGGCATTGCCGCCCAGCTCGAGCGAGAGCTTTTTCAGCGTGTCGGCGCTGCGCCGGGCGAGGTGCTTGCCCACCGGCGTCGAGCCGGTGAAGCTGATCTTGCGCACGCGTGGGTCGTCGAGCCAGATGTCGACCACCTCCGCCGCGCGCTCGCGCGACGCCGTGACGATGTTCAGCACGCCCGGTGGCACGCCGGCATCCTCAGCCAGCTTGACGAGCGCAAGCGACGTGAGCGGCGTGTCCTCGGCCGGCTTGCACACCACCGTGCAACCGGCGGCGAGTGCGGGCGCGATCTTGCGCGCGATCATCGCGGCCGGGAAGTTCCACGGCGTGATCGCCGCGACGACACCCACCGGCTCCTTCAGCGCGAACATGCGCCGGCCGGCGACCGGCGCGCAGATCACGTCGCCGTTCGCCCGCGTCGCCTCTTCGGCGAACCACTCGACGTAGCTCGCGGCATACGCGACTTCGCCGCGCCCTTCGGCGAGCGGCTTGCCCTGCTCGCGCGAGATCAGGCGGCCGAGGTCATCCTGGTGCGCGACGATGAGGTCGTTCCAGCGCTTGAGGACCTGCGCGCGCTGTTTGGCGGGCACCGCGCGCCACGCTGGGAAAGCGGCGTGCGCGGCCTCGAGCGCGGCGCGCGCGTCGTCTTCGCCGCTGTCGGGCACGTTGGCAAACACGGCGTCGGTGGCCGGGTCGGCCACGTCGAAACGGCGGCCATCTTTCGCCTCGCACCAGCGGCCGATGTAGTTGCAGCCCGGCAGCAGGTCGTCACGGTGGATAGAGAGCGACATTCAGAGTTCCTTCACAAGTTCAGCAATGGCACGGCCGACGTCTTCGGTGTTGGCTTGTCCACCGAGGTCCGGCGTGCGCGGTCCGCGGACGATCACGGCTTCGATCGCCTTCACGATCGCGTCGTGCGCCGCGCGGCCGACTCCCTGGCCTTGGGTCAGGAAGTCCAGCATGAGCGCCCCCGACCAGATCATTGCGATCGGGTTCGCGATGCGCTTGCCGTAGATGTCCGGCGCCGAGCCGTGCACCGGCTCGAACAGAGACGGGAACCGGCGCTCGGGGTTGAGGTTCGCGCTCGGCGCCAGGCCAATCGTGCCGGTCGTCGCCGGGCCGAGGTCGGACAGGATGTCACCGAACAGGTTGCTGGCCACCACGACGTCGAAGCGCTGCGGCTGCAACACGAAGCGGGCGCTGAGGATGTCGATGTGCTGCTTGTCGACCTTCACGTCGGGGTAGCCCCGGCCGACTTCGTCGGCGCGGCCGTCCCACCATGGCATGCTGATCGCGATGCCGTTGCTCTTGGTGGCCACCGTCAGCTGCTTGCGGGCACGCGAGCGCGCCAGCTCGTACGCGTACTTCAGCACGCGGTCGGCGCCAAATCGTGAATACACCGACTCCTGGATCACGATCTCGCGCTCGGTGCCCGCGTACATCACGCCGCCGAGGTTGGTGTACTCACCCTCGGTGTTCTCGCGCACGACGAAGTAGTCGATGTCGCCGGGCCGGCGCGGCTTGCCTTGGGCATCCACCAGCGGGCACGCGACGCCGTCGAAGAGCCGAACGGGCCGCAGGTTGATGTACTGGTCGAACTCGCGGCGGAACTTGAGCAGCGAGCCCCACAGCGAGACGTTGTCGGGCACCGTGGCGGGCCAGCCGACGGCGCCGAAGTAGATGGCATCGACGCCCTCGAGCTGCTGCTTCCAGTCGTCCGGCATCATCTGACCGTGGCGCGCGTACCAGTCGCAGCTCGCCCATTCGATCTCCCGGATCTCGAGCGCGAAGCCGAATCGCTCGGCGGCTGCGCTCACCACGCGCAGCCCCTCGGGCAGCACTTCCTTGCCGATGCCGTCGCCGGCGATCGCGGCGATGCGGAACGTGGGTGTCATGTCATTCACTCCTTCAGGCGACCAGCGCCGGGCGTTGTCGATCGAGCTCGTCCAGCCAGCCACAGCGCAGCTCGGGCACGGCGCGCGCGAGCTGCTCGTAGTAGGGGTGGTGCGGGCCGCGCTCGTAGTCGGCGCGCGCCACCTGTGCCAGCTTGCGGCCGTGCTGCATCACGACGATCTCGTCGCAGACCGAGCGCACGGTGTGCAGGTCGTGGCTGATGAAAAGGTAGGACACGCCGAGCTCCCGGCGCAACTCGGCGATGAGGTCGAGCACCGCGGCCCCGACCACGGTGTCCAGCGCCGAGGTCACCTCGTCGCAGAGGATCAGGTCGGGCTCGGCCGCGAGCGCGCGTGCGAGGTTCACGCGCTGCTTCTGGCCGCCCGAGAGCCCGCCGGGCAGGCGCCCCGCCAGCGTGCGCGGCAGCTTCACCAGGTCGAGCAGCTCGTCGATGCGCCGGCGCAGCGCCGGTCCCTTGAGGCCCTTGTAGAACTGCAGCGGCCGCGCCAGGATGCGCTCGATGGTGTGCGAAGGGTTCAGCGCGGTATCGGCCGACTGGAACACGATCTGGATGCGCCGCAACTCGTCGCGGGACCGTTGGGCGAGCGCGGGCGTCAATGCGCGGCCGCGAAACTCCATGGTGCCGGCGCTCGGGGGCAGCAAGCCGGCGACCGCACGCGCCAGCGTCGTCTTGCCCGAACCCGACTCGCCGATGACGCCGATGGCCTGCCCGCGCCTGAGCTCGAGATCGATGCCTTCGAGAATCTTGATGGATTGCTCGCCACGGCCGTATCCGACGCAAAGTCCTTGCACGCGCAGCAGCACGTCGGCATCGACCGCCTGGGCGGCACCTTCGCGCGGCGCAGGTCGTGCGGCGGCCAGCAAGCTCTTCGTGTACTCATGCTGCGGCGCCGTCAGCAGCCGTTCGGTCGCGCCGACCTCGCGCATGCAGCCATCGCGCAGCACGAGGATGTGATCGGCCATTTGCGCGACGACGGCCAGGTCATGGCTGACGTAGATGGCCGTCACCCGCCGCTCGCGCACGACGCGACGGAAGGCACGCAGCACCTCGACCTGGGTCGTCACGTCGAGCGCCGTCGTCGGCTCGTCGAGGATCACCACCTCGGGGTCGGTGATCAGCGCCATCGCAGCCATCAGGCGCTGCAGCTGCCCGCCGGACACCTGGTGCGGATAACGCTGGCCGATCGTCTCGGGGTCGGGAAGCGCCAGCTCGCGAAACAGCGCAATGGCCCTCCGCTCGGCCTCGGCACGAGGCAGCGTGCCGTGCAGGCAGGCCGGCTCGACCACCTGGTCGAGGAGGGTGCGCGATGGGTCGAACGACGCCGCCGCGCTCTGCGCGATGTAGGTGACCGTGCGACCGCGCAGCCTGCGCAACTGGCGGGCATCGAGCGCGAGCACGTCGACGTCGCCAATGCGCACGCTACCGCCGCTGATGCGGCAGCCGCGGCGGGCATAGCCCATCATCGCAAGCGCCGTGGTGGTCTTGCCCGAACCGGACTCGCCGATCAGGGCGAGCACCTCGCCGGGCTGGATCGTGAAGCTCAAGGCGTCGACGAGCGTCGCGCCGCCGGCACTGACGGTGAGGTCTTTCACTACGACAGGGCTGCCCATCACTTTGCTCCCCGTTCGCGGGCGCCGCGGCCCGGCAGGTTGTCGATCACGAGGTTGACGGCGATCGTCAGGGTCGCGATGGCGATTGACGGCGCGATCACCGACGCGCCGCCGTCGGGGAGCGCCAGGATGTTCTCGCGCACCAGCGAGCCCCAATCGGCGTTCGGCGGCTGCACGCCCAGCCCGAGAAAGCTCAGGCTCGCGAGCAGCAGCACGACGTAGACGAAACGCAGCCCGAGGTCCGCGAGCATCGGCCCGGCGATGTTGGGCAGGATCTCGCGCAGCATCACGTAGCCGGTACCTTCACCGCGCGTGCGCGCGACTGTCACGTAGTCGAGCGCGTTGATGTTCACGGCCAGTGAACGCGCGATGCGGTAGGCGCCCGGCACGTAGATGACGGCCGCGGCGGCGACCAGTGTCGGCACCGACGAGCCGAAACCCGCCACGATCAGCAACGCGAACATCTTGCTCGGGATCGCGGTCAGCGTGTCCAGCCCCCGGCTCAGGCCAGCGTCGATCCACCGGCCGCTCGCCGCGGCCAGCAATGCGAGCAGCGTGCCCGTGCCGCTGGCCAGCAGCGTCGCCAAGAAGGCGACGCCCACGGTGTAGCGCGCGCCCTCGATCACACGCGCCAGCATGTCACGGCCGAGGTAATCGGTGCCCAGCCAATGCGCCGCGCTGATCGGCGCGAACACGTCGCCGCCGCCGGTCGCGCCGGTGCGCGACAGCAACGCCGGTCCGACGATCGCAGCCAGCGCCCAGAACAGGACGATCGCGAGGCCCAGCCAGCCGGACGGACCGAACTGGACGAAGCGTGTCCGCCACGGGTGAGCGCTGCTTGCGAAGAAGCCGCTCGTGGTGGTGGTGGTGATCAACGACATCGGAGACCTTTCTTCAGCGGTGCCGAAGGCGAGGGTTGGTGACGATGCCCAAGATGTCGGCCGTCGTCACGAGGATCAGGTAGCCGGCGCAGAACAGCATCGCGCAGGCCTGCACCAGCGGCATGTCGCGCTGCGTCACGCCGTCGACCATCAGCTTGGCGACACCGGGATAGTTGAAGATCGTCTCCACGATGATCACGCCGCCGAGAAGGTATGACAGGCTCAGCGCCACCGCGTTGGCAATCGGGCCGACGGCGTTCGGCAGCGCGTGAGCGAGCACGATGCGCAGCGGCGACGCGCCCTTGAGTCGCACCATCTCGATGTACGGCGCCTCGAGCTGGTCGATCACGGCGGCGCGGCTCATGCGCATCATTTGCGCGACGATGACGCAGCACAGGGTGAGCACCGGCATCGCGAACGCCCGCAGCAGCTGGCCGAGCGATTCGATGTCGCTCACGTACGAAAGCGCCGGCAGCCACCGCAGCTTGACGGCGAACAGCAGCACCGCCAGCGTGGCGACCAGGAACTCGGGCACCGAGACGACCGCCACCGCGCCGGTGGATGCGGCGCGATCGAACCACGAGCCGCGCCAGACTGCCGCGGCGACGCCGAGCGTGAGTGCGATAGGCACCGAAAACAGCGCGGTCACTGCGGCGAGCAGCAGCGAGTTCGGCAAGCGGCTGCCGATGAGCTGGGCCACCGGCAGCTGCGCCGTCGACGAGACGCCGAGGTCGCCGCGCAGCAACCCGCCGAGCCAGCTCACATAGCGCTGCGGCGCCGGCACGTCCAGGCCCATCTGCGCCCGCAGTGCGGCCAGCGCCGCGGGCGTCGCGTCCTGCCCCAGTTGCTCCTGGGCGGCGTCGCCCGGCAACACCGCGGTGATCGCGAACACGATCACGGACACCACCAGCAGCGACATCAGCGCCAGCGCGATGCGCTGGATCAGTAGCTTGAGGACGAGGGCGTTCATGGCTGTTGCTTGGCGCGTCAGGCGGCGTTCTCGAGCCACACGTTCTCGGCGAAGTTGTAGCCCATCAGGCCGCCCACCGGGATCGGTGACAGGCCCTTGAGCTTCGCCGAGTGGCCGTCGAGGCTGGTCAGGAACAGCGGGATGCCGATGCCGGCCTCCTGGTGGATCATGGTCTGCAAGTCGGCATACATCTGCTTGCGCTTCGCGAAGTCGGTCTCTGCGCGCGCGGCGACCAGCACCTGGTCGAACTTCTCGCTCTTCCAGCGCGACTCGTTCCACTGCGCGTCGGACTTGAAGAACTGCGTCAGCAGGATGTCGGCGCTCGGGCGCGGGTTGACGTTGCCGAAGCCCACGGGGCTGTTGAGCCAATGGTTGCTCCAGTAGCCGTCGGCGGGCATGCGCTTGACGTCGATGTCCAGGCCGATTCCCTTGGCCGTCTGCTGGATCAAAAGTGCCATCTCGACCGAGTACAGCGCTGCCGGCGAGGCGACGATCGGCACCGCGCCGGTGACGCCCGACTTCTTCAGGTGGAACTTCGCCTTCTCGGGGTCGAACGGCCGCTGTGGCAGCCCCGCGAAATGGAAGCGGTTGGTGGAGTCGATCGGCTGGTCGTTGGCGAGCACCGCCTGGTCGAGCGCGATCGCCTTCTTCATCTGCTCGCGGTCGAACAGGTACTTCATCGCGAGCACGAAGTCGGGGTTGGTGCCGGGTCCCGTGTCCTTGCGAATCACCAGGTCGGAGTACTGGCCCGACTGCGTCTTGGTCACCGCATACCCCGGCGTGCCGATGACGCGTGCCAGCGAGCGCGGGTTGATCGAGCCGACCAGGTCCATGCCGCCGGACAGCAGCGCGTTGACACGTGCGCTCTCGTCGCTGATGCCGACGAACTCGATCTCGTCGAGATAGGGCTTGCCGGGCTTCCAGTAGTGGTCGTTGCGCACGACGACCGAACGCACGCCCGGCTTGAACTCCTTCAGCTTGTACGGCCCGGTACCGACGCCGGCGCTGAAGTCGGTGGTGCCTTCCTTGACGATGTGGAAGTGGAAAGTTCCCAGGATGACGGGCAGGTCGGCGTTGGGCAAGGCCAGCACGACCGTCACCTCGTTGGGGCCGGTCGCCTTCACGCTCTCGATCTGGTCGGCGAGAACCTTGGCCTTGGACGCGGTGCCCGGGTCCTTGTGACGCGAGATGGAGAAGACCACGTCGGCCGGCGTCAGCGGCTTGCCGTCGTGAAAGGTCACGCCCTTGCGCAGCGCGAAGACCCAGGTCTTCGCGTCCTTCGTGTTGAACGATTCGGCCAGCGCGGGCTGCGGCGCCAGGCTGCCGTCCAGCGACGTCAGGCCGTTGTAGAGCATGTTGCAGCGCGAGTAGTCCGTGCTGTTCGACTGCTTCGCCGGGTCGAGGGTGTCGGTGGCGGCCGCGGTGGCGCCGGCCACGCGGATCTTGCCGCCGCGCCTGGGCGTCTGCGCATGCACCGACAGCGCCGCGCTCGCGAGGCCGCCGGCGAGCGTGGCCTGCATGCCGCCTGCCATCAGCATGGCGAGCATGTCTCGACGCGTGGCGCCGCGCTGCAGCGCACCGAACAGGCGCTGGCTTTCTTCGGGGCCGACGAGGGTGTCGATGGATTGGCGATCTGTCATGGTGCTCGCTCCTGGTGATGGTTGTCGCGGGAATCGTGGATGGAAAGGCCGTCCTCAGGCGAGACGGTCCTTCAAGCGGAAATAGAGGCCGACCGCGGGCAGAAACCACGGCGGCCCGAGGTGGCCCGGAATCGCGCGCCAGTCCCGGCCACGCCACGGGTTGGCCGATGCGTCGCCGGCCATGACCGCGGCCATGCGCTCGCCCATCAGCACCGACATCTGCGTGCCGTGGCCGCTGTAGCCGGTCGAATAGAACAGGCCGTCGCGCTCGCCGGCATGCGGCAGGCGGTCCTGCGTCATGTCGACCAGGCCGCCCCAGCAGTAGTCGATGCCCACGCCTGCGAGCGACGGGAATATCTCGGCCATGCCCGCGCGCAGGATCTCGCCGCATCGAGCGTCCGACACCGGGTCGCTGACCCCGAAACGCGCGCGCCCGCCGAACACCAGCCGGTGATCGGGCGTGAGGCGGAAGTAGTGGTGGATGTTGGCGACCGTGACGTAAGTGCGGCGCTCACGCAGCAGCGCGCTCGCGCGCTCGGCGCCGAGTGGCTCGGTGACCACGATGAAGCTGCCGATCGGCACGATGCGCCGGCGCAACCAGCCGAAGCTCGCATAGCCGCCATGCCGGGCCGCTCCGTTGGCCAGCAGCACCTGCTGCGCCTGCAGCGTGCCGCGGCTGGTGTGCACGCGGTGGGCATGACCCGTGCCCTGCCGCTCCAGGCGTTGCACGCAGGTGCCGGTGCGAATCTGCGCGCCTCGCCCCTCGGCCGCCCGCGCAAGCCCGTCGGCGAAGCGGCCCATGTGCATCTGGCCGCTGCGCTTGTAGAGCAGGCCGCCGACGAAGCGGTCGCTGTCGACCTCTGCCCGCACGCGTGCCGCGTCGAGGATCTCGACGTCGCTGTCGACGCCGTCGCGCACCAGGCGCTCGGCGCTGCGCGACAGCGCATCCAGCTGGGCAGGCTTCGTCGCCAGCTTCAACTTGCCGTGGCGAACGAAATCGCAGGCGATCGCTTCGTCGCGCACGATGCGCTGGACCGCGTCGACCGCATCGTCGTAGGCGTGGTACCAGGCCCGCGCGCGTTCGACGCCGACCTTGGCGGCGACCTCGGCGTAGTCGACCGCGAGCCCGTTGTTGACATGGCCGCCGTTGCGCCCTGAGGCTTCGGCGGCGACGCGCTCACCCGCTTCGAGCACCACGACCGACGCGCCCCGGCGTGCCAGCGCGAGCGCCGCCGACAGCCCGGTGAAGCCGCCGCCGACGATCGCCACGTCGCACTGCGACGGCAGGTCCGCGGCGCGCGGCACGAAGGCGGGCGCGGAGGCGGTCCAGTACGACTCGAGCTTCATGGATCGATCCCTCAGGACGGATGGGCGTTCAGAGGCCGACCACGCCGGGCAGGCCACCGATGTCGGTGATCTCGGTGTAGCGATACGCCGGGTTGCCGGGGCCGTGGCCGCGGTTGACGAACACCTTGTTGACGATGCCCAGGTCGTCCGCTGACATCAGGTCGTAGCGCAGGCTCGACGACACGTGCAACACGTCCTCGGGGTTGCAACCGAGCGAGTCGAACATGTACTCGAAGGCCTGCAGCCGCGGCTTGTAGGCCTGCGCCTGCTGCGCGGTGTACACGCGGTGGAACGGCGCGCCCAGCATGGCCACGTTGCGCTGGATCTGGTCGTCCGAAGCGTTGGACAGGATCACCAGCGGGATCTCCTTCGCGACCTTGGCCAGGCCGGCCGGCACGTCGGCGTGCGGACCCCAGGTCGGCACCGCGTCGTAGTACTGCTGCGCTTCGGCGTCCAGGTACTGCAGGTTCCACTTGCGGCACAGCCGGCGGATCGCGTTCTTCAGCACCACCTCGTAAGGCTGCCAGTCGCCCAGCACCTCGTCGAAGCGGTAGGCACTGAAGTCGGCGATGAACTGTTCCATGCGCTCGGCCGGGATGCGATCGGCGAACATCTCGCGTGCCAGGTCGCCCATGCGAAAGCGCGTCAGCGTGCCGTAGCAGTCGAAAGTGATGTACTTGGGTCGGATGCTCATCGGTGTCTCTCGAAGTGGTTGAGGATGCTGTGTGACGGCGTTATTGCAGCACGCGGCCGCCGTGCGCAAATCGTGAAATTCAGCCCGCGCCGGATCGAAGCTGCCGTTTGGCGGGCCTGTCACGGCATGCCGTGCCGAGTGCCCCGCCGATGTGCGCGATGCACGCCATGGCGCTCATGCGGCCCCAAGATCGATCAGCACGCCCTTGCGCCGAAGGGACGACCCGGCAGCCGCTGACGTGGCCGCAGGGCATCTGGACAGAAGCGGGGTCGAAGTGGGACATCTCGCGGATCTCGCTGATGGCGTCGTGGATTTGGCCCAGATGCTAGGCGCGTGGCCGCGGCATTTGCGTCTGTTCAAGTGGAGCGAACAGCATGGTGTCGCAAAGCGCCCCCCCGCCGCAGTGCATGCTGTCGAATTGCATGCGAGCCCGCATTGAGGCTGGCGTCGGGCCACGATTGCGCCCAACATAAGCGCCATATGTACATGGGGAGAAAGACGATGGGTGCAATCGACGCACCGGTGTCCGACGGCGTTGCGTTGCGCGCAATGACCTCGGACGACCTTTCCGCCGCGCAGGCGCTGACCGCCGAACAGCGCTGGCCGCACCGGCCGGCCGACTGGGAACAGGCATTCCGCCACGGCGAGGGCCTCGTCGCAGTGCGCGACGGGCAGGTCGTCGGCACGGGAATGCGCTGGCACTGGGGGCCGCGGCACGCGACGGTCGGGCTCATCGTCGTCGCGCCGGCATGCCAGGGGCGACGCATCGGCCACCGCCTGATGACGGCGCTGCTCGAAGGGCTCGAACACCACACCGTGCTGCTGCATGCGACGGCTGATGGCCGCGGCCTGTACGAGCGCCTGGGCTTCGTGCGCATCGGCGAAGTGCGCCAGCACCAGGGCATCGCCCAGCCAACACCGCCCATCGCGCTCGATGCCGGCTGGCGCCTGCGTCCTGCGACCGAGTCCAGCTTGCCCACGTTGCGCGCCCTCGATGCCGAGGCCCGGGGCATGCCGCGCGACGCGCTCATCGACGAGCTGTTCCACGACGCCGAGGCGACGGTCGTGCTGGACCACGACGACCACGCCTGCGGCTTCGCGATGCTGCGCCGCTTCGGCCGGGGCCACGCCATCGGCCCGGTGGTCGCGCCGAACCCGGAAGGCGCGAAAGCGTTGATCGCGCACCTCTCGGGCTTGAACGCTGGCCGCTTCACGCGCATCGACATCGACTTCGACAGCGGCCTGGCCGAGTGGCTCGAGACCCTGGGCCTGCTGCGCGTCGATGCGCCGACGACGATGCTGCGCGGTGCGCCGCTGGTCACGCACATGCGCGGGCCGCGGCTGTACGCAATCGTCACGCAGGCGCTCGGCTGATGCGGCCGGCGTTCGTCTACAAAGCTGATTCCACCCGGGGTCGGCTGTGGGCCGAGATCTTCCACCGGGAGGCCCCTGAGATCGACTTTCGTCTCTGGCCTGACGTCGGGGATGCGGCCGATGTGCGTTTTCTCGCCGCCTGGGAGCCGCCGTCAGACCTCGCGACACGGTTTCCGTACCTGCAACTCCTGCTCTCCACCGGCGCGGGTGTCGACCAGTTCGACTTCGCCTCGCTGCCGGCCGGCTTGCCGGTCGTGCGCATGGTCGAGCCCGGCATCGTGAACGGCATGATCGAGTACGTCACGCACGCCGTGCTCGACCTGCACCGCGACATGCCGGCATACCGGCGCGCGCAGCAGCAGCGGCAGTGGCAGGCGCTTCAAGTCCGACCGGCGTCCGAGCGACGCATCGGCGTGCTCGGGCTTGGCTCGCTCGGCCAGGCGGTGCTGGGCACGCTGGCCTCGTTCGGCTTCGACTGCGCCGGCTGGAGCCGTTCGCGTCACGAGATGCCCGGCGTCGTCTGCCATGCCGGCGCCCACGAGCTCGACGCCTTTCTTGCACGCTGCGACATCCTCGTCTGCCTCCTCCCGTTGACCGACGCGACGCGCGGCCTGTTGAACGCGACGCTGTTCGCCAAGCTGCCGAAAGGCGCGAGCCTCGTGCACGTCGGTCGCGGGCCGCAGCTGGTCGCGGCCGACCTGCTGGCGGCGCTGGACGAAGGCCATCTCGCCGAGGCCGTGCTCGACGTGACCGACCCCGAGCCCTTGCCACCCGACCATGCGCTGTGGTCGCATCCGCGCGTGCGCGTCACGCCGCACATCGCGAGCATGACGCAGCCGCAGACGGCGGCGCGCGTGGCGATCGACAACGTGCGCCGCTTCGCGCGCGGCGAGCCGCTGGTCGGCCTCGTCGATCGACGGCGCGGCTACTGATTCGCCCCGCAGCATCATCTGCTGAAGCGGTGCTGTCTACGACATCAAGCGCGGCGCCGACCCGGCAATGCAGCACCACGCCGTGCGAGCCCGGTCCTAAGCTTTGCAGCACTCCCTTCCTGTGGAATCGAACCCCGATGAGCTCCGCCCGCCTCGCTCCCGACACCCTTGCCGCGCTCGACCGCACCCATCTCGTCCACCCCGTCTCCGCATGGCGCCAGCACGAAGAGCGTGGCCCACTGGTGCTCGCGTCCGCGCGCGGCGCGTGGCTCACCGACGTGCGCGGCCACGAGCTGCTCGACGCCTTCGCCGGCCTGTGGTGCGTGAATGTCGGCTACGGCCAGGAGAGCGTCGTGCAGGCCGCGACCGCGCAACTGCGCACGCTGCCCTACGCCACCGGCTACTTCGGCTTCTCCAGCGAGTCGGCGATCCGCCTTGCCGCCAAGCTCGCCGAGATCACGCCGCGGTCGCTGACGCGGGCGTACCTCACGCTCGGCGGATCCGAGGCCGTGGACGCCGCGGTGCGCTTCATCGTGCAGTACTGGAACTCGCTTGGCCGGCCCACGAAGAAGCACTTCGTCTCGCTCGAGCGCGGCTACCACGGCTCGTCGTCGACAGGTGCGGGGCTGACCGCGTTGCCTGTCTTCCACCGCGGCTTCGATCTGCCGCTGCCGACGCAGCACTACATCCCGTCGCCGAACCCGTATCGCCATCCGCAGGGCGGCGATGCGCAGGCGCTGATCGCCGCTTCGGTGGCTGCGCTGCGCGCGAAGGTCGCCGAGCTCGGCGCCGAGAACGTGGCCGCGTTCTTCTGTGAACCGATCCAGGGCTCGGGCGGGGTGATCGTGCCGCCGGTGGGCTGGTTGAAGGCGATGCGCGAAGCCGCGCGCGAGCTCGACATCCTGTTCGTCGTCGACGAGGTCATCACCGGCTTCGGGCGCACCGGCCCGATGTTTGCCTGCGCCGCCGAAGGCGTGGAGCCTGACTTGATGACGATGGCCAAGGGCCTGACCGCCGGCTACGTGCCGATGGGGGCGACGATGCTGTCGGAGGCGGTCTACGCTGCCATCGCCGATGCGGCGCCGGCCGGCGCGCCGATCGGCCACGGCGCGACCTACTCGGCCCACCCCGTCGGCGCGGCCGTCGCACTCGAAGTGCTGCGGCTGTACGAGGAAGGCGGCATCCTCGACAACGGCCGGCGCATGGCGCCGCACTTCGCGGCCGGGCTGGACGCATTGCGCGAGCATCCGCTGGTCGGCGACGTGCGCCACCGCGGGCTGCTCGGTGCGCTCGAACTCGTGAGCGACAAGGCGAGCAAGCGCGGCTTCGATCCGGCACTCGCGCTGCCTGACCGGCTGTTCGCCGCCGCTTACCGCAACGGCGTGGTCTTTCGCTGCTTTGGCGACGGAGTCCTGGGCTTCGCGCCGGCGCTCACCTTCACCGAAGCCGAGTTCGAGCAGCTGTTCGTGCGGCTGCGCCGTACCCTCGACGATGTGCTGTCGGCGCCCGAGCTGCGCGCGGCGCTCGGCTGAGCGCGCAGAATCCGTTCAACGTCACCACCTACCACCGCCATGGCTGAGGCCTTCAAGCTTGATCGACTCGACTTGCGCATCCTCGCGCAGCTGCAGAAGAACGGCCGCGTCACCAACGTCGACCTGGCCGACGCAGTCGGGCTCTCGCCCAGCCCCTGCCTGATCCGCGTCAAGCGGCTCGAGCAGGCCGGCTACATCTCGGGCTACGGCGCACACCTGCGGCTCGAGAAGCTTGGCGACACGCTGACCGTGTTCACCGAAGTGACGCTGTCGGACCATCATCGCGAAGACTTCTTCCGCTTCGAAACCGCCATCCGCGAGGTCAACGAGATCATGGAGTGCCATCTCGTGAGCGGCGGCTACGACTACCTGCTGCGGTTCCTGACGCGTGGCGTGAACCACTACCAGGAGGTGATCGAAGGCCTGCTCGAGCGCAATATCGGCATCGAGAAGTACTTCAGCTACATCGTCATCAAGTCGCCGTTCATCAAGACGCACTGTCCGATCGAGCGGCTGTTTCCGGAGCGGACCGACTGAGTGCCGACGGCGACGCGAAAGACGGTTGCGTTTCACAAGCCAGCGACCCTTCGGCGACGGCGCAGAACCAGCGCACGCCGTGCGGCAGCGCGTCGTCGTTGAAGTCGTAGCAGGGGTGGTGCAGCGGACGCTCCCCTTCCTCACCCGGTGCGGCGCGGCCCTGGCCGAGCCAGAGGTAGGCGCCCGGCCGCTCGCGCAGGAGAAACGCGAAGTCCTCGGACGTGAACGCGGGCCGCGGCGCGATACTGGCCTGCAGCCCCGCGGCCGAGGCAGCCTGCAGCGCGAGCTGCGCTTGCGCCGCGCTGTTCACCGTCGCCGGGTAGTAGCGGTGATAGCTGACGTCGGCCTCGACGCCGTATGAGAGCCCGACACCGGCCGCGGCATCGCGCAGCGCGGCCTCGATCCGGTCCTGCACCTGCGGGTCGAAGCTGCGCACGGTGCCGGTGAGCGTCGCTTCGGCCGGCAGCACGTTGTGGCTGCTGCCACCGGCGACGCGCGTGACGGACAGCACCGCCGACTCCGCCGGATCGATGCGGCGCGACACGATCGTGTTCAGCTGCACGACGAGCTGGCTCGCGGCCAGCAGCACGTCGGGCGTTCGGTGCGGCTGCGCCGCGTGGCCGCCGCGGCCGCGCAGAACGATGTCGAACCGGTCGGCGGCCGCCATGATGGGCCCCGGGCGCGTCTGCGCATGGCCGAGCGGAAGGTCGGGCCAGTTGTGCAACGCATAGACGGCATCGCACGGAAAGCGCTCGAACAGTCCCTGCTCGACCATCACGCGAGCGCCTCCGCGGCCTTCCTCGGCCGGCTGGAATATGAAGTGCACGGTGCCCTCGAAGCGGCGCGTTCGCGCCAGCTGGCGTGCCGCGCCGACCAGCATGGCGGTGTGGCCATCGTGCCCGCAGCCGTGGTGCACGCCGGCGTACCGGCTCGCATGGCCCAGGCGTGACTGCTCCGCGATCGGCAAGGCATCCATGTCGGCGCGCAGGCCGACGGAGCGCGGACTGCGGCCGTGGCGCAGCGTGCCGACCACGCCGGTGCCGGCCAGGCCCTCGTGCACCTCGAGCCCGAGCAGGCGCAGCGCGGCGGCGACGATGCCGGCCGTGCGCTTCTCCTCGAACGCAAGCTCGGGGTGAGCGTGCAGGTCTCGCCGCAGGACGACCAGCTCGGGCAGCAGGTCGTCGATCGTGTCGGCCATGGGGCTCCCCATCAGTGGAACGATGGGGGCAGCTTATCGGCCGGCCGGCGCGCTTGCGCATCGAAGCATGCGGTTGCCACGGCAGTGAATGCCGTCTTCCGATTCGCAACAGAACAATGTTCGGCAGGACTGGAAGTCGATGGCCTTTGTCGCGGTCAGCGAGACAAGCACGACGGCAGCTTCTGCTGTAGCGCTTCACACAACCGCAGCCTGCTTTGTGCAAGGCCACCATTTCAGCACCGGCGCGACGGGCGCGCAGCCTAAGCTTCCGGACATCCAAAGGCTCGAGCTCGCCTCCATCATGACGCACCTCGGCGCACCATCACGCATCAACGCTCCCACGGATGGCAATGAACAGCCCTGACCTCGTTTTCCGACAGGACGATTCCATGAACTCCTCGATCATCGAGACCCTCCGGCGCGCTGGCCGCCTGGATCGCATGTTCGTTGACGGCGAGTGGGTCACGCCCGAAACGCAAGCTCGCAGCGCCGTCGTCGACCCATCGACCGAAGAGCCCGTCGCGGAGATTGCGCTGGGCAGTGCACGAGATGTCGATGCAGCCGTGGCTGCCGCGCGGCGCGCATTTGCGACGTGGTCCGTGAGTCCCGCAGAGAGCAGGGCGCTGCTTCTCGATCGCGTCCACGCCCTGATCCTCGAGCGCGCGGAACTGTTCGCCCAGGCGATCTCGCTGGAGATGGGCGCGGCCATCGGCTTCGCGCGCAGCACACAGGTGCCGTCTGCGGCCGAGCACATCCGCGTGGCCCGTGACAACGCACGCAGCTATGCGTTCGTGAGCCATCGAGGGGACATGACCATCGTGCGCGAGGCCATCGGCGTGTGCGGCCTGATCACGCCGTGGAACTGGCCGCTCTACCAGATCACGGCCAAGGTCGGACCCGCGCTGGCAGCGGGATGTACCGTCGTCTTGAAGCCCAGCGAGATGTCGCCCCTGAGTGCCTTGCTCTTTGCCGAAGTGGTGCACGATGCCGGCATTCCGCCGGGCGTGTTCAACCTGGTGAACGGGCAGGGGCCGGAGGTCGGCGCTGCCTTGGCAGAGCATCCTGACGTGGACATGATCTCGATCACCGGTTCGACGAGGGCGGGTGTCCTGGTTGCGCAAGCAGCGGCACCGACGGTCAAGCGCGTGGCCCAGGAACTCGGTGGGAAGTCTCCCAACCTCATCCTGCCTGATGCGGACCTGCTTCGAGCCGTACCGGCAGGCGTGGCAGCGGCCTTTCGCAATGTCGGCCAATCCTGCAGCGCACCGACGCGCATGATCGTGCCGCGCGAGCGCCTCGAAGATGTCGAACGGATCGCGCTCGAAGCGGCAGCCAGCTTCGTCGTCGGCGACCCGCGTTCGCAGCAGAGCACGCATGGCCCGGTGGCGAATCGCGCGCAGTTCAATCGGGTGCAGGAAATGATTGGCGTCGGAATCGCAGAAGGCGCGCGGCTCATTTGCGGCGGCCTCGGACGGCCCGAGGGTTTGAGCCGCGGCTTCTACTGCCGCCCGACCATCTTCACCGGGGTGCATCCTCACATGCAGATCGCGCAGGAGGAGATCTTCGGGCCGGTGCTCGTGTTGATCCCTTGCGACAGCGTGGACGAGGCGGTGGAGATCGCCAATGGCACGGTCTACGGCCTGGGCGCCCACGTGCAAGGGAAGGACCTCGCCGCGGCGCGCGCCGTCGCGGCGCGGATCCGGTCCGGGCAGGTGCACATCAACTATCCGGCCTGGAACCCCCATGCTCCCTTCGGCGGCTACAAGCGGTCGGGAAATGGCCGCGAATACGGCATAGAGGGTCTTGAGGAGTACCTGGAAACCAAGGCCGTTCTTTGCGGCCAGGATGCATCGACTGCGCCGACGGCCAGGTCCGCCGGCAAAGGTTCTCAGTGAATTCATCGCGCAACGCGCAGGAGCAATCATGACCGTGGCCCTCGTGCTGCATCGCGCCGACGGCGCACCCGTTTCAACATCCTTTCGCGCGGCAGCGTTCGGCCGGGACGATCCTTTTGCGCGACATCGTGAGATCGCGTGGGAAGGACCGGGCTCGATGGTGGCCGGCCGGACCAGCTTTGTCGGTGACCTCGATGTCGCGAGCTTTCCTCACATCGAAACCATCGTCGTCGTGGAGGGAGAGCTGACCCTGACGGCAGCCGGCGCGGCGCCGCTCGTGCTCGGCCCGCAGGCGGGGGCGGTCATCGCATGCGACACGGCGCTTCGCATCCAGGCCGCATCCGGCGCGCGATTCGTGTTCTGCGCGGCCGCCTGCGGCAGGCCGACGAAGACCGGTGTCGTTGCGCTGCGCGCCGATGCCCAATTCAAGCCGTCCAATCCGCCACCGGCAGAGGCGCTGCTGGGTCTCACCCCGCAATGCCGCAGCGACAACGTCTTCACCGAGGACGCGGCACAGTACCTCGCCGGCACCTGGGACTCGACGCCGTACCACCGGATCGTGCGTGCGCACCGCCTCAACGAATTCATGCACCTGCTGGCCGGCGGCGTGCGGTTCGCTGCGCCCGATGGCAGCGTGCTGTCGGCAGGTGCCGGCGATGCGCTGTTCGTGCCCCAGGGCGCACCGATCGGATGGGAAAGCAGCGAGCGCGTGGCGAAGTTCTACGTGTGCGTCCAGGCCTGAAACGACGAGAGAGACGCACCATGTCCCCTCCGCTGCACCACATCCACACCTCCCCCAGGCCACCGGCATCCGCTGACGTCGTCGTGATCGGCGGCGGCATCATCGGTGTCTTTACCGCCTACTACCTGGCGCGGCGCGGCGTGTCGGTCGTGCTGGTCGAAAAGGGAAGGATCGGCGCCGAGCAGTCGAGCCGCAACTGGGGCTGGTGCCGTCAGCAGAACCGCGACGCGCGCGAACTGCCCATGGCGACCAAGAGCCTCGACCTCTGGGAACGCTTTGGTGCCGAAAGCGGTGAAGACACGGGATTTCACCGCTGCGGGCTGCTGTATCTCAGCAACGACGAGGCCGAGATTTCGCGTTGGTCCAGCTGGCATGACTTTGCCAAGACCGCCGGCGTGACAACCCACATGCTGAGCAGCCGGGAAGCCGCCGAGCGCGGGCAGGCGACGGGCCGCGCCTGGAAAGGCGGTGTCTTCTCGCCCACCGATGGCACTGCCGATCCCGGCAAGGCAGCGCCCGCCGTGGCCGCGGCGATCATCAAGCTCGGTGGCAGCGTCCACCAGAACTGCGCAGCCCGCGGCATCGAGCTCGAAGGTGGGCGGGTCAGTGGCGTCATCACGGAAGCAGGCGTCATCAAGACCAGGACGGCCGTGCTCGCCGGCGGCGCCTGGGCGTCCTCGTTTTGCCGTCAGCTGGGCATCCGTTTTCCCCAGGCCTCGATCCGTCAATCCATCCTGAGCGTGTCCCCTGTTGAACATCGCTTGCCGGATGCCGTGGTCAGCGCAAACGTGTCGGCCACGCGCCGCAATGACGGACGCTATGCCCTGGCCATCAGCGGCCGCGCGCGCGTGGATGTGACGCCGCAGTTCATGCGATTCGCCCCCCAGTTCGTGCCCATGTTCGCCAAGCGCTGGCGCAACCTTCGCCCGGGCGGCCTGGAAGGCATTCGTGGTGGACATGAAACTTTGGCGCGGTGGCGGCTCGATGCGCCGACGCCCATGGAGCGGGTGCGCATCCTCGATCCGAAGCCCGATTTGCCCACGATCAGGGAGACCCACCGCCGCGCCATCGAACTGCTGCCCCAGCTTCGCGAAGCCAAGATCACGCACGCATGGGCTGGCTACATCGACAGCACGCCGGACGGTGTTCCCGGGATTGGCGAGGTCCCGGGTGTGCCGGGCTTCATCCTGGCCGCGGGCTTTTCCGGGCACGGCTTCGGCATCGGCCCCGGTGCTGGCCACCTGATCGCGGACATCGTCTCGGGGGTCGATCCGATCGTCGATCCGCTGCCCTTCCAGCCAGGGCGGTTCAGCGGCTCGGCATGGGGCAAGGTGGCTGATTTCTAGTCCGCGCCGCGCGTCTCTTCATTTCGATTGGCACTTGCTTGACCCACACCGAGAGCGTCCAAGCTGGCCGCCAGGCCCTCGATCATCAGGTCCACCTCGGCTGCGGTGACTGTGAGCGCCGGCATGAAGCGCAGCACCGACGGTCTCGGCGCATTGAGCAGCAGTCCGGTGTTGCCGCCGGCCCCGGCCAGCATCAACCGCTCGCGTGCATGAGTCACAACGTCCGCTGCCACGGGCTGGCCGAGGTCCAGGGCGTGAAGCAGTCCGACGCCGCGTGCCGCGCACAGGCCGTACCGTGCGGACAGCGCCTGCAGTCGCTCGCCGAGATGGTTGCCGGTGGAGCGAACCTGGGCCAGGAAACCGTCAGCCATGACCGTCTGCACCACGCACAGACCCACCGCGCACATGAGGGGGTTGCCATTGAAGGTGCCGCCCTGGTCGCCATGGGCAAATGCGCAGGCCTGTTGCCGGGCCAGCAGCGCGCCAATCGGCACGCCGCCGCCCAAGCCCTTGGCCAGCGTCATGATGTCCGGTGCGACGCCGAAATGCTGATAGCCGAACAAGGTGCCCAGGCGACCGACGCCGGTCTGGACTTCGTCAAAGATCAGCAGCAGCCCGTGTTGATCGCACAAGGCGCGCAGGCCTTGCAGAAAGGCCGTCGTCGCCGGATGCACGCCGCTCTCTCCTTGCACCGGTTCGAGCATGATGGCCACTGTGTTCTTGCCAATCAAGGCCTGCACCGAAGCGAGGTCGTTGAGCAGCGCCTTTGGAAAGCCTGCCACCTGGGGCGCAAACATGCGGTCCCAGCCCGGCTTGCCGGATGCGGACATGGTGGCCAGGGTGCGGCCGTGGAAGGCGTCGCCAAAGGTGATGATCTCGTGGGCCCCGCCTTTGTGCAGTTGACCCCATTTGCGCGCCAGTTTGATGGCACCTTCATTGGCCTCGGCGCCGCTGTTGGTGAAGAACACCTGGTCGAACACGCTGTGCTGGCACAGCAGATCCGCCAGGGCGATTGCGGGCGCATTGTGGAAAGCCGGGCTTGGCGTGAGCAGCAAGGCGGATTGCCGCGCCAGCGCCTCGCGAATGCAGTCTGGTGCGTGGCCGAGCGTGTTCACCGCCCAGCCTTGCACGAAGTCCAGATAGCGGCGGCCGCGGTCGTCCCACAGCCAACTGGCTTCGCCGCGTAAGAACACCAGGTCAGGGCGGGCGGTGATTTCCATCAGCGTCGCATGGGCAGGCCGCGATGCGCTGGCATCGGACAGGAAGGGATGAATTTGGTCGACCTGCGGGGCCAATACAGGCATGTCATGTTTCACGCGGCGTGCTCCATGGAAAGAAGGGTGTTGTCCTCGTGGCCGCTGTCCGAAGCATTGCCCAGGCCAAGCATCAGTTCGAGGTTCTGCACGGCTGCGGCCGAGGCGCCTTTGCCCAGGTTGTCGAACACGGCGCTCAGCAGGATCTGGCCATGCGCGTCGTTGCCGAACACGGCGAGCTGCAGATCATTGCTGCCATTGAGTGCCTGCGGATCGAGCCGCGTCATCGCGTCGGTCTGAGATGCATCGAGCACTTTCACATGGGCGGCATCGTGATAGCGCTGCGCAAGCAAGTCGCGCAGCGCCCGGGTCGTCATCGGCCGACGCAGCATCGTGGCGTGCAACGGGATGGTCAGTGCGATGCCTTGCCGGAAGCTGCCGTAGGACGGGACGAAGAACGGCACACCCTGCAGGCCTGAATGCAACCGGATTTCCGGCACATGCTTGTGCTGCAGGCTCAGGCCATAGAGCTGAAACGGCAGGGCCTCATGGGCGCCCGCGCCTTCGTGGGCTTGAATGCCCTCGCGTCCCCGACCGGAGTAGCCGGAGACTGCATGGATGCTCAGCGGTGCGTCGGCGCACAGGCAGCCGTCTTCGACCAGCGGGCGCAACAGCGCGATGGCCCCCGTGGGGTAGCAACCCGGATTGCTGACGCGCCGTGCCTGCGCGATGCGCCCGGATTGCTGTGGCGACATTTCGGGGAATCCGTACACCCAGGCCGCATCTGTGCGGTGCGCCGAGGAGGCGTCGATGACGCGCACGCGGGGATTGCGGATGCTGGCCACCGCCTGGCGCGCAGCCTCGTCAGGCAGGCACAGCACGGCCACGTCGCAGTCGTTGATGGCGACTGCGCGCGCGGCCGCATCCTTGCGCAATGCTTCGGGCAGGGTGATGAGATTGATGTCCTGGCGCCCGAACAGCCGCGCCAGGAGTTCAAGCCCGGTGGTGCCCTGGTCGCCGTCGATGAAAACGCTCGCGCTCATTGGAGTGGTCCTGTGGGAGTTGTCCTGTAGTGATGGGCGGAGGTTGCGGCTTCTCGACGGATTGGTAAAGTTGAATGTCGTGAATACGAGCTTCATGAAACCTGAACTCACATGAGAGAACTCAATCTCGATCAGTTGCGCACGCTGGTGACGATCGCCAGGCTCGGCTCGTTCGCAGCCGCGGCGCGCACCCTGCATCTGGCCGCGCCGACCGTCAGCCTGCATGTGGCTGAGTTGGAATCCCGCCTGGGCGCTGCGTTGCTGCTGCGTCAACGGCAGCGCGTCGTGCCCACCGGGGTCGGCCAGGGACTGATCGAGCGCGCCCGCCGTCTGCTCGCCGATGTTGATGCGGCGCTCGATGAAGTGGCTCGCCAGGTCGAGGGCCGTGCCGGCCGGGTGCGGCTGGGTGCGTCCACTGGCGCGCTGGCCTGGCTGCTGCCACAAGCACTCGAGACCATGGGTCGTGAGCATCCCGGCGTCGATGTACAGGTGGCGGTGCTCACCTCGCAGGAAGCCTTGTCCCGCGTGCAGGAAGGCACCCTCGACATCGGCCTGGTGGCGCTGCCGCAGGCCGCGGTCAAGGGCTTGCAGATCGTGCCCTGGCGTCGCGACCCAGTCATGGCATTCCTGCCGTGCGCATGGTCCGTGCCGCGTACGATCACGCCGGCCTGGCTTTCGGCCAGACCGCTGATCCTCAATGACGCCAGGACCCGCCTGCACCGCATGACGATGGACTGGTTCGCCGCCGCCGGCGAACAGCCGCAGGCGCGAATCGAACTCAACTTCAATGACGCCATCAAGAGCCTCGTGGCCGCCGGCTACGGTGCCGCGTTGCTGCCGCGCGAGGAAGGCACGGCAGGGTCGGACGCGCGCATGGTGATCGCACCACTCACGCCGCGACTGTGGCGCCCGCTGGGACTTGCCTACCGGGCTGGTCGGCCAGAGCCCGCGACGCGGCACATGCTCGAGGCGCTGGCGGCGATCCGGCAGCGCCGAGCGCAGCACTGATTGACCCGATCGTTCCGCTCGAGGCCGCGAGCCCCTGGGCGCAGCCTTTCCTCTTGCTCATTCGTCGACTCGTCGCGACATCGCGCTCGATATCGCCTCTCGCAGTTCGAGCAGAGGACCCGTCAGTGCCTCCACCACCGCTTCCACGCTCATGGAGTTGCGGTAGTCGGGCTAAGTTCTGTCGGAAAAAAGTTCGAGTGCCCGCCTCAGATGCGCCGTAGCTCCCGAAGAACGAGTTTCTGCGAGGGCTTCCTCCAGGGCCTCCACCTCTTGGGGCGAAGTCACGTCGGTGACGATTTGGGAGACGATGCGGTACCCGGACATTTCCCTCTCAAGCACAAAGTTGAGCTCGTCAATCAAGTGCGGTCAAAACGCAGAGGTGTGCTCGACCATGAACTGAATGAAGTCGTAGACCTCGAACCATGGCGCTGCGAAGAACCGGCTGCGGATGTCCGCCAGCAAGTCCTGGCCACTGTTGTGGAACCACTTCGGCCTGGAGTCGGCGGGCAACTTGTAGAGGTCTTCCCACATGGCGCGCGACAGGTGCTCGATGGCAGGGACGCTGCCCCGGCTCGAAACAAACCCCTGGGTTGACCACAGCTGACGGTCGAGGACGTTCCACACGACAACCACCTTGAAAACCTGCTGCGCCCCTGGGCGGTTGGCAGGAAGGCACTGTTGTTCGCCGGGAGTGAGCTCGCAGGTCAACGCGCGGCCATCGTCATGAGCTTGGTGCGATCGGCAAAGCTCAACGGCCACGATCCGTGGGTCTATCTCAAGGACGTGCTCCAGCGGCTGCCGAGCCATCCGGCCAGCCGCATCGAAGACTTGCTCCCGCATCGCTGGAACCCACCGACCAAGCCGTGATGGGCCGTGCGGTCAAGATGGGATCGCGCCCCGTTTACGCCATTGTTCAAGCACGTCGAGTGCGACTTTGGTTTCATCGAACGCAAACCGCTTGTCATTGGAGGAGGCTCGTGTGTTGGCCCTGGAATCCACAGCCCAGCAAACACTCCGATCTTTTCTTCAGAAGGTGAGTTGATCGGTCGGCTGACTTGGTGGAATCGCAGTGATGGCAGTTGGCAAGTCGAAGAGATGAAGTACCCGCCAATCACCAAGGACTAACCCCTCTCGACTTGTCGGTAGCAAGTTACAGCTTTTCGCCTCATGGGCTCATGCCACCGGCCTCGTGCTCAACCCGATGCTTCGCTGGTGACGGGAGCATAGATGGTCATCGGTGCTCCGCTGCATCCCAACCGGCGAGTTGCTGTTCCCCAAACCACAGTTCAATAATCGGGCGGCGAACGTTTGCAACCTGTGGACCTTCAAGACGTACAACCCTCATGGGACCGGTCACCTGCTCGGCCAATTGAACAGCCAGTTCGGGCGCTCGCTCGCAGGCGCCAGGACCGTAGCAACGCAGTTCCGTCCTTTTTGGGATACCGATTTGGCGCGTAGGATGACCGTCTTGCACTGCCTCGATGCGGGTGAAGCTGAATTCGGGAAGCTTCTCTGCAAGACCCTGCACGGTCTTTTGCGCCGCAGCCAGTTGCCGTGCATGCGCTACATGTGGATATACCGTTGGCCGCGTATTGACGGCTGCAAAGCCGTCACAGAAGTACGCTCTCAGCATCCCCTTGGTGACATTGTCCGAATAAGTGCGCGCAAACGCAGCGCCGATCCGCTCTGACCATGCTGGCGAAGCTGGGTCCGACGCGACGACGACGAGGCTCTTGCCCACGCGTGGAGAGTCAAGCTTCATGTTGTCTTCTGATGGCAGTGACCGTAAGCGCACGTTGTCAAGGTACGTACCGTCGACCGCATGATCTCGCGGGTAGTCTTGTCGGATGCGCAAGGCAAAGTCTCGAGCCGCCGTTTGCCGTACGCTTGCGAGTGAATCGCCGACGCAGTAGAAGACATCCAGATTTATCGGCCGGAGCCCTCGTCCTGTTGGTTGAGCCGATACATCGATAAAGGCCGGGGTGCTGGAACTTTCGTTTAACTCCTCGTTTGTCGCCATGGAAACCGACTTGGACATGGGGAACGCGACTTGCTCGGATGGGTGCCAAGCTACATGCAGCGGGCGGCCTTGTCGTATCGCAGCGTCGTACTCCGGTTCGAATTTTCGGGCGGCGGCCGGAGCTGGCGTTGGAGGAACAATCTCCATCCTCTCGGTGCTCCAGGCGTCCAGCGGTTGGGCGCAGCCCTTGAAGCAGAAGATTGGTTTGCTCGCCATGCGTCCGATGTGCGAGGGGATCTGACGCTCGTGCACTGGCAGTACCCGCTGCTCGTTCGCCGCCTGTACCTCAAAGTCGTTGACGAAGGAGGCAGTACCAGCCGTCAGATTCGTTTCCTTTGACATGTATGCCATAAGGTGGGTGACGAACCAATTGGGATCAAGCTCCTTTCCGCTCTGGACCTTTTTACCCGATCGACTGGCGAACAAGATCATGACGTTGCTCAGTTCCCTTTCGTAAGCCTGCATGCCACCTATGTAGGTGATCCATAGCCGGTTCATCGCTTCTTTGCTAATTCCCGGGCTAGGCGTGGGTTGGCTCGCCGAGAAGTGGTCCAGGATGGGATCGTTGCGACAAGCGTCGATGATCATCAGCAACGCGCGGCCGTTTGGGCCTTGAACAATGGAGGCGGCCCTTGACAAATTCACTGCCGGTGGCCGAGATCGACCGGGCTGGGATGGCCGTGAGAACACTTCATAAGTGTCGAACTTGGTGAGTTGGCTGCGTTCCCATTCGGGGTTGACCACAGCATCCACACCGAAGCCATAAAACTCTCCATTGCTCTGCGCCCCGTGGCCAGCGAAGTACACGACACCGTATGGATTGTTTTCGCTAATCGCAAGATTGCTCATGAAATCGCCGAGCTGCTGATCGATTTCACGTCCTGTCTTGTTGCAGATCGCGCGATCAACAGCATCCTCGGGTGTCTCGCCGGTCACGGGAGCACCAACGAGAGGGTACAAGTGATCCTCCCGCCAGCCGATCTCCAACAGACGCTGGCGGAAACTGCGGGCCTCCGCGCACGCGTCTGGTAGATCAGACAGCGTCCCGCTCTTCTGATATCTCGCATTGCCAATGACAAACGCAAACCGCTCAGGCTCTCGCGTTGCCGGTGCAGCCTTCAGAGAAGTCACACTGGTTTCTACCTGCGCACTCGCATCCGAATACGAGGCCGATAACAGAACCGCGGCGAACCACACGCCAAGAACTGCAAGAGCACTTCGCATGGCACCCCCTAAGAATGCAGTTGCTTAATTGGTTGCCAACCAACTGCGTTGAGATTACGCTCACTAGTCATACAGGGGAATACGTCCCCCCTAACATGAACGGGAGGCCTTATGGATGTCGTCTCATCCGGCCGCAGGTCGTTGCTCGCAGCGAGCGGCGCACTCACTGCGCAGTGGATCTTTCCTCTGCTGGCCCACGCACAAGGTAATTCACCCGATGCTCCGACTGCAGGGGAGGTGGACCTCGTTGACGACCCGACTCGCGGCGAGAGCGGCATCTTTGATGTCAATTACTTTGGCCCGCCAGCGATGCGGGATGCAAAGGGACCTTTCGTATTTCCCGCCGACGTCGAGTCGCCACTCGCCTACGGAATTGACATCTCGCACCACACTGCAGAGGTTCCGTGGAAGGACCTTAGGTCCAGTGGGGTCAGCTATGTTTATATGAAAGCTAGTCAGAGCAGCAATGGTCGCGACGCCCGCTTCGTCGAGTTCTGGAAGGCCGCGTCGGTGTCGGGTGTTCCATATGGCGCTTATCACTTCCTGACCGCTGGCGTGGGAGGCAGGGAGCAGGGCGCCTACTTCGCCAAGCGACTTGCCGAGGTCGGTGGCTTGGCAAAAGGGCAGCTTCAGCCGGTTGTTGATTTGGAGTGGGACACGTTCGGCCCATCCTTCAAACGTGTCGTCGTCCGTCAATCGTCATTGGGTCCGGTCTACAAGGACTACTGGGATGGCGATAGACTGGACAATGCCCAGAAGGCTCGAATTGTGGCGACGGTCAACGACTGTGTGGCGGAACTCCGCGCAAGGGTTGTGCCGCTAGACATCAAGCCCATCATTTATACCAATCGATCTTGGTGGGAGGATCACATCCCTGCAGGGACAGTGTTCCCCGAATGCACGGTTTGGATTTCAGACTACCGTGATGAAAGCTACAAGCATAAGAGCCCGCGCTCGGTAGGCGGCCACGACTACTACCTGTGGCAGTTCACGGACAAGGCTACCGTCAAGGTAGGGAGCAAGATGCATGGGCCCTACGATGCGAACCGGTTGCTTTTTGGGGGCCTGAATCACATCACCATTTATTGACGCCTCTTGGCGTCACTCTACTTGTTCTCTCTGGCGGGTCACGGCGAGCACCGGACATTGACATCGGGCGTGTCGTCGCAGACGGGAGTTCACCCGCCGTCGATGCTTGCAATACGCGAGGAGGACCATGGACAAAATTGTCTGGCTGCTTGTCGGCGGGATTGCGTTTCTTGCAATTGGCTTCATGGGTTTTCAATACGGAAGGAGCCAATGCTCCAAGTGCGCGGACATTGATCGCATACAGATTCTCTCGGATCAGATTGTCGGTGCTCAAAAGATCGTCGCGGCTGACTCGTCATCGACAGTCAGGTTTGATTGGACGCTAGTCAGCACTTGGCCGAACCTAGCGAGAGTCATGGCAAAGATCGGCTTCAAGGAGAAGGCGAGTGGGTCGCTTGTCTACGACACACGCATGGCTTTTGGCTACGACTTAGCTCAGCGCGGCTTATGGTCGCTCAAGCGAGAAGGCAATGCACTGGTCTTTGATGCGCCACCTCTCAGCTTGGTCGAATGTCCCGCAGTTTTGACCCAAACACTTTCGTACCAAATCAGGGATAAGAGTGTCTTCGTTGACGAGATGGGACGACAACAAGAAGTCGTTCGCTATGCAACCGCCCAGGCGCTGGCGGCGGCCTACGAAAAGCTCAGGGCTCCAAAGCAGATTCAGATTGAGGCGGAGAAGGAGCTCTCCCAACTTGTCGGCTCACTTGCACTTCCCTTGGGCATGACCTCAAACGTCCGGATCACTCATACACATGGTGAAGTCCAGCAAATTCCTGCCTCGTGGAAGCCTTCGTTTGATCAAGCAGGTGTCCCGGATGCGGAGACTCAGCATCAGCTTGAGTTGGCTGGCTGCACGAAGAGAATTTAAATGTCACCGACTGCCCGCTAGGTGGCGTGAGTTTGCGTTGGCAGTTTTTTATTGCTGGCCTTTAGATCACCGCTGCCTACCGGCCCGAAGCGGCTGTGATGACTGCCGGCCAATGCGCCAATATGACAGTCGAATCGTGCTCCATCACTTGAGTGGCGCCTGACCGAGCGGCAGCGGAAGCGCCGACAGCGTCTCTACCGCGACCAGGCAGATCTGGGGCTGGTGCCGGACCTCGTGGCCGGGGCTTGGAATCCGCCATCTGACGCGCGCCTTTCGGGAGGCGACGGGGCGCTCGCCGCATCAGTACCTGCTGCATCGGCGGGTTGAGGAGGCGAAGGTGTGGATACGGCAAGGCGTGCCGCTGGCGGAGGTGGCGGTGCAGTGTGGATTCAGTGATCAGAGTCAGTTGACGCGGACGTTTGTGCGGCAGTTGGGGACGACGCCTGGACGGTTTCGGTTGCGCTTTGGTCGGTGAAACGAAGGTGGCGAGAGCGCCTCGCTGGTCACGGAGGGCGCCCTATTCGATCGGGCATGTGGACGGACGCTGATGGCGAAGCGCACCGGTGCGTGGCCAGCATCGAGCGCGCTTTGACCTGTATGGTCAGAGGGCTCGCCGGTGACCACTTCTGCCCAAGTCGTTGAGTCGGAGCGACTGCCGGAGACCTCCGCGGGCAAAGTTGTCGCGCTGGCCTGATGTGCGCCGCGGCTAACGCGACGATTATGGAATCGGGCAGGTTTAGACTGACCTGAGACATTCGGCCGTCGCTAGCGAACGTCAGCTGTCTGTGAGACCGGCCGATCAACAGCTCTTGGCGCGAGAGACCGCTGCACGCTCAAAGGGAACGGTGGACGTTGCCTGGTTGCCAGCGCCTGCGGATGACTGGTTTCACCTCGGGCGAACTCAACAAGCCGACCCTCAGCTGCCCTTCGCGACGCTCCAAAGCTGCCCGATAGCCAGACCTGGCCCAACGCGTTTCGTATCCATGAAGCAGCCACTCGCGGCCACCGGGACCCGGCCAATTCCTGTCGCACATGAAGGACCGCTTATCAGCCGTCGACCTAAGACGCTTGCGTGGCCCATGGTTGTTGTTCAAACAACATTCTCAGATGGTCAATCAACCACCGGCCCGCGGGCCCGGGCGGCTCCGACGCCGGGTGGTACGCGGACATGTTCAGCATGAAGCCCGTTCGCGGCATGTCGTCCACGTCCAGGACCACCAAGGTGCCGTCCGCAATGTCCTTCTCGACCATGTGCATCGGCATCCCGCCCCAGCCCACGCAGTCCTTCAGAAACGCGTACTTGGTCGACAGGTCGGCCAAACGCCAGGTCGACGCCGACACGACGCCGTAGTCCCGCCCGGCCATCAGGTCGGAGCGGTCGGTGAGCACGAGCTGGACGTGCTTCGCCAGCTCGCGCCTCGGTATCCGCCGGCCGATGCGCGCGAGCGGGTGATTCGCGGCAGCGACCGAGACCAGCGCGACCTCGCCCAATCGCTCACTCACCAGCGAAGGGAAAGTCACTGCCGGCAGGGTCGAGAGAATGCCCAGACTGCATCGCCCATCCAAGACAGGCTGATAGGCCGCTCCCAGGCCCTCCACGAACAGGCGCAACGGCGTCAGCGGAAACCGGACGGCGAAGGCCTTCGCTGCCGCGCTGACAAGCGCGGTTGGAAAGAACACGTCGACCACCACCGAGAGCTCGGTCTCCAGGCCAGCCGCCATCAGCTTCGCTCGGGCCTTCAGCGTGTCCACGCCAGACACGACGTTGCGGGCGTCGGCGAGCAGCAGCACGCCCTCTGCGGTGAGCTTCGGGAACCGGCCCGAGCGGTCGAAAAGGACGACCCCGATCTGCGCCTCCAAGCCGCTGACCCAGCCGCTCACTGTCGATTGCACGCGGTTAAGCTTGCGGGCAGCGGCGGAGAAACTGCCCTCGTCCACGGCGGCAATGAAGGTTCTGAGCTGGTCCAGGGAGACGCCGTCGAGCATTCGAGAGTCCTTTCATCTCCAATCCAGACGGTTCGCGGGTTCGCATCCGTGGACACCGACTCTTCAGGCGAAGCTCGCCTGGTGGGAGTGGTTCGGCGATCGGCCTGTGCGCGGGGCCATGTCGATCACGCGGCTCGTGGCCGGGCACCGAGCGGTTTCGCCGTGACGTGAGCAGTCTAGGAAAGGTGCGAGTGCGGAGCCAATCAGGATTACACCCCACCCCATCAGATTTTGTGATGGGTCGTTGGGGCTCACGTCGGCGGGAATTCCCTGCGCAGATGAGAAATGAAGCGGTCCAGCAGCCGTGAGCGCGGTGCGCTGCGATGCAGCAGCAGCATGGTCTTGACTTCGATGCGCGGCCGCAACGGCCGCGCGACCATGCCTGGCAGCGGCAGTGCACGCAGCAATTGCGGCTCGACCAAGGCCACACCAGCGCCATGAAACGCCAGCGCGATGCCGGTGATCGACAGTCCGACCTGGACCTTGATGTCCGGCGAAATGCCGGCCTCGCCGAACGCACGGTCCACATAGGGCCGCAGCAGGGCCTGCGGAAGGTAGGTGATCACAGGGTGGGGCGCCAGGTCGGACATCTGCACTTCTTCGCGCGATGCCAGCGGATGGTCTTGCCGCATGACGCACGCGACGCTGTTGAGGGCCATCACCTCCGTGATGACGTCGGGATGCACCAGGGGCTCATACGCCATGCCGAGTTCTGCTTCGCCATTGGCGACTCGGTCCAGGACTTGGGGTGATGCCAGCGATTGCAGGGCGACGCGGGTGCCCGGCGTGGTGGCCAGAAATGTTGCCACTGCCCGCGCCAGAAAGCCGTTGGCAATCGGTGACGACGCCGCGATGGACAAGGTACCCAACCGGCCGCCGGCCAGGTCCTGCGCCAGTCGTTCGATCGCCTCGATGCGGCCGTAGATGCCGCTGATGTCAGGAAGGAGGGCCTGCGCCTCGGGCGTGGGCACCAGCCGCCCGCTGCGGCGCTCGAACAACTTGATCTGCAGGCGCTGCTCGAAGTGCTTGAGGGTTGCGCTCACTGCCGGCTGCGTCACGTTGAGAAGGCGAGCTGCCGCGGTCACCGAACCCGTGCGCATGATGGCGTGGAAGACCTCGATGTGCTTCAGGTTCACTTGGGTCACTTGAACATGCTCCCTCGCTCAACTGCCTGCCGGGCCGATTCTCGTCGGAGGTCGACGCAGGTGATGCGCCGTGACGGCCTGAAACGCCGCGGCGGCACGCAGCAGGAGGCCTTCCTGCAGGCGCCCGGCAACGAGTTGCACGGAGACAGGCAGGCCGCCGGCCGTATGCCCGGCCGGCAATGCCAGGGCGCACAAGCCGCAAAACCCGACGAATCGCGTGAACAGGCTGGGCGCCGAGTCGTCCTCGTCGATGTCGGCCAGTCGAGGCGCGGCCATCCCGACCGTCGGGAGCACCAGTAGATCCAGATTCTCAAAGTGGGCCGAAAATCGGGCAACATGACGAGCACGCTCATGCAGCGCCGTCTCGTACTGCGCTGTGCTGACCGCCTGCCCGCGCAAGACCCTGGCGCGCGCGGCATCGTCACCGCGGGCCGCGGCACCGATGAGCTTTCGGCCGTGATTCCCAAACGCCTCTCTCGAGATGATGACGCCACTGGCCTGCTGGCAGGACCTCAGATCCAAGCGGACCGTCGACTCATCCTGTTGAACACATCCCAATGCGCGCAGCACCTCACCCACGTGCTGCACCGCACACAGGACTTCGGGCTGGATCGAAGCCCACGCGGTGGGGTCGGGCAAAGCGAACCGGACCCCTCGGATAGGAGCGTCCAGTTCGTCCACGACATTCTGCAGGGGCGTGTCGAGTGTCAGGGGATCGGCCGAGTCCTTTCCCTGCATGACCTGCAAGAGATGTGCGGCGTCTCGCGCTGTCCGGGCCATCGGTCCAATCGTGTCGAGCGTGCTGCTCAACAGGCTCAGCCCGTGACGACTGACACGTCCGGTCGATGTCTTCAGGCCCGTAAGGCCGCAGAACGCACTCGGGATTCGCACGGAACCGCCCGTGTCGGTGCCGACCGCGCCGGCAGCGAGTCCGGCTGCAACGGCCACGGCGCAGCCGCTGCTGCTTCCACCCGGCACCCGGTGCACTCGGTTGTCCCAAGGATTCCTGGGCGTTCCAAGGTCGGCGTTCGTACCCCATGCACCGTAGGCCAGTTCGACCAGATGGACCTTGCCGATCACCACCGCGCCCGCTGCTTGCAGGCGCTGAACCACGGTTGCGGTCACCGTCGAGACGGGGTGATCGGCATAGAGGGCCGAGCCGCAGCGTGTCACGGATCCTTCGATGTCCAGGAGATCCTTGATCGCCATCGGCACGCCTTCGAGCGGCCCGGGCGGTATGCCGGCATGCAACTTCGCTTCGCTGGCGCGTGCCGCTCGATGCGCCGCGTCAGTGAAGACCTCGACGTAGGCACCCAGTTCCGGATCGAGTTCTTCGATCCGCCGCAAATATGCGTCGACGACGCGGGATGGCAACTCCCGACCGCCAGCAATCTCGCGCGCTATCCACGTCAAGCTGTGGTCGGCAAGCTCCATTTACCCGGACAGTTTCAGGTTGCAGGCCTTGACCAGCTCGGCAGTGCTCGCCAGCTGTTGAGCGATGAACTCGCGAGACCCCTTCAGATCCAGCTTCAACGCCTCGATGCCGAGATCATGAAACCGCTTGGTGACTTCGGCGTCCTCGACGGCGTGAATGATCGATGCGTGCAAATCGGCCAGCCTGCCGGTATCGGCATTCGCCTTCACCAGCAGTGCCTGCCAGAGAAAATACTCGAAACCGGGCAGGCCCGACTCTGCAATCGGCGGCGCAGCGGGCGCAAGTGGAACGCGCTGCCTTCCGGTGACGCCCAGTTGGGTCACTCGATCGGGGCCGAAGCCAATCAGATCGCTGGGTGGAAGGAATGCAAAGTCGACCCGGCTCGCCAGGATCTCGTTCAACATGTCGGGCCCGCCCTTCATCGGGATATGCAGTGCCTTGAACCCCGCCGCGTGCGCGAAGTACTCTGCGTTCAGGTGGGTGCTCGAACCAACTCCAGACGACGCGAAGGTCAGCGCCCCAGGCTTTTTCTTGCCCGCCTTGACCAGATCGGACAAGGACCTGAACCCCGTCGCCTTCGACGCCACCAGAACAAGCGGCGACCGCGCGACGATTGAAACCGCCTCCAGATCCTTTGCGGGGTCGTATGGCAGCTTCAAGCCGGATACCGGCAAGACGGCATAGGCCCCGGAGACAAACAAGAGATTGTTGCCGTTCGGCGGCTCGGCCAACACCGCTTCGGCACCCAAGATCCCTGAGGCACCGGGCCGGTCCTCGACGATGACGACTTGCTTCAGGCGATCGGAAATCAGAGGCGACATCAGGCGCGCAATGACATCCGTCTGACTTCCCGCACTGAACGGGACGACGATTCGAAGCGGTCTCGAATCGCGCCATTGCGAATGGACTGGCGCAACCCCGAGTGCAAGTTGCCCAGCCGCCAGGCTGAGGAAGTTTCGGCGCGAGACAGGCGAGGTGAGTTTCATGCCTTGCTCCTGGGACTGAATGCTCTCCGACGGACTGCCATGCGATCGGATGCCCAGGCGCGTCCGTACGGGCAGGCACGACACCGGACCGGCAGCCGCGCGACACTGGCCAAACAGCAAGCGGCCCGTACCGGCCGTCGACTGGCGCGGCCCGAAGGCCTCAAGCGGTGCGCTGCCGGGCACCACGCGATCCACGTCCGGCACCACCGCGCGCCGGCCCTTGTGCGTCACCGAGCGATCCAGCCCCGGCACCCGACTCTTCATGCTGCCTCTGCGCTTGCCGATCACGCGCGTCAACATGCAAGCATAGGCCAGTCTTGCGCATGCGCCAGACGTTTCCGTGCTTCCACACGGCAAAGGCTGGGAGCCAGGCGAAAGACCACGAATTCAGAACGGTTTCTCGGTCGATTTTCGAGTGGGCTGCCGGGCGTGACGGTCCTGATCGTGGACGGGCGGTCATCGCCGCGAGCATGGCGATGTCTCACGAAGCCCCGATAAAGCAACCTTATGCGGTCGCGTCGAAATGTGATGACGCTGGCCTGCTGAATGAGGTCGTTCGTCAACATAAGATGCTCCGCAGACGATTCGAGAAGTCAGCATGCGGTCGCCGCCTTTTGTTCGCACGACTGGGGCCTTGGGGAACTGGGGAACTGGATGCTGGCCGATGGCATGACGGGCGGAGCGGCCGGTGCCGTCACCGCGCAGGTCGCAGGCAAGGCTGGCCGCCATGGCGCGCCACACCCGCGTGGGCTGCCGTGCAGGCGCGGCTTGGACACTGCGTCGCCATCGTTGTGCCGGCCCGCGACGCAGCGCGTGGACACGCACCCTGTCAGCGCTGCACTGAACCGAACCTGGAGCTCTAGATGGCCTACAGCAGACGGATCCGAGTTCTCATCGTTCACGACAGCCCGATCGCGCGCGCCGGGCTTGCAGCGACATTCGGCCAATGCCCGGACATCGAACTCGTCAAGATCGACGAGGCGCAGGATGCCGGCGCGCCGGGGCTTCGCCGACCGCTGGCCTGTGCGGCTGATGTCTTGGTCGCCGACTACGAAAACGGGGTCGAACTCGCTGCAGCGGGTTGTTGGCGCCACGGCACCGACGCGCCGCACAAGGTCATGATCGTCGCCTCCACCGACCGCGAATGGGAGATCCGCACGGCACTGAAGCGGGGTGTGCGGGGTTATGTGCTCGTGGGTTGCGAACTGGAGGAACTGGCTTGCGCGGTGCGGGCGGTTCACCGCGGTGTGCGCCACCTGAGCGCCCCGGTGGCGCAGAGGCTCGCCGAGAGCCTGTCCGGAGAACCGCTCACGGCGCGCGAACAGGAAGTGCTTCGATTGCTCGTTGACGGCCTGGGCAACAAATCGATCGCGAGGCACCTGAACATCGCGATCGGTACCGTCAAGTCGCACCTCAAGGGAATCTTCGACAAGCTCGGCGTCGACAGTCGCACCCAGGCGATCTGCGCAGTCGAACGCCGCGGGCTGCTACGCGGCGCGGCATGCAGCGTCGAGGGCCTTGCCCACGCGAATGGGAGCACCTCGCGGCGCGGCTACTCGGAACGCACTCGCGGCACCGCGCCGCAGGCTGCCACCCCGCCGTGAATGACGGTCGGTGCGCAGGGGCCAGCTGAACCATCCCGGGCGTTCGAGCAGCCGTTGCGGACCGCCCAGCCTGCGCGTCACAAGCCAGGTGCGAAGGGCCGAGCGCTCCGCACGCAGCGTCGGGAAGCGGCGCGTGCCGATCCCGACGAATCGCTATGCCAAATGGCTGATCGGCAAGCCAGCCGTGTGGGCGATCCGCTTTTCCGAAGTGCTGGTTAGCATTTTTTGCATTCGCCATGGCGGCAATTGGGCAAGGGAGCCACCCGAGACCAGACGCTGCCCACCACGCCAGACCCTTCCCACTTCGATTCGCCAGCCGATGGAGGCAAGCACCATGAAACCATGCGACGCCCGGGCTCGGACCTTCCCCTGTGAGGAGGCGAGGGCGCGACGCTCCCTGCTCCGCTTCCTCGCTGCCAGCCCCTTGGCGCTCGGATCGACGGCACCCGGCCTACTGGCGGCATTGCCGGCGGCCGTGCCCGCCGCCACGTCGGCGCAGAGCTACGACGTGCTGCGCGCTCAGACGCGCAAGGTCGGAGACATCATCGAATCGCCCGAAGACGCTCTCAACGTGATGGACTTCGAGCCGGCGGCTCGCCAGGCCCTGCAAAGCATGCCGGCTCACTGGGGCTACATGGCCACCGGCGTCGACGACGATGCCACGCTGCGAGCCAACCACGACGACTACGACAGGCTTCGGATCAGGGTCCGACGGCTGGTCGACGCGCGCAAGCTCGACACCCGCATCCGCCTGTTCGGTGCGGACTATGCGGGCCCGATCTTCCTTTCGCCGGTGAGCAGCCAAGGGGCGTTCAACCCGGAAGCAGAGATGCCGGTGGCGCGCGCTGCAGGGGCGAAGAAGCAGCTGATGATCCTCTCGACCTCCAGCAATTCGTCGGTCGGCGATGTCGCCCGGGCGCACGGTGCGCCGATCTGGTTTCACAGGCATGACCTGGGACTTCGTGGCCAGGCTGCGCGGCGCGACGAAGGCGAAGCTGGTCCTCAAGGGCATCATGACCGAGGAGGACTCCGCCCTGGCGGTGAAAGCCGGTGTGGACGGCATCATCGTGTCCAACCACGGCGGCCGCGCCGAAGAGAGCTTCCAGTCCACCATCGGCGCGCTGCCTGCGGTCGTGCGGGCCGCCGGGGGCAAGATCCCGGTGCTGGTCGACGGCGGGGTGCGCCGCGGAACCGATGCCGGCGCGACCGACATGGAGCAGATCACCGCCACGCCGGTAACGGCCGGCCCCGGGTTCGGCTCGGGATGATCACGCCTCCCGGGGCCTGAGGTCCCGGGTAACCCGGGGTGAGGCGCAGCCCGGCGCGGCAACGACTGTCGAACGACGGCGGTCCGCTTCCCGTCGGCTGCGTCACTGCCCGTTGCACGTCGACCCCTCCACCACCTTCTCGGTAAAACCGTATTGCTGAACTGCGCGAATGCTGCGGTTTGGGGCGCTGACGCGACAGCGCCTTGCACGGCCGCGGCTTGAGCAACGAGGCCGCTGCCGGCCAGACAGGCGGTGGCGCATGACCAGCCGATGGCAGCGCGTCGTCGAGTCCCTGCGTTCGAATTCAGGCGGCGCATGCGCTCGGTCGAGGCCGTGCCACCGTGCGATGGCGAGCCATGCAACCCGTCGCGCCTTCCGCACTGGTGCTGCTCGCGCGGGTCATTGATAACCAGATCGACCGGGCCCGCCTCGGTGGGCCGGCACGGCCTGGTTCGAAGGCCACTGTCGACCACGCGGCAGGCGGCGGATCCCCGGTGCACGGCACCTCTTCCCCGATGGAATTAGGCCGAAGGGAGGATGGCCATCTCACCCCGAAGGCCATGCTGCGCCCAGAGCTCACGAGGCACCGCAGACATGGTCCCCAGGTGGATGTCACGAGTGGCAGCAAGGCCGAGACTGGCTGCGTCGTCACGCTGACCCAGGACTCATCCATGAGCGAAGCACCTGTCCGACTGGCCGCCCTGCCCCAGACCCACGGTACGGCCCAAGCCTCGTCTGATTGCATCGGTCGCTGGCGCCCAAGAGCCAGGCAGCTGCGCTCCGATGAACCCCGATCTCGACCGTGCCCGTTGCGCCGCACGTTTGATCGCTTCGGCGGCATGGTGACCGACGAAAAACTGGTCGGCTGGCTTCGTGACCACTCGCCACAACCCGTCTCGCGCTTGGCGCGCGCCATCGTCGACCGGTCGGTCGTGAGCTTCGAGTGCTCGGGCCAGCGGTGGCTGCCGCTCTTCCAGTTCGACATGGGGACCCTTTGCGTGCGACGCGAGGTGAGTCTTGTGGTGGCCGAACTGAGGGAAACACTCGACGACGCGGCGCTGGTCTCCTGGTTCGCCGAGCAGAACGCGTGGCTGGGTGAAGCGGCACCTGTGGAAGCCCTCGACACGCAGCCGCACGCCGTGCTGAACGCCGCGCGCGCTGACCGGTTCATCACCCGCTGGTAGCCCTTGCGCCAACTTGCATCCTGGACATGAACCTGTTCCCCCGGAGAGCCTTCGCGATCGGGCCGCGCTGCGCCCCGTCGCCGGCAGGCAGGGCCGACCGCCTCTGCACGCATCGCCATTCGAGATGGTTCGCATCTCAATATGCCGTCTTCTCAGAGGCAGGTCTCGTGGCCACCATTCGCACCCATGCAGTCATCGCTGCAAAGGACATGAAGTGAAGACCATCCGTCTCGATTCGACTGACCCAGGTGAACTTGCTCAGGCGCGCCCTTCGCGGACCGCAGCCCTTGCGGTCTCGCGCTACACCGGCACGGCCATTGCCCTGCACTGGGTCCTCAGTCTGGCCATCGTGGGTGTGTTCGGCGTCGGGCTCTACATGGCCGACCTGCCGTTCTCGCCGCTGCGCCTGAAGTTGTTCAACTGGCACAAGTGGGCCGGCATCTGCCTGCTGGCGCTGTCGGTACTGCGCCTGATGTGGCGCCTGAGCCATCGGCCGCCGGCACTGCCGGCGCGCATCGCCACGGCGATGCCCACGTGGCAGCACTTGGCGCACGAGGCGACGCACTCGGCGCTCTACATCCTGTTCTTCGCCGTCCCGCTCATCGGCTGGGCCTACAGCTCGGCCGCCGGGTTTCCCATCGTCGTGTTCGGCGTACTGCCGCTGCCCGACTTCGTATCGCCCGACAAGGCGGTGGCCGCGCTCATCAAGCCTTGGCACGAGTTCAGCGCGTTCGCCTTGATGGGTCTTGCGCTTCTGCACGCCGCTGCGGCACTGAAGCACCAGTGGTGGGACCGAGATGGCCTCGTGAGTCGCATGTGGCCGGACCGCCGCTGAACCCCACCCCTCCTCAATCGTCTTCCGGAGTTTCCATGAAAACCGCTCGTCTCCTCTACGCCGCCGTCCTGGCCGTCTCATTCCTGGGCGCAGCCTCGGTCGCCTTTGCCGACCAAAAGCTGCTGCCCGCCCAAAGCGAAATCGTGTTCGTCAGCAAGCAGATGGGTGTGCCCGTCGAAGGGCGCTTCAAGAAGTTCGACGCGCAACTGGCGTTCGACCCCGCCAAGCCCGAGGCCAGCAAGATTGCATTCACCGTCGACGTCGCCAGCGCCACGCTCGGCGTACCCGAGACCGACGCCGAGTTGCCGAAGGCCACCTGGTTCAACACCGCCAAGTTTCCTCAAGCGACCTTCCAGTCCACCGCCGTCAAAGGTCTGGGCGGCGGCAAGTTCGAGGTCAGCGGCATGCTCGGCATCAAGGGCGCCACCCGCAACATCGTGGTCCCGGTCCTCGTGACCCAAGCAGGTGCCACGACCAACGCCACCGGCACGTTCTCGATGAAGCGCCTGGCCTTCCAGATTGGCCAGAACGAATGGGCCGACACGTCGATGGTCGCCGACGACGTGCAGGTCAAGTTCAAGTTCGCGCTGACCGGCGTCGGCAAGTTCTGAATCTTCCGGCCCTCCCGTTCCTGCTCACTATTCCCCGTTCGCCTCAACAAATCCATTCAGGAGTTCTCATCATGCGCAAGACCCTCATCGCTGCCGCTCTGGCCGCTACCGCTCTCATTGGCACCGCCCACGCGGAAGTCGCCACCTACAGCATCGACCCCACTCACACCTTCGTGACCTTCGAGGTCACCCACTTCGGAACGTCCACCAACCGCGGTCGCTTCGACAAGAAGGAAGGTACCGTGCAGTTGGACAAGGCAGCCAAGACCGGCAAGGTCGAACTGACGCTCGACACCAGCTCCATCGACACCGGCACAGCCGCGTTCGACAAGCACCTGCAGAGCGACAGCTTCTTCAACGCCGCCATCTTCCCGACGGCGAAGTTCGTCGCCAGCAACTTCAGCTTCAACGGCGACAAGGTCAATGAGGTCGCGGGCCAGCTGACCCTGCTGGGCAAGACCGTACCGGTCGTGCTCAAGGCCACCAACTTCAACTGCTACGTCAACCCGATGCTCAAGCGCGAGGTCTGCGGCGGCGACTTCGAGACCACGATTCAGCGCAGCCAATGGGGCATGGGCTGGGGCATCAACCTCGGCATCCCCGACACCGTGAAGCTCGCGGTGCAGGTCGAGGCCGTCAAGCAGTAAGCCGTCCTTCGTTCAACTCTCAACCATTTCAGAGGTTCATCATGCAAATTCTCCATCTCGATTCCAGCGCCCTGGGCGCCATGTCCGTCAGCCGTCAGCTGACCGCGCAAATCGTCGCACGCCACCAGGCGCTGCACCCGGACGCGAAGGTCACCTATCGCGACCTGGCGGCCGACCCGGCGCTGCACCTCACGGGCGCCCACATGGCCGCACGCATGGGTGCCACCAGTGACGACGCGACCCTCAACGACGACCTGGTCAAGGGCAATGCCTACATGGACGAGCTCTTCGCCGCGGACGTCATCGTCATCGGCGCTCCCATGTACAACCTCTCGATTCCGACGCCGCTGAAGGCCTGGATTGACCGCGTCGCCGTGGCCGGCAAGACCTTCCAGTACACCGCGACCGGACCCGAGGGCCTGCTCAAGGGCAAGAAGGCCTTCATCGCATCCGCGCGTGGCGGCGTGTACTCGGCCGGCAGCCCGGCTGCGGCGTTCGAACACCAAGAGAGCTACCTCATCGGCTTGCTGGCCTTCCTGGGCGTGACCGACGTTCAGGTCTTGCGCGCCGAAGGCATCGCGTTCGGCCCCGAGGCCAAGGAAGCCGCCATCGCCCACGCCTTGGAAGACATCGCGGCCATCGCGGCCTAACCGTCCAGCGCGAGCATCTCGGCGAGCCTGAAACCCGTCACTGTGGGATAACGCGATGAAGTCGAACCGGATTGAGGACGCCCTGGCTGCCCTTGTGCAGGGTCGAATGGTCGTCGTCGTCGATGACGACGACCGCGAGAACGAGGGCGACTTGATTCTGGCCGCCGAGCACGCCACACCAGAGCGGCTCGCGTTCATGGTTCGACACAGCAGTGGCGTCATTTGCGTGGGCTTGCCCGGCGAGCGGCTCGACGCGCTGAACCTTCCGCTCATGGTCGCGCGCAACACCGAGTCCCTGGCCACGGCATACACCGTGACGGTCGACTACCGCCACGGCTCCACGACGGGCATCTCGGCTGCTGACCGCGCCGCGACCATTCGGGCGTTGGTCGACCCCACTGCACAGGCGAACGACTTCAATCGACCGGGCCATGTGTTTCCGTTGCGGGCTGCCGCTGGCGGCGTCCTGACCCGGGCGGGTCATACGGAGGCAGCTGTCGACCTGACTCGTCTGGCAGGGCTGCGGTCCGGCGGCGCTTTGGTGGAAATCGTCAACGACGACGGCACGATGGCAAGGCGGCCTCAGTTGCAGGACTTCGCCCGCACGCATGGAATCCCCATCATCACCATCAAGGACCTCGTCGCCTATCGACGTCGCACCGAACGACTCGTCGAGCGCGTGTCCAGCGCCCGCATGCCGACACCTTTCGGTGTCTTCAAGCTCGTCGGGTACCGCGAACTGCAAACCGGCAAGGAACAGCTGGCGCTTCTGATGGGGGACGTCACTGGCGGCCAGGCTCCGCTTGTGCGTGTTCACTCGGAGTGCCTGACAAGCGAGGTCTTCGGCTCCCTTCGCTGTGATTGCAAGACCCAGTTGGACGCGGCCATGCAGCGGGTCGCACAAGAAGGCCGCGGTGTCATCGTCTACCTGCGCGGCCACGAGGGCCGTGGCATCGGGTTGCTGCAAAAGCTGCGTGCCTACGAGCTTCAGGACCAAGGCGCCGACACCATCGAGGCCAATGTGCGCCTGGGCCTTCCGGTCGACGGCCGCGACTATGCGGTCGGCGCGCAAATCCTTCGCGACCTTGGTATCTCGAGGATGCGTCTGATGACAAACAACCAACGCAAGTACGACGGCATCGCCGACTTCGGTCTGCAAATCCTGGAGCGGGTGCCGCTCACATCGACACCCCACGCCGAGAACGAGGCGTACCTGCGAACCAAGCAGTTGCTCATGGGCCACACGCTCGGACTTGCCATGCAGCAGTAGCGAATGCACCAGCACGACGGACGCCCGGCCGCGTCGTGTCTCACCCACCTGAAGCTGGCGTATGCGGCTTCACTCGTGACTGACTGGTCGGCGACTCACACCTCTCAACCCCAATCTACCTTTAAGGAATTCACCATGACTTACTCCATCATCGGCTCTGGCAACGTCGGCACCGCCCTGGCTCGTCAATTCGCCCGCAGCGGCATCACCGTCGGCATCGCCAATACGCGCGGGCCCGACTCCATAGCGCCGCTTGCCAAGGAACTCGGCGACAAGGTCGTTCCGCTGACACTGGAAGAAGCGCTCAAGGCGAACGTTGTCATCCTCGCGGTCCCGTTCCGCGCCCACACCACTGTCGCCCGCGTGCTCTCGAGCTGGGCGGGCAAGGTCGTCGTGGACGCGATGAACACTTACGGCATCTCGCCGGAGGAACTCGCGGGACGTGCCTCTACGGACGTGGTTGCCTCGGCCTTTCCGGGTGCCAAAGTTGTCAAGACGCTGAACCAACTGCCGGCGAAGCTGCTGGCGCAAGACCCCGCTGCCAACAACGGGCGCCGCGTCATGTTCGTGTCGAGCAACGACGAGGAAGCGCAGGCTTCGATGGCCAAGCTCGTGGGCGACCTGGGCTTCGCTCCGGTCATGCTTGGCAAGGTCAGTGAAGGGGGAATGCTGATTGGCATGGGCGGCCCGCTGATTCTTCAGAACCTCATCAAGCAAGGCTGAACCTGCAGCCCGTGCGGCAAGCATGTCCGCGAACTGGATATACCAGCATGAACTACTCCATCGTCGGCACGGGCCATGTCGGAAAGGCTCTCGCGCAGAGGTTCGCGCGCAGTGGTGTCCCCGTGACCATTGCCAACACGCGTGGCCCTGCGTCCCTCGCTGCGCTCGCGCTGGAACTCGGCCCGGATGTTGTCCTCGCGGGGTCGCTGCAAGACGCCTTGGCTGCGGACATCATCATCCTGGCCGTGCCTTTCGCGGCACATCAGGAAGTGGCTCGAGCCATCGCGGACTGGCGTGGAAAGGTTGTCATTGACGCCATGAACTTTCGCGAGCCCAGCCTGGCGCCGCTTGGTGGACTCCAGTCCAGCGACTTCGTGGCTCGCTCGTTGCCCGGCGCGAAGGTCGTCAAGACCTTCAATCAACTGCCCGCCGCTTTGCTGGCAAGCGACCCTCACGAGAGTGGTGGCAGGCGCGTGATGTTCGTCGCGGGAAACCACGACGACGCGAACTCCGAGGTGGCGTCCTTGGTGGGTTCACTGGGGTTTGCCGCCATCACCCTCGGCCGAATTGACGAGGGCGGCAATCTGCTGCGTTTCCGTGGGCCGCTGGTTCTGCACAACTTCATCAAGCTCGGCAACTGAGCGCGCTTTACCAGGCCTCTGAAGACACACCATGACCAGCTCCATCATCAACGTCGCTCGACTCGGGACGCCCTGGGAGACCATCGACCCGTTCCTCGTCTGCGCGCATCACCTTGACCACTATCCGCCGGGAAACGCCAGCTTAGGCCCCGACGTTCCTCTGCTCAACGACGCGGCTGCCGGGAAAGATTGGCGGATGTACTTTGGGCAGACCGTACCCGGCTTCCCTGCCCACCCGCATCGCGGCTTCGAGACCATCACCATCGTTCGCCAAGGCGTGGTCGACCACTCGGACTCACTGGGCGCGAGCGCCCGATACGGAGCGGGCGACGTGCAGTGGCTGACCGCGGGCAGGGGCGTCGTTCACGCCGAAATGTTTCCCTTGCTGGACCCCGTCAAGCCGAACACCTTGGAGTTGTTCCAGGTGTGGCTCAACCTTCCGGCCCGCAACAAGATGGTCGCTCCGACCTTCACGATGTTCTGGGCTAAGGACATTCCGCGGCATGTTGTGGCGAGCGCCAGCGGCGACACTGAGGTGACCTGCATTGTCGGTACGCCTCATGGCATTGACGGGAAGACTCCCCCGCCTCCGCCCGCAGGGTCTTGGGGCGCTGACCCGGACTCGGACTTGGCCATCTGGACGGTCAAGATGGCGCCCGGCGCAAAGTGGCGACTGCCGCCCGCGGCAGGCAAGGCGACGCGAAGGCAACTGTTGTTCTTCAGCGGTTCGACCTTGACCATCGACGGCGCGAGCGTCGGTGCGGGGTACGCCATTGAAGTCGACTGCTCGACTGCAGTCGAACTGGCCAACGGATCAACGGAAGCCGAGATTCTGTTGCTGCAAGGCCGGCCGCTGGCGGAGCCCATCGTTCAGCACGGGCCCTTTGTGATGAATTCGCTCGACGAGATTCGCCAAGCCTATGCCGACTACCGAGAGACCCGGTTCGGAGGCTGGACGTGGCCTACGAACGACCCCGACCACGGGCCGGTGAAGGGGCGATTCGCTTCTTTCTGACGCGGAACTTGAGCAGCCACTCGGCATGGGCGTGCACTTGCCTCAGCCGCGACCCGCCGAACCGACCGACCGGCGGCGATCAGGTTCGTCAGAAGCGCATGAGTCCTCTGTCTTCGTCCCCAGAGTCTCCGGGACAACGATTCGATCAAGCTGCCGCCTCGCGCTGGTAGGTCATCTCTGCGTGGATGCAATACGCGCTCCCCAACGGCGGCTTGCGACCGCGTACCGAAACACTTGCCCGCAGTTTTGGTGGACCCGATGCGTGGTCTCGATAGCTCCGCGAGCTTCGACTCGCTTGAGCAGCGCGAGCAAGTCTGCCGGCCGGATGGATGCGATGGTGCGTGCTCCGATCCAGGGGAACACATCTCGCTCGAGCCTTCGAATGATCTTCTCTGCGTGCGAGGGTGCCCAAGTGGGCTCGTTCTTGGCGTACCACTCGCGCGCCACGGCTTCGGACGAATCGATTGGCGGCAAGCCGGCCAAGGCGCGTTCATGGGCATCACGCTGTCTCGCAGTCGCGCTTCGAACTTGTTTGCGCGCGTCGCTTGGGTCTACACCTTCTGCGACCAAGGTGCGTGCGTCCTCGGCCTTCTTCCTGGCGGTGCTGAGACTCACCTTCGGGTAGGGGCCAAGGCTGAGCGTCTTGCGGCGTCCAGCGAGGGTGTAGTCAAAGCGCCAACCGTGCGAGCCACCGTTGACGAACAACAAGAGATACAAGCGGCCCCGTCGCTGAGCCGGCGGCGACCGTCACCAGGCTTGACGGCCTTGATGGTCGTGTTTGATGGGATGAGGTGGCGCGCCATGCAGTAGCTCGCTCGCAGCAATGCGCCAAATTCTGGAATTACTGCGCCTGTCACTGCAATGTGAACTCGGAGACCGCGAGATGGCCTTGGACGATCCGGGACAAGAAAAAAGCCCTAGAGCTTTGATTCTCAAGGGCTTTCCGGATTTCTCTTGGCATCGAAAGATCGAGTCGGATGCCTTCGGACGTGCAGTTGGTGGAGAGGAGGAGGATCGAA
>CBIHOF010000006.1:0-252843 GCA_966211955.1 uncultured Comamonadaceae bacterium | reverse complement strand
GCGCGGCAACCAGAAGAACAGCGGCTTCCTGCCCGAGGAGCGCGCCTGGATGACGCACGCGCTCGAGGAGATCGGCCTGGTGGACGTCTTTCGCACGCTCAACCCGCACCCCGAGCAATACACCTGGTGGAGCAACCGCGGCCAGGCCTGGGCGAAGAACGTGGGCTGGCGGTTGGATTACCACCTGGCCACGCCCGCGATCGCGGCGACGGCGAAGAAGGAACACATCTACCTCGAGCAGCGCTTTTCGGACCACGCGCCGCTGGTGATCGACTACGACTTTTCACTATGACGCAGACGATATAGCTGCGCTCAGGAAATCACCAAAGGTTCTTGCGACAGGCTTGCTTGGGCAAGGACACCAACGACAAGAACCGAGACCGCGGATCCAGGTAGCGCGCACGGCATGCCGCCAGTGACCTCGACGCACCAGGCGGCGACAACAGGGCATCCAGCGCGTATGGCCAAGCCAGGAACGGGAATATCCGTTGATATGCGTGTGCCATCGTCAAGGCTTCCTCGCGGTAGCGAGGATCGCCAGTATGGGAGTAGAGCAAGTACGCACACAAAGCTACCGCGTACTCCGCAGAACGAAGGTCGCTGTTCAACTGTCCTATGGCAAGTTGCGACAGCTCAATCCTTGCAGCTCGGAGATATGTCGCGGACGCTGACACATCCCCTTTCAGGCCAAGAATCATGCCCTTGGAGAGCAAAGCGTCGAGATCTGACTCGAGCGTGGCCTCGGTCATTCCGTCGAGCGCCGGATCCTTACCCCCGCTCGCCCTCCAAGCTGACCACGCATAGAGTGGTTTCAGGATGGATCTCGAGCTTCGCGGCCATGACGTGGCGATCAAATCACGCACTTCCCGGATGGCAGCCTCGTCGACGTGTTGCTCAAAGGCCAGTCGCTGAAGTCGTGCATGCGCACGCAGCACGTTGCCAGAAGCGGCTGCGCCCGACACTTCGGCATCCAGCAGCGCCAGCTCCTCCTCGGAAGGGACTCGGTCATCAGTGATGTAGCGTCCGAGGAATACCGATCCAACGTTCAGTCCGGACACGCGTGCATTGCCGTATCCGGAACGAGATATCCATTCCTTGACCTCCCGCATGCTGGCCCCTCGCATGCGATGTCCGACCTCCGCACCCATCCACAACTCCAACTGACCGCTTTGCGACAACCGTGGCGTCAATGCCGCCCACGCCCGCTCGCTTTGGCCGAGAAGGAATCTCAGCCCGGCCAGGTCTCGACGTGCAAAATCATTTTCATATCGATCCAGCCGTTCCTCGGTTCGCTCCATGGCTGTCTTGACATCACCATCGATCATCGGAATCCGAACACGCGCGTGCAGATCGGAGTCACTGGACGTCCCGATTCGCGCAACCTTTGCGTAGTAGATGCGTGCCGCCGGCAATTCGCCAGCAAAGAAGAAAGCGTGGGCAGGAAAAGCCCAGCTGTTCGACTCCGAAATCGCATAGCCTGTCCGACGATCGTCGGCGCGCTGGTCGATAAGCTTGCGCGCCGCTTCCACCGTCTGACCTGACTTCATCCGCTCAAGGGCCACTTCCACCCGCAAAGCCATGTTCTCAGGCATGTCAGCAAGCGCCTCTTCCTCCTCCGTCAAACTCGATCCGGATCTGGACTCGCGCGGTCGCTCGAAGTGCGGCAGTAGTGGCTGGATCATTGCCCCTTGGGGTTCCGGACTGGGTGAATCGTTGCTAAGGATTCGTATACCCCTCGAGGTCACCGCAATCGGTGTACCAGCGTAAGAATCAAGCAGGAACTCCAGGCCGGAACTGGCGGGCAGTCGGCAACAGTTTGGAAAGTGGAGGCTGAATCCGTCCAGATTCAGGACGTTGACGAGACGACGCTCGGCCGAACCGTCGTCGCGAATGGTCCGCTGCTCTGACAAGACCTTGTTGGCTGTCCACTGGCCGGCCGATACCGAGAACTTCATCATGCGGGCGCTACCCGACCGCTGCGAGTCGACCAATGACTGAACGGCATCGTGCACCGCAGCACTTGCTCGGGCCACCAGTTCGTCAAAGGATCCAGTCGCTTCATCGAACCGTTCCGTGGAAAATTTCAGCTGACGGATGAACGGCTGTGCTGCCACCCGCGCGGGCATGCGGTCAATGACGGCCTGCCTTGCCGCTGGGGCACCTCGGAACACTCCTTCGATCAACAGCGCCTTGTAGCCCTTGGCCACCCGCCATTCCTCCACGAGTGCCCGCTCGCCATAGGTGGCCGCAACCTGGCGCCTGGATTCCTTCATCTCTTCCATCCCTGTGCATTCATTGGGCAAACGCATCCAGGGCAGCTTCAGTTCGATCGCGCACAGGTCAACGCGCCTGAAATCCTCGTCGTACCGGGCACGCTCCATGAAGACAGCGGCTGCAAAAGGGGGAAGCTCCCGCGCCGCCTCGGCGGCAGCGGCTTGCACGGCATCGTCTGGAGATTTCACAGGCGACGTCGAAATGGCCGAACGAGCGAAGACCAGCCGTGTCAACGGTTGCACCACCGGATCATCCACGGCGGACGGCACCGGGCCCTTGGTGGGATCCAAACCGAGTTGCGCCCATGCCAGCGATTGGATTGCCGACGAAATGTGCACCGCGAGGGCAGGAGCCTCTGCGTAGGCTTGCGCCAGCCACGCCAGCTTGGCCGGCGTCAACAAACTTGGATACTGCCATGAAGCTCGGTCCAGTTCCGGCAGCAGTGTGCCGAGAATCAACGCCCTGCATGCCCGCTGCGCCGCATCGTCGGCAGGCGAAGGGTCTGGCAGACGCCAATCCTGCATATCGCAGGTCTGACGACGGGCCGAGACCTCAGGGCTCGTCCGGCCGAGCTTCAATTCGGACAGCATCGGCGGAAAGGTCGCGACCATGCTGGCGAGGACTGCTGGCGCTGCGGCCTGGTCGGGCAATGTCCGATGGACCACGGACTGCTGCTCTCCCCGCTTCAGCGTCATGGTGATGAAAACCTTGCCAACGGCATCTCGTCCGATGTAGAGCGCCAGGACGCTTGCCTTCGGGTACAGCCCGGCAAACGATTGGATGTCCGCTTCATCGAAGCGTCGGACGTACGGACCGTCCACGTCAAACAGGTCGGTCTGCCGATTGGCATTCACGCCGCGGACCGACAGCTCGTGATCAAGCTGGGCTGCCACCAACGCAGCAAATGCCGGAGTCCAACCGAACGCTTGTGACTGAACCGGGAGAACAAGAAGGTCCGGTTGAAGCGACGAGGTCAGCTTGAGCGTCTTGAAGCGACCTTCCGGTTGGAACTTTGTGTGCTTCAGGGCATGTAAAAAATAGTCAGGCTGCGGAAATTTGTCCACGGGCGCGACGAGATGAAACGGCGGCGTTGACGCGGCGGCCGTTGCCGTCTGCTGTGCCAACGCCAGCAGGCTCATCGCAAACAAACACATCTCCAAGGCACAACTCAACCACCGGCAAACCTGCCTCATTCTTCTCTCCCTCTTTCTTTGAAGTGAGGCGATTTTGTCTGAACCGGCGGACACCTACCCCGCCGGCGCCAAACCCTTGACCACGGAGTCCACCCCGCGAACATCCTGATCGACGGGCCTTGACAGCGCGCGGACACTGGGCTGATCCCACTGCCGGAAGCCGTCATGCCGCAAGCCCAAGCCATCACCTGTGTGGATGCCTTCATCGCCCAGGCGAAGAAGCATCCCGACGCCATCTACCTGCAGCAGCCGCTCAACCGGCAGTGGCGCACCTGGACCTGGGCGCAGGCGCTGGACGAGACGCGCCGCATGGCGGGCGCCATCGCGGCCATGAACTTCCCGCGCGGCAGCCGCATCGGCATCCTGTCGAAGAACTGTGCGCACTGGGTGCTGGCGGACATGGCCGTCCTCATGGCCGGTCACGTGAGTGTGCCGATGTATCAGAACCAGTCGGCCGAGGTCACGCGCTACGTGCTCGAACACAGCGCCGCGGTGCTCGTGTTCACGGGCAAGCTCGACGAGCCTGAGCGCGCGGAAATGGGCTTGCCGGCCGGGCTGCCGCGCATCAGTTTTCCGTATCCGCAGAAGCTCGCGGGCGATGACTGGGATGCCATCGTCAAGGCACACCAACCGCTGCCGCTCGACAAGCTGCCGGCCATCGATGACATCGCGAGCATCATGTACACCTCCGGCACGACCGGGAATCCGAAGGGCGTGGTGACGCGCTTCCGTCACATCGAGGCCGGCATCTCGGCGGGCATGCGGCTGTTCAAGTTCGACGAGCGTGATCGCTATCTCTCGTACCTGCCGATGTCGCACGTGGCCGAGCGCGCGCTGGTGGAGATGGGCAGCGTCTACACCGGCATGACGCTGTTTTTCGTCGAGTCGCTGGACAGCTTCGCTGCCGACCTGCAGGTCGCGCAGCCCACCGCCTTCTTTGCCGTGCCGCGGCTGTGGACGCGCTTCCAGATGGGCGTGCTCTCGAAGATGCCGCAGGCCAAGCTGGACCGGCTGCTGTCGATTCCGATCATCTCGGGCCTGGTGAAGAAGAAGATCCGCGCAGCGCTGGGCCTGGCGAAGGCACGCGTCATCGCGAGCGGCGCGGCGCCCATCTCGCCGTCGCTGCTCGACTGGTATGCCCGCCTGGGCATCAGCATCTGCGAGGTCTACGGCATGACCGAGACCTTCGGCCAGGGCACCACCACCGCCCGCGGGGGCGCGCGTGCCGGCAGCGTGGGCCTGCCCTACGACACGGTGGAGATCAAGCTCGGCGACGGCGCGCTCAACGGCGGCGCGGCCGGCGAGGTGCTGCTGCGCACGCCGGCGCTGATGGACGGCTACTACCGCGAGCCCGAGAAGACGGCCGAGGTGATCACGCCCGACGGCTTCTACCGCAGCGGCGACCTGGGCGAGATCTCGGCCGACGGCGCCTTGCGCATCGTCGGCCGCGTGCGCGAGCAGTTCAAGACGGGCAAGGGCAAGTTCGTCTCGCCCGCACCCATCGAGAGCCTGCTGATGGAGAACAACCTGCTCGAGCAGGTCTGCGTGATGGGCAGCGGCCTGCCGCAGCCGGTGGCCGTCGCGGTGCTGTCGGACATCGGCAAGTCGCAGCCGCGCGAGGCCGTGGAAGCGGCCATGAACCAGCTCGTGAAGACGGTGAACGCCAAGCTCGAACACCACGAGCGCCTGGCCAAGCTCGTGCTCACGACCGACCCCTGGACCATCGAGAACGGCATGCTCACGCCCACGCTCAAGCTCAAGCGCCAGCCGATGGAAGACCGTTACGGCACGATGGCCGAGGCGTGGGCGCAAGACCCCGGCCTCGTCCTGTGGCAGGGCGAGAAGCCCTCGACAGCGGTGCCTAGAATGGCTGCATGACCCTTTCGACTCCGCGTGACGCGCCGCCGTCGCGTTTTCGTCTTGCGGCGCTTCACCGGCTCGTCGTCGTCACGCTGCTGGGCTTTGCCTCCGGCCTGCCGCTCGCGCTCACAGGCCAGGCGATGCAGGCATGGCTCACCGCCGAGGGCGTGGGCATCGCGACCATCGGCCTGCTGAGCATCGTCGGCCTGCCCTACACCTTCAAGTTCCTGTGGGCGCCGCTCATGGACCGCTTCGAGCTGCCCTGGCTCGGGCGGCGGCGCGGCTGGATCGCGCTCACGCAACTGCTGCTCGCGGTGGTGCTGTGGTGGCTGTCCACCACCTCGCCCAGCCACGCCACGCACGCCTTCGCAATGCTGGCGGCACTCACCGCCTTCGTCTCGGCATCGCAGGACGTGGCGGTCGATGCCTACCGCACCAACCTGCTCGCGCCCAACGAGCGTGGCCTCGGCTCCTCGCTGTACGTGATGGGCTACCGCATGGCGATGATCCTGTCCGGCGGCATCGCCTTCATCTGGGCCGACCCGAACCAGGGCGGCGCATGGACCTGGCCCGAGATCTACCGCTTCATGGGCTGGCTGATGGTGGGCGCGGCGGCGGTGACCGTCGTCTTCCTGCCGCGCATTGCGCATGCACAGCAGCCCACGAGCGTGGCGCGGCAGGACCTCATCGGATTCATCGCGGTGCTGGTGGCCGTGGGAATCGGCTTCAAGCTCAGCGAATGGCTCGCGCCCTCGGCCGCATCGGCCATGCTCATGCCCTTCTTCGCGGGCTCCAGCATGCCCGCGGCCTTGCAGCAGAAGTGGGTCGACCTGCTCGCGCTGATGCTCGGCTTGGTCTTCACGTTGCCGCTGGCTGCCTTCGCCGCGCAGAAGGCGCGCTTCGAGACGCTGCTCGGCGGGCTGCGCAGCTACTTCGTGCAAGACGGCGCCTGGCCCTTCCTCGCCTTCATCGTGCTGTTCAAGCTGGGGGATGCCTTCGCCGGCTCGCTGATGACGCCCTTCCTGCTGCAGGGCATGCACTTCAGCCTCGCCGAGGTGGGCGTGGTCAACAAGATCCTGGGCATCTGGCTGTCCATCGGCGGCGCACTGGTGGGCGGCGTGCTGATGCTGCGCCTGGGTCTTTGGCGCTCGTTGATGATCTTCGGCATCTTGCAGATGCTCAGCAACCTCGGCTTCTGGTGGCTCGCCGTCGAAGGCCAGGGCCTCTTGCCCGGGCTGGTGCTGCCGGCCTTCGACTGGGGCTTCGTCAAGCTTGCGCAGCCCACACCGGTCGATGGCGGCCTGCTGCTCGTGATCGCCGCCGAAAACCTGTCGGGCGGCATGGGCACGGCCGCCTTCCTCGCCTTCCTCATGAGCCTGTGCAACCAGCGCTTCACCGCCACGCAGTTCGCGCTGCTGTCGGCCTTCGCGTCGGTGGGCCGGGTGTGGGTGGGGCCGCTGGCGGGCGTGCTGGCTGAATCCATCGGCTGGCCGACGTTTTTCATCATCTCCACCGCTCTCGCGCTGCCTGCACTCGTGATGTTGTGGTGGTTGCGAGCCCCCGTGCGCGCGCTCGAGGTTGACCCGGACGCCGCGCCCGTCGACGATTGAATCTTCTTCCCGCGGCATCATCTTGGGGCTGGCCACCGGCCGCCTGCTTTCACGCGACATGAACTCCGACTTCAACACCGACTACGTTTCCGACCCTTCGCTGCAGATGCATCAGTGGGGCTGCTCGTGCCCGCTGCATTCGCGGCGGCGATTCACTGCGCTGGTTGCCGGTGCGGGTGCCGCGGCGGCGCTGCCCGGGCTGGCACTGGCCGACGGCATCGACGTGGGCGAACGCTCGCAGCTGAGCGGCCTGGTGTCGGCCGAGCAGCTCGAGAGCGCCGCCGCGACCGAGTACCGAAAGATGCTCGTGGACGCCGCGCGCAACCGGGCGCTCGCGCCCGATTCGCATCCGCAGGTGGTGCGTCTTCGCGCCATTGCGCAACGGCTCATCCCGCACATCTCGAGCCCCAACCTGCACTCGACGCCGCGCGCGTCCAGCTGGCGCTGGGAAGTGAACCTGATCGGCAAGAAGGAGGTGAATGCCTTCTGCATGCCGGGCGGCAAGATCGCCTTCTTCTACGGCATCCTCGACCAGCTCAAGCTCACCGACGACGAAGTCGCGATGGTGATGGGCCACGAGATCGCGCATGCCCTGCGCGAGCATGCCCGTGAGCGAATGGGCAAGAGCGCGGTGACCAATGGCGCGATCGAGATCGGAGCGGCGCTGCTGGGCCTGGGCAACGGTGGCCGCTACCTCGCGGGACTGGGCGGCCAGCTGCTCACGCTCAAGTTCAGCCGCGGCGATGAATCCGAGGCCGACAAGGTGGGCCTGGACCTCGCCTCGCGGGCCGGCTACGACCCGCGAGCCGGCGTGACGCTGTGGGAGAAGATGGGCCAGGCCAGCAAGGGCGCCCCGCCGCAATGGCTGTCCACCCACCCGGCCGGCACGGCGCGCATTCAGGAAATCCAGAGCAACCTGCCGGCGGTGCTGCCGGTGTATGAGCGGTCGGCCAAGCCCTCGCAGCGCTTCGACGACGGGCTGCGCTGAGCAATACCGTCACCACCCCGAAGGAAACGGCCGCAGCAGCACCGTCCCGCCGTCGCCCGGCGCGATGAACTTGCCGGTCTCCAGGTCCTTCATGAGCCGGCTCACCATCTCGCGCGAACAGCCCACGCGCGCGGCGATGTCGCGGTGCGTGAGCCCGCCCTCGATCACCCGCGTGCCGTCGCTGCGGTCCACCGCGAGCACATCCAGCAGCTGCGTGACGCGGCCATAGACGTCGAGCAGGGCAATGTCACGCGCCGTCTTGGTGGCGGCCCGCGCGCGGCCGATGACGCGGTCCAGCAGTTCGAAGGCGAACTCCGGGTTGGCGACGATGTGCTCGCGCAGCGTCTGCCGCGTCACCGTCACGCAGTGAGTGGGCGCGAGCGCCCGCACCGAGGCGGAGCGCGGCCCGCCATCCAGGCTCATCTCTCCGAGGTAGTCGCCCGGGCCATAGACGCCGAAGACGATCTCGCGGCCGCGATCGTCCTTGGAGAAGGCCTGCACGCGGCCCGACAGGATGATGAACAGCGTGTCGTCGCGGTCACCCTCTTGAATCAGCAGCATGCCCTTGCCGAAGCGGCGCGGCACGCCGCGTGCGGCGAGTGTTCGCCAAGCCGCCGGAAGCGATGCATCGCCAACGGCATGTTCATTGTCAGGATCGATCGCGCGCATCGAGCGATTGGGCACGCGCGCGCCGCTCCGCGCAACCCCAAACACACGGGCGCGAGCAGTGGAGCGACTTGCGCTCCCCGTTGGGGCGCCCGGCATCCGGCGCGGCGCGATGGTCACTGCGCCGTCGAGGGCTCCGGGTGGCGCTCCACCGACATCGCCTTGATGACCGGCGTGATCGGCGGCAGCACGGCGATGCGGTTCAGCAGCTCGCGGATGCTGCCCGTCTGCGTCTTGGTGCGGATGCTGCAGATGTGCGAGCGCACGGTGGAGATCGCCACGCCTTGTTCACGCGCCACCTCCTTGGGCTTGAGCCCCACGCAGATGCGCTTGAGCACCGTTGATTCGGCCAGGGTCAGGCCGTTGCTGCGGGCATAGAAATCCACCGTCAGCGTGTCCGCGGCGCTGCGGCGGCCAAGCACCAGGAGCGCGAGTGCGTCGTCGTCGCCATGCATGGGCACCACCGCCACCGGCAGCGCGCCGTTGACGCAGTCCGCGGTAAAGAGCCGGCGGCGTCCGCGCAGTGCGTCGGCGATGGCCGCGGCGAGCGTGTGCTGGTCGTTCGAGGTGACTGCATGCACGCGGCCGCCGGACAAGCGCAGCGGCCCGCCGCCCAGCGTCTCGCGCAGCGCGAGCTGGTTGGCATAGCGCATGGCACCGTTGGCATCGACCAGCATCACGCCGTAGTCGATCTCGTCGAGCACCCGCATGAGGATGGACACGTCCATGCCGGGCACGCCTGCGGCCTGGCCGAACGGCATGGCGCTGGCGGCGCCGTCTTGGGAGATGAAGTCGAACATGGTGCTTCCCTTCTGCGGTTCCGGTGAGGCCCGGACTCGAGGGAAGCTTAGGTAAGCAGGTGTGTGATTTGCGGTGAATCTGAACAGCGGGTTTGTGCGAAATTCACCTCGGCCACCGTCCGGTATTTCACAGCACCTTGAGCAGCCACCCGCGCAGGTCGTCGATCTCAGGCGCGCACACCGAGTGCTGCATCGGGTACTCGTGCCACTCCACATCGTGGCCGAGCGAAACCAGCGCATCGCGGGACGCCACGCCGCGCTCGAAGGGCACGACCGGATCGAAGCGGCCGTGCGCCATGAAGATGGGCACGTCGGCATTGGCCGCATCGCGCTCGGTGGCCAGCGTGGCGGCCAGCGGCAGGTAGCCCGACATGCCGACCAGCCCGGCGAGGCGCTGCGGATAGCGCAGCCCCGCCAGCAGCGTCATCGCGCAGCCCTGCGAGAAGCCGGCGAGCACGATGCGGTTCGCCGCGATGCCACGCGAGCGCTCGCGGTCGATGAGCGCATGCACCGACGCCATCGAGCGGCGCAGGCCGGCTTCGTCCTCCCGGCGCACGAGTTCCATGCCGAGGATGTCGTACCAGGCGCGCATGACGTAGCCGTTGTTGATGGTCACCGGCATCGTCGGCGCATGCGGAAAGACCCAGCGCACGTCGCCCTTGGCGCTCAGGTCGATCTCGTCCGCGAAGGGCACGAAATCGTTGCCGTCGGCACCCAGGCCGTGCAGCACGATGATGGTGGCGGCGGGCGCGGGGCCGGTTTCGAGTTCGATGGTTTCGAGCGACATGGCGCGAATCATCGCATGGGGTCCGCGCCCGTTTCGCGTCGAGTTGTCAGCCGCGTCAGTGGATCGCCACACCCCAGGGCAGTTCACCCACGGCGATGTCGGTGAGCTTCTCGCGGCGGGCGGTGTCGATCACCGACACCGCGTTCGAGCGGCCCGCGGCCACGTAGAGCTTGGCTCCGTCGGGCGTGATCGCCATGTTCCATGGCCGCTGGCCGACCGGCACCGTCGCCACCACCTCGTTGCGCGCCACGTCGATGATGGACACGCTCGCGCTGCGGCCGTTGGACACATACACCTCGCGCCCGCTCGGGTTCATCGTCACGCCGTTGGCAAAGCTGCCCGCCGCGATGCGTGCCGCCACCTGGCGCGTGGCCACGTCGATGGCGTAGACCATGCCGTCGAGCTCGCAGGCGACGTAGGCCGTCTTGCCGTCGGGCGTGAAGGCAATGCCCCGCGGGCGACGGCCCACCGGCACCGACGCGACCTGCTTGCGCGCCGCCACGTCCACGACGTCGATCTGCGTCGCCTCCTCGGCGCTCACGAAGAGCCACCGGCCATCGGGGCTGAAGACGGCATGCTCCGGGTTCTTGCCTTCGGTGGTGATGCTCGCCACGACCGAGCCGCCCTGCGCATCCACGAGCAGTACCGCATTCGCCGTCTCGCTGGTGGCCGCCACCCAGTGGCCATCGTTGGACGCATAGACGCCTTCGGGCGACGCGCCCAGCACCACGCGTCGCTCCACCTTGCCACTGGCTGCGTCGATGACCAGCAGTGCGCCGCTGGCCTGGTCGCTCACGAACGCTCGCCGGCCATCGGCACTCACCGCGATGCCGCGCGGCTTGCCGCCCAGCGTCCATGCGGCCACGACCGAATCGTTGGCGGTATCGATGACGCTGACATTGCCCGACTTCTCGTTGGGCACGTAGGCGCGCGGCCCGGCGTGCACGTGCGGCGAGAGCAGCCACAGGGCGATGAGGGAGAAGACGAAGAACGTGAGGTGCAGCATCCGGGGCGTGATGCGGCCGTGGACGAGTCGGGGCATGGCAGGTCTCCTGTCGACGTCGAGGCGAAGCAGCCGACATGCCCGTGGATGCGCCCAGGCGCGCCAACGCAGCAGCCGATGAACATGCGCGCGCCGTCGGTCGTGTGGTGCGTAAAAGTTTCCTGCAATCCGCCACGTCGGGCCCAGGCAGCGCCCTGGGCGCATGCACCGTGAAAGGGCATGCGCCTTGCCCTGGCGGCTCATCCACGCTGCCATCACTTCGAAGACCCATGACGCACCGCCGCTCGCGCAGCAAGGCTTTGATCGCACTGGCCGTCGGCATGGCCATCGGCGCGGCGCGGGCCGCGCCGGCACCGGGCGACGGTGACTGGCCGATGGCCGCGCACGACCATGCCAGCACGCGCTTCAGCCCGCTCGAACAGATCACAGCCGGCAACGCCAAAGACCTCAAGCTCGCCTTCACCTTCTCCACCGGCGTCGTGCGCGGCCACGAGGCGGCGCCCATCGTGGCAGGCAACACGATGTTCATCGTCACGCCCTACCCGAACACGCTCTATGCATTGGACTTGTCCAAGCCCGGCGCTCCGGTGAAGTGGAAGTTCGATCCCAAGCCCGAGGCCGGCGCGCAGGGCGTGGCCTGCTGCGACTTCGTCAACCGCGGCGCGGCCTATGCCGATGGACGCGTCTTCATCACCACGCTGGACGCGCAGACGGTTGCCGTCGATGCCGAGAGCGGCCGCGAGCTGTGGCGCGCAAAGCTGGGCGACATCAACCATGGCGAAACCATCACCATGGCGCCGCTGGTGGTCAAGGGCAAGGTGCTGGTGGGCAACAGCGGCGGCGAGCTGGGCGTGCGCGGCTGGCTGGTCGCGCTGGACGCCGCCACGGGCAAGATCACCTGGAAGGCCTACAGCACCGGGCCGGACAAGGACGTGCTCATCGGCGCCGCGTTCAAGCCCTTCTACGCCGCCGACCGCGGCACGGACCTGGGCGTCAAGACCTGGCCGCCGGATGCGTGGAAGATCGGCGGCGGCAACGTGTGGGCCTGGATCTCGTACGACACGCAGCAGGATCTGCTGCTCTACGGCACCGGCAACCCGGGCCCCTGGAACCCGGAGCAGCGTCCGGGCGACAACAAGTGGACCTCGGGCATCTTCGCGCGCCGCCCCGACACCGGCGAAGCGGTGTGGTTCTACCAATGGACGCCGCACGACCTGCACGACTACGACGGCGTGAACGAGAACGTGCTGGTCGACCTGCCGCTCGGCGGCGTGACGCGGCGCGTGCTGCTGCACCCCGACCGCAACGGCTACATGTACATGCTGGACCGCGCGAGCGGCCAGGTGCTGTCGGCCGACCCGTACGTGACCATCACCACCAGCACCGGCGTGGACCTGCAGACCGGCAAGCTGAAGGTGAACCCCAGGACCGAACCTCGGGCAGGCCAGGCGGTGCGCGACATCTGCCCCGCCGCGCCCGGCGGCAAGGACTGGCAGCCCTCGGCCTGGTCGCCTCGCACGAAGCTGCTGTACGTGCCGCACCAGAACCTGTGCCAGGACGCCGAGACCTACGAGGTCAGCTACATCGCCGGCACGCCCTACGTCGGCGCCGACCTGAAGATGAAGCCCGGCCCCGGCGGCCACCGCGGCGAGTTCACCGCCTGGGACCCGGTGGCGCGCAAGAAGGCCTGGACGATCAAGGAGAACTTCCCGGTGTGGAGCGGCGCGCTCGCCACCGCGGGCGACGTGGTGTTCTACGGCACCATGGAAGGCTGGTTCAAGGCCATCGACGCGAAGAGCGGCCAGCTGCTGTGGCAGTTCAAGACCGGCTCGGGAATCATCGGCCAGCCGGTGTCGTACCGCGGGCCCGACGGCAAGCAGTATGTGGCGGTTCTGTCGGGCGTGGGCGGATGGGCCGGCGCGATCGTGGCAGGCGGCCTGGACCCGCGTGATGCGACGGCGGGCGGCGGCTTCGCCACCGTGATGAAGGACCTGCCCAAGGTGACGGACAAGGGAGGCATGCTGTATGTCTTCGCGTTGCCTTGAGTTCGTGCGGCGGGCATCGCCGCTCGCGCTCGCGCTGCTCCTTGCCGCGCCCTTGGCCGCTCCGGCCGCGCAAGGTGACGGCCTGCCGGCTGAGCTGCGCGTGTGCGCCGACCCGGACAACCTGCCGTTCTCGCATGAGGATGGCAGCGGCTTCGAGAACCGGATCGCCCAGCTCGTGGCCGACGAGCTGCACCTGCCGTTGAAGAACTTCTGGATGCCGCTGCGCCGCGGCTTCGTGCGCAAGTCGCTGGGCGCGAACGAGTGCGATGTGTTCATCGGCGTGCCCGTGCGCTTCGAGCGGGTGCTGCCGACGAAACCCTACTACCGCTCGACCTACGTCTTCGTCACCCGCGCCGACGATGCGAAGCCCTTGCAGACCTTCGACGACGAACGCATCTCGGCACTTCGCGTGGGCGTGCAGCTGGTGGGCAACGACCTGGCTGCGACGCCGCCCGGCCATGCGCTGGTTCAGCGCGGCGCGGTGGACCGCGTCACCGGCTTCACCGTCTATGGCGACGGCCCTGCCGCGCAGCGCATGGTGGAGGCGCTCGCTCGCGGGCAGATCGACGCGGCGCTCATCTGGGGGCCCCAGGCCGGCTACTTCGCGCAGCAGGCGGCGCGGCCGATGCACGTGAGCATCGCGACGCCTCCGCCGGCGCTGCACATGCCTTTCGAATTCGCGATCTCCATGGGCGTGCGGCGCGGCGACAAGGCCCTGCGGGACGCGCTCGATGCGGTGATCGACAAGCGGCGCGCGGACATCGATGCCATCCTCGCGAGCTACCAGGTGCCGCGCACCGATGCGGGAGCGGCGCGATGACCCATTCCATGCGGCATCGCATGCGCCACGCACTCGCCGTGCTGCTGTGCCTCGCCTCGCTCGCCGCGTGCGAGCGCGAGCAGCGCCGCTACAACTCGCCGCCGAGCGCCGCGAGCGGCGCCGGCCCGACGCGCATGAGCGTGCTGCAGCCGGGGCCCAAGGCATCGGCCGCGAGCGCCGCGTACGAGGCGGGCCCCGGTCCCGCCGCATCGCAGACCGAGCGTGCGGCGCAAGCCTTCATGCGGCCAGCCACCACCAACCCGCACGAGGAGAACGCGACCGACGTCGCCGAAGGCAAGCGCCTGTACCACTGGTACAACTGCAACGGCTGCCATGCGGCGGGCGGCGGCTCCATCGGCCCGGCGCTGATGGACGACAAGTGGCTCTACGGCCATGAAGCGCCGCAGATCGTCGCGACCATCCTGCAGGGGCGCCCCAACGGCATGCCCTCGTTCGCGGGCCGCATTCCCGAAGACCAGGCCTGGAAGATCGCCGCCTACGTGCGTTCGATGAGCGGCCAGCTCAAGGCCGACGTCGCGCCCAGCCGCAGCGACGGCCTGAGCTCGGGCCCGCCCGAAGGCCGGCGCGATCGCGAGACACCCCGGGAGAGCCGCTGACATGCAGGACATGCTGAACACCGCCGGTCCGCAGGCCGAGCACATCCTGAGGCTGTGGCACCTCGCGGTGTGGACGTGTACGGGCGTGTTCGCGGCCATCCTCGTGGCCTTCGTGTGGGCCTTGTTCAAGGCGCCGCGCGGCGATGCGAGAACGCCGGCCGATGTGTCGGGGCTGGTCAAGGTCGAGCGCGGTCCGGTGCGAGCGGTAGGCGTGGCCGTGGCGCTGTCGGCGCTGGGCCTCGTCGTGCTGCTGGTGGCAAGCGTGGCGACCGACCGCGCGCTCGGGCGCCTCGTGCTGCGCGACGCGGTGCACATCGAGGTCGCCGCGCACCAGTGGTGGTGGTCGGCACGCTACGACGACGCGGACCCGTCGCGCACGTTCAACATCGCCAACGAGCTGCACATCCCGGTCGGGCGGCCGGTGATCATGACGCTCGCCTCCGACGACGTGATCCACAGCCTGTGGGTGCCCAACCTCGCGGGCAAGAAGGACCTCATCCCCGGCCGCACCGCCACGCTCACGCTGCAGGCCGACAAGCCCGGCGTTTACCGCGGGCAGTGCGCCGAGTTCTGCGGCGCGCAGCATGCATGGATGGCCTTCACCGTCACCGCCGACGCGCCGGCGCAGTACGAGGCCTGGGCCGAGCAGCAGCGCAAGCCGGCGTCCGTGCCGAGCGATGCGGCGGCGCTGCGCGGCCAGCAGGTCTTCATGGGCGCGACCTGCGTGATGTGCCACGCGATCGGCGGCACCGAGGCCTCGGCGCAGAAGGCGCCCGACCTCACCCACCTCGCCAGCCGCAAGACCATCGGCGCGGGCACGCTGCCCAACGACCCGCAGAACCTTGCGTCGTGGATCAGCAACCCCGCGGCGCACAAGCCGGGCGTGAACATGCCCTCGCACGCCTTCTCGCAAGACGACCTGCAGGCGCTGGTCGCCTACCTGCGGAGCCTGCAATGAACGACGCGCTGCTGACCGCCACCAACCAGGTGCCGCCCACCGACGCCGACCGTGCGGCGCTCGAAGACACCTGGCGCGACCCGCCGGGCCTCGTCGGCTGGTTCTCGGCCGTGAACCACAAGACCATCGGCATCCGCTTCATCGTCACCGCCTTCGGCTTCTTCGTCGCGGGCGGGTTGCTGGCCGCCGCGATGCGCATGCAGCTCGCCAAGCCGCAGAACACGCTGCTCGGGCCGGACCTGTACAACCAGGTCTTCACCATGCACGGCACGACGATGATGTTCCTCTTCGCCGTGCCGGTGATGCAGGCGATGGCCAGCTACCTCGTGCCGCTGATGGTGGGCGCGCGCAGCATCGCCTTTCCGCGCATGAACGCCTTCGCCTACTGGATCTACCTCATGGGCGGGCTGATGCTGTACGTCGCCTTCGCGATGGACATCGGGCCCGACGCCGGGTGGTTCTCGTACGTGCCGCTGGCCGGCCCCGACTATTCGCCGGGCAAGCGGGTGGACTTCTGGGCGCAGCTCATCACCTTCACCGAGATGTCGGGGCTGCTGTCGGCGGTGGTGCTCGTCACCACCGTCTTCAAGCTGCGCGCGGTGGGCATGACGCTCAACCGCATCCCGCTGTTCGTGTGGGCGATGCTGGTGACGTCGTTCATGGTGATGTTCGCGATGCCCTCGGTGATGCTCGCGAGCACCGCGCTCATCATGGACCGGCTCATCGGCACGCACTTCTACAACCCGGGCGAAGGCGGCGACGCGCTGCTGTGGCAGCACCTGTTCTGGTTCTTCGGGCACCCGGAGGTGTACTTCATCTTCATCCCGGGCCTGGGCTTCATGTCGTCCATCATCGCGACCTTCGCGCGGCGGCCGGTGTTCGGCTACACGGTGATGGTGCTGTCGCTGATCGCCACGGCCTTCCTCTCGTTCGGGCTGTGGGTGCACCACATGTTCGCGACCAACCTGCCGGAGCTCGGCAAGGGCTTCTTCACCGCGATGAGCCTGATGATCGCGATCCCGTCGGCGGTGCAGATCTTCTGCTGGATCGCAACCTTGTGGACCGGCAAGCTCAACATCAAGACGCCGCTGCTGTTCGTGCTGGCCTTCTTCTTCATCCTCGTGCTGGGCGGGCTCACCGGGATCATGCTCGGCATGGTGCCGCTGGACCTGCAGGTGCACGACACCTACTTCGTGGTGGCGCACCTGCACTACGTGCTGATCGGCGGCGCGGTCTTCCCGCTGTTCGGCGCGGTCTACTACTGGTACCCGAAGTTCACCGGCCGCCTGATGAGCGAGCGGCTCGGGCGCTGGAACTTCTGGCTCTTCTTCATCGGCTTCAACACCGCCTTCTTCCCGATGCACATCCTCGGCATGCAGGGCATGCCCCGGCGCGTGTACACCTACCCGGCGGGCATGGGCTGGGACGGCATGAACCTCTTGGCCACGATCGGCGCGCTGACCATCGCGGTGTCGGTGCTGCTCTTCATGATCAACGTGTGGCGCAGCCGCACGCACGGCGAGCCTGCCGGCGACAACCCCTGGGGCGCGGGCACGCTCGAATGGGCCACCGCCTCGCCGCCGCCGGCCGCCAACTTCGATGCGCTGCCCATCGTGCATGGCCGTGAAGCGCTGTGGGAAGCGCAGGGCGAGCCGCGCCAGGTGCGCGGCATCGCCATCGGCCAGCGCGAGGTGCTGGTCACCACCGTGCTCGACGCCCGGCCCGACCACCGGCTGCTCATGCCGCAGCCGAGCATCTGGCCGTTCGCCAGTGCACTGGCCACCACCGTGCTTTTCGTCGGCTCCATCTTCACGCCCTGGGCGGTGGTGTGGGGCGCGGTGCCGGTGGCCATCACCTTGACCCTGTGGTTCTGGCCCAAGCCGGGCGAGACCGAGCGTGACCTGCTGCTGGAGAAGAAGCCATGAGCCGCTCGACGACCGCCGAACGCCTGCAGGCCGCCCAGGAGCAGGTGCGACTGCACGGCGCGGCGCTGGACGTGTCGGCGCTGCCGAGCTACGGCTTCAGCCACCGCAGCGTGATGTGGTGGGGCACGGCCGGCATGATGGCCATCGAGGGCACCGTCTTCGCGCTGGCCATCGCCACCTACTTCTACCTGCGCAGCCATTCCACCACCTGGCCGATGAGCAGCCTGCCGCCCGAGCTGCGCTGGGGCACGCTGAACACCCTCATCCTGCTGGTGAGCCTGCTGCCCAACGAATGGGCCAAGCGCGCGGCCGAGAAGGAGAACCTCGGCGGCGTGCGCGTCGCGATGTCCATCTGCGTGCTGTTCGCGCTGGCGTTCCTCGTCGTGCGCTGGCTGGAGTTCACGGGGCTGAACTGCCGCTGGGACGACAACGCCTACGGCTCCATCGTGTGGACGCTGCTCGGCCTGCACACGCTGCACCTGGCCACCGAGTTCTACGACACCACCGTGCTGACCGTGCTCACCTTCGTCGAGAAGATGGACGGCCGGCGCTACGTGGACGTGAGCGAGAGCGCGGTGTACTGGTACTTCGTCGTGCTCACCTGGCTGCCCCTCTACGCGGTGATCTACTGGGGCGCGCGCCCTTCATGACGGCGGCGGCCCGCATCCACATCGAAGGAGCACAGCGATGATCTGGCCCGCCTTGCTGCTTGCACCGCTGCTGGCGCTGACCGAACAGTCGGTCGCCTATGCCCTGTCCACGCCCACTTGCCAGGCGCAGGCCGAGGCCTGGCACCAGCTGGTGCCGCTGCCCTTCGCGCTGCTGACGCTCGCCTTCACGCTGATGGCGTGGCGCACGGCGCGGGCGCTGGCGGCGCAGGGCCTGGACCAGCCGCACGTGGACGCCGACACGCAGGAGCTGCGGCGCTATTTCGCGGCGCGCATGGCGGTGGGGTGCGGCGCCTTCAGCACGCTGGTGATCGTCGCGTTGTGGATTCCGCAGTGGGTGTTGTCGCCGTGCGCGGGGTGATTCGGGCAGCCGCCGTCGGCACGCTCGCCTGGGTCGGCGCGTCTGCCGCGCTCGCGCACGACGTCGAAGCGTTGCCCACGCCGACGTTCACGCTGCACTGGAGCTTCGAGCCGTGGGTCGTCGCCTGCCTGGCCGTGAGCCTCGCGGCCTACGGGCTCGGCATCGCGCGCCTGTGGTCGCATGCAGGCGCGGGCCGCGGCATCTCGTGGCCGCGTGCGCTGTCGTTCATCGGCGGGTGGCTGTGCCTGGTGGTGGCGCTGGTGTCACCGCTCGATGCCCTCGGCTCGCAGCTTTTCTCGGCCCACATGGTGCAGCACGAGCTGCTGATGGCGGTTGTCGCGCCGCTGATGGTGATGGGCCGGCCGCTGGGCGTGTGGGCCTGGGCGCTGCCGCCATCCGCGCGCCGCGGCGTGGGTGCGGCCTTTCATCATCCACTGTGGCGCCGGCCCTGGCAGGTGCTGACCGCGCCGCTGGCCGCCTGGCTGCTGCACGCGGCGGCGCTGTGGCTGTGGCACGTGCCGGGCTGGTTCGATGCGGCGCTCAGGAGCAACACGGTGCATGCATGGCAGCACCTCAGCTTTCTCCTGAGCGCGCTGCTGTTCTGGTGGGCGGCGCTCGGGCAGGTGTCCCGGCAGGCGCAGGGGACGGCGCTGGTCTACCTTTTCACCACCATGCTGCACACTGGTGCGCTCGGTGCCCTGCTCGCGCTCTCGCCGGTGGTGTGGTACCCGAGCTACCTGTCGACGGCGGCGGGCATGGGCTGGGATGCGCTGGACGATCAGCAGCTCGGCGGGCTGGTGATGTGGGCGCCGGCGGGGCTGGCCTACCTGGTGGCGGGGCTGGCGCTGGCGGCACGGTTGTTGGGGACCGCCGAGGCCCTCACCCCGACCCTCTCCCAGGGGGAGAGGGGGCAGGCCGGGTCGACTTGAGACTGCCGATTGCAAAGACGGGCATGCCTGGCAGGAAGGGCGGGCTCACTCCCTCTCTCCCTGGGAGCGGGCTGGGGTGAGGGCGTCGGCCTCCATCGCATGGTGATGGCTCAGAAACAGCTCGCCGCCAAACCAGCGCGTCCACTCGCCCGCTTTCAAGGCATCGAGCACCGGGCCCTTCACCTCGCTCAGGTCGAGGCGAATCCCTCGCGAGGCCAGCATGTCGTGCAGTGCACGCAAGGCGGCCAGCCCGCTCAGGTCGATGTGATTCACCGGCGACATCTGCAGCACGACGCGCCTCGTGTGCGGATAGGTGGCGAGCTGCTGCGCCACCACGTCGCTCAGCTGCCGGGCATTGGTGAACAGCAGGCTCTCATCGATGCGCAGGGCCATCACGCCCGGCGTGAGCTCGACCTCGTAGCGCTCGGCATTGCGGTAGTGCTGCGTGCCCGGCACGCGGCCGATGAGCGCGACGTGCGGTCGCGCCGTGCGCTGCAGCAGCAAGCCGATGGACGCCGCCACGCCCACGCCCAGCGCCCACGCCACGCCTACCAGCACCGTGAGCACGGCCACGAGCGTCATGAGCACGGCTTCCGCGCGGTCATAGCGCCACGCTTCGCCGAAAGGCTTCAGGTCGAACACCGCGAGCGACGCGATGACGATGGTGGCCGCAAGCACGGCCGTGGGCAGCAGCGCGAGAGGCCGGCCGATGACGAGCACCGCGACACCCATGAGCACCGCGGTGAACACCCCGGCCATGCGCGTGCGGCTGCCGGCATCGAGCGCGACCACGCTGCGCGTGAAGCTGCCAGCCACGGGCATGCCGGCACTGACGGCGGCCACGAGGTTCGCGGCCGCCAGGCCGGCCAGCTCGCGCCGCGGGTTGATGGGCGTGCCTTCGCGGCGAGACATCGACTCCGCAACGACAAGGCTGCTCACGAAGGCCACGAGTGCGATGGGCAGGGCGTCGGGGAGCAGCGCCTGCCACAGAGCCAGGTCGAAGGACACCGCATGCATCCGCCATTCGAGCGCGGGCAGCGCACCGACCGAGACCACGCCGCGATCGCCGGAGTTCGTGAGCACCGCGGCGAACACGGCCACCACCAGCACCACGAGCGGCGCGAGGCGCGACAGCAGCAGCGCGCGATCCTTGGGCATCACATGGGCAAGCCACACCGCCGCCTGCCGCCGCAGCATCCACAGCGCGAACATCGCCACCACGCCATACAGCGCCGTGAGCGGCCACCACGGCAGGGCCGCGGCACGCCACGACACCAGCAGCTGCGGCAAGCTGGAGCCATGTGCCGTCGAGCCCAGCAGGACGGGCAGCTGGCTGAGCCCGATGGCCACCGCCGCGCCCGTCTCGAAGCCATGCAGCACCGGCACGCTCAGCAGGGCCGCGAGCGCATGCAGCCGCCACCACGCCGCCAGCGCCAGCAGCAGGCCGACCTCGGCGGCAAGCACGATGGCCACCACATGAGGGGGCACGCCGGCCGGGGCATGCGACACGGCCTGCGAGATCATCAACGAGAGCAGCGCGACCGGGCCGACGCCGATCACCGGGCTGGAACCGAAGGCGGCATAGGCCAAGAGAGGCAGCAGGCTCGCATACAGCCCCGCTTCAGGCGGCAGGCCGGCCAGCAGCGCGTAGCCCAGGCTCTGCGGGATCAGCAGCACGCTCACGACGCAGGCGGCGACGAGATCGTCGCGCAGCGGACCGCGCGCGTAGGCGCGCCAGCGGGCGGGATCGAAGATCGTCAAGTGCGGCATCGTCGTGATGATTGTGGGGCTCCGCGCGTCGTACAGTCTCGCATCCGACCCGACGCCCGCATGATCGACGCACCCCGCTCCCCCCGTCCCGCCATCAGCTGCGTGATGCCGGCCTTCAACGAGGCCGAGAACCTGCCGGTCGTCGTGGCCGAGGTCTCCCGGCAACTGGCGGCGCTTACCGAACGCTGGGAACTCATCGTCGTGGACGATGGCAGCCGCGACAACACCACGCAGGTGATGCTGCCCTTCCTCGTGCAGCCGGGCGTGCGCTACCTGCGCCTGTCGCGCAACTTCGGCAAGGAAGCCGCGCTCACCGCCGGCATCGACCATGCGCAGGGCGAGGCGGTGCTGCTGATGGACGCCGACGGCCAGCACCCGGTCACCTTGCTGCCGCGCATGCTCGATGCCTGGGTGCAGGGCGCGGACATGGTGTGCGCGGCCCGCACTTCGCGCGCCGACGAATCCTTCGCCAAGCGGGCGGGTACCTGGCTCTTCTACCGGCTCGTGAACGCCAACCCGTCGGTGCAGATCCCGGTCGATGCGGGCGACTTCCGCCTGATGGACCGCAAGGTGGTGGATGCGCTCAAGTCGCTGCCCGAGCGCAACCGCTTCATGAAGGGCATGTACGCCTGGGTGGGCTTTCGCACCGAGATCATCGATTACCTGCCGTCCGAGCGCATGGCCGGGCAGAGCAGCTTCTCGATCAAGTCGCTCGCGCGCCTGGCCTTCACCGGCATCACCGCCTTCACCAACCTGCCGCTGCGGCTGTGGAGCGCGGTGGGAGCGTTCATCGCGCTCGGTGCACTGGTCTTCGCGGCGTGGATCGTGGTCGAGCATTTCGTGCATGGCCACGACGTGCCCGGCTGGGCCACGCTCGTCACCGGGATGATGCTGTTCAGCGGCGTGCAGCTGCTGTCCATCGGCATCCTCGGCGAGTATGTCGGCCGCATCTTCGACGAGGTCAAGCAGCGCCCGGTCTACGTCATCGGCGCGGAAGCAGGCAAGGGCGCGCTCGCGCCCGACGTCGAACGCATCGCATGAAGACGCTGGCGCTGTGCGCCGACGACTTCGGGATGTCGCCGGGGGTGTCGCGGCGCATCGCGGACTTGGCCATGCAAGGGCGGCTCAACGCCACGTCGTGCCTCGTGAATGCGCCGCACTGGCAGGCGACGGCGCCGATGCTGGGCGGCCTGCCAGCCGCAGTCGACGTGGGCTTGCACTTCAACCTGAGCGAAGGTGAGCCGCTGAGCGAGCAGCTCAGGCGCGTGTGGCCGACCTTCCCCGCGCTCCCGCGCCTGATCGCGAAGGCGCATCTGGGCGCGCTGCCGTTGAATGCCATCGCCGCCGAATTCGAAGCGCAGCACCTGGCCTTCGTCGATGCGCTGGGCCGCGAGCCGGCCTTCGTCGATGGGCACCAGCATGTGCATCACCTGCCGGGTGTGCGCCGGGTCGTGCTCGATGCGGTCATGCGCTGGCCGGCGATGCCCGCGGTGCGCAACACCGGCGATGTGCGCGGCCCGGGCTTCGCCATCAAGCGGGCCTTGATCGCCGGCACCGGTGGCCGTGCATTGCGCGATGAACTGAAGCGGCGCGGCATCGCCCACAACGCGGTGCTCGTCGGCGTCTATGACTTCGTGCCGGGCTCGTATCGGCAGTGGATGCAGGGCTGGCTGCGCTCGGTGCCCGAGGAAGGCGCGCTGCTGTTCTGCCACCCCGGCGCGGCGGACGGCGCGGGCGATGCGATTGCCAATGCGCGAGGGCCGGAGGCCGAATACCTGGCGAGCGGTGCGTTCATGGACGACCTGCGGGCTGTGGGCGTCACGCTCGGCCGAGTCTGGTAACCCGCTTCAGGAAAACGTCCACACGCGGTTGATCGCAAAGGTCAGCAGCAGACTCGCCAAGGTCGCGACCACCTGCCCCACCAGGTAGTGGATGCCCAGCGACACCGCGCCCGCGACGATCATCATGCCCAGCAGTGCACCCGCCACCGCCGTGCCCTGGAATTTCACCCACGCCGGCCACACCGCGCCTTCATGCGCGAAGGTGAACTCGCGATTTCCGAAGAAGGCGACCTGCGCGCCGACCACCGCGCCGAGGCCCGAGCCCCACCATGCGGGCCAGTGCAGCCACTCGACGACGAGGGTCAGCAGGGTGTAGTGCACGGCGGTCGCGACTGCGCCGACCATCGCATAGCGGACGAATCGGCGCATCGTCAGCAGCGCCGCCCGGGAGCGCGCATGAGCATCACGTCCTTGTTAGTGGCGACAGGCTGGATGCCGGGCACGCCGGCCACCAGGTGCAGGTTGTTCGGATGCATCACGAACCAAGTTGCCGTGTCGCCGCAGGCCAGCTCCGGCAATCGCTCGATCGGCCACAACACGTTGCGCGCCTGCTCGGGGTCGAAGCGCGCGGCGTCCCACAGCTCCTTGCGCCAGTTGTCGCGCCGCGGAATGTCGGGGCTGGCCCAGTCGGATGCAACGACCGCCGGGCGCGGGAGCTTCACGTAGTAGCTCAGGTCGAAGAAGACCTCGTCGACGAACACCACGCGGTCATTGGGCGCGATGCGCTGCGCCAGCACCTTCGCGACCGGCTTGGACGAATGCGGCGACTTGATCGCCAGCGCTGCCACCGCCACGAGACACACGGCCGCACCCACGCCGAGCGTCAACACACGCCGCCGCTCGAAGCGCATCGACGCCATCGCCAGCAGCAGGCACCACGGCGCAAGCGCCGGCAGCACGTAGCCCACGAGCTTCGAGCTCGGCAGCGAGAAGAAGCCGACGATCACGACGATCCACCACAGGCACAGCCCCATCCGTGATCGATCCGCGCGCAGTGATCGATCGCGCCACGCCGCCGGCAGCCACAGGCTCCACGGCAGCGTGAGCGCGGGCAGCGCGACGATGTAGAACCACCACGGATGCACGTTGTTGAAGGTCGTGAGCGCGAAACGCCGGAAGTGCTGTTCGACGATGAAGTAGTCGAAGAAGCCCGGGTATCGCATCTGCATCAGCACGAACCACGGCATCGCCACCACGGCGAACACCCCCCAGCCCGCCGGATGCATCAACCGCAGCACCGTGCGCCAGCGCCCCTGCACCAGCAGCCACGGCGCGAGCACGAACGCAGGCAGCACGATGCCGATGAGCCCCTTGGCGAGCACCGACAAGGCCGCGAAGAGCCAGGCCACGGCGATCCACCGCAGCTCCGGCCGCTCGTCCTCCGCCGCCCGTGCGAAAGCGAGGATGGTTGCGGTGAGCATGCCGCCGACCAGCATGTCGAGGTTGGCGTACTGACCGCCGACGAAGAAGAAGGGCGTCGTCGCGAGCGCGGCCAGCGCGACGAGCGCCGGGCGCGGACCCTGCCATCGCCGCACCGCGAGGAAGAGCGCCGCCCCCATCACCCAGGCGCCGACGAAGGCACCGAACCGCGCGGAGAACTGGTTCACGCCCACCACCGAGATGGCGGCCATGTCCAGCCAGTACAAGAGCGGCGGCTTGTGGAAGAACGGCAGCCCGTTGATCAGCGGCGTGAGCCCGTCGCCCAGCAGCATGTCCCGCGCGACGTTGGCATAGCGGCCTTCGTCGGGCAGGAGCAGCGGGCGCACGCCCAGCGTGGCGAGCAGCCACAACGCGAGCATCGAAAGCGCGCGGCGCGGCGAGGCCCAGGCGGATGCGGGTTCGGCTTCAGCAGACATGGCGAGAGACATTGGGGAAGACACGACGGATGAAGGCGTCACTTCAGCTGTTGCACGATGAAGTTGCGCACCTGGCGGGCGCGCTCCTCGGAGATCTCACCCAGCACGCCTTTGCGCGCCGCCGGCACGTGCTCCGCCGGGTCGCCCTCGTTGAACACGAAGTGCTGGAAGATGGCGCCCCAGGCCTTGCGCTGCTCGGGCGGAAGATGGCGGAACTGGAGGATGGCATGCAGCAGCGCGGGCAGTGCCGATGCGCTGCCCGCGAGGTTCGCCGCCGGGCGCCACCAGTAGTTCACCAGCACGTTGAACGGGAGCAGCGATTCGACGTGGTGCCACCACAGCGTCGGGATGTAGATCGCGTCGCCGGGTTCGAGATCGGCGGAGCTTGCAGCAGCCAGCGCGTCGGCGAAGCGCGGATAGCGCTGCAGGTCCGGCTCGTGCAGCGACATCATGCTGATCGGCGTTCCAGTGGGCGCGAAGTCCAGTGGGCCGACGTACAGGTTGGCCACCTGCTCGGGCGGAAACAGTGTGAACCTGCGCCGGCCCGCGATCACGCAGGCAATGTTCTCGGATTCGTCGAAGTGCGCCGGTGTGGTCACCCGGTTGCCGAACCAGATGCGCGGAGCGACGGATGCATCCACCAGATCGAGCCGGTTGTGCTGCTCGAAGCCGGGCAGGCACTCGCGCACCGGCGCGCTCTGCACGGCAATGCGTGGCGGATTCTCGAAGGATGCGTAGCGGAACACCTGCTCGAGCACCTGCGTCAGCGGCAACTGGTTGCGCACGAAGTTGAAGCCGGACATGTCCTCGCGGTAGAAGATGCGGCCCTGCTCCTCGGGTCGCATCAGCAGCGCATCGACGGGCGTGCCGCTGTCGCGCTCGGCAAGGTACTTCGCGCCATCCTCCGGCGAGCGGCAGGCGGCCTGCACCGCAGGCCAGTGCGCTGCGACTGCGCGCAGCACCGCCGGCTCATACAGGGGAACGATCTCGTGATGAAAGATCTCGGCGTTGACGCCGCGCCATTCACGGACAGGCTGCGCGAGGGCTGGCATGGGACTGAGTGCGGATGCGGTGGGCGCCATTGTCGCCGCGCCGCCCGCTGATGCGCTCGAGGCTCAATCCACCTTCGCCCCCGACACCTTCACCACCTGCGCCCACTTCTTCGTCTCCGCCGCGATGTAGGCCGCGAACTGCGCCGGCGTCATGCCGCTTGGGATGGCGCCTTGCGCGAGCAGGCGCTCCTTCAAGACCGGTGTCGCGAGCGCCTTGGCCGTCTCCTGCTGGATGCGGTTGATGATGTCCGCCGGCGTGCCCGCAGGCGCGAGCAGCCCGAACCACGAGCTCGCATCGAAGCCCTTCACCGGCCCGGCTTCGGCAATGGTCGGCACATCGGGCAAGGCGGCGCTGCGCTGCGCGCTCGTCACGGCCAGGGCGCGCAGCTTGCCGGCCTTGATCTGCGGCATGGCCGAGGGCAGGTTGTCGAACATCACGTCCATGGTGCCGCCGATCAAGTCCAGCAGCGCAGGCCCCGAGCCCCGGTACGGGAAGTGCACCATGAAGGTCCCTGTCATCGCCTTGAAGAGCTCGCCGCTCAGGTGGATGGACGTGCCGTTGCCGCTGGACGCCATGTTGAGCTTGCCAGGGTTGGCCTTCGCATATCGGATGAGGTCGGGCACCGAGTTGATCTTCAGCGCCTCGGCCTTGGCCGGGTTGATGACGAGCACGTTGGGCACGCCCGCCACCAGGGTGATGGGTGCGAAGTCCTTGATCGGGTCGAAGGGCATCTTCGGGTACAGCGACTGGTTGATGCCGTGCGTGCCCACCGTGCCCATGAGCAGGTTGTAGCCATCCGGCGCGGATTTGGCGATCTCTGCCGCGCCCACGTTGCCGCCGGCGCCTGGCTTGTTGTCGACGATGAACTGCTGTCCGAAGGCGCGGCTGAGTTCGGGCGCAAGCGCACGGGCGAGGATGTCGGTGGTGCCGCCGGGCGCAAAGGGCACGAGGATGCGCACCGGCCGGCTCGGCCAGCGCTCCTGGGCGCGCAGCGCCAGCGGCGCGGCGGCCAGTGTGAGAAGAAACGTTCGGCGATGGGCGTGGATCATTCGGCTCTCGCGAGGCAAGCGTGACCACGCAGTGTGTGGCAAGCCACCGCGCGCGAAGGTGAGGACTTGCCCCATGGCCGAAAGGCCTCGGGCGGCGCGCCCTTTGCCAAGCGCCAGTCAAGCGTCGGTGGCCATGCGCGGACGCCACGCGCGAACAGCGCAACAGCGTCGCACCCAGCCAGCGCGCTGTAAGGGCTTGAGTCTTGCAATACTGTCATGCTGTGTCACATTGACACCATCCTGCCGTCCGCGTTGCCCTTGAAGTCCGACATCGCCCCCAACGCATTTCCCGAGCTCGGCGCCATCATCAGCCGGGTGCAGTCGCGATTCATCCGCGCCGCCGCGCCGCGCGAGATCTTCGAACCCTTGCTCACGGACCTGCTCGAATTCACCGGCAGCGGGTACGGCTTCATCGGCCAGGTGGTCGGTGCCGAATCGCCAGAACGCTTCCTGCGCCTGCTGGTGCTCACCGACATCAGCTGGAACGAGGAGACGCGCGGCGTCTTCCAGCGTCACCGGCAGGGCCAGCCGATCGAGTTCCACAACCTCGCGACGCTCTTCGGTGCGGCCATCACCAGCGGCCAGCCGGTCATCGCCAACGACCCCGCGCACGACCCGCGCCGCGGCACGCTGCCCGGCGGCCACCCGCCGCTCGAGTGCTTTCTCGGCGTGCCGCTCTTTCACGGCGGCGAGATGGTGGGCATGGTGGGCCTGGCCAATCGGGCGGGCGGCTACGACCAGCCCCTGGTGGATTTCCTGCAGCCGCTGTTCGCAAGCGTCGCGGCCATCATCGACGCGGTACAGCTGGACGCGGCACGGCGCGCTGCCGAGCACGCGCTGCGCGAGAGCGAGGAGCGGCTGCGCAACACCTTCGAGATGGCGGCGGTGGGCATCGCGCACGTGGCACCGGACGGCCTCTTCCTGCGCGTCAACCAGCGGCTGTGCGACATCCTCGGCTACGAATGCGACCAGCTGCTGGGCATGCGCTTCGCGGACGTGACGCTGCCCGAGGACATGAACGTCGACCTGCACCAGGTCAAGCGCGTGCTGGCCGGAGAGGCCCGCAGCTACGTGGTCGAAAAACGCTACCGCCACGCGAACGGCGGCGTGGTGTGGGTGTCGCTCACCGTGGCGCTTGTGCGCGACAGCGCCGGCCAGCCGGCCTACTTCATCTGCGTCATCGAGGACATCACCTCGCGCAAGCAGACGCAGGCCGCGCTGCTCGCCGCGCAGGCCGCCGAGCGTGCCAATGCCGCGAAGACGGAGTTCCTCTCGCGCATGAGCCACGAGCTGCGCACGCCGCTGAACGCCGTGCTGGGTTTCGCGCAGCTGCTGCAGATGGACGGTGGCAGCGCGCTCAGCCGCGACCAGCAGGAGAAGCTCGCGCACATCGAGAGCGCCGGCGCCCACCTGCTCGCGATGATCAACGACGTGCTCGACCTGTCGCGCATCGAGAGTGGCGGCATGCCGCTCACCGCGGAGACGGTGGAGCTGCAGGCCGCCGTGTCGGAGGCGATGGCGCTCGTGGCCACCGCGGCGCGCGACGCCCAGGTGCACATCCGCGTCGAGCCCCCGCACCCGAACGACACCACCGGCACGCATGCGCAGGCCGACCACCTGCGGCTGCGCCAGGTGCTCGTCAACCTCCTGAGCAACGCCATCAAGTACAACCGCCGCGACGGCACGGTGAGGGTGCGCTGGCAGGCCGCGCCCGACGGCGAGCACGTGCGGCTGCAGGTCATCGATACCGGCCAGGGCTTGAGCCAGGAGCAGCGCGCCCATCTGTTCGAGCCCTTCAACCGGCTGGGCGCGGAGCGCAGCAGCATCGAGGGCACCGGCATTGGCCTGGTGGTGACGCAGCGGCTGGTGCAGCTGATGGGCGGCGCGATCGACGTGACGAGCCAGCCGGGGCGAGGCAGCTGCTTCACCGTGAGCCTGCCGGTCGCGCCGGGCAGCGGCCTGCCACCGCCGGCCCCGGCCCCCGAGGGCGGCGAGGCAGGCGCGCCGGCGGACGCGGCGCAGGGACAGCGCCGCACCGTCCTCTACGCCGAGGACAACCCGATGAACGTCGAGCTCGTGCGCGAGGTGCTGCGCATGCGCGAGGATTGCCTGCTGCTGGTCGCACGCAGCGGCCGCGAGGCGATTGCCATGGCGCAGCGCGACCGGCCTGACCTGCTGCTGCTGGACATGCACCTGGGCGACATGACGGGGCTGGATGTGGCGCATCGGCTGGCAGCCGACGCGCAGTTGCGCAAGATCCCGATCGTCGGGCTGTCGGCCGACGCGATGCCCGCGCCGATCGCGGCTGCCAGCGAGGCCGGGTTCAAGGCCTACCTCACCAAGCCACTGAACATCGGCGAATTCCTGAAGTGCATCGACGCCTTGCTGGCGGCCTGATCATCACGCTCAGGTCGGCGCGCCGGGCCCCGGTGTGCTGCGCAGCGTGACGCGGCCTTCGTGCGATGCCCGGTCGAAATCGCTCTCGATCGCGCGCAGCGACTGCGCGTCCGAAGCCGAGGCCGACACGAGCCCGATCGCGCGGTTGCGGCCCAGGCTCTTGGCGGTGTACAGCGCCATGTCCGACAGGTTCACCGCCTGTTCCCAGTTCACCGGCACGCTGTAGGGTGGCAAGGGGAAGCAGGCGTAGCCGATGGACGCCGTGACCCACAGGGCTTCGTTGCCGGCCATCACCGGCGTGCCGCCGATGCTCGAGAGCACGCGCGCGGCGAGCAGGTCGGTCTGCTCGGTCGTGAGGCGCGACGCGAGGATGAGGAACTCCTCGCCGCCCCAGCGCACCACGAGGTCGTCGTCGCGCACGGCAGCGTTCAGGCGTCGCGCCACCTCCACCAGCACCACGTCGCCCACCGCATGGCCGTGGCCGTCGTTGATGTGCTTGAAGTGGTCGATGTCCACGAGCAGCAGCGCGCCGGAAAAGCCTTCGCCCGGGGCCTGGTGCCGCTGGCCCATCACCGCGTGGAAGTGGCGGCGGTTGGCGAGGTCGGTGAGCGGGTCGCGTTCGCTCGCCACGCGCAGCCGCGCATGGCTGGCCGCGAGCTGGCGGTTGGTCTCGCGCACGCGCCGGTACAAGAGCACGGCGAGCACCACCGACAGCGCCATGACCGCAGCCACCAGCAGCCAGATGCGCTGCATCAGGTCGCGGTTGGTGAGCGTCGCGGTCTTCACCTCGTTGTCGCGGCGCACGAGGTCGATGCTGCGCTGCTTGGCCTCGGCGTCGTAGCGCGTCTGCATCTCCTTGAGCACGAGGCTCTGGCTGCGCTGCATCACCTCCGCGCTCAGCGTGCGCTCGCGGTGGTAAAGCTCCAGCGCGCCGCGCGTGTCGCCGGCGCCGGCCAGCGCCTCGCCGAACTCGCGCAGGGTTTGCACCTCGTCGGCCACCTGGCCGCTTTGCTTCCACAGCTGCAGCATGCGGGCGAGGTCCTGCTTGCCTTCGGCGACGCGGTGCAGCCCGATCTTGGCGAGGCCCGCGTTGTTGATCAGCACGCGCTCCATGCGCAGGTCGTGGAATTCCTGCATGACCGGCAGCGCCGCGTCCGCGGCGCGAAGCGCATCCTCGGGGCGGTGGCGCTTGACGTAGACGTCCGACAGGTTGGCTTGCAGCAGGGCGGCCATGTGTCGGGCGCCTGCGCGCTGTGCGAGGCTGTAGGCATCCTCGGTCGCGCGCAGGTAGCCGTCCGCATCGCCGCGCAGGTCGGCCACGCGCGCCTCGTTGAGCTTGACGCGGGCCATCGCCATCGGGTCCGGCAGCGCGGACGCCATGCGCCGGGCCTGCGCGATGGAGCGCGAGGCCTGGTCAGGCTGCGCATTGCGCGCGGCAATGTAGGCGAGCGAGCTCAGGCTCACGACCTTGCGGTAGACGTCACCCGCCCAGTCGGCGAGGTCGAAGGCGCCCTGCGCATGGTCGCGTGCGGCGGCGAGCTGGCCCACGCTCACCGCACGCCGTTCGAGCACTTGCAGCGAGCGCCACAACGATCGGTAGTCGCAAGGTGGTGCGGTCGCGCCTGGCGATGGCTGGCTCGGTGCGAGCGCATGCACGATCACACGCGGGCAGCCGGCCTCGTAGACGACGGCTGCCGACTGCGCGAGCGCCGCGGCCACGTCGAGCTGGCCGCCCGTCTCGGCGACGATCGCGCGCACGAGGTTGGAGGCGGCGCCGGCCAGCGGGTCCTGCTGCTCACGCGACAGGGACAGCAGCTGCTCGGCCAGGGCGCCGGCCTCGGCCGCGTGGCCGGCTTGCGCCTCCACGATGGCCTGGGCGAGGATGAAGTCGCGAGCATTCGCGGCAGCCGTGGCTGGCGCGTTGGCCTCGCCGGCGACGGCGCGCAGCTGCGCCAGCGCAGCCGCCGACTCCGCTGGGTGGTCGTAGCCGCGCAGCACCAGCTGGTCGATGCGGTCATCCAGCGTGCCGGCGTTGTAGCCGCCCGGCGCGGCCTGCGCCGCCATGATCGGTGCAAACAAGCCGGCCATGGCAATGCACGCCGCGGCGATCCGCCTGGAGAAGCGACGCATCACGCCACGGCCTCGCTCACGGCCGACGGCCCTTGCAGCAGCGTGAGCGCCACCTGGCCTTCGCGCCAGGCGTTTTCCAGCGAGCGGGTGATGTCGTCCAGCTTGGACTCGTCGCGCGCATGCAAGAGCCGTACGCCATAGGCGCGGTTGCGGCCATGGGCCTTGGCCAGGTACATGGCGGTGTCCACGAGGTTGATCGCGCGCTCCCACGACACCGCGAGCAGCGTGGGCTCGATGGGGAAGGTCGCAAAGCCGATGGAGCCGGTGACGGCGATGGCTTTCTGGTCGTGCATCACCGGCGTGCCGGCCATGGCGGCGAGCATGCGTCGGGCCAGCGCATCGACCTGATCCGCGCCCAGCGCGCGCACGATGACGAGGAACTCCTCGCCGCCCCAGCGCACGATCAGGTCGTGCTCGCGCAGCGTGTCGCGCAAGCGCCTCGCCATCTCCACGAGCACCCCGTCGCCGGCGGTGTGGCCGTGGTTGTCGTTGATGCGCTTGAAGTGATCGATGTCCACCAGGAACACGGTGCCTGCGAGCTTGCCGTCGGCCGCCAGCTGTTTCATGGCGGCCTGGAAGTGGCGGCGGTTGGCGAGGCCCGTCAGCGGGTCGCGCTCGCTTTGCACCAGCAGCTGGTAGTTGCTCGACTCGAGTGCCCGGTTGCTTTCGCGCACGCGGCGGTACAAGAGGATGAGCACCACCAAGGACAGCACGAAGGTCGCAGCCAGCAGCCACCACAACCGCTGCTGCAGGTCGCGCCGGCGCAGTTGCTCGCTCTTGAGCGCGTTCTCGCGGTTGAGCAGCACGAGGTCGCGCGAGCGGCGCTCGGCGTCGAAGCGCTCCTGCATCTCGACGATGGCCTTTTGCTGGCCACGCTGCAGGATCTGGTCGTTCAACAGGCGATGCCGGTGAAAAGCCTGCACCGCGCCGGGCAGGTCGCCCGCTTTCTCGAGGTAGGTGCCCAGCTCGTTGAGCGTGCCCGACACGCCGGTGATGGAGCCGCGCCGCTCGTCGATGGCGATGGCCTGCTCGACGAAACGCTTGCCCGCGTCGAAGTTCTTCATCGAGATGTGGGCCAGGCCGATGTTGGCCAGCGCCACCGTCTCGCTGCCCACGTCCTTGAGTTCGCGCGTCAGCGGCAGCGCCTGCTCGGACAGCGTGAGCGCCGTCTTGTACTGGCCGCTCTTCAGGTAGAAGTCGCCCAGGTTGGCCAGGTACAGCGCCTCGTCGTTCTTCGCGCCCGACTTGCGCGCGGCATCGACCGCCAGCTGCATCTCGCGGCGTTCGCCTTCGCGGTCGCCGGCGTCGTCGAGCAGGATGCCCTCGGTGTTGTGCGCTCGGCCGAGGGCCGTGAAATCCTGCGCCTCCTGCGCAATCTGCAGGGCCTCGGCGCTGATCTGCCTGGCGCGGCCGAGCTGCTTGGCCTCCATGTAGACGTACGCGAGGTTGCTGCGCACCTCGGCGCGCTGCCAGGCTGCACCGGTCTGGTCGGCGAGCTGCAGCGCCTCATGGAAGATGCGCACCGCGTCTTCCAGCTTGCCGGAGTCATCCTTGATCTTCGCCTGCGTCCACACGTAGCGCAGCCGAGCGGCGGGGGTGGAGTCGGTCGGCAGGTGCTGCAAGGCCTCGGTGATGAGTGCATCAGCTTTTTGCAGGTTGCCGCGCAGCGCGAGTCCGCGTGCGCGCACGAGTGCCGCCGCCGCAGCCGCTGCGTCGCCCGCGGGCGTGCGTGCCCAGTCGTCCAGCAGTTGCGCGACGCCATCGGCGGCTTCCGGTTCCGAAGCCTGGTTGAGCAGGATGCCGCGCACGGTGAGCAGCTCCAGCCGCTCCGCGCTGAAGGGTGCGGTGGACGGCAGCAGCGCCTCCAGCGCCTGCGCCGCCGCGCGTGGGTGGCTGTCGCCGTCGTGCTCGATGGCGATGATGCGATCGAGCACCGCGCTGCCCGCCTGCGCGCACGGCAGCAGCACGCTCACGATGAGCGCGCCCATGGCGAGGCAGTTGCGCACGAGGAGTGACGGTTGCACGGTCAGGGTCTCACTGCGCGCGCACTGGCGTGCACGGCCTTTGCGCCATCGCTACGATGTTCGCTGCCCGACCCTCTGGAGACAAACACATGGCTTCTCGAATTTCCGGCGACAAGGACGTCACCTGGTACTGGGAGGATTTTCGCGAGGGAGAGGTCCGTGAATTCGGCGCCAGGCTCGTCACCCGAGAAGAGATCGTGCGGTTTGCCTCGGAATTCGATCCGCAACCGTTTCACCTCGATGAAGAGGCCGCGGCGAAAACCATGTTCGGCGGTTTGATCGCGAGCGGCTGGCACACGGCGGCCATGGCCATGCGCCTCATGTGCGACGAGTATTTGTTGCACGCCGCAAGCCTCGGCTCGCCCGGCATCGAGTCGCTCAAGTGGCTCGTGCCGGTGCGCCCAGGCGACACCTTGAGCGTGCGCCTGACGGTGCTCGAGTCGCGGCCGATGCAATCCAAGCCGAAGGTGGGTCTGGTGAAGAGCAGGCATGAGGTCCTGAACCAGCACGGCGAAGTCGTGATGCGGATGGAAGGGTACGGCATGTTCGAGAGGGGACGGCCCCCCAGTCGCTGACGCTCCTGCCCCCGAGGGGCGCCACCCGGCGGGCTGGCGGAGCCAGTCCCGCGGGCGTTGCTTGATGGGCGCTTCGCTTTGCTCGCTAGCTTCTGCCGCGGCGCAGGAGCGCGTGAAGCAGGATCGCGCCAAAAGTCGCAGTCCCGATGCCGCCGAGCGTGAAGCTGTCCCCGAACTTCAATGTGAAGTCGCCGGTGCCAAGGATGAGCGTCACCGCCGCCGTGATGAGGTTGGCGTTGTCCCCGAAGTCGACCTTGTTCTCGACCCAGATCTTGGCGCCCGCGATCGCGATGAGCCCGAACACCACGATGCTCACGCCGCCCATCACGGGCAGCGGGATGGTGCCGATGAGTGCGCCGAACTTCGGGCTGAAGCCGAGCACGATGGCGATCAGCGCTGCCACCACGAACATCGCTGTCGAGTAGATCTTGGTGGCCGCCATCACGCCGATGTTCTCGGCGTAGGTGGTCACGCCCGTGCCGCCGGCGGCGCCGCTCACGATGGTGGACAGGCCGTCGCCGATGAAGGCGCGGCCCATGTAGGCGTCGAGCTTGGCTCCCGTCATCGCGCTCACCGCCTTCACGTGGCCGAGGTTCTCGGCGATGAGGATCACGGCCACCGGCGCGATCAGCAGGATGGCCGGGCCTTCGAACACCGGCGCGGTGAAGTTGGGCATGCCGACCCACGCGGCACTTGCGATGCGGCTCACGTCGATCGGCGTGCCCAGGCCCATGCCGTTGGTGAGGATGGCGTAGACGAGGCTCGCCACGATGAGCCCGACGAGGATCAGGAGCCGCTGCACCATGCCCCGCGTGAACACCGCGACCAGGCCGACGCTCACGAAGGTCACCGCCTGCATCCAGGAGTCGAAGCCGCTGTGCGCCATGTTCTTGATCGGCACGCCGGCGAGGTTCAGCCCGATGACCGCGACCACGGCGCCGGTCACCACCGGCGGCATCAGCGTCTCGATCCAGCCGGTGCCGATCATCTGCACGATGAGTCCGATCAGCGCCACGACGACGCCGCAGGCGATGATGCCGCCCAGCGCGACTGCGATGTTCGCGTTGGCACCTTGGCCTGCGAATTTGGTCGCCGCGATCACGACGCCGATGAAGGCGAAGCTCGAACCGAGGTAGCTCGGCACCTTGCCGCCCACCACGAAGAAGAAGATCAGCGTGCCCACGCCGCTCATGAGGATGGCGAGGTTGGGGTCGAAGCCCATGAGGATGGGCGCGAGCACCGTCGCGCCGAACATCGCGATCACGTGCTGCACGCCGAGCGCCGCGGTCTGCGGCCAGGGCAGGCGCTCATCGGGCGCGACGACGCGGCCGGGTTGCGCATCGACGACGCGCCAGGCGGGGATCAAAGCCATGGGTTTCTTGCTCCTCGATCTTGGTTTTGTGCGGCACCGATGGGTGCGCGAACCAGTGTAGGTGTCGAGGATGTGAAAGCGAAGTGCCGCGCGGCGCGATGCGCACGTGGCGGTTGCACAGCCGTGCGCGCCTCGGGTTGGCCCCGAGGGCCGGGGCCAAAAAAGAAGGGGAGCGGGACAGGGAGCCGGGGACTCGCTCTCTCCTACCCCGGAGTGCCCGCTCCCCTGGACGTCAATCGATCAGTGAGTGCTTCTTCACTTGACGTCGACAGCGCCTGGGCGCAGAAACAGGCTCAGCTGCGCCGGTGCGCGACTGTTCTGGAGAACCTGGAAGGAGCGGCCCACGCTGGTCTGCGTCGGGCCAGTGGCGTGTCGAAGCTGCTCGCGTTCGGCGGCTGCACGTGCGAGCACCGAAGGCGCGCGCGGGACGAAGTTCGTGGGCATGGGTGGACTCCGGAATCAGCCAGCGAAATCGCTGGGCGCGAACTGCGGAACTTGGGGCAGGCGAAGCGCGCTGGCGGCGCGGCTCACCCAGCTTTCGATATCGATCTTGGAGGGGAAGCGAGGCGCGGCCGGTTGGGCCAGCCGCAGCATCGAGGACACGCCGTTGCGGCACGAGGGTGACGCGCGGCGGGCCTTGGGTGCGGCGGTGGAACGCGAACGTTTGCTGAGCGACATTTCAACGACATCCTGTTTTGGGGCGGCATGGACAACGGTGGTCTATGCCAGTGCCATCACAGGCGCAGCTTTTGTGCCAGCGTGATTCGCCCCGCCCGGGCGTTTTCCAACGGCTGAGCGGACAAATTCCGTCTGTTCGGTCGCCTTGGGCGTACCGAAGGCTGACGAAAACGTGAAACCTTGTTACTTACGACGACCGGATGTGTCGGATTCGTTCACGGCCTCAAGCCGGCAAGAGGTGCCTGAGCACCTGAACGACCACGGCCGGGTCGCCCAGTACGCGGGTGTGGCTCAGCCCGGTGGTGGTGTGCAGTGCGGCATTCGGCAAGGCGCGCACGATCCGGTGCGAAGACGCAAGTGGTGACACCTTGTCCCCTTCGTCGTGGACCAGGAGCGTCCGATGGTCGATGCGCTCGCCCAGCCAGTCCGGTTCGAACTGGTTCAGCGGCACGCCCTCCACCACCTCGATGCGGTCGCGCATGCGCTCGGGCACGGTGGGGTGGAGGCCGAAGCTGCCGGCGAACCAGCGCAGGAAGAGTGCCGGGGGCGCGGACGGTGCGAGCAGCACGAGGCGGTCCACCGGCAACCCGCGCGCCGCCGTGTGCATGGCCGCGAGGGCACCCAGCGAATGGGCCACCAAGCCGTGCAGCGGCCCGAGCCGGGCGGCGGCCGCGTAGATGGCGCGGGTGAACTGCGGCAGGGTTGAGCGCCAGCCGCCGCTTCGGCCGTGGCCGGGGAAGTCCAGCAGCACCGGATCGAGGCCGGCATGGGCCAGTGCGTCGCCGACGGCGCGCATCTGCAGGCCGCTGCCCGCCCAGCCGTGCACCAGCAGGACGACGGGGCGGCCAGGCTCCACGTCGCCGCGGCGGTACACGGCCACCTCGGTGCCCTCGAACGGCCAGCGCTGTACCGCCCACGGCGCAGGGATGGCTCGGCGCATGGCGAACTTCCAGGGCAGCGGCGTGAAGAACAGGCGAAGTGCGGCGCGCGTGCCGAGCGACGGCGCCATCGAGTCGATGGTGCGCAACGCGAGGCCCAGTCCCTGGGCGACACGGCTGGCGGCATAGAAAGCGGCGGCGGGGTTGGCGGGTGTGGTGGTGCCGGTCATGGCGGTGCCTTTGGTGAGGTTCGTACGATCGTGCGAAATCAGAACATGCCGAAATCGCCATTGCGGCTCGGCAGCGATCTCCACAGACGACGCAGCGCCAGGCCGGCGCGAGTCGCGAGGAGGACGAGGGGCAGGGTGAACAGGATGATCAACATGGCATGACCTTTCCATTCGCACGATCGTGCGAAATTGAGGCAACCGGAATGACGAGGAGTCGGGTAGACATGGGTCGCCGCAAGCTTGGTGCCGATCAGGCCTGCATGGCGCCGGAATCGGCGTTGGCAGGTTGCAGCGAGCGGATCATCCGCTCGTAAGCGACCCAGGCGCGATCGGCGGCGCGGGGGTCGCGGAGAAAACGGGCGTCGCGCATGAGGGCGACGAAGAGGCCGTCCATCTCGAAGACGAGCTGGTCGGCGTCGATGTCCGGGCGCAGGTGGCCGGCGTCGATGGCCTGGATGACGCAGCGCTTGAGCGCGGTGCGCCAGCCCATGATGCCTTCCATCAGCTTGTCGCGCAGCGGGCCTTCGCGGTCGTCGAACTCGAAGGCGCCGGCGCAGTAGATGCAGCCCTGGCGGATCTCGACGTCGCGCGCCCGGGTGAGCCACAGCCGCATGATGGCGTTCAGCCGCGGCAGGCCGCGCGGCTCGCGCATGGCGGGGACGAACACGTCTTGCAGGAAGCGGGCGTCGTAGGCCTCGATGACGGCAATCTGCAGCGCCTCGCGCGAGCCCACGCGCGAGAACACGCCGCTCTTGCTCAGGCCCAGGCGCTTGGCAACCTCACCGATGGTGATGCTCTCAAGCCCCTCCTCGGCCGCCATGGTGATGGCGGTGTCGACGATGGCCGTGAGGGTGAGGCCGCTGCGATGGGTTTTGGTTTCCACGATCTCAATTTAGCACGATCGTGCGAAATGTCAATCGCAGATTTTGTAGTCGAGCCGTAGTGTCGGCGACTACAGGCGACCCGTCACCTGGATGAATCCCCAACAGGCATGAGAAGCCCTTCATCCATCAGCGACTGAACGATGCCTGCTTGTCGCAGATCGCGGCGACGCTTGGCCGGTGGGCGCTTGGGTGCTTCCTCTGCCATCCAACGCTTGAACGACACGAAGGTATCTGGGTGGCGCGATGCGTTGTCCGAGAGCGGAAGGTAGTCCATTGGCCGTATGAATTCGAAAATCAGAATTTGTACGGCCAATGCTTATAAATCAACGACTTAAGCGATGACTGAGGCTGATGCTTGATAGCCGCGCGGGATGGCGCCCATCAGACGCTTTGTGTACTCCTGCTTCGGCCGATCCAGGATCTCTTCCATCAGCGCCTGTTCCACCACCTCGCCATCCTTCATCACCAGCACCTCGTCGGCCATGAAGCGCACCACCGACAGGTCGTGGCTGATGAAGATGTACGACAGGCCGAGTTCGTCCTGCAGGTCCTTCAAGAGGTTGAGCACCTGCGCCTGCACGGACACGTCCAGCGCGCTCACGGCCTCGTCGAGCACCAGCACCTCCGGGTTCAACGTGAGGCAGCGGGCGATGGCCACGCGCTGGCGCTGGCCGCCGGAGAACTCGTGCGGGTACTTGTGCATCGCGCTCTCCTCGAGCCCGACCTTGGCGAGAAGCGCCCGCGCGCGGGCTTCGCGGTCGGTGGCATCGGTGCCCACGCTGTGGATGTTCATCGGCTCGATCAGCGTCTGCCCGATGGTGAAGCGCGGGTTGAGGCTGGCGTAGGGGTTCTGGAACACCACCTGGATGCGCCGCCTCACGGGCAGCATCTCGTGCCTCGGGATGCTCAGCAGGTCGCGGCCGTCGAACATCACGCGGCCGCCGGTCGGGCCGCCGCTGGGCTCATGCAGGCGCAAGAGCGTGAGGCCCATGGTGGTCTTGCCCGAACCTGACTCGCCCACCACGCCCAGCGTGTGGCCGCGGCGCAATCGAAAGCTGGCGCCTCGCACCGCCTGGAACTCCTTGCGGCCGAAGACGCCGGCCTTCAGCCAGAAGCTCTTGGTGAGGCCCGTCGCCTCGATGATCACCGGCGCGTTCGCGTCCTTGGGTTTGCCCGCAGCCACCGCCTCGCGCCCGGCGATGTGATCGTCGATGACCATCAGCCGCGCGCTGCGGTGCTCGAGCGTCGGGCGGCAAGCAAGCAGCGCGCGGGTGTAGGCGTCCTGCGGGCTTGCGAAGATCTGCGCCACCGGCCCCTGCTCGCGCACCGTGCCCTGGCGCATCACCACCACGTGGTCGGCGATCTCGCCCACCACGCCCAGGTCGTGGCTGATGAAGAGCATGCTCATGCGGTGCTGCGTCTTCAGCTTGCCCAAGAGCTCCATGATCTGCCGCTGGATGGTCACGTCCAGTGCGGTGGTGGGCTCGTCCGCAATCAGCAGCTTGGGCTCGCAGGCCAGGGCCATCGCGATCATCACGCGCTGCTGCTGCCCGCCCGAGAGCTCATGCGGATAGGCCGCGAGCCGGCGCTTGGGCTCCGGCATGCCCACTTCGTTGAGCAGCGCCTCGGCACGCGCCAGCGCCTGGCGGCGCGACAGCCCCAGGTGCCGCATCAGCGGTTCGCACAGCTGGTTGCCGACGGTGAACACCGGGTTCAACGACGTCATCGGGTCCTGGAACACGCAGGCGATCTCGCGACCCCGCATGGCCTGCAGCTCGGCCACGCTCGCGGCCAGCATGTCGCGGTCCTGGAAGCGGATGACGCCTTGCCGCTCGGCGTTGTCGGGCAGCAGGTTGAGGATGGACATCGCCGTCACGCTCTTGCCCGACCCCGACTCGCCCACCAGCGCGACGGTGGTGTTCTCCGGCACGTCGAAGCTCACGCCGACATCGCCTCGGCCCACCGCCTGCTGGCGCTGCACGACGCCATCTTGCTTGCCCATGCGGAAGGAGACGCGCAGGTCTTGAATGCTCAGCAGCATGGCTTATTCCAGTCCGCGCAGTTTGGGGTCCAGCGCATCGCGCAGGGCATCAGTGAAGAGCGAAAAGGCCGTGACGAACACCGCCATGAAGGCCGTGGCCGCCACCAGCTGCCACCACTGCCCGAGGATCAGCTCGCTTTGCGCTTCCGAGAGCATCGTGCCCCACGACACGCTGTCCACGCCGACGCCAAGGCCGAGGTACGACAGGATCACCTCGAACTTGATGAAGGACACCACCAGGAGCGACATGCGCACGAGGATCACGTGGCTCACGTTGGGCAGGATGTGCCGGAACATGCGCGACGCGGTCGATGCGCCGATGGCCTCGGCCGAGCGCACGTAGTCGCGCACTGAGTGCTTGAGGAACTCGGCGCGCACCTGGCGGTACACGTCCGTCCAGCCCACCAGCGACAGGATGAGCGCGACGCTCGCAATGCCGCGCCCGATCACCGACTTGAGCAGCGGGTTGCTCTCCACCGCCGCGGCAAAACACAGCAGCAGGAGGATCGTCGGGATGGCGGTGAAGACGTTGTAGATCCACTCCAGCGCGTCACCGATGCGGCCGCCGAAGAAGCCGGCCAGCGCGCCCAGCAGCGTGCCGATCACCGTCGCCGCGATGGCGCCCAGGAGCCCCACCATCACCGAGGTCTGCGTTCCCTTGAGCGCCTTGGCCAGCACGTCGCGGCCGAGCCGGTCGCCGCCGAAGGGCAGGGTCTCGGTCTTCACGGTTTCCTCGGCCTTGAACCTCGCGGCGCGCTCTTCCCATTCCTTGTAGCGCGGCGCCAGCGGATCCACGGCCGAGATGTCGACGTTCGGCCCCTTGGGCACGGCGATGGTCGTGCTCTCCGTCTTGGCCGCAGGCCCGAGGAAAGTGGGCGGTGCACTCGGCACGCCGACTTCCTTCTGCCAGCCGCGAGCCACGAGCCCCAGCGCACTCAGCGCGATGAGCAGCACGAACAGCAGCACGATGGCGAGCGACACCATGCCCACGCGATCGGCGCGCAACCGCCGCCATGCCGCATGCCACACGCCTTCGGAGCGCTCGGTGCGCGAGAGCGCCTTCACGGAAGAGCCATCGAGGACTGCGCTCATTTGAGGACCACCCGCGGGTCGACCAGCTTGTAGAGAATGTCCACGCCGAGGTTGATCAGCATCGTGAGCATCGCGAGATAGACGGTGAAGGCCTGCAGCACCGGATAGTCGCTGCGGTTCACGGCAAGGATCACCTCCCGCCCGAGCCCCGGGATGGAGAAGAACACCTCGATCAGGAAGGAGCCGACGAACACACCCGGCAGGGCCAGCCCCAGCTGCGTGAGGATGGGGATCGTCGCGTTGCGCAGCACGTGCTTGAACAGCACGCGGCGCTCGTCCAGGCCCTTGGCGCGCGCGGTTCGCACGTAGTCCTGGCCCAGCTCATCGAGGAAGAAGGTGCGGTACAGCCGCGTCTGCGGCGCCACGCCCACGAGCAGTGCGAGTGCCACCGGCAGCGGCACGTAGGTGGTGAGGTTGGTGAGCGTGCTGTCGCTCCAGCCCTGCACCGGGAACCAGCCGAGCTGGAAGCCGAAGACGTACTGGCCGATGATGATGTAGACGAGGAAGCTGACCGACAGCGCGACAGTGGTGATCACCATGATCGAGCGGTCGGCCAGCGAGCCGCGGCGGTACGCCACCCACATCGCGATCGGCAGTGCGATCAGCGCATCGAGGATCAGGATGGGGAACATCACCGTGAGAGTCGCCGGCAGCCGCGTCGCGAAGATGTTGCTCACCGCCTCCTGCGTGGCCCAGCTGCGGCCCCAGTCCAGCGTGGCGATGCTCTTGAAGTAGATGCCCAGCTGCACCCACCAGGGCCGGTTCAGGCCCAGCTGGTCGCGGATCGCATCGACCTGCTGCGGCGTTGCATTGAGCCCGCCGATGATCTCGGCCGGGTCGCCGCCGAAGAACTTGAACAGGAAGAACACCAGCAGCACGACCCCGATCAGCGTCGGGATGATTTGCAGCAGGCGCCGTATCAGGTAGGCGGCCATGATGGTTTGAGTCTCGGGTCGAGAAGATGAAACGTCGGGCCGGCCATGTGGTCTATGCCACCCGGGTTGGGCGGCCGCCGACAGGCCTCGCAGCGGGGTTCGCAGCGCGGATGAGTCTAAGCGGCGCGCGCATGGGCGATGCACAGCGTTTGCCCTGTAGCGCGAGGGGTTGGGATGCAACTTGCATGCCGTGGCCGGGTCTGTCCGGTGGCGCGGGCGATCGCCTCGCCTCTAGACTTCGCGGCCTGCCTGGTGCGCTTGGCTTTCACGCACGGCATGCTTCCCACAAGGAGTGACTTTCGATGATGCGGCGCGGCCTGACACGGGCCCTCTTGTTCACGCTGGCGATGCTGGCCGGCATCGGTACTGCGGCGCACGCCGCCGACGCCTCCGCGGGCCCCAAGGTGCTGCGCTATGCGTTTCGCGTGGCAGAAACCGGCTTCGACCCGGCGCAGATTTCCGACCTCTATTCGCGCACCATCGCCGCGGCCATCTTCGATGCACCGCTCCAGTTCGAGCTGCTCGCGAGACCGGTGCGCTACCGCGCCAACACGCTCGTCGCACTGCCCGAGATGAGTGCGGACTTCAAGACCTTCACCTTCCACATCAAGCCCGGCATCTACTTCACCGATGACCCCGTATTCGGTGGCAAGAAGCGCGAGCTGATCGCCGCCGACTACGTGTATTCGTGGAAGCGGCATTTCGACCCGCGCTGGAAAAGCAACAACCTCTACATCGTGGAGAAGGCGGGCATCCTCGGGCTGAACGAGCTGCGCGCGCAGACACTCGCGAGCAAGAAGCCGTTCGACTATGACCGCGAGGTGCCGGGCCTTCGCACGCTCGACCGCTACACCTTCCAGCTCAAGACCACCGAGCCGAGCCCGCGCATCCTGCTCGAGTTCACCGATGGTTCGGTGTGGGGCGCGGTGGCGCGCGAGGTCGTCGAGGCGTATGGCGACAAGATCATGGAGCACCCGGTGGGCACCGGTCCCTTCCGGCTGGGCGCTTGGCGTCGCGCGTCGCGCATCGTGCTCGAGAAGAACCCCGGCTTTCGCGAGACCTATTACGACGAGGACGCCCCGGCCGACGACCCGCTGGCGCAGGCGGCCGTGGCTGCCAACAAGGGCAAGCGCCTGCCGATGATCGACCGGGTGGAGATTTCCATCATCGAGGAAAACCAGCCGCGCTGGCTCGCCTTCGCCAACGGCGAACACGACGTGATGTGGGAGGTGCCGCCCGACTTCGCCGACATCGTGATGCCCAACAACCAGCTCGCGCCCAACCTGCGCAAGAAGCACCTCACGATGGTGCGCTACCCGCGGGCGGCGGTGGGCTTCACCTACTTCAACATGGAAGACCCGGTGGTCGGCGGCTACACGCCCGAGAAGGTCGCGCTGCGCCGCGCCATCAGCCTCGCGGTGGACGTGGACAAGGAAATTCGCATCGTGTCCCACGGCCAGGCCATTCCCGCACAGGGCCCGATCTCGCCCAGCACCTGGGGCTATTCGCCCACGCTCAAGACGGAGATGAGCGACTACGACCCGGCGCGCGCCAAGGCGCTCCTGGACATGTACGGCTACGTCGACCGCGATGGTGACGGGTGGCGCGACCTGCCCGACGGCAGCCCGCTCGTCATTGAGCAGGCCACGCAGTCCGATGGCCTCTCGCGGCAGCGTGCCGAGCAGTGGAAGAAGAACATGGATGCGATCGGCATCCGCATCACTTTCAAGATCGCGCAGTGGCCGGAGAACCTCAAGCAGTCGAGCGCGGGCAGGCTGCAGATGTGGCAGGTGAACTGGAGCGCGGGGGCGCCAGACGGCGACACCTTCGTGTCGCTTGGCTACGGTCCGAGCAAGGGACAGAGCAACAAGTCGCGCTTCGACCTGCCGGCCTACAACCGCCTGTTCGAACTGCAAAAGCGATTGCCCGACGGCCCCGAGCGGCAGGCCGCCATGGACGAGCTGCAGCGCATCTTCGTCGCCTACATGCCGCAGAAGCTGCATGTGCACCCGATCTGGACCGACCTCGCCCAACCCTGGGTCATCGGCTATCACCGCAACGTGTTCCTGCGCGACTTCTTCCAATGGGTCGACATCGACGTCGACATGCAGCGGAGGCTGGGCAGGTGATGAGCCGATGGCGGGTTGCACTGATCGCGGCCTTGCTCGCGTGGGCAGGTCATGCGGGCGCGGAAGGATCGGCGCCGCCGAAGGTCTTGCGCTATGCCTTCAACGCAGCCGAAACCGGCTTTGACCCGGCCAAGGTCACCGACCTCTATTCGCGCATCGTCAATTCGCACATCTTCGAAGCGCCCTACAAGTACGACTATCTGGCTCGCCCGTTCAAGATCAAGCCCAACACCGCGGCCGCCATGCCCGAGGTCTCGGACGACTTCCGGACGTGGACCATCCGCATCCGGCCGGGCATCTACTTTTCGGACGACCCGGTGTTCAAAGGTCGGAAGCGCGAGCTCGTCGCGGCCGACTATGTGTACACCTGGAAGCGGCCCTACGACCCGGCCAACAAGAGCGGAAGCTACCCGACCTTCGAGCAGGAAGGCGTGCTCGGCGTCGATGGGCTTCGCCAGGAGGCGATCAAGACCGGCAAGCCCTTCGACTACGACCGCGAGGTCGAGGGCGTGCGCGCGTTGGACCGCTACACCTTGCAGTTCAAGGTGGCCAAGCCGCGGCCGCGTTTCCTGTTCACGATCTCCGACCACAGCCCGTTCGGTGCCGTGGCGCGCGAGGTGGTCGAAGCCTACGGTGACCACATCCCGGAGCATCCGGTGGGCACCGGCCCGTTCAAGCTGTCGTCGTGGCGCAGAAGCTCGAAGATGGTGTTGGACCGCAACCCCAATTTTCGCGAGCTGTATTTCGATGCGGAGCCAAGTGCCGACGACGCCGAGGGGCAGGCCATCGCCCAGCGCTTCAAGGGGCGCAGGCTGCCGATGGTCGACAGGGTCGAGATCTCCGTGATCGAAGAGGGGCAGCCGCGCTGGCTGTCTTTCCTCAACCGCGACTTCGACTTGTTGTGGCCCGTGCCTCCCGACGTCATGCCGATTGCCGCGCCGAACGACAAGCTCGCGCCGCACTTGGTCAAACGCGGCATCACGATGCAGCGCATCGTCAACCCGGACATCACGTTCATCTACTTCAACATGGAAGACCCGCTGGTGGGCGGCTACACGCCCGACAAGGTGGCGCTGCGCCGGGCCGTCGCCCTCGCCTACGACATTGATGGCGAGATCCGCACCATCCGCCGAGGCCAGGCGGTGCCCGCGCAATCAATGGTGCCGCCTGGCACCGCGGGTTACGACCCCGCCTACAAGAGCGAGGCGAGCGAGTACAGCCCGGCGCGCGCCAAGGCACTCCTGGACATGTTCGGCTACGTCGACCGGGACGGCGACGGCTGGCGCGACATGCCCGACGGTAGCCCGCTCGTTCTGGAGTCATCGACCTTGACCGACAGCATCTACCGCCAGTTCGACGAGGTGATGAAGAAGAGCATGGACGCGATCGGCGTGCGTGTCGTGTTCCGGCCCGCGCAGTTCCCCGAGCAACTGAAGTCGGCCCGCGCCGGGCGACTGATGATGTGGAGCCTGGGCAACTCGGCGTCGTCGCCTGAGTTCCGGGAATTTCTCGAGCTGCTGTACGGGCCGGCAGCCGGAGGCCAGAACCTGCCGCGCTTCAAGCTCAAGCGTTTCGATGAACTTTACGATCGCATGCAGGTGCTGCCCGACGGGCCCGAGCGCATCGCGGCGCTGCACGAGGCGCAAGCGCTGGTCACGGCCTATGCGCCTCACAAGTACAACGTCCACCGCATCCTAACCGACCTGTCGCAGCCCTGGCTGATTGGCTACCGACGTCCGCTGTTCGGCCGCCAGTTCTGGCAGTACGTGGACATCGACGAGAGCCGCCTCGGAACAAGGAGTCACTGACCATGGACCGCCGTTCGTTCATCGCCCGATCGCAAGCTGCATTGCTTCTCGGCGCGTCGCCAATGCTCAGCGAAATTGCGCACGCGCAGGCAGCCCAGCCGCTGAAGGTGCTGAGCTACGCCTTCACGATCGCCGAGACGGGCTTCGACCCGGCGCAGATCTCGGACATTTACTCGCGCACCGTCACTTCGCATCTGTTCGAAAGCCCGCTCACCTACGACCACCTCGCGCGGCCGTTCAAGCTCAAGCCCGGCACGGCCGCGGCGATGCCGGAGGTGTCGGGAGACTTTCGCACGTTCACCTTCAGGATCCGTCCCGGCATCCACTTCGCCGACGACCCCGTCTTCCAGGGCAAGAAGCGCGAACTCGTCGCGCAGGACTACGTCTACACCATCAAGCGAATCTATGACCCGGCGCTGAAGGCGCCGGCGCAAAGCAACATCGAGGACGAAGGCATCATCGGCCTGCGCGAGTTGCGCGAGGAAGCGCTCAAGGGAAAGAAGCCCTTCGACTACGACCGCGAGGTCGAAGGCCTCAAGGCGCTGGACCGCTACACCTTCCGCGTGAAGCTGCGCGAGTCGCGGCCACGGCACCTGACGACCTGGGCCGGGCGGGACATCTACGGTGCCGTGGCGCGCGAGGTGGTCGAGCACTATGGCGACCGAATCTCCGAGCATCCGGTGGGCACCGGGCCCTTCCGGCTGGCGTCATGGCGGCGCAGCTCGCGCATCGTGCTCGAGCGCAATCCGAACTACCGCGATGACTTCTACGACGCCGAGCCCAACGCCGACGACGCCGAGGGCCAGGCCCTGCTGCAGCGCCTGAAGGGCCGCCGGCTGCCGATGATCGACCGGGTGGAGATTCAGATCATCGAGCAGGCGCAGCCGCGCTGGCTGTCGTTCCTCAACGGCGACCAGAACTTCCTCGAGCGGCTGCCCAACGACTACGTGGGCCAGGCGATGCCGGCCGGCAAGGTCGCGCCGGGGCTCGCGAAGAAAGGCATCCGGGGCTTTCGCCAGCCGGCGGCCGACACGCTGCTCGTGGTGCACAACATGGAGAACCCCGTCATCGGCGGCTACGCGCCAGAAAGGGTGGCCCTGCGTCGTGCGATGGTGCTGGGCAACAACGTCGACCGTGAAATCGCCATCGCCCGGCGCGGCCAGGCCATCCCCGCGATGTCGATGATGGCGCCGATGACGCTGGGCTATCGCGCCGACCTGCGCACGGAGATGGGCGAGTACAGCCCCGCGAAGGCCCGAGCGCTCCTGGACATGTTCGGCTACATCGACCGCGACGGCGACGGCTGGCGCGAGCAACCTGACGGCAGCCCCTTGTTGCTGGAACTCAACTCGCAGTCCGACCAGTCCACCCGCGAGCTCGACGAGCTGTGGAAGAAGGACATGGATGCGCTGGGGCTGCGCGTCGCGCTGCGGATCGCGCAGTGGCCTGAGAACCTGAAGGCGGTGCGGGCAGGCAAGTTCATGATGTGGCGGGTGGCCTCGCTCGCAGCCGGCCCGGACGGCAAGGATTCACTCGAACGCGCCTACGGCGGCTCGGTCGGCAAGGGCAACCTCGCACGCTTCAGCCTGCCGGCCTTCGACCGCATCTACGAGCGGTTGAGCGAATTGCCCGATGGACCGCAGCGGCAGGCGGCGTTCGACGAGGCCACCAAGCTCCTGGTGTCGTACGTCCCGTACCGCTTCACGGCGCACCGCATCGTCACCGACATGGCCTACCCAGAGGTCATCGGCTACCGGCACCCGCCCTTCTGGCTCGACTGGTGGCAGTACGTGGACATCGACACCAGCAAGGTGCGGTCGAAGCGCTGAGGTGGCCATGGACCGGCGCGAATGGCTCCTGGCTTCGGCGGCACTCGCCGCGTCGGCTGCAGTTCCACAAGCACATGCGGCGCGCGACGTTCGCGAACCACGCACGCTGCGCGTGTCCTTTCGCGCCGCGGAGACAGGCTTCGACCCGCCGCAGATCGGCGACATCAATTCGGCGATGGTCCTGTCGAGCATCCTCGAAGCGCCGCTGACCTACGATTACGTCGCGCGGCCGGTGGCGCTCAAGCCGCAGACCGCCGCGGCGATGCCGGAGGTCTCGGCCGACTTCAAGCGCTTCGTGTTCCGCATCCGGCCGGGCATCTTCTTCGCAGACGACCCGGCCTTCAAGGGCGTGCCGCGCGAACTCGTGGCGCAGGATCACGTCTACGCCATCAAGCGCCACTACGATCCGCGCAACAACAGCGAGCACCTGTACATCTTCGAGAACGCGAAGGTGCTGGGCCTGTCGGCACTGCGTGAGCGCGCGCTCAAGTCCAAGACGCCCTTCGACTACGACACCGAGGTCGAAGGCCTGCGCACGCTCGGCCGTTATAGCTTCGAGCTGCGGCTGGCCGAGCCGCATCCACGCATGGTCTACCACTTCGCCACGCCGATCCTCACCGGCGCGATGGCCCGCGAAGTCGTGCAGGCCTACGGCGACGACATCGCGGCGCATCCGGTGGGCACGGGCCCCTTCATGCTCGGCACCTGGCGGCGCCAGTCCTTCATCGAGCTGGTGCGCAACCCGGGCTTCCGCGAGCAGGTCTTCGAGGGCACGCCCACGCCGGGCGACACGCAAGCCGAAGCCATCGCGCGCGAGCTGCAGGGCAAGCGCCTGCCGCAGGTCGACCGCGTGCAGATCAGCGTGATCATCGAATCGCAGCCGCGCTGGCTGTCGTTCGTGAACGGCCAGCAGGATGTGCTCGAGCTGCCCAACGAATTCGCGCACCTGGCCATTCCGAACGGCCGGCTCGCGCCCCACCTCGAGCGACGTGGGGTGCGGGCACAGACGGCGCTTCGCGCCGACATGCTGATGACCTTCTTCAACATGCAGGACGCCACCGTCGGCGGCTACACGCCGCAGAAGGTCGCGCTGCGCCGGGCGGTGGCGCTCGCGCTGAACGACGACGAGCGGCGCGAGCTCATCGACCGCGGCCAGTCGGTGGCGGCGCAGTCGGTCGTCGCACCCTTCACCTCGGGCTACGACGAGAACTACCGCAGCACGATGAGCGAGCACAACCGTCTGAAGGCCATGGCGCTGCTCGACACCTATGGCTACGTGGATCGCGACGGCGACGGCTTTCGCGAGATGCCCGACGGCAGCCCGCTCGAGCTGCGCCTGTCGTCAGCACCCGACCAGCGCTCGCGCGCCATCACGGAGCTGTGGCGCAAGCAGATGACGGCGGTGGGCGTGCGCATCCGCTTCGAGGTGGCGAACTGGCCCGACCTGCTCAAGATGAGCCGCGCCGGCACGATGATGATGTGGAGCTTCACCTGGATCGCCGAGTCGCCCGACGGCAGCTTCTACCTCGGCATCGGCTACAGCCGCAACATCAACGAATCGAACGACGCGCGCTTTTCATGGCCGGCCTACGACCGGCTCTACGAGCGGCAGAAGGTGATGGTCGACGGCCCCGAGCGCGAGGCCGTGATGCGCGAGGCGAAGAACATGCTCGTGGCCTACATGCCCTACAAGGCCCATTCGCACGGCATCGTGACGGACTTGCTGCAGCCCCGCGTGAGCGGGCATTGGCGGCACCCGTTCATGCGGGATCTGTGGCGGTATGTGGCGGTGGATTGAGCGCTCGCAGCGCCTTGTCGCGTCACGCGCCCACCATCGCCTGCGCGTTCACCCCGGCTGCCGCAGCTTGCCCACCTGTTGCTGCAACTCATCCGCCGAGCTGCTTTCGATCTGCCGGCCTTCAGCCTCCAGCGTCTGCAGCAGCTTCTGGTCGTCGAGCAGCGAGCCCGACAGCTGGCGCCAGCGGGTGAGGTCGGCCTGGCTGTTGAAGACCAGCGCGCCCTTGACGAGCGTGGGCGGATGCAGCGAGGCGAAGTCGTTCATCTCGCCCATGCTCTTGACCATGTGCAGGTTGGCCTGGTGCGCGCGTTCGAGAAACCCGAACACCCGGCGCATCTTCTCGTCGCGCGCCGGCGTGGGCTTGGCGCCCAGCGCTTCCGCGCGGCGCAGGTAGTCCTGCTTCGATTGCTTGACCGCGGCGAAGTAGCTGTCGATGGAGCGTGCCATCGCGGCGAGCTTCTGCCGGTTGGCGGTGATGCCGGCGCGCGTGACGAGCGAGCCCGGCGTCATCAGCTGGTCGCCCGCGATGGCGTCGATCTCTTTCTCGTGTGCCGAGGACAGCGCCTGCACCTGCGCAAGATGCTCCGAGATCAGCACGGCCACCGGTGATTTGAGCGGCGCGGACGCGGCGGCAGCGCTAGCAACAGGCATGGACGGCGCGACGCCGCTCGCCGGCTTCTCGGCCAGGCCGCTGCGGATCTGCGCGGTGACCTGGCTCAGGTCGTCGGCCATCTCCTTGCGGGCCTGCGCTTCCTTTTCCTGTCGAGCGTCCATGTGGGTCTGGATGGCCACGCCACCGATGCCCGCGGCAACGACCACGCCGATGATGGCAGCGACCTTGGACTTGTTGTTCCCGGCCGGGGGCCAGGGCTTGGCGGCTTGCGCGGACGGCGCGGCTGCATCGCCTGCCTTCTTGCGCGTGGTGTCGCCCTCGCGCAGCCGCTGGATGTCGAAGACCTCCTTCAGCGCGACGAAGCCGTTCTTCGCGGGCACGAACACCTTCGTGTCGCCGGAGATGACGTCGCGCCGCAGCGCATCGACGAGCGCGTTGCGATCGGCGAATTGCGCGCGGGTCCCGTTCTTGTCGAGGTAGTGGATGGCCATGGCCTGCGGAGGTTGCCAGCGCGCGGGGGCTGCGGCGGCCCGGTGAAACCCGGGTTTCGTGACCGGCGCCACGCTGGCGCGGCTTTCGTGTGGCAACGGGTTGTCTGGGACGCTGCCGGGTTCACAGGCCGAGGTCGCTGGCCCGCCAACAGGCGGCCAGCCGATCGGCATCCTCGTCATGAAAGAGGAGGTGGGCGCGCCGGCGGCCAAGACCCAGAAGGACTGCATCGCGAAGGGTGACATGGCCGGCGCGCAACCGGCGACGCAGGCGAGCAAGGAACTCCACGCGCAGCCCGATCGCGGCTTCGGCTTCCTGAAGGAACACGATTGAGGGCCGGCGCGAAGGCGGGTGGGGGCAGGGTGGCTCGGCCTCAAAGGCGTCGTCATCGTCATCGGCGTCGATGGAAGTGGATGCACCTGCAGTAGCGCGGGCGACGCCAGGCTGGTCGCGTTCAGATGCTCCTTCTCTCCCGGCCGGGCTCGCTTGAGCGCGTCCGGCCGGTGGAAGAGACAGCGCGGCGTGGTGCGCCAAGCACGAAGCCCTGAACCAGCGGCAACCACGCCACCATCGCGTTCTCGAACGCTGCGCTCAAGCCAGACACCGACCCGCCCGGGTAGCGAGGTCGTTGTCCGCCTTCCGCTTGGCGCCGGTGCTGCTCCCTAACGGCAAGGCCCGGATGGTCGTCAGGATGAGGTCCGGGACCTTGTTGGCGCGTTCCAGCTGCAGATGGAAGAACACTTCGAGGGGCGCGGGCCGTCCCGTGTCCACCACAACCTGCTCCCGTCCTGGGAACGGGCAGGTTACCAACGCGCAGGCCCCCAGGGAGCAGCTTTTGTCGCCCGGTATGGCGAATCCGCATACCGTCATGCCAAAGCCGCTTGCACTCTGTGGGACTTGCGTATGCGAGGCGTGCGGACCAGTCGCACAATGACTCCCCCGTTCGTCAGGACGGCTTTCCAAGACCACCGTCAGAACAGGAGACACCCGCATGTCCGCTGAAACTCCCCGGAAACCCAAGGCCGAGCTGTCCGCCGCCGAAGAGGCGTTGCGCGATGCCGCACTCGAATACCACCGCTCGCCCGTGCGGGGCAAGATCGCCGTCAAGCCGACCAAGCCGCTCGTCAACCAGCGCGACCTGTCGCTCGCCTACTCGCCCGGCGTGGCCTATGCGTGCCTTGCGATCGAGGAAGACCCGACGCTCGCCGCGGACTTCACCTCGCGCGGCAACCTGGTCGGCGTGGTCACCAACGGCACCGCCGTGCTCGGCCTGGGCGACATCGGCCCGCTGGCCGGCAAGCCGGTGATGGAAGGCAAGGGCTGCCTCTTTCAGAAGTTCGCCGGCATCGACGTCTTCGACATCGAGCTCGCCGAACGCGACCCGGACAAGCTGGTGGACATCATCGCGGCGCTGGAGCCGACGCTCGGTGGCGTGAACCTCGAAGACATCAAGGCGCCCGAGTGCTTCTACATCGAGAAGAAGCTGCGCGAGCGCATGAACATCCCCGTCTTCCACGACGACCAGCACGGCACGGCCATCATCTCGGCGGCCGCGCTGCTCAATGGCCTGGAGCTCGTGGGCAAGAAGATCGGCGAGGTGAAGCTCGCGGTGTCGGGTGCGGGCGCGGCGGCCATTGCCTGCCTGGACCTGATGGTCGAGCTGGGCGTCAAGCGCGAGAACGTCTTCGTGTGCGACTCCAAGGGCGTGATCCACGGCCGGCGTGAAGACAAGCTGGACGAATCGAAGAAGCGCTACCAGCAGAAGACCGCGGCGCGCACGCTGGCCGATGTGATGGAAGGCGCTGACGTGCTGCTCGGCTGCTCCGCCGCCGGCGCGGTGACGCCCGACATGGTCAAGCGCATGGGACCGAAGCCCATCATCCTGGCGCTGGCCAACCCGGAACCCGAGATTCGCCCGGAGCTCGCGAAGGAAGCGCGGCCTGACTGCATCATCGCGACCGGCCGATCGGACTATCCGAACCAGGTCAACAACGTCCTGTGCTTCCCCTACATCTTCCGCGGCGCGCTGGACTGCGGCGCGACCCGCATCACCGAGGCGATGAAGGTGGCCTGCGTGCGCGAGATCGCGGACCTCGCCAAGGCCGAGATCAGCGCCGAGGTGGCCAGCGCCTATGCGGGGCGCGAGCTGCGCTTCGGGCCGGACTACATCATCCCCACGCCTTTCGATTCGCGGCTCATCCTGCGAATTGCGCCGGCAGTGGCCAAGGCCGCGCAGGCCAGCGGCGTGGCCACGCGCCCGATCGAGGACCTGACGGCCTACCGCCAATCGCTCATGCGCTTCGTGACGCACACCGGCATGTTCATGCGGCCGGTGTTCACCGCCGCGCGCCTCGCGCCCAAGCGCATCGTTTACGCCGAGGGCGAGGACGAACGCGTGCTGCGCGCGGTGCAGATTGCACTCGACGAAGGCCTGGTCAAGCCCATCCTCGTCGGCCGGCCGGCGGTGATCGCCTCGCGCATCGAGCGGGCTGGCCTGCGGCTGGAAGCAGGCCGCGACTTCGAGGTCACCAACCCCGAGGACGACACGCGATTCCGCCAGTACTGGGAGGCCTACCACCGGCTCAACGCCCGCGACGGCGTGACGCAGGAGATGGCAAAGGCCACGCTGCGGCGCTCCAACACCACCATCGCCGCGATGATGGTTCACCTGGGCGACGCCGACGGCATGCTGTGCGGGCTGGTGGGCCGCTTCGACGGGCACTTCGACCATGTGCGCCAGGTCATCGGCCTGAGCGAAGGCGCGCGTGTCTTCGCCACCGTCAACGCACTGATGATGGACAAGCACACGCTCTTCATCGCCGACACCTTCGTCAACGACGATCCGAGCGCCGAGCAGCTGGCCGAGATCGCGGCGCTGGCCGCCGAGGAAGTGCAGCGCTTCGGCGTGACGCCCAAGGTGGCCTTCCTGTCGCACTCGATGTACGGCAGCAGCAAGCGGGCGTCGGCCTTGAAGATGCGTGCTGCGCGCGATCTATTCGTTCAGCGCATGCCCGGTGTTGAAGCCGACGGCGAGCTGCAGGGCGATGCGGCCTTGAGCGAGGAGGTGCGAGAGCGCTTCACGCCGGAGGATGCGACGCTCACGGGTGCTGCCAACGTGCTCATCCTGCCCAACCTGGATGCCGCCAACATCCTCTTCAATGTGCTGAAGATGACCGGCGGCCAGGGCGTGACGGTGGGGCCCATCCTGCTCGGTGCCTCGGCGCCGGTGCACATCCTCACGCCGTCGTCGACCGTGCGGCGCGTGGTCAACATGACGGCGCTGACGGTGGCCGATGCCTGCGCTCGGCAGCGGGCTTGAGTTGATGTGATGACAGGTGGCTCGCTCATGTGCTCGCGCATGGCGAGCCTCCAATGACGCCTGCATGGCAAGGGTGCAATCCCCCTTGGCCGACCGAAAGCAGGCGGCAGAATGCTGCGGCATGACGCACGAACGAACTGCCCGTTGGCCTGGCGCGCTTGCCGCGGTGCTCGCGGTCGCTTCGATCGGGCTGGCGTCGTGCGGCGGCGGTGGGGGCGGCGGCGGTAGCGCAACCCCCGCATCCTGCCCCAGTCCGCCGCCAGCACCCCTGGTCCAGGATTCGCTGAATGACGGCACGCTGTATTCGACGAGCGCCTCGGCCGCATTGAACGCATGCGCGGTTGAGGCTGCGGCCGCCACCAAGCACACCATCACCCTCGGCGGCACGCCACTCGCCTACACCGCCACCGCCGGCCACCTCGTCGCGCGCGACCCATCCAGCAACGCCGAAGAAGCGTCCTTCTTCTACGTGGCCTATACCGCCGATGGCGCCGACCCGGCCACGCGGCCCGTCACCTTCTTCTACAACGGCGGCCCTGGCTCGGCCTCGATCTGGCTGCACCTTGGCTCCTTCGGACCCAAGCGGCTCGTCACCGGCGACCCGGCCACCAACGCCCCCACGCCTTTCCCGCTGGTGGACAACGCCGAGACGCTGCTCGACGTGAGCGACCTCGTCTTTGTCGACGCGATCGGCACGGGCTACTCGGAAGCGATCTCGCCCAACACCAACCAGACCTTCTGGGGCGTGGACCAGGACGCCGCCGCCTTCCGCGATTTCGTGGTGCGCTATCTCGCGGCCAACGGCCGCAACGCCTCGCCCAAGTTCCTCTTCGGCGAGTCCTACGGCACGACGCGCTCCGGCGTGTTGTCGCACCTGATGGAGACGGCGGGCGTGTCGCTCAAGGGCATCGTGCTGCAGTCGTCGGTGCTCAACTACGCGACCAACTGCGACCAGGTCAACATCACCGTGAGCTGCGGCGGCTACCTGCCCACCTACGGCGAGGTCGGTGCGTATTACTCGTTGACCAACCCGGTGCCGGCCGACTCCGACGCCTATGCGGCGCAGATGCGCAGCTTCACCGCGAGCACCTACGACCCGGCGCTGTCGGCATGGCTCACGGGCCACACGCCGCCCTCGGCCAGCCTTGCAACGCAACTGCAGAACCTGACCGGCCTGGCGGCTTCGCAGTGGCAAAGCCAGCTGAACGTGGGCCCTGGCACCTTCCAGTACAACCTCGTCGCCGGCAAGCTCATCGGCCGCTACGACGGCCGCGTGTCAGCGCCGCTTGGCAGCGCGCTTGCGAGCCAGGGCGACCCGTCCAGCACCTTCATCTCGGCGCAGTTCGCGGCCGCCATCGGACCCTACCTGGGCAACACGCTGAAGTATTCCAATGCGTCCAGCTACGTGACGCTGAGCAATGCGATCAACACCTGGAACTTCAGCCACGACGGCAACGGTGTGCCTGATGTCATCCCCGACCTCGCGGCCGCGATGGCGCAGAACCCCGCGCTGAAGGTGCTGTCGGTGAACGGCTACCACGACCTCGCCACACCCTTTCACCAGACGGAGCGCGACCTGGCGCGCCTGGGCAGCAACCCCAACATCACCGTGAAGAACTACGACGGCGGTCACATGACCTATCTGGACGACACGTCACGCGTCAAGGAGAAGGCGGACGTGCGCGCCTTCTACCAGGCGGCGCTGAGCCGCTGAAGGGGTGATTGCGATGAACAAGCACTGGCTCGGGTTGTTCCTGCTGCCGCTCCTGTCGGGCAGCGCGCTCGCGGGTGAGGGCAAGGCCGAAGTCCCGATGCGCGACCCGTGGGTGCCGCCGGCGGTTCGTGCCGCCGCGGCGGCCTCGGCAGCGACAACGGCGAACGAGACGCGCGGGGCGGCTTTGCACGCACAGGTGGAGAAGAAGCTGCGCGCAGGCTTTGATGCGGCCGACACGCAGCACTCGGGCAGCATCACGCGCGAACAGGCCAAGGCGGCCGGCCTCGGAATGATTGCCGGCAACTTCGACCAGATCGACGCCGGCAAGACGGGCCGCGTCAGCTTCGACGATGTGAAGCGCTTTTTGACGAAGCGCGGGGCGTCGACGTTGTAGACCGGCTCACGACGGTACAGAAGCCGTGAACGGATTCGGCCTGCTGGATCCGGCGTTGGCAGCTTCTCAAATCGACGTCAGCGCGCTCGGCGAGCGCCAGGCGGCCTTCACCGCGTTGTGCGTGAGGCGGCGCGCGATCTCGACCGGCATGGCACGGCTGGGCACTGCGCGGCCGACGTGGAACATCCAGGCGGCCAGCACCGGGTTGCGGCCGGCCAGTGCCTTCCAGCTCGAGCGCCAGCAGCGCGCGAGGTCGGAGTAAGGCGCGAGGTTGGGTTCGTGGCTGCGCAGGAGGTCGGCGCTCGGATACGGGTGGAACACCTTGCCCAGGTCGAACAGGAAGGCAGCGGCCGAGCACACCTGCTCCAGCTCGTCCAGCTTGGGTGGCAGCGGCTCGAAGCTGCCGGGCTCGTGGCAGGGGTTCATGGCCAGTTCGGCAGCGGTGATGCTCGATTCGAGCAGGCCGTAGGCACCGTTGTGGTGATCGACGGCGGCCGGTTGAACGAGGAAGTTGTCGAGGTTGCCGGTGTGGCGCAAGGACTGCGCGACGAAGGTCTGCAAGTCCGGCGACCAGCGGCCGCACAGCGCGGCCCAGCGGTACACCAGGCTGGACGGTACGCGCAGGTAAGCCAGGCTGCCGGCGTTGACCCGCATGATCAGCTCCTGCAGTGCGTGGTCGTCGCCGCCCTTGGGCGGGGGCGTGATGAAGCCGGAGATCGGCAACAGCTCCGCGGGCATCACACCGCGGGACAGGTCAGGCACATGGGAATTCAATGGAGCCTCGCTTCAACACTCGGAGTCGAGGCTTCATTCTGGGTGCACGGCGCCAGGGCGAGCCGTGTAACAGAGGGCCATTGCCGGCCCTTTTTCGCGGCGAGCGGCCGCTTGTGCGTGAAGGTTTTACAGCGTCAGCCGCCCGATTCGTCCAACTGCCGCTTGGCCCATTCGTTGCCCACTTCCTGCTGCAGCCGCCCGACCAGCGTCTCGACGACAGCTTCGGGGACGAAGGCATCGAAGCGCTCGTGCAGCACCTCGTCAGCGAGCCACGGGCCGCCTTCCATGAAGACGTAGCCGCCCTGTTCATCGTGCGGGACAGCGGTTTCCGGGTCTTCGAAGCGGGTGGCGAACCAGCGCCACATGGCAGTCATCTGCTGGTCAGGTGGGGCCGCGCGCAACCAGTCGTCGTTGGGGTTGAAGCGGGGGGCGTTGATGTCGCCGGCCTGGGGGGGCAAGTCGATGAGTTGGCCGGCGATGAGGGTGTCGGTGGCGGGCATGGGGGGCTCCTGCGCGCTTGAGGCGCGTCGTCGAAGCTGCGGCAATCCACGCGCCCGCTACACCGGTGGGCGGCAACCACTGGCGAGGAATCGAAGAGCAGACAGCCCCGGCACGAAAAAGTAGCCACCACCGATGGTGTCAGTGAACTGGGCAAGGTGCTCGGTGCGATCGCCCGTGGGCATCCCCTGGGTCGTGAAGGCATGCGGCGCGGGCATGCCGGACGTGAAATCGTCCTCGCCCGACAGATCCGCGAACTGGCGGTTGTTGATCCAGCGCTGCTGAACAAACTCGAACTGCCGGTCAATGTCGGCGTTGAGCGCCATGAAGAACAATCCTTCCGCACATTGAGGAGCACCTCGAGCGCCGTAGACGTGGCTCTTGTGCCCGCACTCGGGTTCGCCGGGCCGCTCGCAGGAACGCGTGGCTGCGGCATACACGCGGCCCCGTCTCAGGAGCCGGTGCAGCTTGGACGCCGCGATGCCGGACTCGACATTCCAGGCCAGCATGTCCCGCGGATTCGCGCGCCGCACATGAGCGCCTCGGGGACACTGGAAACCGTCGAAGTCCGCCACGCGGTAGCGGAACGCGTCCTGGTCGGCAGACACAAACGGGCATTGCACCAGTGGCTCGCCGTTCATCTTGCGCCCCACCATCCGTTCGGCCAGCGACGGCTCGCCCGACTTGGGCCGATGCTCGTTCAGCATGTCGCGAAAGCGATCGGTGTGCTGGAGTATCTGCCGCACGGCAAGGTAGCTCCCGTTCAACGCGAAGCGTGAGTCCGAGTCGTCGGCGTTCTTCTCAATGGGCCAGCCCTTGACGGTCGGGCAGTAGGCCAGCTCGCCATACTGGTTCACGTGCCCGAGGATGAACTCGCCCGGAGCGACCACGCGATCCTCGAACTGCTCTCCCACCTTGCGTCGAGCGATCTGCTCGGCCTGGCTGCGGCGCATGCCGTCGATCACCGGCTGGGCGATACCGTCGCGGAAGCCAAAAGGCTCCGTGGACTCGTAGACGTTTCGGCCGTCGGCTTGCGTCTGCTGGGTGTAGCTCGGGCAGGTGTCGACCCTCGCCATCACCCGGCAGCCGCTGAGTCCATTCGAATGCGCGTCGCACATGAGCGACTCGACACCGGAGCGTGGATCGTCGCGATAGTGCGCGACAAGCACATGAACTGCGTCGGCGCCGGTGTCACTCCACGTCCAGTGCGGCGCATTGTCGTCACCCAGGGCCTTGGAGCGGTAGCTGTCGGCCATGCCGTTGCGGTAGGGCGCGGGAAATGGAAAGTCCGCCTGCTCGCGAAGGCCCAGCGCATGCAGCCCTTCGAAGGTGAAGGCGATCATCACTGCTTCACTGTGAAGGTGTGGTCCGCTCACCGGATCCTTGTCGCGACCGAGCTCTGCCGCGTTCTTGACGAGGTCGGCCCTCACCAGCGCGTCGATCCAGGCCATGCACGCTTCGTGGCACTCGACCCGCAGCAGCCAATAGGAGCAGTACCTCAGCGATGCAAAGCCCGTCGCGAGAATGGCCTGCATGTCCTGCATCTGCACCTGCATGTCCGGTGCAGTGACAGGCTTGGGTTCGAATATGGCGCTCATGATTCGATCGCTCTCATGATCTGGTCGTCCTTCTGTGGCGTGCGTTCGCCTGACAGCGCATCGCGCAGGCGGGTCGCCCGGTCGATGTCCTGATTGGTCAAGGGATAGGCCTCGAAACGGTAGAGGTGCGGAACCATGCTCTCGCGTGCGAAGGCCTTGAACCATTGCTCGTGCTTGCAGCCGCGGAAGATGAGCAGGCGGGTGGGCGGATACTTGCGCCCGCGCTTCACGTCGGGCTGGCCGGGGGCGGCAGGCGGCCGCGGGTTCAGCTCCGTCCAGCGCCAGAACAGGTTGATGCCCTGGGACGCGCCATCGATGAATTCATCCAGATAGCCACCGAAGCCACCATCGAAGTTGCTGCAGAACAGGAGCCTGCGCCCGTTGTCGATGACGTGCCAATGGCCGAAGTGGATGCCGCTGGCCGTGCCCAAGCGTCCTTCGGTGAACACCGACTCGCCGAGAAAAGTGATGAGCCGCAGGAACAACTGCAGCATCCAGCGCCACCAGACCGTGCCGTCGCGCACGTCCGTCACGCTGATCATGTGATTTACCCGCCCGGTGAGCGACGATTCGCAGGCGTCGATGGATACATCGCACTGCTGCGCGGCGCGCACCTCGTACAGATTGGGCTGGTCGATGCTTTCCACCACCGATCTAAACCGCGGCAGCATGAGCCACCACATGCGCATGATCCACGCGCCGAGGATGGAGATCAGGACGAGCAGGATCAGCACCGCGTCGGCCGGATGGAAGCCCAACACCGGGCGCGCTTTGCGCAAGGCCAGCAACGGCTGGATTTGAAGCGGAAATTGATCCGATGCAGCCACGAGAGCAACGAAGACCACATGGAAGACCCACGAGGCCAGCACCACCAGCGTGAGGAAGACCGCCGTCAGAAACCCGCCGCCCAGATACGGCGGCGAAGCAAGCAAGGCCGCCGCCAAAAGGCCGCCCAGCGCGAGAACCATCGCGGCAAGCAAGACAAGTACAACGCCCCCCCAGATACTGAGTACGCCAATGGCACCCATGAAGTCCTTCAACCAAGTCCATCCCCCGACGTGGAAAGGGACAAGAATGAAGGCCGCAAACATCGTGAACACCACCATCAGCGAAGCCGTCACCGACAGGATTCGCGTGCGCAAAAGACCTGCCGTCGTCTCGATCACAAAGAGCGCGACGATCACGCTCACGACCGCGAGTGCGGACGCGGGGTAAAAGGTCCCAAAGACCGACCGCGTCTGGAACACATCTGAAAAGCTCAACACGGTGGAACCGGCAGCCACGGCAGCGATCCCGACGACTGCGAGCGCACCCATCAAGACATAGAAGATCAGGACTGCCGGCACGACGAGGACGAGCGCCACCAGCATGTAGCGCCGCAGCGGTGTCATGGAACGAGATCGCCAGAAGCTTCGTGGTGAGGGCGTGGCGGCGAAAGGAAAGCTTCCTCCATTGACCGTGAGGTCCACCGCGCAGCGGGCGAGCCGTCCGCTTGGAGGCGGGGACGAACCGTGCCCAGTCACCCTCCGCTTGAACGTGCGGACCACGCGGCGTGCAGCGATGAAGAGTTCCGATTCCGCCTTGATCTGCTGGACGGTCCTGTCGCGGCAACCGACATAACCGCCGTCGGCACAGCTCAGGTGAGAAAGCATCAGCCGGCGCAATGCGGACCGCTTGTCATTGGCGGCCTCCGGCGGGCAGCAGGAGTCCAGCAGTGCCCACGCGAGAGCCAACCCATTGTCGAGGATGCAATCGACCAGGTCTTCGGCCACGATGTCAGGATCGACCGTGAGTTCGATCATCAGGTCCGGCAAGGGCAGCTCGCCCGGACGGGGCTGCGGCGGCGGCAGCAAGGCCATGCACGAGAAGTGCGTGCATCCCGTGGCCTTGAAGACGTCATCCAGCTGCTGCCTGAAGGCCGTGGATTGCAGCATTTCCTGCACATGCAGCGCAGACGCAGGCTGGATGGGCACCACGATGCACAGAAGTTGTCGGCGAACCATGCGGTCCCTCCCTGGCCTTCTTCTTGGCGGCGTTCCTGTCGGCGCTCAGTCGGCGGACTTCAAGCGCAATCTTGTGATGATCGGTCCGTCATAGCGAATGCGGCGGAACCAGCGGTCCGCCCAGGTCAACCTTGGCAGCATCAGCAGGCCCAACAGGGCACTCGTCAGAATCTCGATCACATGATCCTGGGCCGGGCAGGCGCGATCGCCATCGCCGAAGATGAAGTAGTGGCCCTTGGAGTCGCCTCGCTCGTCCAGCGGCCTCGATGGGTCGTAGACCTCGGCGCGGCAAACAGCATCGCGATCGAACATGGCGCCGATGCCCAGCAGGGTCATCGGGCACCCCGCCTTCGTCGTGTGGCGACGCCCGTCCGGCAGTTCGTACTCTGTGTCCCGAGGGACCTCGCGGGAGAGGATCGGGAACGGCGGACGGAATCGGAGCGACTCGATCACGTGGCTCCTGACCACATCCCTGAACGCGGCGTCGGTTTGCGCGCCTGCGTGCGGCGCTTGCGCCTGCCGCAGCAGGTCGTTGTACGCCTTCGGACGCCCAAGGAGCTCCTGCATCACGAGCGCTCCGGCCTGTGTGGTGGCCGGATGTCCGACCCACATCAGGCCGACAGCATTGCGGTGGAGCTTCGCATCGGAGCCTTCAGCGCCCCAGGCGGCCCTGATCCCGGCGAGGTTGACGCTCACCCGGGTGTTCAGCGCAGCGGCGCTGGCCTCGGCCCGCTCCTGGATCTGCGAAGGCGCTTTCTGCCCGACGATGAGATGAGCCCCTGGGTATCTCATTTCGCGGAAGAACTCGGCCATGCGGGCAGGCTGTCCGCCTTGAGTGCCGCTGGACGGTGGCGTGTCCTCGATCGCCTGCGCCGCCGGTCCGAAGATGCCGCGCATGCCGGCCCACACGACCCGGACCATGTAGTCCTCAATCAGGTCGAAGGTGACGGGGGCCCCGTTGCCGATCTGCATCGCGATCGCCCTGCTTTCGCGCAGCGCATCGTCGCCGCATTCCTGGGGAGACGGCAGCTTTTGCGCGACGAACCTGCGTTCGTCGTCATGGCGCGGCCCCGACTCCATGCCGATGACGAACTCACCCGCCACGAGATTGGGAGCATGGCTGGTGTTCGAGTAGCTCGTCTGCCTCCGAAAGACCTGCGATGCCGAGCTGAACCGCGCGGCGACCGACAGGTTGTCTTCGATCACCGGCAGTCGCCGTATCAGCGACGCCGCCATCCGCAATAGACGCGGCTGGTGCACCACCGCACCGATCAGGCGGTACATGGGCCAGCGGTCCGAGTCGGCATCGGCATCAGCATCATTCCGCATCGGTTCCTCCGTAGATGTTGTCCAGCCCGGCCACCAGGCGGCCGACGGACATCTGGTCCGCCATCATCACCCGGTCGATGCCTGCGCGGCAGCGGCGCACCACCAGATCCATCCCACGGGCGCGAGCCATGACCTGGGCCTCCTCGAAATGCGCGAGCGAGTCTCGGGAGCGTCCCGCGACCGCCTCGATCTCGGCCTGGAGCGCGAGCGCGTCCGCCTCGTGCCCGCGCTGCTCGAATGAGGCCGCTTGGGCTCGCGCGTCCGCCGCCGCGGCGATGGCTTCATCGAAGCGCCTGTTACCCAGGAGCGCCACCGCCAAGTACTTCGGGAAGTAGTAGCGGTTGTAGCTGCCGCCCGCCAAGGGCACGTGGTCGGCGATGGCCTTTTCAAGGATGGCGACTGCTTCGACCTCCTGCCCCATGCCGGCCATGGCTCCGGCCAGCGTCGCCAGGATCGGCGGATACATGGTCGGCAGGTCGTTCGCCTTGCATGACAGCAAAGTGTTCTTGAGCAGCGCGCAGGCGTCGGCATGGCGCCCTTGAGCCATCCACACCTCCGCCTGCACGAAGTCGACCATGGCTCGGGAGAACGCGTGCTCGTGCTCCTTCAGCTCGCGGTAGGCGCGGTCGCAAGCTGCCTGCGCGTCCTCGAATTTCGCCATGCGGCACAGCACGTCCGCATGGAACACCTGGATGTTCACCGTCGCGATGACGGCCCAGCCCGGCATGATCTGGCGTGCGCGCAGCTCAACCGCGAACTCTCGCTCGATGTCCTGCGCCACGGCCACCACGTCGCCGTAGAGGCCGAGCCCGTGATGCAGCAGGATGCGCGCTTGCATCGCCGCCATGCGCACGCTCGAACTGCCCGCGCTCATCGCGGTCTGCTCTGCGGTCGCGGCGGCTTCCAGGCCTTGCCGGTAGCTGCCGCGCGTCCACAACACCACCGCGAGCTGCAGCGCCACGCCCGCCTGGCGAAGCGTGTCGCCCAGTTCGCGGGTGATGGCCTCGGCCCGCTCGAGGTTCGCGACGATCTCGTCCGATTGGCCCAGTGGCAACTGCGCGCCGAGCGCCTTCATGCGAAGCGACAACTCGCTGTCGAGCCGGATGCGGGGATCGGCCAAGCGCTGCGACGCGTCCAGCCCGAGCGCGAAGACCCGCAGCGCGTCGCGGTACGCCGAGCGGGCAATGGAGCGCGACATCGACTTGAGCGCGAACTCCGCTGCCTCGGCCCAGGCTTCGCCGTTGTAGGCGTGGTGCGCGAGCACCGACGACTGCTCGACGAGCTGGCCGGCATAGAGCGCATGCAGTGCATCGAAAGCCGCACGGTGCAAAGCCTTGCGGCGCGGCCGGGTCAGCGTGGCTGCGACGGCTTCCTGCACGAGGCCATGGCGGAATTCGAAACGTGCCGCTTCGTCCGATCCTTCGATCGGGTTCGACACGAGCAGGCCGGACGACTGTGCGGCGCGAAGGTGGTCTTCGGCGGCGCTCGCATCGAGCTTTTGCATCGCACCGATGACCCGTCCGGAGATGGGACGCCCCACGATGGCGGCCGCTTCCAGTGCCGCCTTCGCGCCGGACGGAAGGCGATCGACGCGCGCGCCGATCACGGCGGCGATCGACGCCGGCACGCGCAGTTCGGCACCCGCGCGGGTGCATTGGTAGGCACCGGGCACGCCCACCAGCGTGCCGTCGTCCACCAACGTCATCGCCATCTGTTCCAGGAAGAACGGATTGCCGTCGGCCCGCTCAATGAGAGCCTCGACCACCGGGTTGACGCTCTCATCCGAGCCGAGCATCGCGCGGGCGAGGCCCCTCATGTCCTCCGTCTGCAGCGGTCCGATCCAGTGCTCGGTGAAAGACGACGCATTGGCCCATCGATGAACGAAATCCTGCCGGTAAGTGGCACAGATGAGCACCGGCATGTTCTCCATCCGGCGCGCCAGCGCTTCGAGCAGGCGCTGGCTCTCTCGGTCGGCGAGGTAGATGTCGTCCACCACGATCACCACCGGGTCCGGCGCCACGCGCGTGGCGATGAGCCACAGCAGGCATTCCGTGACATGGCGCTGGCGTTGCGAAGGCGTGAGCGCCAGCCAGGCGACCTCGCGCTCGCCGATGTCCAGCAGATCGGCGGCGGCGGCCCAATGCGCTTGCTGCGCTTGTGGCCATTGGGCGGCGATGGCATGGGCCGCCTCGAGCTGCTTGCCTGCTTCGGCATCGGGGATGCCCATCAACGCGCGCAGCAGATCGGCAATCACGCCATAGGGAATGTGCGTGGCGTACGACCTGCCGCACACCCAATAGTCCTTGAAGCCCTCGGCGCGCAGATGGGCGGCATATTCGGCGCTGACGCGCGACTTCCCAATACCGGCCTCGCCGCGCAGGCCGACAATGCGCAGCCGACCCGCACGCACCTGCTGGGTCACCAGGTCGAGGGCGGCAAGCGCGTTGCCCCGCCCGAGCAAGGGGCCGAGTTGACGGCGGCGCGCGAGCGGGTCCACCGCGGAGCGGCGCGAACGCGCGGCCAGCTCGAACACTTCGACATCGCCAAGGTCGCGCACCTCGCGGATTCCCAGCGACTCGGTGTCCACCTCCTGCGCCACGAGCCGGTGCGTGCTGGCACCGAGGACAACCGTGCCGGGCCTCGCGAATTCCTCCAGCCGCTTGGCCATGTGGATGCTCTTGCCATCGACACGGTCGGCCTGCGACTCAGGGTCTTTCCAGACGATCACCTCGCCGGAGTTGATGCCGACGCGCACGACCAGCGGCGGACCGGCGCTCGCATGATCCGACGCGCGCCTGTGGATGTCGATCGCGGCGAGACAAGCCCTCAACGCCTGGTCTTCCTGCCCGAGCGGCGCGCCGAATACAGCGAGCACCGCATCGCCTTCGACGCGGAACACCTTTCCGCCATAAGCCTGGGCGGCGTCACGCATGAGTTGCGTCGCGGGCGCGAGATAGTCGCGCGTCTGTTCCACGTCGAGCTCGCTGATGCTCGCTGTCGAGCCGCACACGTCGGCGAAGAGGATGGTGGCTTGCTTGCGCTCTTCCACGGGCGGCGCGCTCTGGCGGGAACGGGTGCGGGGGAACATGCCGCCGCGGTGGGCACCGCGGCGTGGTGGCGTCGTCGTCGCACTGCAGTACGAGCAGGACGGCTCGTCCTTCTGCCGTGAGCGACCACATGCGGCACAAATGATCATCGCCCTCCCGGGGACACGCTGACTTTTGGCTCTTGGCGCCCTTCGCAACGACCTGAAGAGCGACAGTCAATGTAGCAGCGAATGCACGCGCCGCCCATTGTCAATTGAGAGGATGGCAAGTAGCGTGACCGCTGGTCAAGAATTGCGGACGGCATCGCGCGTGAGGGTCGCGCTGCACCACAAATCCCGGGAGGCAGGACATGTCTTCGACGCATCCGCCAGCGCGATTCGACTTTGGCTTGGCGCTGGCCGGCGCCGTGTCGGGCGGCGCGTACATCGCCGGAGTGGTCGACTTCATCGTGGAGGCCATGGACCGCTGGCAAGCAGCGAAGGAACAGGGCGACCCGATGGCGCCGCCCCACGACGTGGTGCTGTGCACCGTGGCCGGGACCTCATCTGGAAGCCTCACTGCAGCGGCCTTGGCAGGCGCCTTGCAGTACCGGTTTCCTCCCGTTCGCCTCGACACGCCCGAAGCGGTCTCGTTGAACAATCCCTTGTACGACAGCTGGGTCAACATGACCGACATCACCCACCTGCTGGGCGAGCGCGATAGGAATGAGCGGCCGCTGCAATCGTTCTTCGACTCCACCAACCTGGACATCGTCGCCCGCAAGGCGATCGACTTCGGCTCGGGCATCCCGGTAGCGAATCGTCGCTGGCTGTCCAGACCGTTGCGGTTCGCTTTCACCGTCACCAATCTGCGCGGTGTTCCGTATTCGCTGAGATGCTTTCCCGCCAGCGCCAGCGCCAGCCCGCAGCAGACCATGCATGCGGACGTGATGCGCTTCGCATTGACGAATTTCGGGCCGCACCAGACACATCCGGCGAACGGCACCGAACGCGTGATTCACTTTCCGGACGACCCTTCACGGAAATGGGCGGCCGGGGGCGATGTTTTCGCGGCGGCGGCATTGGGATCCGCGGCCTTTCCGGGGGCATTGATCCCTCGCACGCTGCACCGACCGACCAGCGACTATTCGCAGATCCGCTTCTGCGTGTCGCAAGGGCCGGGGTTCGACAAGAAGTCCTTGCCGATGGAGCCTTCTTGGTCGGCCGTCAATCCAGCGCCCGGGCCCACCTATCACTTTGCGGCGGTCGATGGTGGCGTGATGAGCAACAGCCCCGTCGACCTCGTGAGGGCCAATCTCAACGGCGGCGACGTGGCTCGATCCAACCCCCAACGGGGAGACCAGAGCGAGCGTGCCGTGCTGATGGTCGACCCGCTGGCAGGCCTGGCACCGCCGGGTCCGGCGAACGCGGCAGTCCTGACCCTCGGGGGCATCGCCGGCTCCTTGCTCACCGCCTTGCTCGCGCAAGTGCGCTTTCGTCCCGCGGAACTTGCCTTGGCAGCAGACGACAAAGTGTTCAGCCGATTCATCATCTCGCCCCCTAGAAGCGCAGACGGAACACCTCGGCGAGGCCAATCGCTGGCCGGCGACTTCCTCGCCGGCTTCGGCGGATACCTCAGCAAGGCCTTCCGGCGGCACGACTTTCTGCTGGGTCGCTGCCATGCGCAACGCTACCTCGCCCACACCTTCACGCTGGCCCCCAGAAACCACCTGTTCGACACATGGTCGGCCGACCAGCGCAAACACTTCCTCGGCAACGCACAGGGTGAGTTGCCCATCATTCCGCTCATGGGTGATCTGCATCCCGAACAGCGCGTTGAGCCTGTCCCGCCATGGCCGGCGGGACAGGCCAAGCTTGATGCACTGCGACCATTGCTCGATCGCCGGCTGGACATCCTGTATTGCGGCTTGCTCAGAAAGACCCGCTGGCGGTACGTCGGGTACCCGCTGTGGCGCTGGGTCGTGCGACCCAGGCTCGCGAAGGCGATCGCAACCGCGGTCGAAACCGCGGTGCAGGCACATCGACTGACCTAGGCCGATACGGTCACCCGCCACGCCTTGTCGAGGCGCTCGGCTTCGAAGGTCACCGGCAGGAACTTCTCGATCACGCCCATGTTGGTGGAAGAGTGATCGGTCATCTCGCCGCAGGTGAAGCGAGCGGATCCGCCGTGGCGCCACAAGGCCAAGGCCAGCGGCAACGTCCACTGATCTGCCAAGTGCGGGCCGAGTGCGCCCTGGCTGGCCTCGAAGGCGCGAACCTCACGAGCCACCGCATGGGCCACCTTCTCGGCGCTCACGCCGCGCTCGCCAAAACTCGTGATCACCTCGCTCACGTGCTCGTGGTCCAGCGTCGCCATCAGCGCATTGCCGGGGCCTTCGTTCTGGCGCACGGGCGGCATGCGCAGTTGCTCGCCGGACCAGCGGAGCTCGTGGTTGATCGCTTCCAGCTCGCGCTGCGCGACGGCGCGGGGCAATCCAGGCGCCAGAGCTTCGGCATAGGCATCGCGCCGCGCGCCGCGATCGACGAGGTCGAACGCCCGCAGTCCCTCGCCCGGCGGGTGGACCACCGCGAACATCTCGCCACCGCCGGCGGGGTAGAAACCGTGGCGACGCAGTTGCAATTCGATGCCCACGCCCAGGCGCCGCAGCAAGGGCGCAAAGCTGCGGTCGAGAAAGTGGAAGGGCGGCGCCATCGGGTTGTGCGTGCCACCTGATAGCGCGATGCGGCTTGGCGCCGACGCCAGCATCAATGCAGGCAGCACCGTCTGCAACACCAGCGTGCAGCTGCCGGCGGTGCCGACGTTGAAGCTGTATTCGCCCGCGCGTACCTCACCTGGCTCGAAGACCAGCGTCTGAGAACCGAGCTCCGCGCCATCCACCGCCGCACTGCACACCGAGGCAGCTGCTTGCACACATGTCAGATGCTGTCGCATCAAGCCCGGCTTGGAGCGCTTGGCGCGGATGCGGTCGAGCTTGACCGCCTGGCCGGTGCACATGGCCAGGCCCAGTGACGTGCGCAGGATCTGTCCACCGCCCTCGCCGGTGGAGCCGTCGATTTCAATCATTTGATGCAGTTCTTCAATTCATTCTTCAGCCGCGAGCCCTCGGCCGATGCTAGGCGGGCTTGAGCAACCCGCGCCTGTTCGATGCGACGACAGACGCGACAACGGACCGCCGTGCTGTAGATCGACCCATGGGCGTCTTCGTACCACCACTTCTGCCGCTTTGCCGTCCAAACCTCTTCGACACTGCAGTCGCGGCACTTGAACAGGCAATCCACATAGAAGACCGGAAGCGTACCGTAGGTGTTGTTGTGAGCCAGCTTCGAGGAGTCCGCGGCGACCGCTCCGCAAGGCAAGCGGCGCAGTGGCTTGAAAGGATCAAGACCCATGATGACCACTGCCCGCTCGCGTCGCCGCGCCATGATCTCTGCGCGGCGCTGCTTTCCACTCTTCATCACAGCCTCCCGTCGTTGTGCCTATCCCTTCACACACACCACCTGCTTCAAGGTGTGCACCACCTCCACCAGGTCCTTCTGCGCTTCCATCACCGCATCGATGTCCTTGTAGGCCATCGGGATCTCGTCGATCACGTCCTTGTCCTTGCGGCACTCGACGCCTTCGGTCGCGGCGCGATGATCGGCGAGCGTGAAGCGGCGCTTGGCTTCGCCGCGGCTCATGGTGCGACCGGCGCCATGCGAGCAGGACTGGAAGCTTTCCTCGTTGCCCTTGCCGCGCACGATGTAGCTGCGCGCACCCATGCTGCCGGGGATGATGCCGAGCTCACCCTTCTTCGCGCTCACCGCGCCCTTGCGCGTGACGAACACGTCTTCGCCGAAATGCATTTCCTTCTGCACATAGTTGTGGTGGCAATTCACCGCCTCGATGTGGCTCTGGAAGTTCTTGTGGATCACGCCCTTGGCCGCCTCGATCACGCGGCGCATCATCACCTCGCGGTTCAGCTGCGCGAACTTCTGCGCCCAACCCACCGAGCGCACGTAGTCGCCGAAGTAGCGGGCGCCTTCCTCGAAGTATGCGAGGTCGCGATCAGGCAGGTTGGCGTTGTTGCGCATCGCATCCTGCTTGGCGAGCTCGATGAACATCGTGCCGATGAAGTTGCCCACGCCGCGCGAACCCGAGTGCAGCATGAACCACACCCAACCGTCTTCGTCCAGGCACACCTCGATGAAATGGTTGCCGGTACCGAGCGTTCCGAGGTGGTTGCGGTTGTTGGTCTTCGCAAGCTTCGGGTAATCGCGGCACAGCTCGGTGAACTCGGGTTCGAGTTGCGACCACGCCGTGTCGACGGCACCCGGCACCTTGCTCCATGAGCCCGGGTCACGCGCACCGGGCGCACGACCGTGAGGCACGGCGCGCTCGATGGCGGAGCGCAACGGCGCCAGGTTGTCCGGCAGGTCTTCGGCGCGCAAGGTGGTCTTCGCGGCCATCATGCCGCAGCCGATGTCCACGCCAACGGCCGCCGGGATGATCGCCTTCATCGTCGGGATCACCGAACCCACGGTCGCACCGATGCCCAGGTGCACGTCGGGCATGGCCGCGATGTGCTTGAAGACGATCGGCAGGCGAGCAGCATTGGCCAGTTGGTTCTTCGCCGCTTCTTCCACGGGCACGCCGCGGGTCCACATCTTCACCGGCACGCCGCCGGGGATGTCTTGGATGTTGTAGTTCTGTTCCATGTTCATCTCACTTCAAAAGAACGGTGACGAGGATCGATGAGAGGTTTTCCTGAGCTAGACGCTTGCGCGACACGGGACTCGAACCCGCGACCTTCGTCCTTTCGGACGACGCTCTGACCATGTAATCCCATCTGCATTCACCGTATAAACAATCGATGCCTCGTTGCGACAAGGTTTTGGTGAAACGCATCGTGCTCTACCAGACTGAGCTACGGTCCCCCTGACTTGGGACCGGCGGGATTCGAACCCGTGACCACGGCGTTAGAGGCTGTAGTTCCACCAGCATTCGCAACGCGACATCAAACAATGCGCGACCAGGGTTCGGCAAGACAACCGTCACTGCCGGTTTCCCGGCCGGGGATTTGAACCCCATGACATCCAATGTAGTCCTGCCCGCATTCGCGCGAAAACTTCAATTCTTCAACTGCTCTCGGGTGGCGACGAGTCAATCGGTGAGATGTTGGCGATTGACAGTCGATGTAATCCCACCAGGCATTCGCCACTCGACAGCAGTCGAGACAAGGATCGGTCGGCGCCGCATGCGACCAGATTCACAAGAGTTGCCTGCCGGTTTTCCGGCTGCGGACTTGCGGGTCCGCGACGGCAGATTGGCGCTGTACTCCTGTGTGCATTCGCATGCGGCGCCTTCCTCACCTCCCTGCTCATTCACTGGGCTTGCAGCGACACCTTCTCGATCTCGCTCACCCAGTGCTCCACCTCCGTCTTGCCTTCGATGAAGGCCGCGACCGTGTTGAACACCGCGTCGGAGAAGCCGCCGACATTCAGGATGTCGCGACGCTCCGCCGCCTGCGTGGTGCCGTACGGCTGGATGTCGATGCACACCAGTCGCGCTTGCGGGTTGCGGTTCTTCACCGCTTCCCACTCACGCATGGTCTGCGTCGCACCATGCCGCTGGGCGTCGACCCACGACTCGTTGTCCGAGACGAGGATCACCACGTCGACCTCCGCACGTTCCTTGTTCAGGAGCGCCAGCGGTGCGCTGCAGTTGGTCCCGCCGCCACCAATGGATGCCAAGGCCTTCGCATTGGTCATCACCGAGTCGCGGGCGTTCAACGGCAGCTTCACCACCGCTTGCTCGAACGGCAGCACGCGGGCCGACGGGTTCTTGCGCAGCACCGCCGCAGCCACCAGGGCCGCCACGTCGATGCAGCGCACGGACGACGTCGCCGAACCGCGATGACCCGTCACTGCCGAGCTCATCGAGCCCGACACGTCGGGGCACACCACCACGCGGCCATCGAAGGCGGGCACGTTCGAGATGGCGGCTTCCATCGCGTCCTGCAACGCATCGCGGATCACCGCGGGCACTGCGTCGCCGGTCGCCTTGAAGGCCGACATCAGCTGATACGGCATCACTCGCGCCTTGGCCACCGCCTGCGGGTCGCGCAGCTTGGCGGCCACGGCTTCAGCCATGCCATCCACTTCGAACACACCGTGACGGGCGAAGGTGTTCAGGTTCTGACGCACCATCTGCCACGAACCGGTGCGCGCGATCTGCGCCCACTGCGCCGTGTTCAGCTCCAGCGCGGTCAGCATCTGGAACGGCACGTCAGGAACTTCCATCGACGACACGCCCAGCGCCGTGCCACGCTTGAACCGCTCGAACGCCTGCGTGATCGGCGGCAGGTCGGCTTCCACGAAGGGCTTGCCGATCAGCCAAGCGAACCATGCGGCACGCCACGCTTCGGACGGCTTCGGGTGAACCATCTTCACCACGTCCGCGAGCGATGGTGCGTTGCCCACCGAGGCGTTCAACAGCTGCTTCTCCGTCGCGTTCAGCAACCAGTTCTGCACGAGCTTCTTCGGACGCGAGCCCAGCGACTTGCGACCGACGGCACCGCTTCGCACGATCTGCACGAAGTTGCGCAGCATCTTGCCGTTGTCGACCACGCGACCGAACACCTGGTTCAGCAAGGCCACGTCGCGAACCGCCAGAAAGGCGGCCAGCAGCGCCGGCATGTCTTTCATGTGACCGGCCTGGCGAGCGTAGACGGCAGTCTTCGCCACGAATTCAACGTCGACCTTCTGCGCCAGGTCCGTCACCGCGCCGAGTTGCGTCTCGGCGTTGGCGTAGAAGGTGTGGTTCAGGCAACCGGTGGCCGCGAGCTGCGCCAGCTGATGGCGAGCGCTCATCGTGTAGGCGGCCGCGCCTTCGTGGTTGCGGGCGTTGGCCTTGGGCAGCAAGGCGCCGGCGACCGTCTTGAAGAGTTGCGTGTTGACCATGAGTGTTCCCCTCTCTTTGCATTCAACTTGTTTGTGCTTCTTCTATTGCAACGCGTGTGCCAGGCGCTCAGCTCGTCCTGCGAGAGCTAGATATCTCGTTGATTTAAAAGGAAATTCCTCAAACTCTTCGCGAACACCTCAGCATCGCACTTGATGCCACGGCTAGAATTCTGGCTACCTTCTTATCTTTTCAGCCATGCGCAAGAAAACCGTCGTCATCGGCTTCCTCGGCACCCAGCTCGACTCGGGCCTCGGCGCCGGGCGCTGGGAGAAGTGGCGCCCGACCGTCTCGTTGGTCCAGCATCCCGACACGCTGGTCAACCGGCTGGAACTGCTGTACACGCCGCGGCACGACGCGCTGGCGCAGCTGCTGAAGAAGGACATCGCAGCGTCCTCGCCGGAGACGGAAGTGCGCCTGGTGGCGATGGACATCGCCGACCCCTGGGACTTCGGCGAGATGTACGCCGCCCTCTACGACTGGGTGCGCGCCTACGACTTCAAGCCCGAGCGCGAGCAGTACTGGGCCCACATCACCACCGGCACGCACGTGGCGCAGATCTGCATGTTCCTGCTGGTGGAGTCCCGGTTCATCCCCGGCGTGCTGCTGCAGACCGCACCGCCGAAGAAGCAGGCACACGACAACCCCGGCAGCTACACGCTGATCGACCTCGACCTGTCGCGGTACGACGTGCTCGCGCAGCGCTTCAACCAGGAGCAGACCGACGCGCTGGACTTCCTGAAGAGCGGCATCCCCACACGCAACAAGCGCTTCAATGCGTTGATCGAGGAGATCGAACGCGTGGCGGTGCGGTCCAAGGCGCCGATCCTCTTGACTGGCCCGACCGGTGCAGGCAAGTCGCACCTCGCCCGGCGCATGTTCGAGCTGAAGAAGTCCCGCCATCAGGTGAAAGGCGAATTCGTCGAGGTCAACTGCGCGACGCTGCATGGCGATGGCGCGGCATCCACCTTGTTCGGCCACAAGAAGGGTTCGTTCACGGGCGCCGTCACCGATCGCGCCGGCCTCTTGCGCACCGCGCACGAAGGCGTCCTGTTCCTCGACGAGATTGGTGAGCTGGGCCTTGACGAACAAGCCATGCTGCTCAAGGCGGTCGAGGAAAGGAGGTTCTTTCCGATGGGCAGCGACCGCGAGGTGTCCAGCGATTTCCAGTTGATCGCCGGCACCAACCGCGACCTGCGCGTCGACGTGGCCGAAGGCCGCTTTCGCGAAGACCTCTATGCGCGCATCAACCTGTGGTCCTACACCCTGCCCGGCCTTGCGCAGCGGCCTGAAGACCTCGAGCCCAACATCGACCACCTGCTGGCACGCGCGGCGGCGGACACCGGCCGCGCCGTCCGTTTCAATGCCGAGGCCAAGGCACAGTACCTGCGCTTCGCGCAATCGGGCGAGGCGCTGTGGAGCGGCAACTTCCGCGATCTCTCGGCCAGCGTGACGCGGCTCGCGACGCTCGCCGATGGCGGCCGCATTTCAAGCGCATTGGTCGACGCAGAATTGCAGCGCCTTCGCTGGCTCTGGCAGCGCGCCTCCAAGGATGCAGCGCCCGGCGCGAATGCAGATCTCAGCGCCCTGCTGGACGACGACGCGCTCGACACACTCGATCTCTTCGATCGCCTGCAGCTCGAAGCCGTCGTGCGCATCTGCCGCGAATCGCGAACGCTGTCCGACGCCGGCCGGCGGCTCTTCCACCGCTCGCGCGAGCAGCGCAGCGTGGTCAACGATGCCGACCGCTTGCGCAAGTACCTGCAGAAGTTCGGCCTGAGCTGGAACGCGATCAGCGGGACTTCGGGCTCGTGACCATCCCTTGCGTCGCCGCCCATGACGCAATGTCATCGCGGCGGATGGCAGCCGCCATCAAGCCGGGAAAGGCGTCCGGCGTGCACGCAAAGGACGGCACACCCAGCGCCGCCAGCTTGGCCGCGAGTGCATGGTCGTAGGCGGGAGCACCCTCGTCGCTCAAGGCCAGCAAGGTGATGAACTGCACGCCGCTGTCGACCAGCTCCATCGCCCGCCGCAGCAGGTTCGCCTCCACGCCGCCTTCGTAGAGGTCGGAGATGAGCACGAAGATGGTGTTGCGCGGCTCACGGATGATCGACTGGCAGTAGCCCACGGCGCCGTTGATGTCGGTGCCACCACCCAGTTGCACGCCGAAGAGCAGCTCCACCGGATCGTCGAGCTTCTCCGTCATGTCCACCACGGCGGTGTCGAAGACCACCAGCTTGGTCGCCACCGCAGGCAGCGTCGCCATCACGGCGCTGAAGATGCTCGAGTACACGACCGAGTTCGCCATCGACCCGCTCTGGTCGATGCACAGCACCACCTCGCGCTGCGGGCGGCGTGCCTTGCGGCCGTAGCCGTGCAGCGTCTCGGGAACCACGGTGCGGTATTCCGGCTGCCAGTGCTTCAGGTTGGCGCGAATCGTCCGGTGCCAGTCGATCTCGGAATGGCGCGGCCGGCGGTTGCGCTGGCTGCGGTCGAGCGCCCCGCTGATCGCCGAGCGCAACGGCTCTTCCAGCCGCTTCATCAGCTCATCGACCACACGCCGCACGACGAGGCGTGCAGTGTCCTTCGTGCCGGCAGGAATCACCCGCGACAGCGCCATCAGGTTCGCGACCAGGTGCACGTCGGGCTGGACGCTTTGCAGCATCTCGGGCTGCAAGAGCATGTCGCGCATGTTCAGGCGTTCGAGCGCATCGCGCTGCATCACCTGGACGACGGAGCTCGGAAAGTACTTGCGAATGTCGCCCAGCCAGCGCGCGACGCTCGGCGCGGAGCCGCCTCGTCCGCCGCGCCGGTCCTTCGATTGCAAGCCGCCCGGGCCGTTCGCTTCATAGAGCGCCGACAGCGCCTGGTCCATCTCGGCCGCGGGACCCGCGAGGGTGCCGCAGGATGAGTCGGCCTCGCTGCCGATCACCAGGCGCCATCGGCGCAGGCGTTCTTCGTCGGTCGATGAGGTGCTCATGCGGGCAGTCCCAGAAGTTGGCGCAGCAAGGGCAGCGGCAAGACGGCGCGGGTATCGTCCCAGGTCGCGGCCGCGATCGGCGCCGCAGCGACGCTGGCACCACGGCTCGCCCGCTGTCCGAGATCGCGGCGCTCGCTCGCACCGAAGACCGAGAACGTCCGTCGCACCACCGGCAGCACACGCACGAAATGCTCTTCGCTCAGGCCAGCCAGCCAGTCGTCGACCAGCTTCCACACGGCCGCATCGTGAAGCAGCACCACGGCATTGCGGTTGAGAAACCCGTCGAGCCACGCCGCGGCCTTCGAAGGCTCGGCGCCCGCCGACAGGTGCAAGGACAACGCCTGCGCGACCTGCTCGGCCGTCCATGTCCCGTCGTCGAGCAGAAGCCGGGTCGCGACACCTTTCAGCAGTTCGTTCGCGCCGACTTGCACGGCGAGTTGTGCGAGCGCACCTTGCCATGCAATCGTCTGATCGTCGCCGTCACGCAGGCCCACGGCTGCATGCGCGCCGAGCACCTTGTCGCGAAGGCCGTTGGCTGCGGCATCGTCCAGGGAAGAACAGGCGAGCGGGAGGCTGACGGCGGCTCTCACGATGAGCCCGTCCAGCACATGCGACACCATCGCCGCATCCGTCTGGCGCACGTTGCCGTAGCGGAACACATTGGCAAGCGGCGGCAAGGCAGCGAGCAGCTGCTGCGCATCCACGGTGGTGGCGGCGCGGTCTTCGAGCGCGTGGGTGGCGGCCGCGACTGCACTGTCGAGGTCGGCCAGCAGCACGCTGTCGACCAGTGCCGACAGTTCCGCGAGGTTCTCCGCGCGGGCGCAGCGATCGATGACACGTGCGGTCGCGGCCTGCGCCACCGTCTGGCCCCACAAGCTCGCCTCGATCAGGCGCAAGGCGAACTCGGGTTGCCATTGCAGAGTCCACACCTCGTGGAAGGTGCCGCGCGACGAGCGCCCTACCTTCGCGATCGAGCCCCAAGGCACGTCGAGCAGGTTCAGCCGATGGAGCAGGTGACTGCGGGCCAGGTCGTTCTCGCTTCGCAGGTCGAGGTCGAGCGTCTTCTGCAAGGCTTCCGGCTTGAGCCGCAAGGTCCTCTGGGCCTGTTCGACGTCGCGCTGCAGCGGAACCGTGGGCACGTCCGGCGGCACGGTGCCGAAGCGATCACCGACCACCAGCGCGTCATTGATGAAATTCAGCACGGTGTCGTTGCCCATCGTCAGCACGGTGCGCACGGCTTCATGCAATTCGTCGAGGCCCGGCGCGGGGCGTTCGCGCAAGGCGGCGAGCGAATCCGCTAGCCGCGTGGCTTCGATGAGATGCGCCGACGAGCAGTCCAGCTCGCGTTCACGCATCAGCCGCGCGACACGCGCGAGCCATCCGACGGCACGAGGCTGGGCGCTGTCGTGGCTCTTCCAGAGATGCTCATACCAACCCGGCGATTCGACTCCAGCGCCATAACCACTCGCGCGGGCCAGGTGCCGATAGCTCCAAGGCACCCACGTGGTCTGCACCTTGACCTTGGGCAAGCCCTTCAGCAGGGCCTGGTCAGCCTTGGCGGTGACGTCTGCCTGCAAGCCACCCAGGTGCCAGGCGCCGCAAACGACAGCGATGCGCTCGAAGCCTTGCTTCTGTGCGTCGCGAATGCACTGCCGCATGTGCGCTTCGCGCAGCGCCTCTCGTTGCGCCTCGTTCGCGTCGCGGTGCTTGTCGCCCCAGTCGGCCCGCAGCGTGGTCATCGCCTCGGCGATGGCGGCGAACAGCTGTTCGCCATCGCCACGCTCCTCGACCATGTGGTTCCACCAGGTCTCGCCATCGGAATAGCCCGCGGCGTGCGCGAGCCAGTTCAGGGGGTCACCGGTTTCAGGCGTGTCAGGCGAAGCGGTGTCGAGGTCGTCCAAACCAGCATCGACCTCATCATCGCCGGCCGGCCCTGCCGCCCTGGCCTCGGCCTCCCCCCGATTCGCCTTGTCCAGCGCCAGGCCATGCACCAGCGGCAGATCGATGAAACGTGTAGGCACCGACGCCTGCGCGGCCCACTGCACCGCCTGCCACTCCGGCGAAAACTCAGCGAACGGGTGGTACACGGCAAGACGCGGCTGCTCGGGGCAATAGCTCAGCAGCGCCACCGGTGGCTGCATGCCGTCGGCCATCGCGAATTGCAGCAAGGCCTCGCCCTCGGGCGGACCTTCGATCAGCACGCAATCCGGCCGCAGCGCCTCGAAGGCACGCACGAGGCTGAGAGCGCAGCCCGGCCCGTGGTGGCGAATGCCGAAAAAATGGGGAGCGGCCATCGATCGAGTGCGTTCAGGCCATGTCGCGAAAGGCGCGGTACAAGTCCTTCCAGTCGCTGCGTTCCTTCACCACCGTCTCGAGGTATTCGTTCCACACCACGCTGTCTTGCACGGGGTCTTTCACCACGGCGCCGATCAGCCCCGATGCCATGTCGTGTGGCCGCAGCACGCCGTCGCCGAAGTGGCCCGCGAGCGCCATGCCGCTGTTGATGACCGAGATGGCTTCGGCGGTCGAGAGCGTCGAGCTCGGTGACTTGACCTGCGTCTTGCCATCTTCGGTCTTGCCGTTGCGAAGCTCGCGAAAGATCTGCACGATGCGCCGCACTTCCTTCAGCGCCGGCGGCTCGGCCGGCAGCTGCAGGGCCTGCCCCATCTCGGCCACCCGCTTGACGACGATGGCCACCTCGTCGTCTTCGCTGGCCGGCACGGGCAGCACCACCGTGTTGAAGCGTCGCTTCAAGGCGGCAGACAGTTCGTTCACGCCCTTGTCGCGGTTGTTCGCCGTCGCGATCACGCTGAAGCCGCGGACCGCCTGCACCTCGCCGGCCAGTTCGGGAATGGGCAGTGTCTTTTCAGACAGGACGGTGATGAGGCTGTCCTGAACGTCGGCAGGAATGCGGGTGAGTTCCTCGACGCGGGCGATCTTGCCGGCGCGCATCGCCTGCATCATGGGGCTGGGCACCAGCGCCTTGTCCGAGGGACCGTTCGCAAGCAGCTGCGCGTAGTTCCATCCATAGCGAAGCTGCTCTTCGCTCGTGCCGGCCGTGCCTTGGATGAGCAAGGTCGAGTCACCGCTGATCGCCGCCGCGAGATGTTCGGACACCCACGACTTCGCCGTGCCCGGCACGCCATAGAGCAGCAGCGCGCGGTCGGTGGCCAGGGTCGCGACTGCGATCTCCATCAGGCGCGGGCTGCCGATGTACTTCGCGCTCAGCTCGAAGCCGTTGTCGAGCTTGCCGCCCATCAGGTACTTGACCACCGCCCACGGGGACAGGGCCCAATTCTCCGGCCGCGGGCGCTCGTCGTGCTTGCGCAGCTCGGCCAGCTCCTCGGCGAACTGTTGTTCGGCGTGCTGGCGCATCACATGTCGGGATGGGGCGTTCATGGCGTCCTCGATGTCGGGAGGGAGTGAAGGGCTCGCCGCACGGAGATGACCTGCGTCACGGCATGCAGGGTGTCGGCGTAGGCAGGTGTTTCGTCCGGGCGACGGGGGAGCGTGGCGAGACGGTCGAGCGCGCCGACGTGCAGCGCGCAGCACAACTCGGGCAAGACAGCGCGCAGGTTGTAGTCCTCGCCCGCGGTGCGCGTCTCGACGCGTTGACGCACGACGTCTGCGAGCGCCGCCGACAGCTCCGCGGACAGCGTCTCGCCGGGCGGGCATGCGCCGAGCATCTGAAAGATCAGCACGTACAGCTGCGCACCGGCATCGCGCAACTGCCGCTGCCAGTGCCGCTCCCGCGCGGCGAGCGGGAGCAGCGCCAGGATGCCGGCGGGATCGTGGCGCAGCGTGTCTTGCGGCTGGTTGAGGAAGGCCTCGCACCACGCGTCGTCCGGCGCGGCGAAGAGCACGTCACGCCAGCCTCGCAGCAAAGCCTCGCTCCAATCGGTGCCGTTGGCCCATTGGCGCAACTCCGCCGCATCCATGCCGGTGCGATCGGTCCACCAGGCGAGCGGCACCTGCCGCACGAGCTGATACAGCCACCAGCCGCGCTCGCCGAGTGGTTCATTCTTCGGTCTCGCGGCGTCGACGTTGTCCGCCTTCCAGTCGGTGGCGGCGGCCGTGGGCGCGTCGATCAGCCAGCGCTTCCTCAGTAGCACCCGCTCATGTGTCAGCAATGCGTCGATGCGTGCGATGGCGCGCTGGGTGTGCGCGCCTTGCTGCAGGCGCAGAAGGAGGTCGAGCGCAGCCTGGCGCACCTCGCGGCTGCGATCGGCGCGCAGCGTGTCGAGCATGGCTTCATCATCCAGGCTCAGTCCATGAGCCAGCACGCCGACGAGTTCGGCACGCTCCTTGTGTGGCAGTTCGACGAGCGATCGCGCAAGACGTTCCCTCGCCGCCCGCGGGTCGGCGGCCCGTTCGAGTTGCAGGAACTCGCGACGTTGCTCGAAGCTGCCATCGATCCATCGCGACTCGTCCACGGTGCCGCCACTTACGCCCGCGGCGTAGCGCCAGTCGTCGCGTTGAGCGGCCAGCCACAGTCCGCGCTCGCCCAGCACGGGCAAGATCCGCGGCCGCAAGGCCACTGAACGCCGCCCGAGTTCCAGAAGCTGCGGCAAGAGTGCAGAGGGCAGCCGCCATCGCGCCCGGGCCAGTGCGATACAGACCTCGTGCTGCAGCCGCGGCGGGCCGTCATGGAGGGCCCAGGCCACGCCTGTGAGCAGGGTGCCGTCGGTCAAGGCCGGCAGCAACTCGTCGGGTGCCGGCGCCGGCAGAGGTTCCAGCCACGGCGATCCTTGTGCGCCGGCGAGGTCGCAAGCGGCAAGCACGGCAGCGGCGCGAAGAACACCCGTCGCGGCATCGCTCGACGCAGACATCGCCTGCGCAATCACCTCCCCGACATCGCCGGGCCACACGGGGAGGTTCGAACCTTGGCGATCGGTGCCCACCATCGCCATCGGCAGCAAGGGCGTCCACGATGCGCTCATGCGAGACCCCGCTGCCAGATGTCTGCAGGCTCCATGTCGTCGCGCCAGGCCGTGAGCGGCTTCAATTCATGGCCGCTCCACTCGCCCAGAACGCTCACCGGCCGGCCGCCGCTGTAGGCGAGCAGCCCCCAGGTGTCGGCATCGCCCAGCGCGAGCGGCAAGGCGCGGCCATCGGCAACGAGCAGGCTGCGATCGCCCGAACGCAGCGGGACCGCATCGATGACAGGCAACGGGTGCAGGCTCACCCACGGACAGGCGGCAACCCGCGTTGCGACAGCTCGCCATTCATCGGCCAAGGCCGAACGCGGCCAACGGGCAGGCCCCGGAGCGACGGTGCAATCCACGGCCAACGCACGCAATCCGCTGGCACCGGGGAAGAACACGAAGGTCGCATCAACGCTCGTGCCCGTCACCCATGACTGCTCGAAACCCCGACCGCCGAAGGCATGGTCCAGCAGCCAGGCGCGCCGGCCGGTGCGTTCGCCTTGCAACCACACGCGGCGCTCCACGAGCTTGTCGTCGCGCTCCTCGCTCACGCAGCCGAGCACCGTCCACCGGTCGGCCAGGTGCTCTCCGTCCGCCAGCACTTCAGCCCTGTCATGCGGCCAGCCGACGACGGTGCGCAGGTCGGCCTGCAGCGCCGTGCTCAGCTCGGCGCGTCGCTGCAAGGCTTCGCAGGCGAGTTGCAGCAGCCCGAGGCGATGCAAGGTGCTCTCCGGCCAATCGGCCCCTTGGTTCACGCCGGCCGCAGCTTCACGCACGCGCTGGCCCAGCCCCGGCGCTTGCGCATCGACCATCCGCGCCGCCATGGTGTGCCAGGTCTTGAGAACGTCCGCACCCAGTGAGCCGAGGCCGCGCGCCAGTTGATCGGCGAGCCAGCGCTGCAGCTCTTGGGCGGCGCCGTCGATGCGTTGCCAGCGTTGCGCCTCACGCTTGGCGGCCGCCTGCGGATCGGCGGGTGCTGCGGCCTTCTCGAGCTGCTTTTCTTCCTTCTTCTGCGCCTTCTCGCTGCGCGACGCCAGCCATTCACCGACCCAGGCCGGCGCCTCTTTCGACTTGAAGAGTTCGGCGCTTTGCGCACGCAACATCAAGAGGGCGAGGCCATGCTTGCAAGGAAACTTTCGGCTCGGACAGCTGCATCGGAACGCGGGGCCGCTGAGATCCACCTGCGTCTGATAGGGCTTGGACCCGCTGCCCTGGCATTCACCCCATGCGGCCGCATCGTTGGCGCCAAGCGTCGGCCATTTCGCAGGCGAGATCAGTCCGCGCGCCGCCTTGGCTGACGACTCATCCGGCGCGAGTGAAAGGACCCCCTCCATGGTCAGCGTCATGCTGGCCTGCTCCCGTTTTTTGCTGGACCGCAGTCTAAATGAGGGTCGCCAGTGAATCGTGTCAGCACAAACGCGAACGGGGCGCCCATCTTTCGACGAGCGCCCCGTTGGGGTGGATTCGATCAGTTCAGCCGAGATCCCTTCGGCAGCCGTGCGGATAGCCACTCATGCACGTCCGCGCGGATGTGCCTGCCTTCGAGCAGGAAGTCCTCGAAGCGCGTCGGCACGTACGGTAGGAACGCGAGCGGCATGTTCGCTTCTTCCGGCGTGCGGTTGGCCTTGCGGCCGTTGCAATGCGCGCACGCGGCGACGATGTTCATCCAGTTCCATTCGCCGCCGCGGCTTTCCGGCACGATGTGTTCGCACTGCAGCTCGCGTTCGGCGAACACACCGGCGCAGTAGGCACAGGTGAATCGGTCGCGCCGCACGAGCTTGGACTTGCTGAAGCCCGGCACGACATCGAACAGGTTCACCTTCGAGGCACCACGCATGGCGATGATCGGGTGCACCTCGATCATCGATTGCCGTGCGGACGCCACGTTCCAGCCACCGCGCAGGATGCGCAGCGGGCCTTCGCCGTCGACCCACGCGATCGAGTCGGTCGCGTAGTGCAGTGCAGCCTGCTCCAGCGTGATCCACGCCTGCGGCGTGCCCTGGATGTCCAGTTGCAGGACGTGTCGGTGATGTTCTTCGGCTTGCATCGTCGCCCTCCTTTCCGCGGGCAAGAAAATGGGCAAGGGCGGGAGGACTCGAACCTCCAACCAGCGGATTCAAAGTCCGCTGCTCTACCGTTGAGCTACGCCCCAGTTGATCGTCGAGTGGTGCGGGCGCTGGGGATCGAACCCAGACCTGCCGGTTAAAAGCCGGCTGCTCTACCCTTGAGCTACACCCACGCATCTGGTCCCCTCGGTCCGAGTCGAACGGACATGCCTTGTGGCCACGGTTTCTGAGACCGTTGCGTCTGCCAATTCCGCCACGAGGGGTCGTTGAAGTTGATGAAGGCCTGGTGAAGGAATCGAACCTTCTTGCCGATGGTCGAACCCGAAGGTTCGAATGCTTGTCATGGCGTTGACCAGGCTGACTGAACATGCGCTTGGGGGTGACCGGTCGGAATCGAACCGACATCAACGGGACCACAACCCATGGCTCTGCCATTGAGCTACGGCCACACCCAAGCGCACATGTGGACGAGAATGGTCTCGGCGGCAGGGTTCGAACCTGCGACCCCGTGCGCCCAAGGCACGTGCGCTTCCAGCTGCGCTACACCGAGACGGAAACTGGTACCCGCGGTTGGTTTCGAACCAACGGCCTCTCGCTTATCAAGCGAGTGCTCTGCCACTGAGCTACGCGAGATCAAACTGGCTCCCCGACTTGGCTTCGAACCAAGAACCTCCCGGTTAACAGCCGGCCGCTCTACCGATTGAGCTATCGGGAAATGAATGGACTCGACGGTCCGATTCGAACGGACGCGGGCTTTCGCCAACTGATTTGCAATCAGTCGCCTTCGACCATTTGGCTACGTCGAGATGACACTGGCTCCGGGCCACGGGATCGAACCGCGAACCTTCGGCTTTGGAGGCCGCTGCTCTGCCGATTGAGCTAGCCCGGATTTGTCTGGTGCCTCGTGCATGACTCGAACATGCAACCTCCGGCTTCGTAGGCCGGCGCTCTGATCCCATTGAGCTAACGAGGCAGACTTGGTGCCGCGAGAGGGCCTCGAACCCCCGACGCCCTGGCCTTCAACCAGGCGCTCTACCCACTGAGCTACCGCGGCAACTAACTGGCGCCCCGTGCGGGATTCGAACCCGCGACTTCCGGCTAGACAGGCCGGCACTCTGACCACTGAGTTAACGAAGCATGGATGTTCCGGTGACGGGTTCCGGTGCCGCCCAATCGTTGCGGCCGATTTCCGCCATCGAAGCGTGAGCTCGACGATGGCTTCTGTTTGCTGGTATCGCGTGCGGGAATCGAACCCGCATTGCCGGATTGAAAGCCCAGCGTCCTGACCGTTAGACGAACGCGACAAGGAGAATGAATTCACTTCGGCTGTGCCCAAGCGCGAGCGTCCCGTCGGACGTGGTGTCTCGCTGCACGGGGCCTCAGGCCTGCGACCGCGCACATCCCGTGCCGCCAACACCATCCAGGCGCGGCCACGGAGTGCAAGGACACACCCGAAGTGAATCGTGGAGCGGATGACGAGAATCGAACTCGTGGCCTGAACCATGGCGTGGTCCCGCTCTGCCTGCTGAGCTACATCCGCATGTTTGCAAGGCGCTCGATGCCGGCCAGTACCGGCGGCGCCCTGCAGCAAGTTTTGAAAGAACGTTCACCGTAGCCGGCGTGCGACCCGGAGGGTCGCTGCATCACGGCTGCCGGCCGTGATTCGGGTTGAAGGTTGAAAAACAAAAAGGCCCGGACTCTTTCGAATCCGGGCCTCTGCGTGCAGAGCTTGGAAGGTGCGCGTCTACGCGCTTCCTTCTCCCGGATGCATCGGATCGTCCAGCTCGACGTGCCACTGCGGGCACTTCGAACTGTTGGCGATCAGCTGCATGGACTTCTCGTTCCGATAGGAGCAACCGCCGGCCGCCCCGAAAAGCGACGTCGCGACGACGCATGCAAACGCACCACGACCCATGCTGGGTCGAAGGTTGTGTCTGGCGGCGAATCGGGTCACGTCGAGTCCTTGAATGTGTCGATGAAACATCGCTGGGTTCAGCGAAGGAGCGGACTGTAAAGAGTCTTTACCCCATCGTCAACCCCCGCGACAATCGCATGTCGAAAATCTTGTCGTACGCAACACACACAGCGTGAGCAACATCACCATTCATCGGCGCCGCAATGTGCTGGCGCTCTTTCAGGCCTATGCGGAGACGGCGGTGGCCAACGGGGCAGCGCCGAAGGGCCTCGAGCAAACGTTCGCCGCAAGCCTCGAGATTTCTCCGAGCATGTGGAGCCAGATCAAGTCCTCACGCCCCATCGGCGACAAGCTCGCGAGGCAGATCGAGCAGCACTGCGGCAAGCCAGTCGGCTGGCTCGACGAAGAGCGCGAAGCTGCAGGCTTGAGCCAGGCGGAGCAGCAATTCTTGGCGCTCGCGCTGAAAGCATGGCGAGCGACGAACAGCGATGGCCGCAAGAAGTTGCGAATCACCTTGAAGGACTTGGCAGGTGGCGCGTAAGTCGGGCCGATCAGCGACGCGCAGTGGAACCGACGCTTGACGAAGACAAGGCTCGACGATCGGACCCGGCAGATGAGCTCGAAGCGCTGAACGACAACATCGTCGAGACGATCAAGGTCATCGCCACTTTCGAGAATGAGAAACCACAAACATGACATCAAAGAACAACATCGTTTCGACCAGCAAATTCCTGAGCCTCGTTCTCAGGCACCAGCCTGACAAGATCGGGCTGGTACTCGATGAGGCTGGATGGGTGCCGGTGGATCAACTGCTGGCGAGGCTTGTCGACGCCGGCAAGCCCTTGAGCATGGAACGCTTGCGGGAGGTCGTTGAGAGCAACGACAAGCAGCGGTTCAGTTTCAGCGAAGACGGCTTGCGAATCCGCGCGAATCAGGGGCACTCCATCGATGTGGAGCTGGGCCTGACGACCATGACTCCGCCCGCGGCGCTCTATCACGGGACAGCGTCACGTTTCATCACTTCGGTGATGACGAGCGGGCTCGACAAGCGGCAGCGGCATCACGTTCACCTCACGGCAGACGCTGGAATCGCCATGTCGGTGGGTCAGCGTTATGGCCTGCCGATTTTGTTGCTCGTCGACGCCGCCGCCATGCACGCCGACGGGCACACCTTCTACCGTTCGGACAACAACGTGTGGCTGACGGACCACGTGCCTGTGCGGTATCTCAAACGACAGGAACCATGAGGCCCAGAGGAAAAGCCGTCAGACTGCCCGAATGACAGCCGCGTCACGCGTCCGTCGTCAACCCGAGGAAGTGATCGAGCATGTGGAAATGGTCGTCGAGAAACTGATCCTCCAGCCCGATCAACGCGTCGACCGGCACCCACTCGACGCCGGCGGCATCGTCGTCCGCACGCACCTCGGGGAGTTCGCGCTCGCCGAGGTCGAAGAAGTGTGCATGGGTGATGGTGCGGCCACGCTGGCTGCGGTCGGGGTGATCGAAGACCACGGCCGCCTTCAATGCTTGCCGCATCGATGACTCGAGCAGGCTCAGGTGCGTCTCTTCCTTCAACTCGCGCAAGGCAGACTGATACGCCGTTTCGCGCAACTCGATGAAGCCCCCTGGGGCCGCAAGCAGCCCCTTGCCCGGCGCCTGCCCGCGACGAATCAGCAGCACGCGATCCGAGCATTTGACGATCGCGTCTACCGTCACGAAGACCGGCGGATACGGTGCAGCGGACCACGATGCCTTGTAGGCGCGAAGCATCTCCCATTCCGCCACCAGGGCGTTGAAGAACGGCAGTTCGGCCCACGCCCGCATGAAGGCGAGCGTGCTTGCAGGCGCCTGGCTCACCAGCGCGCCGAGGGCGGCGTCGAGGCTTGCGCCGGCATGGCCGAAGAAGACGTCGCGCAGGGCGGTGGCGTCGGCATCGGACATGCGGTCCATGCTCTTGAATTGCCAGCCCGCGAAACTGCGCAGGTATTCACTCGTCGGGTCCTTGAGATGTCCGACGAGCGCGATGCGCGACGTCGCCATGCCGCGTTCGTCCAGCAGCGCATCGACGCGCCGGCGCACCGCGGCGAGCCAGCGCGTCTCGTCGTAGTAGTCGCGCGTCGGGATGAATGCGACACGCAGCCGATCGGCCTCAGGCAGTGCGGTGCGAATCATCTCCGCACGTTCCTGCCAGGTGAAAGGGTTCTTCGGCGTGCGTGCCTGGAAGGTGGAGCCGATCACGACGACGCACATCGGCGCGAGCTGCAGTGCCTGCTGCAATAGCGCGAGATGCCCGTTGTGAAACGGCTGGAATCGGCCGATGTAGACGGCGACGTCGTGCGGCTGTGCGGGTTGGGTCAAGGCGGAATCCTCAAACGGTCTTGGCGGCGATGGGCATCTGGCGGCCTGTGCCGAAGGCCCGGGTACGCACCCGGATGATGGGCGGCGCCTGGCGCCGTTTGTACTCGTTGCGCGCAACCATGCGGCGCACGCGGTCGATCAGTGCGCGGCCTTCATCCTTGGCTTGCAGCTCGGCGACAGATGCCAAGGCCGCCTCATGTTCTGCCTTTGCCAGGCCGAAGCCTTCGATCAGCACCTTCAGCACCTCGTCCAGCACCTCGTACGGCGGCAGGCTGTCGGTGTCTTTCTGCCCCGGCGCGAGTTCGGCCGACGGCGGCTTGTCGATGATGGCGACCGGAATCACCTCGCGGCCCGCCGTCTCGTTGATGTATTTCGCGAGCGCGGACACCTCGGTCTTGTAGAGATCACCGATGAGCCCGAGGCCGCCATTGGTGTCGCCGTACAGCGTGCAATAGCCGACCGAGATCTCGGATTTGTTGCCGGTGGTGAGCAGCAGGTGGCCGAAGCTGTTGGAGTGAGCCATGAGCGTCGTGCCGCGGATGCGCGCTTGCAGGTTCTCCAAGGCCAGGCCTTGCATTGGCTCGCCGAAGCTCTGCTCGAACTGTCGTGCATAGACCGACACCAACTCGGCGATGGGGTACGTGTGGAGACGCACGCCCAGATTGCGGCAGAAGGTGACGGAATCGTCCACGGAGCCGGCGGACGACAGGCTCGACGGCATGGTCACCGCTTCGACGTTCTCGGCACCGAGCGCTTCGACCGCCAGGGCGAGCGTCAAGGCACTGTCGATGCCACCCGATGAACCCACCACCGCCCGCGTGAAGCCGCAGCGTCGCGCGTAGTCGCGCAAGCCCAGCACGATCTGCGCACGATAGAACGCCATGGTGGGCAGGCCTTGCGGATTCACGCGAGCCAGCTCGCCGCCATCTGCCGCGAAGAAGCGCCCGGCATCGAAGCGCAGGCTCCTCACGTCCTCGACGAAGCGCTTCGCCTCGAACACCACGCCCGCCTCCGGCTCGACCGCGAAGGACGCGCCGTCGTAGATGACCTGGTCCTGCCCGCCGATCTGGTTGACGAAGACCAGCGGCAGGCCGTGCCGCTTGCAGGCGGCAGCAAACACTTCGTGCCTGAGCTCCCGCTTGCCGATGTTGGACGGGCTCGCGTTGATGCTCACCACGAAGTCGGGCGCCGCGTCGGCCATTCGCGCAAAGGGGTTGACGAGATAGTCGCCGCCGTCGTCGTTCCAGCCGTCCTCGCAGATCATCATGCCGACCTGCGTCTGACCGACGCGCAGCACCTTGGCCACGTCCGGCCCAGGCTCGAAATGCCGACGCTCGTCGAAGATGTTGTAGGTGGGCAGCAGCTGCTTGGCGTAGCGCAGCACCACCTCGCCCGCCTTGATGACGAGCAGCATGTTGGACAGGCTCTTGCCCGGGCCGTCGCGCAGCTCGGGCGTGCCGACGACCCAATGGAGTTTGCGCAGTTGGCGCGACGCCTGCAGCAGTGACTCGATGCCTGCCGCCACACGCTGCATGAACGCCGGTTCATCGAGCAAGTCGCCCGGGTAGTAGCCGGTCAGCGACAGCTCCGGAAAGATCACGAGCTCCGACTCGTCGCTCCACGCCTTCTGCGCGGCCATGATCATCAGGCGCACGTTGCCTTCGATGTCGCCGACGGTCGGGTTGATCTGCGCGATGGTGAACTTGAGCACGATGCGTTTACTCAGGCCGCGACCTTGAAGACCTGGCGCAGGTAGGCGAGGAAGGTCTGGTCGTCGCACAGCGTCTTGCCGGGGCTGTCGGACAGCTTGGCCACCGGCTGGTCGTTGCAGCGGGTGAGTTTCATCACGATGTTCAGCGGTACGAGGCCCACGTCGTTGGTGAGGTTGGTGCCGATGCCGAACCCGAGCTGTGTGCGATCGGCGAAGTGCCGGTACAGCGCGACGGCGCGCTCGATGTCGAGCCCGTCGGAGAACACCAGGCGCTTGGTGTTCGCATCGATGCGCAGCTTTGCGTAGTGCGACAGCGCCTTCTCGCCCCACACCGTCGGGTCGCCGGAGTCATGCCGCAGGCCGTCGAAGAGCTTGGCGAAGTAGAGGTCGAAGTCGGCAATGAAAGCATCCATGCCGACGACGTCCGTCAACGCCGTGCCGAGGTCGCCGCGGTATTCCTGCACCCAATCCTCGAGCGCCGCCTTCTGGAAGTCGCGCAGGCGCACGCCCAGCGCCTGGTAGGTCTGCAGGTACTCGTGCGCCATGGTGCCGATGGGCACGAGCTGCAGGTCGCGAGCGAGCAGCACGTTGGACGTGCCCTTGAAGAACTGCGGCACCTCGCGCTTGAGGGTCGTGACGACCTCGCGCTGCCAGTCGCCGGCGAAGCGGCGGCGCACGCCGAAGTCGAAGAACTCGAAGGGGTTGCGGCGTGCGGGCTCCTTCTCGAATGCACGCAGCTGGTCGATCTTGGCTTGCAGGCGCTTGCGGCCTTCGATCAACGCCGGCTCACGGTCGAAGCGGCGGAAGTACAGCTCGTTGACCATCGCAAGCACGAAGATCTCGAAGGCCATCACATGCACCTGCGGTCCGCGGGCCACGATCTCCAGCGTGTCGCCCACCGCGCGGGCAGTGATGAACTCGCGCTGGAAGCGGAAGATGCGAAGGAAGTCGGCGAAGTCGGACTTGATGAAGCGCAGGCCGCGCAGATAGACGAGTTCGTCCGGCTGGAAGGCGAGCGTGCACAGGTGGTCGAGCTGTTCGTTAACCTCCGCCGCCAGTTCGGCCAGCGGGTAGGCGCTCTGGTTGCGGCAGACGAAGGTGTATTCCGCCAGCGTCTGCGGATGCCGGTGCAGCATGGTCTGCCACATCGTGAACTTGTAGAGGTCGGTGTCGAGCAGGCTGGTGATGACGGGGCGCATGGTGGTCTCGATGATTCAGCGAGCAGCGTTGGCGGTGAGAAGAGGCAGCACGTCGGCAGCGGTGGCGAGCTGCACGCCCCGGGCGCCCATGTCGGCGAGGAAGGCTTCATGTTGCGCTTCGAAGCCACCCACCGGGCTCATGCAGTCGGTGATGAGCACGATGCGGTCAGCACGCCCATTCGGCAGGTTCTGCACGATGTGCTCGGTGGTCGCCTTCACGCAGTGGCTGCTGGCTTCGCCGGCGATGAGGATGGTGTCGGCCGCATCCAGGCGCGCGATGAGTGCGCCGTTGAGTTGCGTGTCGGGGTCGCTGTCGTCGGGCACCTCGGCCTGCACGGCGCTGTAGTGCTCCGTCCAGGGGTTGGAGCCCTTGTTGATCTTCTCGACGACGGCCAGCTGCTGCTCTTCCCAGGCGTTGTAGGCGGCGCGCACGTCGGCATGCACGTCGTGGCCCCAGCTGCCGATTTCGCAATGCACCGGCCACACCATCAGCGTGTAGCGGCCGCGGGCTTCGAGCGCGTCGAGGTAGGCGAGCGTTCTGGGCAAGGCAGCCGGGTCGCGAGGCTTGTAGGCGCCGTCACGCACCTGGGCCGCGGTGATGGGCGTGAAGGGCGACACCGCGGCGCCAGCGCCGGTGTGCCAGAAGGTGGGGTGCGCGATGTCGAAGCGGTGGTGGGAGTCGAGCGTCACGGCGATGCCGGTCAGACCGGCCGAGCCACGGCGGATGAGCGCGGCCGTGCGCAGCATGTCGGCATGGGCGCCGGCCACCGGCAGCGCCGGGGCAACACGCTGGGCCGAGACAGGGTCGATCGGGCGATACGCTTCGGGCAGGTCGCAGAAATCGTTCTGCGGGTCGATGATGAGGAGTTCGATCTTGCGCTTCATGGTGTTGTCCTTCCAGTTCCGACGTGATTGAACTATATGGCACTTAAATGCGTATTGCAACTAACTAAGTTGTGACAAAGTTCGGATCTTTCCCAGCAAGCGTCGTCTCACCAGGCCTCATCACATCCCCTTCGTACCACCATCGACCTAAGCCCATGCCCCGTTCCAGCACCACCACGCTCATCTGCACGGTCGACGTCGTGCTGCTGACGTTGCGCGGCGAATCGCTGCAGGTGTTGCTGCTCAAGCGCGACCGCGACCCGTTTCGAAGCGCCCTCGCCCTGCCGGGCGGCTATGTGCACGCGGACGAAGACCAGAGCACCGACGAGGCCGCGGCCCGGGTGTTGCGCGAGAAGACCGGCATCACGAGCCCCTACCTCGAGCAACTCGCAAGCTTCAGCGGGCCGGGGCGCGACCCGCGCGGGTGGTCGGTGTCGATCGCCTACTACGCGCTCGTCCCACCCGAGGTCATTGCGCAGGAGGACGACGGCATTCACCTCGTGCCGGTCGACAAGCTGCCGTCCCTGCCCTTCGACCACAAGACCATCGTCGGCCACGCGCTGGAGCGTGTTCGCTCGAAGAGCCTGTATTCGTCGCTGCCGGTCTACCTGTGCGGCGAGAGCTTCACGTTGCCGCAGTTGCAGGCGGTGTACGAGCAGGTGCTGGGCGAGGCCATCAACAAGGTGAGCTTCCGGCGCAAGGTGCAGGAGCTGGGCATGCTGGAGGCCATCGAGGGCGAGATGCATGCGGGCGGCGCGCATCGTCCGGCGCAGCTGTATCGCCTGAAGAGAGAGTTCCGGCATGCGCTGTCGATGCTCGATCGGGGCTTGAACAACCGGATGTCGTGACCCCAAAAAAAGGGAGACGCGTTGCCGCGCCTCCCTTCGAACATCAAGCCACCGCCACCTCGGCCGACACCTTCGCCGGTGCCGGCGCGTAGTGGTCCAGCTGCATGGAATAACTCGCCCGCCCTGACGACAGGGCACGCAAGTGGCCGATGTAGCCGAACATCTCACGCAGCGGCACGTGCGCGTCGATGACCGTCGCGAGTCCACGAACATGCTGGCCTCGCACGATGCCGCGCCGGCGATGCAGGTCGCCGATGCAGTCGCCGAGGTACATCACCGGCGTGGTGACTTCCACCGCCATCACCGGCTCCAGCAACTGCACGCCTGCCTGGGTCGCCGCCTCGCGAAACGCGGCCGCCGCCGCCAGCTCGAAGGCCAGCGTCGACGAGTCGCGTTCGTGGAAGCTGCCGTCCACGAGCGTCGCCTGGAAGTCGACGACCGGGTAGCCCGCCACCACACCCGCCTGCGCCGCGCGCCGTACACCGGCTTCGACCGCGGGGATGAACTCCCGCGGAATTGCGCCGCCGACGATGCCGCTCACGAAGCGCACGCCGTCGCCCCGAGCCAAGGGCTCGATGCGCAGCGTCAGCTCCGCGAACTGGCCGGGGCCGCCCGTTTGCTTCTTGTGCACGTGGCGGACCTCGGCCGCCCGCGTGATGGTCTCGCGGTAAGCCACTTGCGGGCGGCCCACCGTCACCGCCACGCGGTGCCGGCTGCGCAGGTCCTCCACCGTCACCTCCAGCTGCAGCTCGCCCATGCCCGAAAGAATCGTCTGCCCGGAGTCGACATCGTGTCGAACCCGCAGGCTCGGATCCTCCCGCGTAATGGCGTGCAATGCGCGCGCGAGGTTCTGCTGGTCGGCCTGCGTCGCGGGCTCGATGGCCACGTCGATCACGGCCTCCGGCACGCGGATCTCTTCCAGCACCAGCGCATGGTTCGAGTCGCTCAGCGTGTGGCCGGTCAGCGTGTCCTTCAGGCCCACGATGCCGGCGATGTCACCCGCCTCGATCAACTCGCGCTCGACGCGGTCGGCCGCATGAACCTCATACAGCCGCGCCACGCGTTCGCGCCGTCCGGTGCTGGCATTGAGCACGCTGTCGCCGGCGCGCAGACGCCCGCGGTACACGCGCACGAACACCATCGCGCCGTGGTCGTCGCTCACCACCTTGAAGGCAAGCGCCGCCAACGGCCCATCCGCATCGGCCGCCGGTTGCCCGGTGGCCAACGCCAACTCGCCGGGGCTCGGCAGGTACGCGACCACCGCATCGAGCAAGGGCTCGACGCCCTTGTTGCGGAAGGCCGCGCCTGCGAGCACCGGCACGAAGACGCCGTTCAGCGTGCCTCGCCGGATGCAGGCGTGCAGTTGCTCCGCCGTCGGTTCACGGCCGTGCACCCATGCTTCGAGCACGGACTCGTCTTGCTCGGCAGCAAGTTCCACGAGCTTTGCCCGATGCCGCAGCGCCACGTCGGCCAACTCCGGCGGAACCGGCTTGTCGCGCATCACGCCATCGACGTCCCACACGATCGCCCGCATCGCCACCAGGTCCACCACGCCGCGGAAGTCATCCTCCACGCCGACGGGTAACTGAAGCAGCAAGGGCACGACACCCAGGCGCTCGCGCATCATCTCGACCACACGATGGAAGTCCGCACCGATGCGGTCCATCTTGTTGACGAATGCAATGCGCGGCACGTGGTACTTGTCGGCCAGGCGCCAGTTGGTCTCGGTCTGCGGCTCCACGCCTGCGACGGCGTCGAACACCACGATCGCACCGTCGAGCACGCGCAGCGAGCGGTTCACCTCGATGTTGAAGTCGATGTGCCCGGGCGTGTCGATGACGTTGATCTGCGTGCCGCGCCAGAAGACGGTCGTGGCCGCGCTGTGGATGGTGATGCCGCGCGCCCGTTCCTGAGGATCGAAGTCCATGCGCGTGTTGCCATCGTCGACGTTGCCGATGCGGTGGGTTTCACCGGCGGCGAACAGGATGCGCTCGGTGGTGGTGGTCTTGCCCGCGTCCACATGCGCGATGACGCCGATGTTGCGGAGGTTTCTGGTCTTGTTGGTCATGGTGCGAACTTTCTGCCGGCCACCTCCCGGCGAAAGTCGCACGATGGAGGTCAGCCGCTGGTGGAAGAGACCGCGGCGTCCGCCGACTGGGCGGCGCACGCGGCCACGACGACGCGGCCGAAACACAAGCGCTGTCTGCGCGTGCTTCGGCGGTCGGGAATCGTGGCGATCAACTTGTCGTAGGTGCGCATGATCAGAAGGCGAAAGAACAAAACCCCGGAAGGCTGGGCCTGTCCGGGGTGTGTTCGGAAGGCCCGCGGCCTTCCGTCAGATGGAGGAAAGCTCGGTCAGTTCAAGTCCAGGCGGCAAGCGACGGCTGCACACGCGAAGGCGTGAGCCTGGTCGGTGCTTGCGTGGGTCATGGCGTGGATGAACATGATGGTGGCGTCCTGGGGAAGCGAATTGTGAACCTTCGATGCCGCTTCAGGCAAGGCCGCTGTCGTCATCACAGCATTGCGCGAAGTTGCATCAATCGGCAGGCCCGTGATCACTTGTCGGCGATGGCCTCGACCTGGATGCGCAAGGCCACATCCATCTTGAAGCCCCAGTCCTTGCCCGCGCCCAGGCCGAACTCATCGCGGTTGAAGCTGCCGACTGCATCGGCGCCGCAATAGTCGCGCTTGAGCATCGGGTGCGCAATGCACTTGAGCAGGTTGATCTTGAGGTTCACCGGCTTGGTCACGCCGCGCATCGTGAGCTCACCCACGACCTGCGTCGGCGCGCCGTTGGCGACTGCATCGAACTTGCCCTTGTAGACGGCCTTGGGGTTCTTCTTCACCTCGAAGAACTCCTTGCCTGTTGCCCACTTGTTCAACTGGTCCTGGCCGAAGTCGATGCTCGCGAGGTCGATGGTGATGTCCACCGTGCCGGCACCGGTCTCCTTGTCATAGACGATGGTGCCGCTGTTCTTGTTCATCTTGCCGCGCCACACCGAGATGCCCATGTGGTCGGCCTCGAAGCTCGGGAAAGTGTGGTTCGGGTCGACCTTGTAGGTAACGGGCGCCGCCTCCGACTTGGTGGCGATGACGCCAGCGGCGAGAGCGGACAGCAGAAGCAGGGTCGAGTAACGCATGGTGGCCTCCTTGAAATTGGCGGGAATGATAGAGGCCGGTTGTCGTATCGGCGCCTCTGATTCCACGACGATCCAGGCGTCGAGGAATCGACAAGGCACCTGCTTTTTTCTCGCTCCAGCGGTGATGGTCAAGGGGCTCACGCAGGCTAGCGAATTCGCCGGCTTTCGCGCTCGGTCACGTGACCCGCCCGATCGCGATCACCTAGTCGCGGTTCTCGGTGGACTCGCTCCCATCGGCCTCTTCACCGCCCTGGTGCCTCGCCCCCGGCTTCTTCTTGCGCGCCGCACGCTTCGCTCGCCGCTGCGCGTCCAGCGCCTGGCCCTCGGCCCACCAGCGTGAGAACTGCTCCGGCGTTTCGAGCGTGATGCGGCCCCAGGCGCCGCTGCGGAAATCGTTGATGGCGATCTCGGCCGCCTTTTGCAGATTCACGTGGCCGCCCGCCAGCAGCCCGCCACGCTTGCGACCGATGTTGGTCAACAGCGCTTCGTCGGTGATGCCTGAAATGTCGTCGAGCTTGTAGCGCGCGAGCAGCCGGTCGCCATAGCGTTCGCGCACGCTGGCCAGCAGCGCGAGCGCCACCTCTTCCTCGTCATATGCATTGCGGCCGATCCCGCCGCTGGCCGCGAGGTGGTAGCCGCTTTGTTCGACGGTGATGCGCGGCCACAGCATGCCGGGGCTGTCGAAGAGATGAAAGTCGCTCGCCAGCTCGATCTTCTGTTCCGTCTTGGTGATGCCGGGCTCGTCACCGGTCTTCGCTGCGCGCTGGCCGATGAGGGTGTTGATGAGCGTGGACTTGCCGACGTTGGGGATGCCGCAGATCAGCGTGCGCACCGGCTTGACCATGCCACCGCGCGTCGGCGCGAGTTCGCGGCATGCCGCGATGAGCGGGCGGGCGGCCGCCGTGACGCTGGCGTCGAGGCCCAGCGCGTTGACGCCTGGTTGCGCCTTGAAATGCGCGAGCCAGAGCGCAGTGAGTTCGGTATCGGCCAGGTCCTGCTTGTTCAGCACCTTGAGCGTGGGCTTGCCCCGCGTCAGCTCGGCCAGCATCGGGTTGGCGCTGGAGCCGGGCAAGCGGGCATCGAGCAGCTCGATCACCACGTCGATGTCCGGCAAGCGCTCGACGATCGCCTTCTTCGTCGAGTTCATGTGACCCGGAAACCACTGGATGGACATGTCTGCGCTGTCTCGAAAGCAAAAAGCCGCACTGGGTGCGGCTTTTTGGTGTGCTTGGCAGGATGGTTTGCCGAGCTTCTTCTGTTTGGTGGCCAAGGGCGGAATCGAACCACCGACACGCGGATTTTCAATCCGCTGCTCTACCAACTGAGCTACTTGGCCGTGAGCCGGCGATTCTAGCAGGACTTTTTCGGGCCTCTTTCAGGCGCCGCCGCGCTTGTTGCGGGACAAGTCCACGCCCAGCTGCTTGAGCTTGCGGTACAGGTGGGTGCGCTCGAGGCCGGTCTTCTCGGCCACGCGCGTCATGCTGCCGTTTTCCTGCGCGAGGTGGAACTCGAAATAGCTCTTCTCGAAGGCATCGCGCGCCTCGCGCAGCGGTCGGTCGAGGTCGAAGCTCTGTTCGGCCTGCGGCCCGAGGGACAGCGGCACCACCGGCGGCGATGTCATGCCGCCCAGCATCACGTTGTCCATCGGGTGGCTGTGGCTGTTGCCGTCCATCATGCGCAGGCCGCCGTTGCCGGGCGCGGCCGGTGCGGGGCGGGCGCTGGGCTTGGCCAGGCCTTGCTCCACGGCACGCAGCAGCTTCTGCAGGGTGATGGGCTTCTCGAGGAAGGCCATGGCGCCGTGCTTGGTGGCCTCGACCGCGGTGTCGATGGTGCCGTGGCCGCTCATCATGATGACGGGCATGGTGAGCAGGCCGCTCGCACTCCACTCCTTCAGGAGCGAGATGCCATCGACGTCAGGCATCCAGATGTCCAGGAGGACGAGGTCCGGGCGCAGGCGCTCGCGGCAGGCGCGCGCCTGCGACGCGTCCTCGGCGAGCTCGATGCTGTGGCCTTCGTCGGTGAGGATTTCCGACAAGAGGGCACGGATGCCCAGTTCATCGTCGACAACAAGAATGGTGGCCATGGACCTTTGTGCACTCAGTGCGCGGGCGCTTGCGCACCCGGGGCGGCAGCCTGCGGCGCATTGGCAGCAGCGTCGGCAGGCGCGAATTTCGAGAATGATAGCGAGACTTGGGCCCCCGCCACCGCCGGTTCGCCGCCGTCCCCCTGCAAACGTGGGGCGTTGACGTTGGCCAGGCGCACCCGCGCACCATGTTCGTCGGCAATCTTCTTGACCACCGCGAGCCCGAGGCCCGTGCCCTTGGACTTGGTGGTGACGTAGGGTTCGAAGGCCCGCTTGAGCACCTTGTCGGCGAAGCCGGGGCCGTTGTCCACCACCTGCAGCCGCACGGCGCGCACATCGCCCTGCTCGGTACGGGCGACCTCGGTTCGCACCAGCACGCGGCCGTCGGGACGGTCGGCCACCGCATCCAGCGCGTTCTGCACGAGGTTGTGGATGACCTGGCGCAGCTGCGTGCCGTCGCCGACGATGGCGGGCAGGCCCTGCGACAGCTCGCAGTGCAAGGTGCCCGCCTCCTGCGACGCGGCGTACAGCTGCAGCACCTCGCGCACCAGCGCGTTCAGGTCCAGCTGCGTCAAGTGCGCGGCGGGCAGCCGGGCGTAGTCACGGAACTCGTTGACCAGCGCCTTCATCGCCTGCACCTGGGCGACGATGGTGCCGACCGAGCGCACGAGCATGGCCTGGTCCACCCCTTCGAGCTTGGGCTCGAGCTTCTGCTGCAGCCGCTCGGCCGAGAGCTGGATGGGCGTGAGCGGGTTCTTGATCTCGTGGGCCAGGCGCCGGGCCACCTCGCTCCAGGCGGCGCTGCGCTGCGCGGACACCACCTCGGTGATGTCGTCGAACACCATCAGCCGTGCGTGCTGCGGCATGGACGCGCCGCGCACCAGCAGGGTCAGCGTGTCGCGGTCGCTCGCCGTCTGCAGCTCGAAGGAATCCTGCCACTGGTCGCGCTCGCCGGCCTCGGGGCTGGTCGCATGCAGCTCGAAGCGCTGGCGCACGGCGTCGGCGAAGACGGTGAGACCCGGCACGTCCTCCAGCCGGCGGCCGCGGTAGGCCGACAGCGGCAGCTTGAGGATGCGCGTCGCGCCCGGGTTGACGGTGTCGATGGCGCCATCGCGGTCGAACACGATCACGCCGGCGGTGAGGTTGTCGAGGATGGTCTGCAGGTTCGAGCGCGCGCTTTCGACCTGTGTCACGCTTCGCTGCACCATCTCGCGCGCTTCCGAGAGCTGCTCGGTCATGTCGGCAAAGGAGCGGGTGAGCCCGCCGAGCTCGTCGCGCGAGGCGAACACCGGCTTGGTGCTCAGGTCGCCCTGCGCCACCTCGCGCACGCCCTGGGCCAGGAGCAGCAGCGGCCGCGCGAGCTGGTTCGACAGCGTCACCGCCAGCAACAGCGCGCCGAACACCGCGAGGATGAGCGTGAGCGTCAGCGTGCCGATGTACATCTTGCGCAAGCCCTCGCGGCCGAGCGCGCGCTGCTGGTACTCGCGGTAGGCGGACTGCACCGCCAGCGCATTGGTGGCCAGCGCCGCGGGCAGTTGCTGCGTGACCATCAGGTAGCGGTCTTGCTGCGCGAGGACGAAGTTGGTGCTCGGGATGAAGGCCAGCGCCCGGATGCGCGCGCCGCCGGGCACGGCATCGTCTTCCAGCCCTTCGAGCTGGCTGACGACACGCGTGGTGCGGGCGTTGCGCACCAGCAGCGACGACGGCCTGTCGGGTAGCAGCGTTCCGCTGGCACTGCCGGCCGACAGGATGATCTGCCCGCCCGCGCCGACGATGGCCACGTCCTGCGCCGACAGCTGCTCGCGCAGGCGCTCGAGCACGAGCGGTTGCACGTCGCGCTGGTCGCTCGGCCGGTCGGCCAGGCGTTCGGCGGCGGAACGGGTCTTGTTGGCGAGGTCGTTGACGAGCGTGTCGAGCGTGCCGCGGCCGAGGTTGAGGCCGGCGTCCAGCGCGCCTTCCACCTTCACGTCGAACCAGCTCTCGATGCTGCGCGACACGAACTGGTAGCTCACGGTGTAGATGAGCACGCCCGGAATCACCCCCACCAGCGCGAAGATGGCCGCGAGCTTGAGCAGCATGCGGCTGCCGAACTTCCCGCGCTGCACCCGCACCAGGAGCCGCACCGCGGCGATGCCGATGACCAGCACGAGAAAGCCCGCCACCGCCACGTTGACCCAGAACAGCCACACGTAGTGGCGCTCGTAGAAGGCGCGGTTGTTGGTGGCGATGGACAGCAGGAAGGACAGCACCAGCACCGCGCCGGTGATGGCGACCAGCGAAATGATCCAGGCCCAGCGGTTGGCTTTGGTCATTGCCGTGTCAGCGGTGGGGTGCGAACGCTAGCGAAAGCGCTGCGTCTTCTCGACCAGCAAGGTCCATTCCGGCTGGCCCCCGATGCCGATCTGCATTGGACGCGGCAGCAAGGTGGTGTCCAGCCGGTAGGTGAACTCGACGTAGTGGCGGCCGTCGTCGATCTCGCGCGCTTCGGCGATCTTCCAGCCGCTCACGCGCCGCACGGTGACCAGCGCGTCGCTCAGTGAATCGAAGTTCTGGTTGAGACCGCCGAAGCTCACGCGGTATTTGCGGGTGAGCGGCTGGTAGGCCAGGCGCCACGCGCGCGATGCGGAGGCGACCTTGCGGTCTCGCCAGTACCAGCGGTCGCGGTAGACGTCGACTTCGGCCACGAAGTACAGCGGCACACCCTTGACCAGCGCATCTTCGACGCCGCGCGGCAGGTCGAAGCGCAGGCCGAAATTCAGGGTGAGGCCGTCGTCGTTGTGGACGAGCTCGAATTCGCTGAACTCGGGCTGGTCGGCCCGAGCCGCCGTCGTGACGAGCATCGCCAGCAAGGCCAGCGCGACCGCAGCCAGCCACGAGGCCCAGCCCGGGCGCATCGCGCGGGGCCGGGTGCAGCAATCCGGAGCGAGGCGGTGCACTTCCAAGGCAGGCAATCAGCGTTTTTGAATGAGAGCGTAGTAGAAGCCGTCGGGGGACGCACCGAGAATGGGCGTCGCGGCCTTGGAGACATTGTCGGGCAGAGGCAGCAGGTGTCCGGGCGATGGGGGCAGCAACGCGCGGCTTGCGTCCGCCTGGCGTTGCAAAAAAGCGTCGATCTGGTAGTCGCCCTCGGCCTTGAAGACGGAACAGGTGCAGTAGAGCAGCCGGCCGCCGGGCGCGAGCGTGGGCCACAGCGCCGCGAGCAGGCGGGCCTGTGTCTCGGCCAGGGTCGAGACATCGCTCGCCCGGCGCAGCCAGCGCACGTCGGGGTGGCGGCGCACGATGCCCGAGGCGCTGCAGGGTGCGTCGAGCAGGATGGCGGCGAAGGGGCGGCCGTCCCACCAGGCGGCGGTGTCGCCTGCGTCGGCGCAGGCGGTGCGGGCTTTCAGGCCGAGCCGGTGGAGGGTGTCGTCGATTCGGGCGAGGCGGTCGGGGTCGCTGTCGAGGGCGAGGACGTCCAGATCAGCCAGCTCCAGCAGGTGGGCGGTCTTGCCGCCGGGCGCGGCGCAGGCGTCCAGCACGTGCGCGCCAGCGGGCAAGCCATCGCCGATGAGCAAGGGCGCGGCAAGCTGGGCGGCGGCATCCTGGACGGAGACGTCGCCCTCGGCGAAGCCCGGCAGGCGGGTCACCGGCGCGGGCTGATCGAGCACTACGGTTTGCAAACCGAAAGCACGCCCGCCGAGGCCCGCCTCCTGGAGTCGCCCCACATACCCTTCGGCCGTGCCCCGGCGTGCGTTGACCCGCAGCGTCATCGGCGCGCGCTGGTTGTTGGCCGCAAGCAGCGCCTGCCAATGCTCGGGCCAGTCGGCCTTCAGCCGCTTTACCCACCACGCCGGGTGGTTGTAGGCCGCCACCGGGTCGCGCAGGGCAGCGGCGCCGATCTCTTCCCGCTCGCGCAGGAAGCGTCGCAGCACGGCATTGATGAAGGGCGCGCTCGCCTTGTGGCGCTGGCGCGCGGCGGTCACTGCCTGGTCGACCAGCGTGTGGGCGGGGTATGGCGCATCGGCGCCCGGCCACAGCAGGGCCAGGGCCGACAGCACCAGTGCTTCCACCGGCGGCGGGGGCGGCTTGGGGGCAAGCCAGGCACGCGCCGCCTGGGCGCAGCCCAGCCAACGAAGCACCTGGAAGCTCAGCGCCTGCGTTCCGGGGCGGGCGTCGGCCGGGCATTGCGCGAGCGCATCGTTGAGCGAATGGCCGGCGCGCACGGCCTGCACGGCGTCAGCGGTGTGCGAGAGGAGCGTGGCGAGCGGGAGGGAGAGGTTGGCGGTCACGGACGGCAGTCTAGAGCCTGCCCGCACCCGGACATGGCCGCCCTGTTACGCTCGTGGACCCGAGGTCCGGGAGAGTCCCCATGCTGCGAGAAACCACGAACCCCATCTTCAAGAGCGAGGAAGACCTCGCCGGCATGAGCGCGTCCGAGCGCATCCGCTACCGGCTGGTCGGCGCGAACTGCCGCTACCACGCCAACGACAACATCTCCGAATACATCGCCGACGGCGAGCTCGACGAGCTCAAGGCCGAGGTGGAAGCCAAGATGCACGAGGTGCTGAAGTCGCTGGTGATCGACACCGACAGCGACCACAACACCAACGACACCGCGTCGCGCGTGGCCAAGATGTTCCTCCACGAGGTGTTCAAGGGCCGCTACGTGCCCATGCCCTCGGTGACGGAGTTTCCCAACTTCTCGCGCCTGAACGAGCTGATGATCGTGGGCCCGGTGAAGGTGCGCAGTGCCTGCTCGCACCACCTGTGCCCCATCCTCGGCAAGGTCTGGATCGGCGTGCTGCCCAACGAGCATTCCAACCTCATCGGCCTGAGCAAATATGCGCGCATCTGCGACTGGATCATGAGCCGGCCGCAGATCCAGGAAGAGGCGGTCACCATGCTTGCCAACGAGCTGCAGGAGCGCGTCAAGCCCGACGGCCTCGCGATCGTGATGGAAGCGGACCACTTCTGCATGCACTGGCGCGGCGTGAAGGACGACGAATCGATGATGACCAACAGCGTGATGCGCGGCGCGTTCCTGAAGGACGCGAACCTGCGCCGCGAATTCCTCTCGCTGCTCAGCAAGAAGAACGGCTGAGCGCCAAGGAGAACGAGATGCTCGTACGACTCATCTACGCCAGCCGCGCCGCCGGCTCCGTCTCGCCGGAGAGCCTGCTGCCGATCATGAAGACCTCGCGCGCCAACAACTTGGCGCAAGGCATCACCGGCGTGCTGATCTTTTCCGACGGCGTGTTTTTGCAGCTGCTCGAAGGCGGCCGCGAGGCCGTGAGCGCGCTGTACAACCGCATCAGCCGCGACGAGCGCCATCGCGAGGTCGTGCTCCTGAGCTACGACGAGATCGGCGAGCGCCGCTTTGCCGGCTGGGCGATGGGCCAGGCGAACCTGTCGCGGCTGAACCCCGGCATCCTGTTGAAGTATTCGGACCGGGCCGTGTTCGACCCGTACAACATGTCGGAGAAGGCAACGCTTGCGCTCTTCGACGAGCTGGTGGCGACGGCGGTGATCGCCTGCCCCGGCCAGTAAAGATCTGACCAAAAAAAGGGCGTCCGCGGGACGCCCTTCTCATTCAAGCCCTTCGAATCACTTGAACTGGTAGCCCAGCGACGCGTAGAAGAAGCGCTTGCGCGGATCCACGAAGGACGCCGCATAGCCCGCTGCATGCGAGCCGTACGACGGCACGGCCGTGAACGGCGGCTCCTTGTCGAAGATGTTGCGGATGCCCAGGCGCACCGTCAGGTTCTTGATGCCCGAGTAGGCACCCGACAGGTTCCATCGACTCGAATCCTTCACCTGGTAGTCCTGGTGCACGCCGATGTTGGCGTCCACGAGAGCCGCCGACTCCGTCCAGCCCTTGACGAACTGGTTCTCCAGCGTCACGCCCCAGGGGCCTTGCTGCAGGTCGAAGGTCAGCGAATGCTGCCAGCGCGGATGCGGCTGGACGCTGCCGCCGTCGCCGGCCGTGCCCACATAGCTCGTGTACGGGCCGTCCTTGTAGTTCTGCAGCTTGTAGGTGTTGACGTAGGTGCCCGCCAGGCCGATCGTCAGGCGACCCATGGACTCCAGGTTCCAGCGCGTCTTCACGTCGATGTCGATGCCCGAGGTCTTCAGGTCCCCGAGGTTTTCGATGGGCGTGTCGATGTAGCTGATGAAGCCGTCCGGCGTGCGGTGGATGCGACTCGCGAAGCGAGCGAGCAGCGTCGGGTCGGTGAGGATGGCGTCACCGGTGATCACGCTGATCTGGTCCTTCTTCTGGATGTACCAGTAGTCGACCGCAGCAGAGATGCTCTGCGTCGGCTCGAATACCGCGCCCAGCGTGAACTGGCGCGACTTCTCCGGCTTGAGCGTGCTGGACGAGGCGAAGCGTTCGTTGAACTGGCTGTTGCAACGCGAATCGCCTGCAACCGGGCAAGCCGGGTCGTCCAGCGAGTTGGCGGTGTTGGTCATGGACGGCGGGCTGTTCACATCCCACAGCGACGGCGCCCGGAAGCCGGTGCCGGCCGAGCCGCGCAGGAGCAGCGCCTTGTCCGGCTGCCAGCGCAGGCTGGCGCGCGGGTTGAAGGTCGAGCCGAAGTCGCTGTAGCGGTCAAAGCGTGCCGCGAGGCCCGCCTCCCATCCCTTGGCGAACGGCGCGCTCACCTCGGTGAAGAGCGCGATGACGTTGCGGCTCGCGGTAGTCTCGGGGACGCTGCCCTCGCCGCCGATGTGCAGGCCGGCGCTGTAGTCAGCGTTCACCGGGTGGTCGTTGGCCTGCTCATGGCGCAGGTCGAAGCCCACGGCCACGGCGAGTGCGCCGCCGGTCATTGGCATCAGGTCGCGGCTCGCCTTGCCGTCCAGCACGGTGGTCGTGCTCGTGGACTTGCGCATGGGTCCTTCCATCAGCGTCGAGCGAAGCAGCGCGTCGCCCGCGGCATCGTTCGGGCCGAAGGGGTTGATGTTGCCGGTCGCCAGCGCCGCGATGAACTTGGGCTCGTTGATGTAGCCGTAGTAGTTCAGGTTGCCGCTGCCGCGTGCATAGGTGAGCGCGGTGTCGTAGTCCCAACCGCTGAAGGTGCCCTTGAAGCCGCCCACCAGCCGCGTCTGCTGGTTGGTGTTGTCGTTGATGCGGTTGCCCACCGGCAGCGCGCGCATCGAGATCTCGGTCATGCCGCTCGTGGGCACGGTGTATCCGAGGCTCGTGAGCAATGCAGCCGGGAAGTACTTGCTCGTGACAGGCATCGCGAAGCTCGGGTACAGCGCCGTCACGGGATCGAGGTGGCCTGCCGTCGAGTCGATGGGCACCGGCGCGACGCGGCCGATGTTGTGGTTCTGCGCGAACGACGCCTCGGCGAAGAACTCGGTGTCGGCGTTCAGCTTCTTGGCGAAGCGCGCGAAGATGTCACCCTTGTGCTGGTCGGGCAGGTTGTCCAGCGTCGCCGAGTAGATGAAGCGGCATCGCTTGAGCGGCGTGCCGCTGGGCGTGGGCGCCGGGGCCTCCACCACGATGGTGTTGACCGGGTCGCAAGGCGCGAAGTTGGCGTCGGTGAACGTAGCGTCGCGGTAGGCACCGGGGCTCAGGTTGTAGTCGACCAGGCGGCCCGGGAAGCTGCGCCCGGAGGTCGGGGGGTCGGAACCCGGGATCTCCTGGATGCCGCGGTTGTAGTACCCCTGGTCCACCGCACGGATGCGGGTGTTGTTCTGGTAGTTGGCGGTGACGAGCAGGTTGTAGCCGTCGCTCGCGATGTCGCCCATTCCGTACGACACGGATACCCCGCTTTCCTTGCCGCCCACGCTTTCCTGCGGCGCGCCGTAGCGCACGGTGAATTCACCCTTGGTGTAGTCGCGGCGGGTGATGAAGTTGATGACGCCGCCGACCGCGTCGGTGCCATACACCGCCGAGGCGCCGTCGCGCAGCACTTCGATGCGCTCGATGGCCGCGAACGGGATGCTGTTCAAGTCCACGGCAACCGTGCCGCCGATGCTGCCGAAGGGGTGGTTGGCCAGGCGCCGGCCGTTCAGCAGCACGAGGGTGGAGTTGGCGCCCAGGCCGCGCATGTTGGCATTGGAGGTCGCGTAGCCCGCGCCTTGCGTGGTGTCGGACTGGAGCGCCGCGCTGGCCGTCACACGCTGCAGCAGGCCTTCGACGTTGGTGGCGCCGCTGCGCTCGATCTGTTCGCGGGTGATGACCGTGACGGGCAGTGCCGTCTCCGACTCGACGCGCTTGATGGACGAGCCGGTGACTTCCACGCGCTCCAGCTGTTGCTGCTGCGACCAGGCCGGCGCCGTGCCGAGCACAAGTCCGCCGCCGAAGGCCAGCATCAATCCGCGGCACAAGGCCGTTCTTTTGAACATGGGTTTCCTCCTCCTTCCGCGTGGGAAGTTCTGGGTTGATCGGTGGATCCAGGCCACGGCGCTTCGCACCGGCCGGCGTGATCAGCCAGCCGTGACGAAGGTCACGCAAAACCTGCGCGCGATTCTTGATGCAACAGGCGTGCCGCGCGAGGAGGGTATTCCTCGATGGGCGGCCCGGCCGCCTGGGAGTACCTGTCTAGACCACTGTCACCCAGGTGACAACAGGTCTAGGCCAGTTCTGCGTTCAGTGCAGCCAACGCACCGGAACCGGGACACAGCTCCGCTTCCGCGAGACGGTTCAGCGGCACGTGCACCGTCTTGAGGTGCGCATGCAGGTCGTCCGCATCGCTCCTCACGTACAGGAGCCCGGTGAGGATCTCGCCGCGGGCCTCATGCGCGTGGATGTGCGTCATGGCCGCGAGCCGGTCGCCGGCGTCGTAGCCTTCGGCCAGCTTGCGCAGGCGCAAGACGCTGCCGTCATGCTGGGTCACCTCGATCACCTCGCCAGGCGCGTAGCTCGCACTGATCGCATCGCGGCGGGGCATGAAGTCGAGCCGGTTCACCGCCTCGTTGTGGGCGCGCACGTAGTCGTAGCTCTTGGTGCTGCCGGCGTGGTTGTTGAAGGCCACGCAGGGGCTGATCACGTCAATGAAGGCCGCACCACGGTGGCTCAAGGCGCCCTTGATGAGCGGCACGAGCTGATCCTTGTCGCCCGAGAAGCTGCGCGCGACGTAGCTTGCGCCCAGCTGCAGCGCGAGTGCCACCAGGTCGATGGGTGAGTCGGTGTTGACCACGCCCTTCTTCGATTTGCTGCCCTGGTCCGCCGTGGCCGAGAACTGGCCCTTGGTGAGGCCGTACACGCCGTTGTTCTCGACGATGTAGGTCATGTTCACGCCGCGCCGCATGGCATGGGCGAACTGGCCGAGGCCGATGGAGGCGGAGTCGCCGTCGCCTGAGACTCCGAGGTACAGCAGGTCGCGGTTGGCGAGGTTGGCGCCGGTGAGCACCGACGGCATTCGGCCGTGGACGGTGTTGAAGCCGTGGGAGTTGCCGAGGAAGTAGTCCGGCGTTTTGGAGGAGCAGCCGATGCCGGAGAGCTTGGCCACGCGGTGCGGCTCGATGTCCAGCTCCCAGCAGGCCTGGATCAGCGCGGCGGAGATGGAGTCGTGGCCGCAACCGGCGCACAGGGTGGAGATCTTGCCTTCGTAGTCGCGGCGCGTGAAGCCGCGGGCGTTCTTGGGCAGGGTGGGGTGATGGAGCTTGGGTTTGGCGAGGTAGGTCATGCCACGAGCCCCTGCTTGATCGGCGACACCTTGTTCTCCATGCGCTTGGCGATCGCCTCGGTGATGAACCTCGCCGTGATCGGCGTGCCGTCGAAGTGCAGGATGGCGACCAGCTTGGCCGGGTCCACCTCCTGCTCGGTCATCAGCATGGTGCGCAACTGACCGTCGCGGTTCTGCTCGATGACGAACACATGGTCATGGCTCTTGATGAACCGGTCCACCGCCTCGCTGAACGGGAAGGCGCGGATGCGCATCAGGTCGACCTGCAGGCCGCGCGCCTGCAGCGCATCGAAGGCCTCGCTCATCGCGGGGCTCGTGGACCCGATGTACAGCACGCCATGGCGGGTCGGCTTCGCGGCCTTGCGTTCGATCGGCTGCGGCACAAGCGCCTTCGCTGTCTCGAACTTCTTCAGCAAACGCTCGACGTTGTAGACATAGTCGGGACCCGCCTCCGAATACCGCGCATAGGCGTCGCGCGTCGTCCCCCGCGTGAAGTACGCACCACGCTCCGGATGCGTCCCAGGCAGCGTGCGCCACGGGATGCCGTCGCCATCCACGTCGAGGTAGCGGCCGAAATCACGCCCACTGTCCAGGTCTTCGCGCGACATCACCTTGCCGCGGTCATAGCGGCGCGAGTCATCCCACTGCAGCGGCTCGCACAGGCGGTGGTTCATGCCGATGTCCAGGTCGGTCATCAGGAACACCGGTGTCTGCAATCGATCGGCCAGGTCCAGCGACGCCGCGCCGAACTCGAAGCATTCGCGCGGGTCCTCGGGGAACAGCAACACATGCTTCGTATCGCCATGCGACGCATAGGCGCAGCTGAGCAGATCAGCCTGCTGCGTGCGCGTGGGCATGCCGGTGGACGGCCCGCCGCGCTGCACGTTGATGATGGTGACCGGGATCTCCGCGAAATACGCCAACCCAATGAACTCCGTCATCAACGACACGCCCGGCCCTGAGGTGCAAGTGAAGGCACGCGCGCCGTTCCAGCCCGCGCCGGTCACGATACCGATGGAGGCGATCTCGTCTTCCGCCTGCACGATGGCAAAGCGGTTCTCGCCCGTCGCCTTGTCCACGCGATAGCGGCTGCAGTACTTCTGGAAGGCCTCGGCCACCGAGGATGACGGCGTGATGGGATACCACGCGCACACCGTGGCACCGCCGTACACGCAGCCCAGGGCCGCGGCCGCGTTGCCTTCCATGAAGATGCGCTTGCCCACGGCGTCACGTCGCTCCACCTTCAGGTCGATCACGTCGTCGAGGATGTCGCGGCCGTGGTGCAGCCCGAGCATGAAGGCATCGAGGTTGGGCTCGATGAGCTTGGCCTTGCCCTTGTACTGCTCGCCCAGGAGCGTCGCGATGACCTCGGGCTCGATGCCCAGCAAGGATGCCAGCACGCCGACGTACACGATGTTCTTCAACAGTTGCCGCTCACGTGGATCAGTGAACCGCGTCGCGCACATCTCGGTGAGCGGCACGCCGATGACGTTCACGTCGTCTCGAAACTTCGAGGGCGGCAAAGGCCGGCTGCTGTCATACAGCACATAGCCACCCGGCTCGATCTCCGCCATGTCCTTGTCCCAGGTCTGCGGGTTCATCGCGACCATCAGGTCCACGCCGCCGCGCCGGCCGAGGTAGCCGCGCTCGTTCACGCGCACCTCGTACCACGTGGGCAGGCCCTGGATGTTGGACGGGAAGATGTTGCGCGGGCTTACCGGCACGCCCATGCGCAGTAGCGAGCGCGCGAACATTTCGTTGGCGGACGCGGAGCCCGAGCCGTTGACGTTGGCGAACTTGACGACGAAGTCGTTGACGGAGGTGATGCGTGCTTTGGTTGTCATCTCAGGCCGCCTTTCGCTGAGGCTGGCGGCAGTCGTGACCGGCGCGCGTCACTTTCAGTCCGAACTTCTGCATGTCCCATGCGCCTGTCGGGCAGCGCTCGGCGCACAGGCCGCAGTGCAGGCAGACGTCCTCGTCCTTGACCATCACGCGTCCGGTCTTGAGCAGGTCAGACACATACAGCGCCTGGTCCGCATGCCGCGCTGGCGCACGCAATCGCGTTCGCAAATCCGCCTCGTCGCCGTTGCCGGTGAAGGTGATGCAGTCGGTCGGGCAGATGTCCACGCAGGCATCGCACTCGATGCATTGGCCGGTCGAGAACACCGTCTGCACGTCACAGTTGAGGCAGCGCTGCGCTTCCTTGAACGCGGTCTTCGCATCGAAGCCCAGCTCGACCTCGACCTTGATGTTGCGCAGCACCTGGTTCACGTCGCGCCACGGCACCTTGTAGCGCGTGTCGGGTGCCACCTCGTTGTCGTAGCTCCATTCATGGATGCCCATCTTCTGCGACACCAGCGTCACGCCGGGCGCGGGGCGCTGCTTCACGTCTTCGCCGTGCAGGAACTTGTCGATGCTGATGGCGGCCGCATGGCCTTGCGCCACGGCCCAGATGATGTTCTTCGGGCCCAGCGCCGCATCTCCGCCGAAGAACACGTCGGGCCGGCTCGACTGCAGCGTCACGGCATCGAGCGCCGGCATGCCGTGGTCGTTGAAGGCAATGCCGATGTCGCGCTCGATCCACGGGAAGGCGTTCTCCTGGCCCACCGCGACCAGCACCTCGTCGCATTCGAAGAACTGCTCGGGCTCGCCGGTTGGCACGAGCTGTCGGCGGCCTCGTTCGTCACGCACTGCCTGGACCTTCTCGAAGCGCATGCCGGTGAGCCTGCCGCCTTCATGCACGAAGGCCGTGGGCACGAGGCAATCGAGGATGGGGATGCCCTCGTGCATCGCGTCTTCCTTCTCCCAGGGCGAGGCTTTCATCTCATCGAAGGGAGAGCGCACGATGACCTTCACGTCCTCGCCGCCAAGCCGCTTCGCAGTGCGGCAGCAGTCCATCGCCGTGTTGCCGCCACCCAGCACGATCACGCGCTTGCCGATGTGCGTCACGTGCCCGAAGGAGACGCTCGACAGCCAGTCGATGCCGATGTGGACCTGCGCTGCCGCTTCGACGCGGCCCGGAATGGACAGGTCACGCCCGCGCGGCGCACCAGAGCCGATGAAGACCGCGTCCCAGTTCTCGTCCAGCAACTGCTTGAGCGAATCGATGCGCACACCGCCGCGAAACTCCACGCCCAGCTTGAGCACGTGGCTGGTCTCTTCGTCGATGACTTCCTCCGGCAACCGAAAGCGCGGGATCTGCGAGCGGATCATGCCGCCGGCCTTCGCATCGCCATCGAACACGGTCACGGTGTAGCCCAGCGGCGCCAAGTCGCGCGCGACTGTCAAGGCTGCCGGCCCCGCCCCCACGCAAGCGATGCGCTTGCCGTTCTTGTGCGACGCGGGCCGCGGCATGCGCTGGGACACATCGCCCTTCAGGTCGGCCGCCACGCGCTTCAATCGGCAGATGGCCACGGGCTCGGGCTTGGCGGCTTGCGCTTCTTCGACGCGTCCGCGCCGGCAGGCCGGCTCGCAAGGCCTGTCGCAGGTGCGGCCGAGGATGCCGGGGAACACGTTGGATTCCCAGTTCACCATGTACGCGTCCGCATAACGGCCCGCGGCAATCAGCCGGATGTATTCCGGCACGGGCGTGTGGGCCGGGCAGGCCCACTGGCAATCGACCACCTTGTGAAAGTAGTCGGGATGACGAATGTCCGTCGGCTGCAACGAAGGCCCCCTTTCGTGCGCGCACGCCTCGTGGGCGGCGGCTCGGGTTGTTTAGCAAGCAGTGCCGGTGGATGCTACTGCCGGCACCCGGCGTGGCGCCAAGGGTTTGCGCGAAGGCAACACCCGCATTGGTGCGATTCGGATTGGGTGGAGTTCCCCGTGTCGAAACCATGATGCAGCGCAACATGACTAGACCAGTCGGCGACTGGTCAGTGACGCGGCACTAGCCTTGCCAATCGACCTCGGTGAAGTGCCGCGCGAGTTCCGGCGGCAAGGGCGAGTCGAGCAGGTCGGCCACGATTCGCAATGCGTCGGCTGCCATCGGCAAGAGCCGCGCGCGACCACTTTCGGCGATGGCCGCATCGACCCAGCCGCGCATGAGCACCGGCCTGAGCATCAGGGGCAGAGTCTCGACTTCATCGAGTGCATGCGCGAGGCCATCGCCATCGGGCGCCTTGCATGGCGGCACGTCACCCGAGTGATGGAGCTGAACGATGACGTGGGCATACCAGGCGAGCCCGGCCTGTGCATCAGGCCCCGGCACCATGCGCGCGAGATACGCGGTGACGCTTGCGATACGGCCGACCATGTAGCGCGAGAGCTCGGCGAGATCGTTGCCCGCCTTGGGCGGCAGAGGCACCGGCGGGCGATCGCCCAGCTTGCGGCGCATCAGCAGCCAGTGCAGCCGGTCGATGGGGCGCAGCGGCGAGTGCACAGCCACCAGGCGGCGCATCGCGCGCAGCAGCTCGCGGCGGTCGTCCTTCGGGCATTTGCGCATGCGGTCGAGCAGCGACTCGAGGCAGGGCAGGCGCAGTTCGTCGGGCAGCCTCGTGATGTCCTGGCGGATGAGGGATGCATCCGAGACGAACTCGGTCTCGTGCGTCCACAGGATGAAGGACTCCGCGCTGTCCGCCGGCGAGATGAGCGCCAGGATGGCGGCATGCAGCTCGCCCGGCCCATGCAGGCGCGACAGCCGGGACATGGTGTCGCGCAGCTCCATCGCATCGAACCCTCGCGTGGAGATGTCCGGGTCGTGGGCTGTCGCGGCGTTCACAAGGTCCCCGCGTTGCGGAAGCGAAAGAGGCCTGCGATGAGCCAGGTCGGGAACTGGTCCAGCGCGTCGTTGTAGTTCTGCGTGGCCTCGTTGAACTGGCGGCGCGCAAAACCCAAGGTGCTGTCCGCGGCGGACAGTTCATCGCCGAACACCGCCATGCCAAGGCCCGCGAGCATCTCCGGCTTGGCGGGCAACTCGTTCTTGAGGCGGGCACGCGCCTCGGCGAGCGTCTCTTCGGCCAGGCGCAGGCTGGCCATCGGTCGCGCGGCGCTCGGTCGTGCACGCACCACGTCGCAGGCCGCCTGCAGCTGGCCGCAGGCGGCGAGCACCGAGTCCATCGCCTGCGGGTTTTGCTCGAGCAGGGGGCGCAATGCCTCGACCCATTGCTCAAGAAGCATGTGGCGCTGGCGGATCTGCGCGTCCACCGGCACGAAGGCTTTGGAAATGTCGTTGCGCAAGCTCACGAGGCGGTTGTACGCGCCCACGGCCCAGAAGACCAGGACGGCCGCGATCGCCCACCCCACGATTTGCGCCGATGTCATGGTGCCGGAGTCTACGAGAGCGTTTGCCTCGCGGCCATGCGCCGCCCGACGAACGCGTCGCGAGAACGCGTCAGCGGTCTGGCGTCGGACGTGCGCGGTCAGCGGCGCATCAGCAACCCAAGATGCAAATGCTCACAGATCAGCGCAGGGACGGGATCACAAGTCGCCGCGGTGGGTGTCGGCGAAGGCCGAGCCGTGTTCCTTCCAGCCGCGGTAGCCCCGTGCCCGCAACGCGCAGGCTGGGCACTGTCCGCAGCCATAGCCCCACTCATGGCGCTGGCCGCGGTCGCCCAGGTAGCAGGTGTGGGTGTGTTCGACGATCAGCTCGTTCAAGGCATCTCCGCCCAACTGCGCGCTCAAGGCCCAGGTCTGCGCCTTGTCCAGCCACATCAACGGCGTCTCCACCGTCATGCGGGCGTCCATGCCCAGGCTGAGCGCCACCTGCAGCGCCTTGAGCGTGTTGTCGCGGCAATCCGGGTAGCCGGAAAAATCCGTCTCGCACATGCCACCCACCAGCACGTTGAGCCCGCGGCGGTAGGCGATGGTGGCGGCGAAGGTGAAGAACAGCAGGTTGCGGCCCGGAACGAACGTGTTGGGCAGGCCGTTGGCGTTCATCTCGATCGCACGCTTCTCGGTGAGCGCGGTGTCGGAGATCTGGCCCAGCAGCGACAGGTCCAGCAGGTGGTCTGCGCCGAGCCTGTCGGTCCACTGCGGAAACTGCGCATGGATCTGCGTGCGCACATTGAGCCGGCATTCGAGTTCGACCACATGCCGCTGGCCGTAGTCAAAGCCGATGGTCTCGACGTGCGCATAGCGATCAAGCGCCCAGGCGAGGCAGGCGGTGGAATCTTGTCCCCCGGAAAAGAGGACCAGGGCATGTCGTGGATCGGGCATCGGGTGATGGTAACGAAAGGTCAACGCGGCACAGTGCGATCATCTTCACACGATGTCGATTTCTGATGCCTTGTTCGAGGAAGTCCTGCCTCTGCTCGCCGACGCAGCACAGCGTGCGGTGACCCCGCGTTTTCGCCGGCTACGCGAAGACGACGTGGTGGAGAAAGCCAAAGACGAGCTGGTCACCATTGCCGATCGCGAGGCCGAAGCCATCATCGAGCAAGGCCTGCTGGCGCTCCTGCCCGGCTCGCGCGTGGTCGGGGAAGAGGCGTGCTCCGCGGATTCGTCGCTGCTGCACGGCCTGGACCGAGGCATCGTCTGGCTGGTCGATCCCCTGGACGGCACGGCCAACTTCGTTGCCGGCCAGCCGGTGTTTGCAACCATGGCTGCATTGCTGGTCGATGGGGAAGCCATCGGCGCGTGGGTATTGAACCCCGTGTCCGGCGAACGATGGATGGCACAACGAGGGGGCGGGTGCCTGTGCGATGGCGTGCAGGTTTGTGCGCCCGCAAACGCGGTGCCATCGGACCATGCTCGTGGCGCTGTTCTGACGCGATTCCTGCCGCCAGAACTGCGTCTGAGCGTCGAGTCGCGCGCCCGCCGGATCGGGGAATGCCTTCCGGGCCTGCGATGCGCGGGCGTGGAATACCCGGCGATCATCACGGGCGCCCAGCAGTTCGCGATGTTCTATCGAACCCTTCCCTGGGACCACGTGCCCGGAACCCTGTTGCTGGAGGAGTCGGGCGGTCATGTGGCCCGCTATGACGGCACACCATATCGTGCAGGTGACGGAAAGGTCGGTCTGCTGAGCGCGGTCAATGAAGCCACCTGGACCAGCGTCAGAGACGCCCTTCTCTCGTAGCCGGACAGCGCCCATGGCTCAAGCTGCTTGGCAGCGGGTGAACAAGGCCTGTGAGCCTGCGCGCAACCTTCACATCGCAGCGGCCCACGCCCCCACCCCGGCCCTCCCACAGCGGGGGAGGGAGCAATGCGCCGAGGACGGCTGCCGCGGCCCCACAGAACTCGGCACCGGCACCGGTCTGGCACCAACACTCAGGACCGAACCTCCCCCTGCCCCAGCACCACCCACTTCATCGACGTCAGCCCCTCCAGCCCCACCGGCCCGCGGGCGTGGAACTTGTCGGTGCTGATGCCGATCTCCGCGCCCAGGCCGTATTCGAAGCCATCGGCGAAGCGGGTCGATGCGTTCACCATCACGCTGGCCGAATCGACCTCGCGCAGGAAACGCATCGCGTTCGGATGGTTGTCGGTGAGGATGGCGTCGGTGTGGTGCGAGCTGTAGCGGTTGATGTGGGCGATGGCTTCGTCCAGGCTCTTCACCACCTTCACGCTGATGATCGGCGCGAGGTATTCCTCGGACCAGTCCTGCTCGGTGGCGCTCACCACCTTCGAACCGGGCAGCGCTTGAACCAGCTTCTGGCTGGGTGCATCGCAGCGCATTTCCACGCCCTTGGCGGCCCACAGCGCAGCGATCTTCGGCAGGAATTCCGCCGCCACGGCCTCATGCACCAGCAGCGATTCGGCCGCGTTGCAGGGGCTGTATTTCTGCGTCTTCGCGTTGTCCGTGACCTTGAGCGCCAGGTCCATGTCCACCTGCGCGTCGACGTACACGTGGCAGTTGCCGTCCAGGTGCTTGATGACCGGCACTCGCGCCTCGCGGCTGATGCGCTCGATCAAGCCCTTGCCGCCGCGCGGGATGATCACGTCCACCGCTTCGGGTGACGCGATCAGGTGGCCCACCGCGGCGCGGTCGGTGGTCTGCACGAGCTGCACCGCATCGGCCGGCAAACCGGCTTCCACCAGCGCCGCCTGCACCAGCTTCCACAGCGCGAGGTTGGAATGAATCGCCTCCGAGCCGCCGCGCAGGATGCAGGCGTTGCCGCTCTTGATCGCGAGCGACGCCGCTTCGATGGTCACGTTGGGCCGGCTCTCGTAGATCATGCCGAACACGCCCAGCGGCACGCGCATCTGGCCCACGCTGATGCCGCTTGGCCGGCGGCGCAGGTTGGTGATCTCGCCGATGGGATCGGGCATGGCCGCGATCTGCTCGCAGCCTTCGGCCACGGTGTCGATGATCTTCGGCGTCAGCTTGAGCCGGTCCACCATCGGCGCAGCCAGGCCGGCGGCTTGCGCGGCCTCGACGTCCTTCGCGTTGGCTGGTTGCAGCGCGGCGGCTTCGCTGCGCAGCAGGCGCGCGAGTGCGAGGAGGGCCTGGTTCTTGGCCGCCGTCGGTGCGGCGGCCATCTTGGCGCTGGCCGCACGCGCTGCGGCGCCCATGTGGGCAATGACGGCCTGGAGGTCGGTGGAGGTCATCGGGCGATTGTCGCAAACCCGCTGACTTCATGCCGCGTCCACCACGATCACCCCGTCCATGTCCTCGTGGCCCGACCCGCAGAAGACGTCGCAGTTGAAGAGGAAGCGCCCGGCCTTGGCCGGCGTGAGCCGGACCCGCGTGGGCACGCCCGGGACGATGTCGGTGCGGATGCCGAGCTCCGGCGCGCTGAAGCCCATGGTCACCTCGGTCGCGGTGAGCTCGATCACCACCGCCTCGCCTTGCTTCAGGTGGATCTCGTCAGGCACGAAGACGAACTTCTTCGCGACGACCGAAACGACGCGTTCATCCGCCGCCGAGGACACGCGTGCCAGCAGCAGCACGGCACCGAGCCCGGCCGTGCCGGCGAGCATGCGACGACGCTGGATGTCGATGCGCCCGCTCATCCCTTCACCACCGGCTGTTCATCGATCTGCCAGGCCGCGGAGCGCGCCCCGCCCTCGGCCTCGCGAAAGCCCAGCCCTCGATACGGCTGCAACGGGTCCCAGGCGATGGGCGCACGCTTGGGCTGCGAGCCGGGTGCTGGTAGCGGGAAGATCAGCGACTTTGCCGCGTGGTGGGCGATGTGGCCGGTCATGAAGTGATGCTCCTGGTGGATGTGGCCGTAGAACACGGTGACGTTGCGGTGCGGCATCAGCAGCTCAACCGCCTTCGCCCCATCGCGCGTCGCCCAGTCCCAGGCGGGGTACAGGTCGAACAACGGCCGGTGCGTGAAGACAACGATGGGCGCGTCCGCCGGCAACTTGCCCAGGTCGCCCGCCAGCCAGTCCAGCTGCGCCTGCCCGATGCTCGCGCCGGGGTCGGACACGTTGTCCAGCGCAATGAAGTGCACGCCCTTGTGGTCGAAGCTGTAGTGCGTCGCGCCGAAGAACTCCTGGAAGGCCTCGCCGCGGTCCAGCGACGCGTCGTGCTCGCCGGGCATGAAGTACACCGGCTTCACGGTCAGTCCGGCCACGACGTCGCGGAACTGCGCCATGCGTCGGCGGCGCTCGGCCGAGTCGTCGGTGGTGTGGGTGAGATCGCCCGTGAAGACGATGAATTCGGGCGGCGTGGGCAGCGCGTTGACCGCCGCTACTGCCTTGGGAAGCGTGCCTTTGGCGTCCGGGTTGGGCGCGCCTTCGAAGCCCCAGTGCGTGTCGGACAGTTGCACGAAGTAGAAGTCGTCCTCGGGCGCGCGCGCCGCCGCGCAGCCCGCGAGGCCCGAAGCGAAAGTGACGCCGCCGAGCCCGGCGAGCGTGAGGAAGTGTCTGCGGTCAAAGGTGGGCATGGCGGCTCCGGTGGGTGGGATGCCTGCTGATACCGGCGAGCCGAGGCGCTTATTCCGGATCGTTCGTGCAGACGAAGCACGGGAATAAATCGCCGCGCACATCGGTACACCGTCCAACAAGGACACCTCCGTGCACGATGACGCCACCCGTCAGCGCTTCGAGCGGCTCGCCCTCGAACACCTGGACGCCGCCTACAACCTCGCCCGCTGGCTCACGCGCAATGACCAGGATGCGCAGGATGTCGTGCAGGACGCCTTCATCCGCGCGATGCGCTACTTCGCAAGTTTTCGGGGCGAGCTGTTCCGGCCGTGGTGGCTCACCATCGTGCGGCACACCTGCTACGGCTGGCTCAAGCTCAACCGGCCGGCTGAACTCGTCACGCACGACGACATGGACGACGGAATGCTCGAGGGCGTGGCGTTGGCCGGCGACGGCCCCGAAGAGACCGCCATGCGCAATGCCGACCGCGCCCGCATCAACCACGCCATCTCCGCCCTGCCCATCGACTATCGCGAGGTGCTGGTGCTGCGCGAACTGGAAGACCTGAGCTACAAGGACATCGCCCGCATCGTGGACGTGCCCATCGGCACTGTCATGTCACGCTTGTCGCGAGCGCGCGGACTGTTGCGCGAGTCCTTGCAAGAAGGCGCACGGCCCACCTTGCGCGCCGTGCCTTCGCGAGGAGGCCAGCGATGAGCACACCGCGGCCGAACCTGGAACAGTTGAATGCCTTCGTCGACGGCGAGCTCGACTTGCAGCGGCAGCTGGAGCTTGAATCGCTGATGCGCAGTGACGAGCGGCTGCGTGCGCAAGCGGCCCAGCTCGCGAATCTTCGCGACGCCGTGAAGCGGGAGACGGAGTACCACCGCGCGCCGGCCTCGTTGCGCGAACGCATCGCGCAGGCCACGCAGGACACGCGGCCACATGCAAGACCAGGGACAGCTCCGCGACCCATGCACCAGCCGTCGTCACACCGGCTCGCGCGCCGCTTGCTGCCCCGCCGCGTGCAGACCCTTGGCGCTGGCCTCGCGATGGCGATGCTCTTCAGCTGGGCGCTCATGGCCACGCTGTGGCGGCCAGGCGCCGATGACTTGGCGCTGCGCGACGTCGTTGCAAGCCACGTGCGCTCCACCTTGAGCAACCGCCTCATCGACGTGGCCTCGTCCGACCAGCACACCGTGAAGCCGTGGCTGTCCTCAAGGCTGGATTTTTCGCCACCCATCAACGAGCCCGCCTCGCCGGGCGCGACGCTCACCGGCGCGCGGGTGGACTACGTCAATGGCCGCCCGGTGGCAGCGGTGGTGTACCGGCAGCACCAGCATGTCATCGATCTCTTCGTGTGGCCGACCACGGCGCGCGATGCCACGGCGACGATCGAATCGCTGAACGGCTTCCATGCCGCCCATGCGGTGCACGGCGGCATGGACTACTGGGCGGTGTCGGACATCAACGGCGAGGAGCTGCTGGCGCTGCTCGCGGCGCAGACACGCGGCGATGGCGCGAGCCGCGACCGCTGACAGCGACCTACAAGCCCAGGCGCATCTGCATCTGGTGAATCGGCAGCGGTGTGAAGCCCGACCGCCGCAAGGCCTGCCCGGCGCAGTCGTCGCGCATGAGCTGCGGCACGCGCACTCGATGACGGGGGTGGCGCTGCAGCAGCACGGCCAACAGGCTTTCCGCATCCCGCTGCGAGGGGTCGGCATCGAACAGCAGCGGCACGATGAACTCTTCATCGGCCGGTTCGCTGAAGACCATGAGCGCCTGCCCCAGCCGCCAGAAGATCGCTGCCGGATCCGGGTGGCGCAGTGCATGGCCGCTGGCCTGGTAAGGCAGGTGGTCGTGGCCGTGCGTGAGCAGCCAATCCGCGGCCTGCGAGGCGCTCACGACGTCGGGCGATGCCGTCGCCTTTTTGGGCACCGCCGGCGGCGATGGCTCGCGGTTGAAGCCCCACAGCGCGGGGCCATCGACGAAGCCGGCGGATCGATACAGCGCGAGGGCCGGCGCGTTCTGCGCGAACACCTCCAGCTCCACGGCCTCCATGCCGTCGCGACGCGCCTCGTCGATCACGTGCGACAGCAGCAGACGCGATGCCCCCGTGCCGCGTGCCTGCGGCCGCAGCCCCATGCCGCCGATGCGTCGGCGTTTCGCGTACTGCCCGATGAAGGTGAGCCCCGAAAGCTCGCCATTGCTCGCGACGCAACGGCTGAGCGAGAGATCGGCGCCCTGGCGTTCGAGGAAGCGCGGCAGGCTCTGCGCGCTGAGCGTGATGGAGCCGGCGATGTAGCCTTCGAAAGCGGCCGTGAAGCACTCGGCCAGCGCCTCGTAAGGCCACTCGGTGGCCCGCGCAATCTGGATGCCCGGCGTTTGCATCAGTAGGTGACGCCGGTCATCCAGGCTTTGCGAATGAGGCGCCCGCACCTGGCGGACTCGACGCCCATGCCGGTCCCCAGGAGGTCTTCGCGCGCAAGCACGCCGTAGTAGGTCTTGCCCGCATCGACCCACGGATAGAAGCCGAACGCGCCGGGGCTGCTGAAGGCGCCGTCGCCCACGGCGGGGTCGTCTTCCACCCAGTGGCCGAGCGAGTAGTGCCAGCTCTCGGTGGACGGCACCGGCGTGCTCACGGCACTCGCGCACGTCGCCGGGTTGGTGCACACCGGGTGCGTGCCCAAGGCAGATGCCATCAGCAGATCACCGGTGAGCAGCTTGCGCAGGAACTTGGCGTATTCGTCTGCGCTGGTCTTGGCGCCACCGGCGAGTTGCGGTTCGGTGTAGCTGAACGCCACGTCGGTGCCGATCTGGCTCTGGATCTCGAAGGCGAGCGATGCGTTGTCCAGCCCATCGAGCCCCATCACGCTGGCCAGTTTCTGCATGTGCCCGCCGTTGTAGAAGAACTTGCCGTCGTTGGCCGGGGTGTAGTTGCCGTTGCTGCCCGTGGCGATGCACGAGCCGACGGTGTCGGTGCGCGCGCACTTGTCGAAGTTCGTGTAGCCGCTCTGGAAGTTGAGGTGCTTGATGTCTTGCGTCGTCGGGCTGCCGCTGCGCTTTTGCACGACGTAGGCGCCGAACAACCACTTCGATGCGGACGCAATGTTCAGCTGTGTCGACGAGGTGTAGGTCACGAGTGCGCTCGGCGCCTTCACCGAGCCGCTCGCGATGCGCGCGGCTCGGTCACCGATCTCCCAGTAGAACGACGGCAGCGCGGCGCATGCGTTGGTGGTGCTTTGCGCCGTGGCCGTGGCGGCGGCAGTGCGTGTGGCGTCGTTGAGGCCGGGTGCCGGCGTGGGCGCAGGGCCGCCGGCGTCGCTGCCGCCGCCGCCGCAGCCTGCAAGCGCGGCGCATGCGGCCATCAGTGCGGCGATTCGCACGGCTTGTGCGGGGTGTCGATTTCTGGTCACGCCCATGCCCTGTTGTAGCTGCAGCATTCCGCCGGCGATGTGTCGAGTACGTAAACCTTTGTAGGAAGATGCTTGGCGCTACAAGAGTGCTTCAACACGGAGGTTCGCAAATCGCTTCTCTGTGTCCTCTGTGGTTCAAAGGCATTGACCCAGAGCCCTCGTTCAATACTCGCGTCAGTCACCCCCAACGATCTCTTCGGCGAAGTGGCAAGCGACGAGGCCGATGGTCTTGCCATCGGTGGGCTGGCGCAACAGCGGCACCTCCACCTGGCAGCGCTCGCGCGCATGCGGGCAGCGCTTGTGGAAAGTGCAGCCCGGCGGCGGCGCGAGCGGCGAGGGCAGCTCGCCCGACAGCACCTGGCGCGTCTGCCGCGCGGTCTTGTCGATGCGCGGCGTGCTGGCAAGCAGCGCCTGCGTGTAGGGGTGGCGCGGCATGGCGAAGAGCTCGCGCTTGCTCGCCTGTTCGACCACCTTGCCGAGGTACATTACCAGCACCTCGTCGGCGATGAGCTCGACCACCGCGAGGTTGTGCGAGATGAAGACGTAGGCAACGTTCGTCTCTTCCTGCAGGTCCATAAGCAGGTTCAACACCTGCGCCTGGATGGACACGTCCAGCGCCGACACCGGCTCGTCGGCCACCACGATCTTCGGCGCCAGCATCAGCGCGCGCGCAATGGCCACGCGCTGGCGCTGGCCGCCGGAGAACATGTGCGGGTAACGCTGGTGGTGCTCGGGCCGCAGGCCGACGCGGGCCATCATCGCGCGCGATCTTTCTTCGCGCTCGGCCTGGCTGAATGTTGTGTTGATCACCAGCGGCTCTTCGAGCGCATGGCCGATCTTCTTGCGCGGGTTGAGGCTGCCGAAGGGGTTCTGGAACACCATCTGCACCTCGCGGCGCAGGCGCTTCCTGGTGTCGTGATCGGCGGTGGCCGCATCGACGCCGCCCAGGTGCAGGTGGCCGGCGGTGGGCGTCTCGATCATCGTGATCTGCCGCGCGAGCGTGCTCTTGCCGCAGCCCGATTCGCCGACGACGGCGAGGGTCTTGCCGGCATGCAGGTCGAAGGACACGCCGTCCAGCGCACGCGCCACGGCATGCGGCTTGAGGAAGCCCTGCGAGACGCTGTAGTGCTTGGCGAGGTCGCGGGCCTGGAGGACGGTCGCTGCGCTTGCGGTTGCAATCGCTTCGCTCATGCCTGCACCTCCATGGGCTGGTGATTCACGAGCGGGAAGAAGCAGCGCGCCTGTGCCCCCTCGACGCCGAAGAGCGCCGGCCGTTCGGCGCGGCACTTGTCTTGCACATAAGGGCAGCGCGGCGAGAGCAGGCAGCCGCTCGGGCGATCGTAGGCGCCGGGCACCACGCCGGGCATGGAGCGCAGTCGGCGCTGGCCGATGTTGTGCTCGGGCAGCGCCGACAGCAGCGCCTCGGTGTAGGGGTGGTGCGGCTGCTCGAAGATCTCGGGCACGTGCGCCGTCTCCACCACCTGGCCGGCGTACATCACCATCACGCGCTGCGCGATCTCGGCCACCACGCCCAGGTCGTGGGTGATGAGCATCAGCGCCATGCCGCGCTCGCGCTGGAGCTTGAGCAGCAGCGCAAGCATCTGCGCCTGGATGGTCACGTCCAGCGCGGTCGTGGGCTCGTCGGCGATCAGCAGGCGCGGGTTGCAGGCGATCGCCATCGCCACCATCACGCGCTGGCTCATGCCGCCGGAGAGCTGGTGTGGGTAGGCCGCGAGACGCCGCTCGGCATCCGGAATCTCCACCGAGCGCAGCAGCTCCAGGGCGCGGGCACGCAAGGCACGCCGGGAGCCACCCTCGTGGATGCGCAGCGTCTCGGTGAGCTGGTATTCCACCGTGAAGCAAGGGTTCAGGCTCGTCATCGGGTCCTGGAAGATCATCGCGATGTCGCGGCCGAGCATCGCGCGCCGCTCCTTCACCGGCATCTTGAGCAGGTCGCGGCCATCGAAGTGCAGCGCCTGCGCACTCACGCGGCCGGGCTCGTCGATGAGGCCCATGAGCGCGAGCGCCGTCACGCTCTTGCCTGACCCCGATTCGCCCACGATGCCGACGACTTCGCCGGCGTCGATGCTCATGCTCACGCCGTCCACTGCGCGAAATGGCGCGGCCGGGGTGCCGAATTCGACGGCGAGGTTCTGGACTTCGAGCAGTGCCATGGTCAACCAAGGCGCCGAACAACGGCGCAGATCAAGCAACGCCCGCGGATCCGGCTTAGCCGGTCCGCCAGGCGGGGCCCACTCGCGGGGCAGGAGCGTAGCGACGTGGTGGCCAAAATCATCATCGTTTCAGCTTCGGATCGAGCGCATCGCGCAAGCCATCGCCCATGAGGTTGAAGGCCAGCACCGACACGAGGATGGCCAGGCCCGGCAGCGTGATCACCCACCAGGCGCTCTGGATGTATTCGGTGGCGCTGGACAGCATCGAGCCCCACTCGGGCGTCGGCGGCTGCGCGCCGAGGCCGAGGAAGCCCAGCGCTGCTGCATCGAGGATGGACGACGAGAAGCCCAGCGTGCCCTGCACGATCAGCGGCGCGGCGCAGTTGGGCAGCACGGTGTTGAACATCAGCCGCAGCGGCCCGGCGCCGGCAATGCGCGAAGCCTGCACGTAATCCTTCGACAGCTCCGAGATGACCGAGGCGCGGGTGAGGCGCACGAAGTGCGGAAGCATGACGACGGCGATCGCGTACATCGCGTTCATCAGCCCCGGCCCGAGGATGGCCACGATGGCCACCGCCAGCAGCAGGCTGGGCAGCGCCAGCATGATGTCCATCAGCCGCATGATGAACACCTCGACGAGGCCGCGGAAGAAGCCGGCGATGAGGCCGAGCAGCACGCCGATGCTCATCGACAGGCCGACCGACACGAGGCCGATCAGCAGGTCGAGCCGCGTGCCGTGGATGAGCCGTGAAAGGATGTCGCGGCCGACCGGATCGGTGCCGAGCAGGAAGCGGTGGCCGTCGGTTGGCTGCCACGACGGCGCGCGCAGGAAGGCGTCGCGGTATTGCTCTGACGGCGAGTACGGCGCGATGACATCGGCGAAGACTGCGAGGAACACCAGCACCGCGACGATGACGAGGCCGATCACCGCGCCACGGTTGCGCCGGAAGTCGCGCCAGAGTTCGACGGCGGGCGAAGGCGGAGCCTGTACTTCAAAAGTCGCGCTCATGCTTGATCCTGAAAGCCAAGCTGCCGCCGCGGAGCCGGCTTTGCCGGTCCGCTGGTGGCGCCCCCTTGAGGGGGAGCGCCGAAGGCGCTTCGGGGGTGGGTCATCAGTGTCGGATGCGCGGGTTGATGGCGCCGTACAGCACGTCGACGATCAGGTTCACGACGATGATCAAGGTCGCCGTCATCAGGATGCCGCCCTGCACGATCGGGTAGTCGCGCTGGTGAATCGCCTCTACCAGCCACTTGCCGACACCGGGCCACGCGAAGGTGTTCTCGGTGAGCACCGCGCCGGCCATCAGCGTGCCCACCTGCAGCCCGATGGTCGTCACCACGGGGATGAGCGCGTTGCGCAGCGCGTGGATGCCGACGACCCGGAAGGTCGACGCCCCCTTGGCCCGCGCAGTTCGCACATAGTCTTCGCGCAGCACCTCCAGCATCGACGATCGCGTCATCCGCGCGATCACCGCGAGCGGGATGGTGCCCAGCACGATGGCCGGAAGAATCAGGTGGCGCACGGCACTCTTGAAGGCACCTGCATCCGACGACAGCAACGAGTCGATCAGCATGAATCCGGTGACCTTGGTCACGTCGTACTCGATGGCGATGCGCCCGGCCACCGGCGTCCATCCGAGGTTGACCGAGAAGAAGAGGATGAGCAGCAGGCCCCACCAGAAGATGGGCATCGAATAGCCGGTGAGCGATGCGCCCATCACGGAATAGTCGGCGATGGTGTTGCGCCTCACGGCGGCGACGATGCCTGCGGGGATGCCGATCACGAGCGCGAAGAGCATGGCCACGATGGACAGTTCCAGCGTGGCGGGAAAGCGGTCGATGAACTCGGCGAACACCGGCTCGCGCGTCTTGATCGACTGGCCGAGGTCAGCGTGCAGCGCCTTCCAGACGTACTCGCCGTACTGCACGTACATCGGCCGGTCCAGGCCGAATTCATGCACCAGCCGCTCGTAGCGCTCCTGCGTCATGCCGCGCTCGCCGGACATGGCCTCGACCGGGTCGCCGGGGATGAGGCGGATGAGGCCGAAGACGAGCAGGGTGATGCCCAGGAAGGTCGGGATGACCAGGGCGAGGCGTTTGAAGATGAAGGAGAACATGGGACGTCAATGGGGGCGGGTCAGCGTGGAGGCCGTCGCCCTCACCCCAGCCCTCTCCCAGGGGGAGAGGGAGCAATTCAAGACGAGAGAGGCACACATGGAACTCCCTCTCCCCCTGGGAGAGGGTTGGGGTGAGGGCGTGTGCCTCACAGCCCCCACCCGATCACCCATCACTTCTGGACCAGGTCCACCTTGTTGAAGTAATGGTGCGCCGTCGCATCCATCTTGTAGCCCACCACCTCCTTGCGCACGGGGTCGAAGCGCACGCTGTGTGCGATGGGGATCCACGGCGCTTCTTCATGCGCCACTTCCTGCGCCTTCTGGTAGAGCGCAGCGCGATCAGCCTGCTTGGTCGCGAGCTTGGCCTTTTGCACCGCGTCCTCGAAGTCCTTGTTGCACCAGCGCGAGACGTTGCCGCCGCCCTTCACTGCCGCGCAGCCCAGCAGCGGCACGAAGAAGTTGTCCGGGTCGCCGTTGTCGCCCGACCAGCCGAACATCATGACCTGCTGTTCGCCGGTCTTGCTGCGCTTCCTGTACTCGCCCCACTCGAAGGTGATGAGCTTGGTCTTCACGCCCACTTTTTCCCAGTCGGCCTGGATGAGTTCGGCCATGCGCTTGCCGTCCGGGTTGTACGGACGCGTCACCGGCAAATACCACAGCTCGGCCTCGGTGCCGTTGGCGTAGCCCGCCTTGGCGAGCAGCTCCTTCGCCTTGGCCGGGTCATAGGCGTACTCATGCACCTTGTCGTTGTAGCCCCACAGCGTCGGCGGAATCGGGTTCTTGGCCGGCTGGCCCGCACCCTGGAAGACCGCGTCGAGGATGGCCTTCTTGTTGACCGCCATGTTCAGCGCCTGGCGCACGAGCTTGTTGTCGAAGGGCTTCTTCTCGACGTTGAACGCGATGTAGCCGACGTTCAGGCCGTTCTGCTGGATGAGGTTGATGTTCGGGTCGGCCTTCATCGATGCGACGTCAGCCGGCTTGGGGAAGGCCATCACATGGCATTCGCCTGTCTTGAGCTTGGCGTAGCGCACCGACGCGTCGGTGGTGATGGCATAGACCAGGTTGTCGATCTTCGGGCGGCCGCCCCAGTGGTGGTCGAAGGCCTTGTAGCGAATGATCGCGTCCTTCTGGTAGGACACGAACTGGAAGGGGCCGGTGCCGATCGGCTCCTTGTCGATCACGTCCACCGTGCCGGCGGCCTTCATCTTCTCGGCGTACTCGGCCGACAGGATGGAGGCGAAGTCCATCGCCATGTTGGCGAGGAAGGGCGCCTCGGGCTTCTTCAGCACGAACTTCACCGTCATCGGGTCGACCTTCTCGACGTGGTCGACGATGTCCTTCATGCCCATGTCCTCGAAGTACGCGTAGGTCTGGCCCGGCGTCGTCGTGCGGAAGGGATGATTCGGGTCGGCCTGGCGGTTGTACGAGAAGAGCACGTCGTCGGCGTTGAAGTCGCGCGACGGGGTGAATTTCGCGTTGCTGTGCCACTTCACGCCATGGCGCAGCTTGAAGGTGTAGCTCAGGCCGTCGGGTGCGGCCGTCCAGCTCTCGGCGAGGCCGGGGACGATGTTGGTGGTGCCGGTCTCGAATTCGACCAGGCGGTTGTACATGGGCACCGAGCCGGCGTCGGCGGTGGTGCCGGTGGTGAAGTACTGCGGGTTGAAGCCTTCAGGGCTTCCTTCGGAGCAGTAGACCAGGGTCTTGGCCGCGAAGCTGGCGGTCGCGCAAGCGAGGAGCGCGCCGGCCGCCAGGGCCTTGAACGTGAAGCCGCGAGTCATCATGAGTTCGTCCTCGAATGTTGCGTGGCGAATGTGTGTGTTCTGGCGGTCGCCTTGTGAGCGGCCGAGCGCGGCATGATATCTCCGCGGTGTGCAAATCCTGCTCTCGGAATGCTCGGGTTAACGAGCAGTTTCGAAAGTGGTCTAGGTCACTTTGGTGACACCACCAGCGACAGGATCGCGAGCCATAACGGTGCAGTCAGCACGAAGGCAAAGGTGGAGAACACGATGGCCGCGGTGGCTTCCGCCTCCTGGGTCTCGTAGCGCTGCGCGAAGATGAGCGCGTTGGAGCCCACCGGCAGCGACGCCGCCATCACCACCACCGCGAGCGCCGTGCCGGTGAGGCCCATGCCCCAATGCCCGACGACAAGCACCACTGCGGGGAGCACGAGCAGCTTGAGCACCGAAATGGCGATCGCGCCCTTGGCCGCGCCGCGCATGCCGTAGTAGGCGAGCGACATGCCGATGAGCACCAGGCACAGCGGCACCACGGCCTGCGACATGGTCAGGAGCGTCTCGTCCACCACCGCGGGCAGGGGTGGCAACAGCGCGTTCCACACCAGCCCGGCCAGCACCGGCAGCACCACCGGATGGACGATGGTGTTGCGCGCCGTCTTGCCGACGGTGTGCAGCAAATGCGCATTCGAATGCCCGAGCTGCCGCCGCTCGCGCGCCAGGTCCAGCTCGACCAGCGCCGTCAGCACGCTCAGCAGCGTCAACGCATGCAGGCTGATGATGGTGATGTGGATGGACAGCCCCGCCTCGCCGAAGAGCGCCGTGACCATGGGCACCCCGATCTGCACCGTGTTGCCGAAGGTGGCGGAAATCGCCCGCACGCTGGGCGCGGCCACGGGCAGCCGGCCGGTTCGGTTCCAGCGCTTCTGCCAGAGGTAGACCACGCCCATCATCGCGAGCACCGGCACGAAGAAGGCGGCGAGCGTGCCCCACGGCAGCGTCGAGAACTGCACCCGCGCCGTGGTGCGAAAGAGCAATGCGGGAATGAAGATGTAGAACGCGGCGTTGGACAGCGTGCGCGCCGGGTCGTTGTCCCCAAGCCACTTGAGGCGCCCGGCCACCCAGCCGAGCGCCACGATCAGGAAGATCGCCACCAGCTTCAGGAACACGAGCGTCGTCATGCGGTGCTGGCCGTGGCCCAGGGTGCCGATGCCCGAGGGCGTTCGATCGGGTACATCGCTTGCTGTGGCATGGGTACGGGTTGCCGTGGCTGTAGGCGGCAAGCATAGCCTCGGCCGTGGTTTGCCCTTCATCGGACGCGCCGGTGACCGCCCACCACAGGCAGGGCAGTTCCACGGCAACCGCGAACACAAAACCGAACAGACTCGAACCCGGGGCGGACGTAAGCTGGCCCGGACGACTTTCTCCTGAACACTCATGGATCGCTCCCGTGCCCACTTGGCCCGACACCCGCAGATGAACGACGCCACGCCCCGCAATGCGCGCCCGGGCGGCCCTGGCGAGGTGCCGCCTGCGTCCGTCGGCATGGGCGCCACGCCGGTGGAGCCCGCGGGTTTCGAAGCCAACCGCGCCGATGCGCTCGCGCCGGGCACGCGGCTGGACATCTACGAGGTCGAGCGAGTCATCGGCGCGAGTGGCTTCGGCTTTGTCTACCTCGCCTACGACCCTGAGGCGCAGCGCCGCGTCGCGATCAAGGAATACCTGCCCGACACGCTCGCCGTGCGAGACGAAGACGGCATGCAGGTGCTAGTGCGCGCCGATTCGCACATCGAGGCCTTCGACCGCGGCCGCGACGCCTTCATCGAGGAGTCGCAGCTGCTCGCGCGCTTGTCGCATCCATCCTTGCTGCACGTGTCGCGCAGCTGGCAATCGAAAGGCACGGCCTACCGCGTGATGCCTTACTACCCCGGCAATTCGCTGTTCATGCTGCGCGAGGCGATGGACTCGCCGCCCGACGAAGCCTCGCTGCGCGCGCTGCTTGACGGCCTGCTGGGCGCCCTCGAGACGCTGCACGAAGCCGGCGTGGTGCATCGCGAGGTGTCGCCCTGGAATGTGCTGCTGCTGCCGGACGACACGCCCATCCTGCTCGACTTCAACGCCGCGCGCCGCGCCATGGTGGGCGACCGGGCCCGCGCGCTGATGTCGCTGCTCACACCCACTTTTGCGCCGATCGAGTTGACCAACCCGTCGAGCGAACGACCCGTAGGCCCCTGGACCGACCTGCATTCGCTGGCCGAGGTGGTGCGCTACTGCATCAGTGGCGAGCTGCCCAAGTCGCCGGGCATGACGGGGTTTCGCGAGCCGATGGGCGCGCTGTTGCGTCGCCTGCAAGGCACCTGGCCGCGGCTGCAGTACAGCGCCTCCTTCCTCACCGCCATCGATGCCGCGCTGCTGCCCAATCCGCAGGACCGGCCGCAAAGCGTGCAGGCGCTGCGCCAGCGGCTGGACGACCACCCGACGGCCGGAACGCCCGTGAGCGTGGACGAGAGCCAGATCGATGTGGACGTCGAACTCGACGAAGGGCTCGACCCTGAAGCCGCGCTCGACGAAGCGCACGACGAGCCTGCGACGCAGCCTGGCAGCTTCGCCGATGAAGCGTCGGACGAACACGAACAGCGGCATGAACAGACGCTGCAGCCGCTGATGGACTTGTTCAGGGCGGCGACGGCTCCACCGGCGAGCGACGCCGGCGGGGCGACCCGGGCAAAGAGTCCGTCTGCGACCTTCGACGCGGCGGCCGCGGCATCGACACGGCCGCCTGAACCGCAGCGCCCCGAACCGTCGTTCGGCGCCGCCTCGCGTGAAGCCGAGGACCGCACCGCGTCCAACCAGCCCTTCTACTCGGTGCTGTCGCCCTCGCCGTCATCGTCATCGCCATCACGCTTCGGCGACGAGCCGGACAGCCGCCCGTCGCCGGAGTTCCACGGTTTTGCTGCACGTGCGGAAGACCGCCCGCCCATCTTCGATTTCGCCGAACGAAGCCGGCGGGCGCGCCGCCGCTGGACACTCGTCACCGCGGCACTCGCGCTGGCAGCCGTGGGCGGCGCCGCGTGGTGGGTGGGCAACGAGCGCCTCGCGTCCGAAGTCCAATCGGCTTTCGAGCAGGCCATCAAGCGCGACGTGGGCGTGACCCCGCCTGTCCCGGCGCCGACATCCGCCCAGCAAGATGCGACCGCACAGGAGGCCGCACAGGCGCTGCCGGTCCCGGCACCTGCCAACGCGGCCTCTGCGGCGGCATCGCAATCGTCGACCGCCACGCCGCAGGCGCCGCGAGCTGTGGCCGGCACAACGGCCGCAGACACGGCGCCAGCGGGCCCGCAGCAATCACCGGCCGCCACCTCCACCTCGGGCACCGGGGCGATGGCTTCAACCGCCGCCATCGCAGGACCGACCGCGGCGGCGACCTCGTCGACCGTTCCCGCAGCAGCCTCCGCGCCGCCGCCGCTGTCGACGACGTCCGTGTCGCCCACGCGCGCTGCTGTCGTCCCGGACTTCGTGCCACCCGCCAGGACGGCACGCACCCCGGCCAAATCACACGCGACGGCCAAGCAACAGCCCGCGGTCAGCGGCCCGCGCGAAGCCTGCGGCGCACGCACCGATTTCTCGCTCTACCGCTGCATGCAGACGCAGTGCGCGCAAGCGCGCTGGCACCAGCACCCGAGCTGCAAGCGGCTGCGCGATCGCGACGAGGTGGGTTGAGCCGTGGGTCGCCCAGCCGCGGCAGGCTCCTCGGTCTGACTAGCGCGAGCCGAACATCATCTGCCGCGCCAGCGCCGACTTCACGGGCGATAGCCGCTGAAGTGCAGCCATGCCCAGGCCTCGTACAGCGCCTGCCCCCGGAAGCTGCCAGGTGAAGCTGCGGGCGAGGAAATCGGTGGCGGCGATCATCGCCCAGCGGTCGGGGCCGCGCTTCCATTCGAGCCGGCGCAGCACCGCATCCACGTCCGGCGATTTCGAAAGGGCTCGCACCAGCTCGAAAGCATCGCGCAGTCCGAGGTTCAGGCCCTGCCCGGCCACGGGGTGCAGCGTCTGCGCCGCGTTGCCGATGCGCACGGTGCGGCCTTCGGTGAGCGTGCGCTCGGCATTGAGCCCGAGTGCGAAACGCTTCAATGGCGACATCTGCGTGATCGCGCCGACCTCCGCATGGAACATGGTGTTGAGCACGACCAGCCGCTGCTCGTCGGTGAGCGGCTCGACCGGGTCATCGTCGCTGCTCACGCACCAGACCAGCCCGGCGCGACCGTCCTTCAACGGCAGCAACGCGGCGGGGCCGTGGCGCGTGAAGCGCTCGAAAGCGACGCCCGCCTTGGGTTCGGCCAGCGTCACCGTGCCCACCCATGCCGTCTGCCGATAGTCGTGGGTGACTGATTTGCGTGTCTGGTCCGAGAACACACCGCCTTCGGCCACCACCGCCAGGTCGAAGGGCTCGGCGATGCCCGCATCCACCTCCACACCGCCCGGCACGCGCTTGAGCGCCGTGACGGGTGTGCCGAAACGTGTGCTCAGCCGGTGCGGCTCGCGCGCCTGCGCATCGAACCACGCCCGCTGCAGCGGCGCGACGATGGCGCCGTAGCTCAGCACCGCGCCCAGCATGGGCACCGCCTCGTCGACGGCACGGATGCGCACCTCGGGTTCCGGCACCAGCCCGCCGAGCACGGCAGGCAGCGAAGGCGGTTGCTGCGAGACATGGACCTCCAGGATGCGCTGCGCGGCCGGCTCGTTCCAGGCGCCCACGCGCTGCAACATCTGCACGCTGCCCAGCGACAGGGCCAGCGTGCGCGGGTCACCGGAGATGTCCTTGTCGGCTGGCCGCGCGTCGAACACGGCAATGCGCGCATTGGGCAGTGCGCGGGCCGCCTGCAAGGCCAGCGCGAGGCCCACCGGGCCGGCGCCGATCACCGCCAGGTTGAGCTGGCGATCCAGGCCCGTCGACGACTTCGGGGTCACGACGGCACTTCCGTCTGCATTCGCGGTCAACTCACACCTCCGGGGGATATTCAACGCAGCGGCAACGCAGCAGCGCGTCGTATTATTCGCCGCACCCGGAGATCCGGGGTCATTTCGGAAGGGAAACCGCCATGGGGCTGATGGATTTCATCAAGAAACAGTTCATCGACGTTCTGGAGTGGACCGAGTCCGGCGACGGCACGCTCGCCTGGCGCTACCCGATGGCCGGCAATGAAATCCAGTACGGCGGCTCGCTCACGGTGCGCGAATCGCAGATGGCCGTGTTCGTCAACGAAGGCAAGATCGCCGACGTCTTCGGCCCGGGCCGCTACACGCTCAACACCAACACCCTGCCGGTGCTCACCTACCTGCAGAACTGGGACAAGCTCTTCCAGAGCCCGTTCAAGAGCGACGTCTACTTCTTCAGCACGCGCATGCAGATCGACCAGCGCTGGGGCACCACCCAGCCGGTCACCATCCGTGACAAGGACTTCGGCGCGGTGCGCCTGCGTGCCTTCGGCAACTACAGCTACCGCATCTTCGACCCGAAGTTGTTCTACCAGCAGATCTCGGGCACGCGCGACATCTACACCACCGCCGACCTCGACGGCCAGCTGCGCGCGCTGATGCTGCAGCACATCTCGGACGCAGTGGCCTCCAGCGGCCTCGCCTTCCTCGACCTCGCGGCCAACCAGGTCGAGTTCGCCAACCAGCTGCGCCTGGCCACGAGCCCGGCCTTCGAGGCCATCGGCCTGAAGCTCGAGGGCGTGACGCTGCAAAGCGTGTCGCTGCCCGAGGAGCTGCAGAAGATCCTCGACCAGAAGATCGGCATGGGCATGGTCGGCAACGACATGGGCAAGTTCATGCAGTACCAGACGGCGCAGTCGATTCCGAAGTTCGCCGAGGGCGCGGGCCAGGGCGGCGGCATCGCGGGCGACGCGATGGGCCTGGGCGCGGGCGTGGCGCTCGGCCAGGTGCTGGCCGGCCAGCTCTCGCAAGGCCTGCAGGGCAGCCAGCAGGCGCCGCAAGCCGTGGCTCCGGCCGCTGCCGCGGGCGTGAAGCCCGAGGACGTGATGGCCACGCTCGAGAAGCTGGGCGACCTGAAGGCCAAGGGCATCCTCACGCAGGAAGAGTTCGATGCGAAGAAGGCCGAGCTTCTGAAGAAGCTGGTCTGATGCTCGGCCGCCTTGGCGACTGAGCCCACCTCGCAGCGGGTCTACCGCGCTGCCTGCCCCAACTGCGGCGCGCCGGTCGAGTTCCGATCGGCGGCGTCCGCCTTCGCCGTCTGCAGCTTCTGCAAGAGCACCATCGTCCGCGAGGGCGAGGTGCTGCGCAAGACGGGCGAGAGCGCCGAGCTCTTCGACGACCACTCGCCGTTGCAGCTGGGCGCGGCCGGCACCTACCAGGGCGCCGCCTTCACGCTCGTCGGACGGCTGCAGTACCGCTACAACGAAGGCACCTGGAACGAATGGCATGCGCTGTTCGACAACGGGCGCAGCGGCTGGCTGTCGGAGGACAACGGCCGCTATGTGATGGCCTTCGATGCGCCGCTGGAACAGGCGCCCCCGGCCGCCGCGAGCCTCAAGCCCGGCACGCAGCAGATCATCAACGGCCAGGGCTTCGTCGTGGCCTCGGTCACGGTGGCCAAGCTCATCGCGCCGCAAGGCGAGCTGCCGCGACCTCCGCAGACGCAGCGTGGCTTCGTCGTCAGCGACCTGCGCAGCACGCGCGGCGAAGTCGGCACGCTCGACTACAGCGATCCCGCCGCACCCACCTGGTCGGTGGGCCGCACGGTGGCCATCAGCGAACTCGCGATGACGGGCCTGGCGGACTCGCCGGAGAAGACGCTCAAGGCCCGCAACATCGAATGCCCGAGCTGCGGCGCGTCGCTCGAGGTGACGCTCGCGACGACACAGTCCATCGTCTGCCACCAGTGCCATGCGGTGGTCGACCTGTCGCAAGGCGTGGGCGGCGAGCTCAAGCACTACGCGCAGGAGAACGGCCTGGAGCCGCTCCTGCCGCTCGGCCGCGTGGGCACGCTCACCCTCACGCGTGGCAAGCCGCTGCCATGGCAGATCGTGGGCTACGTCGAACGCTGCGAGGTGCCCGACGGCTCCGACGACGAACAGAGCTTTTGGCGCGAGTACCTGCTCTACAACCGCACCGAAGGCTTCGCCTTCGTCGTCGATGCGGACGACGGTTGGAGCTGGACGGCGCCGGTCACCGGCGTGCCGCAGGTGTCGGGCAGCGGCGCGACCTACGAGGGCGTGAAGTACCGCAAGCTCTACGACTACACCGGCCAGATCACCTACGTGCTCGGCGAGTTCTACTGGCAGCTCACGCGCAACCAGAAGACCTTCAACACCGACTACGTCGGCACCGGCAGCGACAGCCGCAAGCGGCTGAACCGAGAGACCACCGGCAACGGCGACACGAAGGAGATCGTCTGGTCGGCGGGCGAGACGCTGTCGGCCGACGAGGTGATGAAGGCCTTCCGGCTCTCGCCCGACCAGCGCGCGGCGCTGCAGCGCGATGCCTCGCCGACCTCCATCCCCACGTCGACGATGGTCAAGGTGATGGTGGTGCTGGCGGTCATCGTCATCATCCTGCTGATTTCACGCTGCAGCCGCAATGACCGGGAGCAGTGCAATTCGCTGCTCAGCCAGTATGGCGAGCAGTCCTACGAGTATCAGAATTGCCTGAGCAACAGCCGCGGCAGCGGCAGCGGCTCACGCACCAGCGGCGGCTCGTTCGGCGGCTTCTCGAGCGGCGGCGGCCACAAGTAGCCGGCACACCAACACTGAAGGAGAGCGACTCATGATGGGCATCGAATGGCTGAAGCCGGGGATCTTCTTCGGATCCATCCTCTACGCCTTGATCGGCGTGTTCGTGTTCTGGGTCTCGTTCGTCATCGTCGACAAGATCACGCCCTACGACCTGTGGGGCGAGATCGTCGAGAAGAAGAACACGGCGCTGGCAATCGTGGTCGGCGCGATGGCGATCGCCATCGGGCTGATCGTGGCGGCCGCCATCCACGGCTGAGCCTGGCCGCTCGGTGAACGACGCGCACCCGGCAGCCCGCGCGGCAGACGAGTCGAACGCGCCGCCCGCCGATGCGGCGCCCGCGCGCGTGCGTCCGGCCGAAGTCGCACTGCTCGCCTCGGTCTTCGTCGTCGCCGCCTGCGGCCTCGTCTACGAACTGGCGGCCGGCGCGCTCGCGAGCGTGCTGCTGGGTGACTCCATCCTGCAGTTCTCCACCGTCATCGGCACCTACTTGTTTGCGATGGGCGTGGGCTCCTACCTGTCGCGCTTCTTCGAGCGACAACTGGTCGCGCACTTCCTGCGCATCGAGCTGCTGGTGGGCATCGTCGGCGGGCTGATGCCGGCCGCGCTCTTCGCGCTGCACACGCTGGCCGCGCCGTCGTTCCGCTTCGCGCTCTACGCGCTGGTGCTCGCGGTGGGCGTGCTCGTGGGGCTGGAGATCCCGCTCGTGATGCGCATCCTCAAGCGGCACTTCCGGCACCGCTATGCGCTGAAGGACCTGCTGTCGCAGGTGCTCACCTTCGACTATCTCGGCGCACTGGCGGTGGCGGTGGCTTTCCCTCTCGTGCTGGTGCCGCAGCTGGGCCTCATCCGCACAGGCGTGTTTTTTGGCTTGCTCAATGCGGCGGTGGCGCTGTGGGCGTTGTGGCTGTTTCGCGGCGAGCTGCGGCATGTGCGCTCGCATGCGCTGGCCTGCGGGCTGACGGTGCTGGCGCTGCTCGCGGGCTTTCTCGGCGCGGACCGCGTCACCACCTGGGCGGAGGACCGCTTCTATGGCGACCACATCGTCTACGCCGAATCGAGCCCGTACCAGCGCGTGGTGATCACCGCGAGCAAGGCCGGCGTGCGGCTCTTTCTCAACGGCAACCTGCAGTTCCATTCGCGCGACGAATACCGCTATCACGAGGCCCTGGTGCACCCGGCGATGTCGGCGCATGGCGCGCCGAAGCATGTGCTCATCCTCGGCGGCGGCGACGGCATGGCGGCGCGCGAGGTGCTGAAGTACCCGAGCGTGGAAGACGTCACGCTCGTCGAGCTGGACCCGCACATGACGCAGCTCTTCTCGCGCGAGACCATGCTGCGGCAGTTGAACAACGATTCGCTGCGCTCGCCCAAGCTGCACGTCGTCAACACCGACGCCTTCTCGTGGCTGGAACAGAACACCGCGCACTTCGACGTCATCGTCATCGACTTCCCCGACCCGACCAACTTCTCCATCGGCAAGCTCTACACCACGAGCTTCTACCAGCTGGTCGATGAGCACCTGAACGCGGGCGGCTTTGCCGTCGTGCAGACCACCTCGCCACTGATCGCGCGGCAAAGTTTCTGGACGGTGGCTGCGACGCTCGAAGCGGTGGGCCTCACGACGACGCCCTATCACGCGCACGTGCCCAGCTTCGGCGAATGGGGCTTCATCCTTGCGAGCCGCCGGCCCTTCCAGCCGCCACGGTCGCTGCCGCCGGGCCTGCGCTTTCTCGACGTCAAGGGCATGAAGGCCTTGTTCGATTTCCCGCCCGACATGTCGCGCGTGCCGGCCGAGCCGAACCGCCTGTCGAACCAGGTGCTGGTGCAGACTTTCGAGCAAGAGTGGGGCAAGGTGCACTAGTGGATGCGGTGGATCGCGCACGGCGCGCACTGCTGCTGTCGGGCGCCGCGCTGCCCTTCACAGCCTGCTCGCGAACTGACGTTCGCTACGACGGGCAGTGGGTCGGCACGCAGCATGAGCGTGGGCATGCGATGCGCGATCGCAAGAGCGGCTCGATGCCTGCGCCTTCCGTTCAACGCAAGGCCGGCGTCGTGATCGTCGGCGCGGGCATCGCGGGGCTGGCGTGCGCCAGAAGCCTGATCAAGCAAAGCGTCGACGACGTCCATCTGCTCGACCTCGAAGACAGCGCCGGCGGCAACAGCCGCGGACATCGCATCGCCGGCATGGGTTGTCCGCTGGGTGCGCACTACCTGCCGGTGCCGGGCGACGCGGCGACGGAGATCGCGGAGCTGCTCGACGAGCTCGGCCTGCGCCGCATGGTGAACGGCCTGCCGGTCTACGACGAGCGCCACCTGTGCCACAGCCCGCAGGAGCGGATCTTCATCGGTGGCCATTGGCATGAGGGCCTGCTGCCGCCAGTCGATGCGCTTCCGGCTGGCGAGCGCGCGACAACACTCGCACACTACCGCCGCTTCGCCGAGCTGGTGACCGGGCTCGCGCGCGACCAGGGCTTCGCCATCCCGACCTGGCGCTCGCGCTGGACGGCGCAGCACGACGCGCTCGATGCACAGACCTTCGCACACTGGCTGGATGCGCAGCAACTCACCGCGCCCGCGCTGCGCTGGTACCTCGACTACTGCTGCCGCGACGACTATGGCGGCGGCGCCGCCGAGGTGTCCGCCTGGGCCGGCCTGCACTACTTCGCGAGCCGCCACGGCTTTCACGCACCCGGTGGCGACCGCGAGGAGCGCGACGGCATCCTCACCTGGCCCGAGGGCAATGCGTGGCTGATGCGGCGCATCGCCGCACCGCTCGCGGACCGCATCCACACCGGCCGCATCGCGATGCGCGTCACGCCTGAGCGCGAGGTGGTGGGTGTGGACGTGTGGGATGCGAAGGCGTCGCGCAGCGAGCGCTGGACTGCGCGGCAGGTGGTGCTGGCCGTGCCCTTGTTCATCGCGGCGCGCATCGTCGAATCGCCGCCGGCGGCGCTCGCCGCCATCGCGCAGCGCATGTGGTACGCGCCCTGGCTCGTCGCCAACCTGCATCTGGGCGAAGCGCTGGACGACCACCCCGGCGCGCCTGCGTCCTGGGACAACGTGCTCTACGGCTCGCCCAGCCTCGGTTACGTGGATGCGATGCACCAGGGCACGCAGCCCTACGCGGGCGCGACGGTGCTCACGTCCTACTGGTCGTGGGGCGCGGACGCGGCGCACCGGCGTGCGCTGCTCGACACGCCCTGGTCCGAACGCAGTGTGCAGGTGGTCGCCGAGCTGTCGAAGGCCCACCCCGACCTGCCGGCCAAGCTGCGGCGCGTGGACCTGATGCGCTACGGGCACGCGATGAGCATCCCGGTTCCAGGCATTCGCAGCGATGCGGCCCTGCGAGCGTTGCAGTCGCCTGCCGGTCGCCTCTCATTTGCGCATGCGGACTTGTCGGGCTACTCGGTCTTCGAGGAAGCCTTCTTCCACGGCGTGCGCGCGGCTACCGATCTTGGCCGCAGCCAATAGCGAACGATTGCGCCAATAAAGAGGGCCCGCTGTCCGAAGACCGCGGGCCCAGGCCGGCTCACGAGCCGGCAGACACACTCACGGAAACTGCACGACGTTCACCGGGATGGTCGACGCGCCCTGCGCCGGCCCGCCCGTGTTGTTGATGACGTGGTCGATCACGCCCACGCCGCCCAGCGACACGGTGAACACGCTGTGGAACTTCACGCCCGACACCGCGGGCACCTCGAAGCCGCGATCGGCGTGGATGCTCGGGTTGACGTTGAAGTAGCAGTAGCTGCCCAGCCCCCAGGCCTCGTGGGTGGTGACCGAGTCGGCCACCTTGTACGACGCATAGCCATTGGCTGCGCTGCGCCATGCGGCCTGGCTGGGCGGGTCGTAGGGCATCTCGCTCTGGAAGAAGATGGTCTTGCCACCCTGGCCGTTCCACTGCACCTGGTACTTCTGGTAGTGCTCGACGAAGAGCCCCGTCGCGATCACATTGTTGCCATTCACGATGAGCCCCGTGTCCGCGGTGTTCACCGTCCAGCCGGTGGCCGCGCTGCCATGGTCGGCGCGCCAGGCCCAGATGTGGTCGACGATGGCGTTGTGGCTGTTGACGACCAGGCTGTTCGTCGCCTTGCCCGCCACCGCGCCGCCGATGCGGAAGTACACGTCCTGCACGCTGCTCGGGTTGGACGCGTGCGTGGCCGACGAGCCCGCCGGCCCGATGACGAGCAGGTTCTGGCTGTTCACCGTGCCCGCATCGAACAGGAAGCCGGCGATGCGCACGCCGTCCACATCGGCCACCGTCATGGCGTCGACACCATTGCTTGGCACGAGCGTCGGGAAGCCGATGCCCAGCACCACGGTATTGGCTCGCGTGACGCGGATGGTGTCGTTGAGGTTGTAGGTGCCCGGGGTGAAGAACAGGTTGAGCCCCTGCGCAAGCGCCTGGTTGAGCGTGGCCGCGCTGTCGCCCGGCTTGGCGACGTAGAACTGGCTCATCGGAATGGACGTGCCCGGCGTCGCGCCGCCCACCCATGTCGCGCCCGATGAATTCGTGCGCAGGCTCGGTACGAACACGCGGTACTTGCCGGCACTGTCGATGTACAGCCACGGCTTCTCGCGCGACACCGGCGTGGTGGCCAGCGCCGTGTGCGGCGGCGACGGGAAGGTGGTGGACGGGCCGCCCGCGACGCCCGAGAACACCATGTTCCACACGCCGTCGTACCAGACGCCGATGTTCGAATCGCGCGTGTACCACTGCTGCTGCGAACCCGACGAGATGCTGCCGTCGACCTTGCTGTCGGCGATGTAGCCGCCGCTCGCATAACCCTGGCCGTTGCCCTGGTTCGAGGGCCCGAGGTGCAGGTTGCCGATGATGTGGATGCGCCGCATCGGCGCGGCCTGGCTCACCGCCCAGCGGTCGGTGCCGCCATCGGGAATCACCGCGAGGTTCTCTGCCGAGCGCCAGAAGTTCTGCGTCGCGTTGGACTGGTCGCCGTAGTTCCAGCCGCTGTCGACGTTGACGTTGCCGGTGAGCGTCACGTCATCCGGGTTCAGGCCGAGGCCCGCCACCGCCATGTAGAAGCCGAGGTTGGCATACACGCCGTTGTAGCGGCCCGGCTTGAAGAGGAAGGTGTTGCGCTGCGCGCCGAACTGCGCCGTGGGGCTCAGAAGCTCGGCGTTGAAGGCGTCGTTGAGCTGCTGCTGGATGGTGGCGATGGGCGTGCTCGGGTCGTAGATGTGCACGTTAGCGCCGAAGTCCGGCGTGTCGGAGGTGGGCAGCGTGCTCACCGGGCTCACCTTCACCGACGACATCTTGTCGTTGAAGCCGACGTTCACGAAGTTGGCCGTGTCGGCATTCAGCGTGAGCGCGGCACCGGCGTAGTTCGCGTCGGCGAACATCTGCACCTGGTAGCCCGCGCGGATCTTCACTGACGACGCCTGGTCGTTGAAGGCGGCGCCCACGTAGGTGGTGCTCGCATCGGCGCACCAGGCCGTGCCGCCGTAGTTGATGTCGGTGTAGAAGCAGGCGTTGCCGGTGGGTGGCGGGGGCGGCGGGTTCGCGCCGACGGTGTAGCTGAAGCTCGGCGTGTCGTAGGCCGGCGTGCCGTTGTTGTAGGTGAACGAGTAGGTGACGACGCTGCCCGAGGCTGCGGTCACTGGCTGCTCGTAGCGCCCGTTCGCCGACGAATACGTCATGCGCACGTTCATCTGCCCGCCGCTGTTCACGGCGTAGTGCACGTCCACCCAGCTCGTGCTGACGGTGGACTTGAACCAGATGGTCGCCGTGCTGCCCGCGACGTCCACGCCTTGCGTGTAGTCGGCAGCGCGAGCGGGTGTGGTGAGCAAGGCCAGGAGGGCCATCACGGCCCACAGCCACGCCCAGGTCCAGGCTCGGGCGCGCGCGGCGTGCCCTCCCTGCGAAGGATTCGATCGAAACATGCTGTCTCCTCAGCGTCGTCCCATGGTGAAGATCAGCAGCGCCACGGACATGCAGCACTGCCGGCCGCCGGTGACAGCCTCATGGCTTGGGATCGTGTGTTTTGAAAGCGCTGTCAAACCGGCTTGGCGCGCATTCTGGAATCGATTCCACCTTTTGGGTGGAATTGCTGCGCAGGCAGCGCGGTTTTTTGTGAGCGGTTGTGTGCGGCGGGGCGAGGGATCAGAGGTGCTTGTAGAAGAACGTTGTCCCGCAGAACTCGCCGTCGGGCATCAATGCGTACTTCGGCACCTCGCCCACCTTCTGCCAGCCGGCCCGTTCATACAGGCGCTCGGCGTCGCCGCCGGTCACGGTGTCGAGCACGAGCACCGTCTTGCGTTCAGCGCGAGCCTCGTCGTCGAGTGCACTCATCAGCCGCTGGGCGATGCCCTGGCGTCGTGCGTGGCGATGCACGAGCATCTTGGCCACGTCGCCCCGATGCGGCTGGTTGTCGGGCATGGACATGATGAGCTGTACCGTGCCAACGATGCGTCCTTTGCCGTCTTCCGCGATGAGCAGCACGCGCTCCCCACGCGCCACGCCGTCGGCCACGCCACGCCAGAACTTCACGGCCTGCTCGTGCGTGAGCGAAGCCATGAAGCTGACTGATGCGCCGCCCTGCACGCAGTCGAGCAGCACCTCGGCGAGGCCTTCGACGCAAGCGGCTGCTTCGTTGGCGCCGACGCGGCGCACAGTCACGGTGTCCTTGATCACGATTTCCTCCCGGAGTTGAAAGGCAGGGTCACCAGCGCCACGAGGTAGCGGGCCGGCTTGCGCGTGGGGTTGCGGTAGACGATGGGCTGGTCGAGCCGCATGGCGAGGCAGTCGCCGGTCTCCAGCCGCCATTGCTCGTCGCCCACCGACATCTCCATCACGCCATCGATCATCCAGACCTGCTGGTGGATGTCGACCTCGCGCGGCGGGCTGTCGTAGGCCACGCGCTGGCCGGCCGGAAAGATGACGTCCACGAGCTGGATGGGCGAGCGCGAGGGGGGCGAGACATTGCGCCGCAGGTAGCCGGATGCCGGATCGGTCCACACGGGCTGCTCAGCCACGCGAGCCAACGGAGAAGGCTGCGCCGCAGCTTCCTTCGGCTCCTCGAAAAGCGATGCGAGCGTCACCCCGAGCGCGGCGGCGAGCTTGTCGAGCACCGCGGCCGTCGGGCTGCTTTGCCCGCGTTCGATCAAGGAGATGTTGGAGCGGCTGACGCCGCTTCGCTCGGCCAGTGCATCGAGCGAGAAGCCCTGCGCGTCGCGCAGGTCGCGCACGCGCCGGGCAATTCGGGTGGTGAGGTCCATTCCTCCAGTTTACTGGAAATGCTGTCCAGTAAAGTGATGCAACGCGGCCCGCTCAATGGCCCGACAAGGCACGTCGATTGCCGCACCTTCTGAACCCCCACCCCTCAGAAGGAGCTGCCATGAAGAATTCCGCACTGAAATCAGCCATCGGCTTGGCACTGTGCGTCGCGGCAAGTGTGAGCTTTGCTCAACAGTCCGGCGACACGAGCGGAACGAGCGGCGCCAGTGGCGCCAGCAACAACTCGTCGGCCTATCCGCAGGATGTGAACCGCACTTCGGCGGGCATGGATGGCACCAGCAGCTCCGGGACCGGCTACGACAGCACGTACCAATCGAGAAACCGCAGCTGCTCGGGCCTGAGCGACCGCCAGACCGAGCGCGCCTGTCGCCAGGGCTTCCCCACCCAGCATTCGAACCAGCCGTCGGTCTCGCGCCCGATGGAAGGCGGCGGCCAGACGGACGACCAGGCGGGCTGAGTCAGGACATCAGCTCGTACGGACCGCCCTTTTCGAGCGCCCGCCGGTACGCGGGCCGCTCGTGGATGCGCTTGAGGAAATCCATGAGGCGCGGCCGACGCGCGTCCAGCCCGGCTCTTGCGGCGGATGCTTCCAGAGGGAAGCTCATCTGGATGTCGGCGGCGCTGAACTCCTGGCCCGCGAACCAGGGCCCATCGGCCAGCGACGATTCCATGTAGTCGAGCTGGCGCTCGATGTTGGGCGAGATGAAGGCGCTCTTCACCTTGGCGGAGATGCCTTTGGCAATCGGCCGCACGAAGAAAGGCATGGGCCCCGTCTCGATGCGGTCGAAGACGAGCTTCATGAGCAGAGGCGACATCGCTGTCCCTTCGGCAAAGTGCATCCAGTAGGTGTAGCGAATACGCTGCGGCGTGCCGGCCGCAGGCGCCATGCGACCGTTGCCATGGCGCTCCACCAGGTATTCGAGGATGGCGCCTGACTCGGCCAGGGTCGCGTCGCCGTCCGTCACCACCGGCGACTTGCCCAGCGGGTGCACCGCCTGCAGCGACTTCGGCGCGAGCCCGCTTTTCTCGCGCTGGTAGTGCTTGATCTCGTACGGCACGCCCAGCTCTTCGAGCAGCCACAGCACGCGTTGCGAGCGGGAGTTGTTGAGGTGATGGACAGTGATCATGGGCGTGGCGCAGTGAGACGGTGCGCAACGGTACCACCGGCGATGCCGGCGCATTCGGTGGCCTGCCAACCATCAGCACACCACCGATGAATGCGCGCCTTCGTTGCATGCGCTCACAAATGCACCCCCGTCTGGGGGATGCGAGCAGCAACGGCCCCACCTAGCATGCGCCCGCGCGTTCGCGCATCTCAACAATCAAGGGAGTTCCGACCAATGAATTTGCTCCGCACCTGCGGCGCGGTGGCCTCGCTCGCCATCGCCTCGCTGCTGTCCGCCTGCGGCGGCTCCGACCCCGCACCCGCCGACCCCACGCCGACACCAACCGTCAACGCCACGGTCTCCGGCACCGTCCGCAACGCCGCGGGTGTCGCCATGGCCGGCGTTCACGTGTCCCTGGGCAGCAATGCCGTGGACACGGACGCGAGCGGCAAGTACGAGTTCGTGCTGCCCAATACCACGAGCGACACGGTGCTTCGCTTCACCAAGACGGGTTTCGCGTCGCAGGTGCGGCGCGCTGAATCACTGTCCACGCGCTCGCTGCAGGCGGTGAACGCCACCTTGAGCCAGGTGCACTACAGCACCAGCTTCAGCCCCACGTCGGCCGCCACCCTGGCAGTGCCCAGCAGCACGGCCCAGGTCACGCTCGCGGCGAATGCACTGGTGCGCGCCGGTGGCAGCGCCGCCACGGGCCCCGCGAAGGTGGAGATGACCATCATCGATGCCAGCGAGGTCACGGGCATCATGCCGGGCAGCTTCCAGACGGGCACCGCCGCGGCGCCGCAGCCGATCGAATCGAACGGCGCGCTGCAGGTGGAGTTCACCGATGCCGACGGCAGCAAGCTGCAGCTCGCGTCCGGGCAGACGGCCACCATCCGCATCCCGGCGGTGTCGCGCGGAGGCGCCGCGCTGCCCACGACCATCCCGTTGTTCTACCTCGACGAGTCGACGGCGCTGTGGGTGCAGGAAGGCAGCGCGACGCTGCAGGGCACCGCGCCCGCGCAGTACTACGAAGGCACGGTCACGCACTTCACCACCTGGAATGGCGACCGCATCATCGAGACGGTGTACGTCAACGGCTGCCTGCAGGAATCAACGGGCACCCGCGTCGGCGCAGGCGTGCTGGTGCTGGGCGAAGGCGTGGACTACATCGGCTACACCGCCGCCACCACTGACGCCACCGGCGCCTTCCGCATCCCGGTGCGCAAGAGCTCGGTCACCAGGCTCTTCGGCCAGTCGATCTCGCCCCTGCGCTATGGCCCGGCGGTGGACGTGACTGTCGGCACGACCGACGTCACCATGTCAAGCTGCCTCGCGCTCGCGAGCGACGGCAGCGCGCCGCCGCTGACCTTCCCGCCCACGCCGGTCACGCCCGTCCCGACGCCGGTGGCTGCCTACGCCGGCCACTACACCGGCACCTACGCCGGGAAGGAGACGGGCACCTTCGACGTGACGATCAGCACGTCGGGCGTGGTCACGGGCTCCGGTCACTCCGCGACCTACAGCCTGGACTTCAGCGTGAGCGGCGCGGTTGTTGCGGGCGGTGCGCTTTCGCTCGACGCCACGGCCGGCTCGGCCGGTTCGTCGGTGTTCAGCGGCGCCATCAACAGCACCACCGGCGCGGTGACTGGCAGCTGGCGCTATCTCACGACGTCGCCTGCATCCAGCGACGGCACCTTCAGCGGCACGCGCGGCTGACGGTGAATGGCTGAGCCTTTGCGCGACCGCATGGCCGCGCAAAGGTCGCCATCGAAATGATTCCGGTGCGGGCCCTCAGCCGCGCATCAAGGCTTCGATCTCGCCGGCTTCCACCGGAACGCCGCGCGAGATCAGCTCGCAACCATCGGCAGTGACGATCGCATCGTCCTCGATGCGGATGCCGATGTTCCAGAACTGCTCGGGCACACCTTCGGCCGGCCGCACGTAGATGCCCGGCTCGATGGTCACGGCCATGCCCGGCTGCAACACGCGCGAGGGCTTCTTCACGATCGTCCCACCGTGGCCGTCGGGATGCTCGCCCGGCGCCTCGCCGAGCGACAGGTACTCGCCGACGTCGTGCACGTCACGGCCGATCCAGTGGCCGGTGCCGTGCATGTAGAACTGCCGGTAGGCCGCCGTGCGGATCACGTTGTCGAGGTCGCCGACCTTCGTGGCGTCGAGCAGGCCGAGGTCAAGCATGCCTTGCGACAGCACCCGCACAGCGGCCTTGTGCGCGTCGCGCTGGCGGGCCCCCGGGCGAGTGACCGCAATCGCCGCCTTCTGCGCCTCCAGCACGATCTCGTACAACGCCCGCTGGGCGGGGCTGAAGCGACCATCTGCGGGGAAGGTGCGCGTCACGTCGCTCGCGTAACCATCGAGCTCGCAGCCCGCGTCGATCAGGCACAGCTCGCCCGGCCGCAGCCGCGCATCCGACGCGGCGTAGTGCAGCACGCAGGCGTTGGCGCCCGCGGCGACGATGCTGGTGTAGGCCGGCGATTGCGCGCCATGCCGGCGGAATTCATGCAGCAGCTCGGCCTCGATCTCGTACTCGCGGATGCTCGCGGCACCGGCGCGAAAACGCTCGCCGCAAAAGCGCATCGCACGCGCATGTGCACCGGCGGTGATCTGCGCCGCACGGCGCATGGTGGCGATCTCGGCCTCGTCCTTCACGAGCCGCATCTCGTCGAGCAGCAGGTTCAGGTCGCGCTGCTGGGTCGGGCACTCGATGCCGTCGCGCGAGCGTGTGCGCACGGCAGCCAGCCACCCTTCCAGCCGCGCGGGCAGGCTCGGGTGGATGCCAAAGGGAAACCACACCGACTCGCGGTTGGACATCAGCTCGGGCATGCGGCGGTCCAGCTCGCTCACGGCCCATGCCTCGTCCACGCCGAGCACCGCGGGCGCGGCGAGCGGCCCGAGGCGAAAGCCGTCCCAGATCTCGCGGTCCATGTCCTTGTCGCGGCAAAAGAGCATGCTACGGCCTTCGCTCGTGAGCACGAGCCAGGCTTCGGGTTCGGCGAAGCCGGTGAGGTGATGGAAGTGGCTGTCGAAGCGGAAGGGATAGTCGCTGTCGCCGTTGCGGCTGCGTTCGGGCGAGGTCGGAATGATGGCGACGCCGCCACCCATCGATGCCATGGCCGACGCGATGCGTTGCCGCCGTTGCGCGTGGTTCGGGTGGACCGAGGTGGAAGGGGCCGGCAGGTCGTTGAGCATCGCGTTCATCGAACGATTCTCCCATCGGCGCCCCGCGGGCAGCACCCCCTGGCGGGGGGCTTGGCCGCAACCACCTCAGTGGGCAGGGCGCTTGTTCGATGACTGCGCGGCCACCAACCGGAGCTTGGCGAGTTCGCGCTGCAGTTCGTCGTCAGCAGCCGCGGGCACCTCGGTCGAGGAAGCCGGCGGCAGGTCGAGCTGCGCCTTGAGCGCACGCCGGCCGCGCTGGGTTTCCTGGTCGCGGATCTGCTGCAGGCGCATGCGGAGGTAGTTGCCTACCGACTCCACTGATTCGAGCCCGGTGTAGGCATCCGTCTTGGGCAGCGCAATGACCCGCTTGTCGGACAGCCGCACGTTCAGGCGCACGAGCCGGTTGCGGGTGCCGTGGCGCAGCGTGAAGCCTTTTGCCTCGGTCTCTTCCACGCTGCCGTCGCGGATGTTCTCCATCGCGACCTGATGCACCTTGCCGCGAAAACCGCGCTGGAACCACAGGTAATGGGCGCTGATCGCGACCCGCTCCCACACCAGCACGTCGAAAGTCACCACGGCCGCCAGCGCGACCAGGCCGAGCAGCCAGGCCAGCCCGCCGGCGCCCGCGATGGCGGCCAGCCATGGCAGGCCGGCCAGCGCTGCCGCGGCGGCCACCTGCATCATGCGATTTTCAGCCGTGTGGTACACGCGGCGGTCGTAGCTGGCGGCCTCGGGCTCGCCGGTCGCCAGCGGCGCCCAGGCCCACAGAACCAGTTTGACGCCGCGCGTTGTCAGCGCATGGGCAGCCAGCCCGAAGGCGAGGGCGAAGGGCAAGGCAAAAACGATCTGGTACGGCTTCACCCCCGCACGATAACCAAGGCAGTCAAGCGTGGAAAGCCGGTATGTCCCTGCTTGCCGTGCGGTGTCTTGCCGAACGGTTCGCTGGGCAGGCTGAACGGTTTTGTCGGCGTGGCTAAGATGCCGAATCCACCCCTCCTCGAGAGACTGAACCCCATGCAATACCGACGTCTGGGCAAGAGCGGCCTGAAGGTGAGCGAACTGTCGCTCGGCTCCTGGGTCACGTATCACAACCAGGTCGACGAAGGCGCCGCACGCGAGATGATGGCCGCCGCCTTCGACGCGGGCGTGAACTTCTTCGACAACGCCGAGGCTTACGCCGGCGGCAAGAGCGAAGAGGTGATGGGCGCGGCGATCCGCGCGCTCAAGTGGCCGCGCCTGAACTACATCGTTTCCACCAAGTTCTTCTGGGGCCTGGACCGCGAAGGCCATGCCACCAACCGAAAGGACACGCTCAACCGCAAGTACCTCACGCAAGCCATCGACGGCTCGCTGCAGCGCTTTGGTCTCGATTTCATCGACCTCGTCTACTGCCACCGCCCCGACCCGCACACGCCCATCGAGGAAACCGTGTGGGCGATGAGCGACATGATCACGCGCGGCAAGGCCTTGTACTGGGGCACGAGCGAATGGAGCGCCGCCGACATCCGCGCCGCCTGGGACATCGCCGAGCGCCACCACCTGCACAAGCCGGTGATGGAGCAGCCGCAATACCACCTCTTCCACCGCAAGCGTGTCGAAGAAGAGTACGCGCGGTTGTATGAAGACATTGGCCTTGGCCTCACCACCTGGAGCCCGCTGGCGAGCGGGCTGCTCACCGGCAAGTACAAATCGGGCATTCCTGGCGACAGCCGCGGCGCGATGAAGGGCATGGGCTTCCTCGAGAAGAGCCTGACCGATGCCGCGAAGAATGCCGCCGTCGGCCGGCTCGAAGGCATCGCCGCGGAGCTCGGATGCAGCGTGTCGCAGCTGGCCATCGCCTGGGTGGCGAAGAACCCGCATGTGAGCACCGTCATCACCGGCGCATCGAAGGCCAGCCAGCTGCAGTCCAACCTCGGCGCGGTCGAGGTGCTGCCCAAACTCACGCCCGAGGTGCTGGCGAAGATCGACGAGGCGACGCTCGCCCTGGCCGAATGAGTTCACGCCCGCGCAGGTGACTCGCCGCCGCGCGAGGTCTATAGTGGCTCGGTCCCTTCTCCCACTGGGAGAAGGGGAAAACCGGAGCACCTTGCATGGGTTCTGAGATCAACGGCACCCCTGGCGCGCGGCATATCCGCCTCACGTCCCACCCTGGCCAGCAGGGCGCCACGGGCGCACCGGCCATTCACTGGGGCGCGCCCACCGCTGCCGAACGCGGACCGGTCGTCGGCACCACCGTCAACCGCAGCCAGCGCAACGTCATCGGCACGCACTCGGGCTCCTACGGCGTGTACCGCGCGCTGGCGGTGGCCGCCGGCAACCTCGTCAAGGGCCACCGCGCCGACCTCACCAACACCTCGCCCACCGACCTGATCGGGCCGTACCCGCAGTGGGGCGATGCGCAGAAGATCGTCTCCATCGACCCCTGGGGCGCGTCGGTGGCCGATGTCTTCGCCGAGCAACTGGCGCTGGGCTACGACATCCGCCCGACGATCGCGGTGACCAAGGCGCACATCCACCTGCCCGAGGTGCGCCAGGCCATCGCCTTCCAGCGGCTCGCGGTCGATGGCCGCGTTCTGCTCGAAGACGGCTCCGCGGTCGTCACCAAGGTCGCGATCGAGCCGGTGTGGTGGCTGCCGGGCGTGGCCAAGCGCTTCAACGTGAGCGAGGCGGACCTTCGCCGCGCGCTCTTCGAGGAAACCGGCGGCATGTACCCCGAGCTCGTCACGCGCAGCGACCTCGAGGTCTTCCTGCCGCCCATCGGCGGACAGACGCTCTACATCTTCGGCGACCCGCGCGCGCTCGCCGACCCGAACGTCACGCTCACTGCCCGCGTGCACGACGAGTGCAACGGCTCGGACGTCTTCGGCTCCGACATCTGCACCTGCCGCCCCTACCTCACGCATGCGATCGAGGAATGCATCAAGGGCGCGCAGGCCGGCGGCGTGGGGCTCATCGCCTACAGCCGCAAGGAAGGCCGGGCGCTGGGCGAGGTGACCAAGTTCCTCGTCTACAACGCGCGCAAGCGGCAAGAAGGCGGCGACCGCGCCGACAAATACTTCCTGCGCACCGAGTGCGTGGCCGGTGTGCAGGACATGCGCTTCCAGGAGCTCATGCCCGACGTGCTGCACTGGCTGGGCATCCGCAAGATCCACCGGCTCGTCTCGATGAGCAACGACAAGTTCGATGCGATCACCGGCAGCGGCATCGAGGTGGGCGAGCGCATCAAGATCCCCGATGACCTCGTGCCGGCCGATGCGCGCGTGGAGATCGAGGCCAAGATCGCAGCGGGCTACTTCACCGACGGCAGCGTGCCCGATGAGGTGATGCTCGCCGCCGTCAAGGGACGCGGCCTTGAATGACCTGGCCAACACCGCGGACGTCGGCGCCCTGCACGACGCCGTGCGCACGCTACGCTCGCCGGCCACCATCCGCGAGCGCTGCGCGTCCATCACGCGCGCGGTGAGCGACGGGCAGTCGGCGCATTTCCGCATCGACCGCTCGCAGCTGCCGGCACTGGCCGAGCGCGTCGCATCGATCACGCGCGAGCGTTACCCCGCCTTGCAGATCCCGTACCACAGCCGCTGGCGGCACTTCGAGGCAGGCGGCGTGGACCGCAAGTCGCAGCTCGACGCGCGGCTGGGCGAGCGAAGCTCCACCGCGGCCGCGCGGTCGCGCATCGACCTCACCCTGGTGAGCGTGCTGCTCGATGCAGGCGCCGGCCCCGACTGGAAGTACGTCGAGGAGGAGACGCAAGCCGCCTTCACACGCTCCGAGGGCCTGGGCGTCGCCACCTTCCGCGCCTTCATGCAAGGCCGCTTCTCGTCCGACCCGGGCGACCCCGTTCGTGTCGATGCCGCCGCGCTGCTGCGCATTGACACGCAAGCGCTCGCGGAAGTCTTCCAGGTCAGCGACGACAACCCGCTGGTGGGCCTGGACGGCCGCGCCGCCTTGCTGCGCCGCCTGGGCGAAGCGCTGCGCGCGCGGCCCGATCTATTCACCTCCATCGGCCAGCCCGGCCATCTCTTCGACGCGCTGACGCACCATGCCCACGCGCCTCGGCTCTTGCATCACCGTCCGGCCGCCGCACCGCAGCGGCACAACCACATCAAGGCCGCGCGCATCCTCGGGGGCCTCCTGGAAGCGTTCAGCGGCATCTGGCCGAGCGGGCAATCGCTGGGCGACACGCCCGTGGGCGACGTGTGGCCGCACCATCAAGCGGGCGGCCACGGCGCGAGCGCGGGGCGGGTGCCTTTCCACAAGCTCTCGCAGTGGTTGAGCTATTCGCTGCTGGAGCCCTTCGAATGGGCCGGCGTGCAGGTGACCGACCTGGACGAGCTCACCGCCTTGCCCGAGTACCGCAACGGCGGCCTGCTCATCGATGGCGGCGTGGTCGTGCCGCTCGACGCATCCTTTGCGTCACGCAGCTACCAGCCCGGCGACGAGTGGATCGTGGAGTGGCGTGCCCTCACCGTCGCGCTGCTCGACGAGATGGCGCCGCTGGTGCGCCAATCGCTGGGCCGCCCGGAGCTGCCGCTGGCCTGCATCCTCGAAGGCGGCACCTGGGCCGCCGGCCGGGCACTGGCGGCGGAACGCCGCGGCGGCTCGCCACCGGTGAAGGTGGAAAGCGACGGCACCGTCTTCTGAGCGGTGCCGGCCGGGCCGGCTGCGCAAACAATTCTTCACCGGGCTGTCGATTCCGGCCTCGCCCATTCGTCGTACTGTCAGAGCACCCCGCTCTTCACACACCCCCTTCACCCATCCAACGGAGGTCACCATGCGATTCATGGTTCTCGTCAAGGCAAACAAGGACAGCGAAGCCGGCGTCATGCCCAGCGAAAAACTGCTGGCGGACATGGGCCGGTTCAACGAGGAACTGGTCAAGGCGGGCGTCATGCTGGCCGGCGAAGGCCTGCACCCGAGCAGCAAGGGTGCACGCGTGCGCTTCTCCGGCAGCAAGCGCACCGTTGTCGACGGGCCCTTCGCCGAAACCAAGGAATTGATCGCGGGCTACTGGCTGTGGCAGGTCAAGTCCCGCGAGGAAGCCATCGAGTGGGTCAAGCGCTGCCCCAACCCGATGGAAGGCGATTCGGAGATCGAGATCCGCCAGGTGTTCGAGGCCGAGGACTTTGGCGCCGAGTTCACGCCCGAGCTGCGCGAGCAGGAAGACAAGCTGCGGGCGCAATTGGCCAGCCAGGCATCCAAGCCGCCACGCGTACCGCCCGCCCGCGGTGCGCTGCCCTACCTCATCATCCAGGGCGCGGGCGACGCCATCGCCTACTACCAGCGCGTCTTCGGCGCGGAGCTGGTGGTGCGCCTGGACGACCCGACGGGCGCCGTGCTGCATGCCGAGATGAAGGTCGGCCCGACCCACTTCATGCTCACCGAAGAGCGGCCGCAGATGGGCTCCAAGGGCCCGAAGACGCTTGGTGGCACCGCCAGCGTGGCGGTGATCTACGTGCCCGACCCGGATGCCGTGATCGCCGGCGCGGTCAAGGCCGGCGCGACGGTGCAGATGCCCGTGGCCGACCAGTTCTGGGGCGACCGCTCGGGCTCGATCACCGACCCCTTCGGCCATGCCTGGTTCATCTCGGCGCGCCTGGAGGAGCCGACGCATGAGGAGCTGGAGGAACGGCTGAAGAAGATGTTCGCGCAGAACAGCAACTGCGCGTGACCGGCTGACCCAGCCGGTCTTGCAGGCGGTGGCCCGTCAGGCCGCCGCCGCCGCCCCCTGCCGGTCGGTGGCAAGCAGCTCCGTCGCCACGGCCGCAGGCGCCGGCCGCGAGTGCAGGAAGCCCTGCACGATGTCGCAGCCCCACTGCCGCAGCATCGCCTCCTGCGCCACCGTCTCCACGCCTTCGGCTGTGACGGACAGGCCGAGGCTGTGCGCGAGCTCGATCACCGTGCGCACGATGGTGTCGTCCTGCGCGGTGTTGCTCAGCTGCATGATGAAGGAGCGGTCGATCTTCAACCGGTTGAGCGGGAAGCGCCGCAGGTAGGCCAGGCTCGCATAGCCGGTGCCGAAGTCGTCGATGGCCAGGTGCAGGCCGAGCGCGCGCAGCGCATGCAGCTGCGCGATGCTCGACTCGGCGTCGTCCATCACGCTGCCTTCGGTGATCTCGAGCTCGATCTGCGCCGGGTCCACGCCCGTGCTGCGCAGCGTCTCGCGCACCATCTCCATGAACTCGGGGTGATTGAACTGGCGCGGCGAGATGTTCACCGCCACCTTCGGCGCACCCAGCCCCGCATCGGCCCAGGCCCTGGCCTGCGTGCAGGCCTGCCGCAGCACCCACGCGCCGATGCGCACGATCAGGCCCGATTCCTCGGCCAGCGGAATGAACTGCGCGGGCGACACCATCTTGCCGCCGTCGTGCCAGCGGATCAGCGCCTCGAAGCCGCTCACGTGGCCGTCGCGCAGGTCGCGCTGGCCTTGGTAGAACACCTCGAAATCGCCATGCTCCAGCGCCTTCAACATGCGCGCTTCCATGCGCATCTTGTCGCGCTGGCTCTCGCCGATGCGCGTGTCGTAGATGACGTGCGTGTTGCCTGGCTCCGCATGCGTCTGCAGCTTGGCCAGCTCGGCCAGGCGCGCCACCTCGTGCGCGGTGGCGGCATCCTTCGGGTATTCGCAGGCACCCAGGCCGATGGAGACGATGAGGTCCTGGTTGCCCAGCTCGAAGGGCGATTCCATCACCGCGGCCAGCGCCTCGAGGATGCCGCGCAAGCGCGCCTCGTCATGGCCAAAGCGGAAGATGGCGCCAAACGTCACGCCGTCCACGCGGTACAGCCGGCCCTGGCAACGGCGCGTCACCTCGTCCAGCCGTCGCGCGATCTGGCACAGCAGCGTGTCGCCCAGCTGGTGGCCGAGGCTGCCGACGATGAGCCCGAACTGCTTCACCGAGATGGTGACGTTGCAGTAGGGCTGGTCGGCGAGCGCCGCGGTGTCGGCTTCCATCTTGCGGCGATTGAGCAGCCCCGTCACGGCGTCATGCGTGCTCGCGATCTCCAGCGCATGGTTGTTCACGGCCAGCTGCCGGTTCGATTCGCGCGCACGCAGGTACAGCCGCCATGCCACCACGCCGCCGAGGCCCATGGCGGCGGCCAGCAGCAAGGTGAGCGTGCGTTCGATCTTGCGCCGCGAGATCTCCACCGTCTGCAGCGCGTTCACGTGCTCGAGCTGCTCGAGGTGGCGCTGGCGCTGCTGGAAGCTCGATTCGCGCTGCAGCGCCACCACCGTGCTCTGCCGGTCGCGGCGCCCGAGCTCGGTTTCAAGCAGCAGCGATTCGCGCAGGCGCACGAGCGCTTCTTCCGTCTCGCCACCGCGGTCGAGCGCGGCGATGTAGCGGTTCAGCTGGATCAACAGCTCCGCGTCGCGGCTCTTGCGTTCGAGCATCGCGAGGCCTTCGCCCGCGGTGCGCTTGCCGACTTCGGCATGCCCATCTGAAAGGTCGGCGATGCCCAGGTTGATGAGTGCCAGCGCCGTTGCGCCGGCATCGTTGCGCGTGGTGGCATGCTGCCTCGCGCGGATGGCGAAATCCCGCGCGGCGGCGATGTTGCGCACGCTCAGGTACAGCGAGGACAGGGTCTGGAAGGCTTCGAGCTCCGTGCCCATCCAGCCGGCTGCACCGGCTTGCGAATTGACGCTGCCCGACACGATGACCGGCGACTCGCGGAAGGCGTCCTGCGCCGCTCGGCCCGCTTCAAGCCGCGCGTTGGATGCACGCTTGGTGTCGCCGGCGGCCTCGGCCGCGAGGGACTCCATCACCCAGCCGGAGACGACGAGCCAGCCATCGCCTGCGCTCTTCGCGAGCTCGCGCACCTGCACCGTGTCATGCAGGGCGGCGGGCGCCTGGCCTTTCACCAGCCGCAGCGGCGCAAGGGCCAGCACCGCCTGCGCTTCGCGGCGCGGGTTGTGCCCGGCGCGTGCGGCCCGCACCGAGGCGTCGTACAGGCGGATGCCTTCGTCGATCAAGCCGTTGGCGGTGGCGAGGTCGGCGGCCGTCATGTCGACCCAGTACTGCAGGTCGGGGCTCGCCTCCTTGTCGGCGAGCGGCACCGCCGCCGAGATCCAGCCGAAGGCCGCGCGCACCTGGCCGGAAAACTGCAGCATGGCGGCCTTGAGCGTGTAGGCCGACGCCAGCGCCGCGCCGTTGTGCGTGCGCTCGCCGAGCTCGGTCAGCTCCTCGATGGCGGCGTCTGCCACGGCCGGCTTGTCGGTGGCCGCGTGGGCGTAGCCCCAGGCGGCGAGGAAGATGCGGAGGTCATCGCCTGCGGCGGCACGCGCCTGCGCTTCCAGCGGACGCAAGGCGTCGATGACCGAGGCCGGGTTGTTGCCGTGCTTCGCTTCGACCGCGAACACCGCTTCGCCGATGGGGCCGGCATGGGCGGGCAGGCCCGCGCCCAAGGCGCCGATCAGGATCAGCGTGCGCAGCAGGCCGCGCGCGATCCACCGAACGCCGTCGAGGACGGCGCTGCCGGGGCGGGCGGGCGCTGGTGTGACCACATCGGTTTATCGACCGCGCCCGGGCGTCGCTTGAGGCGACGCCCCCGTCCACAGCGTGCGAAATGTCAGGTGTTGACTGCCTGTGTCGCGCTCGGTGGCGCCATTCGCACCGTGGCCTCATCCGGAGAACCATGCATTGCCGCCCGCCGCCTCAGGTCTTCCGTCGTCTGCCCTTCACCCTGCGGCATCCAGCCCGGCGGCATGAACAGGTGGCCAAGCACCGCACGCAGGCTGCGTGCGCGGGCGAGGTCGCGGCCGAGGTCGGCCCACTGGTGGAACTCGATCTTGAACGGGTTGTAGCTGCGCAGCGGCGTGACGAGGCCGTAGCGGCAAGGCACGTCCTCGCGCTCTGCGCGGTAGGTGCCGAAGAGCCGGTCGAACACGATCAGCACGCCGCCGTAGTTCGCGTCCAGGTACTCGAGGTTGGCGGCGTGGTGCACGCGATGTGCCGACGGTGTATTGAGCACCCATTCGAGCCAGCCGAGCTTCGGTATCCACGTCGCGTGAATCCAGAACTGGTAGAGCAGGTTGAGCGACAGCACCTCGAACACCACTTTCGGCGGGAAGCCGAACCACACCAGCGGCACGTAGAACACCGAGCTGCCGGTGAGCCGGCTCAGCATGCCGATGCGGTAGGCGGCGCTCAGGTTGAGCTCGTTGGGCGAGTGGTGCACGGCATGGTTGCACCAGAACCAGCGCACGCGGTGCGCCGCGCGGTGGAACCAGTAGTAGCAAAACTCCTGGCCGATGAAGAGCGCCAGCAGCGCGCTCCAGCCATCGAGCGGGATGGTGGTGAGCCGGTGGCGGAAGGCCAGCACGATGAGCGGCGTGGCGATGGACAGCGGCAGGAAGATCTGGATGGCCACCCGCCCGACGAGATCGAAGAACGACACCGCCGATGCCCGCCAGTCGTAGGATTGCTTGCGCGCCAGCACCAGCGCTTCGATGAGCGAGGCGACGACCACCGTGGGCAACGCGACGAACAGCAGGAATTTGTCGAGGTTGTTCATGAGTGCCCCGAGAAGCGCGACCGCGCGATTGTGCTGTCGGTGTGTTGCTGGCAGGTTGCCGCCGGTCTACTCGGTGGCCGTGGCTTGGTCGACAAGTTCACGGATGCGCCGGGTGACGCTCGCATCCAGCGCTGCACCACGCTCTTGAAGCGCCTCCAGCACCGCGAGCGCCGCCTGCGGCGTGTGCAGGTAGCCGGGCGCAAGCGATGGCAGCAAGGCGGCGAGCGCCGGCTGCCGTCGTTCGAGCCGGCGCTCGATGCTGAACATGTCGCCTGCGGGCGGGCGGCGTCGCAGGGCGTCCAGGTCGATCACGCGGTCCAACGCATACGACTGCACGAAGCGCATCGCGCTCAGCCGCTCTCCGCGGTGCCAGCGCAGCATGCCCACCAGCAGGTTGCTCAGTGCCTCGCCGACGATCCAGGTCTCGTCGGTGGTGGGCGGCTGCGGGTTGTGCGCGCCGGGCGCGGCGATCGTCTCGCTCACGCCCTCGCGCTTCCAGACGATGCGACCGGCGGTGCGCACCACCGCATCAAGCTCCGGCAGCTCGAAGACCGCGAACTCGCAGAACACACCGTCGGCCATCAGCACCTTGTGGCCGTCCGCCGTGTTCTGGAAATGCCAGGCGATGGGGTGCGCCGCGCGCAGCCAGTCCAGGTCGCGCAGGAAGCGGGCCTTCGCGCCGGGCGCGACGATCACGAAGAAGTCGAGGTCGGACCAGTCGTCCAGGCGGTGTGTCTCGACGCCGCAGGAACCGAGGCCGATCAGGGCGAGCGCGTCGGGCCGGTCGGCCAGCGACGCACCGATGGCGTCCAGCCGCTCGAGCAGGGGATGGATGGGGGTGGGCATGCGCGGCATTGTGTCGCCGCGTGCCGCACCGCGCCAATCACTGGATGTTCAGCACCCGCATGCCCAGCAGCTTCCCGTCAGGCCGGTCCAGCACGTGGATGGTCGCCTGGCGCGCCTCGAAACCGTCGGGCAGCGGCAGGCCGCCGCGCACGCTCTCCACGCCGCCCACCGACACGGCCACCGGCGGCAGCTTCACCGTGGTCTCGGGACCGCGCCGCGTTGATCCGGCCACGCTGATCTGCATCACGCCAGCGAGTGGCTTGGCACCAGCACGATCGCGCGAGAGCACGGCGTCGTACATCAGCTTGCCACCCTCGGCGCTGAAGCGCGCCGCACGAATTTGCACCGCGCCGCCGCGCGGGTCGGGCGGCAGGGCGGCCACGAGGAAGTTCAGGTTCTCACGCAGGTGGTCCACGCTCTGGCGGGCGCTTGCGAGTTCGTCAGACAGGCCCTTCTTGTCGGCGACCGCGGCCTGCAAGCGGCGCGCGGTGTCTTGCAACTCGTTGCCCAGGCGCAGCCGTTCTGCCTCGGCATGCTCGAACGAGGCACGCAAGGTGGCCGATTCGCTGGCCGACAGCCGCGGCGGCAGGTACCGCTCCTGCACCACCACCACCGCGCCCGCGCCCAGCACGACGCCTGTCACGAGCAGCACGAGCCAGCGCGGCACCCCGCGTGACTGGCGGCGGTAGCCGGAAGGGGTGTAGGCGACGGGTTTGAACTGGGCGAGCATGGACAACTGCACGTGGGACGGTGGAGGAGGCGGAGGGTACCGCCGCCGCGCCATGGGCTTGCAACACGATGTTCGTGGCCGGTATGCTGGCCCAGGCACCGCCCGGAGGAAACGCCATGTCCGCGATCGTTCATCACGTCACGCATCCGCTCATCCAGCACAAGCTCACGCTGATGCGCCAGAAGGACCGCAGCACCAACAGCTTCCGCCGGCTGCTCAATGAGATCAGCATGCTCATGGCCTATGAGGTGACGCGCGACATGCCCACCTCGCTGATCGAGATCGAGACGCCGCTCGAGACCATGCAGGCGCCGGTGATCGACGGCAAGAAGACGGTGTTCGTGAGCATCATGCGCGCGGGTGCGGGCTTTCTGGACGGCATGCTCAACGTGGTGCCGGGCGCGCGCATCGGCCATGTGGGCCTGTACCGCGACCCGAAGACGCTGGTGGCGGTGGAGTACTACTTCAAGATGCCCGCCGACATGCACGAGCGCGATGCCATCGTGCTGGACCCGATGCTCGCGACGGGCAATTCAGCGGTGGCCGCGGTGGACCGGCTGAAGGAGACGCGGCCGAAGTCGATCCGCTTCGTGTGCCTGCTGGCGGCGCCGGAGGGGCTCGCCAACTTCCACGCGAATCATCCGGACGTGCCGGTGTACGTGGCCGCGATCGATCGGCAGTTGAACGAGCATGGGTACATCGTGCCGGGGCTGGGGGATGCGGGGGATCGCTTGTTTGGGACGAAATGAGGCGGCAGTGCCGTCCAGGCTGAGCCTGTCGAAAGCCTCTGTGCACGGCGCGGCTTCGACAGGCCCAGCCCGAACGGAGCGGTTTCACCCAGGATCAGTGCCTGAACGGATTCGCCGTCGCGAACCACAGCCCGATGCCCGTGGCGATGATGAACGCCCCGTCCAGCACGCCCACCATCAGGAATACCTTGGTCTGCAAGCTCTCCATCAGCTCGGGCTGGCGCGCCGACGATTCGAGGAACTTGGCGCCGAGAAAGCCCACGCCCAGGCAGGAGCCGATGGCGCCCAATCCGATCATGTGGCCTACCGCGAGGGGGAGAAGGTCGATGCCGTTCACGTTGGCGCTCCTTTGCGCTGTTGAGGATTCGTTGGTGTTGAGTGAATCCTCGGGTCTTGCGCGCCGCGCGTCCATGACCTGCGAGGTCATGGCGTAGAGTGCGAGCATGGGTGTGCTTCTTCTGAGAAACGTCTCGTTCGTCGATGGCCGCAAGGGCCTGGACGTGCTCTCGCAGGACGGCCGCATCGCGGCCATCGGCAAGTCGCTGGTGGTGCCAGAGAACGCGGAGGTGATCGAAGGCGACGGCCAATTGCTCTCGCCGCCCTTCGTGGATTCGCACTTCCACATGGACGCGACCCTCTCCTACGGTCTGCCGCGCGTGAACGACAGCGGCACGCTGCTCGAAGGCATTGCGCTGTGGGGCGAACTCAAGCCGCATCTCACGCAGGACGCGCTCGTCGAACGGGCGATGCGCTATTGCGATTGGGCCGTGGCCAAGGGGCTGCTTGCGATCCGGTCACATGTGGATGTGTGCGACGACCGGCTGCTCGCGGTCGAGGCGCTGCTGCATGTGAAAGAGCGCGTGAAGCCTTACCTTGCGCTGCAGCTCGTGGCCTTTCCGCAGGACGGCGTGCTTCGCTCGGCACGTGCGCTTGCCAACCTCAGGCGCGCGCTGGACCTCGGCGTGGACGTGGTCGGCGGCATTCCACACTTCGAGCGCACCATGGCCGACGGCGCTGAATCCGTGCGCATCCTGTGCGAGCTCGCTGCCGAGCGCGGGCTCATGGTCGACATGCACTGCGACGAGAGCGACGACCCCCTGTCACGCCACATCGAGACGCTGGCCTTCCACGCGCGCCGGCTCGGCCTGCACGGCCGGGTCACCGGCTCGCACCTCACGTCCATGCATTCAATGGACAACTACTATGTCTCCAAGCTCATCCCGCTCATCGCCGAAGCCGGCGTGAACGCGGTGGCCAACCCGCTCATCAACATCACGCTGCAAGGCCGCCACGACAGCTACCCCAAGCGCCGCGGCATGACGCGCGTGCCCGAGCTGATGGCCGCGGGCGTCAACGTGGCTTTCGGCCACGACTGCGTGATGGACCCGTGGTATTCGCTCGGCTCGGGCGACATGCTCGAGGTGGCGCACATGGGCCTGCACGTGGCGCAGATGACTTCTCAGCGGCAGATGCGGGCCTGCTTCGATGCGGTGACGGTGAACGGCGCGAAGGTGCTGGGCCTGAGCGACTACGGCGTCGAGGTGGGCCGCCCCGCCGACTTCGTCTTGCTGCAGGCGAGCGACCCGATCGAGGCGATCCGCCTGCGGGCGACGCGGCTTGTGGTCGTCAAGGGCGGCGTGGTGGTGTCACGCATGGCGCCGCAGACGGCGCGGCTGAGTGTGCCGGGGCGGCCGGCATCGATCGACTGGGTCTTGTGAGGGACTGCGTACCTGCGCACTCTTGAAGAAGCCGGCCGGCATCGCCGCCACGCCATCACTTGCCGATGAACACGAGCTTGCCGACGATGTGATCGGCCGGGACGAAGCCCCAATATCGGCTGTCGTTGCTGTTGTCCCGGTTGTCGCCCAGCACGAAGAAATGGCCCGCGGGCACTTGGCAGGACAGTCCGTCCTGGCTGTTGGTGCACTGCTCATGGAGCGGAAAGTCGAGCGGCCTCGCGCCGGTGTCCGCTCGGCCCGGGTCCAGGAGAATCGTGTACTGCCGTCCCAGGATGGATTCGCTCATCAGCGAGCGCGCCCCAAGAGTTTCGCCGTCGACGTACTCGCCCGCAGGCCGCTGGTCGGCCGCCTCGTCGTTCACGAAGAACTTCTTTCCGCGGTAGGAGACCTTGTCCCCCGGCAAGCCGACGAGCCGCTTGACGTAGTTGACCGACCGGTCCTTCGGAAACTCGAACACGATGATGTCGCCCCTCTCCAGTGGTGCGGATATCGGCCGCCGCAAGAGCGCGTGCCCGAAACTTCCGTAATTGCCGAAGCCCCATTTCTGCACGACCAGGTGAGAGGTCGCCGGAATCGTCGGAAGCATGGAGGCAGACGGTTGGCGGAAGGGCTCATAGGCGAACGCACGGAACGCGAAGCCAAGCACGGCTGTCGTCATCGTCGCGCCGACAAGGCCATACCAACGGCTGAACCAAGGCCTCGCCTGCGCGTCGGAGAAGCCTTTGGCCAACCGGTAGGCGTGGGCGGCGCAAACCACGAGGAAAGCAAGGTTCAACGCCCCCGCGACCGCGGCGCTGGGTGCGAGGAACATCCCGTACAGAGCGAGTGTCAACCCGACGAGCAGGTACACGCCCGCCCATCGCGCTCGTCCGACGTACAGAAAGGCGAGCGGCGCGGCAACGATGCTCAGCAGAACTGCCAGCCACTTCCTTGGCGCATTGCTCATCATCCAGCCCCCCCTGATCGGCTGTCTTGGTTGTTGTTGGCGAGGCGCGCGACGCGGCTCAGCGTGCCGCCTCTTGGAAAAACCTGATCCGTTCCTCGTCCGCCGGATGCGATGCGATGGCAATGCCCAGCCAGGAACCTTGTCGGCGGCGGCGCTCCTCGCTTGCATCGGGCTTCGGCGACGAGGCCGCGTCGTCTGCTGCTTCCTGCCCCGGCTTGCCCGCGTTGGCATTTGCCTCACGCGGCGGCACGTAGGTCGCCACGGCTTCGAAGAAGCGCACCATCACCTCGGGCGAGATGCCGGCGGCCTTCATGAGCCGCACTGATTCCACATCGGCCTCGCGCTCCGCATCGCGCGAATAGCTCGCCTGGCCAAGCCACACCGGCGCGGCGGCCAGCAGGCCGTTGAAGTCGCCGAAGAGCATGGCCGACACGGCACCCAGCGCGCTCACCTGCGCCAGCATGCGCATGCCGTGGCGTTGTCGCAGGTGGCCCAGTTCGTGGCCGAGCACGCCGACGATCACCGCCTCGTCGCCCTTCACGAGCTGGACCAGATCGTCGGTCAGCACCATCGTGCCGCCGGGCAGCGCGAAGGCATTGGGGCCGATGCGGCTCTTGCGGAACACCAGACGGTGCGCAGGGACCGTGCCTGCAGGCAGCGTGGCGACGGCGCGCTCGAAGGCGGCGCTGATGCGCGCCTGCTGGTCGGCCGGCAGTTCGCTCTTCGCCATCAGGTGTTCGTCGATGGACGCGAGCGCCGATTCGCCGATGGTTTCGTCCACCGTCTGCGGCACCACCGCCACCGCCTTGCGCGCGGCCCAGGGCAGGCCCCATTGGTAGCCGGCAACCAGCCCCACGATGAGCACGACGACGCAAATCGCCACGCCGCGCCAGCTCTGCTGCGCCTTCACCACCAGCGATTCACCTCGCCCGCCACTGCGCGTCCAGGCGTCCCAGGCGGCGCTGTCCTTGCACTGGATGGCCGCCCCATCGCGCAGGTGCGCGACACGCACGCCGTGGCGGGTTCGTTCAGGCCACACCACCTCGATGCAGGGCACGCTGCGGATCAGGCCATCGCCGACGCCCGCGCCTTCAATCACCAGCATCTGGCCGTCCAGGCGCAAGCGCACCGGATGGGCTCGCGCGACGCGGCCATCGAAGTACTCGGCGTCGATGCCGCTTGTCGATGCGGCAGGCACGGGGGCGTCGTGAGTCACGCGCGCGTCACAGCCCGATGTCGATGCCGAAGAGATCACCCGCCGCATCACCGGCGGCGTCGCCATCGGCCAGGCGCAGGTGCTCGTGCAGCTGGTCAAGATCGAGCGTGGTCGCGAGCGATACCGCCTCGAGTCGCATGCGAGCCAGCGCGACGCGCGCGAAGGGCCAGTACAGGCCGATGGTGAAGACCATCAGGAACCAGTTCTTGACCGTCAGCCAGAAGAAGGGCCCGAAGCGAAGCGCGCTCTTGAATTGCAGCTGCGCCGCGGCCGTCTTGCCCCACACCAGGTTCTGCAGACGCGACTCGAAGAAGGGCCGCGGCAGGAGCTGCATGACCAGCATCATGATCACACCGACGAAGAGCCCGGCCATGATGGCCGCCACCGGATTGCGGGCCATGTCCTTGCCGCCGAGCATGACGGTCGCCGCACCGATCACGGCGAGCACGGCGATGACCACCGCCATGACGACGCCCGCCAGCAGCGTGACGCCGAAGGTCTGCAGGAACACGCCGTAGAACGACGACACGCGCGCCTTGAAGCACGTCTGCACCTGGCCGAGCGCATAGTGCTCGTGCTGGTACTTCTTGAGCGACCACAAGAGCCATGGCATGAACAGGAAGGCAACAAGCATTGCGCCGAGGAAGGACGGCAGGTACCACGACGGCGGTTGCGTCGGGTCGGGCACGCCCAGCACCATCACCAGCACCACGAGGCCCGGCAGGAAGAGCGGCAGCATCGCCCGGTACGCGCCGGCCGTGCTGCCCTTGAAGCGCAAGCGCAGCCCGCGCCAGCTGGTGTTGCCCATGCGGAACTGCATGGATGCCTTGAACAGCGCCGGCCAGATGGCGGCCACGATGAGGAAGGCGACGAGCCCCGCCACCGGCGAGAACTTGCCGGCCACGGAATACAGCAGCACCATGGCGCCCACGAGCAGGTAGCCGCGCAGCATCTTCCAGGGATTGCCGTGGAAATCCAGCGCGTGCCCATCGACGAGCGTGTTGCCGTAGAAGTAGCGCAGCCGCCTCACCTTGGCCCATGGGTGGTACAGGCTGAGCGTGACGATGGTCAACAGGAGATTGACGATCCAGATGCGGAAGTATTCGCTGCCCGAACCCGTGAAGCGGATGTCGAGCGTGCGCTCGGCGGGCGTGGCTTGCGGATCGAAGCTCGGCTCGGTGGCGGCCGAGGCATTCCATGACGATGTGGTCATTGTGTTCTTGCCCGCCGCTTGGACGATGGCGGGCTTCCTCCCTCGACAAACTCTACCACCGCCCTTCGCTAGAATCGATCGCAACAGGGACCTTCCACAATGAAACTCATCGGCTCGCTCCTCAGCCCCTACGTGCGCAAGGTGCGCATCGTGATGGCAGAAAAACGGCTGGATTACCAGCTGGAACAAGAAGACGTCTGGGCGCGAGACCACATCCTCCATTCGAACCCGCTCGGCAAGGTACCGGTGCTGGTCATGGAAGGCGGCGAGGCAGTGTTCGATTCGCGGGTCATCGTCGAGTACGTGGATACGCTATCGCCGGTGGGCCGGCTCATTCCTGAGCGCGGCCGCGAACGCGCGGAAGTGCGTACCTGGGAAGCGCTGGCCGACGGCCTGTGCGATGCGTCCATCCTGGCCCGGCTTGAGAACACCTGGGCCGGCCGCACCGAAGCACAGCGCAGCCCCGCCTGGGTCGACCGCCAGATGACCAAGGTCAACATGGCGCTCATCGCGATGAGCAAGGGCCTGGGCGACAAGCCCTTCTGCTCGGGCATCCACTTCTCGCTGTCGGACATCGCGGTGGGCTGTGCGCTGGGCTACCTGGACTTCCGTTTCGCCGAGATCGATTGGCGTGCCAATCATCCGAACCTGGCGAAGCTGTTCGAGAAGTTGTCGCAGCGGCAGAGCTTTATCGACACGGCGCCGCCGGTGGCTTGATCGGCTTTTGGGGGCCGTTGGCGGTTCGCGGACCGCCGTCGGTTGGGTGCCTGCGCCTCTAAGCCGCCATCGACATTGCGCCAGCCCGCAGGTCGAACTGCAGCTTGCGGTAGATGTTGCGAATGCGAACCCCCACCGCCTGCGCCGTGAGCTGCAGGCCACGTGCCACTTCGTTGGGCAGATAGCCCTCGGACGTCCACTGCAGCAACAGCCTGTCGGTCTCGGTCATCCGCATCGGGTTGTGGGTGTCGGGCATGAAGTCGCTCAACGCCCACTCGGCCCCGTCGAAGTGCTTCCTCACCTGGCGGGCGATCTGCGGCGACATGCTCGATTCGCCGCGCATCAGCTGCTCGATGGCCGCCACCAGCGTCGCAGTCGGCCGTGCGTGCGCGTAGTAGCCGTCGGCGCCGTGGCGCAGTGCATCCATCAGCCGTGCGTCGTCCACCGAGACCGCCAGCGCAAGGATGAGCGGTTGGCCGAAGCTGCCCTGGCCGCGCAGGCTTTGCAGCAGCGACTTGAGGTGCGTGGGCGGCAGCATCAGGTCCACGATGAGGAGATCGGGCAGGCCCTCGCGGAAGGCTTCGCGCAAGCTGGGCAGGCTGTCGGCAATGGCCGTCACTTCCAGGCCGGGCGCGGCGGAGATCTCGTCGCGCAGGCCCTGGGCCAGCTTCATATCCGCATGCATCAACACCACAGAACTCATGAAGCGCCAGACCCGTTCGTCGCTGAAAGTGTCGCGGATTCTTCCAGTGCGATCGCCGCGCCACACTCCCCCGAGTCGGGGTGCGTGGCGGGCGACCCCGCGTTTCAGGGGGGAACCGCTCAGACTGCGGCGGGCGTGGCAGCGAAGCTGTGCGCGCTGGCCATGGGCCAGTACAGGCGGAACACCGCATGCGGCATGTCGTCGTCGAGCAGTGCGCCCGGCCGCACGAAGGGCAGCAGGTTGGCCAGGAGCTTCACGCCGTGGTCGCTGGTTCGACGCACGATGTGCGATGCGGTCACCTCGCCCGGGTGCGTGAGGCCCGCGGCCTGCACCAGCTCCTTCAGGGCCTTGAGCGTGTTCTCGTGGAACTGGTACACGCGTTCGGACTTGGCCGGCACGTGCAGCGCCTTCTGCCGCACCGCGTCCTGCGTGGTCACGCCGGTCGGGCAGTGGCCGGTGTGGCAGGACTGCGCCTGGATGCAGCCAAGCGCAAACATGAAGCCGCGCGCCGCGTTGCACCAGTCGGCGCCCAGCGCCATCATCCGCGCCACGTCGAAGGCGCTCACGACCTTGCCCGCACAGCCCAGCTTGATCTGGTCGCGCAGGTTCAGCCCGGTGAGGGTGTTGTGCACCAGCAGCAGGCCTTCCTGCAGCGGCGCGCCGACGTGGTCGGTGAATTCCAGCGGCGCCGCACCGGTGCCGCCTTCGGCACCATCCACCACGATGAAATCCGGCGTGATGCCGGTCTCGAGCATGGCCTTGGCGATGGCGAACCATTCCCACGGGTGGCCGATGCACAGCTTGAATCCGACCGGCTTGCCGCCCGACAGCTCGCGCAGCCTGGCGATGAAGTTCATCATGCCCACGGGCGTCGAGAACGCGCTGTGGCTCGCCGGCGAAATGCAGTCTTCCCACACCGCCACGCCGCGCGCCTCGGCGATCTCGGGCGTGACCTTCGGGCCCGGCAGCACGCCACCATGGCCCGGCTTGGCACCCTGGCTCAGCTTGAGCTCGATCATCTTCACCTGCGGGTCGCGGGCGTTGATGGCGAATCGCTCCTCGTTGAAGCTGCCGTCGGCATTGCGGCAGCCGAAGTAGCCCGAGCCGATTTCCCAGATCAGGTCGCCGCCGTGTTCGCGGTGGTAGCGGCTGATGGAGCCTTCACCTGTGTCGTGCGCGAAGCCGCCACGCTTGGCGCCCTGGTTGAGCGCAAGGATGGCATTGGCCGACAGCGCGCCAAAGCTCATCGCCGAGATGTTGAACACGCTCGCGCTGTAGGGCTGCGCGCGGCCTTCGCCGATCAGCACGCGGAAGTCGTGTGACGGCAGGTGAGTGGGCACGAGCGAATGGTTGATCCACTCGTAGCCAAGCGCGCCCACGTCCATCTGCGTGCCGAAGGGCCGCTTGTCCTGCTCCCCCTTGGCGCGCTGGTAGACGAGCGAGCGCTGCTGGCGCGAGAAGGGGGCAGCCTCGTTGTCGCCCTCGATGAAGTACTGGCGGATCTCGGGGCGGATGAATTCGAGCAGGAAGCGCAGGTGCCCGATCACCGGGTAGTTGCGCAGCACGGAATGCCGGGTCTGCCGCGTGTCGCGAATGCCCAGGCCCACGAGGAAGAGGAAGAGCAGCGCGACCGCCCCGCCGGTATGAAACGCCACCCAGGTGAAGGCGCTGAGCAGGAAGCCGACCGCGCAGATCAGCCACACCATGTAGCGGATCGGGAATTGTTCGTTGAGCTTGAGGAGCCAGGCAGGCACGGTCCATCCCCCGATGAGTCTGGCAGGGATGGTAGCCGCGCGAAGCACGCGGCAATGAACCGGATTGCCGGGGGTTTGCCCGGCAATCCTTCGGGGTGCTGGCAGGCGCCGAGCGCTCCGCCGATGCCGTCAGTGGATCAGGCGTTTCAGGGCTTGATCTTGACGTCCGCCTCGCCCTTGACGATGTCGCCCGACTTGCTGGCATCGCGCGCTTCACTCTTCACATCGGCGCGGCTGGGCGCGGCGGCGCCGGCATCGGCCTGCTTGTCGCCCACGGCGCCGCCCTTGCGGTGCTTCGCGCTCACACCGGCTTCGCCCTTGACGATCTCGCCCGAATGCGCGGCATCGCGGGCCTCGCTCTTGACCTCGGCGCGGCTTTCACCGGCGCCCGAGCGCGGCTCGACGGCGCCGCCCTTCGGGTGCGACGTGCTGCTCAGCGCCTCGCCCTTCGGGATTTCGCCGGCACGGTTGGCCGCCTTGGCCTGCGCCTTCACGTCGGCTCGCGATTCGGGGCTGGATGCGGGCGAGGCGGCGGTGGTCGCCTCAGGCTTGTTGGGCGATGCACCGGCCGGCGTGGTGGCCGAGGTCTGGGCAAGGGCGGCGCCGCTCAGCGTGGCGCCCGCAAACGCGGTCGCGATGAGCATTGCAAGCGTCGATCGTGTGGTTCTCATGGTCGATTCCTCTGTGAAGGGGACAAGACAGCTCCCGGTCGCGGGAACAACGTCGGACCATGCTAGAGAGGCAGCGGCGCGCTGTCTGCAAGTTGTGGCAACGCTGGGTGATTGGGTCCTACGAGCTCATGAATTCAGTGATCTCGCCGGCCGTGAGCTCATGCAGCTCTTCGGGAATGAAGTGGCCCGCCTCCACGGCACGTCCGCTCACGTGGCCGCTGCATTGCGCCTGCCACAGCGCGATGGGGTCGAACAGCGCGGCGACGATGCCGCGCGAGCCCCACAGGAGCCGCATGTCGCAGGCCACTTTCTGGCCGCGCTCGCGCGAGGCGCGGTCATGGTCGAGGTCGATGCCTGCCGACGCGCGATAGTCTTCACAGGCGGCGTGGATGGCTTCGGTGCGGCAGAAGCATCGGCGGTACTCGGCCATTGCGTCCGGCTCGATGAATGACGTGCCGCCGGAGCCCCAGCCGCCGAGCTTCCAGTGCAGGTAGAAGGCCGGGTCGCCGCCGATCATCTTCTCGGGCAGCGGCGCGGGCTGGATGAGGTGGAACCAGTGGTAGTAGTAGCGCGCGAAGCGCATGTCGGTCGCGTCGTACATGTCCAGCGTGGGCGCGATGTCGATCACCATCAGCCGGCTCACCGCCGCCGACTGGTCGAGCGCCAGCCGATGCGCGACGCGCCCGCCGCGGTCGTGCCCGACGACGCCATAGCGCTCGTGGCCGAGCGAATGCATCAGCGCCGCCATGTCGGCCGCCATCGCGCGCTTGCTGTAGTTGAAGTGATCGTCGAGGCCGTCAGGCTTGGACGAGTCGCCGTAGCCGCGCAGGTCGGGCATCACGAGGAAGAAGCGGTCGGCCAGGCGCTGCGCCACGCGGTGCCAGATGGCATGCGTCTGCGGGAAGCCGTGCAGCAGCAAGAGCGGCGCGCCGTTTCGGCGGCCGCCGGTGCGCGCGAAGACCTGCACGCCGTTGACCTCATGGAACCCTGCGTCGAACCCTTCGAACCAAGCCACGGCGTCTCCTTTGCTGTTGGGAGATTCTCACCACAGACAACATGAGGAGCACAGAGGAATTTCACTCGTTTCGATTCAATCCAGCGTCTGCCGATAGCGCGCCAATGCCACGGCACCAGCCACCGCCAGAAAGGCCAGCATCGGCCACAGCTGCGGCAGCAGCTGCGACGCCTCATTGCCCTTGAGCATGATCCCGCGCACCACCCGCAGGAAGTGCGTGAGCGGCAGCACCTCGCCAATCCACTGCGCCCATTGCGGCATGCCGCGGAAGGGAAACATGAAGCCCGACAGCAGCATGGACGGCAGGAAGAAGAAGAAAGTCATCTGCATCGCCTGCAGCTGGTTCTGCGCAAGAGTCGAGAAGGTGAACCCGACCGCAAGATTGGCGAGCATGAACACGCCGATCATCGCCATCAGCAGCACGAAGCTGCCCACCATCGGCACCTCGAAGAGCGCGAAGGCGGCGATGAGGATGACCGCAAGCTGGATGTAGCCGATGACGATGTAGGGCAGGATCTTGCCCACCATCACCTCCACCGGCCGCACCGGCGTGGCCAGCAGGTTCTCCATCGTGCCGCGCTCGCGTTCGCGTGTCATTGCCAAGCCCGTGAGCATCACCATCGTCATCGTGAGGATGGTGCCGATGAGCCCCGGCACGATGTTGTAGCGCGACAGGCCTTCGGGGTTGTAGCGGCGGTGGATGCGCAGCTCGAAGGGTTGCGCACCCGGCTGCAAGTGCTGCAAGGGGCCGGTGAGATCGGCACGCAAGGCCTGCTGCGCCACCTGGCCGAGCGCGGCGATGGCATTGCCAGAGGCCGACGGGTCGGTCGCGTCCACGGCGACCAAGAGCGCCGGCTTCTCGCCACGCACGACGCGCGTGCCGAAATCCGGCGGGATGCTCAGCATGAACTGCACCTCGCCGGTCTCGATCAGCGCCTCGGCCTGCGCCTCGCTCGCGCTGCGGTGCGTGATGCGGAAGTAGCCGGTGTTCTGCAAGGCAGTCGACAGGCTGCGCGCCATCGGGCTGTCGTCATGGCTCACGATGGCCGTGGGCAGGCCCTTCGGGTCGGTGTTGATCGCATAGCCGAAGAGCACGAGTTGCAGGATGGGCACGCCGATCGCCATCGCGAAGGTGAGCCGGTCGCGCAGCATCTGCTGGAACTCCTTGATGAAGATGGCAAGCGTTCGGTGGGCGGAGAAGGCTTTCATGCGGTGGCCTTCCCGGCCTTCGCGGCGTGGCCGCCGAAGTTGTCCTGCGCCTGGCCGATGAGGCTGATGAAGACGTCCTCCAGGTTGGGCTCGGCGCGGTGCCAGCGCAGGCCTTCGCGCTCGCGATAGGGCGCGATGGCGGCTTCGAGCTGCGCATCGTCCTGCCCCGCGACGTGCAGCGAGTTGCCGAAGGCGGCCACGCTGAGCACGCCCGCCGCAGTCTTCAGCGGCTCGACCAGCGTTGCGGCCTGCTCACCTTCCACCGCCCACACATGCAGCTTCGACGCATCGATGATCTCGCGCTCCGTGCCGCGCGCGAGTGTCTTGCCGTAGGCGATGTAGACCAGTTCATGGCAGCGCTCGGCCTCGTCCATGTAGTGCGTAGAGACGAGCACCGTGATGCCTTGGGCGGCGAGGCGATGGATCTCGTCCCAGAAGTCGCGCCGCGCCTTCGGGTCCACGCCGGCGGTGGGTTCATCCAGCAGCAGCAGGCGCGGCTCGTGGATGAGGCAGGCCGCGAGCGCCAGACGCTGCTTCCAGCCACCGGACAGCGAGCCCGCGAGCTGCTGCTGGCGCTCGACGAGGCCCAGTCGTTCGAGTGCCGCATCGACCGCCTTCTGGCGCTCGGGCAGCTCGAACAGCCGCGCGACGAAATCGAGGTTCTGGCGGATCGACAGGTCGTCGTAGAGCCCGAACTTCTGCGTCATGTAGCCGACCTGGCGGCGGATGTCCAAGGCCTGCTTGCGGATGTCCAGCCCGAGGCAGCTGCCTTCGCCGTCGTCGGGCGTGAGCAGGCCGCACAGCATGCGGATGGTCGTCGTCTTGCCACTGCCGTTGGGCCCGAGGAAGCCGCAGATGCGGCCGGTGCGCACCTTCAGGTCCACGTGGTCGACGACGGTGCGCGGGCCGTAGCGCTTGGTGAGGCCGCGCACGTCGATGGCCCACTCGGGCGGCGCTTGGTCGCTCATGGCTTGACTCGCTGCACGTCCACCGGCTGGCCGGGCTTGAGCTTGGCGCCGTCGTCGCCTTGCGGCCGCGCCTCGACCATGAACACGAGACGCGAGCGCTGCGAGTTCGAATAAATGATGGGCGGGGTGTACTCCGGCTGCGTGGCGATGAAATCGATGCGCGCGTTGATGAGCGTGGCGCAGCCATCGCAATGCAGCGACACCGTCTGCCCGACGGCGAGCGTAGCGATCTCGTTTTCCGGCACGAAGAATCGGGCGCGCGTGGCCGCAGGCGGCAGCAGCGACAGCACTGGCTGGCCCGGCGGCACCCATTCGCCGACGCGGAAGAAGGTGTCGGCCACCTGCGCCTTGGCGGGTGCCGTCTGCTGCTTTTGCCGCGTGCGCCAGTCGCTCTGCCGAAGTGCTTGTTGCGCGGCCTCGGCGGTGGCGGCCGCAGCGGTGCGTTCGTCCTCGCGCGCTGGCAGGCGGGCGACGCGCAGAGCGGCGTTCAGCTCGACCACGCGCTGGTTCGCCTCGGTGGCCGCCGTGCGTGCATCGTCCAGGCGCGACTGCGAGATGAAGCCCTGCGTCACGAGCTGCTGCTGGCGCTTGAGCTCGGTCGTGGCGCGCTGGGCCTCGGCCTGAGCCTGGCGCAACTGCGCCTCGTTCACCGCGATCTCTTCCGGCCGGCGGCCCTTGCTCACGTTCGCTGCCTGCGCCTTCGCGCCCGCGAGCCGCGCCGCCGCTTCGTCGCGCGCGGCCGATTCGCTCTCGGATTCGAGCCTGAAGAGCGGCGCGCCCGCATCCACTGCCTGCCCGCGACGAACGCCGAGCTCCTGCAACGTGCCGCCCACCGGCGAGCTCACATACACGTAATCGCCTTCGACGTAGCCCGACCAGCCCGCTGGGGCCTTGTGCTCGCAGCCCGACAGCCCGACGATGGCGAGCGCAAGAGGCATGAACAACAACGCACGAATCATGGCCGCTCCTTCAAGCATGACGAAGCATCTCGATGACGAGATCCACCCGTTGCGCGATGGCGTCGTCGCTCATCACCTGGGCATCGAACTGGGCCCTGAACGGCGTCGCACCGAGGGCCACGTCCACCAAGCCCGCGGCGAAGATGATGGGCAACAGGACCGAGCCCATCAGCATCGCGAAACGCTGGATGGGCGGCAGCTCGCGCAAGCCCCCTTCGGCCTGGGCTTGCTGCAGCAAGCCCAGCAGCAAGCCGAGGTGGCGCGGCGCGTTCGAGCGCAGGAAGTCCACTGCCACCGTCTCGCCGCTGATCGCATCCATCCACACGCGCGCAAACACCTTGCGGTGCTCGCGCACCAGGCCACCGACCACGACCATCGCGTCCCGCAATCGATCCAGCGCCGGTCCTTCGTGATCAATGGCATGCGACAAGCCGTCGAACATCTCCTCGTAGACCTGCTGCAGCAGCGTGCGAAGAAAGTTGTCCTTCGTCTTGAAGTGGTAATGAAACATGCCCTGGTTCACCCCGGCGTTTTCCGCAACAGCGCGCACCGACAAACCGGCACACCCCACCGCAGGAAACAGCTCACGCCCGGAGTCAAGCAATGCAAGGTCGACGTTCTTCGATGGCCGAGGCATGTCGGATTATTAGTCGATTGACTAGTTTTCTGCAATCACCACCCCACCCCCTGCGGCCAAGCGCAGCGACGCCCCCTCAAGCAACGCCCACGGGCCCGGCTTTGCCGGCCCGTCGGGTGGCGCCCCTCGGGGGCAGGAGCGAAGCGACTGGGGGGCTATACTTCCTTAGCGCTGATTTGTTCCGGCTTGCGGGCGCTCTATAAAACCAGCTAAAGACAGGACCCAGCACCCGGTGTCCCGCTTTGGCGGCGCCGGGTTTTTTCTTGGGTCCTTCTTGCCGATGCACTCCGTTGGAACCGTCGCGCCGCAATCGCGGCACTTTGCTGAAAGCCTGTCGCTGCGCAGCGGCGCGAGCCTTCGCGACTACACGCTCGTCTACGAAACCTACGGCACGCTCAATGCCGACAAGAGCAACGCCGTGCTCGTGTGCCATGCGCTCAATGCCTCGCACCACGTGGCGGGCGTGCATGCCGACCGCGAGAAGAGCACCGGCTGGTGGGACAACCTCGTCGGCCCCGGCAAACCGCTGGACACGAACCGCTTCTTCGTCATTGGCGTGAACAACCCGGGCTCGTGCTTCGGCTCGACAGGCCCGATGCATACCAACCCCGAGACCGGCCGCATCTACGGTGCGGACTTCCCCGTGGTGACGGTGGAAGACTGGGTCGATGCGCAAGCCCGCCTGCTGGACGCCCTGGGCATCAGGCAACTCGCCGCCGTGCTGGGCGGCAGCCTCGGCGGCATGCAGGCGCTGAGCTGGTCGCTGCGATATCCGGATCGGCTGCGCCACTGCATCGCCGTCGCCACGGCACCCAACTTGTCGGCGCAAAACATCGCATTCAACGAGGTCGCGCGCCGCGCGATCATCACCGACCCCGACTTTCACGGCGGCCACTACTACGAGCATGGCGTCGTGCCCAAGCGCGGCCTGCGCGTGGCTCGCATGATCGGCCACATCACCTACCTGAGTGACGACTCGATGGAGGCGAAGTTCGGCCGCGGCATGAAGGCCGACACGCTGAACTACAGCACGCAGGACATCGAGTTCGAGATCGAGAGCTACCTGCGCTATCAGGGCGACAAGTTCAGCGACTACTTCGACGCGAACACGTATTTGCTCATCACCCGCGCGCTCGACTATTTCGACCCGGCGCGCGACTTCGGCGGCGACCTGTCCGCCGCCTTTGCAGGCGCGAAGTGCCAATTCCAGCTCGTGAGCTTCACCACCGACTGGCGCTTTTCGCCGGCCCGCTCGCGCGAGATCGTCAAGGCCCTCGTGGACAACAAGCACCGCGTGAGCTATGCCGAGATCGACGCACCGCATGGCCACGATGCCTTCCTGCTCGACGACCCGCGCTACCACCACCTGCTGCGCGCAGCTTTCGACAACATCGCGCAGGAGTCGACCCGGACGCGGCCGGTGCTGAAAGGGGTGGCGGTATGAGCGATCGTCGCGACATGGAAATCATTGCCGAGCTCGTGCCGAAGGGCTCGCGCGTCCTCGACCTCGGCTGCGGCAACGGCGAGCTGCTCGCCCACCTGCGCGACGCGCGCGGCTGCACCGGCTACGGCGTGGAGATCAGCGACGACAACGTGCTGGCCTGCACCAAGCGCGGCGTGGACGTGATCCAGCTCAACCTGGAAGATGGCCTCGCGATGTTCGAAGACCAAAGCTTCGACGTCGTGCTGCAGCTGGACACCATGCAACACCTGCGCAACACCGAGCGCATGCTGCGCGAGACGGCGCGCGTGGGCCGCATCGGCGTCGTGAGCTTTCCCAACTTCGCGCACTGGCGCAACCGGCTGCACATCGCCATGGGGCGGATGCCCGTGACGCGTGCGCTGCCCTACGAGTGGTACGACACGCCGAACATCCGGGTCGGCACGTATGCGGACTTCGAGGTGCTGGCCGGCAAGTGCGGTTTGCGCGTGCTGGATTCGTTCGGCATCCAGCGTGGCGAGGCGATCCGCAGCTTGCCGAACTTGCGCGCCAGCGTGGCGGTGTTCAAGTTCGAGAGGACCTGAAGCGAGCGTCTGCCCCTTCAGTGATGGGCGAGCGTCTTCTCGAAGAACTTCACGACTCCTGAATCGAAGCCGGCATGGAAGGCCGCGCGATCGAAGCCCGCCGAACTCGTGCAGATGGCCGGGGCGATCGAAGCGAGCGCGTCGCTGCAAGGCGCCAGGAAATCGAAGTGGCCGGCATTCGGCACGACGTGGTAGTCCGGCGCTTGAGGCAGTGCCAGCCGCACGGCCTCTGCGTACCGTGGGTGCGGCACGATGACATCGTTCTCGGCCCGCCAGAGTTGCACCGGCACCTTGACGTCTTTCAGTCCGTCCGTCGAGAACGTGAAGCCGAGCGCCGGCGCCGCAACCACGGCCGCCTTGACGCGTGCGTCAGCGACCGTGACGGCGGCAGGTGCTGCGACCGGGCCTGCGCTCTTGGCCACCAGCTGGCAGGCGAAGTCGCCGGGATACTGCCGGCACATCGGGCCGATCTTCGTGAAGTCCGGGACGCCGCCGATGATCGCGAGCGTGGTGAACCCGCCCGCGGAAAAGCCGAACATGCCGATGCGCTGCGGGTCGATCGCCGCGTGCTCATCCCACGTTGACAGCATGTGGTCGATCACGCGGCTGACCTGCCTTGGCCTGTCCATGATGTCGACGCTGCGGCTCTGGTCGGCATAGTTGTCGCCCGTGTGGTTCATCGCCACCACGACGAAGCCCGCATCGGCCAGGGCAATGGCCGTGTCGAAATGCCCGAGGTAGGAACCGCCCGTTCCGTGGGACATCACGATCATCGGCAGTGCCTTGCCGCTCGTCGGCGCGTTGATGGCGACGGTCATCGTCGTCGGGCCCATCGACACGGGTTTCGCAGCGGCCTGGCTGGGGTACCAGATGCCGATCACGATGGGCTTGCCGCTCGGGTCGGCGGCGACCCCTTGCTGGAAACCGGCAGCCTGGACACAGCTGCCCGCGAGCATGATCGCCATGGCAGCGAGGGTGGAGAGCAGGTTCGACTTGGTGATCTTCATGAAGGGCAGCCGGTGGTGGAGTGGCGCGATTGTCGGCATGACAGCGCCGTAGGCCTTGCCCCCTGCGACGAAATGGCAATCCGGATCGCGAGCTGACGGTTCGTAGGCGTGAAATGAAGCTGGGGGCGCAGGCAGGTCTGCCGAATCGCCTGGCTGGCGAATGCTCGGTCGCTTTCGCCATCAAGCCGCCATCGGCTGCCTCACTGCCTCCCGCTCGATCAGCACCGAGTCGCCGAACTCGTGTGTCAGGAACCCCTGTCGCTGCAGCTCGTCGTTCGCGCGATCGAGCACCGCATCGCTCGTGAACGCCCGCAGCAGCTCGAAGTGACTGGTGCCGGGCTCGTGCGTGCCACTGACGATGCCATCGACCACGCGCAGATGCGTGTGTGGCCCGAGCCGCTGATCCGCCAGGCCATCGCCAGCGCGCAAGCCGCCAGGGCGTGACGCCGCATGCTCCAGCGCGCGGGACACCGTCGTTCCCAACGCGATGACGCGGCCGCCTCGACGCCGGGCCTCGCCCACTGCGCGGACGGTCACCGCGGGCAGGTGATACGGCTCGTCCAAGGGCAGGCGCTGGTCCAGCACTTCGTCGCCTGTCGATGAAATGCCCGCTGCGTGGGTGAGCGTGGCGAACACCACGCCGCGCGCCTTCAGCGACGACAGCAATCGCCAATCGAGCACGAAGCCGGCCGAGGGCGGCTCGAAGGCCACTGGCAATGCGGCCACGCGGGTCCACACGTCCCACAATGCCAGAGGTTCGCTGACGTGCGCGTACTGGATGGGTTTGCCGTGCCGTGCAATGCCAGCCCAGATGTCGTCGACCAGGCCCTCGAGGCGCAGGGCGATGAGACGGGGATGATCGAGCAGGCGCAGCACGGTGGCCCGCAGCGGCCCGAGGCGCAGTGCATCGCCCGCACGCAACTCGGGCGGCGGGGCGCGCTCTTCCGTGCGCGTGTGATGGTCGCCGGCGCCGAAGACGATGGCGGTGAACTCGCGCACGTCATCCGCTGCGAGCGATCGGCGGCCGGCCAGGCGAACCTCGATGGCCTGCCCACTGGCGGCATGCACGCCGCTCAGGCTTGCGGGCAAGGTGGCGGCGTCGTTCGCCACGAGCACATCGCCTGGCTCCAGGAATGCGGCCAGCGCTGCGCGCGGCGCATGGCGCAGGCCACCGCGTGCATCCACCACGAGCAACCTGGCGTCGCGTGGACGCTGTGCGGGTACGTGGGCTGCCTTCATGCTGTCACCTCCTCCTTGGCCACGATGTGGCGGATGCGTTCGATCAATTCCTCGGCCGACGTGGATGGCCGCTTGAGCGCGGCGGGGTCGGCATCCGGCAGGGCCTGCGCATGCATCGGTGTGTCCATGTCGCCCGGGTCGTGCGCGATCACGCGCACGCCGTGTTCGCGCAGCTCCTCGTCCCAGATGCGGCTCATGTGCGCGAGCGCCGCCTTGCTCGCGCCGTAGGCGCCCCAGTTGGCGTAGGCCGACACGGCGGCGTCGCTCGTGATGTTGACCACGAGGGCGGTGCGCCCTTCCCGCGCCGACGCGGCGAGCGCGCCGAGCAACGCCTTCGTGAGCCGGAAGGGACCCACCACGTTGGTGGCGAGCGCCGCCTCGAAGTCTTCGCATTCGGTGTCGGCCAACGGCGCCAGCGGAACCGGGCCGAGGCTGGACGCGTTATTGATGAGCACGTCCAGCCCGCCGAGCGCGGCGCTGACCTGGATGGCCAGCGCATGCGTGGTCAGCTTCCACGACACGTCGCCGACGATGCCGTGCACGCCCGGCAGCCTCGATGCGACCGCTCCGACGCGCTTCACGTCGCGCGCGATGAAGGCGACCTTGGCGCCCTGCGCATGCAATGCCTTGACGAGTGCCAGGCCGAGGCCGGAGGTGCCGCCGGTGACGGCGACGCGCAGGTTCTTGAGCGGGTTGGAAGGCTGGTTCATGAATGGCTCCGATGTCGTTTCGTTCAGGGATGGGGTCACGATAGGCATCGGGCCTGGTTCGCACGAGCGGCTTGTCCAGCGGATTGGCAGAAGGTCCGTCAGGTGGACGGGCGGGCGCAGAATGCCGCCGCAAGACCAAGGCCTCCGCATGAGCACCGACGACCAACCCGCCGACCGCAGCACAGCGTCCCACCTCGCTCGCAACCTCGTGAGCCTGCGCCACACCCGATCACTCACGCAGGACGGCCTGGCCAAGGCGGCCGCCGTGCCGCGCTCGACCATCGCCAACCTCGAGTCAGGGGAGGGCAACCCGTCGCTGTCGGTGCTGGTGAAGGTGGCGGGCGCCTTGGGCGTGCCCATCGACGAGCTGCTCGCCTCGCCGCGCGCGATGGTGCGCCGCTGGAATGCTGGCGAGGTGGCCACGCACACCAAGGGCCGCGGCGTGACCATCCGCCCACTCGTGCCCGAGCCGGTGCCCGACGAGATGATGGAGGTGATGGACTTCGCTCCCGGCGCGGTGATGGGTGGCACGCCGCACCTGCCGGGCACGCGCGAGTTCTTCACCTGCCTCGAAGGGCTCGTGAACCTGATGGTGGCGGGCGAGCGCTATGCGTTGTCCGCCGGCGACGTGCTTGCGTTTCCCGGCAACCTGCCGCACTCGTACCAGAACGGCGATGGCGTCGCGCCGGCGCGTGGGGTGTCGGTGGTGGTGCTGGCGAAGGCGGGGGTGTGACCGGCCCACCCTACGACCCGCAGGGAAAAGCGTCTCGCCCCTATCCTTCGCGCCGCTCGAATCGAACACACCGGAGGAATATTCATGAACCGCATCAGGCATTGGCTGCTCGCCGCGGCAGGCAGCCTTCTCTTCGTCGGCGCCGCGCAGGCCGCCGCCCCATTCGCCAAGACCCAGGCCCCCGGCTTCTACCGGATGATGCTGGGCGACTTCGAAGTCACCGCGCTGTTCGACGGTGTCATCGACCTCAAGCCCACCGAACTGCTGACCAACGTGAAGGCGCCCGCCGTCACCAAGATGCTCGGCCAGAACTTCGAGAAGGAGCCGCTGCCGACCTCGGTGAACGCCTTCCTCGTGAACACCGGCAGCAAGCTGGTGCTGATCGACACGGGCACCGGCGCACTCGGCGGGCCGACGCTCGGCGGCATCGTCAACAACCTCAAGGCATCGGGCTACCAGCCGGACCAGGTCGACGAGATCTACATCACCCACATGCACTTCGACCACGTCGGCGGGCTGATGTCCGGCGAGGCCATGGCGTTTCCAAACGCCATCGTGCGCGCCGACCAGCATGACGCCGACTTTTGGCTGAGCCAGGCCAACCTGGACAAGGCACCCGAAGCGATGAAGGGCTTCTTCAAGGGCGCTCAGGCGTCGCTGAACCCCTACGTGGCGGCGAACAAGTTCAAGGCCTTCAACGGCGACACCGATCTCATCCCCGGCGTGAAGGCCGTGGCCGCGCATGGCCACACCGCCGGCCATTCGATCTACGTGGTCGAGTCCAAGGGCCAGAAGCTGGTGCTGTGGGGCGACCTGATGCACGTGGCCGCGGTGCAGTTCCAGCACCCTGAAGTCACCATCCAGTTCGACAGCGACTCCAAGTCCGCGATGGCCGAGCGCAAGAAGGCCTTCGCCGATGCGGCGAAGCAGGGTTATCTGGTCGGTGTCGCGCACCTGCCGTTCCCGGGCATCGGGCACCTGCGTACCGACGGGAAGGGCTATCGCTTCCTGCCGGTGGATTACACGCCGGTGAAGTAAGCAGCCCGTCACCCCGGCGCTCGCCGGGGATGACGGGTTGCTGCGGGGTCGCTTGTGTGCAAGGCGACGCTCGCCCGGCTTCGGGCAGCTGAACCCCGCGGCCAAGCTTTGGGCCGCCGCGGCCATTGATGCGTCGTCCACGCGGGCCTACGCTGCGCGGCCATGCGCCTTGTCCTGTCTTCGCTACGCTCCTGGCCGTTCGCCGCCCTGCTGCTGATCGGCCCCTGCGTCGCCCAGGAAGCGGCCACGCATGAACGCATCACGCTGGACGCGCTCTTCGCCCAATATGACGACGCCACCCGGGACGAAGAACCCGGCGTGACGCTGCTGCAGCCTCGGCACCTGCGCTTCGCGGCCACGCTCCTCGCAACGCCCGAGCCCTGCAACACACAGGCCCTGCAAGCCATCCTCGATGAATTGCAGCTGCACGACTTCCTCGACAAGGCGCCGGCCGGCCACTGCATCCGCCTGCGGTCCGACAAGGGCCGCGACCTCACCGCCTGGGTGCAGGAGGTGCTCGTGCCCGCACTTCAATCGGAGGTGAAGGCGGGCGCCGTCATCGACATCCAGGCCGACTTCCTCGCGTACGGCGTGGGTCACGACCGGCAACGCAACATGCCCCTGGTGCTGGTCAGCGGTTTCGAGGCACCGTGAATGACGAGCTGAAGAAGCGCTTGACATCGAGTGCGCTCTAGCAAGTTCAATGGGTGGTCCAACCATCTGGACTCGCAAGGAATTTCCGTGACCACCGAACTCAACAAGCAGGTCGCCTGCCGCTTCTATGAACGCTTCGATGCCAACGACATCGACGGCGTGCTCGACACCATGAGCGAGGACTCGCGCTTCTGGATTGCCGGCAAGCCCGGCAGCAACCCGTCCATCGGCTGGCACACCAAGCCGGAGATGGCGCGCATGTTCCGCGCAATGGTGGCGCAGATGCCGGCGGGGCTGCGGATGACGGTGAAGTCCCTCATCGCCGAGGGCGACAAGGTGGCGCTCGAGGTCGAGTCACGTGGCGAGCTGCGCAACGGCCGCGTGTACGAGAACGAGTACCACGCACTCGTCACGGTGCGCAACGGACGCATCACCGAAGTCCGCGAGTACATGGACACGCAGCACGTGCAGAGCGTCTGGTTCTGACGCGCCGAGGAACCGCAGAGTCACGCGGCGTCGCTACGAAAATCCGTCACCGCTCTTCGCACACCAGACATCAAAGACCCCACCGAGCGGGACAGAATGCCCGAGCGGATAGCCTGCGCGATTGGTCGCGTGTGCGGGCAGTCTCGCGTTCCCGTTCCACCATCTCGGCGCACGTGCGCCACTCACCGAGGGTTTGCGAATGTCTGTGTCCCAGACCGCTGCTTCATTGGCGTCATCTCGTCCGTCGTCCGCTTCCTCCACCTTCTTGCGCTCAGGCCTTGCCGTGGCCGCCGCCGCGGTCTTGCTTGCTGCTTGCGGCAACAAGGACCAGTCTGCCGCCGGCCCCGGCGGGCCACCGGGTGGCGGCATGCCACCGCCCGAGGTGGGCGTGGTCGTCGCCACGCCGCAAGCCGTCGGCCTCGTCACTGAGCTGCCCGGCCGGCTCGAAGCTTCGCGCGTGGCGCAGGTGCGTGCGCGTGCGGCGGGCATCCTGCAGAAGCGGCTCTTTCGCGAAGGCAGCGACGTGCGCGCCGGACAGCCGCTGTTCCAGATCGACCCCGCGCCCTACCGCGCCACGGCGCAAAGCGCGCAGGCGACGCTTGCACGTGCCCAAGCCAACCTCACGCAGGCCAGTGCCCAGGCCGAGCGCTACAAGCCGCTGCTCGAAGCCAACGCGATCAGCAAGCAGGACTACATCAACGCCGTCGCGGCGCAGAAGTCCGCACAGGCCGACGTGGCCGCGGGGCAGGCCGCCGTGCAGACCGCGCAGATCAACCTCGGCTATGCGAACGTGACCTCGCCCATCTCCGGGCGCATCGGCCGCGCGCTCGTCACCGAAGGCGCGCTGGTGGGCCAGGGCGAGGCGACGCAGCTGGCCACCGTGCAGCAGATCAATCCGATGTACGTGAACTTCACGCAATCGACCACCGACGTGCTCAAGCTGCGACGCGCGCTCTCGGGCGGCCAGCTCAAGCGCGCCGCCGGCGCCGAGGCGGCGAGCGTGCGGGTGGTGCTCGATGACGGCACCGAATACGCGTCCGCCGGACGGCTGCTTTTCTCTGACCTGACCGTGGACCCGACCTCCGGGCAGATCACGCTGCGCGCCGAAGTCCCGAACAACGATGGGTTGCTGTTGCCGGGCATGTACGTGCGGGTGCGGCTCGAGCAGGCGCAAGCGCAGAACGCCATCACCTTGCCGCAGCAGGCGGTCAACCGCTCGTCGCAGGGCGACACGGTGATGGTGGTGGGCGCCGACGGCAAGGTCGCGCCGCGGCCAGTGAAGGTGGGCGCGGCACAAGGCGGCCAATGGGTGGTGCTCGACGGCCTGAAGCCGGGCGAGCAGGTGATGGTCGACGGCTTCCAGAAGCTGCGCGGGCCGGGGCCGGTGAAGCCAGTGCCGTGGCAGCCGGGGGCAGCTGCTTCCGCTTCCGCGGCTTCCGCACCCGCTTCCTCCGCCTCACGCTGAAAGACATCTGAACCACAGAGCACACACGGCCCACAGAGGAAAAGTCATGGCTTGTTCTTCTCTGTGTTCTCTGCGTCCTCTGTGGTGAGAAAACGAGAAAGCCTCGAATGGCCAAGTTCTTCATCGACCGCCCCATCTTCGCCTGGGTGATTGCGCTGTTCGTCATCGTGCTGGGCGCGGTGTCGGTCACGCAGCTTCCGATCTCGCAGTACCCGCCGGTGGCGCCGCCGTCCATCGTGGTGAGCGCGGTGTACCCGGGTGCCTCGGCGCAGACGCTGGAAGACAGCGTCATCAGCGTCATCGAGCAGGAGATGAACGGCTCGCCCGGCCTCATCTACATGGAGTCGGTGAGCCAGGCCAACGGCTCGGGCACGATCACGCTCAGCTTCGAGCCGGGCACCAACCCCGACCTCGCGCAGGTGGATGTGCAAAACCGCCTGAGCCGCGCCAGCCCGCGCCTGCCGCAGGCGGTGACGCAGCAGGGCGTGCGCGTGGACAAGGCACGCTCGAACTTCCTGCTCTTCACCATCCTGTCTTCCGACAACCCGGCCTACGACCCGATTGCGCTTGGCGACTACGCGTCGCGCACCGTCCTGCCTGAAATCCAGCGCATCGCCGGTGTCGGCCAGGCGCAGCTCTTCGGCACCGAGCGTGCGATGCGCGTGTGGATCGACCCGGCCAAGCTGATCGGCTTCAGCCTCTCGCCCTCGGACGTGACCGCCGCCATCCGCTCGCAGAACGCGCAGGTGTCCTCGGGCACCATCGGCGAGCTGCCCAACACGCCGGGGCAATCGATCTTCGCCACCGTGGTGGTCAACGGCCAGCTCGCGAATGTCGAGCAGTTCGGCAACATCGTGCTGCGCGCCAACCCCGACGGCTCGGCCGTGCGGCTGCGCGATGTCGCACGCATCGAGCTTGGCGCGCAGACCTACGCCACCTCGGCGCGCCTGAACGGCAAGCCCTCCACCGGCATCGGCGTGCAGCTGTCGCCCACCGGCAATGCGCTGGCCACCGCCACCGCCATCAACAAGCGCATGGACGAGCTGTCGCGCTACTTCCCGCCGGGCGTCAAGTACTTCATGCCCTACGACAGCTCGCGCTTCGTGAAGATCTCCATCCGGCAGGTGGTGGAGACGCTGCTCGAAGCGGTGGCGCTGGTGTTCGTGGTGATGTTTCTCTTCCTGCAGAACTGGCGCTACACCGTGATCCCGACCATCGTCGTGCCGATCGCCTTGCTGGGCACCTTCGGCGTGCTGCTGGCGCTCGGGTTCTCGATCAACGTGCTCACCATGTTCGGCATGGTGCTCGTGATCGGCATCGTGGTGGACGACGCCATCGTGGTGGTGGAGAACGTCGAGCGCATCATGAGCGAGGAAGGCCTGCCGCCGCGCGCGGCCACCCGCAAGGCGATGGGGCAGATCTCGGGGGCCATTGTCGGCGTGACGGTCGTGCTGATCTCGGTGTTCGTGCCGCTCGCCTTCTTCTCCGGCTCGGTGGGCAACATCTACCGCCAGTTCTCGGCGGTGATGGTGTCGTCCATCGGTCTCTCGGCCTTCATGGCGCTGTCGCTCACGCCGGCGCTGTGCGCGACGCTGCTCAAGCCGGTCGAGGCGGGCCACCATCATGAGAAGACCGGCTTCTTCGGCTGGTTCAACCGCGGCTTCAGCAAGACGGCCAAGCGCTATGAAGGCTGGGTCGCGCGCATCCTCAAGCGCGCGGCGCGCTTTCTCATCGTGTATGTGGCGATCATCGGCGTGGTGGCGCTCTTCTTCACGCGGCTGCCGGCGTCCTTCCTGCCGGCCGAAGACCAGGGCTACATGATCGTCAACGTGCAGCTGCCGCCGGGCGCCACCTTCAACCGCACGCTCGAGGTGGTGCAGCAGGTCGAAGGCTTCATCCTCAAGCAGCCCGAGGTGCAGAGCATGGTGGGCGTGATGGGCTTCAGCTTTTCGGGCCAGGGCCAGAACGCGGGCCTCGCCTTCGTGACGCTCAAGCCCTGGGACGAACGCAAGGGCGCGGAACACACCGCGCAGGCCATCTCGGGCCGTGCCTTCGGCGCGCTGTCGCATGTACGCGATGCCTTCATCTTCGCGCTGAGCCCACCGCCGATTCCTGAGCTTGGGACGTCGTCGGGCTTCAACTTCCGGCTGCAGGACCGCGGCGGCAACGGGCACGCGGCACTCGTGGCCGCGCGCAACCAGCTGCTCGGGATGGCGTCGCAGAGCAAGATCGTCGCGGGCGTGCGGCCCGACGGCCTCGAAGACGCATCGCAGCTGCAGCTGGACATCGATCGCGACAAGGCCAACGCGCTGGGCGTGAGCTTCGACGCGATCAATGGCGCGATCTCCACGGCGCTCGGCTCGATCTACGTCAACGACTTCCCCAACGCCGGCCGCCTGCAGCGGGTGATCGTGCAGGCCGATGCGCCCGCGCGCATGCAGCCCGAAGACCTGCTGCGCCTGAACGCGCTCAACAGCCGTGGGCAGCCGGTGCCGCTCTCAGCCTTCGCGAGCACGAAGTGGATCACCGGCCCCATGCAGACCATCCGCTACAACGGCTACCCGAGCATGCGCATCGCGGGCGACGCCGCACCCGGTCGCAGCACCGGCGAGGCGATGGACGAAATGGAACGCCTGGCTGGGCAGTTGCCCGCTGGCTTCGCGTTCGAATGGACGGGCCAGTCGCGTGAGGAAAAGCTCTCCGGCTCGACGGCCTTCATCCTGCTCGGCTTCTCGCTGCTCGCGGTGTTCCTGTGCCTGGCGGCCTTGTACGAGAGCTGGTCGATTCCGCTGTCGGTCATCCTCGTGGTGCCGCTGGGCGTGCTGGGCGTGGTGCTCGCCGCGAGCCTGCGCGGCTATGCGAACGACATCTACTTCAAGGTCGGCCTGATCACCGTGATCGGGCTGTCCGCGAAGAACGCGGTGCTGATCATCGAGTTCGCGAAAGACTTGCATGCGCAGGGCAAGGGGCTGGTCGAATCGGTGCTCGAAGCTGCACACCTGCGCTTCCGCCCCATCCTCATGACCTCGATGGCCTTCATCCTCGGCGTGCTGCCGCTGGTGCTGGCCAGCGGCGCCGGCTCCGCGAGCCAGCGCGCCATCGGCACCGGCGTGATGGGCGGCATGATGAGTGCCACGCTGCTCGCGGTGTTCTTCGTGCCGGTCTTCTTCGTGGTGGTCCGGCGCATCTTCAAGGGAAGCGAGCGACAACGGAAGATGTATGCGCATCAGCTCGACGAGAACGGCAACGGCGCGACGCCGCCTGCGCCCAAGCCTGCGGAGGGTTCGCATGAATAAGCGGCTGAACATGCGCCTTCTGTCGGTGGCCGCTGCTGCCGTCGTCGCCACGGGCTGCACTTCCATGGCGCCGAAGTACGAACGTCCTGCGGCCCCCGTGTCCGAGCGTTTCTCGGGCGACGGGGCGGCAGTGTCCGGCCCCGTCGCCAGCGACCTCGACTGGCAGTCCTTCTTCGGCGACGAGCGGCTCAAGCGCCTCATCGGCGTGGCGCTCGCCAACAACCGTGACTTGCGCATCGCGGCCCTCAACATCGAGCAGGCACGCGCGCTGTACGACGTGCGGCGTGCCGACGCATGGCCCACTGTCGGCCTGGGCGCCAGTGGATCGCGCGGGCCGAGCACCACCACCGGCGGCATCACGAGCGTCTACACCGTCGGCTTGGCGGTCACCGGCTACGAGCTCGACTTCTTCGGCCGCGTGCGCAGCCTGAGCGACGTGGCGCTGGCGCAGTACCTCGCGACCGACGAGGCGCGAAAGACCGCTCAGATCTCGCTCGTCTCGCAAGTCGCCATCACCTACCTGAGCCTGCTCGCCGACGACCAGCTCCTGGAGGTGACCCGGCAGACGCTCGCCACGCGCGAGGAATCGTTCAAGCTCACCAAGCTCAAGTTCGACAACGGAGCGGCATCGGAGCTCGATTTCCGCCAGGCCGAATCGCTGCTCGAAGGCGCGCGCGTGACCTTCGCTCAAACGACGCGGCAGCGCGCGCTGGACGAGAACGCCCTGGTGCTGCTGCTGGGTCAGCAGGTGCCCGCGGACCTGCCTGCAGGGCTGCCGCTCATCGACCAGCATGTGGTGGCCGACTTGCCGGCTGGCGTGCCGTCCGAGGTGCTCACGCGCCGGCCTGACGTGCGTGCGGCCGAGCAGCAGCTCGTCGGTGCCAACGCCAACATCGGCGCGGCGCGTGCAGCCTTCTTCCCCAAGATCACCCTCACCGGCAGCGTGGGCACCGCGAGCACCGAGCTGAGCGGCCTGTTCAAGAGCGGCTCGGCAGCCTGGAGCTTCGCGCCGCAACTGCTGCTGCCGATCTTCGACGCCGGCCGCAACAGCGCCAATCTCGCATCCGCCAAGGTCGGCCGCGACATCGCGGTGGCGCAGTACGAGCGCGCCATCCAGACCGCCTTCCGCGAAGTCTCCGACGCACTCGCCGGCCGTGCGACGCTCGGCGAACAGCTGCGCGCGCAGACGGCGCAGACCCGCGCGGAGGAAGTTCGCTTCAAGCTCGCAGACCTGCGCTACCGCAACGGCGCATCCAGCTACCTCGATGTGCTCGACGCGCAGCGCGCCTTGTTCACTGCCCAGCAGGCGCTCGTGCAGACGCAGGCGCAGCAGGTGCAGAACCTGGTGACGGTGTACAAGGTGCTGGGTGGCGGGTGGACCCCGCCCGCGGCGCCGGCGCGCTGAAGGTCGCGCTTCTCGCACGGGTCTCGAGGCGTCGTTCAGGCATCTTCCGAGGGCACCGGGTCCAGCCCTCGGAAGTTCGACTCCCGCTTGTTCTTCCACGCATCGATCGCCTCCGCCATCTCGGCCGTGTCGAAGATGGCGCTTTGCAGCAGCGTCATCTGTTGCAGCGCCGATGCCGTCCCGTGGTCGCGCGCGTGGTTGAGTGCGATCTTGCTGCCGGTGATCGCAACCGGCGACTTCGACGCAATGCTGCGGGCCGCCCCCATCGCGCGGTCCAGCAGCGCCGACGCATCGGGCAGCACCTCGTTCACCAGGCCGAAGGCGAGAGCGCGTGCGGCCGGCAGGCGATCGCCGGTGTAGGCGAGCTCGCGCACCATGCCTTGCGGCATCAGCCTGGGCAGGCGCTGCAGCACGCCGAGGTCGGCAGCCATGCCGATGTTGATCTCCTGCACGCAGAAGAAGGCGTCGGCGCTGCAGTAGCGGATGTCGCAGGCGGCCGCGAGGTCCAGCGCGCCGCCGATGCAGCCGCCCTGGATGGCGCAGATGACCGGCATGCGTGCGGTATCGAGCACGTCGAAGCAGCCCATGAGGCGGCGCAGGCTTTCCTGGAAGCTGAGCCGTGCGCGCGAACTCGAGGTGTCGAGCATCGCGCCGTCGCCGCCGAAGGTGTCCAGCGCCATGCCGGCGCTGAAGTGCCTGCCGGTGGATGAGATCACCAGTGCGCGCGCGTCGCCGCTGTCGCTCAGCGCCTGCACCGCATCCCGGAAGGCAGGGAAGAAGGCGGGCGCCATGGTGTTCATGCGCTCGGGGCGGTTGAACTGCAGGTGCGCGATGCCGGACTCGGTCGTGAGCTGGAAGAAGTCGTTCATGCGGTCTCCGTTGGAATGCGTATTGGCGGGCAGCCTACGACGTTTTCCTGGGCCTGCCGGCGCCAAAATGGTGGCCGCCGCGGCCGCTTGGCGCAGTCACCCACCGGACAGGGCGCGGGATGCCTACACTTCGGCGCCATGAACACCCCGCTCCACACCGCCGATGGCCTGCCGCTCTTCGTTCAACACTGGCCGGCCGCTGGTTCTCCCAAAGGCACGGTGCTGATCGTGCACGGCCTGGGCGAGCACACCCTGCGCTACGCCCACGTGGCGAAGTACTTCAACGATGCGGGCTGGAACGCGGTCGGCTACGACCACCGCGGCCATGGCCAGAGCGGCGGCGCGAAGGGTGTGTTGAACACGGGGGACGACTTCGTGGTCGACCTGGCCACCGTGCTCGATGCGGTGCGCACGCAATACCCCGGCCCGCTCGTCCTGCTCGGCCACAGCCTGGGCGGGGTGATCGCCGGGCGCTTCGTGGCCGAATCGCTGGAGCCGACGCCAGCCAAGTGGTCCCGCCCGGTGGATGCGCTTGTGATGAGCTCGCCCGCCATCGACATCGGCATGAACGCGGCGCAGAAGATGATGCTCTCCGTCGCCGAGCCCCTGGCGCCCAACCTCGCGGTGAACAACGGCCTGAACCCCTCGTGGGTGTCGCGCGACCCGGCGGTGGTCAAGGCCTACAAGGACGACCCGCTGGTGCACGACCGCATCACCCCGAAGATCGTGCGCTTCATCCTCGACAGCGGCGCCAAGGTGCTGGAGAAGGCGCCGGCGTGGAAGACGCCGACGCTGCTGGTCTACGCAGGCAGCGACAAGTGCGTCTCGCCCAAGGGCAGCAAGGATTTCGCCGCGGCGGCGCCGAAGAACGTGGTGACGACGCGGGAGTTCACCCCGCTCTTCCATGAGATCTTCAACGAGCCCGAGCAGGGCGAGGTACTCGGCGTGGTGGGCAGCTGGCTCGCCGCTCGCGCGCACTGAGCGAGCGCGTTCAATTCGCCGGCCACCAGGCCCTCAACCCGCAAGCATCTCCTGCGACACCCGCCACAGCTTTTGCGCGGCCTCGCCGTCCATGATGTGCGGCAGGTAGCCTGACACGCGGTTGCCGGGCTCGGCCGGCAGGCCCTCGTTGCAGTCCTCGAGGTAGCGTCCGCCTCGGCCTTCGAGCTCGGGCGCGGTGGCCGCCCAGACGCTGGTCGATGCGCCCTGTTCCGGCGTCTTGAAGAGGTCCAGCGGCGTGTCGTCGGGCTTGAGCCAGCCGAGTGCGCGCATCTCCTCCAGCGGAAGGAACTTCTGCAGCCCGGTCATGATGCCGCCCGGGTGCACGGCATTGGCCGTGATGCCATTGCTGCCCTCCTTGGCGAAGACACCCAGCGACAACAGCGCGTTGGCGCTCTTGGCCTGGCCGTAGGCCTTCCACTTGTCGTAGGGACGGTGCTCGAAGTGGATGTCGTCGAAGTGCACGCTGCTCAGCTTGTGGCCGCTGGAGCTCAGCGAGACGAGCCGCGACGGCGCGCCGCGGCGCAAGGCCGGCAGCAGCCCGGTGGTGAGGGCGAAGTGCCCGAGGTGGTTGGTGGCGAACTGCGACTCCCAGCCCTGCGGCGTGCGAGCCAACGGACAGGCCATGATGGCGGCGTTGTTGATGAGGATGTGCAGCGGCCGATCGCCCCAGTCGCGCACGAACTGGGCGATGCCGGGCAGGTCGGCCAGGTCGAGCGACGCGACCTCGATGTTGGCGTTGCCGGTCTCCTCGCGCAGCGCGGCGGCCGTGGCTTCGCCTTGCTTACGGTTGCGCACGGCAAGCGTCAGCTGTGCACCCGCTGCCGCAAGCGCCCTTGACGTCTCACGGCCGAGCCCGGCCGCACCGCCCGTGACGATGGCGCGGCGCCCGGTGAGGTCGATGCCATTGACGGCTTCCAAGGCGGTGGTGCGGTTGTTGAAACGCGAAGTGACACGCTCGGTCATGACATCCTCCATGGGCTTGGGGCCATCGGCGCAGCATACGCCGGGGTCGAGGTCCTACACTCATCCACCCCCCAAAAAGGAGCCCCACCATGAACGCACGCGACCCGCTGCTGCCCCTGCAACCCGATGAAGCGCAAGCGCTGGCCGCCTTCGCCGAGCGCACCTGGGACGAAGAGATCGTCCCGGCCCTCACGAACTACATCGCCATCCCCGCCAAGAGCCCGATGTTCGATGCCGACTGGCAGAAGAACGGCTTCATCGAGCGCGTGGTGCGCGACGCTGCCACCTGGGTCGAGAGCAAGAAGGTCGCGGGGCTCAAGCTCGAAATCATTCGCCTCGAAGGCCGCACGCCGGTCATCTTCTTCGAGGTGCCGTCCACCAAGCCCGACAGCACCGACACCATCTGCCTGTACGGCCACCTCGACAAGCAACCCGAGTTCAACGGCTGGCGCAGCGACCTCGGCCCCTGGACGCCGAAGTATGAAAACGGCCTGCTCTACGGCCGCGGCGGCGCGGACGACGGCTATGCGATCTACGCGTCGCTCACGGCCATCCTGTCGCTGGACAAGCAGGGCATTCCACGCCCACGTTGCGTAGGCATCATCGAAGCCTGCGAGGAAAGCGGCTCGTTCGACCTGCCGGCCTACATCGACCTGCTGCGCCCGCGCCTCGGCCAGGTGGGCCTCGTCGTCTGCCTCGACAGCGGCGCCGGCAACTACGACCAGCTCTGGCTCACCACCAGCCTGCGCGGCAACGTGACGGGCACGCTGAAGGTGGAGATCCTCACCGAAGGCATCCACTCGGGCGACGCGAGCGGGCTGGTGCCGTCGAGCTTCCGCATCCTGCGCCAGGTGCTGGACCGGCTGGAAGATTCGAAGACGGGCAACCTGCTGCCGCAGAGCTTTCATTGCGACATTCCGGCCGATCGTCTCGAGCAGGCCAAGGCCACGGCGCAGATCCTCGGCGACGAGGTCTGGAAGCGTTATCCCTGGGCCTGCGGCGCCGATGGCGGCCCGACGCTGCCCACCACGACCGACCCCGTTCAAGGGCTGATCAACCGCACCTGGAAGCCCACCCTGAGCGTGACCGGTGTCGATGGCTTTCCGGAGCTGAAGAACGCCGGCAACGTGCTGCGTCCGTACACCGCTTTCAAGCTCTCGCTGCGGCTGCCGCCGCTGGTTGACGGCAACGAGGCCGCGCAGAAGCTCAAGACGCTTCTGGAGGACAACGCGCCCTACAACGCAAAGGTCACCTTCCATGCGGATGGCCGCGTCGGCGCGCAGGGCGCAAGCGGCTGGAACGCCCCGGCGATCACGCCATGGCTGGAAGACGCGTTGCATGCGGCATCGAAGGCCCACTTCGGCGCGCCCTGCGGCTTCATCGGCCAGGGCGGCACGATCCCGCTCATGGGCATGCTGCAGCAGGGCTTCCCGAAGGCGCAGATGATGGTCTGCGGCGTGCTGGGGCCCAAGAGCAACGCGCACGGGCCGAACGAGTTCCTGCACGTGCCCTACGGCAAGCGGCTGACCGCTGCGGTGGCGCAGGTGATGGCGGCCTGCCCCTGACGGCGCGGCCACGCCACAAGCACGGATAAGCGGCCCTCGCGGCCGCTTTTTCTTTCGAGCGCCCCAGGGCGAAGCAGGCTTCAATCAAAGCAGCCATGCCCGCCGCCTCCAAGCCCACACCGCGCCCCGTCCCGCACGTGACGCCCGAAGCACCGCCCAGCAGCAACTGGGGGCGGACTTTCGTGGTGCTGCTGTTCGTGGCGGCACTGGTGGGCGTGCCACTTCTCGTCATCTATGGCAGCACGTGGTTCGGCATGTACCGCGCCGTGCCGGGCGACGACCGGCCGCTGCCGCAATGGATCACGCCCGGCGAAGTCCGCAGCACGACGCGCGACGGCGCCATCATGAAGCTGCGCGTGTCGATGGACGCCGCCACCTGGTCGAACCGGCAGGCGATCGAGCATCGGCTGATGCCCATCACGCAGGTGCTGAAGGTGAGCGCGGGTGCACGCAGGGCGGACGAGCTCGTTGGATCTGAAGGCGTCGAGCGCTTGTCCCAGGATCTGCTCGTGAGCGTCAACGCCTACCTCGATGCGGAAGGCCTGCGGCCGCTCAACTCGCTGGCCGTGCAGGACCTCTGGTACACGCGGCCTTGAGGTGCGAGCGGCGTGTCTGGCCGCATCGCACTGCGCGTCCGGTCACACGCTACTTCTTGGCCGCCACCAGCTTCACCGGCGTGCCGCGGATCTGCGCCGCCGCCGCATCCAGCGCTTCGCGCGGCGGCTTTGCGTTCTCCTCCATGTCTTTCAGAGCCGTGGTGAGGTGCTGCCAGAACAGCGTCATCTCGGTGTTGCTCGGCATCGCGCGGCCGGCGTAGATCGTGTCCATCGAGGTGCGGATGCGCGGGTCGCTGTACAGCGTCCAGAACATCTTCTTGGACGCCGGCACGCCGAGTGGCTTGTCCTGGTTCATCGCGCTCAAGCCACTGGCCTGCAGCAAGTGATGCTCGAGGAACTGCATGGCGATCGCCTTGTTGGGCGACCCCTGCGTGACCATCGCGCCAAGCACGCCGACGAAGGGTCGCGCCGGCTTGCCGTTGAGCGAAGGAAGAACCGCCACGCCGTAGTTGATCTTCGCCTTCGCCAGCGACTCCCAGGCCCATGGCCCGGTGATCCACATCGCCTGCTTGCCCGCCTTCATCGCGTCCTCGGCCTCCTGGTAGCTCTGCCCGCCGTCGGGCAGCACGCCGAGCTTGATCATCTGCATCAGGAACTCGCCACCCTTGATGGCACCCGGGTGGTTGATGCCGGTGTCGTGCGCGTCGTAGCTGCCGTCGATCTTGCGCTGGAACACATAGGCGCCGCCGGCGGCGAGCAGCGGCCAGGTGAAGTAGGCGCTCTCGGTCTCCCAGCCAATGGCGCGCACGCCACGCGTCTTGAGCTTGTAGTGCAGCGGGATGATTTCCTCGAAGGTCTTGGGCGGCTCAGGCACCAGGTCCTTGTTGTAGAGCAGGGCGACAGCCTCCACCGACAGCGGATAGCCCCAGGTCTTGCCTGCTTGCGTGAAGCCGTCCCACGCGACCTGCACGATGTCCTGCTTGAGCGATGCATCGGGTGTGACGGGCGTGATCCAGCCTCGCTTGACCCAGTCGCCGAGGCGGTCGTGCGGCCAGATCCAGATGTCCGGGCCGCGGCCCGCGGCCATCGCCTCTTCGAACTTGCCGACCGCGTTGTCGAAGTGCTCGACCTTCACCGGCACGCCGGTCTTCTTCGCGAACTCGTCGGCGACTTTCTGCAGGCCGTTGTAGCCCTTGTCGTTGTTGATCCAGATGGTGAGCCTGCCCTTCTCCGCGGCGCTGGCCGCGAAAGGCGCCGCGAGCGCGGTGGCGAGCAATGCAGCGCCCAGCAGGCGCTTGCCGATGTGACCCATGACGTCTCCTTGTTTTAACTCAGTTACGTCATGGTGAAGGAACACCGGGCGTCGCTGCACCGGTGTCGACCCTGAAGAATCAGTCGACTACGGAATCGAGTTTCATCGAGGCCGGCTCGATGTAGTACGCGCAGGGCTTGGCGACTACATCGCGTCAACTATTTCACGGCTCGATTCCCAGCATCGAACGGCCCACGGCTTCGGCCACTTCGATGCCGTCGACCCCCGCCGACATGATGCCGCCCGCATAGCCTGCGCCCTCGCCTGCCGGGTAGAGGCCGCGCACGTTGAGGCTTTGATAGTCCTTGCCGCGCGTGATGCGCAAGGGCGACGACGTGCGCGTCTCCACGCCTGTGAGCACCGCGTCGTGCATGCCGAAGCCCTTGATCTGCCGGTCGAAGGCAGGCAGTGCTTCGCGGATCGCCTCGATCGCGTAGCCAGGCAGGCTGGTCGCGAGGTTGGTGAGGTGCACACCCGGCTTGTACGAGGGCATCACGCTGCCGAATGCGGTGGACGCGACGCCCTTGACGAAGTCGCCCACGAGTTGGCCTGGCGCATCGTAGGTGCCGCCGCCGAGCTCGAAGGCGCGCGACTCCAGCGCGCGTTGGAAGGCAATGCCGTCGAGCGGATTCACAGGCCCCGGCGCACTCGGATCGATCGCGTAGTCCGCCGGTGAGATGCCAACGACGATGCCGGCATTCGCATTGCGCTCGTTGCGCGAGTACTGGCTCATGCCGTTGGTCACCACGCGGTTCGGCTCGGACGTGGCCGCGACCACCGTGCCGCCGGGGCACATGCAAAAGCTGTACACCGAGCGGCCGTTCTTCGCGTGGTGCACGAGCTTGTAGTCGGCCGCACCGAGCAGCGGGTTGCCGGCGTTGGGCCCGAAGCGCGCGCGGTCGATGATGGACTGCGGATGCTCCACGCGAAAGCCCACCGAGAAGGGCTTGGCCTCCATGGTGACGCCACGCTTGTGCAGCATCGCGAAGGTGTCGCGCGCGCTGTGGCCGAGCGCGAGGATGACGTGGTCGGCGCGAAGCTCCTCGCCCGACGCGAGCGTGACGCCGCGGATCGCGCCGTCTTCGATCAGCACATCCGCCACGCGCTGCTTGAAGCGGATTTCACCGCCCAACGCCTCGATGTCGGCACGCATCTTCTCGATCATGCTCACGAGGCGGAAGGTGCCGATGTGCGGCTTGCTCACGAAGAGGATCTCGTCGGGCGCGCCGGCCTTGGCGAATTCGGTGAGCACCTTGCGCGTGAGAAAGCGCGGGTCGCTGATCTGGCTGTAGAGCTTGCCGTCCGAGAAAGTGCCCGCGCCGCCTTCGCCGAACTGCACGTTCGACTCCGGCTCAAGCACCCGCTGGCGCCACAGCCCCCAGGTGTCTTTCGTGCGTTCTCGCACCTGCTTGCCGCGCTCCAGCACGATCGGGCGCAGGCCCATCTGGGCGAGGATCAGCGCGGCAAAGAGACCGCAAGGCCCGAAGCCCACGACGATCGGACGCGGGCGGCCGGCGGCGAAGAAATCCGCCGGCGCGTGGCCGACGAAGCGGTAACTCGTGTCTGGTGATCGGCTGACGTGGCGGTCGCCTTCGAAGCTCGCGAGCACGCCCTGCTCATCGCGCAGGGTGCAGTCCACCGTGTAGATGAACACCATCGCGTGCTTCTTGCGCGCGTCGTGGCTGCGCTTGTAGACCTTGAAGTCGAGCAGGTCGGCATCCGTGATGCGAAGCCGCTGCACGATGGCCGGCGGCAGCGCGTCCTCGGCGTGGTCGAGCGGGAGTCGGAGTTCGGTGATTCGGAGCATGGGCGGCAGGTGGCTTGCGGCCGCCATTGTCCGATGAGAGCCGATGGCCCATAGCCGGCCTGAACGAAAACAAGCCGCCCGGAGGCGGCTTGTTTCATTGCGAGTTCCAGCTTTCTCTTGCGTGACCAGCTTTCAGCGATCAGCCGCCGATGTACAGCGGGTTCACGTTGTGCTGGCGAGCCGCGGTGCGGGCCTCGGCACGCACCTCCGAACGGTCGCGCGGCTGCTTGGCGACGTCGGCGAACTGGGTGGCTTCGCCACGGCTCACGACGACGGCGGTCGGCTCTTGCGTGCGGCCGGCCTGGATGGCCGCGGCGCCGGCGGGGGTGATGACCGGGTCCTTGAACTCGGTGGCTTCGAAAGCCATGGCGGCGGAGCCTGCGAGCGCGAGGGAGAGGGCGGCGGCGATGTGCTTGACGTTCATGGTGAGGTCCTTTCGGCGGGATTCGGTGTTGCGATGGGATGAACTGTAGGCATTGCCAGTCGATCAATAAATGACCTAAACTGAATCTCGGCGTTCCAGATTTCGGAAGAATCGAGGGGTTGCAATGGACAGACTCCACTCCATGCGGGTGTTCTGCCGGGTCATCGACTCAGGCAGCTTTGCGGCTGCCGCCCGCGAGATGAACCTCTCGCCCGCCGTCGTGACGCGGCTAGTCGCCGACCTCGAGGAACACCTCGGCGCCCGGCTCATCAACCGAACGACGCGGCGTCTCGCGCTCACCGACATTGGCGAGGCCTACCTCGAGCGCACCCGACTCATCCTCACCGAGGTCGAAGAAGCCGAAGCGCTGGCCAGCACCGCCAGCTCGGAGCCGCGCGGTCACCTGCGCCTGCTGGCGCCTCCTGCCTTCGCGACCCACCAGATCGCCAAGCACTTGCCCAAGTTCCACGCGATGTACCCGAAGATCACCATCGAGCTGTCCGCACCGGGGCCGGTGGAGACGGTGGACGAGAACTTCGACGTGACCATCATCAGCATGGGCCGCCGCCCGCTCGATGGCGATTTCGTCGCGCGGCGGCTGGCGCGCTCCGAGGTGATCGCGTGCGCGTCCCCCGAGTACCTCGACCGCAACGGCCGGCCGGAACACCCGACGGACCTCGTGCTGCACGAGGCGATGTTGCCCACCTTCCTGCGCGAGATCACGTTCGTGCAAGGCGCCTATGGCGACGACGAGCCGGCAGGGGAGTCGATCACGCTGACACCCAACCGGCCGGTGCTGGGCACCGTGCACACCGACACGCTGTACGCCGCGGCGCTGCACGGCCTGGGCATCGCGGGCCTGCCGTCCTTCGTGGCGGAAGACGCCCTGCTGGAACACGCGCTGGAGCGTGTGTTGCCCGCCTGGCATCTGTTCACCGTGTCGCTGTACGCCGCCATGCCCACGCGCAAGCACGTACCGGCGCGCACGCGCGCCTTCGTGGACTTTCTCGTGCAGGTCTTCGGCGGCGAGGACCGCGACCCGTGGCTATCGGCCGCCGGGTGCGAAACGCAGCGCGCAGGCAGTGGCAAGGGCTGCCCCGTGAGCGAAGCTGCCGCCAAGGCTGCGGCGGCGACCGTGGGCTGAGCCGGGTCGCGTCCCCGCCTGGGCTCAATAGAACGCGTCGGTGCGCGTCTCGCCCATCAAGGGTTCGATGAGACGCGCAAGCGCCCCCAGGCCGTTGTAGCGGATGGCCACGCGGTGCGCATAGCGGAAGAAGCGCGGCAGGTCCTGGCTGTAGCGCGGCTTGTGGTCGCGGTGCTTGAGCCGGCAGAAGATGCCCAGCACTTTCAGGTGCCGTTGCAGGCCCATCCACTCGAGCTGGCGCCAGAAGTCGCCGAAGTCTTCGGGCATGGGCAGGCCGGCCTTCTTCGCCTGCTCCCAGTAGCGCACGGCCCAGTCGATCTCCTGCTCTTCTTCCCAGCTGATGAAGGCGTCTCGCAGCATCGAGGCGACGTCGTAGGTGATGGGTCCGCGCACTGCATCCTGGAAGTCGAGGATGCCCGGGTTCACATCGCACACCATGAGGTTGCGCGGCATGTAGTCGCGGTGCACCGCCACCGTGGGCTGCGCCAGTGCGCTGCGCACCAGCAGGTCGGTCACGCCTTGCCACTGGTTGCGCTGTGCGTCAGTCCAGGTCTGACCGAACTCGCGCTCGACGAGCCAGTCGGGAAAGAGCTGCATCTCTCGGCGCAGCAGGGCTTCGTCGTAGGGCGGCAGGCTGCTCGCGTCGCCCTTGAGCTGCCAGGTGATGAGCGCGGTGGTCGCGTCGCGCATGAGCGAGGCGATGGTCTTCGAATCACCCGCTTGCACCGCGGCCTGCAGCTCGCCGAGGTACAGGCGGTTGCCGAGGTCGCTCAGCAGCAGGAAGCCGTGCTCCGGGTCCTGCTCGACGATGCGCGGGGCGTGCAGGCCGGCGTCGGTCATCAGGCCTGCGATGTGCACGAAGGGGCGCACATCCTCGTGCACCGGCGGCGCGTCCATGATGATGAAGCTGCCGCCCGTGCCTGTGATGCGCAGGTAGCGTCGAAAGCTCGCGTCCGCGGACGCGGGGCTGAGTGTCGCGGCGTCGAGTCCGTGGCGCGGCGCAATGACCGCGAGCCATGCGTCGAAGATGCGGTGGCGCGACTCGTCTGCCCAGTGGACGGTCGGCTCGGGTGCGTTGGTGTTGGCGGTCATGGAGGGTGGAGGAAGCCGTGGGGGAACCCTTGCGTGCCGCACGTGCGCGACATTGGGCGTGTGCCGTCTGGGGTCGTGCACCGCTCGTCGGCGGTGCCTCATGGATAATCGAATTCTACAAACCAGCCCGATACACCTGGAGACTTCGCACCGCTCGTAAACACGGTGTCGGCGACCAGGGCGGGCATCCCGGGTTGCGTTCTGCCCGTTTCCCTTCCCGCTTGCCTTGCGCATTGTTTCCCGCCTTGCTGCGTCGCTCTGTTCATTCTTCCTGCATGCCCCCCGCGCGCCTCGCGCCGGTGGCCGCCGCCTTCGCGCTGATGAGCGCGGCCTCGGCGTCGGCGCAGGACGCCAGCGGCATCCAGCTGCAGCTCACACCAACGCTGTCCGCGCCATCGCGCGGTGACGCCGCCCGGCAGCTGCCGATCGTGCTGCAGGCGAAGGAATTGCGCGGCCGTGCGGATCTCGAAACCGTGGCCGAGGGCGATGCCGAGTTCCGCCGCGGCGGCATGGTGATCCGCGCCGATCGCCTGGGCTACGACAACTCCGAAGACCTCGCCACCGCCCGTGGCAACGTGCGCGTGAGCCGCGACGGCAACATCTACACCGGTCCCGAACTTCAGCTGCGCGTGCAGCGATTCGAGGGCTACTTCCTGAGCCCCACCTACTACTTCAGCCGCACGGGCGCCGGTGGCTCGGCGCAGCGCATCGATTTCATCGACGACCAGCGTGCGGTGGCCACCGGTGCCACTTACACGAGCTGTCCGGCCGATGGCAGCGGCGATCCGGCGTGGCTGCTGTCCACCTCGAAGGTCAAGATGGACTTCGAGGCCAACGAGGGCGTGGCCGAGGGCGCGGTGCTGCGCTTCATGGGCGTGCCCATCCTCGGCGCGCCGGTGCTGAGCTTTCCGCTCACGGACGCCCGCAAGTCCGGGTGGCTGCCGCCCAACATCAACCTGGACAACAAGAGCGGCTTCCAGACCTCGGTGCCGTACTACTGGAACATCGCACCGAATCGCGACGCGACGATCACCCCGGGCATCAGCACCAAGCGGGGCCTGTCGCTCGGCACGGAGTTCCGCTACCTCGAGCCGCACTACAACGGTGTCGTGAACCTGGACGCGATGCCGAACGACGCGCTGACCGGCCGCTCGCGCTATGCGCTCAGCTACAACCACGAAGCCGCGCTGATCAGCAACACCAACCTCGCGATCCGCGTGCTGCGGGTGTCCGACGACGATTACTGGAAGGACTTCCCGCGCAATCTCGCCACGCTCACGCCGCGGCTGCTGCTGTCCGACCTGCAGGCCAACAAGCCCATCGGCGAGTGGACGACCTACACCCGAGTGATGCGCTGGCAGGTGCTGCAGAACGACGACGCACCGATCACCCCCACACCCTATGAGCGGCTGCCGCAGATCGGGGCGCGCACCGTGCAGCACCTGGGCGGCGGGCTGGTGCTGGGCTTCGAGGGCGAGTTCAACCGTTTCGCCAACCCGGAAGGCACGCGTGCGTCCGACCCGCCGCGCGCGACCGGCCTGCGGGTGCACACGCTCGCAAGCATCGCCAGGCCCTGGGTCACGCCCGGCTGGTCGATCACGCCCAAGCTGCTGCTGAACGCCGCTTCGTACTCGCTGGACCAGCCCATGGCCGACGGCCGCCGCAACGCCTCGCGGGTGATTCCCACTTTCAGCATCGACAGCGCCTGGGTGTTCGAGCGCGACGCCCACTGGTTCGGCCGTGATGTGCGGCAGACGCTGGAGCCGCGGCTGCTGTACGTCAACACGCCCTTCCGCGACCAGACCTCGCTGCCCAACTTCGACTCCGCCGGCAAGGACTTCAACTTCGAGTCCATCTACACCGAGAACGCCTTTACCGGTGTCGACCGTGTGTCCGACGCCCACCAGCTGACCGCAGGCGTCACCACCCGCCTGCTCGACCCGGCCACCGGCGCCGAGGCGGTGCGCCTGGGCGTTGTTCAGCGCGTGCTGTTCCGCGACCAGAGCATCACGCCCGAAGAAACGCCCTTCACCCAGCGCTTCTCCGACATCCTGCTGCTGGGTTCGAGCAACATCGTGCCGCAATGGCACCTGGATGCATCGGTCCAGTACAACCCCGACACGCGGCGTGCCGTGCGCTCCATCGTCGGCGCGCGTTTCTCGCCCGGGCCGTTCCGTACGCTGAACGCCACCTACCGCCTCGCGCGCGGCTTGAGCGAACAGCTTGAACTCGGCTGGCAATGGCCACTCTATGGACCACTGCCGCCCAATGTCGATGAGCCGGCTTCGCCGGCCAGACAGCTGCGCACCACGGGCGGCAGCAACTGCAAGGGAACCATGTACGCCGTCGGCCGGGTCAACTACAGCATGCGCGACAGCCGCATCACCGATTCGGTGGTCGGCTTCGAGTACGACGCCGGCTGCTGGATCGGACGCGTGGTGGCCGAACGGCTGTCCACCGGCCGAAGCGAGGCGACCACCCGGCTGCTGCTGCAGCTGGAGCTGGTGGGCCTGTCACGTCTGGGTTCCAACCCCCTGCAGGTCTTGAAGGACAATATCCCGGGCTACCGCCTCCTGCGCGACGGCGCTTCCGCTCCTGCGACAACCTCGTTTTATGACTGAATTCAACATCGATGCAGGCGCCTTCGGGCGCACGGTTCGCGCCGCCGCAAGCTGGCGCCGCCTGGGCGCCGGCACCTTCGCCGCGCTTCTCATGGCGGGCAGCGTGGGCGCGCTCGCGCAGAACGCGCCGGCACCCAAGGCACACAGCACGCCGCGCACGGCGGACTACATCCTCGCCATCGTCAACCAGGAACTCGTCACCAACGGCGAGCTGGAATCGCGCCTGGCGCGCGTGCGCGACAACGCCCAGCGCAACGGCACCAAGCTGCCGCCGGCCGCTGAGTTGCGCCAGCAGCTGCTCGATGCGCTGATCGACGAGCGCGTGCAGGTCACGCATGCGCGCGAGAACGGCTCCCGCGTGGACGACGCCGAGCTCGACCGCGCCGTGGCCAACGTGGCGGCACAGAACCAGGTCACCATGACGCAACTGCGCCAGCGGCTGACCGCCGAGGGCATGGACTTCCAGCGCTTTCGCAACAACATCCGCGACCAGATCATGATCGAGCGGATCCGCGAGCGCGAAGTGCAGGGCCGCATCCGCATCACCGAAGCGGAGATCGATGCGCTGCTGGACAAGCAGCGGGCCGCCGCGGGCAACGCCACCGAATACAACATCGCGCAGATCCTCGTGACGGTGCCCGAAGGCGCGAGCGATGCGGTAGTGGCCGAGCGCCGCGCGCGGCTGGATGCGGGCATCGCGCGCGTGAAGGCTGGTGAATCCTTCGAGGCGGTGGCCAAGGACATTTCCGAAGACGCCAACAAGGCGGTCGGTGGCGTGATCGGCCTGCGGGCGTCCACCCGCCTGCCCGACCAGTTCGTCGAACAGGTGCGCGGCCTGAAGGCCGGCGAACTCGCGCCGACCTACCTGCGAACCACGGCCGGCTTCCACCAGCTCAAGCTGATCGAGCGACGTGAAGCGGGCGCCTTCTCGGTCACGCAGACGCACGCACGACACATTCTGCTGCGTCCGTCGGCGCAGCTGACCCAGGAGGCGGCGGTGCGCCGGCTTGCGGAATTCAAGCGCGAGATCCAGTCGCGCAGCAAGAACTTCGAGCAGGTGGCGCGCGACAACTCTGAAGACGGCAGCGCGGCGCAGGGCGGCGACCTCGGCTGGGCATCGCCGGGGCAGTTCGTGCCGGAATTCGAGGAGGCGATGAACGCGCTGGCCGTGGGCGGCATCTCCGAGCCGCTGGTGTCGCGCTTTGGCGTGCACCTGATCCAGGTGATCGACCGCCGCCAGACCACGCTGGACCCGAAGCAGCAGCGCGAGCAAGCCAAGAACGTGCTGCGCGAGCAGAAGTTCGACCAGGCCTACCTCGAGTGGCTGCGCGACCTGCGCGCTCGTGCCTACATCGAGATGCGCGAGCCGCCAGTTTGAGCAGACCCACCCCCGAAGCGCCTTTGGCGCCTCCCCCTCAAGGGGGCGCCGCTGGCGGACCGGCAAAGCCGGATCCGCGGCGGCTGCTTGATGGGTCGCGCTTTGGGCGCTCTGTCGGCTCCGGATTGCCTGGGCTGGCGGCGTGAAGCACATTCCTCGCAAGCGGTTTGGTCAGCACTTCCTGACTGACACGGGCATCATCGAAAGCATCGTGGATGCCATCGACCCGCGGCCGGGTGAGCCACTGGTGGAGATCGGGCCCGGCCTGGGCGCGATGACCAACCCGCTCGTTTCGCGCAGCGGCAAGCTGACGGTGATCGAGTTGGACCGCGACCTGGCCGCGCGGCTGCGCAAGCGGCCGGAGCTCGAGGTCGTCGAATCCGACGTGTTGAAGGTGGACTTCGCGGCCTTGGCCGCCCAGGCCGGTGCGCGGCTGCGGGTGGTGGGCAACCTGCCTTACAACATCTCCACGCCGATCCTCTTTCACCTGCTTGACGCGGTGGACCACATTGCCGACCAGCACTTCATGCTGCAGAAGGAGGTCGTGGACCGCATGGCCGCGTCACCCGGGGGCAAGGACTACGGCCGGTTGTCGGTGATGCTGCAATGGCGCTACGACATCGAGAACGTGCTCGACGTGCCGCCCGAGGCCTTCGACCCACCCCCACGTGTCGATTCGGCGGTTGTGCGCATGCAACCCTACCCACAGCCGCCGAGGATCGATCCGGCGCTGCTGAGCCAGCTCGTCACGGTCGCGTTCTCGCAGCGCCGCAAGATCCTGCGTCACACGCTGGGACGCTGGCTGGAGGAGCGGTCGTTCGAAGGCAGCTTCGACATCCAGCGGCGGGCGGAAGAAGTGCCCGTGGCGGAGTACATCGCACTTGCACAGACGGTGGGCAGCAGGGCTTGACGCGCAGCGCGGCGGGGCCAACACCCGTTGCCTTGTCAGCACGCGCGAGAGCTGTCAAAGCGCCTCCAGTGGGAAGCACAACGCAGACAACAAAAAAGCGACCCGAAGGTCGCTCTTTTGTTGTCGCCGATTGCTGCTGCTGCTCAAGCCGCGTTCAGCCACATCGCCGTATCAAAGGCACTGCTCATGAGCGGCATGTTCATGCCGAAGCTCGCTGCCTGCGCCGTCTTCGAAGCCGCCTTGGCGGGCTTGTTCTCGGCGATCGTCTGGGCCACTTCCGTCGCCCGCTCCCATGACCCTTGTTCCTGGGAGCGGGCTACTGAAAAGAATAGAAGCACCTGAATGGTATTTTTCGCTCCGCCCAGAAGTCTGCGGCATCGCGAAAGACATCCAGTAGCTGTTCGCGGGCCTCGCGATCGAAGCGGGGGTTGTCGGGCAATTGCTCGAGCACCACGACGAAGCCGGGCTGCTGGCCCGCTTTGTGAACGAGGTCCGTCATGCAGTCGTACAGCGCATCCAGGTTCTTGCCGAAGTGCACCGGAAACAGGAAGGACTCGGCGATGCTGTCGAGGACTTCCTGCTTGGACTGGGCCGCCGTCAGGTTCGCATAGAGGAAGTGCTGGCCGACGTCTTGGGCGGCCTGCTGCAGGTCCTCCACGCGGTAAGCGCGGATCGATTGAACAATGTTCGGACGGACGGTCTGCAAAAGCATGTCGCGTTCCTCCTCAAGTCACCAATGAAACTGCTGTGACCCGCGCTCAATACACGATGCGGGCAAAGCTCGTGTAGTGATCGCCGGTGTAAAAACATGCGTCGGGTCGGGTCGCCTCACGCCCACCACAGACAATGCGGCGGGCGCCTCGGTTCCGTTCGCCCGGCGTCTTGACCGTGTACTCCCGGTAGTAGCCACGTGGCTTCGCAGGGAGCACCCGTTCGCGATTGCCGAACACGATGCCGTCTTTCGGGTAGGGAAAGGGACCCCCGGCGCGGATCAAGCGATCGGTGGTCTGTGCCTCCTTGGGCAGCTCGGCAATCGCCACGCTGGCCACGTCCGGGACGGCGGAACCCTTGGCCCACCCCATCGAAGGAGCGAGAGCTCCGGTGCTTGCGGCACCGGCCAGGAGAATCGCAAATCCAACCCTGCGAAGGGCTTGCCACGGCGTTGCCTGGCTCTGGAGAGACACGGGTTTTCCCTGAAACCTGAAACCGTGATGGTACCGAATCGGGCCGGAAAGCTCAAGCCTTTGCTTAAATTTGGTGCAATGACCTCAACCTGTGAGTGCGTGCATACATCGGCTATAAGCCTGCAAATTCAACGCAATTTGGAAGCGGCACATCCATTTCGTACGCGCGCGCGATGCGCGTAACTGATTTGTCACATTCCCCGCAACGGGAGGCGGCTATTCGGGGATGCTTGCACCTTGGGCGCGGGCGTGCTTGAGCCCGCGCCGCCAGGGCGCGCAGGGATGGTCCCTGGTTTTCACCGCGCCGCGTTGGCGTCGGCCACCGTCAGCGCCGTCATGTTGACGATGCGGCGCACCGTCGCCGACGGCGTGAGGATGTGCACCGGCAACGCGGCGCCCAGCAGCACCGGGCCGACCGCGATGCCGCCGCCGGCTGCCGTCTTCAGCAGGTTGTAGGAGATGTTGGCCGCGTCGATGTTGGGCAGCACCAACAGGTTCGCCTCGCCGGTGAGCGTGCTGTTGGGCATGAGCTCGCGCCGGTAGGAAGCATCCAGCGCGGTGTCGCCATGCATTTCGCCATCGACCTCCAGCCACGGCGCGTCGCGCTGCAGGAGCGCCAGGGCATCGCGCATCTTGACCGCGGAGGGCTGGTTGCTGGAGCCGAAGTTGCTGTGCGACAGCAGCGCCGCCTTGGGGCGCAGGCCGAAGCGCATCATCTCCTCGGCCGCCATGACGGTGATCTCGGCCAGCTGTGCGGCCGTCGGGTCGTAGTTGACGTGTGTGTCCACGAGCATCACCTGCCGGCCCGGCAGGATGAGCCCGTTCATGCAGGCGTAGGTCTTCGCGCCCTCGCGCAGGCCGATCACCTGGTCGATGTAGTGAAGATGCAGCCCGGTCGTGCCCCAGGTGCCGCACAGCATGCCATCGACCTCGCCGCTCTTTAGCAGCATGGCGCCGATGAGCGTGAGCCGGCGGCGCATCTCGATCTTCGCGAGCTGGGCGGTCACGCCCTTGCGCGCTGTCATCTCGTGGTAGCTCTGCCAGTACTGGCGGTAGCGGTGATCGTTCTCGGTGTTGACGAGGTCGTAGTCCTTGCCCGCCTGCAGCCGCAGGCCGAACTTCTCGCAGCGCTGGGCGATGACATCGGGCCGGCCGATGAGCGTGGGCCGCGCGAGGTTCTCGTCGCACACCACCTGCACGGCGCGCAGCACGCGCTCCTCCTCGCCCTCGGCATACACGACGCGCTTCTTCTCTGCCCGCTTGGCGAGCTGGAAGATGGGCTTCATCGTCGTGCCCGACGCATAGACGAAGGTCTGCAGCTTCTCGCGGTAGGCGTCGAGGTCGGCGATGGGCCGCACGGCCACGCCGGAGTCCTCTGCCGCCTTGGCCACCGCCGGCGCGATCTTCATCATCAGCCGCGGATCGAAAGGCTTGGGGATGAGGTACTCGGGCCCGAAGCTGAGGTTGGCGCCGGCATAGGCCGCGGCCACCACCTCGCTCTGCTCGGCCTGCGCGAGTTCGGCGATGGCATGCACCGCCGCGATCTCCATCTCGTCGGTGATGGTCGTGGCACCCGAGTCGAGTGCGCCGCGGAAGATGTACGGGAAGCACAGGACGTTGTTGACCTGGTTCGGGTAGTCGGTGCGGCCCGTGGCCATGAGCGCATCGGAGCGCACCTCCAGCACCTCTTCCGGCAGGATCTCGGGCGTCGGATTGGCCAGCGCGAAGATGGTCGGGTGGTCGGCCATCTTCGCGACCATGTCCTTCTTGAGCACGCCGGCAGCAGACAGCCCGAGGAACACATCGGCGCCTGCAATCACGTCGGCGAGCGTGCGGTGGGTCGTCTTCTGCGCGAAGACAGCCTTGTCCTCGTCCATCAGCTCGGCGCGGCCTTCGTAGACCACGCCTGCAAGGTCGGTCAGCCAGATGTTCTCGCGCGGCAGCCCCAGCTTCACCAGCAGGCCCACGCACGCAAGCGCCGCCGCACCCGCACCCGAGGTCACCAGCTTGATCTTCTTGATGTCCTTGCCGCTGACCTTCAGCGCATTCAACAGCGCCGCGCCGACGACGATGGCCGTGCCGTGCTGGTCGTCGTGGAAGACCGGAATCTTCATGCGCTCGCGCAGGCGGCGCTCGACGTAGAAGCAATCGGGCGCCTTGATGTCCTCGAGGTTCACGCCGCCGAAGGTGGGCTCCAGCGCCGCGATGATGTCCACCAGCTTGTCCAGGTTCCTTTCCTGGATCTCGATGTCGAACACGTCGATGCCGGCGAACTTCTTGAAGAGCACGCCCTTGCCCTCCATCACCGGCTTGGACGCCAGCGGCCCGATGTCGCCCAGGCCCAGCACTGCCGTGCCGTTGGTGATGACCGCGACGAGGTTGCCGCGCGAGGTGTAGCGGAAAGCGTTGTTCGGATCGGCCACGATCTCTTCGCAGGCCGCCGCCACGCCGGGCGAGTAAGCGAGCGCGAGGTCGCGCTGGTTGATCATCTGCTTGGTCGCCGCGATGGCGATCTTGCCGGGCGTCGGGAACTCGTGGTATTCGAGGGCGGCGCGGCGCAACTCGGCGCGTTTTTGCTCTTTGTCGGACATGGCCAAAGTCTCGCGTGTTGTCTTGGGCGGCGTGCAGCCGCGAATGCGGGGGCATTGTAGGAGCGGGCCGCCCCCCCGGCGGCCGCCTGCTTCGGCATGGCGCCATGCCATGGCCGCATCGACATGCCCACGACGCAAGTGTGATGCGGCACGCGTCACCGCCCATGCGCGAAACTGCGTACACCGCACGCCAGGCGGCTCCGCAATACTGGCGCCTGCACGACCCATACCATGAGCGCCCCAACCGCCGCCCCTGCGGTGCCTGACCTGCCGCACCCGCGCACCCGCACGCGACGCGCCCTGCTGTGGGGCGCGCTGATGGCGCTGCTGGTCATCGCGCAGTCGATGCTGGTGTGGCTGACCGTCAACTACGAGAGCGCGCGCGCGCAAGAGCAGGTGGATTCCGCTTCCAGCGGCGTGGCCGCGGACGTCAAGCAGGCCCTCTCCCGCGACCTGCAAAGCCTGCAGGCGCTGCTGTGGAACAACCCGACGCCCGATCAATGGCGCAGCGACGCCGCCGTTCTCCTGCGCGCCCACCGCGAGCTCGTACGCGTCGAACGGCGCGACCTGGCGCACAACATCACCGACGCCGTCGATTCGCCCTACCAGGGGCCGCTCTTCACGCGGCTGCCGCGCGAGGACATCGACCTGGACACCGAGGTTGCCTGCCAGACCGCCGTTCGGCAGGCGGGGCCTGTGTATTCGCGCAGCTACTTCGTGCCACTGCCCAATGGCCTGGGTGTGGAGGTGATGGACGTGTGCCTGCCGGTGCAGCGCAATGGCCAGCTCGCTGGCTTCATGGCGGCCACGTTCACGCTGCAAGGCGTGCTGTCGGAGTCGGTGGGCTCGGAGATCCTGCGCAGCCACGAGCTGTCCTTCGTGGAAGGCGACGGGACGCGCCTCGCACGCGTCGGGCTGCTGCGCGGTGCGGGCGTGTACCTCTCCGAGCGATTGGTGGACTTGCCTGGCCTCACCTTGCAGCTGCGCCTGGACAGCGCCGTCGGCCGGCCGCAGCTCATCCCGAACCTGGCGGTCGCGCTGGTGCTGGGCCTGTCGCTCGCACTCGGCGCGGTGGTGCTGCTGCTCGTGCGCGACGTGCGCAAGCGGGCGAGTGCCGAGCGGGCGCTTGCCGAATCGCTCGCCTTCAGGAAAGCGATGGAGGACTCGCTCGTCACCGGCTTGCGCGCGCGCGACCTGGACGGCAGCGTCAGCTACGTGAACCCGGCCTTCTGCAAGATGGTCGGCTTCTCGCCCGACGAGATGATCGGCAAGACCACGCCGCCCTACTGGCCGCCGGACCTCGTCGACGAATACAGCAAGCGGCAAGCCTTCCGCCTCAGTGCCGACAAGCCGGGCGAACAGGCGCGGGAGACGGCGGCGCGCGAAGGCTACGAGACCACCTTCATGCGCAAGAACGGCGAGCGCTTCGCGGTGCTCATCTTCGAGGCACCGCTGGTGGACGGCGCGGGCCGCCACACCGGCTGGATGAGCGCGGTGCTCGACGTGAGCGACCAGCGCCGCATCGAGGAGATCTCGCGCCAGCAACAGGAGCGGCTGCAGGCGACGGCGCGCCTGGCCACCGTGGGAGAGATGGCCTCGCTGCTCAGCCACGAGCTCAACCAGCCGCTGGCCGCCATTGCGAGCTATGCGGCGGGGTCGCTCAACCTGATGCAATCGGGCGAGACCGATGCCGAAACCACCGCGATGCTCAAGCAGGCCGCCGAGCGCATCGCCGAGCAGGCCGAACGCGCCGGCCGCGTCATCAAGAGCGTGCACGACTTCGTGCGCCGCCGCGAACAAAGCCATGAGGCCACGCGCTGCGACGTGCTGCTGGATGCCGTGCTGCCGCTCGTGAGATTGCAGGCGCGCAAGAGCGGCACCCGCGTCGAGCTGGACCTGCCCACGCCGCCGCCACGGGTGGTGTGCGACCGCACGATGGTCGAACAGGTGCTGCTCAACCTCACGCGCAACGGCATCCAGGCGATGGAGGGCAACGTCGACGCGAGCGAGCGCGAGCTCCTCATCCGCGTGCGGCAAAGCCATCCTCGTTGGGTCACCTTCAGCGTGTTCGACCATGGCCCAGGCGTCTCCGCCGAGGCGGCGCAGCGGCTCTTCCAGCCCTTCTTCACCACCCGGCGCGAGGGCATGGGCCTGGGCCTGAGCCTGTGCCGCACGGTGATCGAACAGCACGGCGGCGCACTGGACTTCATGAGGGTGGGTGGCGACGGCGAGGGTGGGACTGGCGTGATGACCGAGTTCCGGTTTACGCTTCCTGCCGACATGGGCGAGCGGCGCGCACAGGCCGAGCGCCTTTCGTCGCCTTCGCAATCGGCTGACGCCGCCTCCGCACCCACGCCATGACATTCACCACCGATCCGCGCCTGGGCCTGCCCACCGTCTACCTGGTGGACGACGAGGACGTGGTGCGCGACGCGCTCGCCTGGCTGCTGCGCTCGCGCCGCCTGCTCTCCGAGGGCTTCGCCAGCGCCGAGACCTTCGAGGCCATGCTCGACGGCCGCTCCACCGGCTGGCCGAGCGCACCGAGCTGCCTGCTGCTGGACGTGCGAATGCCGGGCACCAGCGGCCTCGTGCTCTTCGAGCGGCTGATCGAGCGCAAGCTGCTCGAGGCGCTGCCCGTCATCTTCCTCACCGGCCACGGCGATGTGCCGACCGCGGTCGCCGCGGTCAAGCGGGGCGCCTTCGACTTCGTCGAAAAACCCTTTGCCGACAACGCGCTGGTCGATCGCATCGAGCAGGCACTGGCCAAGAGCAGCGCGGCGATTCTTCGCCGGCGCGAGGCCGAGACGGTGGCCAAGCGGCTGGCCGAGCTCACCGACCGCGAGCGCGACGTGATGCGGCTCGTGGTCGAGGGCCGCCCCAACAAGCTCATCGCCGATGAGCTGGACATCAGCGTGCGGACCGTCGAAGTCCACCGCGCCCGCGTGTTCGAGAAGATGGACGTGCGCTCGGCGGTGGAGCTGGCCAATGCGCTGCGCGCGCATGGCGAATGAGTTCACACGGCCATCAGCGCAGGGCCTGCGCCGATAATCCCGGCGCATGGGCGAATTCGACCTCATTGAACGATTCTTCACGCGGCCCTCGCGCCGCGCTGCCGTTGGCGTGGGTGACGACTGTGCGGTGTTCTCGGTGGAGCCGGGCATGCAGCTCGCCACCTCGAGCGACATGCTGGTCGAGGGCAGGCACTTCCTGTCCACCGTGGCACCCGAGCGCCTCGGCCACAAGTCGCTGGCCGTCAACCTGAGCGACCTTGCCGCCTGCGGCGCGACACCGATCGCCTTCACGCTCGCGCTTGCCATGCCGCGTGCCGAGGAGGCCTTCCTCGACGGCTTCTCGCGCGGCCTGCTGGCACTGGCGGACGCCCACGGCTGCGAGCTCATCGGCGGCGACACGACGCAGGGGCCGCTCAACATCTGCATCAGCGTGTTCGGCGAACTGCCCGCGGGCAGCGCCATCCTGCGCAGCGGCGCGCGCGTGGGCGACGAGGTCTACGTGAGCGGCACCGTCGGTGACGCCCGGCTCGCGCTCGAAGTCTTCCGCGGCACCCAGGCGCTCAGCGGCGGCGACTTCGACGAGGTGCGACGCGCCATGGAACTGCCCCAGCCGCGCGTCGCGCTGGGCGTGGCTTTGCGCGGCATCGCCAGCAGCGCGATCGATGTGTCCGACGGGCTGCTGGGCGACCTGTCGCACATCCTGCGGCGCTCGAAGGTCGGCGCGCGCATCGAGGTCGAGACCCTGCCGCGCAGCGCGGTGATGCGTGCACAGCCGCTGTCGTTGCAGCGCGAATGCACGCTTGCCGGCGGCGACGACTACGAACTGGTGTTCACCGCATCACCCGCCAACGCGGATGCCGTGCAGCGCGCAGCCGCCCGAGCCGGCGTGGCCGTGACGCGCATCGGGCGCATCGAGGGCGAACCCGGCGTGCGGCTGGTCGATGCGCACGGCGACGCCATCGACAACCGCTTCGGCTCCTTCGATCACTTCCGCGCATGACTGACGCCTTGAATCCCCCCGTCCGCCCGGCGCCGCGCAAGCCGACGGTGCGCTTCCTGTTGTCTCATCCGGCGCATGTGATGGCACTGGGGTTTGGCAGCGGCCTGTCGCCGGTGGCCCCGGGCACGGTGGGAACGCTGTGGGCCTGGCTCGCGTTCGTTGTGATCCAGCCGCGCATGACGCAATCGCAATGGGCGCTGCTGCTGGCGGTGAGCCTTGTCGTGGGCTGGTGGGCCTGCACGATCACGGCGCGCAATCTGGGCATGGCCGACCCGTCGCCGGTGGTGTGGGACGAGGTGATCGCCTTTTGGCTGGTGCTGTGGCTCGTGATTCCTGCGAGCCTGTGGGGCCAGTTGGCTGCGTTCGTGCTGTTCCGCTTCTTCGATGCGGCCAAGCCAGGCCCTGTCGCCTGGGCCGACCAATTGTTCAAGGGCAAGCGCGGGCAGCCCATCGGCTGGGCGCAGGGCTTCGGGATCATCTTCGACGACCTCGTGGCCGCCCTGTGCACGCTGGTGGTGATCGCGGTGTGGAGGTGGGTGTGGTGAATGAGGCTGATGGCGGCATCGCCAGCGATGTTCAAACGCTGGCACGGGGACTGACGCAGCGTGGCTGGATGCTCGCCACTGCCGAGTCCTGCACAGGCGGCATGATCGCCGCCGCCTGCACCGACCTGGCCGGCTCCAGCGAGTGGTTCGATCGGGGCGTGGTCACCTATTCGTACGAGGCGAAGACTGATCTCCTGGGTGTGGATTCAGCACTCATCGCGCAACATGGCGCGGTGAGCGAGCCGGTGGTGCTCGCGATGGTCGAAGGCGCAATCGCACGGTCGCGCGCCCACATCGCCGTGGCGGTGACGGGTATCGCGGGGCCGAGCGGCGGATCGCCCGCCAAGCCGGTGGGCACGGTGTGGGTCGCGATTGCGGTGCGCGGCCGGCCTGCTGCGCCGACCTTGCTGCAGTTGAAGGGCGACCGCGCCAGCATCCGTTCGCAGACCGTGGCCTGGGCGCTGCGCGCGCTTGTCGACGCGCTGGCGGCAGCCTGACATGGCCCTGCTGCTTGCTGCGGATGTGGACGCCGCCGAACTGGCGTTGTGGTTGCGCTGCCTGCACGAGGCGATGCCCGGCGAGACGCTGCTGACCGATCGCGCGGCAGTCGATGCATCGACCATCGACATCGCCATCGTCGCCAAGCCGCCAGCCGCAAGCCTGCAGGGATTGCCGAAGCTGCGCCTGATCCAGTCGCTGTGGGCGGGCGTCGACCGGCTCTTGCAGGACCCGACGATTCCCGCCGACGTGCCGCTGGCGCGCATGGTCGATCCCGCCATGAACCAGGCCATGGCGCAGACGGCGCTGTGGGCCGTGCTCGGGGTGCACCGGCGCTTCTTCGACTACGAAGCGCAGCAGCGCGACGCTCGCTGGCGCCAGCATGCACAGCTGCGCGCGGATGAGATCACCGTGGCCGTCCTCGGCCTGGGCCAGATGGGCCGGACCGTGACCGAGCGCCTGCAGGAACAGGGCTACCGCACGCTCGGATGGAGCCGCGCCGACGGTCTGGGCACGTTGCCCGATGTGCTGGCGCGCACGGACATCGTCATCAACCTGCTTCCGCTGACCGACGCGACGACATCGCTGTTCGACTCGACGCTCTTCGCGCAGATGAAGCGCGGGGCGGCATTCATCAACCTCGCTCGCGGCGCTCACGTGGTGGACGCCGATCTGATCAACGCATTGGACACGGGGCAACTCTCGCGCGCAGTGCTCGACGTGTTCCGCGCCGAGCCGCTGCCGGCGGGCCATGCCTTCTGGTTGCATCCGCGCATCACCGTGCTGCCGCACGTGGCCGCGTCGACGGACGCCCGCAGCGCGAGTGCCGTCGTCGCAAAGAACGTGGCGGCACTGCGGGCGGGTGCGCCGATCGAGCACCTCGTGGATCGGGCTCGCGGCTACTGATCGCGGCTGCGCGCGGGGTCAGAACCCTGGCGATCGGCCTGGGTGTGTCTGCAAGCTCAAGCGCCCAGCGCGAGCCGGTTCACCACCGTGCGACCGCGCGATGCCGCACCGGAGGCCGCCGTCCACTGCATCGTCATCAGCACCAGCCGCTTCAGGCCTTCCCACGCCTCGCTCGGCCAGTCAGGGTGCCGCAAGCCCTTCACCAGGCCGTCGCAGACCTGCGCCGCGTGCAGCAGTTCGGACAAGGCGTTGTCGGTCATCAGCGGCACGGCGCGCTCGAACAGCCGCTCCTTCGCGCCCCACACCCGCGCATCGCGCAGCGCCATCGGCAGGGGCTTGCCGCTGGCCATCGCGTCCTTCACGCGCTTGAGGCCGCGGATGTCCTCGGCCAGCGTCCAGTGCACGAGCACCGCCGCCTCGCCCTCGGCGCGCAGGCCATCGAGCATGCGCAGAGCCCGCGCCACCTGGCCGGCCAGCACCGCTTCGCCAAGCTTGAAGACGTCGTAGCGCGCCACGTTGAGCACCGCCGCCTCGATCTGCTCGAAGCTCAACTCGCCGGCCGGGTACAGCAGGGCGAGCTTCTGGATTTCCTGGTGCGCCGCGAGCAGGTTGCCCTCCACGCGGTCGGCAAAGAATGCGAGCGTCTGCTGCCCTGAGTCGCCGCCTTGCACACGTTGACCTTGCGCCGAGAGCCGCTGCGCGATCCACTGCGGCAGCAGCTTGCGGTCGATGGGGTCGAAGCGCACCGTCACGCCGGCCGCATCGAGCGCCGTGAACCAGGCGCCGGCTTGCTGCTGGCGGTCGAGCTTCGGCAAAAAGACGATCGTGACCACATCATCCGACAGCGTCTCGCAATAGCGCTGCAGCGCCTCGGAGCCTTCCTTGCCGGGTTTGCCGGACGGGATGCGGATCTCGATGATCTGCTTGTCGGAGAACAGGCTCATGGCTTGCGACGCGCCGATCAGCCCGCTCCAGTTGAAATGCGCGCCCTGCACGGTGTGCACCTGGCGCTCGGTGTGCCCGGCCGCGCGCGCCGCCGCGCGGATGGCGTCGCCCGCCTCCTGGGACAGCAAGGGCTCGTCGCCCCACAGGGTATAGATCGGGCGCAGGCCCTTGTTCAGGTGGGCGGCGAGCTGTTCGTGTCGAACTTGCATCAGCTCTCAGGGGTTTTGCACGGCGGCCAATCGCCGCATCACTTGGGACACGATATCGCTTTGCATGATGCGGAACAACAGGGCTTCCTCCTGTTCCTTGGCGAGCGCCACGCTCTCGCTGTAGCTCATGTCGCGGCTGAGGAGCAGCTCGGTCGTCGGGATGAGCTCGCGGCCCGAGGCGCTGCGCAGCTTGAACACGAAGCGCGTGCGCAACTGCAGTTCGCGAACCTGTCCCGCCGCCGTGCTGGCCACCACGCCACGCTCGCGCGCATCGCTGATGGCGTCGAGCACCACCTGTGCCTGCCCGAGCGATTCCACCACCAGCGTGGTCTGGCTGGCGTTGATGTTCTGGCGCAGTTCCTCGGCCAGCGGCGAGCGCGCCGCGAAGCCAGCCAGCGCGATCGAGCGGAAGTGCAGCTCGGGCGCACGCCGCAGCTCGAAGCCGCAGCCGGCGAGCGTGGTGGCGGCAACGGCCGACATGAGAAAGCCACGACGCGTATTCATGGCGACGCCGATGGATCCCGGCGTCCGCCGGGATGAGGGAGAGCAAGCGAAGCAAAGCGCGAATCAAACAACGCCCGTGGAGCGGGCTCCGCCGGTCCGCCAGGTGGCGCCCCTCGGGGGCAGGAGCGCAGCGACTGGGGGGCCGTCATCTACACCACCACGTTGATGAGGTAGCGGCCAGGGGGCATGACGATCTTCTTGACCGACTTGCCCTCGGAGAATTTTTCGAACTCGGGGCTGGCCAACGCGGCCGCCTCGATGGCCGACTTCTCCGCCGACGCCGGCACCTTCACCGAGCCGCGCAGCTTGCCGTTGACCTGCAGCACGTACTCGATCTCGTCCTGCACCAGCGCCGCCACGTCCACCTTGGGCCAGTCGACGTCCATCAGGTCGCCATGCACCTTCGCGTAGCCAAGCTCCGTCCACAGACCGTGGGCGATGTGCGGCGCGGCCGGGTACAGCCCACGCAGCAGCACACTCACTGCCTCGCGCAGCGCCGCGTCGTCGGCGGCCGTGTCCGCGAGCTTCGCGCCTTCGAGCGCATTGAGCAGCTTCATCGCGCCCGACACCACGGTGTTGTATTGCAGGCGGTCGTAGTCGTGGCTGATCTGGCGCAGCAGGGTGTGCACCTCGCGGCGCAAGTCCTTCGCGCCGGCGGAAAGGCCTTCGTGGTTGTGACCGGCGCGCTGGATGCGATCGGCATGCTTCACGCCGAAATTCCACAGGCGGCGAAGGTAGCGGAAGGAGCCTTCGGCGCCGGTGTCCGACCACGCCGCGCTCTGGTCCGGCGGGCCCGCGAACATCGTGAACAGCCGCGCGGTGTCGGCACCGAAGCGCGCGATGATGTCGCGCGGCTCGACCACGTTGTTCTTGGACTTGGACATCTTCTCGATGCCGCCAAGCTCGACGCGCTCGCCGTCTTCCTTCGCGGTCGCACCCACGGGGTGGCCCTTGTCGTCGTACTGGACGACCACTTCGCTCGGATAGAACCAGCGGAACTTGTTCGGCCCGATTTCGCGGTAGTAGCTCTCGTTGAGCAGCATGCCCTGCGTGAAGAGCTTGGTGAAGGGCTCGTCGAACGTCACGAGGCCGATGTCGCGCATGGCCTTCGTCCAGAAGCGCGCATACAGCAGGTGCAGCACCGCATGTTCGATGCCGCCGATGTACTGGTCCATCGGCATCCAGTAATCGTTGCGCTCGTCCACCATCTTGTCGTGGCTGTCCGGGCAGCAATAGCGCATGTAGTACCAGGCCGAATCCACGAAGGTGTCCATCGTGTCGGTCTCGCGCTTCGCATCGGCGCCGCACTTCGGGCAGGCCACGTTCAGGAAGTTCGCGCTCTTGTTGAGCGGGTTGCCGCTGCCGTCGGGCACGAGATCTTCGGGCAGCAGGACGGGCAGGTCCTTCTCGGGCACGGGCACGTCGCCGCACTTGGGGCAATGGATGATGGGGATCGGCGTGCCCCAGTAGCGCTGGCGGCTGATGCCCCAGTCGCGCAGGCGCCAGGTGGTCTTCTTGTCGCCCAGGCCGCGGGCCGCGAGCGCCGCCGCCACCGCATCCACCGCCACCTTGTACGGCATGCCGCTGAAGTTGTCGGAGTTGATGGTGAAGCCGCGCTGCTTGTCGCCGTACCAATCCTGCCAGTGGTCGTAGCTGAACTCTTCCTCGTCGACGGCGATGACCTGCAGGATGTCGATGCCGTACTTCTTGGCGAAGGCGAAGTCGCGCTCGTCATGCGCCGGCACGCCCATGACGGCGCCGTCGCCATAGCCCATGAGCACGTAGTTGCCGACCCACACCTCCACCGGCTCGTCGGTCAGCGGATGCTTGACGAAGAGCCCCGTGGGCAGGCCCTCTTTCTCTTTCAGGGCGAGCTCGGCCTCGGTGGTGCCGCCCTTCTTGCACTGCTCGATGAAAGCGGCGAGCTTGGGGTTGGTCTTGGCGGCATGCGTGGCCAGCGGATGCTCGGCCGCCACGGCGCAGAAGGTGACGCCCATGATGGTGTCGGCGCGCGTGGTGAAGACCCAGAGGCGACCGTCCTGGATGAGCTGGCCGCGCTCGTCCTTGATCTCGTGCGGGAAGGCGAACCGCACGCCTTCGCTCCTGCCGATCCAGTGCTCCTGCATCAGCCTCACGCGCTCGGGCCAGCCGCTCAGGTAGTTGGGCGCGGCGGGGTCGGCCACGTTGGCCAGCAGCTCATCGGCGTACTGCGTGATCGCGAGGTAGTAGCCGGGAATCTCGCGGCGCTCGACCGGCGCCCCGCTTCGCCAACCCTTGCCGTCCACCACCTGCTCGTTGGCGAGCACGGTCTGGTCGACCGGGTCCCAGTTGACGACCTGCGTCTTCTTGTAGGCCAGGCCCTTCTCCAGCATCTTCAGGAAGAACCACTGGTTCCACTTGTAGTACGCCGGGTCGCAGGTCGCGATCTCGCGCGACCAGTCGAAGGCGAGGCCCAGCGGCTGCATCTGCGACTTCATGTCGGCGATGTTGTCGCGCGTCCATTGGGCAGGCGCCACGTTCTTGTCGATGGCGGCGTTTTCCGCAGGCAGGCCGAAGGCGTCCCAGCCCATGGGCATGAGGACGTTGAAGCCCTTCATGCGCAGGTAGCGGGCCATCATGTCGTTGATGGTGTAGTTGCGCACGTGCCCCATGTGCAGCTTGCCGCTGGGGTAGGGCAGCATCGAGCAGGCGTAGAACTTGGGGCGCGAGGCGTCCTCGTTCACGCGGTAGGCGTCGCGGGCGTTCCAGGCAGCCTGGGCGGCGCTCTCGATCTCGTCGGGTTTGAAGTCAGGATTCATGCGGGTGGGGCCAGGCTGGCCGACTGGATGAGGGGACGTTCCGGTGGGGCGTTCAGTCGGCCGGAAAGAGTCGGCAGATTATAGGAAGCGGACCCTCGCATTCCGGCGCCGCTCGATGCCGGAACCCCTGCATTTGCAGTCCATCCCCGCCGGACGGCGGTTCATCGCATGGGATGGCGCAGGGGCGTGCAGCCGGCGCATCATGCGGCCCTCACAAGATCAGGAGGTTTTCCATGACCCTCGTCCGATCGGCCGCACACATGGCGGCAGCGCTCGCCGTGGCCACGAGCTGTGCGGCAAGCGCCTTCGCCCAGGCTGGCGCCCCCGCCCCGGCAGCCACGCCGCCGGCCTACCCCGTCAAGGATTTCTTCAAGAACTCGCCCAAGGCCTTCTTCCGCCTCTCCGAGGACGGCAAGACCCTGAGTTTCATGCAGCCCACGGGCGAGGCGCGCCGGCGCAACATCTTCGTGCAGCCGCTCAAGGGCAGCGAGCCGCAGGGTGAGCCCCGGCAGCTGACGCAGGAGACCGCACGCGACATCGGCCAGTATTTCTGGAAGGGCAGCAACCACATCCTCTACGTGAAGGATTTCGGCGGCGACGAGAACTTCCACGTGGTGTCGGTGGACACCCGCACCGGCAAGGTGGAAGACCTGACGCCCTACCCCGGCGTGCGCGCATCGCTGGAGAACGACCTGCCCGACGACCCGGACCACGTGCTCATCAGCCACAACAAGCGCGACCCGAAGGTGTTCGACATCTTCCGCGTGAGCCTGAAGACCGGCCGTGCGACGCTCGTGGCCCGGAACCCGGGCAACGTCGTGTCCTGGACCACCGACCACGCCGGCCGCGTGCGCGTGGCCACCACGAGCGATGGCACCGACACGTCCTTGCTGTACCGCACCGGGGCCACCGGCGCGTTCAAGACCATCGTCACCACCGACTTCAAGACCGAGGTCAACCCGCTCTTCTTCACCGCCGACAACAAGCGGCTGTATGCGCTGTCCAACCGCGGCCGCGACAAGTCGGCGCTGGTGCTCATCGACCCGGCCAGGCCCGATGCTGAAAAGGTGCTGTACGAACACCCCGAGGCAGACCTCGTCGGCGCGGAATGGTCGCGCCTGCGCAAGGTGCTGACGCACGCCGATTTCCAGACGGCCAAGACCGGGCACCGGTTCTTCGATGCGAAGGACGAGGCCTTGTATGGCCAGCTCGAGGCCAAGCTGCCGGGCTACGAGATCACGCTGCAGAGCGCGACCCGTGCCGAGGACAAGTTCATCGTCGCCGCCTCCAACGACAAGACACCCGGCACTCGCTACGTCTACGACGCGAAGGCCGGCACGCTCGCCAAGCTCGCCGACATCAATCCGTCCATCCCCGAGCGCGACATGGCGCCGATGACGCCGGTGAGCTACACCAGCCGCGACGGCCTGAAGATCAACGGCTACCTCACGTTGCCGGTGGGCCGCGGCGACAAGAACCTGCCGTGCATCGTCAACCCGCACGGCGGCCCGTGGGCGCGCGACCTCTGGGGCTACAACCCCGAGGTGCAGTTCCTCGCCAATCGCGGCTACTGCGTGCTGCAGATGAACTTCCGCGGCTCCACCGGCTTCGGCCGGCAGTTCTGGGAAGCGAGTTTCGGCCAGTGGGGCCTGAAGATGCAGGACGACGTGACCGATGGCGTGCAGTGGCTCATCAAGCAAGGCATCGCCGACCCCAAGCGCGTGGGCATCTACGGCGGCAGCTACGGCGGCTACACCACGCTTGCGGGGGTCACCTTCACCCCCGACCTGTATGCGGCTGCGGTCGACTACGTGGGCGTGAGCAACCTCTTCACCTTCATGAACACCATCCCGCCCTACTGGAAGCCGATGCTCGAGAAGATGCAGGCGATGGTCGGGCACCCCGAGCGCGACAAGGAGCGCCTTGCCGCCACCTCACCGGCGCTGAACGTGGACAAGATCAAGACGCCGCTGTTCATCGCCCAGGGTGCGCGCGACCCGCGGGTGAACAAGGCGGAGAGCGATCAGGTGGTGGAGGCGCTGAAGAAGCGCGGCGTGGAAGTGCGCTACATGGTCAAGGACAACGAAGGCCATGGCTTCCACAACGAGGAGAACCAGTTCGAGTTCTATGGCGCGATGGAAGAGTTCTTCGCCAAATACCTGAAACCCCAGTCCTGAACACGGCGTGAAGAAACAAGGCGGGCCACGTGCCCGCCTTCTTCATTTCGTCGGCTGGGCGACGAAGCCGATGCGGCTCAAGCCGGCTTTCTGGACGATGCCGATGAGCTCGGCCACCTGGCCGTAGGGCACGGTCTTGTCGGCGCGCAGCTGCACCTCGGTCTGCGGGTTCTTCTTCGCCGTCTCGGACATGCGTTGGGCGAAGACGGCGGCGTCCACGGCCTCGTCGCCGACGTAGAGCTTGCCTTGCGGGTCGATGGCCACCGACACGTAGCTGGGCGTGTCGGCCGGCTGCGCGGCGTCGGTCTTGGGGAGGTCGAGCTTGAGGCTGGAGGTCATCAGCGGCGCTGTGATCATGAAGATCACCAGCAGCACCAGCATCACGTCGATCAGCGGCGTCATGTTGATGTCGCTCATCGGCTGCGGGCCGCTCGTGCGTTCCAGGCGTCCGAATGCCATGGCGGTGCTCAGGCGGCGGACTGGGCCGCAGCGGGCCGGGCGGCAGCGTCGGTGATCATCTCGCGCAGGTCATGCGCGAAGCCTTCGAGGTCGGCCTCGCTCGCGGCCACTCGCTTGCCGAAGATGTTGTAGGCCAGCACCGCGGGAATCGCCACCGCGAGGCCGGCGGCGGTCATCACCAGCGCCTCACCGACCGGGCCGGAGACGCGCTCGATGGTGATGGAGCCGGCCGAGGAGATGGCGCCCAGCGCGTTGTAGATGCCCCAGACCGTGCCGAAGAGGCCGATGAACGGTGCCGTGCTGCCGATGGAGGCGAGCAGCACCTGGCCGTATTGCAGCTGCGCCAGCACCGCATGCAGCGCGTCGCGCAGGCGGCGCGTGAGCTGCGAATCGACGTGGCCGCGGGCTTCGAGCGTGTTGGCATTGGGCGCTGCCATCGCAGCGCTCAGCAGAGGTTCGAGCACGCCTTCGCGGTCGAATGCCACGAGCTGGTCGCGGCCGGTCTGCAGGTCGGCCGCGGCCCAGAAGGCGGGCACGGCGCGGTTGATGTCCAGGCGCACGCGGCGCAGGAGCCAGCCCTTCCAGAAGATCACCACCCACGCGCTGATGGACATCAAGAGCAGGAGCACCGCCACGCTGCGCGTGATGGCGTCGCCTTGTTGCCAGAAGTGCTGCAAGCCGCTCATCGGTGGCCTTTCGGTGCCAAGCTGTGATTCAGATGCCGAGGACGTCGTCCATGCTGAACAGGCCCGCAGGCTGCCCGGCTAGGAAGCGCGCGGCACGCAGGGCGCCCTGGGCGAACACGGCGCGGCTGGTGGCCTTGTGCGTGATCTCGATGCGCTCGCCGATGCCCGCGAAGAGCACGGTGTGGTCGCCGATGATGTCGCCGCCGCGCACCGTGGCAAAGCCGATGGTGGACGGGTCGCGCTCGCCGGTGATGCCCTCGCGGCCATACACGGCGCAGTCCTTCAGGTCGCGGCCGAGCGTCTTGGCGACTGCCTCGCCGAGCGCGAGCGCGGTGCCGCTGGGTGCATCGACCTTGTGGCGGTGGTGCGCCTCGATCACCTCGATGTCGAAGCCATGGTCGAGCGCGCGGGCCGCTGTCTGCAGCAGCTTGAGCACCACGTTCACGCCGACGCTCATGTTGGGCGCCATCATGACTGCCACGCGGCGTGCGTGTTCAGTGATCTGCGTCTTCTGCGCCTCGCTGAAGCCCGTGGTTCCGATGACCAGCTTCACCCCGAGCTTGTCGCAGGCGGCGAGGTGCGCCATCGTGCCCTCGGGCCGGGTGAAGTCGATCAGGACTTGCGAATTGGCCAGGCCTGCATCGAGATCGGAGGTGATCGCCACGCCGCTCGTCTTGCCGAGGAACGCAGTGGCATCAACGCCGATTGCGGGCGAGCCGGGCATGTCGAGCGCGCCCGCCAGCACAAGGCCTTCGGCGTCGCTCACGGCTTCGATGAGCATGCGGCCCATGCGGCCGGACGCGCCGGCGATGGCAATGCGCAGCGGCTGCATCAGCGCGCCTCGAGCGGCGGGTAGCTGCGTGTGGGCGCCGAGGCGGCCGCCGCCTCTTCCGCGACCTCGGCCTTCTTCGGCAGCGGCAGCGCCTTGACCTGATCGTCGGTCAGCGCCAGCGGCGGCGCATTGCGCTTCGTCTTGAAGGTGTCGATGGAGGCGACGAAATCACGCTCGGCAGGCAACTCGCCGCCGGTGTCGATGCTCTTCATCGTGTCGCCGTCGAACAGCACGACGACGCTGCGATGCTGCGGCTCGGCGCCCTGGCGGCGGATGGTGAAGACGTAATCCCAGCGATTCTGGTGGAAGGCGTCGGTGACGAGCGGCGCGCCGAGGATGTCGCGGATCTGCGCGCGGTTCATGCCCGGCTTGACCGCCTGTGCCTGCTCCTTGGTGACCACGTTGCCTTGCACCACCTCGACCCTGTAGGGCGTGACCACGCCGAGGAAATTGTCGGAGGACTGGAGCGATTCGCAGCCGGACAGCATCGCGCTGGCGGACGACACGGCGACGAACATGGAAATGACAGACGAACGGGAAAGCGAACGCATGGTGACGATGGGAACGCCGGCAGCGGGCGCCAACCTCGATATGATCGAGCGATTCTAGCGGGTGGGCCGTGGGCGGCCGACACGCGGTGGAGCTCCCATGACACACGCCGACGAACTCAAGAGCAGCGGGCTGAAGGCCACGCTGCCACGCATCAAGATCCTCGAGGTCTTCCAGAAATCCACCCAGCGGCACCTGACGGCCGAGGACGTGTTCAAGGTCCTGCTCGCCGAAGGTTCCGACGTGGGCCTTGCCACCGTCTACCGCGTGCTCATGCAGTTCGAGCAAGCCGGCCTGCTGTCACGCAACCATTTCGAGACCGGCAAGTCGGTGTTCGAGCTCAACGAGGGCAAGCACCACGACCACCTCGTGTGCATGGACTGCGGCCGCGTCGAGGAATTCTTCGACGCGGAAATCGAGAAGCGGCAGAAGACGGTGGCGCAAAGCCGAGGGTTCGAGCTGCAGGAGCACTCACTGTCCCTGTACGCCGCCTGCACGAAGAAAAATTGCCCCCACAGAACCTCGAAATAGCCCACGCGCGAAAGCCAGAAAGCGAAGCGCCTGGCCCCATCAAGCCACGCCCGCGGGACCGGCTTCGCCGGTCCGCCAGGCGGCGCCCCTCGGGGGCAGGAGCGCAGCGACTGGGGGGCCCCATTCATTCGGGTTTGGTCATCGCCTTCTGGTGCCGCTCGATGAATTCGCGGTAAGTGTCGATGCCGCGCAGTTGCAGGATCGTATTGCGCACCGCAGCCTCCACCAGCACGGCCAGGTTTCGGCCGGCATCCACCGCGATCACCACCTTGCGCACGGGCACGTCGAGGATGTCCTCGTACAGCGGCTCGTACGGCAGCCGTTCGAACTCGCGCTCCAGCGTCTCCTTGCGCACGAGGTGCACGATGAGCTTGAGCCGCATCTTCCGGCGCACCGCCGTCTCGCCGAAGATGGCCTTGATGTCCAGCAGGCCGATGCCGCGCACTTCGAGCAGGTTGAGCAGCAGCTCGGGGCAGCGGCCGTCCAGCGAGGTCTGTGACACGCGGTAGAGATCGACCGCATCGTCGGCCACGAGGCCGTGTCCGCGGGAGATCAATTCCAGGCCGAGTTCGCTCTTTCCGAGGCCCGATTCGCCCGTGAGCAGCACGCCCAGGCCCAGGATGTCCATGAACACGCCGTGGCGCGTGGTGCGCTCCGCGAAGAGCTGGCCCAGGTAGCCGCGCACCACGTCGATGACATGGCCGGCCGACTCATCCGTGACGAAGAGCGGGATGTCGGCCCGGTCACACATCGCCACGAGCTTGTCGGGCGGCGTCTGCGCATCGGCCACGATGAGCACTGGCGGCTCGAGCGTGACGATGCGCGAGATGCGCCGCTCGATCACATCGGGCGTCGACTGGCTGAGATAGGCCACCTCGCGCCGGCCGACAAGCTGCACGCGGTACGGGTGGATGTAGTTGAGATAGCCGACCAGGTCAGCGGCCGACTGGGCGTTGCGCACCGCCGCCTCGTCGAATCGCCGCTCGGGGTGGGCATGGCCCGCGATCCATTCCCAGCGCAGGGAGGGCCGGTGTTCTTCGAAGAGCGCTTCAGCGCTGATGCTGGTGGGTTTCACGCGTCATGCCTGAGTGCAGGAAGCACGAAGGTACAACAACCGAGCGCCGGACACGCGGCGCCGCCGGGGCGGGCGACTCAGGCGACCGATTTGAGCGGTTCCCAATTGGAGATGAGCTCGTGGACCTTGGCGGCGTCACCTTCGGTCTTCAGGCGCTCGCGCAACTCACGGTCGCTCAGCATCTCGGCAATTTCCGAGAGGATTTCCAGGTGCCGCTGCGTCGCTGCCTCGGGCACGAGCAGGAAGATGAGCAGCGCCACTGGCTCGTCGTCCGGCGCGTCGAAGGGAATCGGCTGCTGCACGCGCAACACGGCAGCAAGCGGGTTCTTCAAGCCCTTGATGCGGCCGTGCGGGATGGCCACGCCATGGCCAAGCCCGGTGGAGCCGAGCCGCTCGCGGGCGAAGAGGTTGTCGGTGACGGTGGCACGCGCAATGGCGTGCTGGTTTTCGAACAGAAGTCCGGCGTGCTCGAACGCGCGCTTCTTGCTCGTGGAGTCCACGTCGACGAGGACGTTGCTGGCGGGCAGGATGGCGGCGAGACGGTTCATAGGGGTTCAGGCGCCGCCTTCAACCTCTTGGGCTTGGGCAGCCACCCGCTTTCGGCCGGGTCAGCAAATTATAAAAATCGACGTGCGAACAAGTCGGAAGATTTTGCACCGGGCTGCTGCATCGCAGCAACGCCACTGGGCCCCCTCTTCGTGGGGATGTGCGATATGCAGCAAAAAGCGGCCCGAAGGCCGCTTTGGTTGACACTGTTACCTTCAAGGCGGTGTCAGGTTGGTGTGGCGTCCATCCGCTTGGCTGCCACATGGTGGTGGTCGCTGATCTTGTCCTTGTGACGGCAGACCTGCCTGTCGAGCTTGTCCATCAGCTGATCGATGGCGGCGTACAGGTCCTCGTGGCTGTTCTCCACGAAGATGTCCTTGCCTTTCACGTGAACCGTGACTTCGGCCTTCTGCCTGCGCTCCTTTTCCTTGAGCTTTTCGACTGACAACAGCACGTTGATATCCACCACCTGGTCGAAATGACGCGTGACGCGGTCTAGCTTGGTGAGCACATACTCGCGCAGTGCCGGGGTGACTTCGAGATGGTGACCGCTGATCGTCAGGTTCATGGGTACTCCTTTCACAGGGGGTGAGGGAACCGGGGAATTGAGAAGAGGCGGGAAAAGGTGGGGTGTGGAATGCGCTTCGGATGACGGGGGAATCTGGGGAGGTTTGGAAGGCCGGGCAACGGGAAGGGAATCGACGAGATGTCGTGGGCAGGCAGAGGGCTCGGGAAGCGCATTCGGTGCGGGTTCGACGCGGGGTCGATGAGGCCCAGTGTGCACGCGTTCGGGGGGTGTGACAAGCGAATGACACCAGCGCTAACACCCGGCCACGGCAGCCTCGGCGAATGCCATAATTTCGGTCTTTGCTGCTCCTCGGAGTTCCGACTTGGACGTGCCCCCTACTCGGTGACCGTCCACTCCAGCAGGCCCGCGCCCTGACGCAGGCCCCGACCGGGGTGAGACGGTCGCAGACTTCCCCCGCAACCGCTAGCACCCAGGCCCCGAAGGCGCGTTCCCGCGCCTTCGCCTTGCCGGAGCACCCATGCTGAACGTTTTCACGCTGGCCAACGGCCGGCTGTTCCAGGAAGAAATCGAAAGTCTCGACGAACTGGCCCACGTGCAGCCGGTGTGGGTCGACCTCGAGCAGCCCACGCCCGAGGAAAAGGGCTGGATCGCACAGCACTTCGGCGTGACCATCCCCGAAGATGCGGTCGACGATGACCTGGAAGAGTCCGCGCGCTTCTATGAGGAAGACAGCGGCGAATTGCACATCCGTTCCGACTTCCTGATCGACGACGGCGAGACGCCGCGCAACGTGCGCGTGGCCTTCATCTTGTTCAAGGGCGTGCTGTTCTCGGTGCACGCGGAGGACCTGCCGGTGTTCCGCTTGCTGCGCCTTCGCGCTCGACGCATCCCCGCGTTGATCGAAGACGCGAAAGACGTGCTGCTCAAGCTCTATGACGCCGATGCCGAGTACAGCGCCGATGCGCTGGAAGGCATCTACGACAGCCTCGAAGCCGTGAGCAACCGCGTGCTCAAGCAGGACGTGAACGACAACACCGCCGGCGAGGCGCTGTCGGCCATCGCGCGGGAGGAAGACTTGAATGGGCGCATTCGCCGCAACGTGATGGACACGCGCCGCGCAGTGAGTTTCATGATGCGCAGCCGCATGCTCAATGCCGAGCAGTTCGAGGAAGCCCGGCAGATTCTTCGCGACATCGACTCGCTCGACAGCCACACGACCTTCCTGTTCGACAAGATCAACTTCCTGATGAACGCGACCGTCGGCTTCATCAACATCAACCAGAACAAGATCATCAAGATCTTCTCGGTGGCAAGCGTCGCGCTGCTGCCACCGACGCTGATCGCCAGCATCTACGGCATGAATTTCAAGGCCATGCCTGAGCTCGACTGGTCGCTCGGCTATCCCTATGCGCTTGGGCTGATGATCGCCTCGGTGGCCGCCCCGTTCCTGTATTTCAGGAACAAGGGCTGGCTGCGCTAACAGGCTCGATCAGCGCATGGCAAGCGTCTCGTCGCGTCGCGCCAAGGGCTGGCCCTGCTCGTCGGCCGGCAGCGTGTAGACGAAGTCCTGCGGCATGTACTCGGCCATGCTGAGGACTTCGAAGCTGTCAGGCGTGTAAGACTCGTAGGCGGTGTCGGAGAACCAGTCGTTCGGTGGCGCCATCGCGGAGATCATCTCGCCGATCGGGTCGGCGGCCGGTTGATTGTTGAGTGCAACCAGGCGGTCGTGCTCCTCGTGGACGAAGGCCTCGCGCTGCGCGAGCACACGGTCGGATGCGCCGCCCTCGCCGGTGTCGTTGACCAGGCCGCGGCTCTTGGCCATCTTCAGGTCGGCCTTGACGTCGGCGCGCGACGTTATCGTGTCGCGCGCGATGGCGTCATGAAACTGCGTCGCTTCGCCAAGGTCCGTGGCCCACGCAGTGTGGGTGGCGTAAGCCTCCTCGGACGCGAGCGTGGCCGAGCCAGCCTGCGGGTTCCATTGCATGGCTTCGATGGCCTGGGCGCCGAAGGTGGCGAGCGTCGTCACGGCTGCGGTCACGGTCGCAATCGCAGTGGTTCGCATGTCGAAGTGTCGGGTCATGTGATGCTCCTTCTCGTGCGCATCGCGCAGTGGACATGCACGCTTGGACCGGCCCCGGCCGGCTGCGTTTCGCAACAAGGCGCGACAAGGGTTGGAGCTTCGCTACCGCCCGGGGACGAAGCCCACAGCGGCAATCCGTCTTGTCCTACAGCGAACCCTCAGGATGTCGCGCGGCGCTTGAGCCAGCGCATGAGCGCGCCCACCAGCGGCAGCTTTTCGTAGAGCTCCTCGGCGGCGTCCCAATAGTCGCGATGCAGGCACACCAGGCCCTCGGCGTCGAAGCGCAAGTGCGAACCGCCGTGCACCGTCTGCACCGCATCGTTGAAGCGCTTGAATCGGAAGAGGAAGTCCCAGGTGAGAAAGCACTGGTCGCCTTGCACGATGGCATCGCGGATGACGAAGCGCGGCTCGTGCAAAGCCTCGAACATGTGCGCGAACACGCGCTCGATCGCCGGCACGCCGTGCACGTCGTTGAACGGGTCCTTGAAGCGCGCATTCGATGCGTAGTAGTGCGACAGGCGCTTGACGTCGGCCAGCGTCAGCGTTTCGAACAAGGTGACGACGTGCTGCACGCGCGGGTCGTGGGACCTGGTGTTCATCATCACAGCCCCGTGGCCCGCCTCATCGCACGGAAGTACATCGCATCGCTCAGGTGGCTCAGCAGCTTGAGCCAGCGCGTGAAGCGCTTGGGGAAGTGGATCTCGAACTCCCCCGCCTCCCAGCCGCCGACGATCTCCTGCGCGGCTTGCTCGGGCGTGATGAGCGCAGGCATCCTGAAATCATTGCCGGCGGTGAGCGGCGTCTCGACAAAGCCGGGGTTCACCACCGACACGCCGATCCCCAGCGGATGCAGGTCCATGTAGAGCACGTCGGCGAGGTTGATGAGTGCCGCCTTGGTCGGGCCGTAGGCCAGCGCCTTCGGCAGCCCGCGGTAGCCCGCGACGCTGGACACCAGGCTGAGGTGGCCCGCCTTCTGGCCGGTCAGCACCGGCAGCACGGCATCGAGCAGGTGCAGCGCGCCCTCGTAGTTGACGCGCTGGTGAGCAAGCATCTCGGCGAGGTCGAAGTGCGTCGCACGCATCGGCTTGTAGGTACCGGCACAGTACATCGCGAGGTCGATGCGGCCGAAGCGCCCGACGATGGTGTCGCGGGCCGCGGCGACCGCGCGGGCATCGGTGGCATCCAGCGGCACGCCGAGGCTGCCGGGTCGCTCTGTCTCGAATCCGAGCAAGGCCTTCGCATGCCGGGCCGACACCACCACCTGGGCGCCGCGGGAGTGCAGCAGTGCCGCTGTTGCCCGGCCGATGCCGGTGGAGGCACCCACCAGCCAGGCGACCTGGCCATTCCAGTCGGTGATGCGCGGGTTGAGTGCCATGCGAACAAGTCTAGGGGCGGCCGAACGAATCCGGCGCAAAGCCCGAGTGCGCCGAGGAATATGCTTTTGCGCAGGCCGCGGCCATCGATGCCGCAGCACGGGGCCACGGCCCGCGCGCCGGTCTCTCAGTCCTTCACGAGCGTGAACTGCATGACGCTGGTGTTGCCGGTCGCGAACGCCGCTTCGCAGTACGCGAGGTAAAACTCCCAGATGCGCATGAAGCGCGTGTCGAAGCCGATGCGCCGAACGCGTGCGTCTTCCGCGAGGAAGCGCTCGCGCCAGCGGCGCAGCGTCTGGGCATAGTCGCCGCCGAAGTCCAGCTCGTTGACAACCTTCAGGCCTGCACTGCCGGCCGCCCGTCGAAACTCGCTCGGGCTGGGCAGCAAGCCACCGGGAAAGATGTACTGCTGGATGAAGTCGGTGGACTTCACGTAGCGCTCGAACAGGTCGTCGCGGATGACGATGCTCTGGATGCAGGCGCGACCGCCCGGCTTGAGCTGCTCGCGCAAGGTCTTGAAGAAGCCCGGCCAGTACTCGCGCCCTACCGCCTCGAACATCTCGATCGACGCGATGGCGTCGTACGGTCCATCGTCGATGTCGCGATAGTCCTGCAGTCGCAGCTGGCCGGGCAGCTTCGCATCGGCCAGCCGCTTCTGCGCCCAGTCGAGCTGCTCGGTGGACAAGGTCACGCCGGTCACCGTGGCACCGAAGTCGCGCGCAGCACTTTCGGCCAGCGCCCCCCAGCCGCAACCGATTTCCAGCACCCGGTCGCCCGCCTTCACACCGCATTCGCGCAGGGCACGGCGCACCTTGGCCCATTGCGCCACCTCCATCGGCGCATCCAGGTTGCCGTCGAACCAGGCGCTGCTGTAGTTCATGGTCGGGTCCAGCCACAGCTTGTAGAACTCGTTGCCGATGTCGTAGTGTGCGTGGATGTTGCGCTTGCTGCCGTCCCGCGAATTGCGGTTGAGGAGGTGCTTCACGCGGTAAAGCAGAGAGCCCCACCAGGTGCCATAGATCACCTGCTCCACCTCGTCGCGGTTGGCGATGAAGAGCTTCAGCAAGGCGACGAGGTCGGGCGTGGTCCAGTCGCCGGCGATGAAGGTTTCGGCGAATCCGATGTCGCCCGACTTCATCGCCTCGGCGCAGACCGTCCAGTTGCGCAGGCGAATGGCCGCGCGCAGTCCGCCGCCACCGGGCGTGCCGAACAGCACCGTCGTGCCGTCGGGCATCTGCACGGACAGCGTGCCGTGCCGCAGGTTTTTCATCAACCGGAACACCGCGCGAGCTGCGGCCGGAGCCGATTCGGGGAGAGACAGTGGGGCGAAGGTGCTGCTGCTCATGTCGTCTGTGTCTGGATCCGTGTCTTCTGATGGTTCTTCGCGATGGCGCTCAACGACTCAGGAAGGGGCCCGGCGCGTCCGGTTTGCGAACGAACGGCACGCGCCGGCTCCACAGCTTCAGCGCCTGCCAGTGGATGCGCGCGACGACGCCCAGCGTGAGCAGCGGCATCCGCGCGAACGCGGCGAGCACCGAGCGCCGGGTCAGCGGCGCCAGCCGGCCCGACACGCTGGTCTGCAGCAGCGGGCCTTCGGCGTCGTCGTGATCCACGCGCACGACCGTCCGAGGAGGCTGGATACGCAGGCTCGCGTCCAGTGGATGCATGTCGGTTCGCATGAAGCGGAAGCGGTAGCTGCCCAGCACTTGGCAAAACGGCGACACGTGGAACACCTTCGCCGCCCGCAGCTCCCGGCCCCAGGCGAGCGACGCGCCGTGCAACAGGTAGCAGTGCCGCTCGCCGAAAGTGTTGTTCACCTCCACGACGATGGCCGCGAGCGACTCGTCGCGCCGGTGGCAATACCAGAAGCTCACCGGCTTGAACGCAAAGCCCAGCACGCGCGGGTAGCAGTGCAGCCAGACCTCGCCGTCTGCGTCGCGCACGCGTTCTTGCGTCAGCAATTCGTCCAGCCAGTGCAGCGAATCGGCGCGGCCGTCGCCGTGGTCGCGGTCGTGGAAGCTCACGAGGGCGAAGCGGTTGCGTGGCAGCGCCTTGCAGGGCGCCTCGCGCAGGCTGCGCATGGGCAGCAGCACGAACCAGGTCGGGTAGGCGAATTGATGGAAGAGCGGCTTCAGTCGAGCGTGCCGCACCTGGCCGGTGCCGATCAGCGCGTGCGCCATCAGGCCGCCTCCTGCGCGGCCGCGGGCACGGCGAGCTCGTCCTTGATGGCGTTCACCACGGCGATCCCCGACATCAGGCCATCTTCATGAAAGCCGTAGCGCGTCCACGCGCCGCAAAACCAGGTGCCGCCGATGCCTTGCAGGCGCGGCAGGCGGCGCTGCGCGTCGATGGCAGCTTCATCGAAGACCGGGTGGGCATAGTCGAAGCGGCCGTGCACGGACGCCGGGTCGATGTCGCGCACCGGGTTCAGCGACACCACCACAGGCGCCTCGAACGGCAGCGGCTGCAGGCGATTGAGCAGGTAGTGCAGACAGACGCTGGCCTCCTCGCGCGAGCCTTCGATGGCTCGCTCGTAGTTCCAGGCCGCCCAGGCGAGGCGCCGGCGCGGCAGCATGGAGGTGTCGGTGTGCAGCACCGCGAGGTTGGGCTGGTAGCGGATCGCGCCCAGCACTTCGTGCTCGTGCGCACTCGGGTCGGCGAGCAGCGCGAGCGCCTGGTCGCTGTGGCAGGCGAGCACGACGTGGTCGAAGCGCTCGGTGCCGGCGTCGGTACTGACGAGGACTTCCTGCCGGCCATTGGGGTGCGTGGCGCGTCGCACACGGTGCACGGGCGTGCGCAGGCGGGCGTCTGGAATCGCCTGGACCATCTTGTCCACGTAGTTGCGTGCGCCGCCTGAGACCGTGAACCATCGCGGCCGGTTGGCGATCTGCAACAGCCCGTGGTTATGGCAGAAGCGGATCATGGTCGCGATGGGAAAGCGCAACATCTGGTCGGTCGGGCAGGACCAGATGCAACCGATCATCGGCAGGAAATACCAGTCACGGAATTCGGCACTGAAGCGCCCGTCAGCAAGGAAGTCGCCGATTGGCTGGCGCAGCTCGTCTTGCGCGTCGCGCTCGGCGATACCCGTCGTGATGCGGTTGAAGCGGACGATGTCCGCCAGCATTCGCCAAAAGGCCGGTCGAGCGAGGTTGCGCCGCTGCGCAAACACGCTGTTCATGTCCGAGCCACTCCACTCCAGGCCGATGTCTGGTACCTGGACGGAGAACGACATGTCCGACGCGGCCGTGTCCACGCCGAGCTCGGCGAACAGGCGGATCAGGTTCGGGTAGGTGCGCTCGTTGTAGACGAGAAAGCCGGTGTCCACGCCGTGCGTGCGGCCCTCGAGCGTGACGTCGACCGTGTGCGTGTGGCCGCCGAAATAGTCGCCCGCCTCGAAGAGCGTGACGTCCGCGAGACCGCGCAATCCATGCGCGACGGACAGGCCCGAGATGCCCGAGCCGATGACGGCGATGCGCGCCATGGCTTACGCGCCGGGGCGCAGGGCGCCCACTGCCGTTCGGTGTGCAAAGGGATGAAGCCGGCCGCGCCGGGCGGCGGGCTTCGGTAGAAAGATGGCTGCACAGCGCCCCGCAGCGAAGGAGGGAGGGAGGAGGGAGGAGGAGAACCGCTGCGGGATTTCAGTCGGCGAGGCCGACAGGCTGTGCAACTCGAAAAACGTGTCGGGTCGCGGCAGCTTGGCAGTGCCGGGCACCGCGACTTGCACTCTTCGATGCGATCGTTTGGTGCGAGTTCCCTGCGATTTCACAATTCGCACATGGGTGCGTCCCGGCGTTCTCGACGTCATGGCGCAACTCATTGCTCGGCCAGCAGCTTTTCGATCGCCTGCACGAAGGCGGGGCTGCCCGGCTCGACGTCACTTTGAAAACTCTGCACGGTCCGACCGTCGCGCGCGATCACGTATTTGTGGAAATTCCACTTTGGCGACTGGCCGGTTTTGTCGCGCAGGTCCGCAAAGAGCGGGTTGAGCCCGGCGCCTGCGCTCGCGGCCACCTGGGACTTCGCAAACATCGGGAACTTGACGCCGAAGGTGTTCTCGCAGAAATCGGCAATCGATTGGTTGCTGCCCGGCTCCTGCTTGCCGAAGTCATTCGAGGGAAAGCCCAGCACCACCAGGCCGCGGGCAGCGTATTTGCTGTTCAGGGTTTCGAGACCCTTGTATTGCGGCGTGTAGCCACAAAAACTGGCGGTGTTCACCACCACCACGACCCGGCCCGTGTATTGGCACAGGTCCTGCGGCTTTTCGTCCTGCAGGCGGGGCATGGAGCGGTTGAGCAGCGCCGGGCAGGCGGGCGCCGCGAAGGCATCTGGACCAGCGACGAGGGCGAAAACCGCACAACCCGCCAAAAGGCACTTCTTCACTCGCAGATTCATTTGATTTCTCTCCCCAACACGCCATGTTGCGGTCAGTTTCCCCAAGACGTAACTAAGGTTATCCGCCATATGGAGGCTCTACGCTGGACAAAGCCAATCGGATGCGTGGAAATCGCACGAACGAGCGAATTTATGTGTGCATCGGCGTTGTCACACTCCTCCGCCTAAAATTGCTGTCCCTTGTGAGGCCGCCACCATGCTTTACCCCGAACTTTTCAAGCAACTTGAAGCCGTGCGCTGGAGCATGGACAAGGACATTCCCTGGGATCGCTTCGATGCCAGCCTCCTGACTGACGAGCAGGCCAAGACCATCAAGATGAACGCCATCACCGAGTGGGCCGCCCTGCCCGCCACGGAGATGTTCCTGCGCGACAACCGCGACGACAGCGATTTCTCGGCCTTCATGAGCGTGTGGTTCTTCGAGGAGCAGAAGCACTCGCTCGTGCTGATGGAATACCTGCGGCGCTACCGGCCCGACCTCGTGCCCACCGAGGCCGAGTTGCACGAGATCCGCTTCGAATTCGACCCGGCGCCGGCGCTCGAGACGCTGATGCTCCACTTCTGCGGCGAGATCCGCCTGAACCACTGGTACCGCCGTGCGGCCGAGTGGCATACCGAGCCTGTCATCAAGGCCATCTACGAAACGCTCGCCCGTGACGAAGCCCGCCATGGCGGCGCCTACCTGCGCTACATGAAGCGCGCGATGCAGAAGTTCGGCGACGAAGCGCGCGCCGCCTTCGCCAAGGTCGGCGTGCTGATGGCCAGTGCCCGCCGCACCGCCCAGGCGCTGCACCCGACCAACCTGCACGTGAACGAAAAGCTCTTCCCGCGCGACACCATCCAGAGCCGCCTGCCCGACCCGAGCTGGCTGGAAGCCTGGCTGGACAAGCAGATTCAGTTCGACGCCGTGTGGGAGAACAAGGTCGTCGAGCGCATCCTGCACAACATGAGCCTGCTCATGGAACGCAGCTTCGCGAGCGTCCAGGAGCTCAACCGCTTCCGCAAGGAAGTGACGAACAAGGTGGCCGCCGCCGCGGCGAGCATCACCCCGGCGCCGGACACCAAGCCTGCCTGATTCCCCACCTTTTCGCAGCCAGCGGCCCGCCTCGTGCGGGCCGTTTGCATTGGTGCTTGCCGATTCATCGTGGGCCCGCTAAGATTAAAAGATACCAATCGGTCTCTTTTGATGAAGGCACCCACCAAAGGCGAACGCACCCGCGCTGACATTGTCCGCAAGAGCGCGGAGCTGATGAACCGGCAAGGATTCCTGTCAGCCCCCTTGTCGGCAGTGATCGAGGTGACGGGCATCCAGAAAGGCGGGCTGTACCGGCACTTCGGCAGCCGCGAAGAGCTCGCGAATGAAGCCTTCGACTACGCCGTCGCGCAGATCCGCGATCGCTTCCTGGCGGCCATCGAAGGCAAGACCGACGCTTGCGATCGCCTGCTCGCGCTGCTGGGCAGCTACGACGGCGACACGCTGGCGCTGCCGCTGCCCGGTGGCTGCCCCATCATGAACAGCGCCATCGAATCCGACCATGCCGACCCGGCGCTGCGCCGGCGCGCGCGCGAGGCAATGGCCGCCTGGCACAACCTGATGATGCGCATCGTGCTCGCCGGCCAGCGCGACGGCCAGGTCCGCCGCGGCGTGTCGGCGCAGGAAGTGGCCACGGTGTTCATCGCGAGCATCGAAGGCGCGGTGATGCTCACGCACCTGCATGGCGACGCCTCGAACTGGCTCGCCGTGCGGCGCCACCTCGCCGCCTATGTCGAGAACTCGCTCCGCCCAACACCAGGAGAGCCCCGATGATCTATCGCTTCATCGTCGAGAGAAAACTGCGCCGCGCCTTCGATGCGCTCAACCGCGGCGACCACGCGCCCATCCTCGCGTCCTTCGGACCGCAGGTGGAGCATGTGTTCTTCGGCGACCACGCACTCGCCGGCGCGCGACACCACATGCAGAGCATCGGCCCGTGGTACGCGAGGCTCAAGCGCGTGCTGCCGGACCTTCGCTTCGACATCGAGTCCATCACCGTGCGCGGCATGCCGTGGAATACCGTCGCGCTGGTCGAATGGCGCGACCGCTTCAGCTTGAAGAACGGCCGGCAGGGCGGCAACCAGGGCGTGCACGCGCTGCGGCTGAAGTGGGGCAAGGTGAGCTCGCTGCGCGTGTACTGCGACACCCAGGTGCTGGCCGACGCGCTGCGCGAGCAGCACGCGTTGGGCATTGCCGACGCCGGCATGGCGCCGATCGTGGACGCTGCCTGACCGCTCGCCGCTTGCAGGCTGCTGCCTGTTCGATCGGCTACTTCGCGGCCTGATCGGCCTTGCGATCAGCAAGCACCCGCTGCGCACTCGCGCGGCTGCCCACGAGCTGGCTGTAGGGCTTCCAGTCGATGCCGGCCGCCGCGATCAGGTCTTCGCCATACACCGTCTTCGTCGCAAGGATCACGAGCGGGATGCTCACGAAGGCAGCGCAGTCGGCCATGGTGAACGTATCACCCGCGATGTAGGGCGAGAACTTCGCAAGGCGCTTGAACGCGGCGATGTTCTTCTCGAGCTTCTTGCGCACGCGTATCGCGGTGGCATCGTCCTTCTCACCGCCGAAGAAGGCCTGCGTGTACAGCTCTCGCGCCACCAGTTCCACGTGCATGTCGATGTAGGTGATGAGCTCGCGCACCTTGGCCGCCTGCCACGGGTCGGCCGGGATGAGCGGTGGCTGCGGATGCGTCGCCTCGATGTAGTCGACGATCGCCTGGCTCTCGCTCATGGCGCCGTGCTCGGTGCGGATGAACGGGATCTTGGCAAGCGGCGAACAGGCGAGCACCGCTTCGTCCTTGCTGCCGGTCTTCACGCGCTCCTCGGTGAACGGCACGCCCTTTTCCAGCAGCACCATCTTCACCTTGTTGTAGTAGTTGGAAATCGAAAAGCCGCACAGCGTGATCATGGGGTGTCTCCTTCGGTGACGGATGCGCGCAGTCTAGGCCCGCCGTTGCCCGCCGCCTGCCACGCACGCGACAATGCGCGCCATGACGCACCTCATCGACAAGCTCTGCCCGCGCGCCGAACTCGCGCGACGCGTCGCACTACTGCCGCAGCCGGTGGTCTTCACCAACGGCGTGTTCGACATTCTCCACCGCGGCCACGTGAGCTACCTCGAACAGGCGCGCGCGCTGGGCGCGAGCCTCGTGATCGGGCTGAACAGCGATGTGTCGGCGCGCATGCTCGGCAAGGGGCCGGACCGACCACTCAACGCCGAAGCTGACCGCGCCTGCGTGCTGGCCGCGCTGGAAAGCGTGAGCCTCGTGACACTCTTCGATGAATCGACGCCCGTGGAGCTGCTCAAGCTCGTGCGGCCGCAGGTCTACGTCAAAGGCGGCGACTACGACATCGAGACGCTGGAAGAAACGAAGTGGGTGCGCAGCTGGGGCGGCGAAGCGCACGCGCTCGGCTTCGTCGATGGTTACTCGACGACGGCGCTCGTCAAGCGCATCCGAAGCTGAGGACTGTCGGCACTCGAGGGGCCGGCTCGCTCCTGGGCCTGATGGCATCTCAGCCCTTGCCCGGTCGATTGACGATGAGGATGCCCGAGGCCACCGCCACCAGCGCCACCACCAGCCGCCCGGTGATTGGCTCATGGAGCAGCACCGAGCCCATCAGCAGGCCGAACACCGGCGTGAGCAGCGTGAAGGACGCGAGCCGCGTGGCGGGGTAGTGGCGCATCAGCCAGAACCACAGCAGGTAGCTCGCGAAGCTCACGACGACGATCTGGAAGGCGAGCGACGACCAGGCCAGCAGCGACAGCGAATGCGGCCAAGCGGGGCCACCGAGCGACGCGGCGATGGCGAGCATCACGCCCGAGATCGCGAGCTGGTACAGCAGCGTCTTCTCTGCACCCGCGGCGCTGAGCCGCGTGCCGCGGATGGCGAGCGTGGTGGCGCCCCACAGCACGCCGGCTGTCACGCCAAGTGCGTCACCCAGCCACTGCCGGTCACCCGCCGCAGGCTTGCTGAAGCCCTCGGCGAAGGCCCAGGCGACACCCGCGAACGCGGCGAACAAGCCGAGCAGCTGCATGCGGGACAAGCGCTCCGAGCGCGCGATGAAGGGCATGCCCAGCGCCACCACGAAAGGCGAGAGATAGATGAAGACCACCATGCGCGATGCGGTGGTGAACTGCAGCCCGATGAAGATGCAGGCGAACTCGGCGGCAAAGAGCAGGCCCGCAAGCAGACCGCCGCCCAATGTGCCGTCACGGTCGAACAGCGGCAGCCGGCGCGACACCGCCCACAGCCACACCAGCAGCGCACCGCCCAGCGAGCGAATCGCCGCCTGCTGCAGTGCGGGCACTTCGGGCAATGCGGCCTTGGCGGCCACCTGGTTCAAGCCCCAGAGAAAGCAGCAGCCGATGAGGCTCGCCACGGCCAGCGTGTCCAGGTGCGCTTTGCGTTGAGTCATCGCCCGATGGTAGGGGCGTGGCTTGCGCGTCGATGCAGCAGCTCGGCGATGACCGCGCAGATCGCCCCGCTGATCATGCCCGTCGCATGCGCGAGCGGCGCGATGGCGATGTCCCAGCCTTCGCGATGCTGCAATGCGCCTTGCCATGGAGCCTCGTGCAACACCTTGGCGACGAGCACGGCGAGGATGATCGAGGCGACCCGGCGCTGGCTGCTTGACCCCGCGATGAGCAAGTGCACCGCGACCACCGCCACGCCCGCATGCAGCACGCCTGACAGGCCACCGTAGTGCAGGAGCTCGGGCTGCATCAAGAGCCCTGCCTGCGTCAGCGGCCATGCGGCCAGCCAGGCCAGCACGGCGCGCGGTGGCACGCCGGCCGCATGGCCAAGTGCGCTCACCAGAAGGCCGCCGGCGCAATTGGCCGCGAGGTGCAGCACGCTGTAGTGGACAAAGACTGCGCTGAAGGCGCGCCAGGGCTCGCGCCACCACAACGCAGGTTGCCAGTCGATCAGTTCGTGAGGCACCGGCCACAGCAGTGCGGCGCCCAGTACCAACACGATCGCCAATGAGCTCCAGGCCCACTCGCGCACGAGGCCTCGATCAGCCAAACACCGCTTTCCAGAGCGTCATCACCGCGCTGCTTTGCGCAGCCATTGATTCCGGCGGCACTTGCGTGGGCTGCTCATCGAGCCGTGCCCTGTGCTGCGCGCGGCGCAGCTCGCGGTAGGCATCGGCCGCGGCGATGCCCACGCCCTGCGGCAGCAGCCCTGCAGCCTCGGCGCGCTGCAGCAGCGCGATGTTGCCCACGTTGTCCATGAGCTGCGGATGCCGCCCGCTGTGCGCGAGCACCAGGTACTGCACCGCGAACTCCACATCCATCATGCCGCCCGCGCCATGCTTGACATCGAAGAGGCCGCCGCGCACCGGATGCGCCGCCCGCACCTTCTCGCGCATGGATTGCACCTCGGCACGCAGCGAATCCGCATCGCGCCCGGCGGCCAGCACGGCTCGTCGCACCGACTCGAATTTCGGCCCGATATCGGCAAAACCCGAGCAGAAGCGCGCACGCGTCAGCGCCTGGTGCTCCCAGGTCCACGCGGTGTTGCTGCCGCGGCCGGTCTGGTACTTCTCGTAGCTTTGCATCGATGCCACGAGCAGCCCGGAATTGCCGTTGGGACGCAGCGCCGTGTCGATGTCGAAGAGATCGCCCGCCGCCGTGCGCAGCGTGAGCCAGTTGATCAGCTTGCGCACGAAGGCGCCATACACCTCGGGCGAACGTTCGTCCTCGTCGTCATAGAGGAAGACGACGTCGAGGTCGCTGCCGTAGCCCAGCTCCTTGCCGCCCAGCTTGCCGTAGGCGACGATCGCAAATCGCGGCACCTCGCGATGCCGCAGCTTGAGGTGCGACCATGCCCAGCGCAGCGTGCATTGCAGCGTCGCGTCGGCGAGCGCCGAGAGATCGTCGGCGACCTGCTCGACCGTGATGTGCCCTTCGACATCGCGCACCAGGGTGCGGAAGACCTCGGCATGGTGCGCGCGGCGCAGTGTGTCCAGCAGCGACTCTTCGTCGGCCTGCCCCGAACGTTCCCACGCCTGGTGGCGCGCATCGAGATCGCCGATGTACTCGCCCGCGTCGAAACGGCTGTGCAGCAGGCGTTCATCGGCGAGCTCGTCGATCACGCCGGGGTGCAGCATCAGGTAGCGGATCGGCCAGCGCGCAAGACCGAGCAGGCGCAAGAGCCGGTTGTGCACTTCGGGCCGCTCGACCAGCAAGGCAAGGTAGCTCTCGCGGCGCAGCAGCGGCTCCAGCCAATCGACGAAGCGGATGGCCGCGTCCATGGTGCAGCGCCCGTCCTGCATCGCGGTGGCGGCACGCCCGATGAGTTTCGCCAGGCGCAGCTTGCTCTCGTCGCGCAGCGCCTGGATGCGCGGCTGCTCCGCCCAGCGCTTCACACGCTGGCCCAGGGCCACCGGCAAACGTTCGACGAAAGCCTCGCTGTCCACCGGCTGCGGTGCGGGCCCGCAGCTCTTGCAGCCACCGCCGTTGCCGGCTTTCGGCGACTGCCCGTCGTGCAGCAGCGCATCGAATTCGGTCGCGACGTATTCGCGCGTCTCGCACAAGCCCTCGATCAACTCGCAGGCGTCCTCGTTGCACGCGAGGCCAAGGCTGCGCGCGATCCAGGACAGGTCGCCGTCCACGGTGGGCAAGAGGTGCGTCTGCTGGTCGTCGAGGAACTGGATGCGGTGCTCGACGCGGCGCAAGAAGGTGTAGGCCTCGGCCAGGCGCCGTGCGCTCTCGGGCTTCATCAGCCCGCCCGCGGCGAGCTTGTCCAATGCCTTCAGCGTGGACCGCGTGCGGATCTCGGGGAACTGCCCGCCGCGCACCACCAGGAGCAGCTGCACGATGAACTCGATCTCGCGGATGCCGCCGCGCGAGAGCTTCACATCATTCGCGCGCTCGGGCCGGCCGGCCGCGCGCCGCTGCGCTTCGTCGCGCACCTTGCGATGCAGCTGGCGCAGGCCTTCGAAGACGCCATAGTCGAGATAGCGGCGATACACGAAGGCCGCGACCATGGAGCGCAACGCGAGCGCCCGACCGTTGCGCACACTCGCCAGCGGTGCGACCACGCGGCTCTTGAGCCACGCAAAGCGCTCCCACTCGCGGCCCTGCACCTGGAAGTACTCCTCCAGCATCGCGAGGCTCACCACCGGCGGGCCGGAGTTGCCATTGGGGCGCAACGCCAGATCGACGCGGAACACGAAACCGTCCTCGGTCGTGTCGCCGATCAGCGTGTACAGGCAGCGCGCGAGCTGCGAGAAATATTCATGCGCCGAGATCGAGTGCTCGCCAGCGGTCTGGCCCGCATCCTCGTAGACGTAGATCAGGTCGATGTCCGAGGACACGTTGAGCTCGCGTGCGCCCAGCTTGCCCATGCCCACCACCCAGAAATCGATGCGCTGCCCGGCCTCGTTCAGCGGCTCGCCGTACTTCGCGTCGAGCTCCTCGCGGGCGCTGGCGAGGGCAATGTCCAGCGTCGACTCGGCCAGCTCCGTCATGGCGAGCGTGATGTCCTCCATGCGCGCGCCCTGCTCGATGTCCAGTACCGCCAGGCGCTCGAGCACCAGCTGCCGCGCAACACGCAACGCGGTCTTCAGAGGGCGGCCCGCGGCTTGCAGGGTGTCGATGAGCGCGGTGATCGCATCGCGCCGCGGCAGCCCGGCAGGCAGCAGTGGCAGCTCTTGCGCATAGCGGCGCCGGATGCGCTGCACGAAGCGGCTGTGGTCGGCACGCGCTGCAGGCAGGGATAGATTCGTCAGGGGGACGGCGGACACCGAGGTGGTCACCGAGGAGGACATCGGGGAGAGGGGGAGCTCAGGCAGGGAACCCATGGCACTTCCGAGGGTCTTTGCTAAGCCAGCGGCACATCCAGCAGCGCCAAGCGCCTGGACGGGTCGGGTGACAATGCCACGATGTGCTGGCCCGAAGGCCGGCACATCGCCGAAGATTCATCTCGCTGATCGGGCCCATCGAACCCGGACCGGCTTCCCAACTCGTACATGTCCATCGTTGCGCCTGTCACTTCCGACAACCGAGCGGCCAATTCAGCGCCGCTCACCCGTCGCGCATTGGTGACGAAGCGCTTGCGCTGGCTGGCGCGTGTGTTGACGGGTGGAGTCATTGCGGCGTGGAGCTTATTGCTTGTCGCCTGGCTGACACTTCACTGGGGGATTTTGCCGCACATCCAACAGTGGCGACCCGAGATCGAGCAACGGGCGAGTAACGCACTCGGGGTTCCGGTGCGAATTGGCAACATCAGCGTTCGATCGAGTGGGTGGATACCCTCGGTCGAACTCAAGGGCGTGGTGCTGCAGGACAAGCAGGCCCGCGCTGCGCTGGAGCTGCCGCGTGTGGTGGCGTCGCTCTCGGCACGCTCGCTCTTCGCGCTGGAACTGCGCTTCGACCAGCTCTTCATCGACAGCCCGCACCTGGAGATCCGCCGCGACGCGCACGGGCACATCCTCGTCGCAGGGCTGGACATGAACGGCCCGGGCACCGGCGACAACGCCGCGGCCAACTGGTTCTTCAACCAGCGTGAGTTCGTCATCCGCGGCGGCTCGCTCACCTGGACCGACGAGCAGCGCAACGCACCGGCGCTCTCGCTGCACGACGTCGAGCTCGTGATCCGCAACGGCCTGCGCAGCCACGAGATGCGCATGGACGCGACGCCGCCCGTCGAATGGGGCGACCGCTTCTCGCTGCGCGGGCGCTTCACGCAGCCGCTCTTGACCGACAGCGGCGACTGGAACCGCTGGAACGGCATGGTCTTCGCGCAGTTGCCGCGCGCCGACGTGAGCCAGTTGCGCCGCCACGTGACGCTGCCATTCGAACTCAACGAAGGCGACGGCTCGCTGCGCGGCTGGCTGGACGTGCGCGACGGCAAGGTGCAGGGTGCGACGGTGGACGTGGCGCTGCGCGAAGTGACGTTGCGCCTGTCACCCACCGTCCAGCCGCTGGCGCTCGCACAGATCGAGGGCCGGCTTGCGGGCCACCGCGGGCCCGAGGGCTTCACCGTCGCGGCGCAGCAATTCGGCTTCGTCACCGGTGACGGCATCCGCTGGCCGCAAGGCGATCTGTCGCTGCACTGGAACCAGGCCGAGGGCCAGCCCGCCACCGGCGGCGAGTTCAGCGCGCAGCACCTGGACCTGGCCTTGATGGCGCAGATCGCATCGCGCGTGCCGCTGGGCGACGCGGTGCGCAAGCTGCTCGCCGAGCTCGACCCCCGGGGCCTGGCCAACGGCCTCTCGGCGCGCTGGACCGGGCCGCTTGATGCACCGGCCACCTACCAGGTGAGGGGCCAGCTGCAAGGCCTTGCACTCGCCGCGAAGGCTGCGTCGGAGCCCACGAGCGTGGGGCGGCCGGGCCTGCGCAATGCCGCCATCGCGCTCGATGCGACCGAGAAGGGCGGCACCGCCCGGCTGGGCATGGCCGACGGCGAGCTGAACGTGCCCGGCGTGTTCGAGCAGCCGGTGGTGCCGCTCGCGCAGATGAGCGCGTCGCTCACCTGGCGCATCGACCCCCCAAAGACGGCCGGCCAGCCCTCGCATGTGGCGGTGTCGGTCAAGGACATGAGGTTCGCCAATGCCGAGATGCAGGGCGAGTTGTCCGGCGGCTGGCAGACGGGAGCGGGCCAGGGCTTCGCACGCGGCGGACGCTACCCCGGCCTGATCGAGATCAACGGCAAAGTGAGCCGCGGCCAGGCGACCAGTGTGGCGCGCTACCTGCCGCTGGGCATCCCCGAGGACACGCGCCTGTACGTGGCCCATGCGGTGAAGAGCGGCAGCGTGAGCGACATGACGGTGCGCGTGAAGGGCGACATCTGGGACTTCCCCTTCCACCGCGTTCGCAACCCGCGCGATGGCGAATTCCGCATCGCCGGCCACGTGGAGGATGTCGACTTCGCCTACGTGCCCAGCCTGCCGGCCAGCGGCACGCGCGCGGCTTTCGATTCGCCCTGGCCGCCGTTCACGAAGATGAAAGGCGAGCTCGTCTTCGACCGCGCGAGCATGGAGATCCGCAACGCGCAGGCACGGGTCTTCGGCGTGGACCTGAGCCACGTGCAAGGCGGCATCCGCAACCTGTCCGATCGCTCGGTGCTGGCACTCGAAGGCGGCGCGCGGGGGCCACTGCAGGACATGCTGCGCTACGTCAACGCATCGCCTGTCGGCACCTGGACGAACAAGGCGCTGTCGCAAGCCACCGGGTCGGGCGTCGCAGACCTCAAGCTCGCGCTGTCGATTCCGCTGTACGACGCCGACAAGTCCACGGTGAAGGGCAGCGTGGCGCTCGCGGGCAACGACGTGCGCATCACGCCGGACACACCGTTGCTGCAGAACGCCAAGGCGCGGGTGGACTTCACGCACAAGGGATTCGGCATCCACGGCGGTACGGCGCGCGTGCTGGGCGGCGATGCGAGCTTCGATGGCGGCACGCAGGCCGACGGCTCGATGCGCATCACGGGCCAGGGCATGGTTACGGCCGACAGCCTGCGGCGCGCGAGCGAGCTGGGCGCCCTGTCGCGGCTGGCCACGTCGCTCAGTGGGCAGGCGAGCTACCGGCTGGCGTTGGGGGTCACGCATGGCCACACGGAATTGAGCCTCACGAGCAACCTCGTGGGCATGGCGTCCGACCTGCCGCCGCCATTGCGCAAGAGTGCCGAGTCGACGCTGGCCATGCGCTATGCCAGCACGCTGGTGCCGGAGTCGTTTGCCGCCGGGCAATCGCCGCGCGACGTGCTGCGCTTCGATCTCGGCAACATCGTCAACGCGAGCTTCTTGCGTGATCTCTCCGGTGACCAGGCCCGCGTGATCCGCGGCGGCGTCGGCGTGATGGAGCCCGCACCCACACCCGCGGCCGGTGTCGCGGCGAGCATCAACGTGGCGAGCCTGAATGCCGATGCGTGGGAAGCGGTGGGCGCCAAGCTCGCGGGCCCGCCTGCGGGCGGTGCAGCGGCGGACGCGTCCTCGGGCGGCTACATGCCGACGAGCTTCGCGGTGCGCGCGCAGGAGCTCATCACTGGCGCGCGGCACCTCAACAAGGTGGTGATCGGTGCGTCGCAGGAAGACGGCCTGTGGCGCGCCAACCTCGATGCGGAGCAGCTCAACGGCTATGTCGAATACCGGCCCGGCCGACGCGGCGCGGGCCGCGTGTTCGCGCGGTTGTCGCGCCTGTCTCTGCCCAAGACCGACGCCGACAGCGTGGAAAGCCTGCTCGATCAACAACCCTCCAGCGTGCCCGCGCTGGACATCGTGATCGACGACCTGGAGCTGCGCGGCAAGCGGCTCGGTCGGGTGGAGATCGAGGCGCTCAACCGCATCAACGGCGAAGGCCGCGAGGCCTTCCGCGAATGGCGGCTCACGCGGCTCGCGATGACCACGCCCGAGGCCAAGTTCGTGGCCAACGGGCAGTGGATTCCCTCCACCTCGCCCGCGCGGCGCCGCGCCATCCTCAACTTCAAGCTCGACCTCGCCGATGGCGGTGCCTTTCTTGACCGCATGGGCACGCCCAAGGCAGTGCGCGGCGGCAAGGGCAGCCTGGCGGGGCAGGTGTCGTGGCTCGGCTCGCCGCTGTCGCTGGACTACCCGAGCATGACGGGGCAGGTGAATGTGGCGATCGATGCGGGCCAGTTCCTCAAGGTGCAGCCGGGCGCGGCGCGACTCTTGAGCGTGCTGAGCCTGCAGTCGTTGCCTCGTCGCCTCGCACTCGATTTCCGCGACCTGTTCCAGGAAGGCTTCGCCTTCGACAACATCACCGGCGACGTGACCATCCGCGAGGGCGTGGCCACCACCAACAACCTGCGCATGCGCGGCGTGCAGGCGGCGGTGTTGATGGAGGGCAGCGCGGACGTCGAACGCGAGACGCAGGACCTGCGGGTGGTGGTGGTGCCGGAGATCAATGCCGGCACCGCGTCGCTCGCCTACGCGGCCATCAACCCCGCGATCGGACTGGGCACCTTCCTCGCGCAGGTCTTCTTGCGCAAGCCGCTCACTCAGGCGGGCACGCGCGAGTTCCATGTGACGGGGCCGTGGTCGGACCCGAAGGTGGAGCGCGTGGACCGCAAAACCGGCGCGCCCATCCCGGACATCGACCCGCCGGCCAACGCCGACACCGCCAAGCGGTGATGATGCGCGGCATGAAGATCGCTGCGCTCCAGATGGTGTCCACGCCGCGCGTGGATGAGAACCTCGCCACCGCCCGCCGACTGATCGCCTCTGCCGCGCGCGACGGCGCCAAGCTGGTGGGGTTGCCCGAATACTTCTGCTTCATGGGGGCGAACGACCGCGACAAACTCGCGATCGCCGAGGCCGCGGGCGACGGGCCGATCCAGCGTGCGCTGTCGGACGCGGCGCGCGAGTACAACGTGTGGGTGATGGGCGGCACGCTTGCGATCCGCGGCGACAAGGCCGACCGCGTGTTGAACGCCAACTGCGTCTACGCGCCCGATGGTTCGCTTGCAGCGCGCTACGACAAGATGCACCTCTTTCGCTACGACAACGGACGCGAGAGCTACGACGAGGGCCGGGTGCTCGATGCGGGCAGCGAGCCGGCATCGTTCGACGCGGGTGAACTGCGCGTGGGATTGAGCGTCTGCTATGACCTGCGTTTTCCGGAGCTGTACCGCCGCGTCACTTTCGCTGAAGGCAAGAAGCCCTGCGACCTGCTGGCCGTGCCCGCGGCCTTCACCTACACCACCGGCCGCGCGCACTGGGAGCTGCTGCTTCGCGCCCGCGCGGTCGAGAACCAGTGCTACGTCATCGCGCCGGCGCAAGGCGGCACGCACGAGACCGGCCGCCGCACCTGGGGCCACAGCATGATCGTCGACCCCTGGGGCGAGGTGCTGAATGTGCTGCCCGAGGGCGAAGGCGTGGTGATGGCCGAGTTGGACACGGCGCGCATCGCGTCGGTGCGGACGCAGCTGCCGGCCTTGACGCATCGGCGCTGCATCTGAAGGCCCGAAGCGGGACAACGCCCCCCACGTTTGAAGTGAGCGTCCCCTAGGACGCAGGATGACTCGCGCCGAGCCGGCTGCCTAGAGTGGCCGCATCGATCACGGATGGGAGTCCTCCATGCTCACCCTCACGCGCCTTGGCATCGCCGCACTCGGCATTGGCGGCATTCTTCTCGCGGGCAATGCGGACGCCGCCTTCCTCTACTGGTCGAAGATCCAGGTAAAGACCGGCACCGAAGCCAAGTGCATGCAGCTGGCTTCGGGCGTGGCCGGGCAGAACCTGCAGGGCGTGAAGAAAAGCCCGCTCGAAATCGCGGGCACGCGCAAAGGCGTCTACGTCGCCATCACCTGCGTCGGCCGCGGTGGCGGTCAGAACGCGATCGGCGTGATCATGGCCATCGGCGACAACGGGCCGGCGACGATCGGTGCACGAGATTTGATCGCCGACAAGCTGTCGAAGACACAGTTCATCGATTAGTTGTTGGCCCCCCAGTCGCTGCGCTCCTGCCCCCGAGGGGCGCCACCCGGCGGACCGGCAAAGCCGGTTCCGCGGGCGTGGCTTGAGGGGTGCTTCGCTGCGCTCGCTTGGGCCGTTCACGCGGCCTTTTTTGCGGCGGCTTTCTTTGCCGGGGCTTTCGCGGCGCGCGGTTCGAACTCGAAGATCACCTTGCCTTCCTTCTTGTCGTAGGCCAGGCGCGCCTTGAACTTGCGGCGCGTCTTGTTGGACACGAAGTTCTCCAGGAGGTCGGTCTTGCCTTCGGCGAGCAGCTTGGTCATCTGCTCGCGCGCCACCGGCTGCTGCAGGATGATCTTGCCGCTCTTGAAGTCGCAGGTGACGTGCGCGCCGACGCTGTGCTCGCACACGTAGGACGTGCCGTGCTCGTACACATGGCCCGCGCACTTCGGGCAGGCGCCCAGGCTTTGCTGGCCTGAGAAATCGACGGGCTCACCAGACTCTCCGTCCTTCTTCGCGTCCTCGCCGAAGTCGAACTCGAGCTTCCAGTTCTTGATCTCGTCGTCGAAGCTCAACTTGAGCTCTGCGGTGAAAGGCCAACCGGCCTTCGAGCGGAAGCCTTCGAGCGGGCCGATCTTCTTGTCGGTGAGGAATTTCTCGACCTCGTCGAGCTCGAAGCTGCGCCCGCCGGGGATCTTGCTCATCGAGAAGCCGCAGCCCTCGGCATCGCCCGATTTGCCGGTGCAGGTGAAGCGGCGGTAGTTCTCCTTCACGATGCCGCCGCAGTTCGGGCACGGCGTCTCGAGCGTTGCGTAATCACCGGGAATCGTGTCGCGGTCGTATTCCTTGGCCTTGGCCACGATGCGCTCGGTCATGGCGGCGATCTCGCCCATGAACTTGTCGCGGCTGAGCTTGCCCTTTTCCATCTCGGCCAGCTGGTATTCCCAGTTGCCGGTGAGTTCGGGCTTGGTGAGTTCTTCCACCTGCAGGCCGCGCAACAAGGTCATCAGCTGGAAGGCCTTGGCGGTGGGAATCAACTCGCGGCCGTCGCGATGCATGTACTTTTCCATCAGCAGGCCTTCGATGATCGCGGCCCGCGTGGCTGGCGTCCCCAGGCCCTTCTCCTGCATCGCTTCGCGAAGCTCGTCGTCGTCGATGAGCTTGCCCGCGCCTTCCATGGCTGACAGCAGCGTCGCTTCGGTGTAGCGCGCGGGCGGCTTGGTCTTGAGTGCGTTCACGTCCACGCTCTCGGTGCGCACCATCTCGCCCGGCTTCACCGCCACGAGGTTGGCATCGTCCTCCTGCGCTTCGCGGCCGTACACCGCGAGCCAGCCGGGCTTGACCATCACCTTGCCGTTGGTCTGGAAAGTGTGCGTCGCCGCACCTGCCTTCACCGTGCTGATGCGGGTCGTGACCATGAATTCCGCCGGCGGGAAGAACACTGCGAGGAAGCGCTTGACCACCATGTCGTAGAGCTTCGCCTCGATCTCGGTCAGGCTCTTGGGCGCCTGGAGCGTCGGGATGATGGCGAAGTGGTCCGACACCTTCGCGTTGTCGAAGATGCGCTTGTTGGGCTTCACATAGCCCTCGTCGGTCGCCTTCTTCGCATGCGCCGACAGCGCGCGCAGCGGGCCGGGCAGGTCTTCATCGGCGAGCATCTTCATCGTGTTCTTCACGACGGCGACGTAGTCTTCCGGCAGGTGCTTGCTGTCGGTACGCGGGTAGGTGAGCACCTTGTGCTTTTCGTACAGCGCCTGTGCGATGCTGAGCGTCGTCTTGGCCGAGAAGCCGAAGCGGCTGTTGGCTTCGCGCTGCAAGGTGGTGAGGTCGTACAGGCCGGGTGCGCTTTGCGTGCTCGGCTTGGCCTCCTCGGTGACGCTGGCCGGCTGGCCGCGGCAGGCCTGCGCAATCGCCTGCGCGTCCGGCTCGTTCCACAGCCGGTCGGCGCGCTGCTCGGCGTCGTCGGGGTTCTTCTTCCACTTCGGGTCGAACCACTTGCCTTCGTATTCACCCGCCTCTGCGGCGAACTGCGCCTTGATTTCCCAATAGTCGCGCGACACGTGCTTGCGGATCTTTTCTTCCCGCTCGACCACGATGGACAGCGTGGGCGTCTGCACGCGGCCGACCGTCGTGAGGAAGAAGCCGCCGTCGCGCGAGTTGAAGGCCGTCATCGCGCGCGTGCCGTTGATGCCCACGAGCCAGTCGGCCTCGCTGCGGCTGCGCGCCGCGTCCGACAGGCCGAGCATCTCCTTGTCCTGGCGCAGCTGCTCGAAGCCGTCGCGGATCGCCTGGGGCGTCATGCTCTGCAGCCACAGCCGGCGGATGGGCTTGTTGACCGCCGCCTTGGGCGTGCCGGCGTACTGCACGATGAGCCGGAAGATGAGCTCGCCCTCGCGGCCCGCGTCGCAGGCGTTGATGAGCTCGGTCACGTCCTTGCGCTTGACGAGCTTCACCACCGCGTTGAGCCGCGTCTTCGCCTTGTCGATGGGCGCGAGGTCGAAGTGCGGCGGGATGACCGGCAGGTTGGCGAAGCTCCACTTGCCGCGCTTGACGTCGAACTCCTCGGGCGCCTTGATCTCGACCAGGTGGCCGACGGCGGAGGTGACGATGTGCGTGTCGTTCTCGAAGTACTCGGCCGCCTTCTCGAACTTGCCGACAACGGGCGTCAGCGCACGGACGATGTCCTGTGCGACGGACGGCTTTTCCGCAATGATCAGTGTCTTGCTCATGTCTCTTTCTTGTGCCCCAAACAGCGGGCACCGATGCAATCAATACAATCCGGGCTTCTCGCGCGTGCACGCACACGCGCGCGCGCCCACAAATTCAATGTACCCAAAGAAGTCGATGACGCAAGCGAGTGCCGCCAAGACCCCGAGTTCCAAGCCCGCGCCGCAGTCGGCGGCCTCCAACGGACGACGCATCCAGGTGAGGCGCTCCGGCGTCCACGGCAAGGGGGTGTTCGCCGTGGCGCCCATCCCCAAGGGCGAGGTGATCATCGAATACAAGGGCGAGGTCATCTCCTGGCCCGAGGCGCTGCGCCGCCATCCGCACGACCCGACGGACCCGAACCACACCTTCTACTTCCACATCGACGACAAGAACGTCATCGACGCGAAGCACGGCGGCAACGCGGCGCGCTGGATCAACCATGCCTGCCAGCCCAACTGCGAGGCTGACGAGGTGGACGGTCGCATCTTCATCAAGTCGCTGCGCACGCTGAAGCCGGGCGAAGAACTCTTCTACGACTACGGGCTCATCATCGATGAGCGTTACACACCGAAGCTGAAGAAGCAGTACGAATGCCGCTGTGGCAGCAAGAAGTGTCGTGGCACCATGCTGTCTCCGAAACGTTGAACCGGTTCCAAACCCATGCCTGACCACCCCCTTCGATGGGGCGCCGAAGCCCTGTGGGAGCAACTGACGCCTCAGCTGCCCGGCTTGAGCGTCGAGGTGGTCGCGCGCATCTCGTCCACCAACACCGCCTTGCTGGAGCGGGCGCGCATCGTCACCCCGCCCGCCGAGGACGGCGACCTGGCGCAGGTGCGCCGCAGTGTCGAGAGCAATGCCTTTGGCCGCCGCGCGGCTGACCTGCAGCCCTGCCTGCTGGTCGCGGAGCACCAGACACACGGCCGCGGCCGGCAGGGCCGTGTGTGGCAGGCGGCGCCCGGCGCCTCGCTCACCTTCTCGCTGGCGCTGCCGCTGGCGCCCAAGGACTGGTCGGGCCTGTCGCTGGCCGTGGGCGTGGCACTGGCTGAAGCGCTGGACCCGCCGGGTGCAACGCCTGAGAGCGGCCACCGCATCGGCGTCAAATGGCCCAACGACCTCTGGCTGCTCGACGGCCAGGGCGGCGGGCGCAAGCTGGGCGGCATCCTGATCGAGACGGTGGCCGCCGGCACGCGTCGTCTGGCGGTCATCGGCATTGGCCTGAACGTTCTGCCGATGTCGACCAGCGAGGTCAGCACCGGCTACGCCTGCCTGCAGGAGATCGACCCGTCGGCCACCGCCCCGGGCACGCTGTCGCGCGTCGCCAAGCCACTGGTGGAAGCGCTGCGCCGCTTCGAGCGCGAGGGTTTTGCGTCCTTTGCCCAGGCCTTCGCCGCCCGCGACATGCTCTTCGGCCGCGCGGTGCTCACCACGCACCCCGAGGTGCCCGAGGGCATCGCCGCTGGCTTGGCACCCGACGGCGCGCTGCTCGTGCGCACCGACCAGGGCGTGCGCGAGGTAGGCAGCGGCGAGGTGAGCGTGCGGCTGGATCCGCAGCGGGGCGCCCCATGATGCGTCTCTTCGTCGGCCTCCTGCTGCTGGCGAACATTGCCTTCTACGTGTGGTCCCAGGGCTGGGTCGATGATCTCGTCGGCGTGCGCGCCCGCGGCGACCGCGAGCCCGACCGGCTGACGCGGCAGGTGCGGCCGGAGACGGTGCGCATCCTCACGCCGCAAGCGGTGGCCGCAGCTGCCAGCGCGGCCGAATCGAGCCTGGTGTGCCTGGAGGCGGGCCCCTTCGACGACAGCACCATTGCACCGGCCGAGAACATCGTGCGCACGTCCTTGCCGCAAGGCGCCTGGACACGCGTCACCCAGCAGGTGCCCGCCCGCTGGATCGTCTACATGGGCCGCTATGCCAACCGCGATGCCCAGCAGAAGAAGGCACAGGAGCTGACGCGGCTGAAGGTGCCTTTCGAGGAAGTCAGCGGCGCGCCTGCGCTGGAGCCGGGGCTGTCGCTTGGCCGATTCGCCAACCGCGAGCTGGCGGACGCCGCGCTGCAACGGCTTGCCGAACGTGGCATTCATACCGGCAAGGTGGTCGAACTCTCCAAGGCCAGCGTGCTGTACACGCTGCGCGTGGACCGCGCCGACGCGGAGATGTCGGGCAAGGTGTCGGCCCTGCACGGCGAGGTGCTGGGCCGCGGGTTTGCGGCGTGTCCGCCGGTGGGCGTGCAAAGCGCTGAGCGCTGACCCGCGGCGGCGCGATCAGGCGGCTGGCGGGGCTCGACCCTTGTCGAAAGGTCGAACCGCCAGGTGATGTCCGAATGATCGTCTTTGAGTGCGGGTGAGCGAAGGCGTTTCTCAAACCGCCTTGCGCGTGCGGCTCACGGCCAGCACCGCGGCCACCATCGCCAGCAGCCAACCCAGGCCCAACGCACCGCCGCCGCCGCCGCTGGCTGGCGCCGCATTGACGCTGATCGTGGTGGTCGTGCTGGCCGTCGCACCAGCACCATCGGTCACGGTCAGCATCACCGTCACACTGCCGACTCCTGTGGTCGAGAGGGTGACCGACGAACCGCTCGTGGCGTTCAGGGAAGCGATGGACGATCCGCTCGTGATGCTCCACTGGTAGGACACGAGGCTTCGGCCGCCGGAAGCGGCCGACGAGGAACCATCGAGTGTCACCGCGGCTCCCGCATTCACTGAGGTGGCTGACGGGCTGATCGTTGCCGTCGGCCCAGCAGCGATGTTGATGCTGGTCGAGGCGGAGGTGGTGCCACCAAGGCTGTCCGTCACCGTGAGCGTGACCACCACCGTGCCCGCTGCCGAGGTGACGAGAGTTGCGGTCGGCCCTGTCACCGAACCGGAAAAGCTGGCACCGGTGCCGCTCTGGATCGTCCAGGCATAGGCGGCGATCGTCCGGCCGGCCGGGGCTTGCGTACCACTGCCATCCAAGGTCACCGATGTGCCCACGGTGGCATCCGCGGTCGTCGACGACAGGGGAATCGTCGGCAGCGGCGTCGAGCGGGCAGCGACCGCCGCGGCAACCGCCGCGGAAGCGTCAAGCAGGCCGGCGCCGCAAGTCGTGGTCGTGCAGATGCACTCGGTGTTCTGGGCGGTCGTGCTGGGGGCTTGGCAGACCAGGACCGTGGGGTCGGTGCTGGTCGTCGGGAACGCGCGCACGCTGCTGCGCAACTCGCTCTTGATCTGGGCGGGCGTGAGCGACGGATTGACCGACAGCATGAGCGCGGCCGTGCCCGCAACGAGTGGCGATGAGAAGCTGGTGCCCAGCGAGGTGTCGAAACTGTCGCTGTAGCTGCTGACGCCAGGGGTGGTTGCGCCCGTGTTGGTGGTCGTGAGCAGCGGATTCAGGCAGGCGCCCGAGTTGTTGACGCAGTTGCCGGCCGGTGCGCTGAGTGCCACCTCCGGGCCGAGGCTGGAATAGCCGACCTTGGTCCCCGCGTGCCGCACGCCGGCCACCGCGATCACGCCCGTGCAACCGGCGGGCGCCGCCACGGCCAGGCCTTCATTGCCCGCCGAGGCGACGATGGTCACGTTGCGGGCAAGGATCTGGTTCACGACATTTTGGTAAAGCGTCGTGCAGCCAGTGCCGCCACCCAGGCTCAGGTTGATCACCTTGGCGGGGGTCGGATTGTCTGGAACGCCAGGAACCGAGATGCCGGCGGCCCACTGCATGCCGGCCTGGATGTCCGAGTCGTAGCCGACGCATTTGCCCAGCACCCGCACCGGCAGGATCATGACGTTGCGGCCGACCGACGCCATGCCGATGCCGTTGTTGGTGGCGGCACCGATGATGCCGCTCACCTGAGTACCGTGCCAGCTGCTGTTCTCGCCGGTGTAGTTGCCGCTGCTGTCAGGCGTGGTGCACTGATAAAACGTGCCGCTCGAGTTGTTCACCTCGGCGGTGGTGACCCAATCCCCCGGGTCAGACGCGTCGGCATCTCGGCCGTTGCCATCATTGGCGTGCGCCAGCCCTTCACCATGGTCGGCGATGAAGTCGTAACCCGGCAGCAGCTTGCCGCGCAGGTCCGGATGCTCGAAGCGCACGCCGGTGTCCAGCACGGCAACCACCACGGAGCTCGTGCCCATGGTGGTGTTCCAGGCGCCGGTCGCGTTGATGGCCGAGACGTTGCTGGCGTCTGGCGCGCGCAGGTACCACTGTCCAAGGGTCGGGGTTGCCACTGGTTGGGCGCCCGGGTAGAGCGGGTCATTCGGTAGCGCCACCGCCTGCACGCGCCGCGGCAGGTCTGGCTCCGCGAATTCCACGTCCGCATCCTTGGACAGCAGCTCCGCCAACTGCTTCGAGCTCATGCCCTTGGCGAACACAACCTGTGAGCGCGTCGACACTGGCGCGCCGTCGGTCATGGCCACGCTGTGACGCTGCGACAGAGTCGCCGCATGGCGGGGAATGCGCTGGTTGGCCGGCACGTCGCTCGCGGACAACGCCCGCATCACGCTGCTGCCGGTCTTGTACTGCACGATCACGCGCGCTGTTTCCTGGCGGGCAGTCGCAGCGCCGGCGGTCGAGGCGGTCGTGGCCCCGGCAGCAAGCGCCGACGGCATCTGGACGGCCATCGGTGCCAAGGCCAGGCACAAGGCAGCCAGAGCGGACAAGGGGTGGCGCATGAGCGACGCTCTCCGTGAATCGTGGGACAGGTTCTGATCGCAACGCAGCGCCGCGACGCTCGGACGACCTCGTTTTCCGCAGTGTAGAAGCGGGTGAGTTACCGGACATTGCTGTGCGCCATGCCCTGCAGTAACTCAATGTTCAGTCTATGGGGGATGTGGCGCAGTTCACATCGCCCAAAAGCACTGCCACGAACGAAAAACGGCCCTCTCACGAGTGCCGTTCTTTCGGGTGATGACCAGTCAGTCGCTGGTCAGCCGACGCATCACTTCGCGCCGGCGAGCGCCACGGTGGTGTCCAGCATGCGGTTGCTGAAGCCCCACTCGTTGTCGTACCAGCTCAGCACCTTCACCAGCTTGCCGTCCGGCGACACGCGGGTCTGCGTGCTGTCGAAGATGCTGGACAGGGGGTTGTGGTTGAAGTCGACCGAGACCAGCGGGTCGGTGTTGTAGCCGAGGATGCCCTTGAGTTCGCCCTGGCTGGCGGCCTTGAGGATGGCATTCACCTCGTCGGCAGTCGTTGCCTTCTTGGACACGAAGCTCAGGTCCACCACCGACACGTTGATGGTCGGCACGCGGATGGCGAAACCATCGAGCTTGCCGTTGAGTTCGGGCAGCACGAGGCCGACCGCTGCAGCGGCGCCGGTCTTGGTCGGGATCATCGAGTGCGTGGCCGAGCGGGCGCGGCGCAGGTCCTCGTGATAGACGTCGGTCAGCACCTGGTCGTTGGTGTAGGCATGGATGGTGGTCATCAGGCCCGACTCGACGCCCAGCTTGTCGTGCAGCGGCTTGACCAGCGGCGCGAGGCAGTTGGTGGTGCACGAGGCGTTGGAGATGACGGTGTCGCTCGCCTTGAGCACGCCGTGGTTCACGCCGAAGACGATGGTGGCGTCCACGTCCTTGCCGCCGGGGGCGGAGATGATGACCTTCTTGGCGCCGCCCTTCAGGTGGGCGGAGGCCTTTTCCTTCGTCGTGAAGAAGCCGGTGCACTCCATCACCACGTCCACGCCCAGCTCGCCCCAGGGCAGCTCGGCCGGATTGCGGTTGGCCAGCACGCGGATCTTGTCGCCGTTGACGACCATGTAGTCGCCATCGACCGTCACGGTGCCGGGGAAGGGGCCGTGCGCGGTGTCGTACTTGGTCAGGTGGGCGTTGGTCTTGGGGTCGCCCAGGTCGTTGATGGCGACGATCTGGATGTCGTGCTTCTTGCCGCCTTCGTAATGGGCGCGAAGGACGTTGCGGCCGATGCGGCCGTAGCCGTTGATGGCGACTTTGATGGTCATGGGAGGTCTCCGGAAGTGGCGTTGAAATCTGTGAAGGCGGCAGTCAGGTCACAGGCGAGGCGCCATTTTGGACCGTGACGGGTACAGCGCGGTTTCATGTGGTCGTCGGCTTGTCACCGGTTGCACACCGCGAACATGGTCGTGTAGGGAATCGGCTCGGTCGGCTTTGGGTTCAGGCTGTCGAGGTCGAACTGCACCGACAGCGCGCCGGCCTCCATGGCCGTGCCGATCTGTGGCTCGCCCACGGTCTTGAGCGTCTTGGGCGAGCCGGGCAGCACGCTGCCATCGGGCTGGATCAGCATCTGCACCGCGGCGCCGCTGCTTTGCTGCGGCCGGGGCACCGTGCCGGGCGGGAAGCTGAGCGGCGTGCGCAGGCGGATGCCGCGGGCCTGCAGCTCGGCCAGGGACTGGCCGGGCGCGATGACAGCGTTCAGGCTGTCGATCAGCGCACGGCAGGCCTCTTGGGCCGACGGCGGCGGCGGTGCCGGCGGGGCGGGCGGCGTGGCACAGCCTGCCAGCAGGACGACCGATCCGACGAATACTGCTGCGAGAGTCTTCATGATCATCCTGTGGTTGGCGTGGGTCCGCGGGTCAGCCTCGCAGCACCTTCTGCACGGTCGCGGCGACGTTCTCGGCCGTGAGGTGGAAGTACTTGAAGAGCGCGCCAGCGGGCGCCGATTCGCCGTAGCTGTCGATGCCGACGACCGCCGAGCAGCCGTACTTCCACCAACCGTCGGTCACGCCCGCTTCCACCGCGATGCGCGGCAGGCCGGCGGGCAGCACGCGCTTCTTGTAGGCGGTGTCCTGGCGGTCGAAGACGGTGGTCGAGGGCATGGACACCACGCGCACCGCAATGCCCTGCACCGCGAGCTGCTGCTGGGCATGCATCGCGAGCTGCACCTCGGAGCCGGTGGCGATGATGACGGCCTGCGCCTTCTTCTTCAGGCCCACCTCGCTCGGCTCGGCCAGCACATAGCCGCCCCTGGAGATGTCTTCCAGCCCCGACTTGGGCGCATACGGCAGGTTCTGACGCGACAGCAACAGGGCGCTCGGGCGGTTGCGGTTCTCGATCGCGCAGGCCCAGGCAATGGTCGTCTCGGCCGTGTCGGCCGGGCGCCAGACGTCCAGGCCAGGGATGAGCCGCAGCGCCGCCGCATGCTCCACGGACTGGTGCGTCGGGCCGTCTTCGCCCAGGCCGATGCTGTCGTGCGTGAACACGTGGATCACGCGGATCTTCATCAGCGCGGCCATGCGGATGGCGTTGCGGCTGTAGTCGCTGAAGGTGAGG
>CBIHOF010000005.1:0-284942 GCA_966211955.1 uncultured Comamonadaceae bacterium | reverse complement strand
CTCATAATCCTTTGGTCGCTGGTTCGAGCCCAGCACGGCCTACCATACTCTCGAGGATTGTCGATTTCAACAAGACATTCTCTCGGTGGAATTCCACGGCATCGGCGTGGACCCTCGTGTCTGCTATTCACGAGAAGATGTCCCAAGGCGCCACCTTCCCCACATAGAACCTCATGCGTGTCTGGTCTTGCTTCTCTGCGAAGACCAAAGGCAAGGACGACCCAACGCTTGTCATCAAGTTGGGTTTTGGTTGACCCACCTGTGCCGCATCTCTCTATGATTCAATCTTCCTTGACCAGCACCCTTCGAGCGCAACGGCTTTGGGCTTGAGCGCCATGCAGCCTGCATGGCGACCTCAGGCAAATTGCCGACAGTGAGGACGACACCGGGCGCCGCCATCAGAGGTGCAAGAGCTGACAAACGTCGTGCGATTACCGATCGCTTTGCTTAACAACACCGGAGCACAATCACCCCATGCCAAACATCGCCTCCCTCCTAAAGACCGAAATCGCCCGCGTCGCTCGCAAAGAGATCCGGGCCAATGTGGACGAATTGAGAAAGACGGTCAGCAGCCAGCGCACGCAGATTGCGGCGTTGAAGCGGCGCCTCGATGCTGCGGAGCGGCAGCTCAAGCGCGTCGGCAAGGCTGCGCCGCGTGCTGCGGCAGCGCCCGAAGCGGATGAGGGCGATGGCGGTGGCAACCGCTTCAGCGCCAAGGGCTTGAAGAGCCTGCGCACTCGGCTCGGGCTGTCAGCCCTGGACTTCGGCCGCCTGATCGGCGCGTCGGCGTTGTCGGTCTACAAGTGGGAAGGCGGCAAGTCGCGTCCGCGTGCCAAGTACGTGGCGTCGATTGCGAAGGTCCGCGGCATTGGCAAGAAGGAAGCGGCGGCGTTGCTCGAAGCGGCGCAGTGATTCTTGCGGCCGGCCGGTGCGGCTGGTCATTGATCCATTCCCTCGAACGCTATTCCCAGGTGTCGAGGGATTGATGCGGTATAGGCGAGAACATCCATTTCGCCGCAAGGATGCTCTCTTGCCAGCCCATCAAACCACCCTCACCGCCATCCCCGGCAATCCATCGATGTGGCACTCCAGCACGTCGCCCTTGACCACCGGCCCCACGTTTTCCGGCGTGCCGGAATAGATGATGTCGCCGGGCTGCAGCTCGAAGGCCTGCGACAGCCGGCTCACCTGCTCGGCCACGCTCCAGATCATGTTCTTCAGGTCGGAGCTTTGCTTGAGCTGCCCGTTCACCTTCAGCCAGATCGCGCCCTGCGTCGGGTGACCTAGCTGCGACGCGAGGTGCAGCGGGCCAACCGGCGCGGAATGGTCGAAGCTCTTGCCGATCTCCCAGGGCTTCTTCTCGTCGCCCATCGCACGCTGCAGGTCGCGGCGCGTCATGTCCAGGCCCACGGCGTACGCATACACATGCTCGAGCGCGCGCTCCGCCGGGATGTCGCGGCCGCCCTTGTGCAAGGCGGCCACCAGTTCGATCTCGTGGTGATAGTTGCGCGTGAGGCTCGGGTAGGGGTGGTCCGCCACCGTGCCGGGCGCCACGTTCTGGATGGCGTCGGTCGGCTTCTGGAAGAAGAAGGGCGGCTCGCGGTTCGGGTCCGACCCCATCTCGCGCGCATGCGCCGCGTAGTTGCGGCCGATGCAGTAGATGCGCCGCACCGGAAAGCGCATGTCCGTGCCGGCGATGGGGATGAAGGTGTCGGGCACCTCGAAGGGTGTCTTGGCGGGTGCCGATGGCGCGGCAGAGCCCGCGGTGGCGCAGCCGGTCGCGGCCAACCCCATGGCCGTGCCCAGGCCCGCGAGCGCGGCGGATTGCAAGGCGTGTCGACGATCGAGCGTGGTCATGGCAACTCCTCTCGAGCTGGTGGGCTGGTTGCCGATTGTGGGCAGCCGTGCCCCGGGTACAACCGTGTTCTCCCGCCCCTGGGTCAACACTCGCACGCTCGTGTCGAACCCTTCTTCGCCGCCTGGCATGCCCTCCTTCATCGAACTGCATCTGCACACCGAGCGGTTGCATCTGCGCCCGCTGCAGCCGGGTGACGAAGCCGCGCTGCCTGACTCACGCAATCAGGCCATCTCGGCCACCCGCCTCCCCACGGCAGCGATGACAGCATTGCGCTGCTCCGCGGACACCGTCGTCTGCGTCAACAACGCGCTCACGATGATCGGCGCCCGCCCCGGCGGCCAGACGATGCCGACGTCGTTCGTGCTGCCGAGTCTGCCGGTGCCGGTCTTGTCGCCGATGCGCCAATCAGCGGGCAGTCCGGCCTTCAGGCGTTCGCCGCCGGTCTTGTTGGCGAGCAGCCATTGCGTGAGTTGATCGCGGCTCGCGGCCGAGAGCGCGTTGCCGAGCACGATGCGCTTGAACAAGCCGGCCATTGAAGCCGGCGTCGTCGTGTCCCGCGGATCCCCCGGTATTGACTGGTTCAGCGCCGGCTCATTGCGATCCAGCCGCGTCACCTTGTCGCCCAGCGAGCGCAGATGCCGCGTGAGCGCTGGCGGCCCGCCGAAGCTCGCGAGCAGCAGGTTGGCGGCCGTGTTGTCACTGAGCGTGATGGCCGCTTCGCACAGCTGCCCAATGCTCATGCCATCTCCGCCCACGCGCGGCTCGGTGGCGGGCGAGTAGGCGACGAGCGCCTCCTTGCCAAAGCGCACGCGCCGCACGAGCTGTTCCTGGCCTGCATCAGCACGATGCAGCACGAAGGCGGCCGCCAGCCACTTGAAGACGCTGCACATCGGGAAGCGCTCGTCGATGCGATGGCCGCTGGTGGCGCCGTTGGCGGTGTCGACCACCATCACGCCAAGCCGGCCGCCGGAGGTGGCCTCGATCTCTTTCCAGCGCGGGTCTGGAGCCACGGCTTTCGCCCCTTCAGTGGCGTCGGTGACCAGCGGTGAGAAGAGTGCGCCGGCGAAGGCGACATTGAAGGTTCGTCTGTGCATGGGCGCGCACGATAGCAACACAGTGGGCACTCGGCAGTGCATGACCCATGGCCCGATCGGGCCATCGTGCGAGAAGCGCCTGGCGAGCCCACATGCCCTCTCGGACTCGCCGCTCGTGGCCCATGCGGGCGATGCGCCGCAAGCCACCGATCGCGAGACTTCTTCCCATGCGCCGCATCCACCGCGCGCATTCATCCACGGAGGAACACACCATGAAAACCCATCGCACCTACCACCTCATGAGCGCGCTGGCCATCGGCGCGGCCGCGCTCATCGCCACATCCAATTCGCGCGCCGCAACCTGGACCTTCGCCCAAGGCGGTTATGCCGCAGGCGCGCAGGTCAGTGGCTTCTTCGAGGGCGACGACCTGGACCACGACGGCTGGCTGCTGGGCTACGAGGTGTCGAACTTCTCGTTCAGCTTCACGGGCAACGAGGTGCTGGGCGCCTTCACCACCAGCTTCTCCAACGGCGGGGGGTTCAGCAACCTCGCTTACCGGCTGGGCAGCGCAACCTTCGACCCGTTTCCGTACGACGGGCTGTCGGTGGTTGGCGAGGTGGACGACGGCGAAGACTTCCGCCTCGTCCGCTTCCTCAGCTTCAATGCGGCGTGGGACGCAGCCGATGCGCCCGGCCTGTTCACCGACTTCATGACGGGCGAGGTGATCACGGGCACCGACCAGGCCATTCGCGTGAGCGCGGTGCCTGAGCCGAGCGAGTGGGCATTGATGCTGTCGGGCTTGGGGCTGATCGGCACTCTGGTGCGGCGGCGTCGCACTGCGGCCTGAGCGTCGAAGCGCTTGTTCCATCTCTCGCTGGGAGAGGACGGCGGCGGTCGCATGCACAGGCCGGCTCGCGCTTCGCGCGCCCCCACTCCGACCTTCCCCCAGCGGCGGAGGGAGCGCAGAAAACTCACGGCGGCGCAGGCAGAATCGGCCCTTCAGCCAGCCTGCCGTCGCCATGACATTCGCACGCACGAAGATCCAGCCGCCGCGACAACGATTCGGCCGCATCGCGCGACCGGCGCTGGAACGTCGCCTGAGGGAGGCCTTGCAGGCAAGCCGCCTCACGCTCGTGAGCGCCCCGGCGGGCTTCGGCAAATCAGCGGCGCTTGCGAGCCAGATCGAGGGGATGCCCGAAGGCACGGCGCTCGCGTGGGTCTCGGTGGACGAAGACGACGACCTGCCGCGGCTGCTCGAATGCCTCTTCGCCGCGCTCGAACCCTTCGATCTCCCGTGGCGAATCTCGCCCGAGGCGCTGGCTGCATCGGTGGGCCACACGCGAGAGCAGCGCCGCGTGGTGGCCACGCAGCTGATCAACACCCTTGCTGCCACCGACATCGTGCGTGGCCTGATCGTCTTCGACGACCTGCACCGCGCCACCGACCCGGCGGTGCATGAATTCCTTGACCTGCTGCTCGAACACCTGCCCGATCACTGGGGCCTGGTGGTGGCCACGCGCTTCGACCCGCCGCTCGCACTCGCGCGCATGCGCGCCTCCGGCGAGCTCGCCGAGTTCCGCGTGCGCGACCTGCAGTTCAGCCACGACGAGGTCGCGCAGCTGTGTGCGCATTTCGCCGGCCGCGAGCAGGCGCTGCCCATCACCGATGCCGACGTGGACCTGCTGCTCACGCGCAGCGGCGGCTGGGCGGCAGGCTTGCGCCTTGCGCTCGCCAGCGCAGCGGCGCGCCCAGCGAGCGCCACACATGCTTCCACCCAGGCCGGCATCGGCTGGGAGAGCGCCGGCCGCACCATGGACCGCCACGTCTTTGACTATCTCGCCGCCGAGGTCCTGGACGCGATGCCCACCGAGCTGCGCGAATTCCTGCTGCGCTGCTCGGTGTTGGCGGAGCTGACCGTGGAGCGTTGCGCGGCGGTGTCGGGGGACGCCCACGCGGCGCAACGCCTCGCCGAGATCGAGCGGCGCGAGCTGTTCGTGTCGGTGCTCGAAGGCGGCGAGCGCGCCTTGCGGCTGCACGATCTCTTCCGTGATTTTCTGGATGACCGCCTGCGCCGCGAACTGCCCGATGAGCTGCCAACCTTGCTCAAGCGCGCTGCGGCGGTCGAGACCGATCCGCTGCGCCGCGTGCTCTACCTGCTGCGAGCCCAGGCCTGGCCCGAGGCGGCCGACGCACTGGCTGCCGAAGGGCCCAACCTCCTGAGCGCGGGCGCCATCGATGCCGTGCTCCGGCTGATCGAGCACTTCCCGCCGGAGGTCCGCGACCAATCGCACATCCTGCAGCGCATGCGCGGCTTCGCGGCCTGGGCGCGCTGGGATTTCCCGACGATGGTGCAGGCCATGCAGTGTTCGCTGGCCGTCGCATCCACCGACGCGCAGCGGCAGACGGCGCGTGCCTACCTGGCCATCGCGCAGACCGGCGCCGGCCAGCGCGAGGAAGCGCAGGCGTTGCTTCGAACCATGGCCACGCAGCCGATCGAGGGCGATGCACTGCTCATCTCATTGCTTGGCGAGATCTGGACCGCGTTCGATGACGGCCGCTACGGTGAGCTGCCCGGCCTCATGACACGGCAGCTCGATGCGCTGGAGCTGACCGACTCGGTGCCGATGTGGTACCAGTGCGTGCCGATTCCTTCGTACATCAACATGCCGGGCATGCGTGCGCCGCTGCAGCGATTCGTGCAAGGCGCGCTCGCGCGGGCGCCGGCCACCGCCACCACCTTGCGAGCGCTGGCGCGTGGCGTGCAGGGCGGGCTGCTCTACACCCTCGGCGAGGTGGACGAGGCGCTCGAAGTGCTGCGCGAGGCCGAGCAGGATGTGCGCTGGGTGGGGCAGCCGCTGAACGCGTCGAGCATGGTCTACGGCCAGTTGGCGCTCGTGCACACGGTGCGCGGGGAGCGCGACGCGGCGCTGGGCTTGTGCGAGCTGCACCTGCAGCAGAACCGCCGCGACAACGACGTGAACGCGCCGGGGCGCATCTCCTTCATTGCCTACTGCGCCGGCCGCATGGCGCTCGCACTCGACGACGACGAAGCGGCGCGGCGCCTCTTCGCGCAGGTCACCGATCGAGCGTCCGACAGCGAACGGCCCGCCCTCGCGCGCCACCGCCAGGCCTTGCCGGGCTACCGCGCGTGGCTGGCGGGCGACGTGGACGGTGCCATCGCGGGCTTCGAGCAAGCGCTCAAGGACGCCGAGGGCATCGACCTCTTCGGCCATGCCACCGAATTGCGCTTGAGGTTGGCGCTGTGCCTGTTTCAGCGTGGCCGAGCGGCCGATGGTGCCGAGCGGCTCGGGCCGGTGTTCGCGCGCCACGCGCAATCGCCGGAGATCGCGCCGGTTCTCATCACCGGACCGCGTGTGCTGCGCGCCCTGGCCGACGCGTCCTGGGGCAACGCGCTCAGTGCAAGGCACAGCGGCTTGCTCGCGCAGTGGGCGGCTCTCGCCGAATCCAAGCGTGTCGCCGGCAGCCAGCCGTTGGCGGCGGCGCGCCCGGCCCTGGCTGAGATGCAGTCCGCTGCGAACGCCGTTCCACGCGCCGTGGGCGCCGACCTCGTCTCGCCGTTGTCCACCCGCGAAGCCGAAGTGCTCGCGCGCATTGCCGCGGGCGACAGCAACAAGGTCATCGCCCGCACGTTGGACCTGAGCCCGCACACCGTGAAGCGCCACGTCGCCAACATCCTCGACAAGCTGGGCGTGTCTTCACGGGGCCAGGCCAGCGCCTGGTACCTGAACTCGACGCTGCGCTGACCCGCCACTCACGCGCGAGATTCAGCGGTTGCCGGCGTCCACAGGCGCCAGGCCCTTGAGGTGCGCGTACAGGGCCTTCGCATCCGCATCGGTCAGCTCGCGCAAGGAAGAAAAGGGCATCACCGTGCTGACCGCACTGCCATCGGGCCGGTGCCCGCTGCGCAGCATCGCCATGAACTGCTGTGCGTTGCCGTAGTGCGCCATCGCGCTGCCTTGGCCCGGCGTGAGGTTGGCGGCAGCGGGCCAAGCGGGCGGCGCGCCCGGAATCTTGCCGCCTGACAGATGCGGTCCATGGCAGCCCATGCACATGTTGGCGATGTACGCGCCGTGCGTGGCCGAGCCGTCTTCCACGACCGGAGCGGACGGCGGCAGCGTGTGGTCGATCTTCTCCGCGGCGTCACGGATCATCCCGGCGGCATACAGCGTCTTCACGAGCGGCGGCACGCGACGCACCAGGCCCTCGCCACTCGCCGGCGGCAGCTGCCTGACGTAAGCCACGAGCGCGCCCAGGTCCGCATCGCTCAGCCGGTTGTAGTCCTCGCTGGGCATGATGAAGAGCGGCTGCCCCGAAGGTTTCACACCGTGGCGAATCGTGCGCGACCAGTCTTGCGGAAGGTAGCCCGCGACCACGTTGCCCGGCCCGGTGCTGATGTTGGGCGCCTTCACGTACATGCCGCCGTCGTCGATGAAGGCACGCCCCGCGCCGTCGCTGCCATGGCAATCGGTGCAGCCGCGCGTGGCGAACAGGTAGCGGCCGCGCGCCAGGCTGGCCGGGTCACCCGGGATGGCAATGGGGGCGACCGCCACGTCCACATGACGTGTGCTCTTGCGGTCGCCGAGGTAGGCGCCGAGCGCCAAGCCTGCCGCGCCGATGGTGGCGATGCCGACCACGGTGGCCAGTGTGCGTTTGATCCACTTGTTCATGTTGGAGTCCTCTTCGCGAATGCGATGTGATCGGTTGACGTGATCAGGCGGCCGTCGCCAAGCCGATGGCGCTCGCGAGCTTGGTCCAGCCCATGGGGTCGATGTGCGGCTGCACGTGCTGCACCAACCCGTGGAAAGCCGGCGCGGGCGCCTTCGCCTGGATGCCCTTGAGGAAGCCGGCGCGCTCCGTCGGGTTCAGCGCCGGCACCATCCAGCGCGCGACTTCCATCGTCTCTTCGGGTGGCAGGCTGGCGAGCAGCCGGTCATGCAAGTCGTCGAGCTCCGCATCGGTGTACATCGACCACAGGGCGGCGTTGTGCACCGTCTCCTCGTAGTGCATGTGCGCGAAGTTCTCACCAATGAAGAGCGCCAGGTGGCGGTACAGCCGCAACGCAAGTGCCATGCGCTGCTCGGGCACCGCCTGCCGCAATTGCTTCGCGTCCTCGCACAGCGCATCGATGCTTTCCAGGTGCTCCACATGTTCGTCGCCGATGCGGCGTGACACGCCCGGCCGACGCGCCTCGATGGCGGTGTGCACGAACTCGTTCTCATGCGCGAGGTGCTTGCCGCACAGCGTCATCAATGCGGCGAACTGGCCGAGCGTTGCATCCATCTCGCAGGCGTCGAAGACATCGAGCCGGCTCACGCGCATCAGCGTGTCCAGCATGAAGTGGCGCAGCGCCTTGTGGATGGGCGCGTACATGTCGTGGCGGGGCTTGGGCGGTGCGTTGGTGGTGGCGGCGGCCGGCGCGGTGTGCAGGGTGTGCGTGGTCATGGTGCTCTCGTCGGTGGAGGGAGAAAGGCGGGTTGAAGAGCCGCAAGCCGTGGCGTGCGGGGACTCGTTCAATGGCTGCCAGTGTGTTTTTGCCGTGCCCGGCGCGCATCGGTCGAAGGAGCCATGGCCCGGCGTCTCGACGGGCCAACCCCTTCGGGTGGACGGCGATGCGGGATCAACCGTCGAGTGGCGTCGGCGCCTGAGTGCAGACCCACACCAGCTGCAGCGGTGCCGGCGCGCTGTTGACGATCTGGAAGCGGAGCAGCGGCGGAATCACGAGCGTGCAGGGCCCGTCGAAGCGCTGAGGCCCGCCGTCGAGCACCAGCTTGCCGCTGCCGCACATCGCCAGCACCACGAGCTCGCCTTGGTGGTGACACTCGTCAGTGCACGCGCCGGCGTCGAGGGTTCGCACCCAGACCTCGAAGGCTCGGATGCCGCGGCTGCCGTCGGCCGCCGGAACCCTCAGCTCGCCGCGGACGACTTCATGAGGCAGGTGGACGTGGTGGACGACGTGCATGGGCAAGGCCAGGGTGGGCGGATGTGTGGTGCAGTGTCGGGACGTGGTGGGGTGGCGGCATCGCCCGAAAGAGCCATTGGGGGAAAGGCGCGCCTGGCAACGGTTGATGTGAACAGGGCCGCTTCTCATGTCGCAGCGGCCCACGCCCCCACCCCGCCCCTGCCCCAGCGGGGGAGGGGGCAATGCGACAAGCAATCCGATGCCGCCTGCCGCGGCCCCACCAGACGGTCAAACAAGCATTGGCCCAACAAACCCACCCCCATGGCTCCTTCGACCGATGCGCCACCCCGGCCGGATTCCTACAGTGGCGACACCGATTCACGGAGCACGACATGACCCACCCCACCGACCCCAGCCACCGCCTCTCATTGCTGGAAAGCATGATGCTGATCCGCGCCCATGAAGAGCGGCTCGCCTCCCTCGCCACGCCCACCTCGCCCGGCACTTGCACGTCGGTTGGGCAGGAGGCCGCCGCCGTCGGCGTGGTGCGTGCGCTGCAGCCGCGCGACCGCATCCTCACCAACCACCGCAGCGCCGGCCACCTGCTCGCACGCGGTGCCGACGCGGGCCGTGTCATGGCCGAGGTGATGGGCCGCGCAGACGGCTATTGCCAGGGCAAGAGCGGCTCGCTGCACATCAGCGCGAAGGAGCTGGGGGTGGTGCTCACCTCCACCATCGTCGGCGGCGAACTGTCGCTCGCGCCCGGCGTGGCCTTGGCGCAGACCATGGGCCAGCAGGAGCCCGGCGGCATCACGGCGGTGTTCTTCGGTGATGGTGCGGCCTGCGAAGGCATCTTCCACGAGTCGATCAATCTTGCGGTGACCTGGCAGCTGCCGGTGCTCTACGTGTGCGAGAACAACCAGTGGCAAGCCTACGTGCGGCGCGGCGAGACCATGCCCGTCGAACACGTGGCCGATTGGGTGCGCGGGCACCGCATCGAATCGCGCACGGTCGATGGCAACGACGTGGAGGCCGTGCACGAGGCTGCGCTCGAAGCGATCGAGCTCATCCGCTCGACGGGCCGCCCCTACTTCCTCGAACTCACGACCTATCGCACTCGGGGCCACTTCGAGCCGGACGACCAGGCCTATGTGGATGCCAACGAGCTCGCTGCATGGAAGGCACGCGACCCGATCGCGCTGATGACCGAACGGCTGCTGCGCCAGGGCGTCGCCGCCACCGGCGAGATCGCCCACCTGCGGCAGCGCGTGGCCGCCACCATCGATGCCGCGCTCGCCTTCGCCCAGAACTCGCCGTGGCCCGACCTGCGCGAGCTCACCACCGACGTCTACGCATGAAGCCAGGGAGAACACACATGCAAACCATCACCCCCCACGACGCGATCGGCCAGGCCATTGCGGAAGAAATGCGCCGCGACCCGCGCGTGCTGATGTTCGGCGAAGGCGTCGCGACCAAGCGCCCTGATCTCGTCGCCGAGTTCGGCCCGCAGCGCGTGCGCAACACCCCGCTGGCCGAGGGCATCATCGCCGGCACCGCCGCGGGTGCCGCGGCCATGGGTCTGCGCCCGATCGTGGACTTGCTGTTCGCGCCCTTCCTCACCTTGTCGATGGACGCGATCATCAACAGCGCCGGCAAGCTGCGCTACCTGTCGGGCGGCCAGTTCGAGTTCCCGATGGTCGTGCTCACGATGACCGGCGCAGGCTGGGGCGTGGGCGCGCAGCACAACCACAACCTGGAGGCGATGTTCGTTCACGCGCCGGGGTTGAAGGTGGTGATGCCGTCGAACGCGGCCGACTTCAAGGGCCTGATGAAGGCCGCGATCCGCGAGAACAACCCGGTGCTGTTCTTCATGGACCTGGCGCTGGCACATGCACCCGGTGCCGTGCCCGTGGACGACCACGTCGTGCCGATCGGCAAGGCCGCGGTGGTCCGAGAGGGCCGCGACGTGACGCTCGTGTCCTATGCGAAGACGGTGGGCCATTGCCTGCAGGCGGCGCAGGCGATGCAGGAGCAAGGCGTGAGCGCGGAGGTCATCGACCTGCGCACGCTCAAGCCCATCGACGAAGCGACCGTGCTTTCGTCGGTGCGCAAGACCGGCCGGCTCGTGGTTGTGCACGAGGCCAACCGCCTGTGCGGCGTGGGCGCGGAGATCGCAGCCATCGTGGGCGAGAAGGCCTTTTGCGCGCTCAAGGCACCGATCGCTCGCGTGACCGGGCCGGACGCGCCGGCAGCGTCGTCATGGGTGCTGGAGCAAGCCAGCGTGCCGCAGCCCGATGCGATCGTCGCGGCGGCAAGGCGGCTGGTCGAGGTCGAGAGCGTGCTGGCCTGAACGAGCGCGCTATGCCACCTTGCGCTTCTTGCGCATCACCGCGTGATCCGGCTCGCGGGCCGGCAACGACGCCAGAACCCGCCGTTGCGCATGGGCTTCAAGGAAGCCGATGAGCCTGTCCCACGGGATGGGCTTCGTTTGTTTCGAAGGAGTTTGTGAGTGAGTTGGTGTTTGTCGTCTGACCGATAAAGGTGATTTTGGCGATTTGCTGCCGTGGCCCCAGCGAATCACCAGCGAGCGCGAGGCCGTGAGATCCGGCCCCGCGCATTCGGTCATGCGCGCTTGCGACGCGCGGCCACGGCGGCCATGCCGCCCAGTCCGAGCAGCATCAGCGCCCAGCTCTCGGGCTCGGGGACGGCCGGAATGGTGTCCACGTTGGTGTGCACGCGGGCTTCGATGAAGTACTGGTGGCCATCTTGAACGTCGAAGTCGCCGACGAGGGTGCCGACGTTGCTGGCGGTACCGCTCGCCGGGCGATGAAGCACGGCGTCGAACTGGAAGTGCTTGCCCCAGTAGTCCAGGTCCGGCGAAACGACGATGCCGGCCCAGGCGAGAGCGTCCTCGAAGCTCGGGGCGCCACCCGCATCGGCGAACAGGCTGTAGTCGAGGCTGAAATGAATGTGGCCGGCACCGTGCGCGAGGACGGTCGCGAAGCGATCGACATTGACGCTGCGCTCGCCGCCGGGCGTGACACCCATGATCATCGATTGCAGCAGCCCGGCGCCGGCTTGGGCGCTGGCGGCACCTTGCAGGCCGGGGATGGCATCGGAACTGCTGACCGCCGAAGTGACATCACCCCACTCGACCTGGCCGGTGCCGCCCCACACGCAGGCGCCATCGCCGATCGCGGTGAGACAGGTCTCCGCGAAGGTGCCGCCGGCCTGGAACTCGAGCGACGCATCGATGCCGTCAGTGGCGTCGTTGTCGGTGAAGCTGTAGCGCAGCGACCCGAGATCCATCGAAGCGGACGCCATCGGCACCGCCCAGGTAGAAGTGGCTGCACAGGTCGCCGCGAAGGCGACAGCGGCGATGCGGAGCGTCGCGCCGAAGGTCATGGGGTCTCCCGGGAATTGGTTGTTGGTGTTGCCGCTCGCGGCGGCACGGAATTCTCGCGGAAGGGGCCCATACCAACGATTGGTGTGCGCCCCGTACTCAGGGGGTGAGTGGCCGATTAGCGCACCACCGAGCCGCGAGTGCTAGAGCTTCCTCACCGAATCCCTCACCGACGCGACCGGCTCAAACTCCCGCGACACCTTCAACGACATGCCGTAGCAGGCGTTCATCAGCATGCGGCAAGCGTTGAGCCCCATGTCCGCGACGGGGATGTGCACGCTCGTGAGGCGTGGCGACAGGAAGGCGGCGACGTCGGTATCGTCGTAGCCGAGCACCGAAACGTCATCAGGGACCTTGACGCCGGCGTGCTGCAAGCAGCTGAGCGCGCCCATGGCCATCTGGTCGTTGGCGCAGAAGAGCGCGGTCATGCCGGCGCGGCGCTTGAGAAGACGTTCGACCGCCGTCCAGCCGGACTTCGCGTCGAACGCGCCTTCTTCGGCCATCACCGACGCGGCGTTGATCCCGGCGTCCGCTAGGCACTCGAAGAAGCCTTGCATGCGCTGCCGGTTGTCGCCGATGGCGCTTGGGCCCGACACGACCGCGATTCGGCGGTGGCCGTGGTCGAGCAGGGTCTGGGCGGCGACGCGGCCGGCGGCGCGGTGGTCCACCGTGAAGCACTGGCTCTTCATGCCCTTCACGTCGCGGTTGACCACCGCGATGTTGGCGAACTGCTCCTTGAGCTGCAGGAAGTCCACGTCCTTCAGCATATTGCTCGTGATGATGATGCCGTCGCACTCGCGGTCAATGAGAAAGCGCGCGCCGTCCAGCGCCTGCTGCCGCGCGTCTTCATGGCCGCAGCCGTTGGCGGCCACCATGTGGCGGTCGTGCTGGCGCAGTTCGGTGACGATGGCGTGCAGCAGCGGGCCGTAGAAGGGGCCCTGGAAGTCGGGGATGAAGACGCCGATGGTGCCGGTGCTGCGCAGCGACAGCGCACGTGCCGTGGCGCTCGGGCGAAAGCCGAGCTGCTGCACGGCGGTCGCCACGCGCTCGGCGGCTTCCTTGGAAAACGAGCCCTTGCCGCTGATGACGCGCGAGGCCGTGCCCACGCCGACACCAGCGAGCCGCGCCACATCCTTGATCGTTGCCATCGCCCTCCCGGCCTGCACCTTCATTGGTCTGCGGGGCGGATCATAGAAGGTCGATCCTGGGCGGCTGCGCCTGCGCTGGATCGCTCAGAGCCGTTCTTCGCTCGTCGGGTCGAACACGCAGGCGCGCGCCAGGTCCATGAGTACGCCTGCATTGCTGCCGAGTTCGGGCGGCTCGGGCGTGTTGACGCTCGCGGCGATCCGTTGGCCCTGCATGTCCAGCCACACCACTTGATGCGAGCCCATCGGCTCCACGAGCGTGATCTGCGCAGTGGGGTGGCTGGCCGCCGCCGCGGCCACTGCGATGTGCTCGGGCCGCACGCCCAGCACCACCTCCGCGTTCAACGGCGGCCGATGCACGAAGACCTCGTGCGGCAGCATGGCCTCGAACGCGCCCGCATGGAAGCGCACGCCGGCGCCGGACACCTCGCCCAGCCGGCCGCTGATGAAGTTCATCGTCGGCGAGCCGAGGAACCCCGCGACGAACATGTTGGCCGGCTTGGCATACACCTCGCCCGGCGCGCCGATCTGCTGGATGCGCCCGCCGCGCATCACCGCCACGCGGCTGGCGAGCGTCATCGCCTCGACCTGGTCGTGCGTGACGTAGATCATGGTGGCGCCGAGCTCGCGGTGCAGCTGCTTGAGCTCGCGCCGCAGCTCGGTGCGCAGCTTGGCGTCGAGGTTGCTCAGCGGCTCGTCGAAGAGGAAGACCTGCGCCTCGCGCACCAGGGCGCGCCCGATGGCCACGCGCTGCCGCTGCCCGCCCGAGAGCTGCGAGGGCTTGCGCGAGAGCAGCTGGTCGAGCTGCAGCATCTTGGACGCCCGCTCCACACGCCGCGAGATTTCGGGCTTGGGCAGGCCCGCCACGCGCAGGCCGAAGCTCATGTTGCGCTCGACGTTCATCGTCGGGTACAGCGCGTACGACTGGAACACCATCCCGATGGACCGATCCTTCGGGTCGGCCCAGGTCACGTCCTGCCCGCCGATGTGGATGCTGCCTGCGTCCACGTCGATGAGCCCGGCGATGCTGTGCAAGAGCGTGCTCTTGCCGCAGCCCGAGGGCCCGAGCAGCACGAGGAATTCGCCCTCGTGCACCGTGAGGTCGAGTTGCTCGAGGATGTTGGCGGCGCCCATGCGGACGCCCAGTTGCTGTATGGAAACGCTGGACACGGTGAATCAGCCTTTGACTGCGCCGGCGGCGATGCCGCGCACGAACCAGCGGCCGGACACGAGGTAGATGACGAGCGGCACGAGCGAGGTGAGCAGCGTGGCCGCCATGTTGACGTTGTACAGGCGCTCGCCCGTGGTGGTGTTGATGACGTTGTTCAGCTGCACGGTCATCGGCAGGTGCTCGCGCCCCGCGAAGACGAGGCCGAGGATGAAGTCGTTCCAGATGCCCGTCACCTGCATGATGATGGCCACCACGATGATGGGCAGGCTCATGGGCAGCATGAGCTGCACGAAGATGCGCCAGAAGCCGCCGCCATCGATGCGCGCGGCCATGAAGAGCTCGCGCGGCACGGTGGTGTAGTAGTTGCGAAAGAGCAGCGTCATCACCGGCATGCCGAAGATGGTGTGGATGAGCACGATGCCCGGCAGCGTGCCGAAGAGGCTCAAGGTGGCGAAGGCGCGCACGAGAGGAAACATCACCACCTGGTAGGGCACGAAGGCGCCCATCAGCAGCACGAGGAACATGCCGTTGCCGAAGCGTGGCCGCCAGAACGAGAGCGCGTAGCCGTTGAGCGCGCCGAAGAAGATGGACACGATGGTGGCGGGCACGACGATGGACACCGAGTTCCAGAAGCCACCGCGGATGCCTTCGCATTGCAGGCCGGTGCACACGGAGAACCAGGCCTGCGCCCAGGGCTCGAGCGTCATCTTCATCGGCAGCGAGAAGAGGTGGCCGAGACGGATCTCCTCCATCGGCTTGACCGAGGTGATGAGCATCACGTACAGCGGCAGCAGGAAGAACGCGGCCGAGACGATGAGGAAGGCGTAGATGCCGATGCGCGCCGGCCGCAGCAGGGTGCGGGGGCGGCGCGTGGCGGGCAGGGCGGCGGGCATGCCGGGAGTGTGGATCACGGCGCTCATGAATGGGCCCTGGCCTTGCGGCTGCCCCGCTGCTGCGAATACAGCCACGGCGCGAGCACCGCCAGCACGGTGATCAGCAGCACCGTGGACGCCGCCGACGCCAGCCCGATGTTGGCCCGGCCGAACAGGTTGTCGATGATGAACTTCGCCGGCACTTCACTCGCGAGCCCGGGCCCGCCTTGGGTCATCGCCACCACCACGTCGAACACCTTCACCACGCCCACCGACAGCAGCACCAGTGCCGTGCCGATGGACGCCCCGAGCATGGGCAGCACGATGCTCAGGTACACCCGCCACGCGGGAATGCCGTCGATGCGCGCCGCCTTCCACAGGCTGTCGTCGATGCCGCGCAGGCCGGCGAGCATGAGGGCCATGACGAGCCCAGACGCCTGCCACACGGCCGCGATGGCAATGGCGAACATCACCATGTCCTGCCGCACGATCCAGTCGAAGGTGAAGTTGGGAAACCCCAGCCCGCGGATCGTCGATTGCAGCCCGAGCTCCGGGTTGAGCAGCCACTGCCACACGAGACCTGTGGCCACGAAGGACATCGCGTACGGGTAGAGGAACACCGTGCGCAGCACGCCTTCGCCCTTCACGCGCTGGTCGATGAACACCGCAAGAAGAAAGCCGATCACCATGCAGCCGACGATGAACAAGGCGCCGAACAGCGCCATGTTCTCGAGCGACAGCATCCATCGTTCGCTCGCGAAGAGCCGCGTGTACTGCGAGAAGCCGACGAAGTCGCCGATGGGCAGCGTGCGCGAGCTGCTCACGGACACGCGCACCGACCAGGCCACCGTCCCCAGGTAGGCGAGGAGGACGGTGGCCGCCATCGGCAGCAGCGCGGCATAGGCAGCGGCGTGGCGCAGCCCGCGGCCGCGTCGCGTTGGAGGCATGAAAGAACTCCGGCTCAGGCTCGAGACGTCAACCCTTGATCGCCAGCGCCACCGCCTTGACCGCGTCATCCGCGCTCTGGTTGGTGTTCCAGTACTTGGTGACGACGTCCTGCAGCACGCCGGCCACGTCGGGCGACACCAGCATCTCAGAATTCGGCAGTTGGCGCGACGGGTCTTTCATCACTTGCAAACCCATCTGCGCGCAGATGTCCATGCCCTTGGAATCCACGTCGGTGCGGATCGGGATGGAGCCCTTCTTGTTGTTGAAGGCCACCTGCGTCGCCGGCGAGGTGAAGGTGTCGGCCAGCAGGTGCTGCGACTTGATCTGCGCCGGGTCGGTGGTCTTCGGGAACACGAACACGTCGCCCGCGATGATGTAGGGCGACTTCGGCCCGAAGCCCGGGAAGCAGCCGTACTCCTTGCCCGCCGTCTGGTTGGCAGCCTGGAATTCGCCCTTGGCCCAGTCGCCCATGATCTGCACGCCGGCCTTGCCGGTGATGACCATCGCGGTCGCGTCGTTCCAGTTGCGGCCGGGCGAGCCGGCATCGATGTAGTTCTTCAGGCGCTTGAAGGACACCATCACGTTCTTGAAGGCCGGGCTGTTGACTGCGCTCACGTCGCGGTCGCGATAGACCTTGAGATAGAGCTCGGAGCCGCCGGTGTGCGCGAGCCACGCATCGAAGAGGATCTTTTCCTGCCAGGGCTGGCCGCCCTGCGCGAGCGGCACCACGCCTGCGGCCTTGAGCTTGTCGAGGTCGGCGAAGAACTCATCGGCAGTCTTCGGCTCGGCCGCGATGCCCGCCTTGGCGAAGGCCGACTTCGAATACCAGAACCACGCCGGCATGTGGATGTTCACCGGCACTGCGTAGAAGTGCCCCTTGACCTTGATGGAGCTCAGGATCGGCGCGGGCAGGATCTTGTCCCAGTTGTTCTTCTGGGCCACCTCGTCCACGTTGTTGAGCAGGCCCGCGTCGATCACGTCGTGGAACTGCTTGGAGGTGTTGAACTGCGCCGCGGTGGACGGCGTGCCACCCACGATGCGGTTGATGGCGGTGGAGCGCGCCGCCTCGCCGCCGGCGATGGCGCTGTCCACCCACGTGCCGCCCGCCGCCTTGTAGGCATTGGCCAGTTCCTTCACCGCGGCCGATTCGCCGCCGGACGTCCACCAGTGGATGACCTCGGCGCGGTTCTGCTGCGCCTGCGCGGCGGCAGCACCGAAAGCCAGGGCGATGCCCAGCGCGATGGCGGTGGCTTGTCTCATGTCTTGTCTCCTGTCTTGAGTCGAGAGTGTCATGCGCTTGCTGCGCGTTGGGAGAGGAATTCCTTGAGGGCGTAGGCGCTGTCCTTGAGCGTTCGAACCTGCGTGTCGTAGTCCACATGCACGATGCCGAAGCGCTTCTCGTAGCCGTAGGCCCACTCGAAGTTGTCCAGCAGCGACCACACGAAATACCCGCGCACGTCCACGCCTTGCCGCATCGCCTCGTCCACGGCGGCGAGGTGGCGGCCGATGAAGCGCATGCGCTGCTTGTCGCGCACGCCGCCTTCGCTCACATGGTCGTCGCTGGCCATGCCGTTCTCGGTGATGTAGATGGGCGGCAGTTCCGGGTAGCGTTGCTTGAACTCGATGAGCAGGTCGCGCAGGCCGTCGGGATGGACTTCCCAGCCCATCTGCGTGCGCTCCACGTTGGCGAGCGGCGCATCCTTGAAGCCATGCGCGCCATCGCTCGCCACCACCGAGCGGAAGTAATAGTTGATGCCGAGGAAATCCAGCGGCGCCTGGATGATCTCCATGTCGCCCGGGCGGATGGGTGCGCGTGCATCGGGCCACAGCTGCGCCAGTTCTTCGGGGTAGCGGCCCAGCATCAGCGGATCAAGCACCCAGAGGTTGCCGCTCGCGTGTGCGCGGGCCGCGGCGATGCGGTCGGCATCACTGCCGGAGGCCGGCGTCACTGCGTTCACGTTGGCCACCAGGCCGACCGGCGCGCGGTCGTTGGCACGCAGCGCGCTCACCGCCAGGCCATGGCCGAGCAGCAGGTGATGCATCGCCTCGACCGCGTAGCTCGTGCTCGTGAGTCCCGGCGCATGCCGACCCTCGGCGTGGCCGAGGTAGGCGGAGCACCATGGCTCGTTGAGCGTCATCCAGCCCTTGATGCGGCCGCAGAACGCGCGGCTCATGCGGTCGGCGTAGTCGGCGAAGCGGTTCGCGGTGTCGCGATTGAGCCAGCCGCCGCGGTCCTGCAGGTGCTGCGGCAAGTCCCAGTGGTAGAGCGTGGCGTAGGCCTGGATGCCGAGTTCATCCAGCGCATCGAGCAGGCGCTTGTAGAAGTCGACGCCGCGGCTGTTGAGCTGACCATGCTCGTCCATCACCCGCGGCCAGGCCATGGAGAAGCGGTAGGCGTCGAAACCCAGGTTCGCGAGCGTGGCGAAGTCGGCCGCATAGCGGTGGTAGTGGTCGCAGGCGACCTCGCCCGTGTCGCCGTTGTGCACGCGGCCCGGCGTGGCGCAGTAGGTGTCCCAGATCGACGGCAGGCGGCCGTCGACGTGGGTTGCGCCTTCGATCTGGAACGACGCCGTGGCGGCGCCAAAGAGGAAATCGCGGCGCCACATGGCCGAGCCGGCCGGTGGCGCGATGAGCTTGACATCTTGGGGGGACAAAGCGAGGCCTTTCTGGAACCGATTCCAATCTGCCGATTGTGAGCAGCCGCCGTCCTGTACGGATCAGTAAAAACCCGCGAAATTGTTCATGTTTTGTTAAGGCAAATCTATAGCAAACGGTTCGCCTGCGTTAATGAGTATTTAACCTAGTGGAAAGGATTTGATAAGGTCACCTAGAGTGCGCCTCCTCGGCGTATGGAAGCGGTTCCATTTGGAGGCACCCAACTGCCGGCCCCCACAAGAAAGAGGAGACTGCATGACGAAGAAGTGGCTCACCCTCGGCGCGGCATCGTTGCTGTTCGCGCTGCACGGCTGTGGCGGCAGCGACGATCCCCCGGCGCCCCCCGCGGCGCCACAGGCGCTGGACGACTGGCCCCGCATCCAGAGCGTGATCGCCCGCGACAGCACGACGGAGACGCTGATCCAGGGCATCGTCGCCAACATGACGCTGGCGCAGAAGGTCGGGCAGATGACGCAGCCCGATATCCGCAGCATCACGCCGGCGCAGGTCACGCAGTTCTACATCGGCTCGGTGCTCAACGGGGGCGGCGCCTGGCCGGGCAACCGGAAGAACGCGAGCGTTGCCGATTGGCTGGCGCTGGCCGACGCCTATTGGCAGGCATCGATGGACACCGACATGTCGGTGAAGATTCCCGTCATCTGGGGCACGGACGCGGTGCACGGCCACGGCAACGTGTACGGCGCGACGCTCTTCCCGCACAACATCGGCCTGGGCGCGGCCAACGATCCGGAGATGATCGAGCGCATCGGCGCGGCGGTGGCCAAGCAGGTGGCGTCCACCGGCATCGACTGGACCTTCGCACCAACCCTCGCCGTCGTGCGCGACGACCGCTGGGGCCGCACCTACGAGAGCTTCTCCGAAGACCCGGCCATCGTGGCGAGCTATGCCGGCCGCTACACCACGGGCCTGCAAGGCAGTTTTGCGAGCTCGGGGCGACCAACGGTGGTGGCCACGGCCAAGCACTTCATGGGCGACGGCGGCACCGACCAGGGCAAGGACCAGGGCGAGAACAAGTCCAGCCTCGACGACATGATGAACATCCACGGCGCCGGCTACTACACGGCGCTCGCCGCAGGGGCGCAGACAGTGATGGCGTCCTTCAACAGCTGGACCTTCAAGGGCACCACGAAGGACGGCGTGTCGCTGGACTTCGACAACGTGAAGATGCACGGCAACCAGTACCTGCTGACCGACGTGCTCAAGACCAAGATGGGCTTCGACGGCCTGGTGGTGTCGGACTGGAACGGCATCGGCCAGGTCAAGTACAAGGACGCGACCGGCGCGATCAAGTCGTGCACCAACTCGTCGTGCCCGCCCGCGATTAATGCGGGCATCGACCTCGTCATGGTGCCCGACGAGTGGCAGGCCTTCATCACCAACACCATCGCCTCGGTCAACGCCGGCGAGATCCCGATGACGCGCATCGACGATGCGGTGACGCGCATCCTGCGGGTGAAGCTGCGGGCGGGGCTGTTCAAGGTGCAAGGCGGCGCGAGCGTGTCGACCAGGCCGTCCTTGCGTCCCGGCGCCGGTGACCCTGCCGCATTGGTGCACCGCGAGCTGGCCCGCGAGGCCGTGCGCAAGTCGCTCGTGCTGCTCAAGAACGACGGCGGCGTGCTGCCGCTCAAGCGCGGCGAGAAGATCCTCGTCGTCGGCCGCAGCGCCGACAGCATGTCCAACCAGACGGGCGGCTGGTCGCTCACCTGGCAGGGCACGTCCAATACGAACGCCGACTTCCCCAACGGTGACACGGTGCTCGCGGGCATCAAGGAGGCGGCGGGCGATGCCAACGTCACCGTTGCGCTCGATGCCACAGGCCTGACGATCACCGACTACAAGGCGGTCATCGCGGTCATTGGCGAGACGCCCTATGCCGAAGGCGCCGGCGACATCGGCAAGACCGGCACGCTGGAGCACGCCAAGCGCTATCCGCAGGACCTGGCCCTGCTCGAAAGCCTGAAAGGCAAGGGTGTGCCGGTCGTCACCGTGCTCATGAGCGGCCGGCCGCTGTGGGTCAACAAGGAACTCAACCGCAGCGACGCCTTCGTCGCCGCGTGGCTGCCGGGCACCGAAGGCAAGGGCGTGGCGGATGTGCTGTTCCGCAGGGCCGATGGCTCGGTCAACGTCGACTTCACCGGCAAGCTCGCCTTCTCATGGCCCAAGTCAGCCTGCCAGGTGCCGCTCAACAAGGGCGATGCCAGCTACGACCCGCTCTTCGCCTACGGCTACGGCCAGAGCTACGCCAGCCCCGGCACGGCAGTGGGCAGCACCTTGGACGAAACGTCGCCCACGCTCGGCTGCGGCCAGAGTGCCAACACCGGCCCGGCCGCCACGGAGCCGCTGGATGTGTTCAAGCTCACGCAGAGCGCGACCTTCCCGCTGTTCATCGGCTCGACGCCGAACTGGGCGATCCCGGTCGGCGCGGACTTGAATGCGGTGCTCACGACGCAGGACAACACCTTGACGATCGAGACTGCGCAGATCAACGTGCAGCAGGACGCAAAGAAGGTGACGTGGACGGGCCTGGCCGAATTCAAGGCCATGGCCGCGGACCCCGCGTCGCCCAACACGCACAACCCGCAGAACCTGGAGAGCTACATCCACCCGGACGCGAAGGCGGTGCTCGCCTTCGACGTGGTCGTGCATCAAGCGCCGGCAGGCAGCGTGAAGATCCGCATCGACTGTGGCTACCCCTGCCGCGGCGAGCTGGACGGCACCGCGGTGCTCGCCGCCTTGCCGTCGAGCACCAAGTCGACAGTGAAGATCCCGCTGGCGTGCTTTGCGAATGCCGGCGCGGATTTCAGCGCCATCGACACGGCATTCCTCGTGCAGACGGACAAGCCCTTCAGTGCCACCTTTGCCAACATCCGCTGGCTGGTGAACGCCTCGGGTGACGCCGACACGCTCACTTGCGACAAGCTCGCGCCGCCGCCTGCGCCCAGCATCGACCCGCTGCCGGGGCCCAGCGTGACGCTGATGGGCGCGGGCGGGTTGTTTGCCGACCTCGCGCCGGGCACCTGGTCGTCCAACGGCACGCACGTCACGGCCAACGTGGTGGCGGGCGTGGCCGATCTGCACTTCGCGGCCGATGGCGGCAACGGCATCTTCACGCTCACGGGCGGTGCCATCAACCTGAGCAACTATGCGGCCGGCAAGCTGCAGTTCGAGGTCGCGGTGACGAGCTACGGCACCAACACCAAAGGCCTGGCGATCAAGATGGAGAGCCCGGGCGACGGCTGCCGCAACGTCGACTACATCGTGCCCGACGCGATGAAGCCGCCGGCGGACGGGCAGTTCCACACCATCACGCTGAACGTCGCCGACGTGGCGGGCACCAAGAACGCGCCTTGCTTCACGCTCGAGAACATCGTGATCCCCTTCGGAATCTTCCCCGTGTGGGACGACCAGCAGGGCGTGGACTTCCAGGTGAGAAACATTCAGTTCCTTCAATGATCATGGCCAGGAGCGCGCCCATGGTCGATTGATCCCGTGCGTGTCTCGTTCATGAGGCGCCTGGCCGTGAGGCCGGCGCCTCTTTTTTTGGTCCATCACCGCGCCACGACAGGCCCCGGGGTGACAAGTCCCTCACGGTCTCGGGCTACAGAACAGCGCACGCAGCGCCGATAAAGCTTCATCTCCCTCACTTGTTCAAAGTGTGAAGTTCCTGCACGAAAACAAGATCGCCGTCGTCCTGCTGGGCTGCGGCATGCTGCTGCTGGCTGCGCTGGCAGGCGGCTTCTATCTCCAGTACCTCAATGACCTGGCCGAGCTGAGCCGGCTCGCCTCCACGCGCCGGCTGCTCGCATTGGAAGAAACCCTCACCAGCCTGCAGGACGTGCGCATCCACCAGGGCGGGCTGCTCATCACCGGCAAGCCGATCTACCTGCAGAAGTTCGATGAGTCGCGCCAGCAGCTCGCCAGGAACATCGAGCAGCTCGATGCGCTGTATGCCGGTGCCGACGCGCACGACCGCAAGGCGCTGCAGGAGCTGGAGCGGCTGTATGCGCTGAAGGTGTCCGAGCTGATGGCCGCGGCCGAACTGGAGCGCACGAACGGCTTCGACGTTGCCCGGGCGATGTTCATGTCGCGCAACACAGACGACTACGGAACGGGCATCCGCATCCTCATCGAGCACCTGAAGGCGCGCGCGCAGGAATCGAGCACCGCGACCAACCAGCTGATCGGACACCAGCACACGCAGCTGATGTCGTCCGCAGTGGGTGTGTTCATCCTCGCGTTGCTGTGCGGGGCGCTGGTGAACATGTCACTGCGCCGCGAGGTTCGTGAGCGGCAACACCTGGCGCAGCAGCTGCAGCACGAGGCCACGCACGACGCGCTCACCGGCCTTCCCAACCGCCGATCGTTCATGCACGAGCTGGACCGCGCCCTGGCGCGTGCACGCCGCAGCGGCTCGATGATCGCCATCCTCTTCATCGACCTCGATGGCTTCAAGCGCATCAACGACGAGCTCGGCCACCACACGGGCGACGAGCTGCTCAAGCACGTGGCGCACCGGTTCGAAGTCAGCCTTCGCAAGTCCGACCTTGTCGCGCGGCTGGGCGGTGACGAGTTCGCGGTGATTGCCGATGCGAACACCTGCGATTCGCTGGAGCAACTGGCCGAGCGCCTGATCGCCACCGTGTCGGTGCCGTTGATCGAGGGCCACGAGGACTGGCGCATCTCCGCGAGCATCGGCCTGGCCTTCTATCCGGTCGACGCGCAGGACGGCACCGCCTTGCTCAGCGAGGCCGATGCGGCCATGTACCGCGCCAAGCGGCAGGGCAAGGGGCGGATCGCGCGTGTGCAGCATCGCGACGACGTGCCCCAGCCGGTGCGCGCTTAGCCGAGCGCGACGCGCAGCTTCCTGGCGGTGGCCTTCACCACGTGCGCCAGTTCGCTGACCCGCTGATCCGCCTGGCCTGCCGGCAGCCGGCCATATCCGATCACCAGGCCGTTCAGCGGCTGGGCGTCGGCCACCGAATAGTTCGAAAGCGCCCGCGGCGCCAGGCCCGCGTGCCACGCAGCCTCCACCACCGCCTTGTCAGGCAGTGCCTCGGGTAGGGCCAACGCGAGGTGCATGCCGCCATGCCCGGGCGAAAGCATGAGCGGCAGCGGCCAATGGTGTTCCAGCGATTCACGCAGTGCCTGCTCGCGCTGGGCGTACAGGGCGCGCATGCGGCGCAGGTGGGCGGTGTAGTCGCCTTCGTGGATGAAGGCCGCCAGCGCCTCCTGCTCGACCGGACGCCCCAGCACGAGCCGGCGTCCCAGCGCGGGCAGCACCTGGGGCAGCACGGCTTGCGGCAGCACCATGAAGCCCAGCCGCAGGGCAGGGAACAGCGTCTTGCTGAAGGTGCCCATGTAGACCACCGGCGCATCCGGCGCGAGGCCCTGCATCGCGGCCAGCGGCACGCCGCGGCAGAACTCGCTGTCGTAGTCGTCTTCCAGCACCCAGGCGCCGGCAGCGCGCGCGTTCTCGATGAGCGACAGGCGTCGCGGCAGCGAGAGCACCACACCCAGCGGGTACTGGTGCGACGGAGTGGCATAGACCAGCTTGGGCGGACTGCGCTTCCACAGGGCGTCGGGTGGCGCCACGCCGTGGGCATCGATGGGAACCGGCACGAGCGCGAGCCCTGCGTCGATGAAGGCCGCGCGTGCGCCGGGATAGCCCGGGTGCTCCATCCACACCCGGTCTCCGCGCTCGGCCAGCAGGTGCGCGCACAGGCCCAGGCTTTCGCTGGTGCCGCTGGTGATCACCACCTGCTCGGCATCGCAGTGCACGCCGCGCGATGCGCGCAGGTAGGCGGCCATGGCCGTCCGCAGCACCGGTTCGCCCGGCGATGGGTTGCCGCCCAGCACGCTGGCATCCACCGCCTTCCATGCCTGCACCACCCGGCGTTGCCAGCGCGCCAGCGGGAATTCTTCCAGTGCCGGCTCGCCGGGCATGAAGGGCGCCTGGTTCTCGGCGTTGCCGTCCGGCACGGGTCGATGCGGTGTGCCACGCTTGGACAGGGCCGGCAGCACATGCGCCGCGGGCGTGGATGCGGCCTTGCGGTTCGCTGATGGCAGGTGGCTCACCACCGTGCCCTGCCGGTCCGCAAGCACGTAGCCTTCGGCGGCCAGTTCCTCGTACGCATGCAGCACGGTGTTGCGGCCGCAGCGCAGCTCACGCGCCAGCGCGCGGGACGCGGGCAGCACGCTGCCGGCTTCGAGCGTGCCATCGAGCACGGCACCCTTGAGCGCGTCGGACAGGCGACGTCGCAGGGTGTGCACGTTGCCGGCCGCGAGCCGGGGCTTGAGGAGCAGTGCGAGGTCGATCAAATCGTGGCTCCTTGATATTGGCAAATTGTGGCTCTTTGATGGGAGCCACGGTCATCCTACGCTACTGCCCATCCATCCTTCTACCTGCATGAAACCGCCATGAGCCAGAACCTGCCGCCTTCCGACCGCAGCCGCGTGCGCCGCGTTGCCGACCGCGGGCACTATGACCGCGAGACTGTCCACGCGATCGTCGATGCCGCCTACCTCTGCCATGTCGCCTTCGGCGACGAGCATGGCGTTCACTGCATTCCCACCGCCTGCTGGCGCGAGGGCGATCACCTCTACATCCATGGCTCCAACGGCAGCCGCATGCTCAAGGCGCTGACCGGGCAGGGCGCCTGCGTGAGCATCACCCACCTGGATGGCCTGGTGCTCGCGCGCTCCGCTTTCCACCATTCGATGAACTACCGCTCGGTGGTCGTGCATGGGCGTTTCGAGCTGGTGCCGGACGAGCACAAGGCGGAGTCGATGAACCGCTTCATGGATCACGTTGCCGCCGGCCGCCGCGATGAGGCGCGACCGGGGGATGCCAACGAGCTCGCGGCCACCACCTTGCTGAGGATCTCGTTGGCCGAGGCTTCGGCGAAGATCCGCGCGGGCGGGCCGAAGGACGATGCGGCGGACATGCAGCGCGAGGTCTGGGCCGGGGTGCTGCCCCTGGCGCTGGTGGGCGGGCAGCCGCAAGCGGATGGTGTCGAACGGCGGGCGCCGGACTATGTGCAGGAGTGGCAGGGCAACCGGGCGAAGGCGCCGCGGACTGAAACGGCCTGACGCCCCGACGTTCAGCCGGTGCCGCCGTGCCGTCCGGCGCCGGCTGCAAAGCGCGCCGCACCCGCCAGACCTTCCGCCTCCACGATGCCGAAGCCGCGCGCGCCCTCCTGTGCGAGTGCGTCGGCCATCGGCAGCTCCCATTGGGCAAAGGCCGAGGCGCGGTCGGCGCGCATGCAGGCCTGCGGGAACGCGGCGATCTGCTCGGCGAGCTGCTGCGCCTGCCGCAGTGCCGTGCCGTCGTCGACCACGCGATTGGCGAGGCCCATCGCCAGCGCCTCTTGCGCATCGACCGCGCGGCCGGTGAGGATCAAGTCCAGTGCGCGGCCCATGCCCACCAGCCGCGGCAGGCGGACCGTGCCGCCATCGATCAGCGGCACGCCAAAGCGCCGGCAGAACACGCCGAAGGTTGCGCCGCGTGCGGCCACGCGCAGGTCGCACATCAGCGCGAGCTCGAGGCCGCCGGCCACGGCGTAGCCTTCGACGGCGGCGATCAACGGTTTGCTGAAGGCCATGTGCGTGGGGCCCATCGGGCCGTGCGTGCGGCCGGTCGGCTCGATGAGGTTGCGCGTGCGCGGGTCGGCCATGGCGGTGAGGTCGGCGCCGCCGCAGAAGTGGCCGCCGGCGCCGGTGAGCACCGCGACGAGCAACGCGTCATCAGCCTCGAAGCGCTCGAAGGCCTCGCGCAGTGCGGTGGCGGTCGGGCCGTCGACCGCGTTGCGGCGCTCGGGCCGGTTGAGCGTGATGGTGGCGATGGGGCCGCTGAATTCGAACGTGACCGATGTGGGTTCCATGCGGGCTCCAAGCGTGGATGAAGACACTTCACCTCTTCTCTTGCAGCGCCAAGGTTAATCCTTCTGGCTAGACTGCCCCGCCATGAACCAACCCGTCCAGCTTTCGCACGCGAGCCGGCTCCTGAACCACGGCCCCACCGTCATCGTCACCAGCGCGCACGATGGCCGGCGCAACGTGATGTCGGCTGCCTGGTCGATGCCGGTGGAATTCACGCCGCCGCGCATCGCCATCGTCATCGACAAGAACACCTTCACTCGCGAACTGATCATCGCGAGCGGCCGATTCGCCATCAACATACCCGGGCGCGCGCTGGCCGACCTGAGCTATGCGGTGGGCAGCGTGTCGGGACGCGAGGGCGACAAGTTCGAGCGCTGGAAGATCGCGACGACCGATGGCCCCGTGCTGGGCCTGCCGCTCATCGACGATTGCATCGCGTGGATGGAATGCAAACTGATCAGCGAGCCTCACACCCAGGACGCGTACGACACCTGCTTCGCGGAAGTGGTGAGCGCCGCGGCCGACGACCGCGTGTTCGCGAACGGCCGGTGGTCATTCCGCGCCGACAACGCGCAGCTGCACACGCTGCACCACCTGGGCGCGGGCAACTTCGCCGTGTCGCAGGCGATGATCAGCGCCAAGCCGCTGGACTAAAGTCTGTTTGAGACGGGACTGGCGATGCGGGCGCGCGAGCGTTCGTCAGGCCATCGCCGTCCGCCTCACGCCACCGAATACCGGAACTGCCGCGGCGTCGCGCCTGCCACCTTGCGCATGAGCCGGCGCAGCGCGGTGGCGTCGCCATAGCCCACCTGCTCGGCCACCTGTTCCACCGGCAGCCGCGTCGTCTCAAGCAGCATGCGCGCCTTGCTCAGGCGAACGCTTTGCACGAGGTCGAGCGTGCTGCGGCCGGTGGCTGCGCGCACGCGCCGCGCCAATGTGCGTTCCGAGACGCACATCTCTTCGGCCAGTGTCGACACGCTCGGTGGATTCGGCAGCGCCGCCTCGATGCGCGCGGTGAGCTGCCCCACCAGCTCGTTGCCGCTGGCCAGCAGCGCCGGCACCACGAAGGGCGACTGCGCCTGCCGCCCATCGATCACCAGCACGCGCGACACCGCGTCGGCCAGTGCCGCGCCGCAGCGCTTGCGCAGCAGGGCGAGCATGAGGTCAGTGTGTGCGAGCGCGGCGCCGGCCGTGATGACGGGGCCGTCAGCCACCACCATCCGATCGGCATCCACGATGCAGCGCGGCTCCAGTGCCTGCAGATGCGAAGCGAGCCACCAGGTGGTCGTGACGCGCCGCTCCGGCAGCAGCCCCGCTGCCTGCAGCAGGAACACTGCCGAGCAAGACGCGGCGACGGTGCCGCCTGCCCGCGCATGTGCCTTCAGCACGCGCATGGCCTGTGATGCATCGGGCTGCGCGAGGCGTTGCGCCACCGCGCCGGCGCTGGTGATGCCCAGGCCAGGAACCACCCAGAAGGAGCCATCGGTGCGAAGCCGTGCGGGCAGCGGCTTCGCCTCGATGCTCATGCCGTTGCTCAGGCGCACGAGCGCGTCGCCTGCCGAGAAGACTCGCCAGCGCGGCACGGCGACCCCTGCGCCTGGCGCCATCGCCTGCGCCGCAGAGAGCATGTCCAGCGTCAGCGCAACGCTCGATGCATAGGAGCCAGGAACAAGAAGGACGGTGAAGTCGAACATGCCGGAATGCGCCTGATTCGTGGTGAAGCGGACATACGCATTCTGCGTGGACGAAGGCTTCCATGAAGGCGGCGCTGTCCGCCGCCTCGTCTGCATCACCGTCATCGGAGCAGGCGACGGCGCCGGACATGTCGGCTTCTTGTTCGACCGATCGGTCCGTGCGTTCGGACTCTGAAAAGTCCGCACCGCCTCGGCTGTGCCGCTACGGGGCAATCTGCGCGCGAATCTCGCCGCCCTTGTTGGCCTCGCTGTGCACATTGACGTACAGCTCTCCGGACTTGTATGCCTTCATCTGATCGTCGGTGAGCTTGGCGCCTGCAGGGACGCTGAATGTGCCGTCACTGCCTTTGGTCAACGGCACGATGACCGGGCCGCTCTTGCCGGACGCCGCCATGTGAATGTGTGCCGCCGTGGCGTCGATTCCCGTCGCCTTGATGCTGCCGCTGAGGGCGCCGTCAGGCGCCACGGTGATCGTGCCTGACCCGGAGGCTGAGGTCTTCACGGGCGGAACTTCAGCGTCCCCGGTGAGCTTCAGCTCAGCGGCAAGAGCCGTTGCGCCAACAAGTGCGAGAGAAAGAGAAGCGATACGCAATGCGTTCATAAGTACACCTCGTTGAGCTGGTTGAGCCAACTTGATGCGCGTCGTCGCGCGGGCGGCGATTCTGCTCTCGCCCGCGTCGAAATTCAACACGATGTGTTTCAGCCAGCTGGGCGATACCCCGCCGCTTGCGTTTTGAGACCGGCCCTCGCCGCCACGCCCTAACATCCGGGGCATGAGTTCCACCGATTCCGCCGGGCCGCCGTCTGACCCGGCCACCGAGCCCCCCAAGCCCCCTGAGTCAACCACTACCGCCCGGCTCTCGCCGCGTGCACAGGCCGTGCTGCGCGGCGCGAAGGTGGGCGCCGGCTTCGCGCTCGGAGGGCTCGTTTCTGCAACCCTCGTGGCAGCGGCCACCATCGCCTTCGTGATGGTGCCCAACCTGCCCGACATCGGCAGCCTCACCGACTACCGGCCCAAGCTGCCGATGCGCATCTTCTCGTCCGATGGCGTGCTGCTGGGCGAGTTCGGCGAGGAGCGCCGGCATTTCACGCCCATCGCGCAGATCCCGAAGGTGATGCAGGACGCCGTCATCGCGGTGGAAGACGCGAGTTTTCGCGAGCACCACGGCGTGGACTTCAAGGGCGTGCTGCGCGCGGGCGTGGCGGGCATCGTGCACCCGAAGAGCGAGGGCGCGTCCACCATCACGATGCAGGTCGCGCGCAACTTCTACCTGCCCACGAAGAAGGATTACGTGCGCAAGATGTACGAGATGCTGCTGGCCTTCAAGATCGAGCGCGATCTGAGCAAGGAGCAGATCCTCGAGGTCTACATGAACCAGATCTACCTGGGACAGCGCGCGTATGGTTTCGCGGCGGCCAGCGAGATGTACCTCGGCAAGCCGCTGTCGGAGGTGACGGTGGGCGATGCCGCCATGCTCGCAGGGCTGCCGCAATCGCCGAACAAGGCCAACCCGATCACCAACCGCAAGAGCGCCATTGCGCGCGAGCGGCACGTGCTGCAGCGCATGCGTGTGCTGGGCTTCATCACCGATGAGCAGGTGGCGCAGGCGATCGATCATCCGCCCCCGCTGCGCCGCGCGCGCGAGGTGCCGGTGCATGCGGAATACGTGGCCGAGACGGCCCGCCAGCTGATCTACGAGCAGTACGGCGAGGCGGCATATTCGCGCGGGCTGGACGTGACGCTGACCATCGATGCGGCGCAGCAGATGGCGGCCTACCGCGCGCTGCGTCGCGGCATCATGGATTTCGAGCGCCGCCAACCGTACCGCGGCCCCGAGGCGCACATCGACTTGCCCGCCGACGACGCCGAGCAGGACGCGCGCATCGCCGAGGTGCTGGCCGAGCACCCGGACAACGACGAGCTGAAGTCGGCCGTGGTGGTGTCCGTCGAGCCGCGCAAGGTGGAAGCTCAGCTGGAGGACGGCGAGACGGTCAGCATCACCGGCGACGGCCTGCGGCAGGTGGCGCAGGCGGTGTCGGGCCGCGGCGCGCAGCGTCTGCGCATCCGCCCGGGCTCGGTGGTGCGGCTCATCAAGGGGCCGAAGGACGACTGGGCGATCACGCACTTGCCGGAAGTGGAGGGCGCCTTCGTTGCGATGAACCCCGACACCGGCGCCATCCGCGCGCTGGTGGGAGGCTTCGACCATTCGAAGAACCAGTTCAACCACGTCACGCAAGCCTGGCGACAGCCGGGGTCGAGCATCAAGCCTTTCATCTACTCGGCGGCGCTGGAGAAGGGCATGACGCCCTCGACCATCATCAACGACGCGCCGCTCGCGTGGGATGCGGAGTCCAACGGAGGCACCGCCTGGGAGCCGAAGAATTCCGACGGCAAGTTCGACGGGCCGATGACCTTGCGCAGCGCGCTTGCGGCCTCGAAGAACATGGTGTCCATCCGCATCCTGCAGACCATGGGCGCACCCTTCGCGCAAGAGTGGCTGACGCATTTCGGCTTCGATGCCGAGAAGCACCCACCCTACCTCACGATGGCGCTGGGCGCGGGCTCGGCCACGCCGATGCAGGTGGCCTCGGCCTATTCGGTGATCGCCAACGGCGGCTACCGGCTGGACCCGTTCCTCATCCGCTCCATCAGCGACGGCCGCGGCAAGACGATCGCCGAATGGCAGCCGCCGGTGGTGGATGAATCGATGCGCGCCATCGATGCGCGCAACGCCTTCATCATGACCGACCTCTTGCAGGAAGTAACCCGCACCGGCACCGCGGCGCGCGCGCAGGCGACGCTCAAGCGGCCCGACATCGCCGGCAAGACGGGCACGACCAACGACGCGGTCGATGCCTGGTTCGCGGGCTTCCAGCGATCGCTGGTGGCGGTGGTGTGGATGGGCTATGACAGCCCGCGCAAGCTCGGTGATCGCGAGAGCGGTGGCGGCTTGTCATTGCCCGTGTGGCTGGACTTCATGGGCACGGCGCTCAAGAACGTGCCGGTGCATGAAGCGCAGCCGCCCGACGGCGTGGTGCGGCTGAAGGGCGAGTGGTACTACGAAGAGAACACGCCAGCGAGCGGCATCTCGACCATCGGGCTGGATGCGCCGCCGGCGGCCGCGCCGACGGAGAGCGATCGCAAGAGCATTCTTGATCTGTTCAAGTAGTGGGCCCTTTGCTCCCGTTCAGGCTGCGCCTGAACGGGATTGAGAGTCGGCGTTACCTCAAAGACGCCAGCTTGCGCGCCACTGCTTCGCCGTACGCCGGATCGGCCTTCGCGAAATGCCCGAGCTGCCGATCCTGGATCTCCGCGCTCACACTGCGCATCGCATTCGCGATGTTGCTCGTCAGCCGCTCCTTCTCATCGGCCGGAAGCAGCCGATACAGGTTGCCGGCCTGCGTGAAGTCATCCGACGTGCCGCGCTCGTCGTACCGGCCCGCCACGCCATCCAGCGCCCAGCCGGCGTCGCCGTGGCCAAAGCCCGAGGGCGCGCTGCCGCCCGAGTGCACCGTCGCGTAGTTCTGGGCCGCACCGCCGTTGTCGATCGCCATCGCCCCATCGCGCTGCTGGTTGTGGAAGGGGCAGCGCGGCCGGTTCACCGGCAGATGCTGGTGGTTGGTGCCCACGCGGTACAACTGCGCATCGTGGTACGCGAAGAGCCGCCCCTGCAGCATCTTGTCGGGGCTGAAGCCCAGGCCCGGCACGACGTTGGCGGGCGAGAACGCGGCCTGCTCCACTTCGGCGTGATAGTTGATCGGGTTGCGGTTCAGCTCCAGCACACCCACGGGGATGCGCGGGAAGTCCTTGTGCGGCCACACCTTGGTGAGGTCGAAGGGGTTCCAGCCGGTGCGCTTCTCCCACGCGACGGCTTCGTCCTCGCTCATCACCTGGATGAACACGTTCCAGCGCGGGAAGTCGCCCGAGGCGATCGCGTTGAAGAGGTCGCGCTGCGCATGGTCCGGGTCGCTGCCGGCCAGCCGAACGGCATCCTCGGGGAGCAGGTTGCGGATGCCCTGCCGTGTCTTGAAGTGCCACTTCACCCACACCCGCTCGCCGGCCGCGTTGATGAGGCTGAAGGTGTGGCTGCCGAAGCCGTCCATGTGGCGGTAGCCGTCGGGCGTGCCGCGGTCGGAGAAGAGCATGGTGACCTGGTGCAGCGACTCCGGCGCCTTGGACCAGAAGTCCCACATCATCGTGGCCGACTTGAGGTGGGTCTGCGGGTCGCGCTTTTGCGTGTGCACGAAGTCGGGGAACTTGATCGGGTCCTTGATGAAGAACATCGGCGTGTTGTTGCCGGCGAGGTCCCAGTTGCCGTCCTCGGTGTAGAAGCGCACCGCGAAGCCGCGCGGGTCGCGCTCGGTGTCGGCCGAGCCGCGCTCGCCGCCCACGGTGGAAAAGCGCACGAAGGTCTCGGTCTGCTTGCCGATCTCGCTGAACAGCCGCGCCTTCGTGTAGCGCGTGATGTCGTGCGTGACGGTGAAGCTGCCGTAGGCGCCCGAGCCCTTGGCGTGCACCACGCGCTCGGGAATGCGCTCGCGGTTGAAGTGCTGCAGCTTCTCGATGAGGTGGAAGTCCTGCAGCAGCACCGGGCCGCGCGGGCCGGCGGTGAGCGAGTTCTGGTTATCGGCGACGGGAATGCCCGAGGCGGTGGTGAGCAGGGTCGTGGGTTTCATGGCTGCACCGTGGTTGGTTGCGGTGCAGTGAATTTATGAAAGCGGACTCTATCTGGAAAGTTGATTGAAGAAACCGCGGCGATAGACAGAGGCAATGACAGCAGGCGACGCGCTATTTGCCGCGTCGTGCCTTCTTCTTCACCACAGGCTTGGCGGCACGCCGCTTCTTCGCTGCCGGTTCGGACACCTGCGTCGCCACTTCCATCGACGTCTCGTCCGTCACTGGTGCGATGTCGTCCGGCGGCATCACGAGCGTGAGCCGGTTGGCGAGCAGCTCGATGCGCGCGCCCACCGATTTCGACGCCGGCACCTTGTTGTGCTTCTCGTAGGCACGGTGGAACAGCGCCATCTTGCGGATCTGCTTGACCACGGTGTCGCGTTCCTTGGGCGTGACGAGCGAGGTCTCCAGGGCGTCCTCATAGGCGGCGACGAGCGCGTCCAGCGTGGCGCGGCTGTCTTGCGCCGCATCGATCAGCGAGTCGTTCAGCAAGGCCGTGAGCAGGGCGGCGTCGGGCACCATCGTCGAGTTGTAGGCCTCGGGGTCGTCCGCGAAGGCGGCGTTGGCCGCGGCCGCGCAGCGCTGCACGTGCGCGAGGTAGGACTTTCTCTCCTGCGGCTGCGCGGTGAGCGACCACAGGAACAGCCAGTTGAGCGTCGGGTAAGGCCGGATGATCTTGTCTTCGAGCTTGCTGGCCATCGCCTCGTAGCTCGCCGTGCTGCGTGCGAGCGCCTGCCGCATGGCCTGGAAGTCGGCCAGCTTGCCGGCCTTGTCGAGGTAGGCCAGCGCGTGCACCGCGGCCTTGCGCTTGTAGGCGCTGCCCAGCAGGGCGGACCGCTCGGCGCTGCCGGCACTCGCCGCGTTGGGCGACGGCCCCACGTCGCTGGGTACCACGCCGCCTGTGATGCGCACGAGGCTTTCCAGCCGCGAGATGCCCTGCGCCACCATGTCGGCGTCGTGGCTGTCTTCGCCCAGCCGGGTTTCCAGGTTGCCCAGCTGCTCGATGGCGCGCAGCGGCACGCGGCCGTCGTGATCGGCCGCCGCGATGGCGCGCAGGTAGTGCTCGCGCGCCTTCTCGAAGAAGCTCGGGCCGAGGTCCGCGTACAGGTCGGCCGCCGCGCTCCACAGGTCGGGCCGCGCGGCCCATTCGGGCGGCGTGGCGGCGAGCCACTGCTGCACGCGGTCGGCCACGCGTTGCGCTTCGCTGCGCGAGATGGTGTCGCCGCTGCGCTGGATGACCTGCTGCTCCGCCTCGAGCCGGTCCAGCAGTTCTTCGGGCGCAACGCCGCCCCAGGTCGTCTGCAGGCGCGACAGCGCGACCTCGCTCTTCGGGTCCACGCGCCAGCCCGGGTCGCCATAGGCCTGGTAGGCGCCCCAGGTGATGCTTGCGGGGTACTGCTCCCAGGTCGTCACGCGTGCCTTGAACACTGCTTCGCCGAAGGCGAGGTTGTCGGACAGCAGCTTCTCGTAGAAGGTCTCGGCGAAGAGGCTGGCCGCCGCGTCCTCCACCGCCCAGCCGGCCACGACCACGGCCCGAACGCCGATGTCGATGAGCTGCCGCGCGACGCTGTAGGCCAGCTTGTTGAAAGGCACCGGCGAACGGTCGATGCGCCCGAGGTGGCAGCAGTTGAGGAAGACCAGGTCCGGCACCACCTCCATCGCCTCGATCTCGGCGGCTGTGATGAGCAGCCCGTCCGACAGCACGACGCCGCTGCGCGCGGACGCATCGTCGCTCTCGGTGTACATGCCGTGGCCTGCGATGTGCACGATGCGGTACGGGTGCTTGTACAGGCGGTTCACCACCTCGATTGCCGGCTGTTGGCTGCCGATGGCGCGCTCCACCTCGAAGCCATGCCGTGCGAGCGAATCGGTGACGGTGGTGGCTTCCTTCTCCGCGGCGGGCAGGTCGTCGAGCGCATCCTGGTCGTGCACCTGCGGGTCCGGAAACTTCGTGAAGAAGCCCGCGGTGGATGGGTTGCCCACGACATAGGCGCGCTGCTCCATCGTCTGGTTGACGAGCATGCGAAAGCGCGTGGACGTGAGCTGGCGGACCATCGCGGTCTTCGTGGCCAGCGGCTGGTCGTCGGCAAGCATCAGCTCCCACGGCAGGTTGGCGGTGTAGCTGTCGAGCACGAACACGATCTGCTGCATCTGCCGCGCGACGTCCTTGAAGTCGTGCGGCACGAGCAGCTGGAACAGCGTGCGGCTGAAGTCGGGGTCGTGCACCATCGACATCACTTGCCGCTCGACCAGCTTCTCGACGAGGCCGGGCTGGCGCTGCTGCACGAGTGATTCCGCGCGCGCCCGCTGGCCGACATAGAGGTAATGGAGGCGGTCGGCCAGTGCAGCAGGCCGCACCGGCGCGGTGGCGGGCTGGGCGGTGGCCGGCGCGCAGTCTGCGTCCTGGCGGTCCGCGTCCGTGATCATCAGGCGAGGCCAGTACGAATCGCCTCGGCCGTCGTAGAGCCGCTGGCGCATCCCTTCGCCCTGGTGCAGCAGCGGGTCCACCGCGATGCGGCAAGTCAGCCGCTTGTCCGCGTTCATGGTCTGCGCGATGTCGCGCGCGGCGTAGGTGGCGGTGATGGCCGAGTCCAGGTAAACCTCGACGAGCTCGAGGCTCGCGATGCGCAGCTTGGAGCCGGTGGTCTGCGCGAAATGCTGGTTCGCCTCGACCGTCGCGCGGATGAGCGCCTGCACCGAGTCAGCGATGGTGAGGTTGGCCGACGAGTTGTAGCCGATGAGCAGGCTCGCGAGCTTCACGCCCTCGGCGCGCTCGGTTCCCGCGGCCACCGCGCCGCTGTCGAGCACGTGCACGAGGTAGCGCAGGCAGGCGGTGCGCAGGGATTCGGTGAGCCGGCCCACGGTGAGCGAGCCGTCGTAGGGACCGAGCCCAGCCACCACCGCGCCGCGCATGCTGCCGCGCTGCCGCTCCTGCGGGCTGCTGTGCAGCATCACCGCGCTCGCCGTGCCGATCGCACCGGCGTACAGGCCGAGGTGATGCCGGATGGTGAGCTCGCCGTGCACGAGGTGCTTGTCGATCAGCGCCTCGGGACCGGAGATCGCGTCGCGCTCGTAGTGGCCGACGAGGATGGGCTGCGTCACCTGCCGCAGGTCCATCGCATGCACGCGCACGTTCAGCACGTCCTGCCGCCGCGCGCGCGAGCGCACGCGCTTGCCGGCGCCGAAGAGGCCCGCGGCGGCTTCCGCATCGGTGGGGTAGGGCGCGGGGCCGGCGTCGTAGGGTGCAACCAGCGGCACCTGGTCGGCGCCGCGCACGGCCGGCGGCACGGTCATCAGCTGGCCGCCTTCGCCGTGGTCGATGAGGCTCGCGATGGAATCGAAATAGTCTTCGGTGTCGGCCAGCGCGCCGTGTTCGGCCGGCATGTAGAAGAACTGGCCGATGCCCTCGATGCGGCCCGAATCCCAGGTGACCGAGCCGTCGCCATGCGGCGTGCCGAGCATCTTCCAGCGGTCGCCCTCGCGCACGATGCCGCAAGGCGTCTTGGCTGCGCAGCCGAAGACGTAGGCCACCTTCTTTTCGTGGCGCGCGGGCAGCGCGGGCGGCACGCGCCGGTCCTGCGCCCACAGCCATTGGCCCTGCTTGAGCAGCGTGGCAGGCGGCAGTGCGCCGATGCCGTCGCCGAACCAGAAGTCGCGCATGTCCTTCTTGAAGGCGCCCCAGGTGGCCGGGTCGAAGTACTCGATGGTGCTGTCGTTGCCGGTGTCCTTGAAGCCGGGCTTGGGCAGCAGCTGCAGCGCGCCGGGGAAGCTTCCGATGATGTCCACCACCTGCTGCAGGTCGTGCGCGGTGTCGAGCACGCCGAGCTTGCGCACGGTGTCGGACTTGCCGATCAGCGCTTCGACCATCAGGTGCGAGCCCTGGTTGGGCGTGCCGAGCATCACGAGGCGTGCGCCGTCGCGCGCCATCAGCTCGTCCCACAGGGCCGGCTGCTTGTGGATGAGCGCGCGCACCACGAGGCCGCCCATGCTGTGCGCCAGCAGCCGCACGGGTTGCAGCGGCGATGCGGTGGCGTCGAGCTGTTCGCGAAGGACCACCGCGAGGCGGTCGGCCAGCACGTCCAGCGGCAGGCGCCAGTCGTAGGGGAAGGGCACGACGCGCTGGCTCGCTTCGAGGTGCTTCTGCAGGTCGCCGTAGAACTGCGCGAAGAGCGCCTCGGCCTGCACCTTGTCCTTGTTGCCGCCCACGGGAAGCAGCTTGGCGAGGCCGCCGAGCGCGAGGGACGCGATGTCGAACCACACGCGCTCGCGGCCGCCGATGCTCAGGTGCGAGCCCATGATGCCGGGCAGGAAGACCGTGACGGGCATCACCGCGGCGGTGGTCGCGGCACTGCGCGCGCGTGCCGCGGAGGTGGCGATCGGCGCGCTCGCATCGACGCCGCGCAGCGGACGGAAGGCCTCGACCGCATCGACCGAGGCCTCGAGCAGCCAGGACCGCAGGGCGTTGCGCGTGGCGTCGTTGGTGAAGTAGCGGAAGTGGTTCACCTCCGGGCCCTGGTCGAACAGCACGCGGGTGTTGTCCGGCCGCGCAACGCCGGCGGTCATCGCGTCGGTGTCGACCACGAGGTCGTTGTCGACATTGCCGAAGAAGGTGAAGTCGGTAAAGAGCACGCCCAGTCGCTTGAGCCAGCCGCCACCCTCGATGTCGCCGCTGATGACAGCGAGCTTGATGCCGTCCTGCGGTTTGGCGCGCGCCAGAAAGCGGGCCATCGGCGAGCCGGGCAGCATCGCCTCGATGCCCGGCACGAGGTTGGGCCGCGTGCGGTTCTTCGCGATCTCCAGCACCACGCGCTTGAAGGCCGAATACACCGGGTTGCCCTTGAGCGCCGGCACCCAGCCCATCAGCGACAGCAACGACGACAGGAAGACATCGAAGTTGCCGCTGGCCAGCCGCGTGCCGCGCGCGGGCGAGGCGACGCGCACATAGCGCTCGACGCGGATCTTCTTGCGCTTGAGTTCGGCCGAGAGTTCATGCAACGCGCTGCGCTGGTCGGCATGCACACGCACGAGTTCAGCGCGGATGCGTTCGCGCTCGGCCGGATCGGCGATGCCCAGCTGCGGGTTGTCGAGCGCGTAGCCGTCGATCAGGTCCTCGAAGCTGTCGAGACACATCAGGTCGCCGACGAGCCCGCCGCGCGAATGCGAGACGAGGTGCAGCTTCGCGCCTTCGGGCAGCGCGCGCACGAGTTGGAGTGCGTTGTCCACCGGGCTCTCTGAGAGTGTGCGGTGTTCGAAGGCGAGCACGCGTTCTCCGTAGCGATCCTCGAAGTTGCGCCAGTACGCCGGCGACGCGCCTTGCAGCGCATCGAAGCTGCCGGTGGTGCTGGAGCCCGTGCCGTGGATCAGCACGAGGAAGGGCCCGGCCGGTGCAAGCGCGGCCAGGCGTGGATCCCCGGCGTCGCAGCGCTCGGCGAGCTCGCCGTTGACCCAGCGGTAGAGGCCTGGATCGCGCTTGAGCCGGCTCTCGATGGCCCACATCAGTGCCTTGGTGCCAATCCAGCTCACGCCGAGGTCGGCGTACTGCTCGATCTTGTCCTCGGCTTTTTCGCCGAGCCATTCGCAAGCCTTGCGCTTGGCGGCATCGATGATGGGGTCGGCTGCGTGGCCGACCGTGAGTGTGTAGATCTGCGAGACGATGGAGTTCAGCCCCTCCGACATCGCATCGCCCACGCTGCCGCGCAGCGCCGCGCCACGTTCACGCAGGGCGGAGTCGAAGACGATGGCGCCATCGGTGTCGATGGCCGACGGGTCCACGCGGCGAACGGCTTCGCGCAAGTTCTCAGGGTGCGTGATGATGGTGACGCCCTCGGGCAGCTCCATCACCACCACCTGTCCTTCAGTGGACGGCACCGCCCGCTTGGTGCGGCCCGGATCGCTCGCGCGGGCGCTGGTGGACAGGTCGAACGCCTGGTCGACGCGGATCAGGCCACGCGGCAGGAAGGGGTCATCTTGCGCGGGCGCCGCGGATCGCTGGCTGTTCTCGAACGCTCGCGGCAGCCGCTCAGGCGGAAGGGGCGCGCCGCGCAACTTCAAGGTCACCGGATCGGCCATGCTGTCTCCTGGCTGGGGCGCCAGTACAGCACGTCGAAGGGGTTGTCTCAATCCCCAGGATTGCTAAGGGATGGCGCCCAACCCATCACATTGCAGCGGCCCACGCCCCCGCCTTCTCGCCGGCGTCGAACAGCAACCGTCAGGAACGGCCCATCAAGTCCGCGGTGCCGGCTGTACCGCCGGAGCACGCGTGACACGCGTCTTCCCACCCGTGGTCACAAGGATCACCGGATCCCCAGCCATCAGGTTCTCCGTGCCCTTCGCCTGCACGATCGCACGACGTTCGCCGTTGCGAAGCTGGATGAGGATCTCGACTGCTTCCTCGCGCGTGCCGAAGCGTTCGACCGCATTGCCGACGACCGCACCGGCCACGGCACCCAGCACGCCGACCACCGCCCCTTCGCGATGGCCGCCGACGGTGGAGCCGGCCACGCCGCCGACGACGCCGCCGGCCGCGGCACCGACGCCGCTCTGGTTGCCTTCGACGACGACCGGCCGCACGGACAGCACGGTGGCATCCTGCACTTGCGACATGCGCTGGGCGTCACCCTTCTGGATGACGTCCGGGCTGGTGGTGGAACAGGCGGCGAGGACGGCCGCCAGGGACAGGACGAGGAGGGATTTGTTCATGTTGACTCCGGAGAAACGGCGACCGGCTTGAGCCGTAAACGCCGCAGAAGTTCTGGACTTTACTCAGCCGTGGGGATGAGCGGTGCCCTTCAGGCGTGGAGCCGGCTGTGCCGGGGCACGCTGGCCAGCAGGAACTCCATCTGGTCGGCGAGGATGCGGCGGCCACGAAGAATCATGTCTTCGTGCAGGCTGGGCACATAAGGCAGGTACATGAGCGACATGCGCGCCTCTTCGGGCAGCCGGTTGCCCTTGCGGCCGTTGCAGGCGCGGCAGGCGGTGATGCAGTTCATCCAGGTGTCGTGGCCGCCGCGCGAGGTGGGCGTGATGTGCTCGCGAGTCAGGTCGTCCACGTGGAAGTGGCCGGCGCAATACGCGCAGACGTGGCGGTCGCGCACGAAGAGCTTGGGATTGGAGAGTGCCGGCGTCTGGCGCCACGCCCGGCTGGGCACTGCGCCGCGCACGGCGATGATGGGGTGGACCTCGATGCGCGATTGCAGGCCGGTCTTGCGCTGCATGCCGCCGCGCAGCACATAGAAGGGCGCCCCCAACGTCCAGGCGATGCCGTCGTTGGCGTAGATGCAGGCTGCTTCCTTGGCGGAAATCCAGGATTGAGGCCGGCCGGAGACGTCGAGTTGAAGCACTTCCACGCGAGAACACTCCTTCCGTGGAGAGTACTCAATCCCTCGTTCGTACTCAATAGGCGCGAACCTTGCAGACAAACTGTTGCCCCCACGCCGCTTCGCTCCTGCCCCCCGAGGGGGCGCCACCTGGCGGGCCGGCAGGGCCGGTCCCGCGGGCGTTGCTTGATGGGGCGGTCGCCGCGCTTACCTTCAGTTGCGGAGCAGGGGCAGCGTAGATGAGTTGTGCGACGTGAGGATGACCGCCTCACAGCTTCCACGCGTGGGGGCAGGGTTTCTACCGTGCGAAATCTATCGATGCTGCGGTTCTTAGGCGCCACAGCCTAGAAAAAGGCTCGCGCAGACAAGCGCGCTCCTCCGGAAATCTGCAAAATAGAACGACCGTTCGATTCCGTGAGGCAAGACGCCCACGTCAGCGCCGTGACCGACAGCAACGTATCTCCGATCCGCGAATCCGCCGCCCCGCAGCGCACGCTGCTCAAGGGGCAGCAGACGCGTGCCGCCATCCTCGATGCGGCGCTTGCGCTTGCATCGAACATGGGCCTGGAGGGTCTGTCCATCGGCGCGCTCGCCGAGGTGACGCAGATGAGCAAGTCGGGCGTCTTCGCCCACTTCGGCTCTCGCGAGGAACTGCAGATCTCCGTGGTGCGCGAGTATCACAACAAATTCGAGGAAGAGGTGTTCTTCCCCGCGATGCGCGAAGCCCGCGGGCTGCCGCGACTGAAGGCGCTGTTCCAGCGCTGGGTGCACCGCGTGTCCATGGAGCTTGATTCAGGCTGCATCTACATCAGCGGCGCCGTGGAGTTCGATGACCGGCCTGGCCCCGTGCGCGATGCGCTGGCTGTGATGGTGCTGGCCTGGCAGTCGGCGCTCGAGAAGGCGGTGAAGATCGCCGTCGAGGAGGGCCACCTGCAACAAGACATCGACCCGCTGCAGCTTGTCTTCGAGCTGCACGGGCTCATCCTTGCGCTGCACCACGACGCGCGATTCCTGCGCAATGCCGGCGCCCTCGAACGCGTGCGCACGGCCTTCGAGCGGTTGGTGGGCCATTACGCCACGCCGACCGGCCTGCAGATTCTCAACGGCGCGAAGAGCGCCGCCCCTCGGTCAACCCGCGCCAAGGCGCGTGGCTGACCGGCAGTTCATAACGATCCCTGCTTTCCGATTCCACTGAAGGAGTTTCACGATGGCCCAGTACACCCCGCCGCTGCGCGACATGCAATTTGTCTTGCACGAGCTTCTCAACGTCGTCGACGAACTCAAGCAACTGCCTGCGCACGCCGAGGTCGACGTGGACACCATCAACGCCGTGCTGGAAGAGGGCGGCAAGTTCGCCTCGCAGGTCGTGGCGCCGCTGAACCAGGTCGGCGACCGGGAAGGCTGCAAGCTCGACAAGACCACCCACGAAGTGACGACCGCCAAGGGCTTCAAGGAAGCCTACCTGCAGTACGTCGAAGGCGGCTGGCCGGCGCTCAGCTGCGACCCGGAGTACGGCGGCCAGGGCCTGCCGCACGTGGTCAACCAGTGCTTCTACGAGATGATGAACTCGGCCAACCAGGCCTGGACCATGTACCCGGGCCTGTCGCACGGCGCCTATGAAGCGCTGCATGCGCACGGCACCGACGAGCAGAAGAAGCTGTACCTGCCCAAGCTCACGAGCGGGCAGTGGACGGGCACGATGTGCCTGACCGAGCCGCATTGCGGCACCGATCTTGGCCTCCTGCGCACCAAGGCTGAACCGCAGGCCGACGGCACCTACAAGATCACCGGCAACAAGATCTTCATCTCCGCCGGCGAGCACGACATGAGCGAGAACATCGTTCACCTGGTGCTGGCCCGCCTGCCCGACGCACCGCAAGGCTCCAAGGGCATCTCGCTGTTCGTCGTGCCCAAGTACAACGTGACGCCCGAAGGCAAGATCGGCTCGCGCAACGGCATCTATTGCGGCGGCCTCGAGCACAAGATGGGCATCCACGGCAACGCCACCGCGCAGATGGTGCTGGACGGCGCCATCGGCACCCTTGTGGGCGAGCCCAACAAGGGCCTGGCCGCGATGTTCGTGATGATGAACGCCGCCCGCCTGGGCGTGGGCATGCAGGGCCTGGGCCTCACCGAAGTGGCCTACCAGAACGCCGTGGCCTACGCGAAGGACCGCATCCAGATGCGCTCGCTGTCGGGCGTGAAGGCCCCCGACAAGGCGGCCGACCCGATCATCGTGCACCCCGACGTGCGCAAGATGCTGCTCACCGCGCGGGCCTACGCGGAAGGCGGCCGGGCGTTGTCGATCTGGACGACGCTGCTGCTGGACAAGGAGTTGGCCTCCACCGATGAAGACGAGCGCAAGGATGCGGCCGACCTCGTCGCACTGCTCACGCCGATCATCAAGGCCTTCCTCACCGACAACGCCTGGATCAGCACCTCGCATTGCATGCAGGTCTTCGGCGGCCACGGCTACATCGCCGAGTGGGGCATGGAGCAGTTCGTGCGCGACGCGCGCATCAACATGATCTATGAAGGCACCAACACCATCCAGTCGCTGGACCTGCTGGGCCGCAAGGTGCTTGCCGACAACGCCGTGAAGCTGAAGAAGTTCGGCAAGATCGTGCAGGCCTTCGTGGAAGAAGAAGGCACCAACGAAGCCATGCAGGAGTTCGTGAACCCGCTGGCCGAGCTGGGAGAGAAGGTCACCAAGCTCACCACCGAGATCGGCATGAAGGCCTTCCAGAACCCCGACGAAGTGGGCGCGGCGGCCGTCGATTACCTGCGCGTGTGCGGCCACCTCGTGTTCGCCTACTTCTGGGCCCGCATGGCCAAGGTGGCGCTGGCCAAGGTCGATGGCGGCGACCCGTTCTACAAGGCCAAGCTGCACACGGCGCGCTTCTACTTCGCCAAGCTGCTGCCCGAGACGGCGTCCCTCATCCGCACGGCCCGCGCCGGTGCCAAGCCCATGATGGACGTTGAGGAATCGCTCTTCTGATGCAATGCGCCGAATCCAACCAAGGAGACACGGCATGCTGAAGATCGCTCTGGCCACGCTGGCCTTCGTCGCTCATTCGATGGCGTTCGCGCAGGCGACGCCGGTGGGCTTGTGGAAGACCATTGACGACGACGGCAAGACCGAGAAGTCGCTGGTGCGCATCAGCGAGACGGGCGGCGTGCTCAGCGGCCGGATCGAGAAGCTGCTCGACCCGCACGACAAGAGCGACGACGTCTGCGACAAGTGCCCGGACGAACGCAAGGGCAAGCCGATCGTGGGCCTGACCATTCTTCGCAACCTCAAGAAGGGCGATGACGAGTGGTACGAAGGCGGCGACGTGACCGATCCGAAGAACGGCAAGGTCTATCGCGCCAAGGTCCGCACGCTCGAAGGCGGCAAGCAGTTGCAGATGCGCGGCTACATCGGCCCGTTCTACAGAACCCAGACGTGGATTCGGGTCGAGTGACTCGCCCCGACAAAGACAACTTCAACCAAGGAAGCAAGACCATGACCCGATTCCCCGTGCGCAAGGTGGCCGTTCTCGGCGCCGGCGTGATGGGCGCGCAGATCGCCGCCCACCTCGTCAACGTGAAGGTGCCCGTGGTGCTGTTCGACCTGCCCGCCAAGGAAGGCCCGAAGAACGGCGTCGTGACCAAGGCGGTGGAAGGCTTGAAGAAGCTCAAGCCGTCGCCCCTGGGCGTGCCCGAAGACGCGGCGCTGATCCAGCAGGCCAACTACGGGGAACACCTCGACCTGCTCAAGGACTGCGACCTCGTGATCGAGGCCATCGCCGAGCGCATGGACTGGAAGCTGGACCTGTACAAGAAGATCGCGCCGGCCCTCGCGCCGCACGCCATCGTCGCGTCCAACACCTCGGGCCTGTCGATCACCAAGCTGTCCGAAGTGCTGCCCGAAGAGATCAAGCCGCGCTTTTGCGGCATCCATTTCTTCAACCCGCCGCGCTACATGTACCTGGTGGAGTTGATCGCCACGCCGACGACGCAGCCCGAAGTCATCGACCAGCTCGAAGCCTTCGTGACCAGCGCCGTGGGCAAGGGCGTGGTGCGCGCCAAGGACACGCCGAACTTCGTCGCCAACCGCGTGGGCATCGCCGGCATGCTGGCCACGATGAAGGAAGCCGAGACCTTCGGCCTGTCGTATGACGTGGTCGACGACCTGACCGGCAAGAAGCTCGGCCGCGCGAGCAGCGGCACCTTCCGCACCGCCGACGTGGTGGGCCTGGACACGATGGCGCACGTCATCAAGACGCTGCAAGACAACCTCGCTGACGACCCCTTCTTCCCGTCGTACGCGACGCCGGCCGTGGTCACGAAGCTGATCGGCGCGGGTGCGCTCGGCCAGAAGAGCGGTGCGGGTTTCTACAAGAAGGTCGGCAAGGACATCCAGCGTTTCGACGCGGCCACCGGCGAGTACGTGCCGGGCGGCAAGAAGGCCGACGAGATCGTCGCCCGCATGCTGAAGAAGGCCCCGGCCGAGCGCCTGAAGCTGCTGCGCGAATCGACCAACCCGCAGGCGCAGTTCCTGTGGGCCATCCTGCGCGACAGCTTCCACTACGCGGCCGTGCACCTGGCCGACATTGCCGAATCCGCGCGTGAAGTGGACTTCGCGATGCGATGGGGTTTCGGCACCAGCCAGGGCCCGTTCGAGCTGTGGCAGCAAGCCGGCTGGAAGCAGGTGGCCGAGTGGGTCAAGGTCGACATCGATGCCGGCAAGGCATTGAGCAAGGCGCCGCTGCCCGCGTGGGTTTTTGACGGCCGCGACGGCGTGCACACCGCCGAAGGCTCGTGGAGCCCGTCGCAGAACAAGTACATCCCGCGCAGCAAGCTGCCGGTGTATGCGCGCCAGTACTTCCCCGAATCGCTCGTGGGCGATGGCTCGGTCGAGCCGCTGAAGTCGGGCACCGAGCTCTTCAAGAACGACGAAGTGCGCGTGTGGACGCTGGACAACGAAGTCGTCATCGCCAGCATCACCGCCAAGCTGCACCTGATCAGCCCGCTGGTGACCGAAGGCCTGCTGAAGGCGGTCGAGATCGCCGAGAAGTCCTACAAGGGCGTCGTGATCTGGTCGCCGGACGACGTGTTCTCCGCCGGCGCCAACCTCGAAGCACTGATGCCCGTCTTCATGAAGTCGGGCGGCAAGGGCATCCTGCCCGAGGTGAAGAAGCTGCAGGACGCCTTCCTGCGCCTGCGCTACGCGACCGTGCCGGTGGTGTCGGCCATGCGCGGCATTGCGCTGGGCGGTGGCTGCGAGATCTCGGTGCACTCGGCCAAGCGTGTCGCGGCGATGGAAACCTACGTGGGCCTGGTCGAAGTCGGCGTGGGCTTGATCCCTGGCGGCGGCGGCCTGACCTACATCGCGCGCCGCGCGGCGGAGATGGCGTCGGCCGGCAATGCGGGTGCGGACATCTTCGCCTTCCTGAAGGACGGCTTCACCAACGCCGCGATGGCCAAGGTGGGCACGAGCGCAATCGAGTCGCGCAAGCTGGGCTACATCCTTGAGAGCGACACCATCGTCGCAAACAAGGACGAACTGCTGTTCGTGGCGATCACCGAAGCCCGGGCCATGTTCGACGCCGGCTACCGCGCGCCGCACAAGAAGCTCTTCCCGGTCGCGGGCCGCAACGCCAAGGCCACGATCATGGGCCAGCTGGCCAACATGCGCGACGGCGGCTTCATCAGCCAGCACGACTTCCACATCAGCACGCTGATCGCCGACGTGGTGACCGGCGGCGACGTGGACGCCGGCTCGATGGTGAGCGAGGAATACCTGATGGCGCTGGAGCGCAAGCACTTCTGCGCGCTGCTGGACAACCCCAAGACGCAGGAACGGATCATGGGGATGCTGCAGACGGGGAAGCCGGTGCGCAACTAAGTGAGGCCTGCGGCCTGAAACCATCCAACAACCAAGCCATGACTTCCCAGGTTGACCCGTCCAGTCCCCTCTCCCGCTCGTGGGAGAGGGTTAGGGTGAGGGCTCGCGGACTCCGCCAGGCATCGCCCGACGCTGAACGTGTCTTGTGGCAACGCCTTCGCGCGCGTCAACTCGATGACTGGAAGTTTCGCCGCCAGCATCCGATCGGCGGCTACTTCGCGGACTTTGCGTGCATCGAGGCGGGGCTTGTTGTCGAGCTCGATGGTGAACAGCACCTGGACGAAGCGGCGTTGCGGTACGACGCGCGTCGGACGGCGAAGTTGAATGAGCTGGGCTATGCGGTTTTGCGATTCAACGATCGCGAAGCGCTGTTGGAAACGGATGCGGTGTTGACTCGCATCCTGGATTGGTTGACGGCCCATCGCCCTCACCCCAACCCTCTCCCGCAAGCGGGAGAGGGAGCTAATGCAAACACCTCTTTGTCGCGAGCGGCAGAGATCGTCCAATCAGAGAAGGACTGACCTATGAGCAAGCAAGTTCAAGACGCCTACATCGTCGCCGCCACCCGCACGCCCATCGGCCGTTCCGGCCGGGGCTACTTCAAGAACACCCGCCCGGACGACCTCTTGGTCGCGGCCGTGAAGAGCGCGATGCTGCAAGTGCCGTCGCTCGACTCCAAGGCCATCGAGGACGCCATCATCGGCTGCTCCTTCCCCGAGGGTGAGCAGGGCATGAACATGGCGCGCATCGCCATGGCGCTGGCCTTCTCGCACCCCGTGGGCGGCGTGACGGTGAACCGCTTCTGCGCCTCGGGCGTGACCGCCATCCAGATGGCCGCCGACCGCATCCGCGTGGGTGAAGCCGACGTGCTGATCGCCGGTGGTGCCGAGTCCATGAGCCTCGTGCCCATGGGCGGCAACAAGCCATCGTTCAACCCCGAGGTGTTCGCCAAGGACGAGAACGTCGGCATCGCCTACGGCATGGGCCTGACGGCCGAGAAGGTCGCCGAGAAGTGGAAGGTCTCGCGTGAAGCGCAGGACGCGTTCGCCCTCGAATCGCACCTGCGTGCGCTCAAGGCGCAGGCCGATGGCGAGTTCACCGACGAGATCACGCCGATCGACGTGGTGGATCGCTTCCCCAACCTCGAAACCGGCGAGCAAGGTACCAAGACACGCACCGTCAACCTCGACGAAGGCCCGCGCAAGGACACCTCGCTCGAAGGCCTCGCCAAGCTCAAGCCTGTGTTCGCCGCCAAGGGCAGCGTCACCGCCGGCAACAGCTCGCAGACGAGCGACGGCGCGGGCGCGCTGATCCTCGCGAGCGAAAAGGCCATCAAGCAGTACGACTTGAAGCCGCTGGCTCGCTTCGTGAGCTTCGCCGCGCGCGGCGTGCCGCCGGAGATCATGGGGATCGGTCCGATCGAGGCGATCCCTGCGGCGCTGAAGTACGCCGGCCTCACACAAGACCAGATCGACTGGATCGAGCTGAACGAAGCCTTCGCGGCGCAGTCGCTCGCGGTGATCAACAGCATCGGCCTCGACCCGAAGAAGGTGAACCCGATGGGCGGCGCGATTGCCCTCGGTCACCCGCTCGGCGCGACCGGCGCGATCCGCGCAGCCACGGTGGTGCATGCCCTGCGTCGCCACAACCTGAAGTACGGCATGGTGACGATGTGCGTCGGCACCGGCCAGGGCGCGGCCGGAATTTTCGAGCGCGTCTGAAGTTAGGCAGGGCCGCTACCCACGCGGCCTTGCTGGCCGCCACAAGCGGCCATTGATTTGGCAGGTGGCCGAGGGGCTACCTCTCCTTCCCCTGCTGGGGGAGGGTCGGGATGGGGGCGACGGCCTTGGCGCAAAAGGAGCGGTGCATGAAGTCCATCGATCTTCAGTCCACGAACGGCACCCCCATCGCCGCCCGATTCCACGAGCCGCCGTCAACCCCCAAAGCCGCCGTCGTCATCGGCGGCGCGATGGGAGTCAAGCAGGACTACTACGCCGCCTTCGCCCAATGGCTCTCTGCCCAGGGCTACCTCGTAGCGAGCTTCGACTACCGCGGCATGGGTGATTCGCAGCGCGGACCGCTCAAGGCGCTCGATGCCGACCTCTTCGACTGGGCCGACGACTTCGACACCGTCATCGCCGAGGCGATGCGGCGTGCCCATGGCGCGCCGGTTTACGTCATCGGCCACAGCCTCGGCGCGCAACTCCCCGGCCTGCTCAAGCACCGCGACCGCATCGCGGGGCTCGTGTCCGTCGCGGCGGGCAGCGGCTACTGGCGCGACAACGCGCCGCAGTTGAAGCGCATGGTGCTGTACTTCTGGCACGTGCTCGTGCCGGTGGCAACAAGCCTCTTCGGCTACTTCCCCGGCAAGAAGCTGCGCAAGGTGGGCGACCTGCCGGCCGGCGTCATCATGCAGTGGCGCAAGTGGTGCCTCAACCCGCGCTACCACGTCGGCGCCGAAGGACGCGAAGTGCGAGAGAAGTTCGAATCCGCCCGCTTCCCTCTCGTGGCGCTGTCCATCACCGACGACGAGTTGATGACCGAGCGCGGCACGCACGTGCTGGTGGATTGCTACGCCAACGCCCCTCGTCGCATCGAACGCATCGCGCCGGCCGACGTGCAGGCGCGCCGCATCGGACACTTCGGTTTCTTCAGGGACCAATTCCAACATTCCCTGTGGGCACGCACGCTGATGCTGCTCCAGGGCTTCCAACATTCGCAGGAGACAGCAGCATGAGCATCAAGACCGCCACCCTGAATGGCGTGGCCACCATCGAGATCGCGCGCCCCGAAAAGAAGAACGCGATCACCGTCGACATGTACGCCGCCATGGCCGCGGCCTTGCGCAACGCCAACGCCGACGCCGCGGTGCGCGCGGTGCTCATCACCGGCCAGCCGGGCATCTTCACCTCGGGCAACGACCTGGAAGACTTCATGCAGCGCCCCAAGCAAGGCATGGATTCGCCGGTGTTCCAGTTCATGAAGGCGCTCACCACCTGCGAGAAGCCGGTGATCGCGGCCGTGACCGGCGCGGCCATCGGCATCGGCACCACGATGCTCTTGCATTGCGACCTGGTCTACGTGTCGGACGAAGCGCGCCTGGCCATGCCCTTCACGAGCCTCGGCCTCGTGCCCGAGTTCGCCTCGAGCCTTGTGCTGCCCCAGCTCGTGGGCCACGCGAAGGCGGCCGAGAAGCTGCTGCTGGGTGACCCGTTCACGCCGCAAGACGCGGTGGACCTGGGCGTGGCCAACGCCGTGCTGCCCGCCGGCGAGGTGGTCAACCACGCACGGCGCATTGCCGAGCGCTTCAACGCGCTGCCGCCGGGCGCCGTGCGCGACAGCAAGAAGTTGATGCGCCGCGCCAGCGCCGCCGCCGTGCTGGAGACGATCGCCGTCGAAGGCGGCGTGTTCCAGGAGCGGCTCACGAGCCCCGAGGCGCGCGAAGCCTTCAGCGCCTTCTTCCAGAAGCGCAAACCCGACTTCACGCAGTTCTCGTGAGCGGCGCCCAAGGATGAGCCTGGTCGCGAAGCTGCTGCTGTCGCCCCTGCTCGTCGTGCAGGCGGTGATGACGCGCCGCCGCGCACCCGTGCTGCCGGAGGCCTCGGGCGATCGACGCGGCGTCTTCGGCCGCGGGCCGACGCTGCGGGTGCTGATCGTCGGCGACTCGTCGGGTGCCGGCGTGGGCGTGCCGACGCAAGACCTGGCGCTGGCGGGCTACCTCACCCGCACACTGGCCGACGCGGCGCAGGCCGAGGTGCATTGGCACCTCGTTGCCAAGGCCGGCATCACCTCCGCGCAGGCACTGGCACTCGTGCAGAACGAGCAGCCCGAGCTCGCCGACGTGGCGGTGGTGGTGCTGGGCGTGAACGACGTGATCGACCAGGTGCCCTCACACCGCGCCGTGCAGCATCGAGCGGCGCTGGCCGACTGGCTGATCGCCCATGCCGGCGTGAGCCACGTGGTCTTTGCGCCGTTGCCGCCGGTGCATCAATTCCCCTTGCTGCCGCAGCCGCTGCGCTGGATCATGGGGCGTGATGCGCGCCGCCACGACGAGGCGCAGGCGCGCTGGGCGGCGACGCGGCCGGACGTGTCGCACGTGCCCATCGACATCCGGCTGGACGCGAGCTGCATGGCGTCCGATGGCTTCCACCCGGGCGAGCCGGTGTATCGGGCTTGCGGTGAGGCGCTCGCCCGCCACATCGCGACAAGACGATTGGAGACAACATGAACACCTTGTCGGGCAAGACGCTCTTCATCACCGGCGCATCGCGGGGCATTGGCCTGGCGATCGCCAAGCGCGCGGCGCGCGACGGCGCCAACGTGGTCATTGCGGCCAAGACGACCGAGGCCAATCCCAAGCTGCCCGGCACGATCTTCTCTGCCGCGGCGGAGATCGTCGCCGCCGGCGGCCGCGCATTGCCGCTGCAGACGGACATTCGCGACGAGCACAGCGTGCATGCGGCGGTGGCGCAGGCGGTGGAGGAGTACGGCGGCATCGACATCCTCGTGAACAACGCGAGCGCCATCAGTCTCACCCCCACGCCCGACACGCCCATGAAGCGCTTCGACCTGATGTTCGGCGTGAACGTGCGCGGCACCTACCTGTGCACCCAGACCTGCCTGCCGCATCTCGTCAAGTCAGCGCAGGCCGGGCGCAACCCGCATGTGCTGAACATGTCGCCTCCCTTGTCGATGAAGCAGCACTGGTTCAAGAACCACGTGGCCTACACCATGGCCAAGTACGGCATGAGCGAATGCACGCTCGGCCATTCGGGCGAATTCAAGCCGCATGGCATCGCGGTGAATTCGCTGTGGCCGCGCACGGCGATCGCCACGGCGGCGCTGCAGATGATCCCGGGGGTGGACATCGAGCGCTGCCGCACGCCGGAGATCTTGTCGGACGCGGCTTACTTCATTCTCACGAGCGACGCGCGCGAGACGACCGGCAATTTCTTCATCGACGACGAGGTGCTGGCGTCGCATGGGGTGAGCGATCTCGAGAAGTACAGCGTGAAGGCGGGGACGACGGACTTCATTCCGGACTTTTTCGTGGATTGAAGCAGCTCACCTGGCCGCGCTCATGATCTCCAGCACCTCCTCGTCTTCCAGCTGGTGAAAGTCGCGGTAGTGCAGCCCGATCGCCACGAAGGGGTCGGGCATGGACAGGCACACCACCACATCCACCAGCGAGCGCATCTCGATCACCGTGTCCTCCGGGGCCACGGGCACGGCGAGGATGAGGGTGGATGGTGCGCGACGGCGCAGCGCCATCAAGGCCGCCTTCGCGGTGGTGCCGGTGGCCAGGCCGTCGTCCACGAGGATGACCTCCCGCCCCGTCACGTCCAGCGGCGGCCGGCCGTGCATGTAGGTCTCGCGCCGTCGCTCGATCTCGGCCACTTCGCGTCGCTTGGCCGCAGCGAGCTCGTGCGAGCTCATCGGGTCGATCCGCGCGACCTCGTCGTTGATGACCACCTCCGGCGGGTCGCCATCCACCACGGCCGCGTAGGCCAGTTCGGGCTGCCAGGGCAGGCCGATCTTTCGAACGAAGAGCAGGTCCAGCGGCGCATCCAGCGCCCGCGCAATCTCGGCCGCCACCGGCACGCCGCCGCGGGGCAGGGCAAGCACCACCGCATCGCGGCCGCGGTGGCTCAACAGCCGGGCAGCGAGCTGGCGGCCCGCGTCTTCGCGGTCGTCGAAAGGCCGAGGCTCGGAGGACATGGCGGGAATTCTGATCCCGCGGAAAGACGCGGACGCGCGCAGGGTGGCGTCACGGCGTCAGCGAAACACTCAAGGCCGGGGAACCAGCCTCGGCTGCCCGTCCTTGTCGATGGCCACGAAGGTGAGGTTGGCCTCGGTCACCTTCACCACATGCAGGTTGGCCGGGTTGCGCTCCGCATACACCTCGACATGCACGGTGACGGACGTGCGCCCGATGCGCTCGACCTTGGCGTAGAAACTGAGCAGGTCGCCCACTGACACCGGCTGCTTGAACACGAAGCTGTTCACCGCCACCGTGGTGATGCGGCCCTTGGCAATGCGCGCCGGCAGCACGCTGCCCGCCAGGTCAACCTGCGCCATGATCCAGCCGCCGAAGATGTCGCCATTGCCATTGGCGTCCGCCGGCATGGGCATGACGCGCATCACCAGCTCGCGGTCGTCGGGCAGCTTCAAGGGCGCCATCGACTCCGGAATGAGGTTGTCGGCAGGGCTTGTAATCTCGGGCATATTGCTTCACCTGGGCTCAGACCCTCCGATTCTTTCACGATGCGCCGAGCCACCGTCGATTCTTCCGCCGCCATTGCCAACCCGGCCGTCCCCGGCGCCGCCGTGCCCGCACGCGCCCACACCGACGGCCAGACGCTGCGCAAGCTGCTGCCCTACCTCTGGCGCTACCGCGCCCGGGTGGTGCTCGCGCTGATGTTCATGATCGGCGCCAAGCTCGCCAACGTGGGCGTGCCGCTGCTGCTGAAGAAGCTGGTCGACAGCCTGACGATTCCGGTGGGCGATGTTCGCGCGGTGCTGGTGGTGCCCATCGGCCTGCTCATCGCGTATGGGGCCTTGCGGCTGTCGACCTCGCTGTTCACCGAGCTGCGCGAGCTCATCTTCGCCAAGGCCACCGAGGGCGCGGCCCGAAGCATCTCGCTCGAGGTTTTCCGACACCTTCACAGCCTGAGCCTGCGCTTCCACCTCGAACGCCAGACCGGCGGCATGACGCGGGACATCGAGCGCGGCACACGCGGCGTGCAATCGCTCATCTCCTACTCGCTGTACAGCATCATCCCCACATTGATCGAGGTGGTGATCGTGCTCACGCTGCTGGGCGTGAAGTTCGATGCCTGGTTCGCGTGGATCACGCTCGGCGCGCTCGTCATCTACATCACCTTCACCGTCACGGTGACGAACTGGCGCACCCAGTTCCGCAAGCTGATGAACGAGTTCGACTCGACCGCGCACAGCAAGGCCATCGATTCGCTGCTGAACTACGAGACCGTCAAGTACTTCAACAACGAGGCCTTCGAGGCGAAGCGCTACGACGAGAGCCTGGAGCGGCTGCGCCGCGCCGCGCTCAAGTCGCAGACGACGCTGTCCATCCTCAACACCGGGCAGCAGCTGATCATCGCCACCGGCCTCGTGCTGATGCTCTGGCGTGCCACCAACGGCGTGGTGCTGGGGCACATGACGCTCGGCGACCTGGTGATGATCAACGCCTTCATGATCCAGCTGTACATCCCGCTCAACTTCCTGGGCGTGATCTACCGCGAGATCAAGCAGTCGCTCACCGACCTGGACAAGATGTTCACGCTGATGGAGCGCGACCGCGAGGTGGACGACGCGCCCGATGCGAAGCCGCTGGTCGTGAGCGAAGGGCGTGTCACCTTCGACCACGTGAGCTTCGCCTACGACGCGAACCGGCCGATCCTGCACGACGTGAGCTTCGAGATCCCACCCGGCAAGACGGTCGCGGTGGTCGGGCCCTCGGGCGCGGGCAAGAGCACGCTGGCGCGCCTGATGTACCGCTTCTACGACGTGACCGGCGGGGCTTTGCGCATCGACGGGCAGGACATCCGGCAGGTCACGCAGACGAGCCTTCGCCAGTCCATCGGCATCGTGCCGCAGGACACCGTGCTCTTCAACGACACCGTGGCCTACAACATCGGCTACGGCCGTGCGGGTGCGACGCAGGAGGAGATCGAAGGCGCGGCCCAGGCGGCGCGCATCCACGGCTTCATCACGAGCACGCCCAAGGGCTACGACACGATGGTGGGCGAGCGCGGGCTCAAGCTCTCGGGCGGCGAGAAGCAGCGCGTGGCCATCGCGCGAACCCTGCTCAAGAACCCGCCGATCATGATCTTCGACGAGGCGACCTCCGCACTCGACTCGGCCAACGAGCGCGCCATCCAGGCCGAGCTGCAGGGCGTGGCGCGCAACAAGACGGCGCTGGTCATCGCGCACCGGCTGTCGACGGTGGTGGATGCGCACCAGATTCTCGTGATGGAGTTGGGGCGCATCATCGAGCGCGGCACGCATGCCCAACTGCTCGCGCTGAACGGGCGGTATGCTGAGATGTGGCGCTTGCAGCAGGCGGGGGACGAGTCTGAGAAGTGAAGGGTACCTTCAAGCGCGTGGACAACAGAGAAGGTCATGGAAACCAAGTGGCTTGAAGATTTCGTGAGCCTCGCGGAAACGCGAAGCTTCTCGCGCTCGGCGCAGTTGCGCCACGTGACGCAGCCGGCGTTCTCGCGCCGCATCCAGGCGCTGGAAGCCTGGGCAGGCCTGGACCTCGTGGACCGCTCCTCCTACCCGACCCGCCTCACGCCTGCCGGCGAGACCTTCCATTCGCAGGCGCTCGAGATCCTCGGCAGCCTGCAGGCCACGCGCAACATGATGCGCGGCCACCAGGTGGCCGGGCAGGACATGATCGAGTTCGCGGTGCCGCACTCGCTCGCCTTCACCTTCTTCCCGCACTGGGTGATGGACCTGCGCAAACGCTTCGGCGCGGTCAAGAGCCGGCTCATCGCGCTCAACGTGCACGACGCGGTCATGCAGCTCACCGAAGGCAGCTGTGACCTGCTCATCGCCTACCACCACCCCTCGCAGCCGCTGCAGCTGAGCCCCGACCGCTACGAGATGCTGAGCCTCGGCCACGAAGGGCTGGCCGCCTACGCCAAGGCGGACGACGACGGCCAGCCGATGTTCCACATCCCCGCGAGCCCCGGCACGCAGGTGCCCTTCCTGAGCTATGCGTCGGGCGCCTATCTCGGCCGGCTGGTCGAGCTGATCGTGAAGCTCTCGCCCGCGCCGCTCAACCTCGACCCGATCTATGAGACCGACATGGCCGAGGGGCTGAAGGCGATGGCGCTTGAAGGGCACGGCCTCGCCTTCCTGCCGGCCAGCTCGGTGAAGAAGGAGCTCAAGAGCAAACGCCTCGTCCGCGCCGCGGCGCCCGGCGTGTGCGAGCTGTCGATGGAAGTGCGCATCTACCGTGAACGACCCGAGGTGGCGCGCCACATCAAGCCCGGCGCGCAGGCGCTGTGGGACTTTCTGCGCGACTCGGCCTGATCGGCGCATTCGCCCCGCGCGGGTGGTTTTCCGAGGGAAATCCGGTGGGCTGAGGCCTTTTCCGAATGCTTTGGGTGTTCGGTCCCCGGGTTAATACCGAGCGCCCTGGGAAAACCCCATGGCCGTATGCAACAAACGCATACACGCTCCGAGATTCAGCATTGGACCGCGCATGACGTGCAAACGTACAGTCCGCGCCCATCATGCAAGCCACCTCGACAGCCCGCACCGACACCCGCCGCGAACACGATTTTCTCGGCGAGATGGACATCCCCGCCCAGGCGTACTGGGGCGTGCACACCGCGCGGGCAGTCGACAACTTCCCGATCACCGGGCAGGCAATCGGTGGCTGGTCCGACCTGGTTTGTGCGCTGGCCTTCGTCAAGCGTGCCTCGGCACAGGCCAACCTCTCGTTCGGCGTGATCGACGAGCGCTTGTGCCTGGCCATCGAGCGCGCTTGCGACGACCTCATCGGCGGCGAGCTGCACGAGCAGTTCGTGGTGGACGTGATCCAGGGCGGCGCCGGCACCTCGACCAACATGAACGCGAACGAGGTGATCGCCAATCGCGCGCTGGAACACCTCGGGTTCGACAAGGGCCGCTACGACGTGCTGCACCCGAACGACCACGTCAACGCCTCGCAAAGCACCAACGACGTCTACCCGACCGCATTGCGCCTGGCGGCGTGGTTCGGCATCGGCCGGCTCATCAGCGCGATGGCCGAACTGCGCCAGGCCTTCGAAGCCAAGGCCGCGGAGTTCGCGAGCGTGCTGAAGATCGGCCGCACGCAGCTGCAGGATGCCGTGCCGATGACGCTCGGCCAGGAATTCCTCGCCTTCGCGATCATGATCGGCGAAGACGAAGCGCGGCTGCGCGAAGCGCGCGCGCTCATCACCGAGGTGAACCTGGGCGCCACCGCGATCGGCACGGGCATCAACGCGCCGGCGGGCTATGCGGAGAAGGTCATCGCGCTGCTGGCCGACATCTCCGGCGTGCCGGTGGTGAAGTCCGAGAACCTTGTCGAAGCCACGCAGGACACCGGCGCCTTCGTGCAGCTGTCGGGCGTGTTGAAGCGCGTGGCCTGCAAGCTCTCGAAGATCTGCAACGACCTGCGGCTCCTGTCCTCCGGCCCGCAGGCGGGCTTCGGCGACATCAAGCTGCCTCCGCGGCAGGCCGGCTCGTCCATCATGCCGGGCAAGGTGAACCCGGTGATCCCCGAGGTGATGAACCAGGTGGCCTTCGAGGTCATCGGCAACGACATCACCATCACCATGGCGAGCGAGGCGGGGCAGTTGCAGCTCAACGCCTTCGAACCCATCATGGGCTGGGCGCTCGCCAAGAGCGTGAAGCATCTGACGAATGCCTGTCGAACCTTGCAGGTGAATTGCGTCGAAGGCATACAGGCCAACACGCAACTGCTGGCACGGCGCGTCGCGGAGTCGGTGACGCTCGTGACGGCGCTCAACCCGATCATCGGATACGAAAAGGCGGCGCTGATCGCCAAGACCGCACTCGTGACCGGCGGCACGATTGCCGACACCGCCGAGAGCCTCGGGATCATGAGTCGTGCTGAAATGCAGGCCCTGCTCGTGCCCGAGATGCTCACCCACCCGGTGCGTCTGGTGGCATGAGCGTTGCATTGCAAGCCTGCTGATCCAGCTTGACGCACACGTTCGGGAAATCATCATGAAGTCGTTGTCTCTCGTCTCCCTTGCGCTCACGGCCTCCATCGCCGTGGCCGCACCACCCGTTGCACCCACCCCATCCGGCCCCACGCTCGACCGCATCAAGCAGACGGGCAAGATCGTCATCGCACATCGGGAATCGTCGGTGCCGCTGTCTTACGTGGACGCCAACAAGAAGCCCGTCGGCTATGCGGTCGACCTGTGCCTGAAAGTGGCCGATGCGGTCAAGAAGAAGCTGAACCTGCCGCACCTGGACGTCTCTTACGTGATGGTGACCGGCTCGACGCGCATCCCCGCCATCGTCGACGGCAAGGCCGATCTGGAATGCGGCTCCACCACCAACAACGCAGAGCGCCGCGAAAAGGTCGCGTTCACGGTGCCGCACTACATCACCGGCGCGCGCTACCTGGTGCGTGCCGACAGCAAGATCGACGACCTGTCCAACTTCGATGGCAAGAAGCTGGTGTCCACCAAGGGCACCACGCCGCTGAAGGCGGTGAATGCCGCCAACAAGGAGCGGCTGATCGGCATCACCGTGCTGGAGGCGCCCGACCACGGCAAGGCGGTGGAGATGGTGGAGTCCGGCGAGGCGGATGGTTTCGCGATGGACGACGTGCTGCTGTATGGCCTGCGCTCCGAGCGACCGGACCCCAACAAGCTGAAGGTGGTCGGCAAGTTCCTGACCATCGAGCCGCTGGCCATCATGCTCAGCAAGGACGACCCCCAGTTCAAGCACATCGTCGATGACGAGATGAAGCGGATGATCACCAGCCGCGAGGCCTACGCCATCTACGACAAGTGGTTCATGCAGCCCATCCCACCGAAGAACGTGGCCCTGAACATGCCCATGAACTACCTGCTGAAGGACTTCTGGAAGTACCCCACCGACCAGGTCCCCTACTGATCTACCCTAGGTAGCCGGTCATCTACGTGGTTTTGCGTAGATGCCCCTCCATAGAATTTCGTTGTGACGTTTCGCGATCCCGTTTCCCCCAATCTGCTCAGCAAAACCTCTGAAGGAGCCCTCATGAAGAAGACCATGCTCGCCCTCGCCGCCGTCCTGGCCGTGAGCGCAGCCCACGCCGAAGACACGCTCAAGAAGATCAAGGACAGCGGTTCCATCACCATGGGCGTGCGCGAGTCCTCCGGCCTGTCGTACACGCTGGGCGACGGCAAGTACGTCGGCTACCACGTGGACATCTGCACCCACGTCATTCACGACCTGGAGAAGGCCGTCGGCAAGAAGCTGGACATCAAGTACCAGCCCGTGACGTCGCAGAACCGCATCCCGCTCGTGCAAAACGGCACCGTCGACCTCGAGTGCGGCTCGACCACCAACAACGCCACGCGCCAGAAGGACGTCGCCTTCGCCGTCACCACCTTCGTGGAAGAAGTGCGCATCGCGGTGAAGGCCAACTCCGGCATCACCAACATCGCCCAGCTGGCCGGCAAGACGGTGGCCACCACCACCGGCACCACCTCGGTGCAAACCCTGCGCAAGCATGAGCGCGCCACCGGCGTCGACTTCAAGGAGCTCTTCGGCAAGGACCACTCCGACAGCTTCCTGCTGCTCGAATCCGGCCGTGCCGATGCGTTCGTGATGGACGGCTCCATCCTCGCCAAGAACATCGCCTCGTCCAAGAACCCTGCCGACTACAAGATCGTCGGCGAGGTGCTGTCGGTCGAGCCGATCGCCATCATGATGCGCAAGGACGACCCGGCCTTCAAGAAGGCGGTGGACGACAGCATCAAGGCGCAGATCAAGTCCGGCGAACTGGCCAAGACCTACGACAAGTGGTTCATGCAGCCGATCCCGCCGGCGGGCGCCAAGATCGGCCTGCCGATGAGCGAAGCCACCAAGGCGGCGCTCGCGAACCCGAACGACAAGCCGATGGAAGACTACGCCAAGAAGTAATTCGACAGCGATCGATCGGACTCGGGTAGGCTTCGGGCACTTCGCCCGGCCTGCGCGGTTCGACCAGCGCGGCGCCCGGTTTGACCGCGTCGCGCTTTTTTCTGGCCTGGCCGCCCTGGGGGTAAGGGTGGCCCGGGCCAAAAGAAAAAACAGGAGGCCGATTTGGGAAGCACTTGGGACTGGGAGATCTTTCTCCAGGACACGGGAGGAGGTCGCACCTACCTCGACTGGATGATGTCAGCGTGGGGCTGGACGATGCTCGTCTCGGTCTTCGCGCTGGTGGTGGCGCTGGTGGTGGGCTCGCTCATCGGCATTCTTCGCACGACGCCCAGCAAGACGCTGGTGTTCATCGGCGACGCATGGACGGAGCTGTTTCGCAACATCCCGCTCCTGGTCCAGCTCTTCATCTGGTACCACGTGATTCCGCAGATGGTGCCGAGCCTGCAGGCGGTGCCCGGCCTCGTGCTCGCGGTCTTCGGCCTGGGCTTCTTCACTTCCGCGCGGATCGCCGAGCAGGTGAGGGCCGGCATCATGGCCTTGCCCAAGGGCCAGCGCTATGCGGGCCTCGCCATGGGCCTCACGCTGCCGCAGACCTACCGCTACGTGCTGTTGCCGATGGCGTTTCGCATCGTCATCCCGCCCATCACCTCCGAGTCGATGAACATCATCAAGAACTCGTCGGTGACCTTCGCGGTGCAGATCTCCGAGCTCATCTTCTTCGCGCTGCAATCAAGCGAAGAAACCGCGCGCCCGAACACCATCTACCTCGCGGTGACGGTGCTGTACTTCATCTCGGCCTTCGCGGTGAACCGCGTGATGGCGGTGGTTGAAAAGCGGGTCCAGGTGCCCGGCATGGTCGGAGGGGGCAAGTGATGCTGCACCTCGACTTCGGGTTCCTCAACTGGAACGTCATCTCCACCTATGTCGCCAAGGGCTTCATCTACTCGGTGCAGCTGACCATCGTCGCGATGGTCGGCGGCATCGTCATCGGCACGCTGCTCGCGCTGATGCGCCTGTCGGGCAAGAAGTGGCTGGTGATGCCGGCGGCGGTCTACGTCAATACGCTGCGCTCCATCCCGCTGGTGATGGTGATCCTCTGGTTCTTCCTGCTGATCCCGTCGGGCTTCTATTCGGCCATCGGCGGGCAGTTCGCGCTCGCGCACCGGGCGGAGCTGTCGGCGGTCATCACCTTCACCTTCTTCGAGGCGGCCTACTACTCGGAGATCATGCGTGCCGGCATCCAGTCGGTGCCGCGCGGACAGGTGTACGCCGGCTACGCGGTGGGCATGACCTACAAGCAGTGCATGCAGCTGATCGTGCTGCCGCAGGCCTTCCGCAACATGCTGCCGGTGCTGCTCACGCAGACCATCATCCTGTTCCAGGACACGTCGCTGGTCTATGCGATCGGCGCCTACGACCTGTTCCATGGCATGGACCTCGTGGCCAAGAACCTCAGCCGGCCGGTGGAGTCGTACCTCGTGGCGGCCGTCGTCTACTTCGTCATCTGCTTCAGCCTGTCGATGCTCGTGCGCCGGCTGCAGAAGAAGATCCAAATCATTCGCTGATTTCGCGCCTGGAGAGCGAACCATGATCGACATCAAGAACGTTTCCAAGTGGTACGGCACCTTCCAGGTGCTCACCGACTGCACGACCACCATCAAGAAGGGCGAGGTCGTCGTCGTGTGCGGCCCGTCAGGCTCGGGCAAGTCCACGCTCATCAAGACGGTGAACGCACTGGAGCCCTTCCAGAAGGGCGACATCGTGGTGGACGGCACCTCCATCTCCGACAAGAAGACCGACCTGCCCAAGCTGCGCAGCCGCGTGGGCATGGTGTTCCAGCACTTCGAGCTCTTCCCGCACCTGAGCGTGACCGAGAACCTGACGCTGGCGCAGATCAAGGTGCTCAACCGCAACACGGAAGACGCCAAGGCGCGCGGCCTGAAGATGCTCGACCGCGTGGGCCTCATGGCGCACAAGGACAAGTTCCCCGGCCAACTCTCGGGTGGCCAGCAGCAGCGCGTGGCCATCGCGCGTGCGCTGTCGATGGACCCGATCGTGATGCTCTTTGACGAGCCCACTTCGGCGCTCGACCCCGAGATGGTGGGCGAGGTGCTGGACGTGATGGTCCAGCTTGCGCAAGAAGGCATGACCATGATGTGCGTGACCCACGAAATGGGTTTTGCACGCAAGGTGAGCCACCGCGTGATCTTCATGGACCAGGGCAAGATCATCGAGGACTGCACGCGCGACGAGTTCTTCGGCAACCCGGATGCACGCTCGCCGCGGGCCAAGGACTTCCTGTCGAAGATCCTCCAGCATTGACCCCCCCCCGAAGCGCCTTCGGCGCCTCCCCCCCCAGGGGGGCGCCGCTGGCGGACCGGCGGAGCCGGATCCACGGCGGCCGCTTGATGGGGCGGTGGGCGCTTAGCGCGACCTCCCTCGCCTTCGCAGCTTGAGGCGCAGGTCCACCGGCGACATGGTCAGCGCGATGCGTTCACGCGCCTCGCCGCCGCCGGGCGCGCTCACGCTGTCGATGTCGAAGCATGCGAAGAGCATCGCGATGACCATCTTCATTTCCGCCAGCGCCAGGTAGCGGCCCGGGCAGATGCGCGGGCCGGCGCCGAAGGGCATGGCCACGCGCTTGGATGAACTCGCGGACAGGCCCGCGAGCCAACGCTCGGGGCGGAAGGCCGTGGGGTCGTCGAAGTGGTGCGCATCGACGGCGGCCGGCCGCATCAGGCACATCACCAAGGTGCCTGCCGGCAGCTCGACACCGGCCACCACCGTGTCACGGATGGCCTGCTGGATGTTCAGCGGCGCGACGGGCTTGAGACGCATGGTTTCATGCGCGCATGCCTCGAGGTATTCGAGGTGGGCGAGCTGCTCCGTGTTCGCGGGGACCGTCGCCTCGCCCAGCACGCCGCGCACCTCGTCTGCCAGCCTCTGCACCGCCACGGGGTTGGCGTGCAGCAGCCAGATCATCCAGGCGAGCGTGTTGGCGGTGGTGTCTTCGCCGGCAAGCAGCATCGTCAGCACGTTGCCCGACACATCTTCATCGGTGATGGCGCTGCCTTCGCGCTCGCGCGAGACCAGCATCGCCTCGATGAGGTTGGTGGGGCGCTCGCGCAAACCGGGCAGCTGCACCAACCGCTGCTTGGCTGTGGCGATGAAACCATCCACCGCCACCCGCAGCGCGTCCAGGTGCTGGTCGAGCGCGCGATCGCGCGGCAGCTTCACGAACTTCCAGTGCGGAAACGGCGCGAGCAGCCGCTTGAACAGCGCCGGCAGGATCTTGTCCAGGTGCGACTGGATGACTTCTTCATCCGACTCGATCGTGTTGATGTCCGTGCCGAATGCAAGACCCGCCGTCACGTCGACCGTGTAGCGCATCAGGTCGGCCTGCAGGTCGATGGGTGTGCCGGCATCGGCGGCGCGCTGCCAACGGCCAGCGAAGCGTTCCGTCACCTTCACGAGCGTCGGGAAGAAGGCCTTGTGTGCGTCGGGTCCAGCCCGCTCAGCACCATCGGCCGCTGGCGCTTCCAGGTCTCGCCGTTCGACGAAAAGAGACCGCCGAAGCCCATCTCGCGCGCGGTGTCGTTCAGGCGTTGCGTGCGCTGGAAACCATCGGGCCGGTCGCGCAGGATGGTGGCGATCGCCTCGTGGTCCGACATCACCACGAACTCGCGCGAGGCGATGCGAAAGCGGTAGCAGGGGCCGTATTCGCGGGCCCAGGCCTCGGCCTGCTGGTGAAGCGTCTCCCGGTCGATCTGCGCGAGGTTGCCGATGAGCGGCCATCCGGCGGGCCCGGGCAGGTCCGCAATGCGCCGGCGCGCGACGGGTGCCGTCTGACGTTCGGTGATGGCCATGGCTCGCCTTTGCTCGCGGGTGCAGGCGTGCACTGTATGCCGCAACGCGGCGCGGCGCCATCGGCGGGCGTCGTCAAGCTTGGGGAGATCGGCGCCCTGGCGCCAGCTAGGCCAGGTCTTCGTGCAGGCAGAGGATGTTGCCTTCGGTGTCCTCGAACCACGCCGCCTTTTCCGAGCCCAGCACGCACACGTGACCCTCGGTCTTCAGGCCCGGGAAGTCGTAGTCCGCGAAAGTCACGCCGCGTGACTTGAGCGACGTGATGGCGTCCGCGATGTTCTCGACCCGAAAGCTGAGCGCGGTGTGCTGTGCCTTCGTGCCTTCGGGCTTGGGGAACAGCGCGATCTCGGTGCCGCCGCAGCGGTAGACGAACTTGCCATCGGGCTTGCCGCCCAGCGGCGTGAGACCGAGCGATGTCTCGTAGAAGCGGCGGGCGCGGTCCATGTCCTTCACGGGCAGGATGCAGGTCACTTCGGTGCTCGGGAATGCACTCATGCTCGACTCCTTTGGCGCGCTGCGGGGAATTCCAAGGTTGTAGGCCGGATGGGCGTGAGGCGCAATACGAGGCAGCCCGCGGCGCCGGGGGGCATCCCCATGGCCTCTCAGCTCACATCCAGCAGTTCCACCCCAAGATGCCGCGCCAACCCCCGCGCCCCGGCCTTCATCACCCCGTTGTGATTCCACCGGAACACCGGCGCCATCAGCGGCGCGGCGATGCGCATCCAGCGGGAGCCGAGGTCCACGCACCAGGTGTAGCGCACGTGCGTGGTGTCGCCGTCGGGCATGAGCTCCCAGGTGCCGACGCCGTCGAGCTGGCCGCTGGCGCGGCCCTGCATGCGGCGCGGCCGCTGCATCTCCACCACCGTCACGTCGAAGGCGACGCCGTAGGGCAGGCGGCTGCTCCAGGCGATGTGGCGCACGGCGTTGAGGCCGTCCGCGTCGCCGGGTTCGATCTCCTGCACCGACTTCACGTAGGGCCACCACGACGGCCACTCCTCGGTCGCCTTCAGGGCGTCCCACACACGGTCGATGGGCGCGGCCAGGTGCCAGCGGCTGACGAGCTGGAACTGCGCCGCCGGCGCGCCTTGCAGGGCGGCGGCGCTCATCGCGCCCGGGCAGCCGCGGATGCGGCCGTGTCGTAGGTGCCGATGAAGCGGGTGACCTGGCCGTCCTTCACGTTGAACACGTGCACCCAGTCGGTCTCGAAGACCTTGCCCGCCGGCAGTGCCTGCGTGCGCTCCCAGCCAAGCACGGTGACGTGGTCGGCGCCGCCCAGGAATTCGCGCGGCTCGAAGGCCTGGATGCCGTCCGCCTCGGCGACGAGGCCGAACCACCTGGCCACCGCCGGCTTGCCGACGAAACGGCCCATGTAGGGCACGCCGATCTCGCCGCGGTGGATCCACTCCACGTCGTCGGAGAGCATGGCGAGGATGCCGGGGACGTCGCCGCGCCCGAAGGCGGCGTACAGGGATTGGATGACCTGGACAGGCTGGCTCATGGTGCCTCCTTCGGCGGGGATGCGTTGGAATGCATTGGTATACGCCCATCACCTGACAGTGGATGCACACCCGGGTGCGAAAATCCGCGCCCATGACCACCCCCTCCAGTCCCACCACCCTCACCATCACCCGCCCCGACGACTGGCACCTGCACGTGCGCGACGGCGCCGCGTTGGCCAGCGTGGTGCCGCACAGCGCGAGGCAGATGGGCCGCGCGCTGATCATGCCCAACCTCAAGCCGCCGGTGACCACTGCGGCGCTCGCCGCGGCCTACCGTGATCGCATCCTCGCCGCCGTGCCCGAAGGCATGGGCTTCCAGCCGCTGATGTCGCTCTACCTCACCGACAAGCTGCCGCCCGAGGAGATCCGCGCGGCGAAGCAGGTGGGCGTGGTGGCCGTGAAGCTCTACCCGGCCGGCGCCACCACCAACAGCGATGCCGGCGTGACCGACATCCGCAAGACCTACAAGACGCTGGAGGCGATGCAGCGCGAGGGCATCCTGCTGCTGGTGCATGGTGAGGTGACCGACCCGTCCATCGACATCTTCGACCGCGAGAAGGCCTTCATCGACACGCAGCTGATCCCGCTGCGCGCCGATTTCCCCGAGCTGAAGATCGTGGTCGAGCACATGACCACGCGCGACGCGGCGCAGTACGTGGCCGAGTCCGACCGCTTCACCGCCGCGACCATCACCGCGCACCACCTGCTCTACAACCGCAACGCCATCTTCACCGGCGGCATCCGGCCGCACTACTACTGCCTGCCGGTGTTGAAGCGCGAGGAGCATCGCGTGGCGCTGGTGAAGGCCGCCACCTCGGGCAGCGACAAGTTCTTCCTCGGCACCGACAGCGCGCCCCACGCGGCCCACCTGAAGGAACATGCCACCGGCTGCGCAGGCTGCTACACCGCACTGAGCGCGCTCGAGATGTATGCCGAGGCCTTCGATGCCGCAGGCGCACTCGACAAGCTGGAAGCTTTCGCGAGCTTCAACGGCCCGGCTTTCTATGGCCTGCCGCGCAACACGGGCAAGGTGACCTTGCGCAAGGAGGCGTGGACGCTGCCGGAGAAGGTGCCCTTCGGCGACACCGAACTCAAGCCACTGCGCGGCGGCGAGACCGTGGCGTGGCGCATCGTCGAGGGGAGCGCATCATGATCGACAACCAGCCGCGCATCGCGCTTCTCATCGACGCCGACAACTCGCCCGCGAGCAAGATCGACGTCATCCTCGCGGAGCTTGCCAAGATCGGCGTGAGCAACATCCGCCGCGCCTACGGCAACTGGAAGAAGGACGGGCTCAAGGGCTGGGAGGCGGTGCTGCACGAATACGCCATCCGCCCCATCCAGCAGTTCGACTACAGCAAGGGCAAGAACGCGACCGACATGGGCATGGTCATCGACGCGATGGACTTGCTCTACACCGACCGGCCCGAGGCCTTCGGCATCGTCTCGTCCGACAGCGACTTCACGCCGCTGGTGATGCACCTGAAGGCCAAGGGTGCCCAGGTGTTCGGCTTTGGAGCGAAGAAGACGCCGATGCCGTTCGTCAATGCGTGCTCGCGGTTCTTGTACCTTGAGAACCTCGGTGCCGATCCGGAAACCGACGAGGTGGAGAGGCCCGCGAAGGCGGACAAGCCTGCCAAGGCCCCCGCCAAGTCGCGACGCAAGGGCCGCGAGTCGGCCAACGCGAAGGAGCCCGTGGCAGCGCCCGAACCCGCGGCGGCGAGTGCCGACATTGCATCGCCGCTCAAGCAGGACACGACGGCGCTGCGCCGCGATGCCCGGCTCGTCACCTTGCTGCGCAACGCGGTGGAATCAGCCGCTGGTGAAGACGGCTGGTCGGCGCTCGGCTCGGTGGGCCAGCAGATCGGCAACCAGGCATCTTTTGACCCGCGCAACTACGGCTATCGAAAGCTGATCGATCTCATCGAGGCGACGCAGCTGTTCGAGCTGGACCGCCGCGGCTCGCAGTTCGTGCTGCGGGACAAGCGGCAGGCGAGGGCGGCCAGGGCCTGACCGCTTCGGCCGCCGGGTTCAGCGCGCCCGCACCGCCAATCTGAATTCATTCAGTGATGAGGTTCTGGAGAGCCATCGATTGGCATCTACCCTGGCTTGAGCCGTATCGCGGTCACGGCGAGTCGGCCTGCGCGATGCTCCATCGGGGCGTGCCCTTGCACGATGCGCTCAATGAACTCGCAGTGCAGCAACGCATCGCCTTGCAAGCTGGCCCCTTGCGCTTCGTCTCGCCGGATGAACTGCCCGCGCGCGACGCCTACGAGGCCTTCATCTTTCGGCGCGCCTGCGTGCCCACGCGCGGCAACCTGCACGACTTCTTCAATGCGCTGGTGTGGCTGGCGTTCCCGAAGATCAAGCGTCGCCTCAACGAACTGCAGGCCGAGGCGATCGAGCGCTCAGGCATCGGTGCCACGCGAGGGGCGCTGCGCGACGCGCTCACCTTGTTCGACGAGAACGCGGCGCTGTGGTGGGCCGATCCGCCACTCGCCGATGCGCTCGCTGCGCGCGACTGGAAGACGCTCTTCATCAAGCGCCGCGGCGATTGGCGCGGCACGAGGATGATCCTCTTCGGCCATGCCTTGCTCGAGAAGCTCGTCTCGCCACGCAAGCCCATCACGGCTCACGTCTGGCGATTGGCTTCGGGCTCGACGCTCGACGACGTCGTGACGCGGGAACTGCAGGCGGATCGACTCGCCCGACGCCCCTGGCTGCCCATGCCCGTCCTCGGAGTCCCCGGTTGGTGGCCCGCGAACGAGGACGGCCGGTTCTACGATGACGAGTTCGTCTTCCGGCCGCTCATCAAGGGCTAGCCGAGACGAAGCCGGCAACGGCTAGTCCGCCCGAACGAAGAAGCGCGATTGCAGCAAAGCCGCCGCGTCCTGCGCCTCGACGTGCATCTCCGCCTGCTCTCCATCGAAGCTGTACATGCGGCCCGTGTGCACGCCTCGCACGCTCACCGGCGCTCGCGCCAGGTACCTCACCAGCACCCGCACCACGCCACGATCAGGCACCTGCCTTGGCAGCGGCGCATCGAACGAAGAAGTCGCGCGAATCGCGGCGCGTCCTTGCCCACAGCATCCCATCTCACTCTCCTTCACTCGTGTGTTCACCGGCCTGCTCGGCCGAGTGCCCGGCTCGCACCGACACCCGCTCCAGCAGGCACGCCGCGCCCGAGAGGGCCAGCCACGCCAGCACCCACCCAAGCAGGTCCTGCGCGAGCAGCAAGGCCAGCGGCCCCGCCACCCAGAACGACAGGCAATAGAAGCAATCCATCGCCCGCCCGAACACGCTGTCGCCCAGGAAGCGCCGCACCCGCAGCACGGCTTCGCCCGGGCCGTCCTCGCTCGCGAGCAGGTGAGTCACCCGCCAGCAAGCGAGGCCGGCCAGGGCAAAGCGCGTCCAGAACGACAGCTCGTCCATCACGCGAGGATCACAGCGGTTCCGGCCCGTTGATGATCTTGATCGGGAACAGCACCCAGCCCGAGTAGTGGTTGGTGGCCTCGTTCACCACCGTCTTGTCATTGACTTGCAGGATCACGTTGTAGACGCAGGCTTCCCCGGGCCCGAGCAACTGGTCGGGTGCGAGGCCCATCGGGTTGGTCGCCGCGTCCACTGACTGCAGGTTCCAGTTGGTGAGCGTGTCCACCGCGAGTGGCAGCGGCCGCGCCGGCACCGGCGACGTCGAATCCATCAGCAGCGCCGGCGTGGCCGCGCTCTGCTTGAGGAAGTGCACCGTGTAGCGATCGAAGTTGTCGCTCGTCGGCGTGACGGTGTCGGTGGGGTCGATGTACTGGTCCCACGCGAAGCCGCGCACCTGCACCGTCTTGAAGATGCCTTCGTGCGTCTGCGTGTACAGGTCCGCGCAAGGCGCCTGCCCGCCGATGCCAGTGATGGCCGCCTTGATCGGCTCGTTGTCCACCCACACCCGCTGGATGTCGTAGTAGGTGTTCCCGTTGGTGTCCACCACCTGCATCAGGAAGCTGAACTTGCCCGTGCCGCCTTCGAGCACCGGGTTCATCTTCGGCAGTGCGTTGCTGTCGAAGGCGCTGGGTGCGAGCGAGGGAACGTTGGTGCACAAGCACAGCAGCGTCGAGTCGATGTGCACGCACACGCATTCCGAGCGGGTGCTCCACACGTTGGTCAGCACGTCCGGCTCCGGGTCACCGTCGAGTACGTTGTAGGCGCGCACCTGGTCGGCGGTGAAGTTGATTGGCGGCCCCGAGGGCTGCGCAATCGTCTGCGGGCCGAAGGTGATGTGGCGAACGAGCACCCAATCGGCCCCCGGCACGATGGCGCTGAAGGGCGGCGGCTGCGGCACGCTGAAGGTGGGGTCGGGAATCGCCCACAGCGTGTATTCCTTGATCTTCTCGCCCGAGCAGCCGTACACGTTGGCCGCGCCGCGCACATGCATCGCGCCGCCGGCGGTGGCCTCGGGCGATGCCCCGCTGTTGCTCGTGCGAAGCGGCTCCGCCGGGTTGGTGAAATCAACCGACCAGGGCGTGGACACGCGCTTGATGTAGACCTCGTCCACCGACAGCGAGAAGGTGGTGACGCACGGCGGGTTGACCTGCGAGCCGTTGGTCGCAAAGACGCGCAGCGTCACGGTGAAGGTGGTGGAGGTGAGCAGCGCAATGCCCGCATCCACCGCGCACTTGCGCGTGTCGATCCAGCCGAGCGTGCCGCCCGACACCACGAAGTTGCCCTGCACCGCCGCCACGTCCGGGCTGCCGACGTTGTTGGGGTAGACGACCACGCCGCCCAGCAGGTTGCCGTCTGGGTCCTGCACCTCGATGAGGTAGCGTGCGAAATCCAGGCCTTCAGCATCGCCCTTGACTGGCTCAAGAATTCGGCCGGGCAGGATGTCCGTCTCGCCGCGAATGCAGCCGGTGGGCGCCGTGAGCGCGCAATGCAGCGGCCGCACGCAGCGGCGCAGGCAGGCGCGGTACGAGCGCAGGCAGCGCAGCACGTCGCGCAGGTTGCGGGCACGCGCGAGGCAGCAGCCGAAGCGGATGGCGCACAGGCACCAGCAGCGGCAGAACCAGAAGAGCGGGTCGACGCGGTACTTGGCGATGAGCTCGCGGCCCATGAGCGCAGCGGCGGTGTCGGTGCTGAGCAGCCGCTCGAGGATCTGCACGGAGGCGTCTTGCCCGTCGAAGCAATCCAGCCGTCCGCTGAAGATGTCGTCGGGCACGCCTTGCGGGAATTCGACGTTCGCGAGCTGGTCGTCGAGGTAGGGCTTGGTGGCCTGCGCCAGCGCCTGCACGAGCACGGTGAAATCGGCGCGCTCGGCGACGGTCGGCGGGTTGGACACCGGCGCGCCGAGCACTTCACGCACGCATCGCCAGTAGCGGTAGAGGTAGTAGCTGGACCCGGCGAAGGTGCGCGGCCCGCGGCACAGAAGCCAGCCGAAGATGATGCAGCAGCGCAGGTGCAAGAGGCACCAGCGCCAGCGCTCGATCGGCCCGAGCACTTCGCGGATGGCTGCGGGCAACACGCGTTGCGCGACCTCTTCGCTCGTGAAGCGCTCGAAGAGCTGCATCGCCTGGGCGAACTCGTCCTCGCAGCTGGGCGGGTTGTCCAGCGCTTCCTTGATGAGCGCGTCCGGTGATTCGGTGCGCTTGAGGTCGGCTTCGAGCACCGGCTTGTAGGCGTTCAGCAGTTCGCCCAGCACGAAGCGAAAGTCGTCGTCGATGGGTTCGTTGGCGTCGTCGTCTGCGTTGAATGCGGCCAGCGCCGTCTGCGCGTCGCGAAGCATGCGTGTTTCGTCGGGCAAAGCTTGCCCCGCGCCCGAGGGGCGCTTGTTCGTTGCCATGATGTCTTCTCCCGAGTGAATGGATGCGTCGCGACCGCGGTGCAAAGGTAGGCGACGGGGGAGGGGTTCGACATCCCTAGCAGGGGCGTTGGATGCCCCTACGTTCGCTTGTCCGCTTTGGACCTTGGATTGCGTAGCGGGGGTGGCGGGTGCCGCCTGCCCACCCGCGCCTTTGCTCGACCCGCCAGATGAAGCAGAGCACGAGCTACGAGATAATCCGCCCCGTGAAGCGAGCCAGACCGCCGCTGGTGCAAGGCCCGAAAGGGCGCACTGGAGGAAGGTCCGGACTGCGCAGGGCGGCGTAGCAGCTAACGACTGTCCACCGCAAGGTGAGGATCAGAGCAACAGAGACGAGCCGATTCAGTTCGGGTGAAACGGGCAATCTCTACGCGCAGCAATACCAAATAGGCACACGTTGATCCGGCCCGGGGAGTGTGCGGGTAGGTAGCATCGAGCCATCGCAGCGATGCATGGCCCAGAGGAATGGCGGTCACGTTGGCGTCTTCGCAAGAAGGCGCCGACGCACAGAATCCGGCCTATCGGCTCGCTTCACACTTTCGCTTGATGGGCTCCGCGCTCACACCGCCGACTGCGGTTCGGCTTGCGGCTCGATCTCCGCCGGCGGATGTGTTTGCGCCACCGGCCCCTTGCGCGACTGCCGAACGAACGACACCAACTGCCACACGATGAACACACCAATCAGCGCGAGCAAGGTGCCGCTGATCGGCCGCGTGAAGAACGCGCCGAAGCTGCCGCGGCTGATGAGCAATGCGCGCCGGAAGTTCTCTTCCAGCATGGGCCCGAGGATGAAGCCCAGCATCAGAGGCGCCGCATCCATCTCAAGCCGCACGAAGATGTAGCCCAGCAGGCCGAACACCGCCGTGATGAAGATGTCGTCCAGGCTGTTGTTGACGCTGTAGGTGCCGATGCAGCAGAAGAACAGGATCGACGGGAACAGCACGTTGTACGGGATCTTGAACACCGACAGCCAGTAGCGCACCAGCGGCACGTTCAGGATGATCAGGAAGCAGTTGCCCACCCACATGCTGGCCACCAGTCCCCAGAAGAGTTCCGGGTGGCTGCCGATCATGTTGGGCCCGGGCTGGATGCCCTTGATGATGAAGGCCGCGAGCATCAGCGCCATCACCGGGTTCTCGGGGATGCCGATGCTCATGAGCGGGATGAAGCTCGTGCGCGATGCGGCTTCGTCCGCCGCGGCCTGGCCGGCCACGCCTTCGATCGCGCCCGTGCCGATCTCGTGCTTGTACTTGCTGAACTTCTTGTCGATGGCGTAGGCGGCGAACTGCGCAATCACCGGGCCGCCGCCGGGCAGGATGCCCAGGAAGGAGCCGACCGCGCTGCCACGCAAGGCGCTCGGGATGATGCGCTTGAACTCGGCCCAAGTCGGCATGAGCTTGATCTTGCCGTTGAAGGGCGTGCGCTCATCACGGTTGTCCAGGTTCTTGGTGATCTCCGCGATACCGAAGCAGCCCAGCGCGATGCTCACGAGGCCCACGCCGTCCGCGAGGAACTGGAAGTCCATGGTGAAGCGTTGCTGCCCGCTCATCACGTCGGTGCCGATCTGCGCGAGCAGCACGCCGATGAGGCACATGGCCAATCCGTTGAGCAGGCTGCCGGTGGTGACGAAGCTCACGCACACGAAGCCCACCAGCATCAGCGCGCAATAGTCGGCCGGGCCGAAGAGGAAGGCCACTTCGCCCAGCACCGGCGCGAGCCAGGACAGCACGACGATGGCCACCGTGCCGCCGATGAAGCTGGAGACGCCCGCGGTGAAGAGGGCCAGGCCCGTCTTGCCCTTGAGCGTCATCTGGTAGCCGTCGATGCAGGCCACGATGCTGCTCGCATGCGGGATCTTCATCGTGATGGCACTCACGCTGTCGCCGTACTGCGCCCCGTAGTAGATGCCCGCGAGCATGATGAGCGCGCCGGTCGTGGGGATGGAGTAGGTGAGTGGCAGCAGCAGGCTGATGGTGGCCAGCGGGCCGAGACCCGGCAGCAGGCCGACGAGCGTGCCCACCGTGCAACCGAGGGCGCAGAACATCAGGTTCTGCAGCGTCAGTGCGTGGCTGAAGCCGAATGCGAGGTTGTGCAGGACGTCCATCAGTAGAGGGGCAGGTTGAGGCCGAGAAGCTTCTGGAACGCCAGCGCCATGATCACGAGGCCGGCGGAGATCTTGAGGTTGCGCACCACCGAGTAGGTGGAGCTGCCCGCGAACGCGGACCAGAACACCATGAAGACGATGCCCGCGATCATGTTCACGTGCGCGGAGATGAAGGAGAAGCCGGCGAGGCTGGACAGGATGAGCCCGATGTTCTTGAAGTTGAACTCGAGCCTGGCCTTCTCGGTGAAGCGCGAACGCACGACGGTCGCCACCCCGACGAGGAAGAGCATGCAGCTCACCATCAGCGGGAACAGGCCCGGCCCCGCATGGCTGAACTGCCCGATGGGATAGCGCAGCGCCTGCAGGCCGAAGGCCAGCGAGATCGCCATGAGGAAGAGTCCTCGGGTCAGGTCACGGTCTTTCATGGGCTCACTTTCTGACGCGCCGAACGGGCCAGCGGTTAAGTGACTGAATGATCCGGCGGCATCCCTGACCAGAGGCCGACGCAGCGGTTCGTGAAAATACGTAGCGTCGTTCACGTCTTCACGACGGCGCACCCATGGGCGGGCGATGCGCCTGCCTACAATGCGCGCCCCTTTGTCCGCTTTCACACCGATCGCACTCGCGCCCATGGACCTCGTCGTCAACGAAGAACTCAAGACCTACATCGACCCGTTGACCGCGGACGAACATGAAGCGCTGGAGCGCAGCATCCTGGCCGAGGGCTGCCGCGATGCGCTGGTGCTGTGGGGCGACGTGCTGGTGGACGGGCACAACCGCTACGGCATCTGCCGCAAGCACGGCCTGCCGTTCCAGACGGTGCAGAACACGCGCTTCCAGTCCATCGAGGACGTGCACCTGTGGATGATCGACCAGCACCTCGGGCGTCGCAGCGTGTCGGACTTCCAGCGCGGTGTGCTTGCGCTGCGCAAGCGCGAGATCGTGGCGCAGCGTCAGGCGCGTGCCGGGGTGGCGGCGAGCACGGCATCGGATGCATCGGTCGGCGATGAGCGTCGGGCGGATGCTGATGCGACAGGCGAGGCGACGCCCGCACCAACACTCGAGACCCTGGCCACTCGAGAAGCGCTGGCCAAGGCTGCGCGCCTGAGCAGCAGCCAGGTCGTGCTGATCGAGAAGATCCAGAAGCAGGCTGCGCCCGAGCTCGTCGCTGCGGTGCGGGCAGGCACCATCTCGATCAACGCCGCGGCCGCCGTCGCGAGCTTGCCCGCCGAAGAACAGATCGCCGCCGCGGCCGCCGGCAAAGATGAATTGAAGCTCGCGGCCAAGCGAGTGCGCGAATCTCGCCGCAAGCCGGCGAATGATTCGGCCGCGGTGCAGATCGACGCCGCGGCGCCGGAAGACACCGTCGAATCCCTGCGGCAACGCGTCGCGTCGCTCAGCGCGGAGAACACGGCATTGCGCGCAATGGTCACAAGCCTCGAAGCGCAGTTGAAGTCCGCGACGAACGGTGCCCAGACCGCAGACCTGTCGGCGCCGTTCTGACAGGCGGCCCGCGCTCAGCGCAGGAAACCCGCTGCCGTTCATGGGGTTGTGTCGTGGTGCAACCCGCGGCCATGGCACGCTTCGGGTCTTCGACAGGACCCTTCGCCCCAGGACCCCGCCATGAAGTGCATCGCCGTCGTCACGTTCACGACCTTGTTCGCCAGCCATTGTTCGACAGGCAACTCCTGCGACACCACCCTCGAGGAAGACTTCAGCCAGGGCGCGCCTGCCTGGGTTGGTGGCTTGAGCGACTACACCGTCGCCAACCAGCCCACCGACGGCACGTGGACGGTCGATGCACTGCCCGGCCCCACCTCCGGCACCGGCTACCACCTGTCGGTCACCAACACCAGCCAGGACGTGATCATCTGGGCGAAGAAGCGCTTCACCGGCCTGGAGCCCGGTGTGACCTACAGCTTCGATGCCGACGTCACGCTCGTCACCAATGCATCGACGGGATGTGCGGATACCGCCGGCGCCACCGGCGCGGATACGCATCTCGTCGTGCTCGCCGATGTGACCGAACCCAGCACCACCTTGCTGGCCGATGGCAGCTATCGCCTCAATTCCGACACGCTGTCGGGCACGACGCTCGCTCGCGCCATCACCGACCTTGGGTCCGTCGCGGTGGGCACCGGTGACTGCAGCCACCTCACGTATGCATCGAAGGAGGTCACGGGCAGCCTGCAGCAGACGGTGGTGGCGCCCGACGATGGCAGCGTGTGGCTGCTGATCGGCGTGGACGCGAAGTACGCCGGCAAGATCGACGTGTTCTTCCAGAGCGTGAAGGTCTCGGCCAATGCAGCCCAATGAGCCGCGACTGATGATTCGCAGTCGCCCATCCGCGGCCGCTAGCATGCAGCCTTGTCCAAGCAAGCAAAGGATTGTTCATGGCCACCGTTCGTGAAGGCAGCAAGTCCGTCCTCGTGGTCGTCGACGTGCAGGTACGCGTGATGGCCGGGGCTTGGGACGCGCCCCGCGTGATCGCCAACATCGCTCGCGCGGTCGAGCGGGCGCGTTCGCAGGGTGCGCCGGTGCTGTGGGTGCAACACCAGAACGACGAGATGCCGCATGGCAGCCCGCAGTGGCAATGGGTGCCCGAGCTGCGCCCCGCACCCGGCGAGCCGCTCATTCCCAAGCGATTCAATTCGGGCTTCGAGGAATCGTCGCTCGACGCGGAACTGGGCAAGCTCGGTGCGACGCACATCACGCTCGCCGGCGCGGAGACCAACTGGTGCATCCGCGCGACTGCGTATGGCGCACTGGAGCGAGGCTACGACCTCACGCTCGTGAAGGACGGCCACACCGCCATCGGCATGGCGCTGGACGACGGCGTGTCCATCGAGCCGCCCCATGTCATCGATGACCTCAACATCGCGATGAACTGGCTCGAGTACCCGGGCCGTCGCAACCGCACCGTCGCGGCAGCGGCACTGGATTTCTCGACGGCGCCCTAGGCGATCCCGCGCGCTGGCCTGCCAATGAAAGCAGGCGGCCAAGCCGCCCGCAGTGCCGGTTCCACCCCGGCGCCTCCCGATCGAGGCTGGTTGCCTGCCTGCGAACGACAGCTGGAAGAACTGGTGCCCGCCTTTCTGTTCCGAGGCGGCGGGCGGTCCCGGTCACGAGCTGCGGTAGTTAGCCGCGGGTGCCCGTCACGAGATAAACGTCATCGTTGGCGTTTGTGGGTTTGTGCCGATTACGTCGGTCACCTCTCGGGCCGTCCGCTCGCTTTCCGTCGCCACGTCGAAACCAGGTCAGCCCCACCCAAACGCTCGCTCGCAAAGTGCTTGGGTGGAGCTGGGGGGAATCGAACCCCCGTCCGCAACGCTTCCAGTTCACGGTCTTTGCACGACCATGGGGCCAATGGTGGCGGCTGCGCTGGAGCCGGCGCCGCCAACATGCGAAGCGCCCCGCTGATTTGCGAAGCCATGTGTCAGAGCGGCCGCCGTGATCCACGTGCGATCCGCGCAAGCCAGGGCTTGCCGCTTCCCCTAGACTCACCCGCTTGAACCCCGACGCACACACCCTCTGGCGAGCGCCTCGCTGGGCGCTCGCATTCCTGCTGGCATGCCTGGGCATGCTGGGGCCGTTCTCGATCGACACCTACCTGCCGGCATTCACCGGCATTGCGCAATCCATCGGCGCGACGCCGGTGCAGATGCAGCAGACGCTGTCGGCGTATCTCTTCGGCTTCGCGCTGATGAACCTCTTCCACGGTGCGCTGTCCGACAGCCTCGGGCGCCGGCCGGTGGTGCTGTGGGGCATCGTGATCTTCACCATCGCTTCGGCCGGTTGTGCGCTGTCGCAGCACATCGGGCTGCTGGTGCTGTTCCGCGCGCTGCAAGGCATGTCGGCCGGCGCGGGCATCGTGATCTCGCGGGCCGTCATCCGCGACATGTTCCCGCCGGCCGACGCGCAGCGGGTGATGTCGCAGGTCACCATCTACTTCGGCGTGGCGCCGGCGGTGGCGCCGATGGTGGGCGGCTTCCTCTTCGTCAACGTCGGCTGGCACTCGATCTTCTGGTTCCTCACCTTCGTGGGCGCGGTGCTGTGGGTCGCCAACTACAAGCTGCTGCCAGAGACGCTGCACGACACGCACCGCCAACCGTTCAACGTGCGCAACCTGCTCAAGGGGTACTGGGAGCTGGGCTCCAGCCCGCGCTTCCTGATGCTCGCGCTGGCCAGCGGCATCCCGTTCAACGGCATGTTCCTCTACGTGCTGTCGGCGCCGGTGTTCCTCGGCGAGCACCTTCACCTGAGCCCCGGGCAGTTCTTCTGGTTCTTCACGCTCACCATCTCCGGGATCATGGGCGGCGCGTGGCTGTCGGGGCGGCTCGCGGGGCGCATCAAGCCCAAGCACCAGATCCGCAACGGCTTTCTCATCATGATCGGCGTGTCGGTGCTCAACCTCGCGTTGAACCTCGCGTTCACGCCGCAGGCCTGGTGGGCGCTGTTTCCCATTGCCATCTTCGCCTTCGGCTGGGCGCTGATGGTGCCCGTGGTGACGTTGATGGTGCTCGACCTCGTGCCCGAACGGCGCGGCATGGCGTCGTCGTTCCAGGCCTGCATCGGCAGCTTGGCCAACGGCATCGTGGCGGGTGTCATTGCGCCGCTGGTGATGCATTCCACCGTGGCGCTCGCCGTCGCGTCGCTGCTCATGATGAGCATCGGCGTCTTCGCATGGCTGTGGGTCAAGCCCCGCGTGACGACCTGACGGGCTGAACTGCCGCTCTCTGCCCGCAGTGCGGCTCAAGCTTCGCCGGCCGCTGCCGATATCCGGTCATGGCGAAGATCCCACCCTCTGCTGCTGACGCACCCGTGCTCGACCAGGAGGTCGAGGGCCTGGCCGGCGGCGAAGGTGCGCCCGCGAACAAGCTGAAGTTGGCGATGCAGGCCTTGCTGGCCCGTTTGCCCAGGCTCAAGCGTGGCCTGCCCAAGTTTGCAATGTCCAAGAAGCTGATCATCATCGTCGGCGCCAGCGTGCTCACGGTGAGCGGCGCCGGCGCCGCTGCGCTGGCCTTCTGGCCGAGCGACCCACCGGAGCCTGCGAAGAAGCCGGTGGTCGCGAAGAAATCCAAGAAGGCGAAGAAGGCGGCGAGTGCCGCGTCCGCTGCGTCGGGAGCCGAGGCCGCACCGATGGCCGAAGGTGCCGCTTCCGCGGCGTCGGAACCAGCGCTGGCCCAGGCGCCAGCCGCCAGCGGCCCGGAAGAATCCATGGATCGGCTGCAGCGCCGCTTGAGCGAGACGCTGGCGGGCGGCGGCAAGCTGGAGGCCGCCGGCCCCGGCGAATTGAAGGTCACGTCACGCCAGGGCGAACCGCGGGTCGCGGCCGCCCCTCGCGCCGCGGTGCGCGGTGGCGACGAAGCCGCCATGCCGTCGCGTGCCGAGAAGAAATCGCTGCATGCGAAGGCGGAGTTGACCGAGGAACACGAACCCCTGTTGGCCGGCAAGCCGCACGGCGCCGCTGTGCAACATCTGCACTGGTCCTACGACGGCGCTGCCGGGCCCGACGCCTGGGGCCGGCTGAAGCCCGAGTTCTCCAAGTGCTCGACCGGCACGCGCCAGAGCCCGATCGACATCCGCGACGGCATCCAGGTGAACCTCGATGCGATTCGCTTCGACTACACGCCGAGCGGCTTCCGCGTGATCGACAACGGCCACACGGTGCAGGTCAACGTCGACCCCGGCAACATGATCGAGGTGAACGGCAAGCGCTTCGAGCTGCAGCAGTTCCACTTCCATCGCCCGTCGGAAGAACGCATCGACGGCCGGCAGTTCGACATGGTGGCCCACCTCGTGCACAAGGATGCCGATGGCAAGCTCGCGGTCGTGGCAGTGCTGCTCGATCGCGGCAGCGTGCATCCGCTGGTGCAGCAGGTCTGGAACAACCTGCCGCTCGAAAAAGGCGAGGAACAGGCCGCGCAGACCACCATGGACCTGAACCAGCTGCTGCCCGCCGAGCGCAGCTACTACACCTACATGGGCTCGCTCACCACGCCGCCGTGCAGCGAAGGCGTGCTGTGGATGGTGATGAAGAAGCCCGTCAACATCGCGCCCGAGCAGATCGGCATCTTCGCGCGGCTGTACCCGATGAACGCCCGGCCGGTCCAGTCGGCGAGCGGGCGGATGATCAAGGAATCGAACTAGGGCCCCACCCGCGTGGCGCACTGCGCGCCACCTGAGTGCAAACACGGACGCCATGGGCATCCACTCCGTGGTTTCATGGGCAGTCGGTGACCCGGCCGACGCTGTTGGGAGACGCGCCATGCGTTCCTTGCTTGCCTTGATGCTCGGTGTGATCTTGAGCGGGTGCGCGACACCACCGCCCGTGCCCATTGCCGCAGGTCCGCTGATCCACGACGAACTCTTCGGCCGGCCTGCCGAACCGGTAGACACCTCAAGCCTCTTCTCGCTCAATGACGCGATGCGCCAGTACCTGCGCACCGAGATCACGCACCAATCGCATTCCAAGCCGCCGCAGGAGGCGCTGATCGACGCGCTGTACCGGCGCGACCAGCTCAAGCTCGAATACGACGGCGGCACGACCCGCAACGCGGCCGAAGCCTTCGATGCGCGCTCGGGCAACTGCCTGTCGCTGGTCATCATGACGGCGGCCTTCGCCAAGGAGCTGGGCATCCGTGTCGACTACCAGAGCGCCTACGCCGAAGAGACCTGGACGCGCACCGGCAACCTGCTGTTCCGAAGCGGCCACGTCAACGTCAGCCTCGGTCGCCGCATGGCCGACGTGGGCACCGGGCGCGACTTGAACGTGTGGACGGTGGACTTCCTCAGCGCGTCGGACATCCGCGGCATGCGCACCCACCCGATCACCGAGGACACAGTGGTCGCGATGTACATGAACAACCGCGCCGCCGAGGCGCTGGTGAAGGATCGGCTGGACGACGCCTACGCCTGGGCGCGCGAGTCCGTGCGTCGCCACCCAGATTTCACCGGCGCCTACAACACGCTCGGCGTGATCTATCTGCGCCACGGTGACCTGGAACCTGCGCGCCAGGTCTTCGCGAGCGTGCTCACCCGCGAACCCGACAACACCCGCGCGATGTCCAACCTCGCGTCAGTGCTGCAGCGCCAGGGCCGCACGGCCGAGGCCGACAAGCTGCTGATGCAGCTGGCGCAGATCGACCCGAACCCGCCCTTCCATTACTTCAACCTCGGCATGGACGCGATGGAGAAGGGGGACTACCGCCACGCCCGCGACCTGTTCGCCAAGGAGGTGGCCCGTGCCGACTACTACCACGAGTTCCATTTCTGGCTGGGCGTGGCCAACTACCGGCTCGGTGAAATGAACGAGGCCCGCAAGCAGCTCGCGCTCGCCATGGAAAACAGCACCACGCGCAGCGACCACGACCTCTACGCTGCGAAGCTGGCCTGGATCCGCTCGCACGAGCACACACGTCCCTGAGCGAGGCGGGTCAACGCCTGCCACCGAATTCCCGTTGGGGCTTCACGCCCGCGGGGAGGCCTTCCCCGAGTCGTCGTGCCCCACTTCGGGAGAACCCGCATGCTTCGCAAACTGTTCGCCGCGCTCGTCGGCCTGCTGCTCAGCCTCAACATCGCATTCGCTGCCACCGACGCGAACACCGCGTCCAAGGAAGACCTGGACAAGGTCAAGGGCATCGGCCCCGCCATCGCCCAGAAGATTGTTGACGAACGCCAGAAGAACGGCCCCTTCAAGAGCCTGGACGACCTGGCCCAGCGCGTGAAGGGCGTGGGCGACACCAGCGTGAAGAAGATGGCCGCCGAAGGCCTGACGGTCGGCGGCAGCAGCGCCACGGGCACGACGGCCGCGGCGCCGGCGAAGGCTGCCGAGGCCAAGGCGGACACCAAGGCCGAGAAGAAGTCGAAGAAGGCTGAGGCGGCCAAGGCCGACACCGCCGCCGCGACGCCCGCGGCCGACAAGGCGTCGGATGCCAAGCCGGCCAAGAAGACCAAGGCCGAACTGAAGGCCGAGAAGGCTGCCGCCAAGGCGGACGCGGCTGCGTCGGCTGCATCGGCGCCCGAGAAGAAGTCCAGGAAGTCGAAGAAGGATGCGGCGTCCGCGCCCAAGGCTTGAGGCTTCGATTGATCGATCGCTTGAAGTGAACGCCCGGCTTTCGCCGGGCGTTCTTCACACGAGCTGCAGGTCCTTCGCAGCTGCACCCGGAAACACCTGCGCCACCTGCTGCGCATTCAGTCCATGCATGCGCGTGAAAAGTCCGCCCAGCACCGCTCGGTATTCGTTCAGCACCGCATAGTCGCGGTTCTGGAACAGGCTGCCCTGCGAAATCGCCTGCTGCTCGCCTGCCACGCGGCCACCGCGCACGGCGCCGCCCAGCACCCAATGCACGCTGCCGTGCCCATGGTCGGTGCCGCGGTTTCCGTTCTCGCGGAAGGTGCGGCCGAATTCGCTCAGCACCACCACCACCGTGTTGTCCCACATCGGGCCCATCTCTTCGGCGTAGGCCGCCAGGCCCTGCCCGAGTTCATCGAGCCGGTTGGCGAGCGTGCCTGAGGCGCCGCCTTCGCCCACGTGCGTGTCCCAGCCGCCCACGTCGACGAAGCCCAGGTGCACGCGGTCCTTCATCAATCGCGCGATGCGCCGTGCCTCGGCGGCAAAGCCTTTGGTGTTGATCGCATTGCGGTTGGCCGCCTCCATCTCGCCCGCCATCTCGCGGCTGATCTCGCTGCGCACCTCGAAACCGTCGGCCACTGCGCCCGCCAGCGGTGTGCTGGCATACATGCCGGCGATGAGCCTGGCCTGCTTCTCGCTCACGCCGGCCTTGCCCACGTCGCGCAGTGACTGGTTGGCGACGGGCTCGCTGCCGCGGAAGACGAGCGGCAACTGGTCGGTGAAGGAGAGCGACGACAGCCTCGCGGCACTTGCGCCACCGGTGACGAGCGCGAGCCGGTTCAGGAAGCCGCTGCTGAAATCCCGCCCGCCTTGCGGGCCTTGTCCGAGTTCGATGCGGTCCTGCGTCTCGAAGTGGCTGCGCGACGTGTCCTCAGTGCCGGCGAAGGGCACGAAGGCCACCTGCCCGCGCTGGAAGAGCGGGTACACCGTGTCGCGCAGGGCAGGCGCCAGGCCCCATTGCGCATCGATGGGCAAGGCGGCATTCGTGGCGCTGCCGGGCCGCGCGATGGCGATGTTGGGCCGGGCCTCGTAGTAGAACGAGCTGCCGTGCGGCACCAGCAGGTTGGCCGCGTCGTAGCCGCCGCGCAGGAAGACGAGCAGGAAGCGTGGCGACTCCTTCGTCGGTGCGGCCCACAAGCGCGTCGCGTTCAACGACAAGGGCGCGGCGGCCAGGGCCAGTCGCAGGATGTCGCGTCGGTTCATGGCGTGTCGGTTCATCCTGCGGCCCTTCAGCGATTCATGAATTCGGGGGACGAGAGCAGAAGCGCGTTCCACTCCTGCGGCGATGCGGCCTGGTCCAGTGCCTGCCGCGTCGCGCTTGCGAGCCGCGGCGCGATGCCGTTGTAGTACAGCGGATTCGCCAGTTGCGGGAATGCCGGCCGCTCGGTCGGTGCCGCGCCTTCGGTCTTGAACAGCCCGGCGCTGCCGCCACCGATGGCACGCGCCACCTCGAAGCGGGTGTTCATCTGCCCGGGGCCTGCCCATGCCATCGCATCCAGCGGATAACCATCGGGCGTCTGCCGGTTGTAGGGCGCTTCGCCCAGGCGGTTGAGCCAGCCGAGCATCGGCCCGGTGTTGAGGATGGGCTTGTCGTCGTAGGCGAGCCGCACGGCGGAGACCACGTAGTGCACGGGGTCCTTGAACTTGTGGCCGAGGGACGCCTGGAACTCCGGTGAATCGATCATCGTGCGCAGCACGTCGGCGATGCGACCATCACTGTCCAGAAAGCGACGCGCCATGCGGTCCACCAGCGCGCGCGGCGGCTCATCGGCGACGAAGTACTGCGCGAGCTTGCGGCTCACGAAGCGCGCGGTGGCGGGGTGGCGCGCAAGCGCATCCAGCACCTGCTCGATCTCGCCGATGCCCTGGCCCGTGACGCGCAAGCCCAGCAACTGCTTCTCGCCGAAGTCATGCCGATTCGGGTTGAACTCGACCAGGCCGCGTCGCACGTAGAACTGCTGCAGCGTGGGCTTGACCTTCGCGTTGTCGTCGTTGAAGTTGATGCCCAGGCCGGTGAGCACGCGAGCGAGCTCCTGCACATCATGCTGCGTGTAGCCGCCGTCCACGCCCAGCGTGTGCAGCTCCAGCAGTTCACGCGCGTAGTTCTCGTTGATGCGCGACGCCGCGTTCTGCTCGTTGTCGAGGTAGCGGATCATCGCCGGGTGGAACACCGAGGACCCGAGCAGGTCTCGAAAGCGGCCGAGCGCATGCGTGCGCAGCTGCTCTTCGTAGTCGCCCACCACCACGCGGATGTTGGCCTTGTACTGGTGCACGTTGAAATGGTTGAACCAGAACCACGTCATCTGCTCCTGCAACTGGCTGGGCGAGTACAGCGCGCGCAGCAGCATGCGCGACGATGCCTCGCGTGTGAGACGGTTGAGCTCCTGCTGGTAAGCCTGCTGCGCCGCCTTCTTCTGCTCGTCGTCGGTGACCGCGTCGGCGCTCTTGCGCTGAGCATCGAGGCTGCGCACCAGCTCGGCCATGGGCGTGCGGCTGATCGTCATGTCGGCGATCTGCGCTTGCACCGGCGCCGGCAGGGCGGCGGTGCGCGAGGGGTGCAGCTGGCGCTCCAGCCAGGCACTGCGGCCGAGCCGCGCGATCTCCCGCGCCTGAGTGGGTGTGGCGCCAAAGCTCAGGCGGTCGAGCAGCGCGATGTCGTCCAGTTGCACGGTCGAGCTTGCGTCCGCGGGCAAGGCTTGCGGCGAGCTGACCGGCGCGCTGGCGCAGGCAGCAAGCACAGCGGTGAGCACGATGGCAAGAAGGCATGCGGCCCGGCTTCGAAGGCTCATGACGGGTCCTGGCGGATGTCGTTGTGTTGAGCGAACGGCAGCCAACGAAGCGGCGTTGACCGAGCGGCCAGCAACATCGTGTGCTCTTGTTGCAGGCGGTGCGCCAGGCGCTCACTCCATGCGTGTCATCAGCTGCTTCATCAGCTTGCGGCCATCGACGCTGTCAGCGGTGTCGGCAACGATGAGCGCGTAGAACTCGCGCGTGCTGCGGGCCTTCACGGCCGCCGACTTCACCACCACGCGCGCCACCGGGCCCATCTGCGCGGTGAGCACGCGCAAAGCGTGGCTCATGACGGCCGAGGGCAACGGGCCGCCCGGATCGGTGATCGGTGCCGGCGTGCCGGGCTGCGACAGTGGTGTCGGCGGCGAGGTGCCGGTCACGTGCGGCTTGGCGGTTGCCGCAGTCACGCGCTGCACGAAGGCTGCGCGCTCCTTCCCGTCGGCGATGTGCTCGGCCATGCGAGCGGTGAGCGTTGCGAGGTCAGTGCAGCTGAGCGCCGCCTGACGCACGAGCAGCTTCGCCATCGGGCCGAGCACGGCGGCCAGCGCGCGCTCCATCGTCGCGAGCGTGGCTGCGTCCCAACCGGCAACAGTCGCGGCCTTGAGCAAGGTGCCGCCCGGCGCCTCGGACGGCGGCGAGCTGGGGACGGTCGCTTCGGGGTCCGGCGTGGGTGACATGGAGGACGGCCGGCTCTCGACAACCGTCGCGTCGTGCAACGGCCCCGACGGCGACAAGCGACGGGTCTCGCTGCCCGCGACTTCCATCTCGAGCAACGCCCGCTGGAACTCCATCGCGCAAGAAAAACGCTCATGCGGCTTCTTCGCCAACGCCTTCGCCACGATGGCATCGAAGCCGGCACTTCGACGGCTTCCGTCGACCCGGCTCGGTGCGACAGGGTGCTCGTTCACGGTCTTGTACATCGCCGCTTCCGGCGCGCCGGCGAACGGCGAATTGCCGGTGAGCATGCGGTACAGCAGCACGCCCGCGGCGAAGAGGTCGATGCGGTGGTCCAGCGGCAGACCCATGTACTGCTCGGGCGCGATATAGCCCGGGGTGCCGATGATGGAAGTGACGAGCGTCAACGCGTTCGACTCGATGCGCGCGATGCCGAAGTCCGTGAGCTTGAGATGCCCGCTGTCGGTGAGGATGATGTTCGCCGGCTTGATGTCGCGGTGCCACACGCCCGCGCGGTGGGCGCAGTCCAGTGCATCGAGCAACTGCGCCATCACGCGCACGATGGTCGGCTCAGTGGGCCGCGGCGTGGACGCGAGCAACTGCGAGAGCGTGCGGCCTTGCACGAACTCCATCGCGATGAACGCGACGTCCTGGTCCTCGCCATACTCGTAAATCTGCACGATGCCCGGATGCGACAGCCGGCCCACCGCCTGCGCCTCGTTGCGAAACCGCTGTGCATATGACGAGGCCGTGTCATCGGCGTTTGCGGCGAGCTGGCGGTGGATGGTCTTGATCGCCAAGCGCCGGCCGATCACCGGGTCGAGCGCTTCGTAGACCACGCCCATCGCGCCTTCGCCGAGCACGCCGGTGATGGGGTACTTGCCGAGCTTGGGCGGGTGCGTCGTCATCGTGCAGTGTTCATCGGCGTTTCAAGCGTTTTCTCAAGCGGCCTTTCAAGCGTCCAGCAGCTTCATCGCATGCACGAGACTCTTGCGCATGCGGCTGAAGGAACCGGCGAGCACGCCGATCTCGTCGTGGCTGCTCGCGTGGAAGGCAGGAGCGTCGAGTTCACCCAGGCTCACGCGATCAGACAGTGCCGAGAGCTCGCGCACCGGCTGGATCACCAGCTTCCACAGCAGCAGGTTCAGCGCCGCGCCGATCAGCACGAAGACGATGCTCAGCAGGCCGACGACCGTCATCAGCGCCTTGTCCGCACGCTGCATGGGCACCGACATCGGCACCGACACCACCTGCGCGCCGATCGGCTCATTGAGCGTCCAGCCGAAGCCGTTGTTGGGGCCGTACTTGGCGACGAGCGTGTGCGGCGCCGCATCGACCGTGCTGTGGCAGCGCAGGCAGGCCTCGTTGCTGATCGTGATGGGCCGCGCGATGTACAGCGAGCGGCCGCTGGGTGTGTCGCGCTGGCCGACGAATTCGGTGCGCCCGGGCTGCTGGCGGAACTGCTGGATCACGTCGGCCTCCCAATCCACCGCCCGGTCGCGTGGGTTGGTCGGGTTGAGCATCGCGGGCTTGTAGCCGTAGTCGGGGTACTTGTCGCGCAGCGCGTTCAAGACCTCCATCGACGAGAAGGACGGAATCGCCTGCGGCAAGAATTCACGCTCCATCTGGTCCTTGAGCAAAGGCGCGATCTGCATCGCGGTGTAGGTGCTCACGACACTCGCCTTTTCCATCAGCAGCCGTGCGCGATCGAGCACTTCTTCTTGCGCGTCGCGCTGCAGCAGGTGGCGGGCGATGAGTGCCGAGGCAGCCAGGCCGCTGAGGAACACGGCCAGGAAGACGAGATTGAACTTGAGCAGCAGCTTCATGAGGCGTCACCGTTGGCGCCGGCGCTTGTGGTGCTGGCGTGGGAGAAGGTACTGGGGCGGGCCGACAGGGGGCTGACAGCCGGGTGCGGTTGGACTCAGGGGATATACGCAGTAGCGGGGGTGCTTGGACGCGTGATGCGCCAAGTCGGTCACGGCCATCCCGGGCGGCCCCTCCCGGCACACGTCGGTCTGCCAGACCAGTTCGGCTATTCGGAGGTTTCTGTCGAACAGTCGACGATGCCCGATGGCACCATGAAGCGGGGTCGAGTGACCGCCACGGCGATGTCGACCCTGGTGAAGGGCAAGATCTTGAACTGCTACGTCACCGGCGGCCCGGACGGTCTGGAATGGACAAGGCGTACCGCCAGACCATGGGTCGACGCGCTCGTCGAGGCCAATCGAGATTGAGGCGTCGACCGCGCGTCACTTGTTCGCGCCCGCTTGCACCTGAAGCAACGCCCGAATCCGCACCACCTCATCCGCCTTGAACCGCTGGGCGATGTACCGGCTCAGTGCCTCATCCCGCTGCGTCTGCGACATCTCCTCATGTGACTGCAGCGAGGACTGCTCTCGCCGAGCCTCGCCCAGTCGACGCTCCCAATCCGCCCACGCCACTTCCTCTTGCCGCAAACGCTCCGCAGCATCGGCCGGCAAGCTGGACTTGTCGATCGATTGAAATCCGCCCACGACTGATGGCGGTGACGCGAGCACCGCTTGCAGCATCGCGTCCTCCTGCGCATAGAAGGCACGCGCCACCACATCACCCAGCACACGTCGCCGTGCCTGCTGTCGCTCGGCCTGCGCAGGTGCCCAGGTGCTACGGTCCCGCATGTCGACTTGAACGTTGAACGCCTGCTTTTGCAGCTCGACGTAGTGCCGCCACACATCCAGCACCTGCTGCGCCGCGGCTGGCCCGGCAAGCGCCGTCACGTCGTGGTCGACGTAGGCGGTGATTTCGTCGAGCGTGGCCTCGCCGACCAGGCTCAGCAGCTGGTCGAAGCGCCGTCGCAATGCCATCGTGGGCTTCAGACGCCCTTCGCTGTCGATGTCCCACGCCCCATCGAGCGACACGCCGCGCAGCGAGCTCTTCTCCTCGAGCCAGTGCTCGAAGTCCTCCGGCGAGCGCGGCGCCGATGCAGACGGTGCCGCCGCGCTCAGTGAAGCGAGGACTGGATGAGCCGGCGCTTGAGGTTGCGCCGCAGGATGCGCCAGGGCCTGAACCCGCGAAGGATCCGGATCATCGAGTCGACTCCACAACCAGGCCGCCAGGACCAGTGCGCCGCCGACCACGGCGGCCACCCATCGGGTCGGCGCGTTCATTCACAGGCCCGCGGTCTTCAGGCGGTTGGCATGGGCGCGCAGCACCGCGACCGGGTCGGACGAGAAGAGCCCACGCAAGCCCAGCGACTGGTTTACTTCGTCGAGGTGGTTCCACGCGTAGTTGTCGCGCAGCACCGTGCCCCAATGCGACGAGCATTGACCCACCAGCCCATCGTTCTGCTCGAAGCCGAAGTACAGCGAGGTGATGCCGAGCAGCGCATCGGCGGGGTCGAGGAAGTTGGTGAGCACCGAGGTGCCGCCCATCGAGTAGTAGCGGATGCCGTTGACGGCCGCTGCGCCTTGGCCGCACGAACTCGTCGGCTTGCCGGCGGGGAAGCGGCTGTTGAAGCTCGCCGCGCCTGCGCTGTTGAGCGACAGCAGCGCGGCCAGCGAATCCTGCGGCGCGCGTGGTGCGCCGGACAGGAAGCTCTCGAAGGTCGCGAAGGCATTGGCGATGGACGCGACCACGCCGGTGAGTCCGAGCGTGTTGAGGTCCTTCTGCAGCTTGTCGGCCACGGGGCTGCCGGCGTGCGGCGTGCCGACGGTGGTGACCGAGGCGACGAGGTCGGGGGCGACGCCCGCGACATAGCGCACCGTCTGGCCGCCGTGGCTGTGGCCGATCAGGTTGAACTTGGTGTAGCCGTAGGCCGCCTTCAGCCGGCGCAGCTCGGACAGCAGTTGTTCGCCGCGCACCTCGCTCGCGTTGGCCGCGGACTCCTGCGTGATGAAGACGCGGGCGCCGCCGCTGCGCAATGCGGCGGGAATGCCGTACCAGTACTCGACGGGCCCGAGCGAGTCGAAGCCGAAGAGTCCATGCACGAGCACGATGGGGTAGCGGGTCTGGGTGTAGGTGTCGGCATGGGCCGGTGTGGCGGCGAAGAATGCACCGCAGAGGGCGAAGGCGGCACACCAGAGGCGGGCAGCGCGAGAGAGCAAACCGTTCATCGTTTCTGTTCCCTGTTCAACAAGCGAAGATCACGGCTGCACGAGGCGGCCGCACGGGTCCAGGTGTGCACGGATGACGCATCGCCGTCCACGCGAGCTCACGGAGCACATTGCGTCGGCGCGCCGGGTTGGTGTGAGCCGGCACCACGCAAGGGCATGGTTGTAGGCCTCCGCGCGGCGTGCCGCACTGACTTCGCGAGTCAAAGAAACGGCCGCGCGAGCCAGGGCGGGGGAGGGGAAACGAGAGGTGGCGAAGGCGCGTCGATTGCTCGGCGCATTGCCTCGGTACTACTTCAATGTGACCCACGCCGGCGCATGATCACTCGCGCCTTCGCGACCGCGCACTTGCTTGTCCACACCCGCATCGACGAGCTTCTTCGCGAGCTTCGGGCTCAGCAGCAAGTGGTCGATTCGCAGCCCCGCATCGCGCGGCCAGCGGTGGCGCATGTAGTCCCAGAAGGTATAGACCGGCTCGCCGGCGTGCTTCTTGTGGATGGCATCGGTCCAGCCTTGCGCGAGCAGCCGCTGCCAGGCCTCGCGCGGCTGCGGCTGCAAGAGCGCATCCTTCAACCACGAACGCGGGTTGTAGATGTCGCCGACGCCGTCGGTGGGCACGATGTTGTAGTCGCCGCAGATGACCACGGGCTCCTTCGAGTCGAGAAGGTCTTGCGCATGCACGATGAGCCGCTCGTTCCACGCGTTCTTGTAGTCGAACTTGGGGCCGGGTTGCGGGTTGCCGTTGGGTGCATACAGGCACGCGACGATGATGCCGTCCACCGCGGCCTCGATGTAGCGGCTGTGCGAATCGTCCACGTCGCCCGGCAGCGCGCGGCGGGTCACCACCGGCGTCGCGCCGCGCGCAAGAATGGCCACGCCGTTCCATGACTTCTGCCCCTGCCACACCGCGCCGTAACCGGCCTCGCGCAGCGCCGCCTCCGGAAAGTTCTCGTCCTGCGCCTTCAGCTCCTGCAGGCAGGCGACATCCGGCTGCGATTCGGCCAGCCATTCGAGCAAGCGAGGCAGCCGGCTCTTGATGCCGTTGATGTTGAAGGTGGCGATCTTCAAGCGGTCACGCTCGATGTGTTCAGGGGCAGGCGTCGGACTGGCGGCTCACGCCGGCCAGCGTTTCGCTGCTGAACCAGAAGAAGTAGCGCGTGCCTTGCACGTTCACTTCCTTGAGCGCGGTGGTCGGCGTGCCGCTCGCGGTCGGCGTGCCGCTGGTGCTGGACTTCAAGGGCAGCGCTGTCGCGGCACTCGAGCCGGCGGTCTTGGTCTTGTCGTTGCCGGCCTTGGCAGTCGGCATGCTGCGCTGCGGCATCGCAGACGTCGTGGCAGCCGGCGTGGGAGGCGTGGTGTCGTAGATCACCGGCACCACCCAGCCCGCGTGCCGGCCGCCGGTGCCGTGGAGCGCGCAGGGGGAGCCTTCGGGCGCGCCGATGGTGAGCTTGCGCGGCGTGGTCTGTGCCGGCATCGTGAGATCGAAGTAGTTGTTCACCGTCGACTCATAGCGCGTTGGCGCGGCCGACCTGGCGACCGTGGGCGCGGCGGGCGGTGCCGACGACCACGATGCGCAACCGGCCAGCGCCAGGCTGGCCAGGGCCGCGAACATGACTTCCAGGGCGAGCCTCTGCATGGGAACCTCTCTCGGACTGCGGTGATTGTCGAGACGTTTTCTCACAAGTCGTCTGGCATGCCAAGCGTGGCACGAGATGCCTGAGGCGCCGTACTGGTATCTCGACCATTGCGCACCGCGCGAAGTCGGGACAATGCGTCACCTGCCCTTGCCGTCTTGCGACCTTCGCACCTTCATTCTTCGATGCTGTTCGCACAACGCGCCTTCATGCGCTTCTGGTACGCCCGCCTGTCGGGATCCGCCGCCAACCAGATGATGATGGTGGCCGTCGCCTGGCAGATGTACGACCTGACAGGAAGTGCCTGGGACCTGGGTCTGGTGGGCCTGCTTCAATTCCTGCCGGCGCTGTTGCTCACGCTCGTCACAGGGCACGTGGCCGACCGTTTCGACCGCAGCCGCATCCTCGCGATGTGCATGGTGCTGCAGGCGGCGCTCGCCGCGGGCCTGGTGCTCGCAAGTGCCGAGCACCGGGTGAACCGCGAATGGCTGCTGGCGCTTGCCATGGCGCTGGGCACCGTCAAGGCCTTCCAGATGCCGACCTCGCAGGCACTCGCACCGCTGCTGGTGCCACCCGAGCTGCTGGCGCGGGCACTGGCCTTCAGCTCGGCCGGCATGCAGGCGAGCATCATCGCGGGCCCGGCGCTGGGCGGCTTCATCTACGTGGCCGGCGCGCATGCGGTGTATGCCGTGTGCGGCATGCTCTTCGCCATTGCTGGTGCATTGCTGCTGGGCCTGCGCTACGACCATGCACCGCCCCCGAAGGAGCCGGTGACGCTCGCCACCATCTTCGCCGGCGTGAGCTACATCTGGCGGCGCAAGGTGGTGCTCGGCGCCATCTCGCTCGATCTCTTCGCCGTGCTGCTGGGTGGCGCGACGGCGCTGTTGCCGATGTTCGCGCGCGACGTGCTGCACATCGGTCCGTGGGGCCTCGGCCTGTTGCGCGGTGCGCCCGCAGTGGGTGCGCTCGCGATGTCGGTGGTGCTGTCGCGCTGGCCGGTGATGCGGCGCGTGGGCCACGTGATGTTCGGCTCGGTCGCGGTCTATGGCGTGGCCATCCTGGCCTTCGCGCTGTCGCGCGACTTCGTGCTGTCGGCACTGGCGCTCGCCGTGTCCGGCGCGGCCGACATGGTGAGCGTGGTGATCCGCCAATCACTCGTGCAGCTGGAGACGCCGAACGCCATGCGCGGCCGGGTGAGCGCGGTCAACTCGATCTTCATCGGCGCGTCCAACCAGCTCGGTGAATTCGAATCGGGCGCCGTCGCCGCCTGGCTCGGCCCGGTGGGCTCGGTGCTGTTCGGCGGCATCGGCACGCTGCTCGTGGTCGCGACGTGGATGAAGCTTTTTCCCGCATTGGCACGGCGCCAGTCGCTCGCCGAACCCGCGAAATCCACACTGCGCTGAGGCCAGCGTTTCTGGAAGTAAAGGTACGAAAAAATGGGCCCGGCAGACGCCCTAGGGATATGCCTGCTGTGCCACGATGGCTACGCTGCATGTCAAGCGGCGCCGCTCTCGTCCCGCGCGCCGCTTCCAGTCAAGGAGTTCGACATGGACACGAAGCTCGACCCGGCGGATGACGTCCTCTCCCCAGCGAAGTCGCGCAGCCTCGTCGCCATTGCCTTGGCCATCGCCTTGCTCGGCCTCACCACGCTCGATGTGGCTCCCAGCACGGCCCGCCACCACGGCGGCGATCCACACTCCTTCGATTGCATCGTGGCCTCCGCCATCTTCGCGGGCGTGAACCCGTCGTCCTCCGAGACGATGCGCTGAACACCTGACCCTCTGAGCCCATGTCCTACGCCTGAAGAGGCGGCCGTCCGATGGGACGGCACTCCCGTTTTAGGTGCAATTGGCTTGCGGCAATGCCTTCGCGGCCTTGCCTGTCTTCAACCCGCAAGACCAGGAGCAGCACATGAACAACGAGAGACCCCTCGCCAAGGGCGAACCCAAGAACCTCGACCGAGACATCAACCGTGATTCGAACCGCGACCCGCTGAGCGGCGCACCCGGTGCGCATCCGGTCGGCACGGGCATCGGCGCGGCCGCAGGCGGCATTGCCGCGGGCGCCGCGGTGGGCTCGGTGGCCGGCCCGGTCGGCACGCTCGTGGGCGCGGCCATCGGCGCCGTGGCCGGCGGCTTGGCCGGCAAGGGCGTGGCCGAGCTGGTGGACCCGACCGCCGAAGAAGCGTACTGGCGCGAGAACTATTCCAGCCGCCCCTACGTCGACGCCGCCTACAGCTACGACGACTACAGCCCGGCCTACAACTACGCGCTGCAGAACTACGACACCTACCGCGGCCGCAGCTTCGACGATGTCGAGAGCGACCTGGGCCGTGGCTGGGATTCGGCCCGCGGTGAGTCTCGCCTCGGCTGGGACCGCGCGAAGGAAGCCACCCGCGATTCCTGGAACCGGCTGAGCAATGCGGTTGAACGTGCCATCCCCGGCGACTCGGACCACGACGGCCGATAAGGCCGGGCAAGCGCCACGCAACGCCAAGACCGGCGAGGGGACTCGCCGGTCTTGGCTTGCGCCGTCACACGAGGCTCGCGATGATGCGGGCGTGAAGCCTGCGATGAGCCCCAGCGCCCCCGACGCCACGAGCCCGCATCTGACCGCCGGCGCGGCCGGCGAACTCGACAGCGAGCTCTTGCGCACTGAAGCGCCGAGTGAATGCCACCCCGACCTCGACCGGTATGCGGTGCCAGCGCTCGTGGATGCTTTCGTCGATGACCAGATCCATGCACTGAATGCGGTCAAGGCCGCGCGCCATCGCATCGCTGCGGCCGTCGAAGCGGCGGTCCCTCGCATCGCGGCCGGCGGTCGGCTGGTGTACGTGGGTGCGGGCACATCGGGCCGCCTGGGCGTGCTCGACAGCGTCGAGCTGTACCCGACCTTCTCATGGCCCAAGGACCGTGCCATCGGCCTGCTCGCGGGCGGCCAGCAGGCGATGTTCGAAGCGGTGGAAGGCGCCGAAGACAGCCTCGAGCAAGGCCGGCTCGACCTCGCCGGCGTGAACGTGACGGCACGCGACGTCGTCATCCTGCTGGCGGCGTCCGGCGCCACACCCTACGTGATGGGTGCACTCGAAGCGGCACGCGCGGCCGGCGCGCTCACCATCGGCATCGCCAACAACCCGGCCGCGCCGGTCACCCTCGGCGCGGAGATCGCCATCACGCTCAACACCGGCAGCGAGGTCATCTCGGGGAGCACGCGGCTGAAGGCGGGCACTTCGCAGAAGATCGCGCTCAACACCTTGTCCAGCGCAATCATGGTGCGGCTCAACAAGGTCTACGGCAACCTGATGGTGGACTTGCAGCCCACCAACGCCAAGCTGCTGCGCCGCGCGGTGAGCCTCACCATGCGCGCCACCGGCGCGAGCGAAGACGCCGCCCGCGAGGCGCTCAACGCCTGCCGCTTCCAGGTCAAGGTCGCGATCGTGTCGATCCTGAAGAAGATCGGCGTGGATGAGGCACAGGCGCGGCTGGATGAGGCGGATGGGAGCGTGAGGGCCGCGCTCGCTGATTAGCTTGCCGTGCTCACCCGCCGGTTCGCGAAGAAGTGCGACTCCATGGCGGCGTAGGTCGCGAGCGCAATGAGCAGCGGCCCCACGAAGTAGATGGCCCGGTACGCAAGCATCGCCGCCAGCAGTTCATGCGTGGGCACCTGCGAGCCCAGCATCGCGAGGAACACCGTCTCCAGCACGCCGAGCCCGGCGGGCACGTCGATCACCGCCAGGGCGAGCGAGCTCGCCATCAACGCGCCCAGCACCGCGCCGAAGGGCACGCCGTGCTGCAGCAGCATGGTCAGCACCCATGCGAGCAGCAGCCAGTTGATGGCCGAGACAGCGCACTGCAGTGCGGCAACCGCGGCCGAGGGCAGGGTGAACGTGCGTCCCAGGACGCGCCACTCGCGGCCATGGGCCAAGTGGCAGATCACCAGGTAGGCCGCCAGAGCCGTCAACAGCAGCACGCCCACCGACGGCGACATGGCGCGGACCATGCCCCAGTCGTTGGGAATGGCGATCGAGCGCGTGGCGAAGGCGAGGCCCGCGATCAGCACGAAGCCGAGCCAGTTGGTCCCCACATTGAAGAGCCAGATCGCCGCCGCGGTGGGGGCATCCAGCCCATGCGCCATGTACAGCCGGAAGCGAAAGCCGACGCCCGCCGGGCCGAGGTTGAGCGCGCAGGCGTGGCTGATGAAGCCGATGGCGAGCACGCGGCCCGCCGGCACCTGATGGCGCGTGACGTGTCGGGCGATGAGGTCGATGCTCGAGTAGACGAGGTAACTCGCAGCGGTGAAGGCGAGGGCCCAGCCCAGCCGCTCGTGGGGCATGCCGGCGATCACGCCGCGCATGCCGGCCCAGTCCACCGTGCGCAGGTGGTGCACCCACAAGGCGATGCCGGCAACGAGCAGGCCGGCGGCGGCGATGCGCCGCAGCCAGGGCGTCAGGCGAAGTGCGTCAGTGCCGCGGCTTGGCGCGGCGCTCGAAGTGCGTTCGTTGCCCACGTGAGAGTTCGGAGGCCACGAAATCCACGGCCTGCTCGGGTGGCATCACGGCGGTGCGTTCGAACGAGAGCAGGTCGCGTGCGATGTTCCGTGCTTCATCGGGGTCGATGCGTTGGTCAACCTGAACGATGCGCTGGGCGCAGCGGTTCAGCCAGATGTCGGTGGGCAGCTTGTCCATGGACGTTCGTCCTCCTGGTGACGGTACGTGGTGTCATTGCGCCTCGATGTCCGCGACTTGGCTGTAGGAGAACGTGCCGCGTGCCCATCGGAGCTGCCCGCATTTTTTTAAGCCTGGCTTGCGGCGGTCTTACCGCTGAGCAAATATGAACATCGGGATCGGCGCTTGCAGCAAGGCTGGTGTCAGCTGGCCGGCGCTTGGAGCGGGACTTCAGGCCGAGGCGGCTTGCATCTGGCGCCGCTTGGACGACACCCGGCGGTGTGTTTCACGCGCGTGCGGCACCCAGCCGCGCCAACGCCAGCGCGCGGCCATCATGAGCCCGCGCAGCCATTCGTCGGCGGCATAGGCGAACCACACGCCGGCCAGCCCGAAGCCCCAATGAACGCCGAGCAGCCATGCGCCACCGGCCATCACGAACACCATCGACAGCACGCCAGCGGCCACCGGAAAGCGCGCATCGCCGGTGGCGCGCAAGGCGTTGATCACGACGAGGTTGAAGGTGCGCCCGGGCTCCAGCAGCACGGTGATCCAGAGCAGCGTCTGCGCCGTGGCGATCACCTGCGGGTCGGAGGTGAACAGCGGCAGCGTCCAGCGCGCGGTGAGCGCCATCACGATGGCCAGCGTCGTGGACACCGCGAACCCCACGCCCAGGCTCCTGCGCACCAGCTGGTTGGCCTCGTGCAGCGCGCCCGCGCCGACCATGTGGCCGACGAGGATCTCGCTCGCGAAGCCGATGGCCAGGCCGCACAGCAGGATGAAGTACATCAGCTGCATGGTGTAGCTGTGCGTGGCCAGTGCGCCCGAGCCCATCTTCGCGACCATGGCGATGGTGGACATCAGCGCGAGCCGGTAGGCGACGTTTTCCGCCCCACCCGGCAAGCCGATGTGCAGCACCGGGGCGAGCCGCGGCCAGTGCAGCGTCCACCAGTCGCGCCGCTTGGGGACGAGGTCCAGCCGCTGGCGCCACAGCCACAGGTGGAAAGCGACGCCGAAGGCACGGCTTGCGACCATCGCGATGGCGAAGCCCTGCAGCCCGAGCGGCGGCAGCGGCCCGATGCCACCCATCAGCGGCCAGCACAGCAAGAGGTGCACGCTGTGCATCGCCACCATGTTGAGCAGCGCATCGCGGGCGCGCAGGTGCGCGCGCATCACGGCGGACATGGCGGCGTTCAGCGCATCGAGCGCCAGCGCGAGCGCGAGGATGCGCAGGAAGGGTAGCGCCAGGGCCAGCACCGAGGCCGGCGCGTTCATCACCCGCAGCAGCGGCTCGGCACAGGAGGCGACGCCGGCCGCGGTGATGATGCCCATCCAGCTGGAAGCGCCCAGCGACGCGCGGGCTGTCTGGTCGGCCGCGAGCCGGTTGCCCGCACCCAGGTTCTGCGTGATCACCACGCTCACGCCCACGCTGACGATGCGAAACAGCAGGAAGAAGGTGGCCTGGACGTGGTTCGAGAGGGCAAACGCCCCGGAGGCGGCGTCCGAGGTGCGCGAGGCGATCGACAAGCCCACCAGCCCGACGAGGATGCCCAGCAGCAACTCCGAGAACAGCGGCCAGGCGATGGTGAAAAGGGCAGGGCGCGGCTGCGCCGCGAGGGTCGTGCGGGACATCTTGGAAAGCGCTTTCTTGGCCGGCCAGTGTCGTTGATTTCAGCAGGACTTGCCCGTGCCCTACGGATGGGCATGTGGATTGCCCAGGAATCTCTTGCCCATCGTTTTTGGCGCGCCTGTGATTAAAGCGGAGCGCAGATGCAGGCAAACCATCGAAACGTAGTTTTCACTCTGCTACAGGAGAAACGCAATGACCAAACTGTCCTCAAGCCTGACCCTTGCCGCGGCGGCTGCCGCCCTCGTCTGCGCCATGGGCGCGTCAGCACAAACCTCGGGCACGTCCACCGGTACGGCGGGCACCACCACCGGCACCACCAACGGAACGACGGCAGGCAGCGCCGACACCTCGTCGGGCGCCGCAGCGACGAACACGAGCGGCACGGGGACCGGCTCCAGCGCGAGCGGCACGAGCGCGAACACGCTGAGCGGCACGCCGTCGTCGACGGCCACCGACAGCAACCTCAACTCGTCGACCAGCACGTCGGGCACATCCAGCACCAACAGCACGGTGAGCGGCACGGGCGCGACCACGACGACGACCACCACCACGACCGATCCGGCCAGCTCGACCATGTCCAGCACCTCCACCCCGAGCAGCACGAGCACGGGCACGAACGCTTCGGGCACGACGAGCACGGACGCCGCAGCGTCGACGAACAACGACTATTCGACGAGCGGCAGCACCGCGCCGAAGCGTCGCGCCACGCGTGCGGCTCGCGCCGACCGCGGCTGATCGACCTTTCGTCCAACGAAAAACCGGGCCGAGGCCCGGTTTTTTCATGCGTGATCGGTAGAGGTCAGGCGCCGTCGAGATAGAAGGCGCTGGCCACGCGCGGCACCGTCTGCGGCGGCTTGTTGCGCCCGCCTTCACGAAAGCCGAACACCTCGGCCGCAGGACGCGTCTCCGGCAGCACATAGATGATGGTCTCTGTCTGCGCCACGGTGGGTGCGAGCACCTGTTCGTAGAAGGCAGCCGGCAGGTTGATGCAGCCGAAGGAGATGCGGTGCTCCGAGGGCTTGGGCGACTGCAGGCGCTGCAGCCGGCGTTCTGCCGGGTTGCTGGTAATCACGCGGTGCATGGAGACGGCCGCCTCGTAGTCCACCCAGACGATGTCCGCGCCATGCCCGTTGACGCCCGGCTCCGCGACGAAGCGGCCGGCCGGCGTGGTGCGCTCGTTGGGCGCGATGTTCGACAACTCGCGGTCGCCGACGCCGGGGAAGGTGTCGTCGCCCTTGGTGAGGCCCAGCAGCACGGGCGCCGCGCCACGCAGCTTGCCTTCGGGCGTGAAGACGAAGACGCGGGCGCGCACCTTGTCGACGATGACGAAGGCCGAACCCTCGTTGTCCCCCGAATTCAGCACCCAGCTCGCCACCTGCAGCGCATCGCGCGAAGGTTTCTCGCGCCCGAAATCAGGCTGCCGGACCGGCGTCGCGGAAGCGCCGGCGCTGCCTGCCGATGCGGTCGTCGTGAGCGAGGCGGCCATGCGTGTCGCGCCCGCGGACGCGTGGCGATGGCCGCCCGCGAATGCGGTTGAAGCGGCCAGCAGGCTCGCCAGCAACAGGGGTGCGGCGGCGATTCGGGAGCGGGTCGGGTACTGCATGGCTGGATCAGGTTGGGGTGGACAGTCGGAACAAGGCGCTCGAGGCAAATGGCGTTCCTGCTTTGTATCGTCGTGCTGCGAGATGTACGTGGCGGGGGGCTTCAGCGACATGGCATTCCTGCTGCCGCCTTTACCAGCTTGCCGTGTTTACCGGCGCCAGGCGCAACAGCCTGTGTCAAGAACGCCTCATTCGCACCAGTCTCCACATTGCAAGCCCGATCTTCGACAAGCAGCCCCAAGTCTTAGGGGTGGCCTCGTGTCCGGTTGCGCGCCTAGATTCCGTTTCGCCAAGAACGAACAAGCAATACGGGGAGACCTCTCGTGCGCAAATACGGGCTTGCACAGCTTTCGACGACGCTTGAGATCGCGGTCTGCTCATCGACTGCCTTGGGCGATCTTGGTTCCACGCTCGTTGCGGTATTGGCCGGTGGTGAACTGCCGGTCGAAGTCAAGCTGTGCGGTTTCGGCGCCACCCCCTCGGGCTGCGACCTGCTCATCCAGGTGGTGTCGGCGGACGATGTCGGCGAAGCCGTGGCGCAGCTGTCGCGCCTCAAGGCCACGGCGCCCGGCTGCGCGGTGATGGTCGCCGCGGTGGACTTGGACGCGACCGAGCTCGCCCGCTTGCTGGCCGGCGGCGCCTGCGATTTCCTGCGGACTCCGATCGCAGCCCATGAGCTCGAGCTGCGCTCGGCGCGCGCGCTCGGGGTCGCGCCGGCGCCCGTGGCCGCCATGCCGCGACCCATTCACCCGGCACTGCGCGAGCTCATCGGCGAGAGCCCTGCCTTCACCCAGCAGATCGCCCGCGTGCCGCTGCTCGCGCGCTACGACGCGAGCGTGCTCATCCTGGGCGACACCGGAACGGGCAAGGAGGTCTGCGCGCAGGCCATCCACTATCTGTCGCCGCGTGCCGGCGGGCCGTGGGTGGCGGTGAACTGCGGCGCGATCCCCAACGAACTGGTCGAGGCCGAACTCTTCGGCCACGTGAAGGGCGCCTACACCAGCGCACACAGCTCGCGCACGGGCCTCGTGCGCGAGGCCGAGGGCGGCACGCTCTTCCTCGACGAAATCGATTCGCTGCCCTATGGCGCCCAGGCCAAGCTGCTGCGCTTCCTGCAGGACAAGGAGTACCGGCCGGTTGGTTCCAACCAAGTCATGCATGCGGACGTCCGAGTCATTGCCGCGACCAACCGCAACCCGGCCCAGCTCACGGCGCGCGGCGCCTTCCGCCAGGACCTGCTGTTTCGCTTGAACGTGCTTGCGCTGCACCTGCCGCTGCTGCGCGAGCGGCAATCCGACATCCCGAGCTTGGCGCTGTACTTCCTGCGCGCGGCCGCGCGCCAATGGCAGAAGCCTGCACCCGGTCTCTCGGCTGCCGCGCTCAAGAAGCTCATGGCGCACGAGTGGCCGGGCAATGTGCGCGAACTCAAGAACGTGATGGAGCGCGCGGTGCTCATGTCCGACGCCGGGCAGCTGGGCGCGCAGGACATCGACTTCGATGGCGGCTTCACGCCGGACGCGCTGCCGGACAACGACGAATCATTCCGTGCAGCGAAGGCGCGTGTGGTCGAGAACTTCGAGCGCGCCTATATCGAGAACCTGCTGGCGACCAATGCCGGCAACGTCACGCATGCGGCGCGTGCAGCGAAGAAGAACCGGCGGGCCTTCTTCGAGCTGATGCGCAAGTACAAGATCGAATCTGAAGCGTACCGGGAGGTCATGCCGGCTGCGTGAGCCCCTCGTTCAGCGGCCAGGCCGCTCAGAAATTTGTGACGGGTTGCCAGCTCTGGCCGCTGTCGGCGCTGCGTCGCACCACGCCGTCGTAGCCCAGGGCTATCCCAGCGCCCTCGCGGTTGAACGCAAGGCAGGTCAGAGCGTGCAGAGTACCGGGCGCCAAAGTCCAGCTGGCTCCCGCATCGACCGGCGTTTCCTGCGCGTGCTGGGTAGATGGTCCTAATGCGCATCGCGGATTGATCCACAGCGAACGCAACGCGAAACCGCTTGGGCCGCAGCGCCGATTTCGAGACGATGTCCTCCGATGACCCAAGCGGCACTCGCCGTGAAGGGTTGCAGCGCAACACGGAGACATACGTTGGACAAGCAAGTCGTCGACTACATCGTCGTCGGAGCCGGCTCGGCCGGCTGCGTCATCGCACACCGCCTGGTCAAGGCGGGCCACTCGGTACTGTTGCTCGAGGCGGGCCCAACCGACGGCAGCAAGTTCGTCAAGATGCCGGCGACCTTCGTGCGCGTGATCGGAACGGAGCGGTCGTGGATCTACGAGACGACTCCGCAGCAGCACGCGAACGGCCGCAAGATGTACGTGCCGCAAGGCCGCATGACCGGCGGGGGCAGCTCACTCAACGCGATGGTCTACATCCGCGGCGCAGCGGCCGACTATGACGCGTGGGCCGAAGCGGGCTGCACGGGTTGGTCATGGAAGGACGTGCTGCCGGTGTTCAAGCGCGCCGAAAGCAACGTGCGCTTTTCGGGCGAGATGCACGGCACGGATGGGCCGCTTCGCGTCAGTGACACGAAGTTCCGCCACCCGCTGAGCCTGGCTTTCCTCAAGGCGGCGCAGGAAGCGGGCTTGCCGTACAACGACGACTTCAACAGCGGCCGCCAGGACGGCGTGGGCTTCTACCAGACCACGACGATCGACGGCACGCGCGGCAGCACGGCTGCGACCTACCTGGCGGCGGTGCAGGGCGATCCGAAGCTCACGCTCATCAACGGCGCGCACGTGCTGCGCGTGACGATCGAAGGCGGTCAGGCGACCGGTGTCGAGTACCGGCTTGGCAACGGCCAGACCCGTCACGCGCGGGCCCGCCGCGAAGTGGTGCTGAGCGCCGGGGCGCTGGCCTCGCCGAAGCTGCTGCAGGTCTCCGGCATCGGCCCGGGCGAATTCCTGCGAAGCATCGGTGTGCCAGTGCTGCACGATCTCCCTGGTGTCGGCGAGAACTTCCAGGACCATCTCGAGATCATCGCCCACGCCCGCTGCCGTGAGCCGATCAGCCTGCTCGGGCAGGACAAGGGCCTCACTGCGCTGAAGCACGGTCTGCAGTGGGAACTGTTCAAGACTGGACTGCTCACTTCGAACGTCGTGGAAAGCGGCGGCTTCGTGGACACCTGCGGCGGCGGCCGTCCGGACATCCAGTTCCACGTGCTGCCTGTGCTGGTGGGCGACGTCGACCGGCCGATGCCCGAGGTGCACGGCATCTCGATCGACCCGTGCTTCCTGCGACCCAAGTCGCGGGGGCGCGTGCGGGCGAAGAGCGCCGACGCCATGCAGCAGGCGGAGTTCGATGGCGGATTCCTCAGTGTTCAGGACGACGTGGACACGCTCGTGCGCGGCTTGAAGCTGGCGCGCCGCATCCTGCGGATGCCGTCATTGAGCAAGGTAGTCGCCGAAGAGCTGTACCCCGGTCCGAACGAGAACATGCCCGATGCCGAACTCGAGCAGTTTGTACGGCAGTACGCCAAGACCGTGTACCACCCGGTGGGAACCTGCCGGATGGGCACCGACGCGATGGCGGTCGTCGACCCGCAGCTGCGTGTGCGCGGCGTCCGCGGGCTGCGTGTGTGCGACGCGTCCGTGATGCCGACGATCTGCAGCGGCAACACCAACGCCCCAACCATCATGATCGCCGAGCGCGGTGCCGAGTTCATGCTCGCGCGCTGAGGCGGCGGTTTCTCTTGACCCACAACCACCACCACCCCGCCACATGAACACCCAAGACCTCTCCCAGCAGGAACTGGCGCGCATCGGCTTTCTTGCACAGCGCAGCCACGGAAATTTCATCGATGGCGAGTTCCGCGAGGCCCACGCCAGTCAGCGCATCGACGTCATCGACCCGGCCTCCGAAATGGTGGTGGCTGATACGCCCGACAGCGATGCACATGATGTGAACGCTGCCGTGGCGGCCGCGCGCCGCGCGCTGGAGGATTCCGCCTGGTCGCGCATGCGGCCGGCCGACCGCGAGCGCATCCTCTTTCGCCTGTCGCAGCTGATCGAGGAGCACGGCGACGAGCTCAGCTCGATGGAGACCTTGCAAGGGGGCAAGCTGCAGGGCGTGGCGCGCATGATCGACGTCGGCTTCTCGGCCGAGTTCGTGCGCTACATGGCGGGCTGGGCCACCAAGCTCGAAGGCAGCACGCTGCAGAGCTCGATCCCGTTCCCTCCTGGCGCGCGCTATCACACCTACACGCAGCGCGAGCCGGTGGGCGTCGTGGCAGCAGTCGTGCCGTGGAACTTCCCACTCGCGATCGCGCTTTGGAAGATCGCCCCGGCACTGGCCGCGGGCTGCACCGTGGTGGTCAAGCCGTCGCCCGAGACGCCGCTGACCGCGCTTCGCCTGGCCGAGTTGGCGATGCAGGCAGGCCTGCCCGCGGGCGTGCTGAACGTTGTTTGCGGCGGCGGCGGCACCGGCGCAGCGTTGTGCGCCCATCCCGGCATCGACAAGATCAGCTTCACCGGCTCCACGCCCACCGGCCGCGCCATCGGCCACACGGCGGTCGATCGCATGACACGCTTCACGCTCGAGCTCGGCGGCAAGTCACCCATGATCGTGCTGCCGGATGCGGACCCGTCCGCCGCTGCGATGGGCGCGGCGATGGGCATCTTCTTCAACCAGGGCCAGGTCTGCGCTGCAAGTTCGCTGCTGTACGTGCATCGCAGCCTGTTCGACCAGGTCGTGCAAGAGGTTGCGCGTCGCGCCGAGGGCATGCGCATCGGTTCGGGGTTCGACCCTGCCTCCGAGCTGGGCCCCGTGGTCTCGCGGCGGCATTTCGATCGCGTGATGGGCTTCCTTGACGGGGCGCGCAGCGAGGGCGCAACGGCACTGACCGGTGGCAAGCGCGCACGCGACGCCGGCTGCTTCATTCAGCCGACCGTGCTGGTGGACGTGAACCCGACGATGCAAGTGGTGCGCGAGGAGGTCTTCGGGCCCGTGCTCGCAGCAATGCCTTTCGACGATGTCGAGGACGTGATCCGCCAGTCGAATGCATCGCCCTACGGACTGACTGCGAGCGTCTGGTCGAACAACCTCTCCGCGGTGCACCGCATCGTGCCTCGGCTCAAGGCCGGGACCGTGTGGGTGAACACGCACAACATGCTCGACGCCAACCTGCCCTTCGGTGGCTACAAGCAGAGCGGCTTCGGCCGTGACCTGGGCCGCGCAGCCGTCGAGTCGTATACGGAAGTGAAGAGCGTCTGCATGTCGGTCTGACGCACCGGCGATTCAAACAAATAGGAGACAAGATGAGACAGTCGGGAACGTCCGCCGCGGCTGCGGCATTGGCGATGGCATGCCTGGTGCCGACCGCACAGGCGGGCGAAGGAGGGGGGTCGAGCTACCCGGCCGGGGTCGAGAACTTTCTCGCCGGTGCGGCACCGCCGCCGGGCTTCTACGTCCTGGAGTACGGGAACGTCTATCGCGCCGACAAGCTCAAGGACGGCAGCGGCAGCGACATCCCGCTGCCAGTTTTCAAGGTGGCGGCGAACGTGGCAGCGACGCGCTTCGTGTGGTCCACGGCGAACACCGTGGCGGGCGGCAACCTGCTGGTCCACGCCATCGTCCCGCTGGTGGACCTCAAGGTCGAGGTGCCTGGCCTGGCGCAGCGCAAGGGCGGCCTGGGAGATGTCACGTTCGGCCCGGCCCTGGCCTTCCACCACTCGCCGAGCCTGCACAGCGTGCTGGGGGTGGACCTCGTCGCTCCGGTGGGCAGCTACAGCAAGGGCGACCTCGCCAACATCGGTCGCAACTACTGGTCGCTCCAGCCCCTGGTCACCGTCAGTCAGATCAACCCCGCAGGCTTCAACGGCGACTTCAAGCTCACTTTCAATCTGAACCAGCGCAACGGCGGCACCGACTACAAGTCCGGCAACGAGGTCTTCCTCGACTACTGCGCGGGTTGGGGAATGGGCAACGGCTGGGTGCTCGGCGCGGGCGGCTATGCGATGCGCCAGCTCACCAACGACAACAGCGCGGGTGTGTCCGTGCCGGACAGCAAAGGCTCGGCCTTCGCCATCGGCCCTTCGCTCAAGTACGACAACGGCAAGGGCTGGTTCATCACCGCCAAGTGGCAGCGCGAGATGTCGGTGCGCAACCGACCCGAAGGCAGCGCGCTGTGGATCAAGACCATCCTGCCCTTCTGAACCAGGAGACCCGACATGAAGACCACACTGCAGCGTATCGTCGCCGCCACCGCCTTGCTCACAGCGGGCGCCGCAATGGCCCAAGGCAAGCCAGCCTGCGGGCTCAATAACGGCAAAGCCGCCACCGGCGAGCCGATCGCGCTCGGCGCCGTCGTCGGAAAGACCGGGCCCGATGACTTCAGCGCCTCGGCACTCGCCGCGCAGGCCTACTTCAAGTGCGTCAACGCCAACGGTGGCATCAACGGCCGGCCGGTGGAATTGACGATCGTCGACGACCAGTGGAATCCGGAGGTCGCTGCCCAGGCGGCCGCCAAGCTGGTGAAGGACCGCAAGGTGCTCGCGATGGTCGGCAGCTCGAGCTTCGTCGAGTGCGGCGTCAACGCCAAGTTGTACGCGCAGGAAGACGTGATGGTGATCGCCGGGGTCGGCGTGCCGCGCGAGTGCTTCTTCGCGAAGAACTACGTGCCAGTGAACGCGGGGCCGCGCGTCTCGGGCACCGTGGTCGCGATGTATGCAGCGCAACAGTACAAGGCCAAGAAGATGGTCTGCGTGATCCCCAACATCCCGAGCCTTGGCAATTGGGCCTGTGATGGTGCGAAAGACTGGGGCAAGGCCAACGGCGTGGACGTCGACGTGATCGCCGTCGATCCGGGCTCGCCCGACGCCACCTCGACGATGCTGCAGGCGGCCTCGAAGAAGCCCGACGCGATCATCCTGAACCTGCCCAAGGGCATCATGGTGCCGATGCTGGCCGCCGCCGAGCAACAGGGCCTGGCGAAGAAGATCCATTTCGTCTCCAGCACGCCGGCCTACAACTTCGACGTGCCCAAGACCATCGGGCCGGCCTGGAACGGCAACTTCGACCTCCACTTGGAGTTCATGCCGGTGGAGTCGGCCGGCACGGACAACCTGAACTGGAAGGCGACGATGGAAGCCTTCGGCGCCAAGAGCGACCCGCGTGATTCATTCGCGCAAGCCGGCTATCTTGCAGCGCGCATCGCCACCGAGGCGCTGCTGAAGATGGACCCGAAGAAGATCGACCGTGCCAGCGTCAGCGCAGCGCTGCGGGGCGTCAAAGGCTTCAAGAGCGACATCCTGTGCCGGCCGTTCTACGTGGGCGACGCTGCGCGTCACAACGCCAACAGCAGCGGCCCGATCGCACAGGTCAGCGGCAATGGCTTCAAGCAGGTCAGCAAGGGCTGCTTGATGGCCGCCGATCCCGAACTGAGCGACCTGCGCGAGCAGGAAAAGAAGCTCGGGCTTTGATCTGAGGCTGCTGCGATGCCCGATCTGTTGCCATTCCTGATCTCGGGCCTGGGCGTGGGCGCGGTCTATGCGCTGTCGGGCGTCGGGCTGGTCGTGCTGTACCGCTCCTCGGGGGTGCTGAACTTTGCGTTCGGCGCGCTCGGCGCGGTGGGTGCCTACGTCGCCTGGTCGGCGCTGGACCACGAGTGGCCGCTGGCGCTGGCTGCGCTCGCCGCGGTGGCGACCTCGGTCGCCATCTCGCTCGCCTACGGCCGCCTGCTTGCGCCAAGCCTGGCCGAGCGTGAACCAACGGTGCGCTCGATCGGCACGCTTGGCCTGGCGCTCATCGTGCTCGGTTTCACCGAATGGTTCTGGGGCGAGCAGCCTCGGCGCCTGGTGCTGCCGACCGATGCGGGCGCGATCGAGTTCGCCGATGTGCGCCTGACCTACACGCGCGTTCTCGGCCTGGCTGCCGCGGTGACGATGATGGCCGCCGTGGGCCTGCTGCTGTCGCGCACCCGCATCGGCCTGGCGATGCGCGCGCTGGCGGATCAGCGCGGGCTCAGCGCCATCCTGGGCATCCGCGTGCTGCAGGTGGACACGACGGCGTGGGTTATTTCGGGGGCCTTCGCCGGCGTGTGCGGGCTGCTGCTGGCCAACATCGTTCGCTTGCAGGCAACGGTGCTGACGTTCCTCGTCATCCCGGCCTTCGCCGCTGCGATCATCGGCCGCCTGTCGTCGCTTCCGGCCACCGTGGCAGCGGGCATCTCGATCGGCATGCTCGAGGCTGTCGCGGTGCTGGTCCCCGGCTTCTCGGCGTTCCGCACCGCCACGCCGTTCCTCATCGCGCTGTTGGCCATCGTGCTCTGGCGCGACGTTTCACGAAAAGCATGACTCCCGATCCCATTCGACGCGAGCGGCGCGCCGCCCGCCTTGCCGTGCTGCGCATGGTGCTGGTCATACTGGCTGTTGCCGCGCTGCTGCCGTGGCTCGCCAACGCCTACTGGATCAAGACCCTCACATCGTCGCTCGCGCTGGCCATTGCCGCTGCCGGCGTGGCGCTGCTGTACGGCCAGCTGGGCCTCGTGAGCCTGTGCCAGTACGCCCTCCTGGGGGTCGGCGGCTGGATCGCGCTGCGCGTGGGCCATGGGCTGCACTGGCCCTTCGAAGCCTGCGTGATTGCGGCCGGGTTGTCTGCGGGCGTGGTGGGCATGGTGGCTGGACTGCCCGCGTTGCGCCTGAAGGGCCTGTACCTTGCCCTGGTGACACTGATGCTCGCGGGCGGCTTTCAGGTGGTGATCAGCGCGACCGGGTTCCCCGATGGCGGAGTGGGCCTGCTGGGTCGCATCAGCGGCAGCGAGCGGCTGATGTTGCCTCGCCCCGCCATCGCGCAAGGCGAGGGCGCATACCTCGCCTACGTCGCCGCCTGGCTGGCCGCCATGCTGGCACTGCTGGAGTTGCACCGGCGCACGCGGGCCGGCCGCTCGTGGGCGCTGATCCGCCGCGGCGAGGCGGTGGCGGAGGGAGCGGGCGTCAACGTGCTGCTGTACCAGACCTGGGCCTTTGGCCTGGCCGGAGTGTGCGCAGGCGTGGCCGGCGCGCTGCAGGCGGGAGCCGTGGGCCAGCTTGACGGTCGAGCGTTTGCCGCCAGCGAGTCGGTGATGCTGTTCGCGCTGACGCTCATCGGCGGCGCCTACCACTGGATGGGCGCGTTGGTCGCTGGCCTGCTGCTGCGTGCCGTGCCCTCGCTGCTGGTCGACCTGGGCGTCAATGGCTACCTGGCCATGGTGTTCTTTGGCGCCGCGCTGCTGCATGCGCTGATCACCGCGCCGCGCGGGCTGGCCGGCCAGTGGCTGGCTGCCTTCCGGCGACGGAAGGCAAAGGAGCGGCCATGATCGAGATCCGCAGCCTCACGGTGGCCTTCGGCGCCGTCACCGCGATCGATGCGCTCGACGCGGTGCTCGACGCGCCGGTGTGCGGCCTGATCGGCCCGAATGGGGCCGGCAAGACGACGCTCGTCAATCTGCTCAGCGGCTTCGTGCGACCCCGGGAAGGTGAGGTGCTGGTGGACAGCACGCCCTTGCTCGGCATGGACACAGCGCGCCGCGTGCGCTTCGGACTGCGCCGCTCGTTCCAGACCGAGCAGGTGGTCGAAGACCTGAACGTCTGGGACAACGTGCAATCGATGCTCGACCATGTGCCGCATCGCCGCGAGCGGGCCGACATGCAGGTGCACCGGGCGCTTGAACACGCCGGCCTGCTCGATTGCGCTGCGGTGCCAGGTGCCGAACTGGACCTGTTCCGCCGCCGCATGGTCGAAGTGGCCAAGGCAGTGGTCGGCGAGCCGCGACTGATCCTGTTCGATGAGCCGGGCGCCGGACTCGACGAACGCGAGTCGCGTGTGCTGCGCGACGCGATCGCGGCGATCCCCGATGCGTTCGGCGCCCAGGTGCTGCTGATCGATCACGACGTCGATCTGATCGCCGCCATCTGCACGCAGACCCTGGTGCTCGACTTCGGTCGCCGCTTGGCGCTGGGCGCGACCCGCGCGGTGCTCGACGCCCCGGCCGTTCGCCAGGCCTACCTCGGCACTTGACCCTTCACGAAACGCCATGCTCGAAGTTCGCCAACTCCATGTTTCACGCGGCGGCAAGGCTGTCGTTCACGGTTTCGACCTCGACGTTGCGGCCGGAGAAATCGTCGCATTGCTCGGCCCGAACGGTGCCGGCAAGTCGAGCATCGTGCTCGCGCTGGCCGCAGCCATCGCGTGCAGGGAAGGGGCCGTTCGGGTCGACGGCACGGTGCTCCAAGGTCTATCGCCCGACGCAGTGCGGCGCGCCGGCCTGGCCATCGTGCCCGAGGGCCACCATCTGCTGGGCAGCCTGTCGGTGCTCGACAACCTGCGGGCCGCCGCCATGGTCCTGCCTGGTGCCGAGGTGGAGGCGGCTGTCGCCCGCGTACTGACGATCTTTCCAGAGCTGGGGGCCAAGCTCGCCCAACCTGGCCGCTCGCTGTCCGGTGGACAAAAGCAGATGGTCTGCATGGCGCAGGCTCTGATCGCCCGGCCCAAGGTTCTGGTGGTCGACGAGTTGTCGCTCGGCCTGGCGCCGCTTGTCGTGCGGCGCCTCGCAGAGGTGGTGCGGCGTGCCGCCGCCGATGGCGTCGCGGTGCTCTTGATTGAGCAGTTCACAACGCTCGCGCTGACGCTCGCCACCCGCGCGTGCGTGCTGCAGCGCGGGCGCACGGCGTGGTCAGGCCCTGCGCAGACCTTGCGCGAGCAGCCCGAGATCCTGCACGGCAGCTACCTTGGCTGAAAGTGCTCCAACGCCATCGACCACAACAACGAGAGACTCACGATGCGCAAATCAACCCGCACCCCACACCCCGACACCCGCCGCCGAGTGGCCGGTGGCGAGCTCATCGGCTCGCGCGAAGCTGACGGCACGCATGCCTGGCGTGGCATCCGCTATGCGAAGCCGCCCGTCGGCGCCTTGCGCTGGCGTGCCCCGCAGCCGGTGCCTGCGTGGAGGGGTGTGCTCGAGGCGCTGGAACATGGGCCCATGGCCACCCAGTTTGGCGGCTTGCTGGCTCCAGTGGCGGCCAAGCTGCACGGGTGCATCGTGGGCGACGAGGATTGCCTTTCGCTGAACGTCTTTGCGCCCGGCTGGGCGCCCGACGCCGTGCCTGCCGCCGAGGGCCGCCGGCCGGTGATGCTGTGGATTCATGGTGGCGCCAATGCGGTGGGCACTGCGGCCAGCTACGACGTCGTGCGCAACTATGCTGCACACGACGAGATGGTCGTCGTCACTGTCAACTACAGGCTCGGCGTGCTGGGCTGGTTCAACCATCCCGCGCTGCACGAGGCCGATGCGGCCACGCCCGAAGAGCGCTCGGGCAACTTCGGCACGCTGGATTTGATTGCTGCGCTGCACTGGGTGCGCAACAACATCGCCGCTTTCGGCGGCGACCCGGGGTGCGTGACGATCTTCGGCGAGTCGGCCGGTGGACAGAACGTGCTGACGCTGCTGGCCAGCCCACTGGCCGCGGGGCTCTTCCATCGCGCGATCGCGCAGTCGCCGATGGCCGAGACCTTCAGCGTCCGCGAGGCCACCGAGCGCAACGATTCCCCGCTGGAGAGCCGGCGCACGAGCTCGCAAGAGATGGTGCAGCGGCTGTGGACTGCGGCCGGTGGCGCGCAAGATGCGAACACGGCCGATCAGACGCTGCGCGCCATGACCGCGGCGGAGCTGGCCGCGTGGCTGCGTGCCATCCCGGCAAAGCAACTGCTGCGCGTGTTCAAGCCGGGAAGTGTCGGCATCTGTCTGTCTCCGCGCCCCATACGCGATGGCGTGGTGCTGCCGCTGGAGCCGCTGTCCGAAGTCTTCCAGCGCGGCGCGTGGAATCGCGTGCCGGTGATCCTTGGCAGCAACCGCGATGAGTACCGCACCTTCCTCGCCGACAAGCCGGAGCATGTGCGCCTGCTGTTTGGCAAGCTGCCGTTGCTGCGTGATCGCGCCGAGTACGTCCGCGAATCAGATTTCCAGTCGCAGGCATGGCGCTCGCTGCACGTCGAGGAGCCTGCCGATGCGATGCTTGCCGGTGGACACGGTGACGTCTGGACCTATCGCTTCGATTGGGATGAAGCGCCGGCCGTTCCCTTCGTGCGCCCCGACATCCTGCTCGGTGCAGCGCATGGCATGGAGATGGCGTTCGCCTTTCGTGATACGGGGGGCGAGATGGACATCTTCGGTGTCAATACGCCGTTCAACCGGTCAGGGAGGGAGGCCGTGGCGCGGGCGATGGGCGATGCCTGGACGAGCTTCGCGCGCGATGGCAAACCCGCACTGCCTGGCGGCGCGTCGTGGGAACGGCGCACGAGCAGTACAAGTCCCGAGACGCTGTTGATCGACAGCCCCGCAGGAGGGGGCTTGCGCATGGCTCGCCTGCGTCAGGACATTGCGGAGGTCAAGCAGTCATTGCGGCTGTCGACCCAAGTCCTGTCGGGCGTTGCCCGCTGCCGCATCTACGCGCGCGTGTTCTTGTGGTCGCCCTTGTTCAGCGGCCATGGCAGCGAAGAAGAATATGCCGCCTGGGCGCGCGAGTTCGGCTGCTCGCAGCCGGCGTCGGCATTCCGGCCGGTGACGGAAGTCTGAAGCGACACCGTCGCGCAACTGCTGCGTCACCGCCTGCCAGTCGGTGACATTCGTTCCAAAAAAATGGCCCGTGCGGTCCGTGCCGCTCAGGGTCTGCACAGAAATGGAGACAACCCGATGGAGCCATCCCGCACGATATGTCTGCTTCGCGTGATGGCGTGCGCCCTCGCAACGCTGGCGGCTGCCATGCCTTGCACGGCGGCCACCGAGAATGAGCGCCACGGTCCGATTCGGATCGGAGCGGTCAGCAGCCTCACCGGCCCGGCGCAATTCCCGGAGTCCAGCGCGGCGGTGCGCGCCTTGTTCGACGTCGTGAACGCAGAAGGCGGCGTCCGCGGACGTCGACTCGAGCTCATCGTCGAGGACGACCACGGCGACCCCGCCCAGGCAAGACGTGCAGCGCACCGCCTTGTCGATGAACAACACGTCGTCGCGCTGGTCGGCAGCGCGAGCATCGTCGATTGCGCAAGCAACGCGGCCTTCTACCAGCAAGCGGGCGTGATGTCCCTGCAAGGCACAGGCGTTGAACCCGCTTGCTTCAGCTCGAGCCACGTGGTGCCGGTCAACACCGGTCCCTACCTGGCCCTGCGCAATGCGCTGCAGTACGCACGAACGCTCGGCTCCAGGCGCCCTTGCGCATTCATCGTGGACCTGCCGGGCACACGAAGTTCCTACCAGGCGGTTCTGGCGGCCTGGAGTGCCCAATCCGGCGTGAGCATCGCGCACACCGTCCACTTCGCGCCGGCTGACAACGTGGCGGCTTTGGTGCAGCAAGCCTTGGACAAGCGATGCGATGCAGTGGTCCACACCGGCATCGAGCCGATGGTGGTGCAATGGGTTCACGCCGCGCAGCGAGCGAACGCGCTGGTTGGCGTGCCCACGATCTTCCTCACGCCGGCCTACACCGAGCGCGTCGCGGCGGAACTGCGCGACTCCACTCGGCCGATCTACTGCATGGCCGAGTTCGAGCCCTGGTCGAGCCGATCGATGTCGCTGACCGATTGGCGAGCCGTGATGCGGCGCGGCAAGGTGCCCCTGTCGTCGTTCTCGCAGGGCGGTTATGTTGCCGCGCAGATACTTGTGCGGGTGCTTCGTGACATGGAGGGCGAGGTTACCCGCGAGGGCATCGCCAGTGCACTGCGTGCCGTGTCCAGCATGCCGCTTTCAATGGTCGGCACACCCTTCAGTGTTGGGAGCAGCAGCGCACACAACCCGAATCGTGCCGCGCTGCCGATGCGGCTCGAGGAGGGGGCCTGGCGCATCGCGAGCCCATTCTGGGTGATAGCGCCATGAGCACGAGCGATGAAGCGTGCCAGTGCTCGTCGGTGGGATCGGTGCACCTCCCGAACGGACGTGCCCCATGTAGAGAGAAGCGCGTCGGAAGCGTCGCCGCGCCCGGTTCGAGCGCGTAGAACTACTGTTTCACCGCAGCAGTGATCCGCTTCGCGCCGGCCTCGCGTTGGCAGGCGCCCGGCGTGAAGCCGTAGTGCTGCTTGAACAGGCGGCCGAAGTGCGCGCTGCTCCTGAAGCCCCATGCGAAGCCAATCTGAGCGGCCGAGCGATTCGCATTGGCTTCATGGGTGAGCGCCGCATGGCAGCGTTCAAGGCGCCGGTTCCAGATCTGGCGCTCCAGGCTGACGGCGTCGTCCTCGAAGACGCGGTGTATGTAGCGCTTCGAGCAGCGCAAGGCGTCGGCGATGCGTTGGATGCTCAGGTCCGGGTCGCACAGGTGCGTCTGCACGTATTGGTTGACGCGCATCTTGAGCACCGACGGCAGTGGTACCGGCTCGCCGATGTTCCTGAGGGCCTCGGCCAAGGTCGAGCCGAGCAGGCCCATCACCGACTCGCTGATTGCCTGGCCGACACCGTCAGGCAGGCCGGGCAGTTGGTCGTTGAGCGCGCGCAGGTAGCTGCCGAACACACCGTGCAGGCCGGCCACATTGCCGGCGCCCATTTCGCGGGCGTGCGGGCCGGGCAGGCGCAGCCCGGGCAGCAGGGCGCGCGGCACTTGAGTCACGAGCAGCGTGCAGCGCTCGGAGTTGGTGATCGAATACGGTGCGCGAGGGTCATAGAGAATCCAATGGCCCGGTTGCAGCACCACGCGGCGCTGTTGCTGCTCCACGATGCCGCGGCCGCCCACCTGCAGCACCAGTTTGTAGAACTCGTCGGTCGGCAATTCGCCGCAGGAGGAGTCGCGTGCGACGTGATGGGCCGGTGCGTCGATGCGGTACATGCGCAGCGACCCGACATCGAAGGCATCAAGCGAGGCATCCAGCGGCCCCTCGTGCAAGCTCGAAACGCGGAGCCGGCCGAAGTAGCGCGTCGTGATATCGCTCCAGGCTTGCGCGCGATGGCTGGCCAGTTCCCGGTTTGTCGACCAGTGTGTGTGATGCATCGTGACCCCTCAACCCATTCGGCCGGAAAAGTTTAGTGGTGCGACTTGCGCATCGGCCTAGTGAAATCGCGAAGGCAGGCCGGCCGGAATTCCACAACAGCGCCCTGCCGATTGACTGACAGTGAACTACGCTGGCTCCGTTCGCGCGCGACCGAGCTTGTGCGACAGCCTGGCCGCGCAATCGATCAGGGTGCGCGCCGCCTGCCCGTCGGGCGAGTGGTCGAGCGTCGCGCTGGGTCCGATGGCGGTCAAGGCCAACACCATGCTGCCGAAGCCGTCGAACACCGGCGCGGAGATGGCGCTGATGCCTCGCACGGTGCCGTCGACGATGCTGGCGAAGCGCTGATCGCGGATCTGTGCCAGATCAGCCTCGAAAGCCCGATCGAGCTTCACCGCCTTGCCGGCCTCCGCGCGCAGCGCGCCGAGGACTTTCTCTCGCGGGGTGAAGGCCGCGAACAGTCGTCCGGACGCGGTGCCGCGTACGGAAACCACCGTGCCGTGGCGCATGTTCACATGCACCGCCGTCGGCCCCTCCTCCAGCCGAACGAAGGTCGGGCCGCGGTTGCCCCAGATCGCGATGCCAACGGTCTGGCCGAGCGAGCGCGCGAGCGCTGGCAGCTCGGCGGACGCCAACCGGATCGGGTCCACCTGCTGCAAGCTGATCAGCCCCAGCTGGAGCGCCAGCGGGCCGAGCCCGTAATGGCCGGTCGAATCCTGCTGCTCGATCAGGCCGAGCTTGCCAAAGCTCACGAGATACGGGTGGGCCTTGGCCGGCGCCATGTCGGCCTCGCGGGCCAGGTCCTTGAGTGGCAGGGGCCGGCCGTGGTGCACCAGCGCCGTCAGCAGCCGCCCACCCACCTCGATGCTCTGGATGCCGCGCGATTCGCGAGTGTCTTCGTCCTGGCTGTCGCTCATTGCGTGTTTCTACTTAGCGTAATCGATTCGACATTATCTAACTCTTTGACTATGATCAAGCAACTTTCACATTACCTAATCGATTTGTTATGAGCAAAGCCTTCGCGAGCCAAGCCGACCTCGAGGAAAAGCAGGTCAGCTTCACCAAGCTCTCCGACAACGCCTACGCCTACACCGCCGAGGGCGATCCGAACACCGGTGTCATCGTTGGCGACGACGCGGTGATGGTCATCGACACGCAAGCCACGCCGGTGATGGCGCAGGACGTGATCCGCCGCATCCGCGAAGTCACCGACAAGCCGATCAAGTACGTGGTGCTGAGCCATTACCACGCCGTGCGCGTGCTGGGTGCCTCGGGCTATGCGCCGCAGCACATCGTCGCAAGCCGCGATACCTACGACCTGATCGTCGAGCGCGGCGAGCAGGACAAGGCCAGCGAGATCGGACGCTTTCCGCGCCTGTTCCGCAATGTCGAGAGCGTGCCGTCGGGCTTGACCTGGCCGACTATCACCTTCGAGGGCCGCATGTCGATCTGGCTCGGCAAGCTCGAGGTGCAGCTGATCCAGCTCGGACGCGGCCACACCAAAGGCGACACCGTGGCCTGGCTGCCAGAGCAAAAGATTCTGTTCTCGGGCGACCTGGTCGAGTTCGGCGCGACGCCCTACGCCGGTGATGCTTACTTCAAGGACTGGCCGCTGACGCTGGACAACCTGGCCGCGCTGAAGCCACGGGCGCTCGTGCCCGGTCGCGGCGCCGCGCTGACGACGCCGGACGCCGTGGCGCAGGGTCTGGCCGGAACGCGCGCCTTCATCGCTGACATGTACGAGAGCGTGCAGATCGGCGTTGCGGCCGGCAAGGACCTGAATGCGGTCTACAAGGAGACCTACGCGAAGCTGAAGCCGAAGTACGGCCACTGGGTCATCTTCGACCACTGCCTGCCCTTCGACGTGACCCGCTGCTACGACGAGGCCACGCAGCACGTGGACCCGCGCATCTGGACGGCCGAGCGCGACGTCGCCATGTGGAAGGCCCTGGAGTCCTGAGCGTGGACTACCAGCAGCTCGTCTTTCCCTACCGCCGCTGCGCGGACCAGGACGCCGCCGCGCCGGTGCGCCATCAGGTGGTCGTGGTCGGCGCCGGCCCGGTGGGCCTGAGCTTGGCGATCGACCTCGCGCAGCGCGGCCAACGCGTGCTCTTGCTGGACAACGACGACCGGCTCTCCACCGGCTCGCGCGCGATCTGCTTCGCCAAGCGCACGCTGGAGATCTTCGACCGGCTCGGCGTGGGCCAGCGCATGGTCGACAAGGGTGTGTCGTGGAATCTCGGCCGGGTCTTCTTCGGCGCCGAGCAGGTCTATGCGTTCAACCTGCTGCCCGAAGCTGGCCACGAACGTCCGGCGTTCATCAACCTGCAGCAGTACTACGTCGAGGGCTACCTCGCCGAGCGCGCCGCCGAACTGCCGCTCATCGAACTGCGCTGGAAGAACCGGGTGGCCGGCATCGAGCAGCGCGGCGACCATGTGAAGGTGACGGTCGAGACGCCCGAAGGTTCGTACGCCGTCGAGGCCGGCTACCTCGTGGCATGTGACGGCTCGCGCTCCACCGTTCGCCAGCTGATTGGCCAGGAGAGCCACGGCCGCACCTTCAAGGACCGCTTCCTGATCGCCGATGTGCGGATGAAGGCGGACTTCCCTGCCGAACGCTGGTTCTGGTTCGATCCGCCCTTTCATCCCAACCAAAGTGTTCTGCTGCACCGCCAGCCCGATGGCGTCTGGCGCATCGACTTCCAGCTCGGCTGGGACGCCGACCCCGAGCTCGAGAAGAGGCCGGAGAACATCATCCCGCGGGTCAAGGCGCTGCTGGCGCAGTCGGGCAATGCCGCGATGAAGGACGCCGAGTTCGAGCTCGAATGGGCCAGCGTCTACACCTTCTCGTGCCTGCGCATGGCTGCGTTTTGCCATGGCCGCGTCCTGTTCGCCGGCGACTCGGCGCACGGCGTCTCGCCCTTCGGCGCGCGTGGCGCGAACTCAGGCGTGCAGGATGCAGAGAACCTCGCGTGGAAGCTCGACGCCGTGCTGCGCGGACGGGCCGGTGACGCGCTGTTGGCGAGTTATGCCGCAGAGCGCGAATTCGCTGCCGACGAGAACATCCTCAACTCCACCCGCGCAACCGACTTCATCACGCCCAAGAGCGACATCAGCCGACTGTTCCGCGACGCGGTGCTGCAGCTGTCGCGCCAGCACGCGTTCGCTCGCACGCTGGTCAACAGCGGTCGGCTCTCGGTGCCGGCAACACTGCATGGCTCTGCCTTGAACACGGTTGACGCCGACGCCTTCTCCGGCTGCCTGGTGCCGGGCGCGCCGGCCGTCGATGCGCCGCTACTGACCCCCGATGGCCGCGCGACCTGGCTGCTGCGCGAACTCGGCGCGGATTTCACACTGCTGCTGCATGCTGGCGCCGCGGCGAGAGCCGACGAATTGCGTGCGGCGGCCGCCGGCATCGCGCCGCTGAGCATCCTGCTCGTCGGTCATGCGGCCGACGAGGGCGGCGCGACCTTCCTCGATGCGCAAGGCATGCTCTCCCGGCGCTACGACCTGCAGGCGGGCGGCGCCGTGCTGCTGCGGCCAGACCACCATGTCTGCGCCCGGTGGCGCGCGCCAAGCGGCGAGGCGTTGCGCACCTCCTTGCAGCGGGCGCTCGCACGCACCTGATCGAAGGCCCGATGACGATGAAGCTGATCACCGAACCGAACCTGAGCGCGCCCGACGATTTCTACGAGGCGCTGATCGAGGCCCACCGCGGGCTCGGCACGGCCGAGAGCCATGCGCTGAACGCGCGACTCGTGCTGCTGCTGTCCAACCACATTGGCGATTTCCACGTGCTGCGCGAGGCACTCGATGCCGCGCGCGACAGTGCCGACATCCGCTCTCTCTCTTCCGAAGGAAACCAGGTATGACCTCTTTGACCCGTCGCGCGCTGCTGGTCTGCGTCGCCGCGCTCTCGCCCCTGGCCGCCACGGCCCAGGACAGCCGTCCCGTCGAATGGGTCGTCGGCTATGCCGCCGGCGGCGGCTCCGATGTCGTCGCTCGCACCGTTGCCGAGCAAATGGCCAAGACGCTCGGCCAGACCATCATCGTCAACAACAAGCCCGGTGCCGCGACCAACATCGCCGCCGACTACGTCGCGAAGTCCAAGGACATTGGCCACATCATGCTCACGGCCGACTTCGCGACGCTCGCGGCCAACCCGTCCCTCTTCACGAAGCTCTCCTACAACGCGGAGAAGGACTTCGCGCCGGTCGGGCTGCTGGCGCGCTTTCCGCTGATCCTCGTCGTCGCGCCCAACGTGCCGGCGAAGAACTTCAAGGAATTCGTCGCCTGGGCCCAGAAGAACCCCGAGGGCATCTCGTACGCCTCGGCCGGCGCCGGCAGCCCGCACCATCTCGCGACCGAACTGCTGCGCGAGCGCACCGGCCTGAAGTTCACCCACGTGCCGTACCGCGGCGCCGCGCCCGCGGTGCAGGACCTGCTGGGCGGCCAGGTGCCTTTCGGGCTGATGGACTCGGCCAGCGTGCAGCAGTACATCGCCGGCGGCAAGCTGCGGGCGCTTGGCGTCGCGAGCCCCAAGCGGCTGCCGACGATGCCCGAGATCCCGACGCTCGCCGAGCAGGGCCTGACCGGCTTCGAGGCCTATGCCTGGCAAGGCCTGGCGGTACCGGCCGCGACGCCGCCCGAGCAGGTGGCGAAGCTGAACAAGGCGCTGGTCGCCGCGCTCGAATCGACGCCGGTGAAGGCGCGCTTCCAGACTCTCGCGCTCGAAGGCTTGCCGGGAACGCCGCAGCAGATGGCGGCTTATGCCCGCAGCGAGCGCGAGCGCTGGGGCAAGTTGATCAAGGCCAACAACATCAAACTGGACTGACCATGTCTGATCTGCGCTATCGAAGCGGCTTCGGCAATGAATTTGTCACCGTAACGATGGCCTGATCGCTGTCGCCGCGCTGGTCTACGTCGGCAGCCGCTCGATGCAGCGGCGCGCACTGGTCAATGCCGACGGCAAGTTGCAGATCCATTCTGACGAGGTTCCATGGGTCTCGTCGAACCGTTGCTCATCATCTCTCTGCGAGCCCATCGACGGCGCAGAGGCTGATCCCAAGACATTCCCGAGCGCGCGGCAGGACAAGTTCGTCTCACCGCGCACAGCGAGCAACGGCGCGCGTTGGCGCCCAGGCGCGTCTTCGGCCGCATGGACAAATCCGTCCATGCGCGTCATCCCCCTAGAACCGACAAAGACCAAGCACGACAAGCACTTGCGGTGAGACGCCGTCCTGGCATCGGCCTTGCGCAATAGAGCTTCACGATCAGTAGGGGGCTCCCATGCCCATCGACGCCGACGTCATGACCATCGTGCAGCATCTGTCTCGCTATCTGCGCCAGCATCCGGAGGCGTGCGACACGCCTGAGGGCATCGCGCGCTGGTGGCTGGACGCCGACCCGCCGCCGGTGCCGGTGGCGGTGGTCGAGAGCGCGCTCGGGTGGATGTCGGCCTGCGGCGTGGTGGAGTCTTCGCATGCGGCTGATGGCCGTGTGCGTTACCGGCGAGCGAGCCACCTGGACGACCTCGACGCCAAGCTCGACAAGCTCGCCGACGACCCGCAGTCGGTGATGCCGATGGATCCGTCACAGCACCCGCCGAGGATGCACTGATGGCCACCGTCTCGGCCATTCACGCCATCACGAGCGGCATCGCGCAGGTGCTCTCGCGTGCCTACCAGCTGCGACCGATCAGCGGCATCAGCTGCAAGTTCGAGCCCCTGGGCGTGTCGGACCTGAAGAAGCTCGACGGGCAGGACACCAAGGTCACGCTGATGCTCTACCGCGTCTCGCACAACGAGCACCTGCGCAACCGGCCACCCGCCACGCTGCCCTTCGGAAAGCCCGCGCCGCTCACCGTCAACCTGCACCTGCTCGTGATCGTGTGGGCCGATTCGGCGCTGAAGGAACAGAGCCTCATCGCGTGGACGCTGCGTGAGCTGCACATGCGGCCGGTGATGGACCGAAGCGTGTTCGCCGACATCGGCGGCTTCGGCAGCAACGACATCGTCACGCTGTTCCCGGAGGAGCTCACGTTGGACGACCTGAGCAAGCTGTGGCAGGTGCTGGTGCCGCCGCTTCGGCCATCGCTCGGCTACGTGGCGCGCAACGTGATGCTGGACCTGGAAGCACAGCCTGACGCGGAGCCGGTGGTCGCCACGCGCTTCGCGATGGATGACGACGTGCAGGCGGTGGCGGAGGGCGCGCAATGATCGAGACGGTCGATCGCCGCATCTTCGGCGCCATCGAGTTCGTCGATGACGTGACCGAGGCGCGGGTGCTTTCGCCGCTCACGATCGCTGCACCCGGCGTGGGCCTGATGCGCAACCGCGTGGGCTTCTACGTCATTCGAACCTTCGATGGCCACGACGACTACACGCGAGCCTTCGACGACCCGCCGTCCAACCCCCCGCGCAGCGACGTCGCGATGACGGTCGTCGACCCCGAGCACCGCTACCTGCCGCGCGCCTTCACCGTGGCATTGCCGCGGCTCCTGCCCACCCCCACACTGCCGGCCACCGATGCGGACAACGCCATGCGGCCGGTGCAGGTGCGCCTGAGCCCGGCGGCTTCGGTGAGCGTGCGCGCGACCTGGGCGGTGCTGCGGCTGCGTGTCGTCGTCGACGGCAGCAATCCCGAGCTGGGCCTCGCCAACGTGCTCGTCGAAGCGACACCCGCCGTCACCGGCCTCACCGTGCAGCGCACGATGACCGACCGCCACGGCGAAGCGCTCATCGCCATCGCCGGCGCGCCGCCCATGCTTCCCGACCCAGGCCCCGCGGGGCTCACGCGCGAGTTCAAGTGCGCGCTGAACCTCGTGCTCGACAAAGCCGTCGTGCGCACGAGCGACGACAGCGACATCCCATTGCCCGACCCGAAGCGCGTCATCGACCGACGCGATGCGGCGCATGCCGACGTGCGCGAGGTCGCGGCCACCGAACAGGTTCTCTCCGCCGGGACGAGCCGGCGTTCCCAGGCGAAGGTGACATGGCCATGAGCGCCGCGACGCTTTCGACATCGATCCCACCAGGAGGTCCACCGTGCCCGAATACCTAGCACCAGGCGTCTACGTCGAGGAAGTCAGCTTCCGATCCAAATCCATCGAGGGCGTGGGGACCAGCACCTGCGCCTTCGCGGGGCCCACGCGCAAAGGGCCTTTCGGCATCTCGCCCGAACTGCTCACGAGCTTTGCCGACTTCGAGCGCATGTACGGCGGCGTGGACGACCTGGCCTTCGACGGCGACACGAACGCGGTGCACAACCGCAACTACATCGCGCATGCGGCGCAGGCCTTCTACAACAACGGCGGCGGCAGGTTGTACGTGGTGCGTGCGCTGACGAATGACGCGAAGGTGGCCACCGCCTCGGGCACGCCGGTGGTGGCCGCGGCGGCGCCGGCCCCCGCGCCTGCTCCTGGGCCCGCCCCGGCACCGGGCCCCGCGCCCGCACCGGGTCCGGCCCCTGCGCCATCGCCGAGTCCACGCGCCTGGTTCGAGGCGCGCTACCCCGGTACGCACTTCAACAACGCCACCATCACGGTGAGCCAGATCGCCACGCCCATCGGCAAGAAGGGCCTGGAGATCGCCCCCGACGGCACGGTGGTGCGGGTGCACAACAAGGACACGGGCGCGACCCTGCTCGGCTTTTGGACCAAGTCCGCCGGTGCATGGACGGCGAACGCCGCGGCGCCTGCGCCGGCGCCGGGGCCCGCCCCCGCACCTGGCCCCGCGCCTGCGCCCGGCCCGGCCCCCGCACCGGCGCCGTCCATCAGCAAGCTGCCCGACGATTTCGACGCCGAGAAGTTCACCGCCGTCGCGCTCACGTTCGACGTGAGCATCGTCACCACCTCGGGCGAGAAGTCGGTGTACGAAGGCCTCACCCTCGGCAGCGAGCATGCGGCCTACATGGGCACGCGGCTGTCCGACAAGCCGGCCAAGCGGGCCGACGTGCTCGCCCAGCCCATTGCGCTCAAGTTCAGTGGCGCAGCGGTGAAATCCGACGAACTGCTCGCCGCCTTTGGCGGCGGCAAGCTGGGCAGCGATGGTGCCGAGCCGACCAAGACCTACACGCTCACCGGCGGCACCGATGGCTCCGCGCCGGATGCGAACGAGTACGCCGATGCGCTCGCCATCCTCGTGGGCCTGGACGATGTGTCCATCGTGGCAGCGCCCGGCTACAGCGCCTTCGCCGACGTGAGCAACGGCTCGACCTACCGCTCCATCCAGGACGCGCTGCTCACGCACGTGGCGGACCCGCGCCGCTACCGCATGGCGGTGCTCGATTCGCCGCCCGATGTCACACCCAACGAGATGCGTGACCTGCGAGGCCTGGTCGACTCCACCCGCGGTGCGCTGTATTACCCCTGGGTCGTCACCTCCAACCCGCTGGCCGGCCCCAACAGCACGCAGCCCGCGGAGATCGCGCTTCCGCCTTCGGGCTACGTGTGCGGCATCTACGCGCGCAACGACATCGAGCGCGGCGTGTTCAAGGCACCGGCCAACGAGGTGGTGCGCGGCGCGCTGCGCTTCGAGCCCTCGGTCAACTTCGGCCAGCAGGAGCTGCTCAACCCGATCGGCGTGAACTGCCTGCGCGCGCTCGATGGCCGCGGCCTGCGGGTGTGGGGCGCACGCACGATCTCCAGCGACCCGGAGTGGAAGTACCTCAACGTGCGCCGCTACTTCAACTACCTGGGCGCGAGCATCGACCGCGGCACGCAGTGGGCCGTCTTCGAGCCCAACGGCGAGCTGCTGTGGGCCAACGTGCGCGGAACCATCGGCGACTTTCTCTACAACGAATGGCGCAACGGCGCGCTGCTCGGCACCAAGCCGGAAGAAGCCTTCTTCGTGCGCTGCGACCGCACGACCATGACGCAGAACGACCTGGACAACGGCCGGCTCATCTGCCTCATCGGCGTGGCGGTGGTCAAGCCCGCCGAGTTCGTCATCTTCCGCATCGGCCAGAAGACGGCCGACGCGAAGAGCTGATTGCCGACAAGCTGAAGGGAAACCAACATGATTCAACGCGACACCCCCTACGGTGCCTTCAACTTCCAGGTAGACCTCGGCACCGGCGTGGTCGCCGGCTTCTCCGACGTGTCGGGCCTGGTGACGGAGATGACGGTGGCCGAGTACCGCAACGGCAACGATGCGGAGAACCACGTGCGCAAGATCCCCGGCGTGCACAAGGTCGGCGACGTGACCTTCAAGCGCGGCCTGATGGGCAGCAAGGACCTCTTCGACTGGATCAAGCAGACGCGCACCGACGGCTACAAGGCCAAGCGCACGGTGGTCATCCACCTGCAGGACGAGGCGCGCAGCGGGCCCGTCGCCACGTGGCGGCTGCAGGGTGCGATGCCGCTCAAGTACACCGGGCCGACGCTGGCCGGGAAGGGCGGCGGGGATGTGGCGATGGAGGAGCTGGTGTTGTCCTGTGAAGGCTACCTCGTCGAGTGACGGTGGTTCACGACTGGACTAGACCACTTCCATCGACACCATGTCCATCACCCGCCCGCGTCTCGGCTTGAGCTTCGAGGTGGCGCCGCCCGCCTCGGCCCACCCGCTGCGCACCGACATCGCCTGCTTCGTCGGCACGCTCGCGCGCCGGCGTGTCAGTGCGCCAGCGGTGCAGCAGGTGATGCCGGCGGTGCTGGCGCGATGGCTCTCGGCCAACCGCATCGACCGCGTGGGCGGCGTGCCTGTCGGGCAGCTGCGGGTGTCGCTCGAATCGGCATCGGCCTTCGTGGGGTCCGTCGTTGGGCAAGCCTCGACGGTTGAAATCAAGACGGCATCCGGCGAGAAGACCACGGAAAAGGCGACCCTGTCGGAGTACCTTGCGGCGCAGACCGGTGACACCAAGGGCCAGCGGGTCTTCGCGGACCTCGTCAAGGCCTGCCGCACGATGACGCCGGTGCCCGAAGCGCTGATCGACGACCTGAGGCATCGTGGCTTCCAGCCGCGCGGCTTCCTGGGCCGCGACGAGCTCGCCGCCTGGCTGCGCATCCAGCGCCTGCACAACCTGCCGGTGGCCATCGAGAGCTTCGACACCTTCGATTCGCTCTTTGCGTGGGACCAGCGCGGCGTGCGCGACCGCATCGTGCGTGATGACGACCCGGTGGTGGTGACGCCGATGGGCGTGGCATTGCGTGCGTTCTTCGGCGAGGGCGGACGGCGTTGCTACGTCATCCGAACCGGCGACCCGAGCGATGTGTTCGATGTGCGCATCGGCCGCTTCGCTGCCTGCTTTCCCGAGGGGACGGTGTCGGACCCGACGGTGTTTGACGATGACACGGACCGGTGCCCGCAGCTTCCGGGTGTGGGGCGCCGCGTGGAGCAGGGCGAGATGAAAGGCTTGGTCGGCAACGGCCAGCCGGCGGCGCTGTCCGCGTCCGACTGGGTCGGGCTCGAACACGTCTATGGATTGAATGATGTGAGCTTTGCACTGCTGCCCGATCTCATCGATGCCTGCGCTCGACCGGTGCCATCCAACGTGCCGCCCGCCGAGGTGGTGGCCGCACCGGAGAACTTCGCCGAGTGCGTGGCCGAGGCCGCCCCCGAGAGCCTGCCGGTGGGCCGGCGCCTGCCGCCGCCGCGCCTCGACGCAACCGGGCTCGAACTCTGGCTCCAGTTGCAGCTGCGTGCCCTCGCACTGATGGACAACGCGGGCCGGGCGTTTCATCGGCGCGACGTCCAGTTGCTCGCATCGCTGCCCCTGCTCAGCGATGCGAGTGAGCTGCCGCCGCCGGCGAAATGGATCGCCTGGATGGCGAGCACGCCGGGTTGGCTCGCACCATTCGCGAGCGGCGCGGACGGCCTGCTGAGTGATCGCCTTCAACTCGCTTACCCATGGATCCGCACGGGAGACAGCCCCGACGCGCAAGGCGGCGTCGAAGCCCCCGAAGGCACGCTGGCCGGCGTGCTGGCGCGCAGCGCACTGGAGCGCGGCTCGTACCGCTCGGCCGCGACACGCGACCTTCACCGCTATCAAGACAGCGAACCCGTGATGGCCTGGACACAGGCCACGCAGCAGGCCGTGTGGACGCCGCTCGGCTCACTCACGCTCGCAGAACGCGTGTGCCTGCTCGGCCCCACGCCGCGCGGTCCGCAGCTGCTGTCCGACGTGAGCTGCTCCGACGACCCTCGCACGCGGCAGGCGTCGGTGCGGCGCCTCATCAATGTGGTGGTGCAAGCCTCGCGCGATGCCGGCAACGATCTCGCGTTCGAGCCCAACGGCGAAGCCCTGTGGGCCAAGGTGCGCGAGCGCCTGTCGGACCTGATGCGCGTGCTGCTCACCGCGGGCGCCTTGTCCACCGACGGCGTGCCCTTCAGCGTGCGTTGCGGCCGCGACACCATGCGGCAGAACGACATCGACGCCGGCCGGCTCATCGCGCAGATCGAGATCCTGCCGGCGCAGCCAATCCAGCGCATCGTCGTCGTGCTGAACCTGCGCGATGCGGGCCCTGCCTCGGCCTTCGCCAACGCGGCATGAACGGAGCAAACGGCCATGCCCGACAACGATGACTTCGACCCGCCGATGTTCGGCTTTCGCTTCAAGGTGGATTTCACTCGCGAGCCCATCGCGGCACGCGGCGGTGGTAGCGGTGCAAGTGGCGACGAGCCGCTGTGCGCGGGCGCCTTTTCGGAAGTGACGGGGCTGGAGGCGTCGATGGAAGCCAAGACCATCAAGGAAGGCGGCGCGAACTACGGCTCGCACCAGCGCGCGGGCCAGGTGAGCTTTGCGACGGTGGTGCTCAAGCGCGGCATGACGCAGGAGCGCGACCTGTGGAACTGGTGGGGCCTGTTCAGCGGTGGTGGGACGACGGACGGCAACGTGCGGGCCAACGGTGCGTTCGCGCAGCGCCTCACGGTGCGCATCACCATGCTTGATCTGGACGGCACGCCGCGCATGAAGTGGCGGCTCGAGCGCGCGATGCCGACCAAGTTCAAGGCGGCGGACTTCAGCGCGCGTGCGACCGACGTGGGCATCGAGGAGATCCACCTCGTGCATGAAGGCTTGTTCTTCGAGGCGGCTTGACCATGCGAATTCCAGACGAGCACAAAGCGAAGCTCTACAAGGTCAACCAGGCCAACCCGAGCCAGGAGCCCAACGCCGACAGCCCCGATGCGGTGCTGGTGCAGTTCAACCCGACGGCGCTGTCGTACTCGGTGCAGAACACGCTCGAGAAGAAGGGCCGTGACGCGAATGCCAAGCAGTTCGTGGCGCAGACCACGGCCAAGCTGGAGTTCGACCTCACCTTCGACAGCACGCACGACGGTGGCGACGTGCGCTCGGAGACGGACAGGATCAAGCAGTTCCTCAACCCGGGCGACAAGTCCACCAACAAGGACCAGGCGCCGCCGCTGATCGGATTCCGCTGGGGCACCTTCCTCTTCAAGGGCATCGTCGAGTCGTTCAAGGAGAACCTGGACTTCTTCTCGTCCGAAGGGGTGCCGCTGCGCTCGACGCTGAAGATCGGTCTCGCCTCGCAAGACCCGAAGGATGTGTTCGCGGCCTTGCCGCCGGGGCACCCGGATGCGGCGGCCGCGTCCGGTGGCGACGTGAGCCTGGCCGCGATGAGCGATCGCGGGACGAGCGGCATGGCATCGCAAGGCGGCAACCCCGGCGCCGGGCGCGCGCTGGCGGCGGCCAATGGTTTCGAGAGCATGCGCAACCCGGGGGTGGGTGTGGCGGCAGTGGCGGGTGGGGGGATCGAATTGAAGGCGGCGGTGAGTTTTTCGACCGGCGCATCGGCGGGCGTGGGAATTGGTGGCGGGATTGGTGGCGGGATTGGTGCGGGGGCCGGGATTGGCATCGGCGGTGGGGCAGGGATAGGGATCGGCGGCGGTGTGGGCGTGGGCATCGGCTTGGGCGCAGGCGCATCCGCCGGCTCCTCCAGCCTGCAGGCTTTCGCCGGCCTCGGCACGAGCAAGAGCCCCACGAGCGTGCGCATCGACGCCACCGCCCTGCAGGCCCCGCCACGTTCGTCATCCGTCGCTGTCGGCAGCGAGTTCGCGCTCGGCGGCAAGGCTGTGAGCGCGAGTTCATCCGGCATGAAGGCCGACATGGGCATCAGTGCCCGGATCAAGTTCGATTGAGGCGATGTGATGAAGGCCCTCTCATTCAACAGGCGGCTTCGCCGCTGGAATGAAGAGCACCAGCGGCTTCGCCGCTCACTTGCCACCCACACCAAGGACTGACCATGCCCGTCGTCATCGAAGAACTCGAAGTGCAGGCCCAGCCTCAACCGGCCGCCCCGCCGCCGGCCGCAGCTAGCGACAGCAAGGGCGGCAACGAAGTGGACGAGCGCGCGCTACATGCCGCATTGAGCCGCGAAGCCTGGCGACAAGAACGCCTCGCCGCCGACTGAGCACACCGACCATGGGTGAAAGCAACCTCTCCAACCTCGCGTTCTACTCGGCGCGCCCCACGCTGCGCTTCGACGGGCAGGACAACGACATGGCCTCGGGGCTGATGCAGTCCATGGTCATGCGAGAGCAGGAAGGCGGCTTGTCGTCCATCGAGATCGCCTTCGTCAACTTCACCGCCAAGGAAGACGGCCAGGTGGGCCTGGCCTTCGAGGACGAGCAGGTGCTCAAGCTCGGCGCCGCATTGAAGGTCTATGCCGGCGAGGCCGCGGCCCCGACCGAGATCTTCTCCGGCACCATCAGCGCCGTCGAATTCGCCTTCGACAGCGAAGGCCCGCCGCGGCTCATCGTGCAGGCGGAGGACAAGGCCCAGAAGGCGCGCATGACGCGGCGCATCGCCGTGTACGACAACAAGTCGGTGGCCGACATCGCCCGCGAGGTGGCGTCGCGCATGGGCCTCACGCCGACCATCACCGGCCTGTCGGACACATCGGTCGTCGAGGTGCAGTTCGACGAAAGCGACCTCGCCTTCCTGCGCCGATTGCTGATGCGCCACGGCGCCGATGTGCAGATCACCGGCAACGAGCTGCAGGTGTCGGCGCGCCGCGACGTGCAGCGCAACCAGGTCACGCTGCGCATGCACAGCCAGCTGCACAAGGTGCGCGTGGTGGCCGACCTCGCGCACCAGGTCACCGAAGTCACGGTGACGGGCTTCGACTACGCGCAAGGCCAGGCGGTGTCGGGCAGCGGCAGCAGTGCGCCGGTGGGGCCGGGCAGCGGCCGCAAGGGGCGGGACCTGGTCCAGCAGGTGTTCGGCGATCGCGTGCAGCAGACCTCGCACCGGCTCGCACTCACCCAGGCCGAGGCCGATGCGCTCGCGCAGGCCGAGTTCGAGCAGCGCGCCCGCCGCTTCGTGCGCGTGGAGGCGGTGTGCGAAGGCAACCCGTCGCTGCGCGTCGGCACGCACGTGACGCTGGCCGATGTCTCTCCGCGCTTCGACAACGTCTACTACGTCACCGCCTGCACGCATCGCTACGACATGCGCAAGGGTTTCGAAACTGAGTTGTGCGCCGAGAGCGCCTACCTCGGCAACCCGGGATGACCACGCCATGAAACGCGACACGCTCCCGGTCCACGACTTCGGCGTCCCGATGCACGCGCTGGCCATGCCTTACCTCGCTCGCGTCACCGACGTGAACGACCCTCAGAACCTCGCACGCGTGAAGGTCGAGCTCTACGCACTCGACACCAGCAGCGACGCGGCGCTGTGGGCGCGCGTGGCCAGCCCCTTCGCTGGCGACAAGCGCGGCGGCTTCTTCATTCCGCAGGTGGGCGACGAAGTGCTGGTGGTGTTCGTCGGCGGCGATGCGCGCCACCCGATCGTCGTCGGCGGCCTGTGGAACGGTGCAGCCGCACCGCCCGAAACCCTCAACGGCAAGGTGGACCGCTGGACCATCACCGGCAAGGCGGGAACGCGCATCGCCATCATCGAAGAGAGCGACGCCACCGCCACCATCGAGTGCAAGACACCGCAGGGCGTGAAGCTCACCATGACCGATGAATCCGGCGGCAAGGTGAAGATCGAATGCGCCGGCAACACCGTGACCATCGACACGCAGGGCGTGTCCATCGAGGCGGCCGCGAAGGTGAAGGTGCAGGCCTCGCAGGTCGAGGTGAGCGCGGGCATGGTGAAGGTCGATGCGGCCATGTCCACCTTCTCGGGCGTGGTGAAGTGCGACACGCTCATCACCAACTCGGTGGTGTCCACCTCCTACACGCCCGGCGCGGGCAACATCTGGTGAGGCCGGCATGACGCAACTCGTGCAAAGCCCGCCCAAGCCGCTCGCGATCCGTGCGCCGCGTGCCTTGTCGCATGGGCCGATGCATCCGGTGTACCTCACCGGGCTGCGGCAGTCGGCGCGATCGCTGGAAACGCGCCCCCTCATCGTCGAGCGGCGCGACCAGGAGTTCGTGCAGGGGCTCATCAACGACTTGGGCGATGCGTCCGCGTACAACCGGCTCTTCGCCAGCACGCCCAAGGCGCAGGGCGGCACGATGCGCGTCTTCCAGCCGCTGCAGCGCGTGTTCAACATGCTGGTCCTCGAAGCCTTCTGCGACGTGCCCGGCCAGCCGCGCGTGGACCAGAAGCAGATCGAGAGCAGCGGCTTCGTGCTGCGGCGTGTGGACGGGTCACGCAAGCTCGCCTGGCTGAAGGCCGGTACTCAAGTGTTCGGCTGGGAGGCGGTGGACGAGGACCTCGACCCGGCATCCGACCGGCGCGCGAATGCGGTGACGCTCGGGCACCCGATGCTCGACGCGCTGGCGCCGAGCCAGAAGCGAATCCGCACTGCCGGCTCGGCACGGCTGGCGGTATCCGACGCTCCAGTGAGCGAAGACGTGCAGCCACTCTTCATCGCGCCGCCCGATGCCTGCCAGCGCGTCGCGCGCACCATGCTCTTCGGCAACCTGCGCGTGGCCTCGGGCGAGCTCACCGAAGGACCGCCCAGCGCGCCCGCCTTCGGCACCGATGACGCCGAGCGGCAGCAGCTGCGCGCAGACATGGTGAGCTACCTCACCGAAGGCGGTGCGCGCATCTTCATCACCGTGGGCTCGCAGCGCAACCTCAGCACGGAAGCGGCGCGCCAGGCGGGGCAGACGCCCATCGATTCCGGCAACCAACCCGCGTTCAGCCGCGCGCAGTACGACGCGCTCAACCGCACGCTGGGTGCCTTGCTGCAGCAGTTGAACAACCAGTACGACGCCTTCGGCACGGGCAGCGGCGCGATCGCCATGCAGGCGGCGATCAAGCAGCTCAAGGTCGAGACCGACGTGCCCGCTGCCAACGGCCAGCCGGCCCGCGTGGACAAGCGCGATGCGTGGCAGTTCCTGCTCGATACGAAGGCCGTGCTCATCGATGCCGTGCCGGGCGCGACGGTGAGCCTCCCCGACCGATGGGGCGCGGTGAGCCAGGCCATCGACAGCGCCATCTTCGAAGCCTCGCTCGTGTGCATGCAGCAGCAGTTCGCGAAAGTGCTGCCCGCGGCCGGCCGCTTCGACAAGGGGCGCAACGGCGCCGAGCCGCACTTCGTCGTGCGCGCCTTCATCCGCTTGAAGCCCGAGCACGACGGCTGCCCGAGCCGCCTCGTGTGGTCCGGCTACAGCGACGAGTTCACCATCGCGCCGTGGTTCGAATCGTCCGGCGCGCCGGTGCCGGTGATCCCATTGCCCGACCTCATGGACCGCGAGCAGCTCAAGCGCGTGAAGCCCACGGTCGCCTTCGCGCTTCCCCCGAAGCTCGCGAAGCTGCTGCAAGGTTCGAGCGACGACCTGATGAAGGGCAAGGGCAGCGGCGAGGGCGGCATCGGCCTCGGGTGGATCTGCTCGTTCTCGCTGCCGATCATCACCTTGTGCGCCTTCATCTGCCTGAACGTCTTCCTGTCGCTGTTCAACCTGATCTTCCAGTGGATGGCGTTCCTGAAGATTTGCATCCCCATCCCGAAGGCCAAGGAGTAGCGCGTGACCAAGCCCTTGCCCGCAGCGGCCACCCTTGCGAACTTCGCCGAGCCCATCGGCTGGCCGCTCCTGCCCGTGCCTGATGCCAACGGCCAGCTGCAGTACCCAAGCCTCGCGCAAAGCGTGCGCGAGCTGGTCCAGGTGCTCTTGTCCACGCGGCCGGGTGAGCAGCTGATGCGCCCGGGCTTCGGCACGGGCCTGGAGAACCTGCTGACAGAACCCAACACCGTGGCCACGCGGGCGCGCATCAAGGACCTGATCGACGACGCGCTCAAGCGCTGGGAGACCCGCATCGTGGTCGACGGCATCGCGGTCGATCCGGTGAGCGATGCGTCCACCGGCGTCGCCGACGGCGTGCGCGTGGAGATCGCCTACCGGCTCAAGCGCACCGGCACGCCGGCGCGCGTGGGGCTCACCCTGGTCATGGAGTCGCGCAATGCCCATTAGGCCGCCCGCCCTCGACGACCGCGGCTTCGAAGACCTCGTCGCCGAGCTGCTGTCGCGCATTCCGGCGCACACGCCGGAGTGGACGCATCCGCGATCCGGCGACCCCGGCCGCACGCTCATCGAACTCTTCGCGTGGCTGGGCGACACCATCCTCTACCGCGCCAACCTCATTCCCGAGCGGCAGCGCCTGGCCTACCTGCGCCTGCTGGGCATGCCGCTCAAGCCGGCGCAGGCGTCGCGCGGCATGGTGTCGCTCAAGGTGAAGGCCGACAAGCAGGCAGTGGCCGTGCAGGTGCCCGCGGGTTCCAGCATCGACAAGCCGTCGCCGTTCTCGACGCTCAACTTCTGCACGGCGTATCCGCTGGTCGGCCGCGCCTATGTGCGGCGGCGCCTCACTGCGCAGGAGCAGGACGACTTCAACGCCTTGCTGCCCGACCTGCAGGCGGTGTACCGCACCACCGAAGGCACGCCGCTCGGCTACGTGACAACCGAGGTGTTCGCGCCGGGGCAGGATTTGAGTACGGGCGTGGACATCATCGAGACCACGGTGGACGGCTCGCTGTGGATCGCGCTGCTCGCGCCGAGTGCCAAGCAGCGCGAGGACGCGCGCAACAGCCTGGCCGCCGATGCGCAAGGCACCTCGCGCGCCATCAACGTCGGCCTCGCGCTCGCGCTGGATGTGCCCGAGGGGGGCGACGGCATCACCACGCGCAGCCCGATTCCGCTGGTGTGGGAGATGAGCACCGGCAGCGATGCGACCACGCCGCTGGTGCCCGACGTGGTGACGCTGGATGCGCTGGAAGACGGCACGCAAGGCCTCACGCGATCGGGCGTGGTGCGGCTCGCGCTGCCGGGTATCGAGCGCATCGGTGCGCCGTCCAACGACCCGCGCGAGAACCTGCAGGCGGGTGTCGGCGATGCGCCGCCGCGGCTGGAGAGCGATGAGGACGCGGGCAAGCTGGTCACGTGGCTGCGCTTGCGCATCCAGCCTGGCTTCGTGCTCAACAGCCTGCGGCTTGCGTGGGCGGGCGTGAATGTGGTGCAGGTGGAGCAGCGGCAGTCGCTGCCGGGGCGGGCCATCGGTGTGTCCGATGGCGGCTCGGACCAGGTGTTCGACCTGGGCGTGAGCACGCAGGGCAGTGCGGACCCGGCGACCCTGCAGGTGATCGTGCACGACGCCATCACCGGCAGCCGGGTGTGGACGGCCATCGACGACCTGGGTCGCGCGGGTCCGCTGGACAACGCCTATCAACTTGACCCTGAGGCGGGCAGCGTGCGCTTCGGGGACGGCGTGCATGGCCGTGTGCCGAGCACAGGCAGCCGCGTCGTCGCGACTGGCTTGCGCGTGGGTGGCGGTGCATCCGGCAACCTGCCGGCGGGCACGCTCACCAAGCTCGACAGCGTGATCGACATCGACACCGGCGCGAAGAAGAAGCCCGATCCTGCCATCGACGTGATCCAGCCGCTGCCACTGCAAGGCGGTGCGGATGCAGAGACGCTGGACGCGGCGCAGCGGCGCATCCCCGCGTACTTCCAGCATCGCGACCGCGCGGTGACGGCGTCGGACTATCGCGTGCTGGCTCGCGAAGCGCCGGGCGTGCAGGTGGCGCGCGTGGAGGTGCTGCCCCGCTTCAAGCCGCATGAGCGCAATGCGGGTGTGCCGGGTGCGGTGTCGGTGATGGTGCTGCCGCAGCGCGTGACCATCGACTACGCGGCACCGTTGCCGCGGGCCGACCGGCCCTTGCTCGAAGGGGTGCATGGTTTCCTCAACGAGCGCCGGCCGCTCGCGACGGAGCTGTACGTCATCGGTTGCGAGTACCGCGAGATCGGCATCTCGGTGGCGGTGCAGATCCGCGATGGGTATGCGCGCGAACAGGTGCTGACCGATGTGCGGCTTGCATTGCGCAAGCACTTGTGGCCGCTGCCGATTGGCCTCAACGGTGTCGATGGTCCGTGGCCCGCGACGGCCACGAACGACGGCGGCTACCCGCTCGGCCGCAAGCTCACCGACCGCGAGCTCGAGGTGGTGGTGGCACGTGTCGCTGGCGTGGCGGGCGTGTCGCCGGTGAGGGTGTTCGAGAAGAAGGATGGCGTGTTCACCGAGCTGCCGGGTGCGGGGAAGGTGGTGACAACGTTGACGCTGGACCCGTGGCAGTTGCCTGAGCTGACGGCGGTGGTGGTGACCGAAGGTGTGGATGCGCCGGATTCGGTCGATGCGCCGTTTGCGTCGGATGGTGGTCCTGCGCTGTACCTGCCTGTCGTGCCGGAGTTCTGCTGACATGGCCACCTTCGCCCCATCGCCGGCACTCCTCCCCCAGCGGGGGAGGGGGCTCCACGCTCACTCGCCGGAGGCGAACTGACATGGACGTCAACGGCCTGCGCTCCTTCGGCCTGAGCTACGCCACGGGCCTGCAGCCCTGGCGCGTGCCGTTGCCGGGTGGCGCGCCGACCGAGGCCGTCGAGCCCGCACTCAACCACCGCATCACCGGCGTCAAGCTTGCGAGCCGCGCGAACGGGCTCGCGCTGAAGGAAGACGCCGCCAACGTCGACGACGTCCTGCTGCAACCCTCGATGGCCGTCGATGCCTTCGGCAACCACGTGCAGTGGGACGGCGCTGGCCTGCTCAGCACCTCGCACCTCGCCGCGAAGCATGGGCTCCTGCCGCAAGCCTTCGCGCTCCCAGACGAAGCCAAGCCCGTCACCGACATCACCGTGGGCGATGACGACGTGCTCTACCTCGCAGCCAACGGCGCGCTGTGGCTCATCGACCTGCGCGGCCGCTTTGAATTGACGCAGCTCGATGCACCCATCGGCTTCAAGCTGCAGCGCCTCGCGTCCGCCCCCGGCGGCGGCGTGTGGGCGCTGGACGTGGAGCAGGGCGCCATCGCGCGCATGAGCGGCCTGCCCTTGTTCACGAGCCCGATCTACGTGGGCCGTGACACCGACAGCCGCTTCACTGCTGCCGACCCCAATCCCAACCCGCCGCGCTGGCGCACGCTGCAAGGCCGGGTGCCCGCCAACGAGAAGGCCATCGCCATCGCGACCCATCGCCACGGCAAGCTGATGGTGCTGAGCCTCGGCCGCGCATCCGGTGGCGCATCCGTGCGCGTGCTGCTGGACGATGGCCGCCTCTCGCTGCCCCTGCGACTGGCCGGCCCACGATTGCCTCACACGCTCGGCTGGCTCGATTCAGAACGCATCGCCATCGCCACGCGCGGCACGCTGCAATCGGCCGATGGCAAGCCGCGCGACCCGGGCGTGTGGACCTACGCGATGCCTGCGGCGCTGCTCGATCGGCTTGCCATGGCCAGCGGCGAGCACGACACGGCGTTGCCCGACGACCTGCACGCACCGCTGCAGCCGCAAGGCGACTTCTACCCGCTCGCGCAATGGACCGGCGGCCCCTTCATCGCCGGCCGCGCTGGCGAACGGTTGCACTATCCGCGCAACGGCACCGCCGGTGTCGAGCCGGCGAAGGTGGCGCGCATCTCCACCGCCGCACGCGCGCGCTACGGCCTCGTCGTCAACGCCGCGCAAGACCGCTCGCCCGACGACCGCGCCCGCGCCGCCATCGGCCGCATCGACACCCGCGACCCCGGCACGGTTTGGCACCGCCTCTATGCCGAAGCCGCCGTGCCCACCGGCTGCGCGATGCTCGTCTGGCTGGCCGCCAACGATGCCGACGCGCCCGAGTTCGTGCCTGGCAACTCGGGCCGGCGCGCCCACTGGGTGCCGCACCTCGTCGGCGAGCGCAGCGCCTTGCCGCCCGACGTGCTTGATGCCTTGCCACACGACATGCCCCGCGCCGCATGGGTCAAGGACGCCACCGAAGTGCCCTTCGGCGAGAGCGTTCTGTGCTGCGCCGCCGATGCCACCCGCCTGGGCCGCGCGGGTCTCTTCACCGTGCTGATCCAGCGCGCCGGCACCGTGGTGCGAGCCCTGCAAGGCTCACGCCTGTGGGTCGCCGTGGAGCTCTTCGGCGATGGCCGCGCCACCCCTGAGCTCGCGGTGCTGCGTGCCTATGCCGGCCGCGTCTCCTACAGGGACCGCTACCTGCCCGCGCTCTATCACGAACGTGTGTTCGGCGAGGAAGCAGAGCGCGCCGGCCCCGCCACCGGCGCCGACTTCCTCGACCGCTTCCTGCACCTCTTCGAAGGCCTCTTCACCGACATCGAAGGCCGCATTGCGGCGAGCGCGTTGATGACCGACGCGATGGCCTGCCCGCCCGAAGCCATGGACTGGCTGGCGTCGTGGATCGGCCTGTCGCTGGAGCAAGGCATGCCCACCGAACGCGCCCGCTGGATGCTGCTCAACGCGCCGCAACTCGCGCGCCGCCACGGCACGTTGGCGGGCCTGAAGATGGCGCTGGACATCGCGACCGACGGCGCCGTGACTCGCGGGCGCATCGTGGTGGTGGAGGATTTCCGCCTGCGCCGCCCGCTGTCCACCATCCTCGGCGCGCAGCTCGAAGACGCGACTGATCCGCTCACCAGCGGCATCACGCAGTCCGGCAATTCGGTGGTGGGCGATTCGCTCTTCCTCGGCGACGCGAAGACGCTGAAGGACGGCGAGCTCAAGACCTTCCTCGCGCTGTTCCGCCACATCGACGCGCCCGGTGCGAGCGCCAACGCATTGCTTCAATCCGAACGCGCCGACGCGCAAAAGGCGCTGTTCGACGAGCTCGCGCACCGCGTGACCATCCTCGTGCACGAAGAGCTCGCGCCCGACGAGATGGGCATGGTGCAGCGCCTGGCCGAACTCGGCGCGCCGGCGCACGTGCTGTCGCGCGTCATCAGGGCGGCCTACCCGTTCATGGTGGGCGTCGCGTCGCTGATCGGCGCGGACACCTACCTGCGCGCGCCACCGCCCAAGCGGCCGGTGCGTGTCGGCCCCGGTGTGGAGACCTCGTCGCTTGGCGGGGTCGACACGCTGCGCGGCGAAGCCTCGCTCGATGCGCATGCCGGCGCCTTCGACGGCGTGCTGCCGACGCGCACCGCGAAGCAAAGGCCGGTCGCGCGCGTGGCAGTGCATGGCCTGGCCGACGGCGTGCATGCCGCACTCATCCAGCCCTTCCAGCTCGACGGCGGCGCATCCACCGCCGACGAAGGCCTGGCGATCGAAGGCTTCCGCTGGAAGCACCTGCCACCCACCTGAGCCTCTCACCCTCTCACACCAAGGAGCCCACCATGGCCAAGTTCATCCCCGGCACCGACGACACCGTCAAGTCCGACGAGCCCCTGCTCGATGTCGTCGTCAGCCGCGACGCCATCCTCAAGCCCGGCAAGCATGTGTTCCAGCTCGTGGTGGTGGACGACTCGGGCAACAACTCCGACACCGCGAGCGTCACGATCATCGTGCAGGACACCGAGCGCCCGACGGCGGTGATCGACTTCATCGACGACAACGGCGGACGCAATCCGAACCCCGAGGTGGTCGTGCCGTTCGGCAAGGCGTTCCGTCTGACCGGCGACCGGTCCAGCGACATCGGCGGTGACGTGAAGGTCTGGAACTGGACGCTCCTGCGCGGCTAGCACTCACTGGAGCCGTGACATGGAAACCCTGAAGCTCGACGCGCCGCTGACCACGAAGGAGCCCACCGTCCTCGTGGACGCCAAGCTGCCCGTCGGCACCTACAGCGTCGCGCTCATCGTGCAGAGCAGCCGCGGCAAGAGCGAGCCGGCGAAGCTGTTGATCAAGGTCATCAAGGAGTGAGCATGGGAGCCGCAGACTCAAGCCTCGCGATGGAGCAGCCGGACGACCTCGTCGGCGAAAGCCTCGCCGCGCGCGGCGTGCCCGAGCGCGTCAACTACGCGACCGGCGTGCTGCTGGGCGCGGAAGATTTCGCCGCCGAGCAGCTGTACACCCGCGCCCGCATGGGCCGCGCCTTCGCGGCGCTGTATGGCCACGGCACGATGGCGGGCCTGCGCGTCACGTGCCCCGCCAACGACAACCCCGAGCTCGAAGTGCAGGTCGCGCCGGGTCTTGCGCTCGATCGGCTGGGTCGGCTCATCGAGATCCGCCGCGTGCAATGCATCCACGTCACGCGATGGTTGGCGCAGCGCGAGGCGATGAGCGCAAGCGCGCTCGACCGTGTGAACGTGACCGATGCGGTGCGCGAGGACACGCCCGGCGCCAGGCGGCTCGTGTTCGACGTCTTCCTGCGCTTCGCCATCTGCCCGCACGGCAAGACGCCGGCGTTTGCGGCGGGGCCTTTCAACGCGACCGACTATGTCGTGCCCTCGCGCCTGGCGGATGCCTTCGAGCTGAGCCTTCAACTCGCGCACGTCGTCGGCGAGACCGAGGCGAATCCGAAAGGCACGCTCGCCGTCCCGCAGCCGCGCTCGCCCAAGCTGGAGGCGATGCTTGCCGACATGCAAGGCATCACCGATCCGGTGCAGCTCGAAGCCGCGCGCCGGCTGTGGTGCATGGAAAGCGCGCTCGATGCCTGGCCCGAGCCTTCGCAGCTGGATCCGAACCGCCTGCCCAAGCTGGCCGAGCATGCGAGCGACGCGGACTGGGACAAGGTCTTCCTTGCCCGCGTGTCGATCCCTGTGCAGCAGGCCGATGCGACCACCTTCCCGACGGTGGACACCGCCGCCATCGCAGCCATTGCGGCGCAACCTCAGCCGCCGGCCACCGACCAGCGCGAGCCGAAGTGGCGCGACATGGCCGACAACGGCCTGCGGCCCATCGTCTTCAACCCGTATTCATGGCGCGGCGCGCTCTGAGGAGAATTTGATGGCGAGCATCAAGAGCGAAATCACCATCCGCGATGCGCAGGACGACGCGAAGCTGCAGGCGCAGCTGGCCGCCGGCGCGATCATCGTGGACAGCGGCCGGCGGAGGCCCTTCTACTTCGACGGCCGCTTCCTCACGGCCGACGACCTGACGGCCGACCAGAACTACATCCGCTCGCGGCAATCGGACCTGGCGCAGGCCATCGGCGCAGGCGTGATCCGCGGGTTGATGGTGGGGTTGGGCACGCAGGCGGCATCGAACAGCCCCACGCTCGTCATCGACCCGGGCATCGGCGTCACGCCCAGCGGCGACATCGTCAACATCGACACGCCGCAGACCATCGCCATCGCCTCGCTGCCGCAGGCCGCGCAGCTCGATGCGCAGCTGGGCGTGAAGATGCTGCCCTCGGCCAGCGCCATCAACCGCAGCGGGCTCTTCGTGCTGGCGCTGCGGCCCATCGAGTTCAGCGCCAACCCGACGGCGGCCTATCCGACCACGCTGGATGGGCAGCGCACGGTGCGTGATGGGGACATCATCGAAGCGACTGCGCTCACGCTGATTCCGTATCCCGATCGGGCAGGCGTCGAGAACGCCAATGCCAAGCGCTCGCGCGTGGCCCGTGAGATCTTCTTTGATCGCCAGCGACCCGGCGTGCTGCAGGACGCGCTGCCGCTGGCCATGCTGTGCCTCGAAGGCGGGGCGCTGCGATGGATCGACGTGCACATGGTGCGCCGCGAAGTGGGTGCGGAATCGACGCTGGCTGCCGGCCTGGCGCAGCGCCCGCGTGCCTTGCTCGAAGCGTGGTTGAAGCAGCACCAGGACCAGCTCGACGACATCGACACGGCGAGCGTGCAGAGCGGCTTTGCGGCCGCGCGGCAGTTCGAGACATTGCCGCCCGTCGGGCCGATGCCGGCGTCCACGCTGCGCTTCGAGACGCAGCTGGGTGCGCTCACGTTGCTGCAGTCCTACTTCCCGCCGATGGTCGATTGCGAGTTCGCCTTCATCCCGAGCGATGAGCTTGCCGCGCTGGTGCAGGACTCACTGTCCTTGCCGCCGATCGACCTGCGTGCCTCGGACGACGACCTGGATCATCTGTCCATCCTCATCGTCGCACCCGTCACGCGGCAGGAGCTGGAGGCGCACAAGCGCTCGCTGCAAAGCGTGGTGCGGCCGGTGCGCTCGGCCTCGGCCGGGCTCATCGCCAAGCGCTCGCCCTTCGAATCGCTGGTGCGCATCTCGCAGCCCGACCTGCTCATCCGCCCGCCGGTGCTGGAGACGATCGCGCCCGACCTGCTGGCACTCGCCTGGCAGCGCGCCATCGAAGCCACGCGCACACAGCTCAATGCAGCAAGCCAAGGGCGCGGCATGTTCTGGTACTTGCGCAAGCGGCAACTGCCATACACCGCGGAGATCTCGGGCACGACGCTGCGGCTGGCCGGCGATGCGAAGACCATCGACACCGAGGTGGACACACGGGTGCGTGCCGATGCGGTGCTCACGCGCTTCAACGGATTGGTCGCCAAGATTCCGACGCTTGCGCGGGCGGAGACGGTGAACCTGCTTGCCTCGCCGCGGCTGTCGGTGTCCACGGGCCTGGCGGCGAACGTGCTCGCGACCTCCGACCTCTTGCGCCGCAGTGCCTTCACCGCCTTGTCGCTGCGCTCCGACACGCGCGGCGACGAGGGCCTGCGCCACGACGACGTGCTCGAGATCGCCCGCGCCTTCGGCGACCCGCGCCTGGGCGAAGGCTTCGATGCCTTGACGCAGGCGGCCGATGAGGACGTGAAGAAGGACCTGCAGACGCCCGAGGTGGTGAAAGCCGTCGCCGACAGCGGCGTCGCCCCCGACCTCGACCGGGCGGTGCGCGAGCTGCCGGTGTTGAAGCACGCGGAGTTTGCGGTGCAGTTGCGCGATGCAGCGAAGGCGACGGATTCGGCGAAGCGGCTCAGTGCGCTGGCCGGCATCAAGGTGGTGCAGTGATGAACACGGCCGAGCCCCGGAGAAATCAACCATGAAGATCCTGCGCTCGATTCCCAACCCTTTCGGTGGCGAGCACGTCCTCGCCACCATCCCGGCGCTCGGCCCCTATGCCCGTGCCAACGCCAACGAGCCGCCGTTGCGCAAGCGGCTCAACTTCTTCCCGCAGCGCTCGCTCACCCACACCGCGCTGATCGACGAGCAGCACAGCCGCATCGCGGATGCGATGCGGCTCGGTCAATCCGTCGCGCCCGGCGTCATCGACGGCCTCGAACTCGCCATCGAAGGCAACACGCTCGTGCTCCTGCCGGGCCACGCCATCGCGCCCGATGGCGAGGACATCAAGCTGGCCTACCCGCTGCACATCGCCTTCGATGCCATCAGCGTGATCTCGCCGCGCGTGGAGCAGGCGCTGCAGGACAAGCACACCGGCGACACGGCGTGGCAGAAGCTCTCGGGTCTGCAACGCCAGGCGACGCTTGCGCAGGTGCTGGCCGAGCTCGACGGCGCCAAGTTCCTGCCGCATGCGATGGTGCTCGTTGCCATGCCGCGCAGCATTGCGCTGGACCGCAGCGGCGAACTCGATTCGCCGTGCCCCAACGCCACCGACGAACTCGGCTTCACACGCGCTGCCTGGGAAGACGGCTTCCAGCTCGTGTGGTCGCCGTGGCCGGAGGACCGTCCGCTGCCGCCGTGGACCACCGACGGCACGGCGATGGACACACGGTTTCGCAACCGCCTCGCGTACGCCGTCTTCAACGCCGAACGCGAGCGCTTGTCGCTCGGCACGCCACGCTCGCTGCGCGAATGGTTCGAGCGCGCGAGCCTGTCGCAAGCCGAACTCGATGCGCTCGCTCAGCAAGCTGCCCTCATCGCCACCCGCGCCGAGCCGTGGCCGTGGGAAGGCCTGGGCGTGCCGGTGTCCATCGTCGCCTTCGACGCTGCCTTCAAGCCCGTCTTCGCCGATCGCGCCGCCGTGGTGCGTCAAGGCGGTGGACGTCGCAACCGCAGCGCCCTCGTGCCCTGGTCCGGCGACGACGTGCTGTGGCAGGCACGCGTCTCTCAGCTGCTCGAACACCTCGCCGAGCTGCCCGCGGACCAGCGCAATGCGCAGGTGCTGCAGCAGCAGTTCGACTGGCTGCCGCCCGCGGGCGTGCTGCCACTCGCCGTGGCCGACCTCATCGGTGGCCGGCAGGGCTTCTTCCCGCCGAGCTTCGACGTGCAGGCCCAGCCCATCCCCATCGACATGGTGGATGCGCTCATCGCCGAGTCGTCGGCGCTGATGCCCTTCAACCTTTCGCTGCGTGACCAGGTGCAGCTGCTCGTGCCGGTGCCTGCGCGTTTCTACGACCCCGACCTGCTCAAGCTCGACCTGCACATCCACCCGCTCTTCGATCTGGAGATCGCGCGGCTCACCAGCGAGCGGCAATCGCTGCTCACGCGCCGCGACGGCCTGCGCCGGCGTTTCGACCTGCTCACGCAAGCGGCAGCGGGCACCTTGCCGGCGTATCCGCAAGACGACCCCAATGCCTTGCCCGACGAGACTGGCGCGCTCGATGCGCTGGCCTTCAACCGGGTGCATGTGTCCAACGCCGCGGCCAACGCGGCGCAGATGCATCAGTTCAGCGCGGCGCACCTGAAGCTCGTGTTCCAGGCGACCGATGAGCTCATCGTCTTCGTGCGCATCGACAGCGCGCCCGCCGGCATCGGCCTGCGGCCGCTGGTGAGCGGCGAGGGCGGCGCCGCCGCGCCCGACACGCGGCCCTTCACCTGGGGCACGGTGCCCGCGGAGGCCAACGGCGACCGCGTTGGCGACCTGCCCGACACCGGCGTGTGGACGCGCCTGTCGGTGCCGATTTCGCGCGCCGGGCTCGCCGGCCAGAAGATCGACGGTCTCGCCTTCGCCATCTTCGGCGGCGCACAGCCGAGCCAGGTGAGCTGGGGTTATGCCGGCAAGGCGGCGAGCGGCGTGGAGACCTATTGGGTGAGCGATGCGCTCCCGCCCGGCGCGCAAGTGGGCGACGCAGCGAGCTGGGTGTGGCAGGACCAGGGCGACGGCGCGCTGGCGGCCGACGACGTGGCGCTCGGCGTGCCGATCGAAGGCTTGCCGAGTTCCACCGACGCGGCGAGCGCCGCGCACCCCCACAGCCGCCACGTGAGCGAGCTGGAGAAGCTCGTCGCGAGCTGGAAGAACTTCCGCAACGGCGTGCTCACCGTGGAGCTTGGCGAACCCACCGGCGCACGCACGGCCACCACACCGCCGCGCACCATCGACGGCGGCCTGGACGAACTCATCCAGCGGCTCGATGGCCGCATCAAGGCCGCGGGCGATCACGTGGACTTCGGCTTCCTGCGCGCACGCACCGACATCTTCCGGTTGCGGCAAAGCGTGCTCGGCACCGATGACGCTGGCCGCTTCCTCACCTCGCCGGCCGCAGCCGAACTCGTCAAGCGCAACGAGAACCCGGTCGCCACCGAGAAGGAGTTCGCCGATTACTTCACCCGCCTGAACGCCAAGGCGGTGACGCCGCCCGACTTCGGCACCCCCGCCGCCACGCCGCGCACGCGCGGGCCGGCATCGCGCGCCGGCGTCACGCTCGGTGCGATGCGAGTCACGAACACCCGCGTGTCCATGCCGAGCAGCGCGTTCACGCTGGCGTCGAGCAATGCATCGCTGTTCGCCGCGCCCGCACCGTCGCCGAGCGCCTTCGCAACGATTCCGGCGGTCTCGGTCAGCGCCGCACCGTCCGTGATCATTGCCGCGGCGGCGCCTTCAGCGGCGGTCGGTGCTCGCCCGGGGCTGGAGGTGTCGGACACGGTGAAGATCTCTGTCGACGTCGCGGCCACGCCGGTGCGCATCGGCGGCGCGACGAAGGCGGTGAGCGGCGTCGGCGTGATCGGAGTGCGGCCGGTGCAACTGAGCGTCGAGGCGCCGCCCGCCATCAAGGACGTGGTGGGCGCGAGCCTCATCGGCGCCACCTACAACACGGTGACGGTGGCAGAGCGCTTCACCCTGCCGGCCTCGGTGGTGTCGAGCAACACGGCGGCCAAGGGCAAGAACGACTTCGTGCTCACCGGCATCTCGGGCTTGAAGAACGCGGGCCTCGTCATCGACGACCTGCCGGTGTTCGGCTACCAGAAGGGCACCGGCGACGACGCGAAGAACGTCACTGCGGCCGACCTGCTCACCGGCGCGGGCGTGGTGGATGCGGATGCGGCCGACGTCGGCTCCGACCTGCACGAGGCGGTGTACTTCCGCCGCGGCATCGATGCCATCGACAACACCATCCGCTTCCTGCGTGGCATGGAGCTGCGTGCCGAAGACTATCGGCGCCTGCAGGCCGATGCGAAGTCGGCGCGAGAACGCATCGTCGCGGTGAACGCGAAGATCCAGGCGCTGCTCGCCGACCTTGCCTTGAAGCTCGCCGAGGTGCGGCACGACCTGTCGGTCGCGCGTGCCCTGCGCGACGAGGAACAGGCACGCATCGATGCGCTCATCGCCAAGCGCCGTGCCATCCTGGCCGAGCAAGTGCCTTACCTCGTCTTCCGCCGCCCGCGCTTCACGCTCGCGCTGCAGGACGTGCCGCTGCTCGCCGCGCAGCCGGCGGATGTGTCCGACCCGGTGCCGCGATGCCGAAGCGATGCGCACGACGCGCCGCCCGAGCTGACTGCGATGGTCGACACCTTGCGCGACGTGCCGGTGCGCTGGCTCAAGCCCATCTCGCAGGTGTTCGTGAAACTCGACCGCCTCACCGACATCGAGCGCGTGGTGGCGCAGGCGCAGCAACGCGTCTTTTTCGGCGCCAACACCGTGCAGGCGGTGAGCGCGCTGACGGTGGACGAAGGCGCGCACACCGCGACCGGCGCCATGTTGGCCGACACCTTCGAGCGCCACGCCACGCGGCTCACCAAGACCTACCAGGACGCGGCGGTGCAGCTCGCATCCTTCGACGCATCGAGCTGGCGGCAGGCGATCGAGCCGGTGCAGCGCATCGCGAACATCCGCGACCTGCTGCAGGTGGGCACGCCGCAGCGTGAGGTGACGTTGGCGGCGTCGGGGCTGATGGACGACATCGCGGGCGTCGCGTCGTGCCTGCATGCGAGCTTCTGTACGGTGCCGCCGGCCACGCGACTGCGCTGGGCGGAGCTGTTCTCGCAGCTCGACGCCGCCGTGTCGCTGCGGGTGCTCACCGTGCTGCCCGGCTTCGGCGACGAGAGCCTGGGCGTGGACTACATCGCCTGGCGGCAGATGCAGCGCATGGTCGACTGGCTCTTCGCGCAGGTGGCCGACGAGGCGCCTGCGCAAGAGGCCATCAACGACCTCGTGCGCGTGTGCCTGCTGCTGGCCGCGCATGCGCCGGTCAAGCGCATCATCAGCGCGCGCATCCGCCGGCCGGTGCCGTCGGTGGTGAACACACGGCTGGACATCGAGATCGACCCCAGGCTCACGCGCATCGGCATGCAGGTGCTGGTGCATGCGCCGGCCACGCAGACCTTGCTGGCGCGCGCGGTGGTCGAAGACCTGGCCGATGGTGTCGCGACGGCACGCATCACGCATGCACCGGCGGGCGCGTCGGTGATGCTGGATTCGACGATGCGCGTGCAGGTGCAGGCCGGGCCGCCACTCACGACCGCCAGCGTGCAGCGCGCGGAGGCGGCGATGGTGCAGGCCGATGCGGTGCCCAAGGCCGCTGCGGTGGCGGCGAAGGCGGCGACGTCCGCTGCGCCGCAGGCGGCCGAGCAGCGCATTGCCAAGCAGGTCGAGGCCTTGCGCGACAGCGGTGCGCGCACGGTGCGGATGCGTTGAGCGGGCGCATCGGCCACGAGCACGAGCATGCGGACGTCCACGAGCATCGAACGCGCGAACCGGGCGCTGCAGGCGGGGCAGCGTGCGCGCATCGTGCAACACGTGAGCCTGCGGCCGGCGCATGAGGACGATGCGGCGCAGATGCGCTTTGCGGTGGAAGACGCGCTGAACACGGCGGACTTCACGGATTGCGGGCGGCTGATCGTGGTTCGGCGGCTGAAGCTCGCGGCGGTTCCACCGAGAGCCAGTGCGGCGTGGATGGCCCGGGCGATGGAGTCGGCCTGGCGGACGATGGCCATGCAGGCGGTGCCGGCCGGACATGCATCTGCCGCGTCGGCACAGGCGGTGTACTTCGCGTCGCGTGTCGCGGCCAGGCTGGCGTGGCTCGAGTGCGTGGCGCGCGGCCAGCCGGCGGATGCGTGGTTCTGGGCGGCGGCGATGCCCGAGTTGAAGGTGGTGGGTGCTCAATCCATGCCCGCGCTGGATGCGGTGATCGAGGTGCTTTTGCGCGAAGCGGCGCCTGCTGTCCTTGCCCGATTGAACGCATGGCCGGATGCGGCTGTGGTCTCGTTGGCGCGCGTCATGTCGACGGCGTCGCATCGGACCATGGTCTTGGCCTTGACGCGCAGCACGCCGATGGTTGGTGGGCCAACGAGTGCTGCAGCGCGCGTGGTTGCCGCGAAGGCTTTGCCTGATGTGCTCCTGACGGTCGCCGCGCGCCTGAGCGCTGCAGCACCGCTGGTGGAGGAAGCCGCGTCGGCAGTCGCAGCCTTGTGGACGACCTCGATGCTGGGGCGCGCGCCGTCGCTGGATGAAGTGCGGTCGGTGGTGACGCGGGCCGTGTGGATGGCGGCGGGATCGGCGCCGGCGGCGAGGGCAGTCCATGGCCAGGCGCTGGCCCCGGTGCCGTCGCGCGCAGACCGCGGCAACGTATTGTCGCGAGATGCCGGGCGCCTGGAATCAGCCACCCCGCCACAGCAGGCGACCCTGCCGCGAGGTGCGTCGGATGCCGGGCGCGATGCGATGCCGCATGCACCGGCGCCTGCGGCATGGCGCGTCGAGTCCGGCCTCAAGACGTCGCCTGGTCGGTCGGGACGCGCAGCCGATGCACACGATGCGCCGCGCGGCTTGCCCTGGCTTGCGGATGCGGCGTTTACAGCGCATGGCGGTTTGATGCTCCTGCTCAACGTCCTGCGTGCGATGCGCTTCGATTCACCGTCGCCGTCGTTCGTGGATGCGCTGATGGTTCATCTGCTCGATGCCGTGGGGGCGCCGGAGGATGATCCGCAGCGAGCGTGGTTCGAGGTGACGCCAGGGCCTTCGCACATGCGGGATGAGGCCTTCGACCCCCCATTGCGGCTCTGGCGCCTGCGCATTCGCCGCACCCTGCGCCACCACGCCGGCCTCGACCTCCACGCCCTCATCCGCCGCCCCGCCTGGGTCAGCGCCAGCGACACCCACATCGACGTCGTCTACCCCATGAGCGACGTCGACATCCGCCTTCGGCGCCGCGGCCTCGATGCGGACCCGGGCTGGGTCCCATGGTTCGGTCGCATCGTCACCTTCCATTTCATCGACGACGAACTCCTGCCGTCGCGCGAGGCCGAGCATGGATAAGCGCGTGCGCCTTCCCCTGCACCAACGGCTCATCGCAGCCCTCGCAGCCGCCTTGCCGCCCGACCAGCTCGACCACCCTGATGCCCGCGCCCTGCTCGACGCCAACGCGCAGCCACCCGTGGATGAACAGGTGCTCGCGCCTGTCTGCGACGCACTCGGCCTCACCCCCATCGAGCAAGCCGCCGCTGCGCTTGCGCTGTGGTCCGAGCTCGACCCTGCCTTGTCCAGCGCGCTCTGCTTGCTGCAAGGCAGCGCGTCGCGCATCGGCGCGGCGCGGCCGACGCTCGGCCTCATCGCCAACCTTGCGGCCCGCATCGACGAGATCGACGCACCGGCGCCTTCCCGAGCCATCGCCGAATTGCTGCAAGGCAGCGCGCTCGCAAGCGGCTTGCTGCAGCTCGCCGATGCAGGCCAGCTCGCCCACGCACGCAGCTTGCAGATGCCCACCGCGCTGGTCGCCTTGCTCGCCAACAACGCCGCGCCGCGACACGAAGGGGCTGCATCGGGACGCGCGGACACGCCGACATTCGTCGGGCCGACGGCGCTCGGCCGGCTCACGCTCGCGCCGCTTTTCGAGGCGCGGTGGCCGCTGCCCCATTCATGGACAGAGGCCTGCGAACGGATTGCGGAGGAGGTGACCACCGGGCAAGCCTCCTGCGCCATCGTGCTGCGCGGTGCCGATACGGACGAACTGCGCGCCGTCGCCGCACGGCTCGCCTCGCAGCTGGCTCACGCCGCCTTCGAGATCACATCGAACGACGACGCCCCCCCGCATTCGCCCGAAGCCTTCGCGCAACTCGCGGCCCGCGAAGGCGTCGTGCCCGCCTTGATCGCGACACACGGCCTCCCGGTATGGCGAGCCGAAGCCGCGCCCGGCAGCGCCATCCGCATCCCCTTGCTCGCCCACTGGACCGCACCGCTGATCGTCCTCGCGGCCAACGACACCGCCTTCGACACCAGCCTGCCGCTGCATGAATTCGAGCTCACCTTGCCCGATGCGCACGACCGCCTGATGCTGTGGTGTGCGCTGCGCGACACCACCGTCGATGCGATCGCCAGCAACGACCGCGACGCCATCGCCCGGTCGCGCTGCGGCATCTCGGTGCTTGCGCAAGCCGCCACGAACGCAGCGTCGGCACCCGCCCACACCGCCATCGAGCAGGCAGTCCGCGCCAGCGCGCGCAGCCTCTCCGCCTGGGCGCAGGTCTCAAGCGACCGCATCCCCGCCGATGCCTGGGTCGGCCCACCCGATGTGCACCGCGAGCTGGGCCTCTTGCTCACGCGTTGCCTCGCCCGCGCAGACGCCGGCGCACAGCTCGGCCCCTTGCTGCGCGGGCGCCTGAGCCATGGCGTGAAGGCGCTCTTCATCGGCGCGTCCGGCACCGGCAAGACACTCGCCGCTCAATGGCTCGCCGACCGCCTCGCGCGGCCACTGGTGCGCGTGGACCTCGCTGCTGTCGTCAGCAAATACATCGGCGAAACCGAGAAGAACCTCGCGCACCTGCTCTCGCGCGCCGAGCACCTGGACGCGGTGCTGCTCTTCGACGAGGCGGATTCGCTCTTCGGCGCGCGAACCGATGTGAAGCAAGCCAACGATCGGTACGCCAACATGCAGACCAACTACCTGCTGCAGCGGCTCGAGACCTTTCACGGCGTGGCGGTGCTCACCTCCAACAGCAAGGCGCGCTTCGACGATGCCTTCCTGCGCCGGCTCGATGCAGTGCTGCAGTTCCCGCTGCCCGACGTGGCCGAGCGGCGCACGCTGTGGGCGCTGCACCTGGGCGATGCCCCCGCGCTCGATGCCGGCGTGCTGAGTGCGGTCGCGGCGCTGGTGGACCTGCCCGGCGGTCACATCCGCAATGCCGTGCTCACCGCGGCGCTGTTGGCACGCCAGCGAGGCATCGATTCGCCGCTCGACGCCGACGACCTGCGCGAGGCGCTCGCGCTCGAATACCGCAAGCTCGGCCAGCGCGCTCCCGACAGTCTCTGAGCCCTCAGGCACGCCGTGTTCGACGTCCGACCGCCATCGCAAGACCCCCGCAGGCGCTTGCCGACGCCGGCGCCGGTGGCACATCAGGCGGGGCCGGAGCCGGCGAAGGCGCAATCGGCAAGGCCCGAAGGCGCGATGCAGGCGCAGCCGGGGGCGGGCGGCGGGAAGGAGCCGGCTGCCGCACCGGCTGCGTCGCCGTTGCAAGGCGCATCCTCCGCCGGCCCGCACAGCTCGATGCCGCGCTACATGCAAGGTGGCGTCGGGTCGTCGGGCGCAAGTCCGGGCGCGACACCGGCGGCCACGTCAGCGCAGGCACCTGCATCGCCGGTCACGGCCACCGCAGCGTCGCCGACCGCCGCATCGACGGTGCAACCGGCCGGGCCGCATGCGGGGAACGGCGCGGCGGCGCCGTCGATCCAGTCCGCGCAGATGCCGTCGACGCAGGCGGCGCCTGGGGTGACCCCGGCAGCATCGACGTCATCGACGGCGCCCGCAGGCAGCTCGCCGCCCTCGACTCAACCCGGCGCCCATCCCACCAATCCATCTGCGGCCCAGCCCGCAGGCCCGGTCGCCACGCCCGATCAGCCCACACCGGCCACGACGGGGGCGGCGCCCGGCGTTGGCGGAGCACCGGGCGTGATGCAGCCGGCGGTCGGGGCGCAAGCCGGCAAGCCCGCATCGGCGTCCGGCACGGCCACGGTGTCGCCGATCCAGGCCGCGCAGGCTGATCAACCCGTGCTCAAGACGGCAACGCCATCGGACAAGTCCGCGCCGTCTGCAGCACCTGGCACCAAGCCAGCGGATGCAAAGCCGGCCGGGGGCAAGCCGGCGGATGCAGCGCATGCGGGCAAGGCGCCCGCGAAGAAGACCGAAGGCGAGCTCGCCAAGGATGCACAGAAGGCCGGCGGCAAAGAGCCCGGCGCCGCGCAGAAGGACGGTGTCGGCGGCAAGGCGGGACCCGCCATTCCGGGCAAGGAAGGCGCGCATGCCAAGGGCGCCGCACCCGCCGACGCGCCGAACCCGGCCGTCGCCGGCGAAGCTTCAGCCGGCAATGCGGCTGCGGGTGGGCACGAAGGTCCATCCGCCATGGCAGGCGGCGGCGGTGGTGCTGCCGGCGCGACCAGTGCAGGCGCGGGTGGTGGTGGCGGTGGTGGCGGTGCCGCTGGCGCGGCGTCAGCCGGCGACTCGGGTGGCGGTGGCGGCGAGGGCGCTGAAGCCGCAGCCGAGACCACGCCCGCCGGCGGCGCAGCCGGCCCCGCCGAGGCGGCGCAGGAAAAGACCGAAGAGAAGATGGCCGCCGCCAACCCGGAGGCCGCGGCGGAGGAAGCGCATGCCGAGCCGGCAGCGGGTGGAGGTGGCGGCGAAACTGCGGGCGAGGCCAGCGGCGGCGCGGCGCCAGCCGAAGAGGCCGGCCACGCAAGTGGTGAGGCCGGTGCTGCGTCCGCCGCCGAGCCTGCCGCGGGCGCAGGTGGTGCTGAAGCGGGCGCCACAGGCGAGGCCTCCGCAAGCGAGGCGTCTGGCGGTGCGGCTGAAGGCAGTGGGGCTGAAGGCGGTGAAGGTGCAGCTCCGGCCGAACCCAAGCCGATCGAGCGGGACCTGCAGAAGGCCGCATCGCCCGAGTCCGCCAGCGCCGCCGACCCCGAGACCATCCAGCGCGAGCAAGCCACCCGTGAAACCCGCGAGCAGCACGCCGACACGCAGCGCGTGGCCGAGGCCGGCAGCGAAGAGCATGCACAAGACCAGGCCGAGCAGCACGCCGATTCCAGCGCCGGCTCCGCTGCGCCGGCCGATGCCGAGCTCAGCTCCGGCGAGAAGGGTGCCGGCATCGCCGACCTGGGCGAGAGCGTCGGCGGCGGCGGTGAAGGCGGCGGTGGTGGTGGAGGCGGAGGAGGCGGCGGTGGCGGTGCGCCGGCGGTCGAAGAGGGTCCGCCGCCCGACACCGCATCGCAAGACCCGGCCTCGGGGCTGGGCGCTGCTGCTTCCCTGAGCCCCGTGCAAGCAGGCGCCGCACTGGCCGGCGTGAGCAGCTCCATCGACCGCACGGCCGGCGAAGAGGCCACTTCCCTGCAAGACCAGATCCCGCAGGCCGAGGTGGGGGCCGATGGCGCGCCCGCGACCTGCGTGAAGACCGACGACGGCGGTGAAGGTGGCGACAAGCCGGCGCCGGTCGATGCGCCAGCCTCGGAAGAAACACCGCAGCCCGAAGCCACGCCGCAGGCCGGCCCCGCGCCGAGCGAAGACGTGGTGGCGCCTTCCGTCACGGCCGGCGAGGGTGGCAAGATTTCCGAAGAGGACGGCGCCAAGGTGCAAGGCGCGGTGGACGACATGCCCACCACCGACCCGGGCCTCGACGTGTCAGCCGGCGCGGCGCCGCAGGTTCAGCTCACGGGAGATGCCGACCCGGCGGCCGCCGACCAGCAGAAGGCCGAACTCGACAAGACCGTTGCCGAGCAGCAAGCCAAGGGCGCGGTCGATGCGGCCAAGCCCGCGGGCGAGAACGCCATCCGCGTGACACGGCCCAAGGAGGTCATCAAGGGCCCGGCGGTCGTCGACCCGGGCGGCGGTGGCGGCAAGGGTGCGGCGGCCGATGCGGCTGCGGCCGAAGAGGGCCTGGGCATCATCGCGAAGGAAAAGAAGGGCCCCGAAGTCAGCGCCGCGATGTCGCAGTCGCAGGCCGACATGGCGTCCAAGAAAGGCGAGCACCAGGCCAAGGTCTCGGAAGAGAAGACCAAGAACGACCAGGAGATGGCCAAGCTCAAGGACGACAACCTCGCGCAGCAGGAGGCCGAGAAGGCTGGTGCACGCGGCGAAGTCGCCAAGGCGCGCACCGACTGGACGGCCGAGCAGAACAAGGAGATCAAGAGCACCAACGACAAGGCCGGCAAGGAAGTCGCCAAGGGCAACGAGCGCGTCACGTCGGAGCAGACGAAGGCCGATGCGGACGCCACCAAGCACATCGAGGACGGCGACAAGCAGGCCGGCGAGGAAAAGGCCAAGGCCGAGACGGATGCCGCCGCCAAGAAGGCCGAAGCCAAGAAGGACTCGGGTGGTGTGTTCGGCTGGCTGTCGAGCAAGGTGGCCTCGTTCTTCGATGCGCTCAAGAAGGGCATCACCGCCATCTTCGATGCGGCCAAGAAGCTCGTTCGCACCATCATCGACAAGGCCAAGAAGCTCGCGGTCGCGGTGATCGAAGCGGCGCGCAAGGCCATCGTGTCCATCATCAAGGCGGTGGGCGCGGCGCTCATTGCGCTGGGCGATGTCTTCCTCGCGGCCTTCCCCGGCTTGAAGAAGAAGTGGCGCCGCTTCATCGAGAACCGCGTGAAGGATGCCGAGAGTGCGGTGAACAAGCTGGCCGACGCCTTGAAGAAAGGCATCACCAAGCTGCTCGACTTGCTCGGCAAGGCCTTCGAGTTCCTGCTGGACGCCTACAAGAAGGCGATGTTCATGGTGCTGGACGCGGCCAAGGCCGTGGTCGACGGCGCCATCAAGTACGCCAAGATGGTGGCCGACCTGGTGGGCACCTTCGTCGTGCTCATCAAGGACATCGCATCCAACCCCGGCGGCTGGATCAGCAACCTCGGCGCCGCCGTGATGGACGGCGTGAAGAACCACTTGTGGAAGGCCTTCAAGACGGCGGTGAAGGGCTGGTTCAACGACAAGCTCGAGGAGGTTCTCGGCGTCGGCCTGACCATCTGGAACGTGCTGAAGAAGGGCGGCATCTCCATGAAGGAGGTGGGCCACATGGCCTTCGAGGCGCTGAAGGCAGCGATCCCGAGCGCGCTCATCCAGCTGCTGATCGAGAAGGTGGTCGCGATGATCGTGCCGGCCGCGGGCGCCGTGATGGCGATCATCGAGGGCCTGCAGGCGGCGTGGGGCACGGTGCAGCGCATCATCGCCGCGCTCGGCAAGTTCGTGTCCTTCCTGAAGGCGGTGAAGGCCGGCGGCGCTGGGCCGCAGTTCGCAGAGCTTCTCGCGTCGGCCGCGATCGTGGTGATCGACTTCGTCGCCAACTGGCTGCTCAAGAAGCTGCGCGGCCCGGCGTCCAAGGTGGGCAGCAAGGTCAAGGCCATCGCGCAGAAGATCATGGCCAAGGTCAAGGCCGCGATGAAGAAGGTCGGTGCGGCGCTCAAGAAGGTGGCCAGGAAGATCGGAGCCAAGTTCAAGGGGCTGAAGAAGAAGTTCAGCGACTGGCGCGCGAAGAGGAAGGCGAAGAAGGACGCGAAGAAGGCGGGCAAGAAGAAGGACCACAACGAGAAGAAGAAGGACAAGAAGGACGACAAGGCCGCGCGGCTGCGCAAGGCGGTGGATGCGATCCGGCCGAAGCTGCAGCAGATGGTGGCCAAGGGCAAGGTCAGCGGCCTGCTCGTGCGCGCGCGGCTGCTCATCTGGAAGATCCAGCACCGCCTGACCAAGCTTGCGTTGCAGAACTCGAGCGGCAGCGCACAGGTCATCGCGCAGATCAACCCGGCGGACAACGTCATCGCCTTCGTCCGCAAGCATGGCGGCGAATTGCGCAAGCTCATCTACGACGTGGCCAAGGAGATCTTCGCGCGTCCGGATGTGCAGAAGTCGCTGCTCAAGCACCAGGAGGCGATGGCCAAGGGAGGCGGCACCGCCAAGGACCCGCTGAAGGTGGACTCACCGGCGGACGCGGTGGCGCTGTCGCAGGTGCTTGGCGAAAAGCGCATGCGCGGCGCCACGCACGTCGAGTTCCCGGGCGGCGGCCGCGCTGCCGTGGACCGCAGCCCGCGCACTGCGGCACAGCACGGGCAGCCGCTCGGGCCCGGCCTGCAGCATGTGCGCGAAGGTGGGAAGTACGACGATCACCCCGCGCTGTTCCAGGCCGCCGCCCAGCAGGACCAGCGATCGGTCGCGGCCATGCAGTCGCTTGCCAACGTGACCATGCTCGGCGGTGCCGGCCCGCACCGCGCTCCGGCGGCGCGCGACTTCGCGGCCCAGCAGGCGCTGCTCAAGGTGGTGGAGATGAGCCGCAGTGGCCAGGCGGCCGTGGTGACCATGGAGCAGGCGCAGATGGTGGGGCAGGGCATGATCCCGCACAAGCAGGGCATTGCCGGCGACCCGATGACGCCGCAAGGCGCGGTGGGCACGTCACGCAACCTCGAGCGCCGAACGGCGGCGCACGAAGGCGCTGGCGACATCAAGACCCGGGCACCCAAGCTGCAGAAGATGATCGATCAGCAGATCCACTTCATTGCCAGCGTGATGGAAGCGCGCTACGGTGCGGAGAACATCATGTTCAAGGACGAACACGGCCTGACCGAGGCGGTCCGCACCGATGTGAAGCAGGCCATCAAGCGGATCACCGAGCAGAACCTCGCCCTCGGGCGGCACGATGCATGACGTTCAAGGCACCCCATGAGCACCCAGGTCGCATTGCTTGAATCGACGGTCGAGGACATGGTCGGGTTCGCGCAGCAGATGCGCTGGACGCGCGTCGAGCCGATGCGCGGCGGCGATGCGTCATGGCGGGTCGATGGCCTGGATGCGACCTTGACGGTGCGCCGGATCGACGCACGCTTCACGGCGCTCGTGATCGACGGCGCCGACGCGGCATTGCTGCTGGCGGACATCGGCCAGGTGCTCGATCTGTTCGACGACGTTGACGTGATGAACGAGATTGCCGCGGTCAGCGAGCCCCGCGAACTTGCGCCGTGGATCGAACGCCTGGCGGCCTTCGCCGAAGGTCCGTTCCAGGCATCGACGCTGACGGTGATGCAGGGCCTGCTCGGTTCCGAGCGCCTGGAATTTGCCGAGGCGATGGCGCGCGGCCTCAGGCACGCGCGCTGGTCCGAACTGTCGCCTGCGCTTGGCGACTTGGCGCGGCGCCAGCCGCAGCTCAAGCCCTGGACCGATGCCGCCCTGGCGTCGATCGATCTGGACGAACCATGAACGGAGGACGCGATGATCACCGATACCCAGTTGCAAGAAGTCATGACCCATCTGCCCGCGGCCAAGGTCGTGCTCTACCTGCCGCACCTGAACGCGGCCATGGCCGCCGATGGCATCGACACCATGCTGCGCACGGCGGCCTTCATCGCACAGATTGCACACGAGTCGGGCGAGTTCAGGTTCATGGAGGAGATCTGGGGGCCGACCGACGCGCAGCGGCGCTACGAGCCGCCGTCGGATCTGGCGAAGCGCCTGGGCAACACCGAGCCGGGCGACGGGCGCCGCTTCAAGGGCCGCGGGCCGATCCAGATCACCGGGCGCTTCAACTACCGCAAGTACGGCGAGCTGCTCGGCGTGGACCTGGTCGACAACCCGGAGCTGGCGGCGCAACCCGACTGGGCCTTTGCGACTGCGGGCCTGTTCTGGAAGAGCAATGGCTTGAATGAGCTGGCCGACAAGCAGGATTTCGTCGCGATCACGAAGCGCATCAACGGTGGCACCAATGGCCTGGCTGATCGGCAAAAGTACTACGAACTGGCAAAGAAAGTGTTGGGCGAGAACTTCATCGCAGCGGATTTCTCAACGCCGCGTGGAGTTCCGGAGGTAGTGACGGCAAGGGCGGTGCCGCATCCGGTTGGGCCGCTGGAGCGCGGGCATGAGGCGATCGGCGAGGACCATGCGCGGCATGGCCGGCCGCATTGACGCTAGAGCCTGCGCAACTCCGACTTCACGTACCAAGACTCGATCTGCACGCCGTTCCACTGCAAGGCCACGTGCTGGCCTTGCATCGCGGCGCTCAGCGCGAGCGGCTTGAACAGCCCGACGCATTCACCGCCTTCGTCGCGCACGCTGTCGTAGGCCACGCCCCAGCTGTCCATCGCGCGCAGCTTCGCGCCCAGCGATTGCGCCGCCGCGTAGTGGTCGGGGTCGTACACGCCGGGCAGCTTCGATCCCAGCCCGCGCAAGTCGTGCACCGGCTTCTTCACCGTCGCCTTGTAGCAGCGCAGGTCGATCTCGATCAGCGGCTCCTTCGTGGCGGCGAGAAAGCGCGCCTGGTGGTAGCTCACCTCGCGCACGGCCGTCTCCAGCGTCTTGCCGGCGTAGTACACGCCGTAGCTGCCGTCGGTGAAGCGCGAACCCATCGGGTTGAGGTGGGTGAAGGCGGCCATGATCGCGCTGCTGCCCGGGCCGCTCATGCGTTCGCCTGGCGGCACGAGCGAGATCTCGCCCACTTCCTGCCGCAGCCTCGGGTTGGTCAGCGCCTCGATGGCGTAGACCGCTTCGAGGTCGATCGGGTCGGCCACGCGCTCGAACAGCCCGATGGGCGGGAAGCGGCTGGGGATGAGGCGGTAGGTGGCGCCCCAGTCGAGTTCGACGACCGGAACGTTCTTCGGATTCAAGACACGCCGCCGCGAACGGCGTCGAGGTATTGGCGCACCTGGAAAAGATCGGCCACGTGGCCGCCGAGCATTCGGGCGAGTGCCGAATCGCCACCGAAGAGGGGCGCATCGTTGGGCTTGCGCACCCAGGCGTCGGCGCGTTCGGGCACGGGGAAGAGCACGTGCAGGGCGGAGTAGATGCCGAAGACGTAGCTCAGCCGCTCCAGCGTGTCGGCATCGAGCCGGGCGGGGAAGTCGCCGCCGCGCCAGGTGTAGAGGGTGGAGCGCTGCACGCCCAGGAGTTTCTGCTCCTCCGTGGCGTTCAGGCCCCAGGCGCGGGTGATGTTGAAGAAGGTGCGCAAGCCGGCGCTGGCGGTGGCGGCGGAATCAAGCGCGGGGGGCTTGGCGGGCGTCTTGTCGGGGGCAAATCGTGCGGCACACATGGGGTGAACTCTAGTCCATACGTAGATTTATTGCAAATCATTGTCCCGATGTGGACTTTCTTTCGACGGCATTCCTGGGTCCCCTTTCACACCTCGCGCCCGTCCGCACATTACCCCTCAGGCATTCATCTCAAACGCAGGCACGCGCCGACCATCGACGTCGGTCAAGCCGTATTCCGCGCAGGTAGTGGCCGCGGTCCCAGAAGGCGGTGGTGACGATGAGCCCGCGCTGCGGCGCCACCATCAAGGGCGCCGCATGGCGGCTCGCCAGCAGGTGGTTGCGCACGCCGCGGTCGAACATCGTGTCCCCGTGCGCCAGCGGGTGTTGCCAGAAGGGCGCATCGAACACACCATCGAAGCTCTCGTGCCCGCCCCAGGCGTTGTTCACCAACACGTGCGATGCAGTCTCTCAGTCGGGGTGATGGTGTGCGGATGGCCATGGCTGCTTCTTCATCGGCTGGATGCGATCTTCGGCGAGCCGCGCATCGCCGTGGAGGCACGAGTGGACTGCGCGAACTGCTTCGCAGCAAACGCCCACGCCATGCGCGATGCATCCGGTCCGCGTGCGTCGCTGAAAGGCTCGCTCGCCGCGCCGCCACTCCAGGCGTGGCCCAGCTGTGCCACCTCGACCAGCGTGGCCACCAGCGTGCCGCGACGCTTGTAGTCAGTGATGCTCATCGCATGGCGCTTGCCACGCTGCACGCTGCGCTTGGCACTCGAACGCGCGCCGGTTGCATCGGCCCACGATTGCACCGCGGCGTGCGCGTTGTTCGACGACACCACGCGGTCCAGCCCGCCGTGAATCGCCATCAGCGGCGGCCACGCGGCGGGGGCGGAGAGCGTGGCCGCGGGAAGCGGCTTTGTCGATCGATGCCCATGCATGGCGCCGATGGCAGACACGCCCGAATGTGCCGTGCCGGGCGGAATGCCGGAGTGCATCACCACTGCCTTGAAGCGTTCGGGATGGCGCGTGACGAGCAGCGCGGCCATGCTCGCACCAGCCGACAACCCCGCCAACGCGATGCGCGCGCGGTCCACCGGGTAGAAGAGGCAGGCCTGGTCGATGGCCTTCATGATCAGCGCCGCTTCGCCGTAGGCGCGGCCGGAGCTGGTGTCGAACCAGTTCCAGCAGCCTTGCGGATTGGCCAGGCGGTCTTGCTCGGGGTAGAGCACGAGAAAGCGTTCACGTGCCGCGATGCGGTTCATGCGCGTGCTCGACGCGAAGCTCTTCGCGTCTTGTCCGCAGCCATGCAGCATCACCATCAGCGGCAAGGGCTCGCCGATCTTCACGCCGGGCGGCCGGTAGAGGCGGTAGCGGCGCGCGCCGGTGGTGCCGACGGCCACCCCCGCGATCCAGTCGCCCGCGCCGGGCGGCGGCTTGCGGCGGTCGATGGCGGGCTTGAGCGCCTCGCGCATCACGCCCGAGCCGTGGCGCACCGCGTGGCGGCTCATCGCCGAGAAGCTGCGTTGGAAAGACTTTGCCCAGATTGAGGCGGCGGTTCGCTTGACCATGCCGCGGATTCTGCGGATGGCCCCGTGCACCCTGCGCTTGACAGGGGTGTCGGACGCTGCCCGGTTTTATCCGCACGCCTCTCGCGTCACGCTTCATGCATCACGGATTGCACTCGATCTTCACGAAGCCATCGCAGCTCGGCGCGTTGCAGATGGCGCCGCTGCTGATGATGGCCGTGTGGCCGATGTCCTCGCTCATCTGGAACTGGCCGGCATCGGCGTGGCCCTTCGAGCGGCAGAAGGCGTCGGCGGCGGGCTTGCCGCAGTTGGCACCCCACTCGCGACAGAAGTCGAGCATGACGGTCTCGCCGTTGCCGGCGACGATCATCGGCGAGTTGTAGGTGCGGCCCGCGCGCACAGGCACGCCGTTCGCGGGCACGGTGTCCGTGGGCGTCACGCGGGGGTGAGCCGGCGTCCGGCCCACGATCACCTGCGCCGGCCCGCTGGTGGTCTTCGTCGGGGGCGGCGCGGGCGCCGGCGTCGGGCGGCCGAGGATGAAAGGCGCCTCGCGGCAAATCAGGCCCACGCGGTCGACGTATGCGCCCGACGCACCATGCATGCCGACGGCCAGCTGGCCCTCGGGGCAGCTGTAGACACGCGTGCGCGAGCCATCGGTGGCGCCATTGCCGCCGAAGAATGCACCGACCGTCGAGGGCGCACTGCCGCGAATCGGCAAGGGCTGGCAGCTGGGGCGGATGTACTGCACGAGCACCTGCCCGCCGTTGTCCAGGCTCGCGATTTCCCAGCCGCGCACCGCCATGCCCTGCGGGCAGATGGACGCGCGGCCGCCGCCGCCGTTGCCGCCGTAGACATCGCCGAGCGCGAACGATGGGCCCGCCGACTGGCTCTGGGCGTCGTAGCGAACGCACATCGCTTCGACCGCATCGATCCAGTCGCCGGTGCGGCCGCGGATGCCGGACAGAAAACCATGCGGCCCGCAGGCTGTTCGGAAGGCGCCACCACCACCACCGCCGACGGTGGGCAGGTCGGTGGCGAACGATGGGCCCATGCAGGCAGCGGCGAGGCAACCCATCACAAGCGTGCGCAGTGTCTGCATGGTGGCCTTTCGTGGATGTCGAGCGATTTCATCAGCGCGTCGCCTGCTCGCGATGCCTGCCGTGCCGAGCGCCAAGACCCAGCGCAACAGCAGGGTAGGCTGCGCGCCGCCCGCTCGCCACCCCTAGCTTGGCGTCTAATCGACGCACCTCTCCCCCGCCCAGGATTTGCCATGGCCGACGACGCACCCAGCGAGCTCCTGTCTCGCCGGCACCAGATGTTCCCCGTGCTCAGCGATGCCGAGATGGCGCGCATGCGCCGCTTCGGCACCGAACAGGCGCATCCGGCCGGCACGCGCCTCATCACCGCCGGCGAGCCCGCGCCCGGCATGTTCGTCGTGCTCAAGGGCGTGATCGCCGTGAGCCAGCGTGATGGCATGGGCCATGTCACGCCCATCGTGCAGCACAGTCGCGGCCATTTCATGGGCGAGGTGGGCTCGCTGTCGGGCAAGCCCGCACTGGTCGACGGCATCGCGCAGGACGACGTGGAGGTGCTGCTGCTGAGCCCCGGACAGTTGCGCGCACTCATCATCGCGGAGGCCGACCTCGGCGAGCGGCTGGTGCGTGCGCTCATCCTGCGGCGCGTGGCGCTCATCGAGGCAGGGGCGAGCGGACCGGTGCTCATCGGCGAACCCAGTTCGGCAGCCTTGCTGCGCTTGCAGAACTTCCTTCGTCGCAATGGGGAGCCCTACCACGTGGTGGATGCAGGCCAGGACGCCGGTGCGGCGGCATTGATGGAGCAGTACGGCGTGCCGGCGGGCGAGGCGCTCGCGGTGTGCCCCGACGGCGCAGTGCTCGTCAACCCGACCGAGACGGCACTGGCGCGCTGCATCGGCATGGTCGACACGGTGGACCACGACGAACTCTTCGACGTGGCGGTGGTGGGCGCGGGGCCTGCTGGCCTGTCCACTGCGGTGTACGCCGCCTCCGAGGGCCTGCGCGTGGTCGTGCTCGATTGCCGCGCCTACGGCGGCCAGGCCGGGGCCAGCGCGCGCATCGAGAACTACCTGGGGTTTCCGACGGGCATCTCGGGCCAGGCGCTGGCCGGCCGCGCGTATGTGCAGGCGCAGAAGTTCGGTGCGGAGATGCTGATTCCCGCCGAGGTGCAATCGCTGGACTGCGGGCGCTTGGGGCCGGACCAGGAGCTGACGCTGCGTCTGGCCGATGGACGGCGGCTGCGTGCGCGCACCGTGGTGATTGCGAGCGGGGCCCGCTACCGCCGGCCCGGCGTGCCGCGCCTGGGCGAGTTCGAAGGACGCGGCATCTGGTACTGGGCGTCCGCGCTTGAGGCCACGATGTGCGCCAAGACCGAGGTGGCGCTGGTGGGTGGCGGCAACTCCGCGGGCCAGGCGGCGGTGTTCCTGTCGCAGCACGCGGCCAAGGTCCACATGCTGGTGCGCGGGCCCAGCCTGGCGGCGAGCATGTCGCGCTACCTCATTGACCGCATCGATGCGACATCGAACATCGAGCTGCGCCCGCAGACCGAGATCACGAAGTTCCATGGCGACGCGGCACACGGCCTGGACGGCGTGACGTGGCGCGACCACCGTGCCGGCATCGAGGAGGACAAGCCTTTGCGCAACGTGTTCCTCTTCGTTGGTGCGGAGCCGGAGACGCGCTGGCTGGAAGGCTGCACGGTGGTTGTTGACACGCATGGTTTCGTGAAGACCGGCAATGCCTTGGACGTCGCCGACGATGGTGCGAAGCGCGCGCCGCTGGAGACCAGCATCCCGGGCGTGTTCGCGGTGGGCGACGTGCGCTCAGGCTCGGTCAAGCGCGTGGGCGGCGCCATCGGAGAAGGCGCAGCCGCGGTGGCGCAGATCCACCGGTTCCTGTCGGGGGTGGCGACGACGGCATGAGCCAGTCAGGCGTGCGAGCGCAGCAGCGAGGCGAGCAGCCGCATGCCGGCATCGATGCGGTCGTCGCGAGCGAGCCCGAGGCCGAAGGCGATGCCGTTGCAGGACACGCGGCCCTTGCCGGCGTGAAGCGCCTGCATGGCCAAGCCTTCGCCCGCGGCGGCTTCGACGACTCGCCGCGCATCGATGGACTTCGGCAGCAGCGCACTCACATGCAGGCCCGCTGTTGAATCAACGGGCTTCAAGATCGTGCCCGCGTGCCGCGCCATCGCCTCCAGCAGCAGCTCGCGCCGTCGGCCGTAGATGCGCGTCATGCGGCGCACATGCCGTGCGAGGTGGCCTTCGCGAATGAAGGACGCGAGCGCGAACTGCGTCAGCAGGGGCGGCGCGCCGTGCGTCGCATGCAGCAAGGCGCACAGGCGCTCACGTGCCCAGGCCGGCGCCACGATGAAGCCCACGCGCAGGGCCGGAAAGAGCACCTTCGAGAACGTGCCGACGTAGAAGACAACGCCGCGGTCGTCCAGCGAGTGCAGCGCATCCAGCGGCCGCGCGCCGTAGCGGAACTCCGCGTCGTAGTCGTCCTCGATGACGACCGCGCCCTGCCGCCGCGCGAAGTCGAGCAGCTGGGCCCGGCGGTTCAAGGACATGGGCATGCCGACAGGGAACTGGTGAGACGGCGTGACGCAGATGACGCCGGTGCGCGGTGGGAGCTTGTCCACGCGCAGGCCTTCGTCGTCCAGTGCAAGGGGTTGAACGAGCGCGCCTCGCAACGCCATCGACATGCGTACGGCGGAGTAGCCCGGGTCCTCCACCGCCACCAACGTGCGGCCCGGTGTGACCAGGGCATCGGCGAGCAGGGCCAGCGCATGCCGCGCGCCGGAGGTGACGATCACGTCGTCCGCGGTGCAGGCCACGGCGCGCGAGAAGGACACGTGGCCGGCAATGGCCTCGCGCAAGGCCGGGTCGCCGCGCGGGTCGGTGTAGGCCTTGGGCGATCGCGCGAACTCGCGCTGCGCGCGATTGGCGAGGCGGCGCCATGTGTCCCACGGAAGCTGCGAGTGGTCTGGCAGGCCGACTCGGAAATCATGGCGAGGACCGGGAAGCAGCGGCTCTTCGGACCATGCGCGAATACCGCGCCATGCATCGGGCAGCGAGCCGCGCTTGGGGCTTCGTGCTGTGGGCGCGGCGGTCTTGCTGCGTCCTGGTACGAGTGAACCGACGAAGCAGCCCAGCCGCTGCCGCGATTCGATGTAGCCCTCGCTCATCAGGCGCTCGTAGACGCTCACTGCCGTGTTGCGCGACACCGCAAGCGTCTGCGCGAGCTCGCGCGTCGTGGGCAGGCGGGTGCCGGGCGCGAGCCGGCCTTCGAGGATGGCGGTTCTCAGCTGCTGGTGCAGCGACGCCATGCGCTGGCGGCTGCCTGCAGGCGGAAGGTCGATGTCGAGCTGCATGCTTGGACCCGTAGAAATGACGGATTTTGGACCTTTTGCCAGTCCAGATGCATCCGCATACTTGAACTGCTTTCCATCGGAGGACCACCATGCCCAAGTTCATCTGCCAGGCCTGCGGCACGCAGCACGAAGACAGCGTCGAGCCGCCGGCCCTTTGCGCCATCTGCAACGACGACCGCCAGTACGTGCGCTGGGCTGGGCAGAGCTGGACGACGCACGAGGCGCTGATGCAGACGCACCGCGTGCGCATCGAGCAGGACGGCGACATCGTGGGCATCGGCATCACGCCCGGCTTCGGCATTCCGCAACGCGCGCTGTTCGTGCCCTCGCCGCAAGGCAACACCTTGTGGGACTGCACCAGCCTCGTCACGCCGGATGCGGTCGAGCAGCTGCGTGCGATGGGCGGCGTGCAGCAGATCGCGATCTCGCATCCGCACTTCTATTCATCCATGGTCGAGTGGAGCGACGCCCTGGGCGGCGTACCCATCTTCATTCACGAGGCCGACCGGCAGTGGGTGCAGCGGCGGTCACGGCACATCGAGTTCTGGTCAGGGGCGCGCTTGACGCTGTCCGAAGCGGTGACGCTGCACCACTGCCCGGGGCATTTCCCCGGCAGTACGGTGCTTCACTGGGCGGACGGCCCCCATGGCCGTGGTGCGCTGCTGGCCGGCGATTCCATCCACGTCGCGCAGGACCGCCGCCACGTTTCCTTCGTGCACAGCGTGCCCAACCACCTGCCCATGCACCCCGATGCCGTGCTGGGCATCCGCGACAGGCTGGGCGGCCTTGCATTCGACGACGTGTACGGCTTCACCTGGGGGCTCAACATCATCGGCGGCGCCCGGCAGGCCGTGGACGAGTCGTTCGGGCGGCACCTGCGGGCGGTGGGAAGGTAAGGGGCCGGGGGCGCCACCACGGGGTCGATCGGCCGCTACCATCTGGCGGACATCACCCGAGGAGCGCCCCATGAGTTTCGACAACGCCACCGTCATGATCACCGGCGCCGCCGGCAACCTGGGCCGTGCGGTCGCGCAGGCTTTCGCGCAGCAAGGCGCAAAGCTCGTGCTCGTGGACCGCAGCGGGCCCGCGCTCGAGTCGGCGTTCGGCGCGCGGCGTGAGGGCACCACCCTCGTCGCGACCGATCTGCTCGACCGCGAGAAGACCCAATCGGATGTCGCGTCCGCCCTGCAACGCACCGGCGGCATCGACGCGCTGTGCCACCTGGCCGGCGGCTTTGCGATGGGCGAGAAGGTGCACGAGACAAGCGAGCAGTCCTGGAACTTCATGCTCGACATCAACGCCCGCACCTTCCTGCACATCGCCAATGCGCTGGTGCCGTCGATGATTGAGCGTGGAGGTGGCCGCATCGTGGCGGTGGGCGCTTATTCGGCGCAGAAGGGCGCGGCAGGCATGGGCGCCTACATCGCGTCCAAGAGCGCGCTGATCCGCCTGGTCGAATCGATGTCGGCTGAACTGCGCGAGCGCAACATCAACGTCAACTGCGTGCTGCCGACCATCATCGACACGCCGGCCAATCGCAGTGCGATGCCTGATGCCGACCCGGCGCGCTGGGTCGCGCCGGAGGCCTTGGCCGATGCCATCGTGTTCCTTGCATCCAAGGCTGCACGAGCCATCCACGGCGCGGCCCTGCCGGTGACGGGCCTGAGTTGAGGACGCGGGTCCGGGCGCGCTGGTGCCGAACTGGCGCCGCGGGCTTGTTCACATTGAGCTTGCTCGAATCAGCGGGCGATGTTCGACGGCGGAGCCGGCGAAAGCACCATGAAGTCCGCCACCGATTCCAGCACCAGCTCGGGCAGGCTTTCCGCGATCGCTTCGCGCATCTGCTGGCTCGCCTGCGGGTCGAGCGGCTCACCCGCAAACGCCTGCTCCCGCGCCTGCGCGCTCGGCCATTGCGCGTAGCTGTACCACCAGCCGTCCGGCCCGCGGTGTAGCCTCGAGCCGAGCGAGCCACGCTGCGAGAGCAAGAGCTCGGAGATGCGCGACCAGGCTTTGATGAATGCTGCTTCTGCGCCTTCGTGCAAGCGCCAGCGGTACAGGACGGTGAATGCGGGGCCGGTTGAAATCATTGATTCGATTGAGTGATTGAAACGCTTTCGGATTTCCGAAGCAGCCGCAACGGTGGCAGCACCTGGACGGGACGTTGCAGGGTGATGATCCAGTCGCTCAACCAGGTGGGCCAGTCATTCCTGAACGGCGGCAGGTCTTCCTTGGTGATCATCCAGAGAATCAGATCGATTGCTTGGCTCGTCTTTGCGAAGTCGCCATCCCAAAGATTGCGCTGCTCCAGCGCATCCAGCGATGGCGCAAGCCGCCGATACAGCGCCTGCGCATCGTCGCGACTTCCCTGCTCATGCAGCGTGCGCATCTTGCGCATCAGATCGATTGTCCAATCCTGATCAACATTCATCTGCGATTCTCCATCTTCGGCGTGGAGGAGGCATGAACTGGAAGGCGCACATCGCCGTTGTCGCCATCCATTTTTGTGTCCATTCCGTAGATCTCGAACAGTCGGGCCAGGTCGTCTGGGATGGAGCGTCTCAGTGAGCTGGCGGTGGCACGCATGTACTGATGGAGCGTGGCGCCGCGGCCAACGAGCGCAAGGCCCTACGGCTTGCAGCGCTTGCCCTCGTACTCGTAGCGATGGAGGATGTATTGCTGGCCATTCCAACGAAGCACTGGAAAGCAAAAGCCGGGGCCACCCACTTGAATGTCGGGCCAACCATTGACCTTCGGGCCCTTGAGAAATTCCACAATCCCAGTGCCCTGAGAAATCAGCTTCCAACTGCCGTTTGCTTGCTTGCTGACAAGGCTGTAGCCCTCTCCAGTCATACCGTGGCACTCAGTGCCACTCTCCGTGATGACGACTTCCGGCCGTCCATCGCCGTTGATGTCTCGAACCTCGCTGATTTGTCCCTCTGCGCAAGCCAGCCACTTCTTCCCCTTGTGCTTGAAGCCAGCTGACTGAAATGCCGCCGACGCATCGGCCGGTGGCAATGCAGTGTCGGCCGCGACGGCGGTGGTGGCTGCAGCGATTGCCAGGATGTGGGGAACAACGAGTCCATGTCGCATATGGCTGCTCCATCGTCTTCAGCACTCTCGAATGCTACGCGTCCCGGGGAGTTCGTGCCGCCATATCAACGCTTGACATGAGCGGGGGCGGGAGAACAAAGCCGTTGACTCCTTCGGCAGTCCCTATCAAGGGTCAGGGTGCCGCCGAACGATTGCGCAGCTGTTCAAGGGCCGAGCCTTCTTCAATTGGCCCCTTTCGGGGACCAAGCTCAATGCTTCAACCCAAACCGGTTTTGCGTCTGGCGCCGGTATTCGCGCGGCGTCATGCCCTTGATGTCCAGGAACCGCCGGTTGAAGTTGGCGACGTTGTTGAAGCCCACCACATAGCAGATGTCGGTGATGAGGCTGTCGGATTCCATCAGCAGCTGGCACGCACGGTTGATGCGCACGCGGTTGACGAAGTCGGTGAACGTGTTGCCCGTGGCGCGGCGGAAGAAGCGGCTGAAGCGGCTTTCCGTCATGCCGAGCTCGGCGGCGATGTCGGCGGCCGAGAGGTTCTGCGACAGGTTCTCGGTGATGCGGCTCACCACCGCATCGATCTGCGCGAGCGAGCGGTCGTCGTCCACGCCTTGCAGTTGCACGCTCGAGAGGAGCCGATAGTCGGTGCTCGTCGCCAGGTCGGCCATGAAGGCGCAGAAGGCGGCGAAGCGGTGCGTGCCGTGCGATGCCTTGACGCGGCGCCAGTGCTCGTGCGCTCGGTCGCCCAGGTCGAAGAACTCGATGCCATGCCTGGCACGCTCGAGCATGGGCAGCACCTCGGCAAACTCCGGGACGATGTCGGCCATCTGCGCGATGGGGTCATGCGGGAACTGGATCACGAGGTCCCGCACGGCGACACTGCCGGCCTGGTCCATGGACACCCAGTTGTGCGGCAACCGCGGCCCGGTCAGCACCAGGTGCCCCGGCTGGAACTGCCCGATCCAGTCGCCCACGAAGGCCTTGCCCGAGGTCGCCACGATGAGGTGCAACTCGTACTCGTCGTGGTAGTGCCAGCGCGCGAGCGGCGTCGGAAACCCGTGCTCGACGCAGCGGATGATGCCCGTCTCGTCCGCCGGCTCGTAGCCCAGCGACGGGCTGCGCGAGATCTCGATCTCCAGCTCGGGCTTGATCTGGCGCGGAACATGACGGGGTCTCGCTCGCATCGCTTCGGTCTCCGGTTCAACTCATCACGCTGCCGCCATCCACGTTGAGCGTCTGCGCGGTGATGTAGGCGGCTTCGTCGCTTGCGAGAAACACGGCCGCGCCGCAGATGTCCTGCGGGTCTCCCATGTACCCGAGTGGCACGGCTTCGCCCACGCGGCGCTTCTTCTCGCCCAGCGGCAGATTCTCGTACTTCGCGAACAGCGCATCGACCTGGCTCCACATCGGCGTGGCGATCACGCCGGGCGCGATGCCGTTCACGCGGATGCCGTGCGGTGCCATCGCCAGCGCCGCGCTCTGGGTGTAGCTGATCACGGCGGCCTTGGTCGCGCAATAGTGCGAAACCAGCGCTTCGCCGCGCCTTCCGGCCTGGGAGGCCATGTTGATCACGGATGCGCCCTTGGCGCCGCGCGCGGTCATCTGCGCGAGCACTTTCTGCATGACGAAGAAGGCGCCCTTGACGTTGACGGCGAAGAGCCGGTCGTACATGGCCTCGCTGCTGTCGAGCAGCGGCGCGAGGTCGAACACCGCGGCGTTGTTGAAGAGGATGTCGATGGGGCCCAGGCCTTCGGTGGCAGCCGTGATCACGGCGTCGATGTCTGCGAGCTTCGACACGTCGGCCTGCAGGAATTGCGCGCGGCCGCGGTTCGCGTCGATCAGCGCTTGTGCCTGCGCGGACGGCGCGGGAGCAATGTCCACCAGCGTGCAGCGCGCGCCTTGTGCGAGGTAGGCGCCGGCCACCGTCAGGCCGATGCCACCTCCAGCACCCGTGAGCAGTGCGTGCTTGTCGTTCAAACGGCCGGTCATCAAGGGTTCTCCTGCTTGAGCGTGTTCATTTCAGTGAGGCGATGAGTGAGTTCACTCGTTGCGTGGCCTGCCGCAAGGCATCAACCACGCGAGTGTCTGCGGCGAGGTCGCCGAAAAGAATCGTGTCGCGGCACAGCGCATCGACGGGGTCCGCAGCCTCGCAGATGGCGTGCGCGGCCGCCGGGTCCATGGCCTGGTCTTCGTAGGTGTAGGGGATGCGCCCCTCGTGCCAGCATTGCAGATAGGCGAGGAAGAGGGCGGGCAGCATCGCCACGCTCGCAATGGATTCGCCGCGCGCGAGCCGGTCGCGGATGGTCGGCACGATGAAGCCGGGGATCTTCGAGAACGCATCCATCGCCACGCGCTGGTTGGTGTCGCGGATGTCGGCATTGGCGAAGCGCTCCAGCACCACGTCGCGGTAGGCGGCGAGGTCGATGGGGCTGGGCTGCAGGACCGGGATGACGTCGTCGGTGACGTAGTCGAAAGCGATGCGTCGAATGGCCGCGTCCTGGGTGCCTTCATGGATGAACTGGTGGCCCATGAGCGTGCCGGCCCAGGCGATGCAGCTGTGCGTCGCATTGAGGATGCGGATCTTCGCTTCCTCGTACGGGTCCACCGAATCGACCATCTGCACGCCCACGGTTTCCCATGCGGGTCGGCCGGCGGCGAAGCGCTCTTCGATCACCCATTGGATGAAACTCTCGGCCATCACGGGCGCGGCATCGGCGCGGCCGGTGGCGGCTTGGACGCGGTCCGCAAGCTCAGGTGCCGGGCGTGGCGTGATGCGGTCGACCATGCTGTTGGGAAAGCTTGCCTGCTCCCGAACCCAGTCGAGCAATCCGGTGTCGCCCACCAGTTCGATGAACTGCGTCAAGCCCGCGCGCGTGCGGTCGCCGTTGTGGCGCAGGTTGTCGCAGTTGAGCAGCGTCACGGCACCCGCGCCAGACTGCCGCCGCGCACGAAGGATCGCGGTGAGCGCGCCGTAGATCGTCTTGCCCGGCAAGCCCTTCTTCGCCGCATCGAGGTCAGAAGCGAGGTCGTCGAAGGCGAGGTCGAGCCGGTGACTCGCGTCGAGGTAGTAGCCCGCCTCCGTCACCGTGAACGACACGATGCGCGTGTTCGGATCAGCGCCGATCTCGATCAACCCCGCAAGGCTGGCGTCGTAGGGCACGACGTGCTGGATGGACGTGACCCGCTCGTACTGCCGCACGCCAGCCGGGGTGACGGTCTCCAGCGTGTACTCGCCGCCTTGCGCCTGAAGTGCGGCAAGCGTGGGCGCCATGTCGGGCCGGATGTTGCCGCCGACAATGGCCCAGCGCACGTCGCCGGTCTGCCGCAACCGGTGCACATACAGCGCCTGATGCGCACGATGAAACGAGCCCAGCCCCAGGTGGAGCATGACAAAGGGCTGTCCGAGGGACGATGACATTCAGCGGGACTCCGGTCTTTGAGGCTTGTCAATGCGCGACGGCGCTGGCGTTGCGTGCAACGCGGCCTTGCGCGTCGAACAGATGTGCTTGAGAGGGGTCGAAGCGCAGGCCCACCGAATCACCGGCGGTGAGCACGGTGCGTTCGTTCTGGCGCGACACGAACTGCGCGCCGCGGTCGGTGCTCACGTGGATCAGCGTCTCCGCGCCCAGCGCCTCGACGAGCTCCACATGCGCCTGCACCTGGCCTTGCGCGGGCGAGGTGAGGGCGATGCTCTCGGGCCGCAACCCGACGAAGCCGCCCGCCGGCACCTTCATGCCGAGCACCGCCTCGAACTGCGGCACCGCATCGGCCGACACCACGTTCATGCGCGGCGTGCCGATGAACTGCGCGACGAATTGGTTGGCGGGCCGGTCATACAGTTCCAGCGGCGTGCCCACCTGCTCGATCTGCCCGTCACGCAGCACCACCACGCGGTCGGCGAGCGTCATTGCTTCCACCTGGTCGTGCGTCACGTAGATGGTGGTGGCGCCGAGGTCGCGGTGCAGCTTGGCGATCTCGACGCGGGTCTGCCCGCGCAGCGCGGCGTCGAGGTTGGACAATGGCTCGTCGAACAGGAAGATCTTGGGCGAGCGAACGATGGCTCGGCCGATGGCGACGCGCTGGCGTTGTCCGCCCGACAGCTCACGAGGCGTGCGCTCAAGGTAAGGCAGCAGGTTCAGGATCTCCGCCGCGCGCTTCACCTTCTCATCGATCACCGCCTTGCTCGCGCCGGCGAGGCGCAGCGCGAAGGACATGTTGTCCGCCACGCTCATGTGCGGGTAAAGCGCATACGACTGGAACACCATCGCGAGGTCGCGCTTGGACGACGGCAGCCGCGTGATGTCGCGGCCGTCGAGCACGAGCTTGCCGCGGTCGATGACCTCGAGCCCCGCGATGAGCCGCAGCAGCGTCGACTTGCCGCAGCCCGAAGGCCCGACGAAGACCACGAACTCGCCGCGCTCGATGCCGAGGTCGATGCCCTTGATGGTGCGCACGTCACCGAAGGTTTTCTCGATGCCTTGCAGTTGGAGGAATGACATGGGTGCTCCCGTGATGACCTACTTGACGGCGCCGAAGGTGAGGCCTTGCACCAGCTGCTTCTGGCTGAACCAGCCGAAGACCACGATCGGTGCAATCGCCATGAGCGAGGCCGCCGACAACTTGGCCCAGAACAGGCCTTCGGGGCTCGAATACGACGCGATGAGTGCGGCCAGCGTGCCGGCCTTGGCGGAGCTGAGGTTGAGCGACCAGAAGGCCTCGTTCCAGCTCAGCACCAGGCACAAGAGGCCGGTGGACGCGAACCCGCCCATGCCCAGCGGCAGGATGACGTGGCGGAACTCGCCCCACAGCGTCGCGCCGTCCATGCGCGAGGCCTCGAGGATCTCGGGCGGGATGTCCTTGAAGGACGAATACAGCATCCACACCATGATCGGCAGGTTCGACATGGTGAATACGATGGTGAGGCCGGTGAGCGTGTCCAGCATGCCGCTCGTCTGCGCGAGCACGTAGATGGGCACGAGCGCGCCGACGGCCGGCATCATCTTCGTGGACAGCATCCACATCAGCACGTCGCGCGTGCGGCGCGTGCGGAAGAACGCCATCGAGTAGGCCGCGGGCGCGGCGATGAGCAAGCCGAGGATGGTGGAGCCCAGGCTCGTGATGAGCGAGTTCTTCGCGAAGAGCAGATAGTCGCTGCGCTCCTGCACTTCTCCGAAGTTCTCGAGCGTCGGCGTGAAGAAGAGCTCCGGCGGCACCTGGATGGCCTGGAGCTCGGTCTTGAAGGCGGTGAGCACGAGCCACAGCAGCGGGAAGACGATGAGCAGCGTGGCCGTCCAGGCGGACACGGTGCGCACGGCGAGCGGAAGGATGTCGGTGCGTGTCATGGCCGGCTCACTTGTCGAGGTTCTTGCCGATGAGGCGGATGAGGAACACCGCGGCGATGTTGGCGAGCAGCACCGCGAACAGCGCGCCCGCGGACGCCACGCCCACGTCGAAATTCATCAGCGCCTGCTTGAAGATGAGGAAGGCGACGTTGGTGCTCGCGTTGCCGGGGCCCCCGCCAGTGGTCGTGAAGATCTCGGCGAAGACGCTCATCAGGAAGATCATCTCGATCATGATGACCACGGCCACCGGCCGGCCCAGGTGCGGCATGGTGAGGAACCAGAACCGCTGCATGGCGTTGGCGCCGTCCATGCGCGCGGCTTCCATCTGCTCGCGATCGAGCGACTGCAGCGAAGTCATGAAGATCAGGCAGGCAAAGGGCAACCACTGCCACGACACGATGACGATCACCGACAGCAGCGGATGGTCGGTCAGCCAATCAATGGGCGTGAGGCCGAAGAACTGGCTCACCTGCGCGAGCACGCCGTAGATGGGGTTCATCATCATGTGCTTCCACAGCAATGCATTGGCCGTGGGCATGACGAAGAAGGGCGAGATCAGCAGCACGCGCACGATGCCGCGGCCGGGGAAGGGCTCGTTGACGAGCAGCGCGAGGCCGGTGCCCAGCAGCACGGTGATCGCGATGACCGCGCCGAGCAGCAGCAGCGTGTTGACGACCGACGGACCGAAGTCGGGGTCGGTGACGAAGTAGTGGAAGTTGGCCAGGCCGATGAACTCGGTGGGCCCGGGCTGCATGAGGTTGTAGCGCACGACCGAGAAGTACAGCGTCATCGCGAGTGGCACGATCATCCACAGGAAGAGCGTGCTCACGGCCGGTGCCAGCAGCACGCGCGGCAGCCAGCGCGATGCGGTGGCGCGTTCGACTTGAACGGTGTCCGAAGCGACGAGGTCGTCGCCTGGGGATGCGATGGGCTGTGCGACGGTATGCATGTTTGAAGAGTGCCAGCGCGGTGCATCGCGCCCGATATTTGGGCCGCCAGGATTGATATTTTGTTGCATTGGGTTCCTGGGAGATTCCCGCACTTGTGTCATGAGGGTATTGACGGGTGGCGGCGACAAGAAAACGGGGCGGCCCGAAGGCCGCCCCCCAAGGCCCCTCACAGAACCAGATCTCGACCTGGGCGCCGTGGCTCGTGCCCGAGGTCTCGCCTTCGAGCCGGGCCGTCTCGGTGGCCGGGCATTGCCGCCCGGTCTGGCGTCATCAGGGCCCGGCATTCACGCCGAGCCCCGCCCAAGGCTTACTTGTAGTAGCCCGCCTTGCGCATCTCGCGATCGGCTGCCGTCTGGCTTGCGGCCAGCGCGTCGTGCACGCTGGTCTTGCCAGCGAGTGCCGCGCTCATCTGCTGGCCCACGGCGATGCCGATCGCCTGGAACTCAGGAATCGCCGCGAACTGCACGCCCACGTACGGGCTCTTGGGCAGGGTGCTGTCGTTCGGGTTGGCCGAGTCGATGGCCTTCTTCTCGGCATCGGCAAAGCGCGCGGCCTTCAGGAACTCCGGCGTCGCATAGGTCGACTTGCGCGTTCCGGTCGGAATGCTCGCCCAGCCTTTCTCCTTCGCAACAAGCTTGATGTAGTCCTTGGAGGTCGCCCAGTTGATGAACTTCTGGGCCGAATCCGCGTTCTTGGTGCCCGCGGGGATGGCCAGCGCCCAGGCCCACAGCCAGTTCGCGCCCTTGGACGTCACGGCAGTCGGTGCCTGTGCGAAGGCCACCCTGTCGGCCACCTTGCTCTGCTTGGGGTCGCTCACGAAAGACGCGGCGATGGTCGCATCCACCCACATGCCGCACTTGCCGGCGTTGTAGAGCGCGAGGATTTCATTGAAGCTGTTGGCCGACGACCCCGGCGGGCCGTAGTTCTTCAAGAGATCCACGTAGAACGAGATCGCATCGTTCCAGGGCTTGGTCTCGAGCTGCGGCTTCCAGCCCATGTCGAACCATTGGCCGCCGTTGGTGTTGACCAGCGTGCTGAGGAAGGCCATGTTGTCGCCCCAGCCCGGCTTGCCGCGCAGGCAGATGCCATACACGCCCGCCTTCGGGTCGTGGATCTTCGACGCCAGCTCCTTCACCTGCGCCCAGGTGGGCTGCGCGGGCATGGTGAAGCCCACCTTGTCGGCCAGGTCTTTGCGGTACATGAGCATCGAGCTCTCGCCATAGAAGGGCGCGGCGTAGAGCTTGTTGTCCACCGACAGGCCTTGCCGCATGGCGGGCAGCAGGTCGTCCACGTCGTAGGCGGCATCGGGCTTGAGCTCCTGCAGCCAGCCCTTCTTGCCCCAGATCGGCGTCTCGTACATGCCGATGGTCATCACGTCGAACTGGCCGCCCTTGGTGGCGATGTCGGTGGTGACGCGCTGGCGCAGCACGCCTTCTTCCAGCGTCACCCACTTCACCTTGATGTCGGGGTTCGCCTCCTCGAAATGCTTGGTCAACTTCTGCATCTCGATCATGTGGCCGTTGTTGACCGTGGCGACCACGATCTCCGTGGCGGCCTGCGTCGCGGCGGCGAACGCCAGTGACGCGGCGAACACGAGGGTGTTGAATTTCATCCTTGTCTCCTGTGCAAACGATCTCGGTCTGTGTGTGTGTCGACTCGATGCCGCGAAGCGCTTCGCCTGCACCGACGTTGGGGAAGATACGCAACACAGTGCACCGGAACGATACGTTCTTGTCCTTTCCTGTACGCCATTTCGCGAAATGGGCTAGGGAAAGGCCTGAGGGTGGAAGAGAAGACAGGTTTTGGCGCGCACTGGCGCGCCGATGCGAGTGGTGGACGGGGGTGCGACGCCCCTCGATGTCCATGCCGGGGGGTTTTCCCACCACGTTTGTCCCACTGTCTAGTGCGAGGCGGCCGAGATACGGTCCGCACTCTGTCGCCGCAAGGGTCCCGCGCGTCGATCACGCGCCCGCACCCGACGACCTGTCGCCTGGTCCACTCAACCTGTCGAGGGAGACTCGCATGCGCATCCGCCCCATTCGATTCATCGCGGCACTGGCCGCCGTCGCCGGCGCCCTGGTGCCGGCTCAATCCGGCGCGGTGCGCCCCGACGCCGCGGGGGGCGACGGCAGCCTGATCAAGCCCGCATGGACGCCGCTGGGCGTGGGCAAGCAGCCCGTGACGGTGGTGGTGCAGCTGGCGGCCGATCCGGTCGCGGTGCGCCAGGGCAATGCCGGCCGCAAGCTCGAGCGGCGCGAGAAGGAAGACATCAAGGCGCAGTTGCGCGTCTCGCAGGCGGCGTTGCACACGCACATCCGCGGCATGGGCGGCGCGGTGCTCGCCAACTACCAGTCGGCCTACAACGGCATCAAGGTGCGCATTGCCGCCGACCGCGTCAACCAGCTCGCGGCATTGCCCGGCGTGGTGGCGGTGCGGCCGCTGTGGCCGATCAAGCCCGACAACATCCACGGCGTGCCTGCCGTCGGCGCGCCCACCGTGTGGCAGAACCTCGGCCTGCATGGCGAGGGCGTGAAGGTCGGCATCATCGACACCGGCATCGACTACACGCATGCGAACTTCGGCGGCCCCGGCACCACGGCGGCCTACGACGCGGCGCTCGCATCTGACACGGCGCCGGCCAACCCGGCGTGGTTCGGGCCTGGTGCACCGCGCGTGAAGGGCGGCATCGACCTCGTGGGCGACGACTACAACGCCGACCCCACGAGCGCCAGCTACCAGCCGGTGCCGCATCCGGATTCGAACCCGCTCGACTGCGCGGGCCACGGCTCGCACGTCGCGGGCACCGCGGCCGGCAGCGGCGTGACGGCCGGAGGCGCCACCTACAGCGGACCCTATGACGCGTCCACCATCACCGGCAACGCATGGACGGTGGGGCCGGGCGTCGCGCCCAAGGCGGACCTGTACGCCATCCGCGTGTTCGGCTGTGCCGGCTCCACCGACGTGGTCGTCGATGCGATCGAGTGGGCGGTGGACAACGACATGGACGTGATCAACATGTCGCTCGGCTCGTCCTTCGGCTCGAAGGACTCGGCCGACGCGGTCGCGGCCACGAACGCCGCCAAGGGTGGGGTGGTGGTGGTCGTGTCGGCGGGCAACGCCGGACCGAACCAGTACATCGTCGGCTCGCCCGGGACGGCCGATGGCGCGATCACCGTCGCTGCCAACGACCCGACGCCGACCTTCCCCGGCGCCTTGCTCGCACTGAGCACCGGTGGTGCCCCGTTGGCCGTGCAGAACTCCAATGGCGCGGTCTTCGGCAACGGGACGAGCTACCCCATCGCCGTGTTGCGAACCTCGTACCCGAGCGGGCCGGTGGCGCTCGGCTGCTCGCAGGCCGAGTACGCGGCGTACCCGGGCTTTCCGGCGAGCCTCGTCGGCAAGATGATCGTCACCACGCGCAACACCTGCTCGCGCGTGGCGCGGGCCATCTTTGCGCAGCAGAACGGCGCGGCCGCCGCGGCAATGATCGACAACACGACGGGCTATCCGCCGGTGGAAGGGCCGATCACGGGCAGCGCCGAGACTGGGCCTTACAACGTGACGATTCCGTTCTTCGGCGTGCGCGGCTTGCCCACTGGATCCACCTCCGACGGCGCGCGTCTGCGCTTGGCTGATGGCGGCGCTGCAGTAGCGACGAACGCGCCGCTGGCCAATCCTGCCTACCAGGCCTTCGCCTCGTTCTCGTCGGCCGGGCCACGCATGGGTGACAGCGCCCTCAAGCCCACCATCACCGGGCCGGGCGTGAGCATCGTGTCCACCGGCATGGGCACGGGCAACGGTGCGGCGACGCTGTCGGGCACGTCGATGGCCGCGCCTCACGTCACCGGCGCCTCGGCGCTGACGCGCCAGGCGCATCCTGGCTGGTCGGTGGCCGAAGTGATGGGCGCGGTGGTCAACACCGGCGACCCGGCCAAGGTGGCGGACTACCGCACCAGCCGCGGCGGCAGCGGGCTCGTGCAGGCGCAGCAGTCCACCGCGGCGCAGGTGGTTGCGCGCGGCGATGAAGGCAGCTTCGCCGTTGCGCTCAACTTCGGCTTCGAGGAGATGAGCCGCGACTTCGTCGGCCGGCGGTTCATCAGCTTGCGCAACCATGGCAACACGCCGGCCACCTTCAACGTGGCGGATTCGTTGCCGGGCGGTTCACCCCACACGGTGAGCCTGGACCGCTCGAGCGTGACCGTGCCGGCGCGAGGCGAGGCGGGCGTGTGGGTCACGCTCACGGTGCCCGTCGCAAGCGCAGGGGCATCCAACGGCAGCGGCCTGTCCTTCAAGGAAGTGGCGGGGCTTGTGCAGTTCACGCCGGCGAGCGCGTCCGACAACGGCGGCGCGACCTTGCGGGTGCCCTACTACCTCGTGCCGCGCGCACTGTCGAACGTGTCCACCAGGATCGGCAAGCTCAAGGGCACCAACCCGACGGCCGTCGCCACCGTGACCAACTCACGTGGTGCCATCGCCGGCGATGCCGACTTCTACGCCTGGGGCCTGTCGGACAGGCCGCTGGCCGGCAATGCGTCCAATGACGTACGCGCCGTGGGTACCCAATCGTTCCCGTGGGACGCGACCAACCAGCTGCTCGTCTTCGCAGTCAATACCTTCGACCGGTGGTCGAATGCATCGACCAACGAGTTCGACATCTACGTGGACGTGGACGGCGACGGTGTGGACGACTACGTGGTCGTGGGCGTGGACCAGGGCCTGGTCACCTCGGGCTCGTTCAGCGGCCGCATGGGCGTGTACGTGTTCAGCATGCGTTCGGGCGGCGCGTCGATCAACTTCCTCGCTACCGCACCGACCGACTCGTCCACCGCGGAGTTGCCGCTGCTGTCATCGCAGCTGTGCCGCGCGGGCGAACCCTGCCTGTCGGCGTCGAACCCCCGCATTGCGTACCACGCCGTGTCCTTCGACCTCATCAACGGCGGCAGCAAGGCCGTTGCCGGAACGGCCAAGTACAACGTGTGGGCCAGCGCCATCAGCCAAGGCGGCTTCGCCACCGTGGCGCCGGGAGGCACCGACCAGACCAACGTGATCGCGGTCAACTCCGCCGAATGGCGCCGCACGCCGGCCAAGGGCCTGATGGTGGTGACGCTGGACAACCGCAGCGGCGAGGGAGAAGCGCAGCTGATCGAAGTGGAAGTCGAGCGTTGAAACGGCGCCGGCCACGGCCGGCGACCTGGAACGCCCCTCGGGTTTCGATGCAAAGTGCACGAGTTTTCAGGGCGGCGCGCCCACCGCGGCGCGCCGCCCCCCAGCCGCGCTGATAGAGTCGCCCGGCGCATCGTGCGCGCAAGCGGGCTGCTGGAGGGCAGCCAGCTGCATATTCAAACCTTTCGGGAGTTTCCATGTTTCGTATCACTCTTGCCGTCGTCGCGGCGTGCCTTTCCACGGGCTGCGCTTCCATCGTCAGCGGTCAAAACCAGAGCTTGTCCGTCACGGCAAAGAACAACGGCGCCGACGTCGTCGGCGCGAAGTGCCAGCTGTCCAATGACAAAGGCACCTGGTTCGCGACCACGCCCGGATCGGTCATGGTTCGCCGAAGCTACAACGACCTCGCGATCAGCTGCGCGGCAGATGGCAGCGCACCGGGCCTGCTGACCGTCAAGTCGTCGACCAAGGGCATGGCCTTCGGCAACATCCTCTTCGGCGGGTTCATCGGCGCTGGCGTCGACATGTCCACCGGCGCGGCCTACGACTACCCGGATCTCATCAACGTCAATCTCGGACAGACCGCCACGCTGGCAGCGCCGCAGAAGGATGCTGCTGCGAAACCCGCTGAGCCGGCGAAGCAGGAAGAAGTCGCGAAGAAGTAAGACTTGGGTGAGGGCGACGGCGATAGATTCGAAAAAGTCTTCATCGTGCCAAGGCCCACGCCCTCACCCTAACCCTCTCCCAGCGGGAGAGGGGACTGAGCGTCGTCATCGCAGATGGTTGAAGAACGAGCCTAGGCGGGGCCGTTCGACGCGTTGATTCCCACCGCGTCGAACGCCGACTCCACCGCCGCCACTCTCGCCTGCACCTGCGCCGGCTTTTTCCCGCGGAACAGCGAGCGCGTGGCTTGCACGACGCCGCGGCGGCTGTCGGTGAAGTGCGAGGTGCGTGACAGGTGCACCGACAGCGCGATGTAGAACATCGCCGCGAGCTCGTCGGGCTTGAAGAGGTAGCGGCCGCGCGCGTCCTGCGCCGTCATCACCTTGTATGCGGCGAAGTTGTGGATGCCGCTGTTGTCGTGCACGCCGCCCCAGTCGTTGTCCACGTCGTAGGGCGGCTTGGATGTGATGTAGTCCTTCATCAGCTTGGGCTGCTCGTGGCGCGTCGGATCCTTCAGGTCGCGCAGCGGCTTGCCCGGTCCGTCGAAGCCCATGCCGATCTTCCAGGTCCAGTCCTTGATGGGCTTGCCCGCGTTGGCGATGAGCACGCCGAAGATGTCGGCATACGACTCGTTGAGCGCGCCGGCCTGCGTGCGGTATTCCAGCCGCGCGGTGTGCTCGATGACGCCGTGGAACATCTCGTGGCCCACGATGTCCTGCATCGACGCGACCGAGAAGAACACCTGCTTCGGAAACGCGATCTGGCCATAGACCATCTGCTCGCCGTTCCAATAGGCGTTCTGCCACTCGTGCTTCACCTTCGTCTTCTGCGTGCCGTCGCAGCAGTTGACGCTGGACACCATCTCGCCGCCCTTGTTGTCGATGTTGTGGCGCTTGAGAACATCACGCAGGTAGCGCGCCACGTTTGCGCCGTTGGCATGCGCGCCGATGGCCTCGACATGCCACGGTCTGGGCGGGACGGCCACGAGCTTGCCGGGCAGCTGCGAGGCCTGCTTGTCGGCATCGCGAAAACCGAAGTCGTAGGTGGTCACGTTCAGCGTCGCGTCGTGCGTCGACTCGCCGCCGTTGCCGTCGCTCTCCACCGTGAAGCGGCGGCGCGCGTTGAGCTGGTCGAGCGCACGTGCCTCGACCGCCGCAGTGGCTGTGCGGGGCAGGGCGGCAATCAGCTTGCCGCTGTGTGCATCGACCACGAAATCCTTCAGCAGTGAATCGGGCTTGGTGCTGCGCGCACGCTGCGCCTCGTGCGTCGGCACGTTCTCGATGATGTAGGCAAGCGTCCAGCGGCTGTGCGTCGCGTCGAAGTAGTAGTACAGCCGCGGCGTCTGGTGCAGGCTGCCCGATGCATGGCCGGTCTCCTTTGCCGCGACCTTCAACGCGTCGGCCGGCGACACCGAGGCGATGTGGTCCACATCGTGTGGCGTGCCCAGCGACGAGTTGATGCCCAGGCACTGGTTGCGTTCATCGAGTTCCACCGACACCAGGGAGCCATACACCGGTACCTTGTGGAAGGTCTGGCGGAACTTGACGATGGTCGTGCCGGTCAGCGGCAGAGGTTCGGCCCCCAGGCTCTTGAATTCGCTCGCGCCGCTTGCAATCTGCGGGCGGCTCAGGCCCGGCACGTCGCGGCTGGCCATGGCCTGCTCCACATGTTGAAGTGCGGCCGATGCCGGGTCCATCTTTTCGAAGGGCACCGGCGCGCCGCGGCTCATCGGCATTGCGCTTCGGGCCATGGACTTCATGGCCTTGGCGCCTTGCTTGTCACTCACGTCGATGGAGAAGCCGGCGAGGCCGTTGTCCTGCGGCGCAGGCACGTCGCGCGAGCGGAGTGATCGGGACTTGGCAACGGTCTTCGTCGGTGCAGGCTTGATGCGGCGAACCATGTTGTCCTCCTCGACCTTGTTGTGATGGGCCGCGTTATAGATCGGAATGCGCCGCTTGGTACTTCCGAGTTCTCCCTAGAACGCAAGCATTCGCGGTGCCGCGCACGCTGGTGCAAAAGCAACTCGACGGAATCAAGCTAGGGAGTCAGGCCTTCGGCCTAGGGAGACATCCGCCGCGTCTCCCCAATCTTCGGGGGGTGGCTCACGAATCCTTCGCCGATATTGGGTGGGCCCTTGGGCGCTTGCCGCACTCGCACGGCTTGCCCGAGGGGCTTAGACCCATTCAACACTCAGTGAGGATTCCCAATGAAAGTCTCTCTTCTCGCAAGCATGGTGCTGCTCGGCATGGCCGGCACGGTCCACGCGGTGCAACCCGGCGTGGTGACCATGCCGTCGGGCCAGGCCGGCGTCTCACAAGCGAAGTCGGCCGCCGACTTCCGCAGCGCGCAGAGCGTGCTGCCCGGCATTCGCGCGCTGCCGGCGCAGGCCTTCGATTTCAATGCCGCGGCCGAGTCCGCCAAGATCGCGCCCACCGCGGGCGAGAAGGGCCAGCAAGGTGGCGTGGCCGATGCGAGCACCCTGTCGCACAAGCTCTTCGACATGACGATGGACGAGCGCATCGACAGCATCATCGGCCGTCCCATTCCGCAAGCCGTGGGCACGCAAGGCCTGCAGTTCACCTCGTCGCAGGTCTACCCCGTGCAGGCCGACACGTCGTACCCGACGCGCGCCACCGGCAAGCTGTGGTTCGAGAAGGTGCCGGGCAGCGGCAGCTGGTGGGTGTGCTCGGCTTCGATGATCAAGCCGGGCATCGTCGTCACCGCGGGCCATTGCGTGAGCTCGGGCAGCGGGCAGTGGTACGGCAGCTTCCAGTTCGTGCCGGGCTACCGCACCGGCACCGCGCCTTATGGCGTGTGGACCAGCTGGGCCACCACCACGACCACGAGCGAGTGGTTCAGCGGCGGCGGCGGCGTGCCCAACGGCGGCGACTATGCACTCATCGTCTTCAACAAGAACGCTAGCGGCTACCGCATCGGCGACTACACCGGCTGGCTCGGCTGGCAGTACCCGTCGCTCATCGGCCGTCAGGTGTCGGTGCTGGGTTATCCGAACAACCTGGACAGCGGCGCCATCAACCACCGCATCGATGCACAGACCACCTCGGGTTCGAACAACACCGGGCTGTGGGGTTCTGACATGACTGGCGGCTCCAGCGGCGGCGGCGTGGTGCTGAACTTCCGCAAGGCCTATGCGAGTTCGACGACGGCACCGAGCGACAACGGCGACAACCGGCTCGTGTCCGTGGTGTCATACGGCCCGATCGCCACCGGCCCGATGTACCAGGGCGGCGCGGTGTTCGACTCGCGCCTGCAGACAATGCTGACCAACATGTGCACGTCCTTCGCGTGGGCTTGCTGATCGAGCTTGGTTGATGTGCGATGCCGTGGCGGCGAGCGCAATGCTCGCTGTCCACGGCATTCGCGCGACCGTGAGCCACAAGCCCGGATCGCGTGCACGGGACGGGTCAACCCGCCTGGACGGGTGGCTTGCTGCCGATTGGCAGCGTGACCACGAATTCGCTGCCCATGCCCGGCCCGCGGCTTGCCGCCACCACAGTGCCGCCGTGGGCCTGCACCAGCTCGCGCACGACCGTCAGCCCGAGTCCGAGGCCCACGCCATTGAAGTGCACCGCGTGCGGTTCCTGCACGAAAGCGCTGAAGACGGTCGGCAGGGCTTCGGCCGTCATGCCGATGCCGTTGTCGGCCACCGTCACGACAACGCTGTCGCCATCGACCCGACCCGTCAGGACGACTTCACCCCCGTCCGGTGAGTACTTGGACGCGTTGTCGAGCAGGTTGCCGAAGACCTGGCCGAGGCGCATGGCATCACCCTCGATCGTCAGCGCGCGCGTGGGCAATTGCACGCGCAGGCGTTGCATGCGCACGTCCATCGCCGGCCGGCACATGTCGACGGCCTCGTCGATGACGTCGCGAAGCTCGAGCCGATGCACCTCGAGCCGCAGCTTGCCCGAGTCGACGCGCGAGACATCCAGCAGGTCGCTCGCCAGGCGCGACACGCGCAGCACCTGGCGCTCGATGATCGCCTGCAGGCGCGGGAGCTGTTCGACTTTCACGTGGCTCAACAAGGCCGCGGCCGTGCGGATGGGGCCCAGTGGATTGCGAAATTCGTGCGCCACGGTGGCCAGCAGTTCGGTCTGGCGGCGCCGCGCCTCTTCGGCGGCGGCGAGCAGTTGCTGCGCGCCAAGGGCGGTCAGCACGAGCTGTTCATTCGCCTCGCGCAGCTGCGCCAGCCGGTGCTCGTGCTCGTCCACGGCAGCGTCGTGCCGGGTCAGGGGGTGTTGCAGCGATGCAAGCACCACGGGCTGCGGTTCTGCGAGCAGCGACTTGTCGTCGGCGTGGAAGGCAAAGCTCGCGAGGCCCTGCTTCTTCGCGCGGTACATGGCGGCATCGGCGAGCTCGATCAACACGTCCACGTCCTTGCCATCGGTCGGGTAGATGCAGATGCCGATGCTTGCACTCAAGCGCAGCACGTGGTTGCCGATGCGGCTTGGTGCGCCGAGGGCGAAGAGGATCTTCTGCGCGATCAGCCCGGCCGCGGCCGGCGTCGACACCTCCGTGAGCAGCACGAGGAATTCGTCGCCGCCATGCCGGCTCACGGTGTCGCCGCCGCGAACGGCGGATTCGAGCCGCGCCGCCGTGAGCTGCAGCACCTTGTCGCCCATCGCGTGGCCGAGCGTGTCGTTGATCTGCTTGAAGTTGTTGAGGTCGAGGAACATCAGCGCCAGCAGCGAGCCGTGGCGCTTCGCGTTGGCGACTGCTTGCGCGAAGCGGTCGCGCAGCAGCACGCGGTTGGGCAGTTGCGTGAGGGTGTCGAGCTCGCCGGCCCGCGACGCCTCGCTCAGGGCCATGGTTGCCGTCTCGGCTTCCGTGTTCGCGCGCAGCACCGCGAGCACGAGTTTCTCGTTGGCTTCCACCAGCTGCACCGCCTGGGTCTGCGCGAGGTGGCTCTGCGCCTGCTCGATGTCCCGGCGCAACTGATGCAGCTCGGCGCGTGCCTGCGCCGAGTCTTCGGCCAGCCGCGCGAGCTCGTCCCTGCCGCGCCGCGCCGCGGGGTCGTTCGGGTCAGGAGCTTGTGGCATGTCGTTCCAACCGACGCAGGGTCAGCCGCGGACCGGGCTGAGCCGCGGCGCGCCGTCCTGCGGCTGCCTTCTCGTGGGCCGGCCACCGAGAAGGCCCTCCTGATCCGCCAGGACCTCGCCGATGCGGATGCCGGTTTCGTCGATGCTGAACTCGCGCAACTCGTTCGAATGGGCACTGGCGCGAACCTTGACCACTGCCATCACGCGCCGCAGCCGGCCTTCCACCTCGATGTAGCGCTGCACGACGATCGCGTCGGTGAGAAAGGCGGTGCCGTACGGGCTGAAGCGAAGATCGGTGTAGCGGTCTTCCAGCTCCGAGGTCAGGAGCACGGTGACGCCTGCATCCGAGAGGCCGCCGACCAGTCGCAGCAGCGATTCCCGAAAGTCTTCGCGGAAGGTGGGTGCAAGTGCGAGCTCGAAGCCCGACAGCGAATCGATGACCACGCGGCGCGCATCGAGGCGCGAGATCTCGCGCAAGAGCAGCAGCAGGACCTCGTCGATCGACAGGTCCGGTGCGCGACTGTCCACCACGCCCACCGTGCCGCTCTCGATGAGATCGGCGAGCACCGGGCTGCGCGAACGGTTGGCTCGTTGCTCGAAGATGGCGATGACGCCCTTTTCGCCCCGGCGCGCGCCCTCGGCGAGAAAGGACGCCGCGAGAATGCTCTTGCCCGAGCCCGAGGGGCCAGCCACCAGCAGCGAATAGCCCTGCGGCAACCCGCCGCCGAGCATGTCGTCGAGTCTCGCCACGCCGATGTGGACGCGCGTCGCCGGCACGTTCACGGGGCGGCTGACATGCGGCATGGCCACGCGCGCAGGCGCGAACACCTCGATGCCCGACGACTGGATGCGGAAGGTGTGCAGGCCCGGCAGCGTCGGCTGGCCGCGCATCTTCGTCACCTCCATCTTGCGGACCATGGAATTGCGCTGCACGCTCTGGCGCAGCCAGATCAATCCGTCCGCGACCGTGAACACCGGGTTCATGTCGTCACCCGAGAAGAACTCCCCGATCAGGAAGGTCGTCGCCTGCCAGGTGGTCATCAGCATGCCCAGCTGCTGCACGAACTGCTGCAGGTGGTGCTGCGGATCGCCCCGGGCGTGGCTGGCCATGACGACCGATCGGAAGGAGTCCACGAAGACGAACGCGGGCGACCGCGCCTGCACTTCGGCGGCGATGCGCTTGAGCACCTGGCCGAGGTCGCCGGCAAGGGTGTCGTCGCCGAGGTTCACGTAGTGGATCGAGTGGTTGACCGCCTCGCTGTCGAAGAACTCGAACTGCTGCTGGTAGCGCAGCATCTTGAGCGGCGGTTCACCCAGCACGGTGAAGTAGATCGCCGGACGCTCGAGCGTCGCCACCTTGAACATCAGCTGGTGCGCGAGCGTCGTCTTGCCGCAGCCGGGCGGGCCTGCGAGCAGGTTGAAGGAGTACTCGGGCAGTCCGCCACCGAGTATCTCGTCCAGGCCCGGCACGCCGGTGCTCAGGCGGTTGATCGTCATTCCTGGATTCATGGCGGGGTGTCCTGCGCGGCTCGGGCGCTCGAAGAGTCAGTCCACACGGAACGAAGCAGGCGCTCGGTCAGCGAGGGCCCGATGAGACTGGTCAGCACTTCGTGGAAGGTCTGCAGCAGCGCCTGGCTGCCCGCGGCGGCATTCGCGGCGCTTTGGCGCGCCAACACCGGCCTCAGGGATGCGAGGTCGAGCGTGTCGCGGGTGCTGTCATGCAACTCGGCAAGCCACGGATGCGCAGGCGTGGCGAGGTGAACGCTGCGCTGGTAGAGGGCGCCCACGCCACGCTGGCCGATGATGGGTGACAGCGCCGCGTCGACCGCGACGAAGGTGACCCAGATGGCGGCCATCGCATCGGGCGCAATGGCGCTCGAAGTGTTGCCTGCCGCCCTGGAGGCAATGGTTGCCAACCGAGCGCTCCTGGGGTCGTCGTTAGGCATCGGGGCGGCCTGCTGTGATAGGCGCATCGTACGCTTGCGGCACTGGTGGGCATTGTGTTGGGTGTAGGGAGATTCAGGACTCCCAATGAAAGTTTCTCTTCTCGCAAGCATGGTGCTGCTCGGCATGGCCGGCGCGGTCCACGAGGCGACGGCCACCGCCACCAGCGAGTGGTTCAGCGCCGCCCCGGCACCGGGACGAGGGGTTCTGCGAGCGTCAGAGCAACCATTCGATCGGCAGCACCGACAGCACTTTCACGCCGAACTTCCGCCAGAAGCCCACGCCGGGCTCTTCGTCGTGGACGACCTCCTGGCCGTCGATTTGCTCGACCCATTGCAGCGCGCCATCGTGGCGAAGCCTCACCCGGTAGGCGCGCTGGGCAAGGAGGGGGGCAAGCCCGGCTTCGAGTTTCGCGGCCATGCCCGCCGACTGGATGACGAAGCCCATCTCGGTGTTCAGCCGCGCGGATCGTGGATCGAAGTTGAACGAGCCGATGAACACCGTGGCGCCATCGACCACGAAGGTCTTGGCATGCAGGCTCGAGGCGGAGCTGCTTCCCGGTCGCTTGAAGAAGGGCACGGGCGCGGCGGACTGGCGCTTCAGCTCGTACAGCTCGATGCCTGCTTCAAGCAGTTCGTGGCGATGCTTTGCGTAGCCCGCGTGGACGGCGGCGACGTCGGTGGCTTCGAGCGAGTTCGTGAGGATGGTGACCCGCGCGCCGCCCTGCGCGATCTGCGCGAAGTGCCGGGTGCCCGTCGCGCCGGGAACGAAGTAAGGCGACACGAGATCGAGCCTGCGCGTGGGCGTGGCGACGATGCGCTTCAGACGTGACCACATGAGCTGGTCGTCCCTGACGTCGCCTTCGCCCTTGGCGGGGTCGTCGCTGACCAGGCCTACGTCCGCCCACTCGACTGCGAGGCGCCGCTCGACCATCTCCCGCACGAATGGCTGCCGCTCCATCGCATCGAGATACGCGGCCGCCAGGATGGCGCGCTCGGGTTCTTCGGCCGCCGGAAGCGTGTCCCCGTGTCGCCGGCCGGCCTCGGCCAGAACACGTGACGCGGGATATGCGGAGTCGCTCGCCCAGTAGCGGTCGAAGTCCTTGGACACCTCGTGCACGACGCTGCCGACGGCCATCACGTCAAGGTCGAGGAACTGCGGTGCGTCGCCCGCGCCGAAGTATTCGTCGCCCACGTTGCGTCCGCCGACGATGGTGACCTGGTTGTCGGCCGTGAACGACTTGTTGTGCATGCGGCGGTTCAGGCGCGAGAAGTCGTTGACATACCCCAGGGTGCGCCAGTTGCGGGCCGCGAACGGGTTGAACAGCCGCACCTCGATGTTTCGGTGCGAGGCCAATGCCGCCAGCACCTCGTCCATGCCGGCGGTGTTGTTGTCGTCCAGCAGCAGCCTCACGCGCACGCCGCGATCAGCCGCGCGTTGCAGCGCATCGAGCAGCAGCTTGCCCGACACGTCCAGGTGCCAGATGTAGTACTGAACGTCCAGGCTGCGTTGGGCCACGTCGGCCAGCTTCACACGCGCGGCAAGGGCATCCAGGCCCTGGGTGATCGCGACCACGCCGGATTGGCCGGGGTGCGCCTGCGTCATCGGCTCGACGACGCGGCCGAGCACGGTGTCGCCGGTGTCTTCGAAGGCCGTCGACGGTGTGCGGGGTTCGAGTGTCGGGAGCGGCGCGCAGGCTTGCAGCATCAGCGCGCTCGCGACGAGAGCGATCCAAGCCACGCGCCCGATGCACCGCCGCATGAACGTCATCCACTTGCTGTCTTGCATGCGCTTGCGCCTCGGCAGCGGTCCCTCATGTTGGTGTGTGTGGCCATTCTCCGGCACCCGAGACCGGCGTCTGCTTCAGTAGGGCGGTGCCTTCGTCGCCCGCTGACGCCGTGCCGCTTCGGTCCACCACGCGAGGTCATCCGCGAAGCGCGGGAAGGCGCGGTCGAGCGCCGCGCCGGCGCCGCCCGTGGTCTTGCCGTCCGCATCCAGCGTTTGCGAGATCGGGCCGACGGCGAGCGTGCTCGACACCACCACCATGCCCATCTCCGAGAGGATGCTGTGCCACACCGTGCCCGAGCGCACGCCCGAGAAACGGCCCGCCGAGTAGCTGGCGATCGCCGCCGGCCGCCAGAACCATTCTTCGAGGAAGTGGTCGGTGAGGTTCTTCAAGCCCGGCTGCGGACCCCAGTTGTATTCGCCCGTCACGAAGACGAAGGCATCGGCCGCGACGATCTTCTTCGCCAGGGCCTCCATCGCAGCGGGCGCAGTGCCCGGCGGGTATTCCTTGTACATGCGGTCGAGCATCGGCAGGCCGACTTCCTTCGCATCGATGAACTCGACCTCGGCGCCACGCGCACGCAAGCCGGCGACGATGTAGTCGGCGAGGCGGATGCCCATGCGGTCCGAGCGGTAGGAGCCGTAGAAGACGAGGATGTTGTCGGGCATGGGGAGCTCCTTCGTTGGGGATGTGGCTTCGAGAGTCAACGCGCCGATTGGGCCAGCAATTCCACCAGCCGCCGCGCTGCAGGCGGGAGGTAGCTGTTCTCGACGGCCTGCGGCGATCAGCGCGCCGGGGCTTCCACGGCTCGGCACATCAACGGATGGCCGAGCTCACGTGCGTCGCGCATGATCGAGCCGGCCACCTCTTCGGCCTCCTTGATCGTACGAAGCGGAATGAGGAGTCCGCCTTGGTTGTGAACACTGACCATCGCGGTGATCGCGGCTTCGCGATCGACCTTCACATGCCTCTCGAGCATGGCGATCACGAACTCCATGGGTGTGTTGTCGTCGTTGAGCATTTCGATGCCGACTGTGAAGTCGGGCGGGGTCATGCCTTCGATCGTCAGCAAGCTGGTCTCGCGTGAGAACACGGGTGATGCAGCATGCTGCATGGCCAGGGGATGCGGCCGGCCGCGGAAGACGTGAAGGAACAGGTCCCAGAGAATTGCGCCATCGGTCGAAAGACCGTCATTGAACCTTCCCGGAACGAGATTGATCGCGGCGACCAGGAGGTTCACGGCGGTGAATGTGATGAAGACACTTCGACCGAGGGGAGACTGCGGGCCGCCCATGGCCGCGAAGGCGACGAGGGTCGACACGAACAGGACGATCTGCGCGGCGATGCCCGCGGAATAGAGGATGAACGTTTGCTTCACGTTGCGCGCTACCTGTGTGACGCAACGACCGCCCAACCCCGAGACGTCGATGGAGAAGACCTTCAGCCCCAATGACCGTGCGGCGGTGAAGTGCCCCAGTTCGTGCACCGCGATGAGTGCAAAGAACGAGAGGCAATAGCCGATGGATCCAGCAAGGTCCGCCTTGGCGTAGACGGCGATCAGCAAGCCCCCGAGAGGAAACGACCCGTGGACAAACATGGGCACGCCGTGAATGGTGGCGAGCCTCCATCGACCAAGCAGTCCGCGGGATCGGGCTGCCACGGCAGTCGTTGCCGCATCGACTGCGGCGTTCTTTTTTTGCAAGGCCACGCCGGCGCGCCGCAGCACCATCTCGACGATGCCGAAGGCGACGACGATGCAGATCGCCCACCGAACGAGACCCATGCTTCCATGCGTTAGCGATCCGAGCCATGACTGTGGCGCCAAGACGCCCGCTCCCGCTCCTGCGATGAGAAGCAGGATCTGCACCGTGACCATGATGTACGTGGCCTTGCTGACGTGCACCTCGTCGCCAACAGTCCGCCCGTGGCGGCGCCGATGGCGGAACCAGAGAAAGAACGGCAGATACAGCAAGAGTCCGACGAAGAGCGAGCCAATGCTGAAAAGCGCGATGAGACCCATGCGTTGTCGAGGTGAGGGCTGAGCCCGGTGATTGGCGCCGAGTGCTCGTTGCCTCGGGCGATCTTAGCGATACGTCCGCATGCTTCGCCACACTGCCGACCCACGCCGTGCCGCCTTCTGGCCATTCGGCGCCACGCCTTCAGGAATTTGCCGCCCCCACCCTCGTCTGCGACCCCGCCCGCCTCAGCTCCGCATTCAAGGCCTTCACATTCGCCTCGTGCCGCGCGATCTCCTCGCGCAGGGCTTGCTGCTGCTCGGTGCTCAGCTCCGCGTCCACCTTCGGCGAGCGCAGTGCGGCTCGCTTCTTCTCCAGCGCCTTGCCTTCGTTGATCAACTCGGAGGTGAGGATGTTGATGCGGTCCTTGTCGCGGCTGGCCTGTTCTTCGGCTGGCACCTGAGCGGGCTTCGCGACGGGCATGGACACCGGATGCAGCATCGGCGGCTCCGATGCTTCGCGCACCTTGGCCGCGGGCGCAACCTGCGGTGCCGCCATCACTGCCGTCGACGGCAGCGCCGACGAGCGCCCGGTGATCACTTCCACGCCGTCGGACGTGCGATAGCGCGACGCTTCGATCGGTGTGGTGAACGTCGCGGCCATGCACGCGCACACGGCGCCGAACATGGCTGCACTTCCCATCAGACCTGCAACAACAGTCTTCATGGCGTCGCTCCGAATCAGAAGTAGAAGGGGCTTTGCATCCGCACGATGGCCTCGCTCTGGATGCGGATGCGCGGGCCGCTCACCAGCGGCCGGGTGCAGTCGTCGATGAGCGGCGGGTCGATGCTGAACGGGTCGCTCATGCCGTTCGCATCCAGCGTCTTGGACATGAAGCCCGCGTTCGCCGCCGCGTGGATCATGCGGCCCACCACCGGCACGATGAGCCGGTAGCAGTAGCTCACGCGGATGTGCAGGATGTTCGCGTCCTGGATGGACACGCCCGAGCTGGCGCCGGCCGCGGGGTTGCGATAGCTCAGCGTGTCGTTGGGCACTTCCTTGCCCGCCGTGCCGTCGAGCCGGGTCTGGCCGAAGTCGCTCATGGCCTGCGTGGTGGGGTTCACGATGTCGATCTTGGCGAGCTTGGCCACCGAGATCTCGGTGAAGGCCTTGGCGCGCGCGGCGGCGTAGCCCGCCATCGTCGCATCGCTCGCGAACAGCGGCGTGATGCCGGCAGCCAGCGCCTTCTCCATGTCGGCCTTCTTGCCGTTGTGCACCGCGCCTGCACGCGCGGCCAGCAGCGCGGCGTGGTTGAGCGTCGCGCGTGCCTGGTAGATCATGCCCCACTGGATCACGCCGAAGACGAGGAACACCAGCATCGGGAAGACGATGATGAACTCCGTCGCGGCCTGGCCACCGGCACGGCGCAGCAGGCTTGGCGGTGGTGTGACATGACGCCGCATATGCACTCCTTGCGTTCAGCCGCGCGTGCGCAGAAAGCCAAGCGTCATGCCCACCATCCAGCCGCGACGCTGTGCCTCGTGCGCTGCCATCTCCACCGTGTATTTCGCCCGCAGGCAGCCGCGGATGCGCATGGCACCCACGGCAGGGCAGATCTTGCGGATCACGCCATTCCGGTCGGCAAAGACGATGTCGATGGGGTAGGCCATGCCCACGGTATGCACCATGTTGCAGGCGTCCAGCACCATCGCTTCTCCTTCGGCCAGCGGCGTGCTGCCCAAGAGCCCGCGCATGCGCTCGAGCATGGTCTCGGTGGTGCGCAGCCACAGCGGCGTGGTGAGCCCCGGCACGTCCGCGTGCAGCAGGTTGGCCTTCATACCGACACCCCCGACTGCATGAACTTGACGGCGATGGGGAACATCAGCACCACGAAGGTGATCGGGAAGATGAACACCACCAGCGGGAAGATGAGCTTGACCGGTGCTTCCATCGCGAGCTTCTCGGCCATCTGGAAGCGCTCGACGCGGCGCTGCTCGGCCTGGAAGCGGAAGGTCGAGCCGAGGCTCGCGCCCATGCGCTCGGCCTGGATCACCGCGCTCACGAAACTCGACACCTGCTGGATGCGGATGCGCTCGTCCATGCGGCGCAGCGCCTCGCTGCGGGTGAGGCCGGAGCGCAGGTCGCGCAGCACGAGGCCCAGCTCGTTCTTCATCGGGCCGGACGGCCCCTTGGCCACCGCCTGGTTGATGGCGCCAGCCATGTTGAGGCCCGCCTCCACGCCCATGGTCATGAAGTCGAGGAAGGTGGGCAGCGCTCGCAGGATTTCCTTCTGCCGCTTCTTGAGCGAATCGCGCAGCCAGATGCGCGGGTAGAAGTAGCCGAGCGATGCCGCACCCAGCACGACCAGCCAGTTGAACATGTCGAGCATCGACGACGCGAGCGCCACGAGGCCGATGAAACCCGTCATGCTCACCAGACACAGCGCGATGAACTGGCGCGGGCTCATGAGGTACAGCAGGCCCGAGATGCGCAACGCCTCGGCAGGCCCCGCGATGTACTTGTCGTCAATGCGCTGGCAGACGTGATAGTCCACGAAGCGCACCACCGGCCACAGCATGCGCAGCACCTTGGGCAGCGGATCGAGGTACTCGCGGTCTTCATCGGGCACTTCCTGCTTGAGGCGGCGCGAGCTGAAGATGACCGCGAATGCGAAGACCACGAAGGCCACGCCGACGAGCATCGAGACAATGAGTTGTTCCATGCGTGCAGCCTGCCTTCCTCAGACGTCGATGGCGGTGATCTTGCGGATGAAGAAGTAGCCGATCATGTCGGCCACCGTGATCACCGCCACCGTGGCCCAGCCGTACCAGGTGGTGAACATCGGCTCCATCGCCTCGGGCTCCATGAAGCGCAGCACGAGGATGAGGAACACCGGCAACCCTGCCATCACGATGCCCTGCATCTTTCCCTGCGCGGTGAGGCTCTTGATCTTGCCTTCCATCTGCAGCTTGGCGCGAATGGTCTTGGCGATCGAATCGAGCGTCTCGGCGAGGTTGGCGCCGACCTCGCGCGACAGCGCCATGCCGGCCGTCACCATCGCGAGATCCGACAGCGGCACGCGCTTCTCCAGGTTGCGCAGCGCCACCGCGAAGTCCACACCCAGGCGAAGCTCGCGCAAGAGCAGCTCGAACTCCTGCGAGATGGGCGGCTTGCCTTCGCTCGCCACGCTTTCGAGCGCGATCGGCAGGCTCGCGCCGGCACGAAGGGCACCGGTGATCATGAGCAGCGCATCGGGCAGCTGTTGCTCGAATTGGTTCAGCCGGCGCTGTGCGATGAAGCGCACCACCCACTTCGGCGACACGAAGGCCAGCACCACGCAGATGCCGACGATGAAGAGGTTGCCCGTGAGAAACCACGCCACCACCGGCAAGAAGATGGTGACGATCAAGCTCACCGTGTGCAGCCGCTGCGTGCCGGTGAAGATGAACATGCCCTCCAGTGCCTGCGCAGCGGCGCTCGCCTCGCGTGTCTGGCGGTTCCTGAACCAGCGGCCGCCGAAGTGCAGGCCGGCCCAGATCAACCCAGCGGCCAGCACGGCGAAGGCGACGACGAAGATCAGCAGGCCGTTGTCCATCTCAGGCTCCGCGGCGGGCGTTGAAGTCCAGCACCGGCGCACCGTTGCGGAAGATGGAGGTGTCCACCTCGATGCCGCGCTTGATGAGGTCTTCGTAGAACTGGGGGATGTGGCCGGTGGCGACGAAATGGCCCTTGATGCGGCCCTCGGCGTCGAAGCCTTCCTGCTTGAAGGTGAACACGTCCTGCATCTGCACGATGTCGCGCTCGATGCCCGTCACCTCGGTGATGTAGGTGACGCGCCGCGTGCCGCAGGAAAAGCGCGTCTGCTGCACGATGAGATTCACCGCCGAGCAGATCTGCTCGCGGATCGCCTGCACCGGGATGTCCAGGCCGCTCATCAGCGTCATCACTTCAAGCCGCGAGAGGCAGTCGCGCGGCGTGTTGGCGTGGGCGGTGGTGAGCGAGCCGTCGTGGCCGGTGTTCATCGCCTGCAGCATGTCCAGCGCCTCGCCGCCGCGGCACTCGCCCACCACGATGCGGTCGGGCCGCATGCGCAGGCAGTTCTTCACGAGGTCGCGGATCATCACCGCGCCGCGGCCTTCGATGTTGGCCGGGCGTGCTTCGAGCGACACGAGGTTGGGCTGCGTGAGCTGCAGCTCGGCCGCGTCTTCCACGGTGACGATGCGCTCGTCGTCGGGGATGAAGTTGGACAGCACGTTGAGCAGCGTCGTCTTGCCCGAGCCCGTGCCGCCGGAGATCACGATGTTGGCGCGGCGCAGCACCGCCACGCGAAGGAATTCGAGCATCTCGCGGCTGGCCGAACCGAAGCCGACGATGTCCTCGCCGGTGAGCTTGCGCTTGGAGAACTTCCGGATGGTGAGGCTGGGCCCCTTGATCGCGAGCGGCGGGATCACCGCGTTCACCCGCGAGCCGTCCTTCAGGCGCGCATCGACCATCGGCGAGGCTTCGTCGATGCGCCGGCCAAGCGGCGAGACGATGCGCTCGATGGCCGCGACCACCGCCGCGTCGTTGGAGAAGGAGATCTCCGAGCGCGTGAGCCGGCCGGCGCGTTCGATGAAGATCTCGGAATGGCGGTTGACCATGATCTCGGTCACGCCGTCGTCCGACAGCAGCGATTCGAGCGGCCCGAGGCCCACCACTTCGTTGAGCACCACGTTGCGCAGCTGCTCGCGCACATCGAGCAGTGGCACGAACGCGGGGTCGGTCTCGATCAGTTCGTCGATGAGCTTCTGCACCGCGCCGCGCAGTTCGGCATCGCCCATGCGCGACACGTTCACGCGGCGCAGGTCCATCGCCTCGATGAGCCTGCGGTGCAAGAGCCCGCGCAGCTCCATGCCTTGTTCGGCCTCGAGCGGGCTGAGCGGCGCTGCGTGCTTGCGGCCGCCGGGGATGGTGGGCGCTTCGGCCGATGTGTCGGGCTGCGGCTTGGCGATGGGCGTGACCTTGCGCGCCGGCCGCTCCGTCACGTTCACGCGCAGCCTGTAGTCGCCCACGTCGATGGTGTCGTTGCTGGCGAGCGGCCCGTGCTCGTGCACCACGTTGCCGTTGACCTTGATGGGCGTGAGTCCGCCGCCGTCCTTCAGGAAGAGCGCGCCTTCGCGCAGGTCGAGCTGCACCTGCTTGCGGCCGATGCGCCAGCCGCGCAGGGGCACGAGCGAGCCGCTGTCCTTGCCCAGAAAGCAGGCCGCGTGCGGGCTGATCGCTTCACCAACGAGATCGTCAGCCTTGAATACCTGGACCCGAAACATGGTGCGTGCGCCTCTTCAAGAAGTGGTGGGTGCGGTGGATGCGAGACAAGTCACTGCGGGCCGGCCTCGTTCGTGCGCAGCGCCGGCGCCCGCGACGGTTGCAGTGCCTGGACCTTGTCCTTGAACTCCTGGACGTTGTTGACGCCGCGCTCGCGCACCTGGTTGGCGATGCCATCTCCCGGCGCGATGATCTCGGGCTCCAGCAGCACGACGAGGTCGGTCTTCTTGCTGCGGAAGTCGTCGGAGCGGAACAGCCGTCCGAGGATGGGGATGTTGCCGATGCCCGGCACCTTGTCGATGGCGCTCGAGAGCTCGCTGTTCACAAGGCCCGACAGCGCGATCATCTCGCCCGGCTTCACGCTGATCTCGGTCGCGGTGGAGCGCGTGAGAAAGCCGGGGATGCCCGCGATGGTCACGGCCGGGTCGATCTGCGACAGCTCGGTGGACAGCTTGGCGCTGATCGTGCCTTCGGCGTCGATCACCGGCTCGATCGAGAAGATGATGCCGTAGGGCTTGAACTCCACGGTCGTCGAGCCGAAGGCGCCGGCCATGGGGATGGGAATCTCGCCGCCCACCTGCAGCCGTGCCTTGCCGCCGCTCTTGGCGGTGAGCTCGGGCGACGCGAGGATGCGCGCGTCGCCATCCGACACGCCGAGGTTGATGCGCGAGGCGATGACCGTGGCCAGGCCGAAGAAGATGCCGCTGTTGCGGTTGTTGCGCGTGAGGAACTTCGGCGGCGTGTCCAGCAGGTTGTCACCCGCCTGGGCCGGCGGCAGGTTGCGGTAGATGCCGTCGTTGAGGGGCACGGCCTGCGCCGCCACGGTGGGGCCGGGCGCGTCCTTGTTCCACTGGATGCCGATCTTCTCCAACAGCGACTTGTTCACTTCCACGAAGTGCAGGCGGAACAGCACCGAGCGCACCAGAGGACGCCCGGAATCGGGCTGCAGGTTGTTCACGACCACCGCCGAATCGCCGATCGCCATGTTCAGCTGGTCGATGAGCGCATGGCTCGCGTTGCCGGTGACGACGATCTTCTGGTCGAGCTCCTCCACCTTCGCGTTGCTGCCCTTGAGCACATCGTCGATGCGTTTGCGCATGATGACGAGGTCGTTGGAGACGACGCGCACACGCCAGGCATAGAGGTCACGCTCCGTCCACACCATGAGCGTCGTCGTGCCTGGCTGCTCGCCGATCAGCATGAGGCTCCTGTCCACGGTCGTCGCGCTCACGTTCGAGCCATTGCCCACCGCGATGCGCCGCACCTTGCCCTGTACCGGCAGCATGCGGATCTCGCCGAGCGCCATGCTCACGTTCTCCATCGGGTGCACGTTCGACAGTGCCGCGTCGGCGTCGGGCGCCACGGCCACGCTGCGGGTGACCGAGCGTTTGGCGGGCCGTGCGATGGGTGCCGATGCGGCGTTCGTGACGGCTGCAGCCGTCGCGCCGGTTCGGGATTGTTCCGCCTGTGCGGGCGCTGACAGGGGCATCGAGGCAATCGACAACAGCGATGCCAGCAGCAGCGCGGGGACGGGGGCGGGACGGGTTTTCATGATCAGGCGACTCGCGGGTTCATCGTGGTTTGGTGAGGGGCTCGGGCTTGTTGCCGTTGGCGTCGCCGATGCGGCGCTGCGGCGTGGTGAGCTGCTGCAGCGTCTCGCGCACCGTGTTCTGGATGTCCGGCGGCGGTTGGCGAACAACGCCCGCACCGCCGGTGCCCGGGGGCAGGCCGGTGGGCACGAGCATGGAGGCGACAGTGGCGTTGCCGCCCGACTTGCCGCCCACGATGAACTCCACGCCGTCGCGCACGCCGCCCGTGCCCATGGGCAGCACCTCGCCGCCGGTCACCGAGCGCATTGCCACGGGGGTCAGGTCCTTGCTGCCGCGCAGCGCGACGCGGAAGGTGCCCATCTTCTGGCCGATCAGCAGCCGCGCCGCTTCCTTGGGCGAGACGAGCACGGTGATGGTGTCGAAGCCCTTCTCGCGCGCACCCTCGACCTCGCCGGGGCGAACCATCTTCTGGATGCGGTCGCTGTTGTCGGACGCGATGTCCTGGAACTCCTGGCCGGTCGCAAGCACCGCGAGGTTCTGCATGAAGAGCGTGGCCTGGTTGAGCGCGAGCTCGGGGATCTCGGTGTCCTTGGGCTTGTTCGCCTTGGACAGCAGGAACAGGTCGACCCGATGGCCGGGGCGCAGCGTCTGCGCGATGGAGTTGACGCTGTCGATGTCGATGGTCACCGCGCGCATGCCTTCGGGCAGCACGCTTGCCACGTCATGGATCTCGGGCACCTGCAGGTCAGTGACGCGCAGCGGCCGGCCACGCAGCACGGGGCGCGCGAGGCGCTGGCCACGCACGGTGGCGAAATCTTCGGCGTTGAGCGTGTCGGGGTAGGCGAGGTCCTTGTCGATCTCGCGCGAGACGAAGAGGCCGGTGTCGATCACCACGCCCACCCGCGCGTCCTCGCGCGGCACGATCACCGAGACCTTCGGCGTCTGCCGCTTCGCGCTGCGCTCGGCCACTTCCTTCTTGATGCGCTCTTCGCGCTGCTGCAGGTAGGCATAGGCGATCCAGGCCACGACAGCCGCCAGGCCGATGGCGAACACCAGCATGATCCAGGGGCTCTTGAGTCGATCGAGTGGGTGTGCCATGGTGGGACTTCCTGGAGTGCGGGTGTGTCAGAAACCGTCTTGCGCGGGGATGGACAGGGCGAAGGAGAAGGCCTTGAAGAAGCTCTTCACGGCGGCGAGGAGTTCGTCGATGGCGGTGGGGTCGACGGACACGACCACCAGCACGAGCGTGGTGAGCCCGAGCACGACGAGGTATTCGACGGCGGCCTGGCCGCGGATGGTCTTCACAACGCCTCCGAGATGTTCATGAGCGCACGCGTGATGCCGTCGGTCCACAGCACGATGGACAGCTGCTCGCGTCCCTTCTGGCCAGTGACGATGCGCGCGCGGTCGAGCTTCTCGTTCTTGACCTCGTGCGAGGTGACGGCCTTCCAGCCGGCCTCGCTGAGCGACGAGAGGAAGTAGTCGTTGATGTCGGCCACGCCGCGGCGGGTGGAGAACGCGACGGTCAGCGCCTGGCGGCCACCGTCCACGCTGGACACCGACGAGTTCACCTGGATGTTGCCCGGCAGCTTCACACTCATGCGCTTGGGCAGCCATTCGGCCTGCTTGGCCGGCTGGCTCACGCCGAAGTAGCCGAAAGCGCCATTTCGGTCGATCAATTGCAAGGTGGTGTTGCAACTCTCGCCGCGGGCCGACAGGACGTCCCACTGGCCCACGCGCTGGCGCTTCACGGCGAAGCTCGCGTCCTTCCATTCATGTTCGATGCGGTCCAGCAGGTCGGCCGAGGACTCTTTGCTCGTGACCTGGCGGATGGTCATGGGCAAGCCGTTGGTGACGAGCTCTTCGCCGACCGGTTCCGAACGCAGGCCGGACGGCACGTCGGTCGGGCATGCGAGCGCGGGCGAGAGTGCGCCGCTCGTCGCGAGCAGGGCGGCAAGGAGCAAGGAGCGAGCGTCCACCGCGGCCCCCTTACTTCAACCGGTCGGGTGGTGTGACGTCCACCGCCACGCGGCCGAGGTCCAGGCGCGGGAATTCGGTGGTGTCCCAGGCGGCCATCACGGCCTTGGTGGCGACTTCCACTGCGGTGCCCAGTCCGCTGGCAGTGGGCACGGACGAGCTCACCATGTCCTTGGTGCCGGACGATGCGTTCGATGCCCAGGTGTTGCTCAGCACCGCACCGGTGGCAGTGAAGTCCAGGCCCTCCCAGTCGGTGGGCAGGCCGGAACTCTTGTTCCAAAGGCGCTTGTAGACCTCGCTCTTCTCGCCGACCTTGTTGAAGTTGACGGTCGCCACCGCCATCGTCTTGGTCGGCACGGGGGGCGCCAGCGTGCCGGTGATGCTCGGCACCGAGATCGCGTTGATGAGGCCGATCGCCGCACCCAGCAGGTCCTTGGACGGCGTGGCGAAGCTGGACGTCATGACCACCTTGGCCGGGTCGTCGAGGAAGTCGGTTCCGGCATCGTCTTGCCACATCGGGTCGATGCCGTTGGCGAAGGTGGTCGCCCCCTTGTCGGTGTTCTTGTACTTGAAGGCGGCGCTGCGGTCGTTCAGCACGCGCACGAGCATCTCGTTGTGGATTTGCGCGGCGGTCTTCTGGTTCGGCTTGTTGTGCTTGTAGAAGTCGGAGGCTGTGTCCTCGCTCCACACGGTGCGCTCCCACGCCGCGTAGCGTGCGGCGTTGTTGGTGGCGCTGCGCACGTCCGCCACCTTGCCGATCGCCTGCACGGCAAGGTACAGCGGCACGAGCACGAAGATCGCGATCACGACGAACTCCACCATCGCGGCGCCGAGCTGGGGGTGAGGCCTGTGGTTCATCTCGGCTCCTTTCACTGCGCGGCCGCGGCGGCGGCTTCTTCAGCGATGGGCGTGGGCGCCAGGCGCGCCTGCCAGTACGGGCTGAAGAGGTTCTGGTATTCGGTCTTGTTGTCGCCGCGGTGCCAGCCGTTGCGTGTGAACTTCTTGAGGTCGTCCACGCGGGGTCGATAGAAGTAGGCGTGGGCCGAGGCGAGGGCGCGCATGGTGTCGCCCTTCATCTGGCTTTCGAGCTTGAGCTGCTTGGAGTCCTTCAGGAGCTTGGTCGCGTCGCGCAAGGTGGCGTTGGTGCGCTCGACCTCCACCGTGATCGGGAACTTGCCGCCGTTCTCCTCGGGCGTCTGGTTCTTCGGCTTCGTCGCGCTGTTGGTCGGGTCGGCCATGTCGCGGTAGTGGTCCTGCAGGCCACCGCCGGAGTCGAGCGTGGTGCCCGGGCCGGTGACCCAATAGCGGTATTCCGCAGGGAGGACCGCCGGCGAGATGAGCGCACCGCCGTACAGCTTGGATTCGAAGGGGTTGTTCTTGTAGCCGAGTGCGTCGCTGTACTTGCCTCCGGCACCAGCGACCGCGCCGCCGTGGCCGCCGAAGAAGGGCGCGGAGGTGCCGATGTCGGGGAAGGGCACGGTCACCGTGAAGGGGCACAGGCCCGTGATGCAGGGCACCATCCACGTGCAGGTCGCGAACCCGCCGCCTTGCGTGGCGTCGAGCCCCAGCCAGCGCTTCTTGTTCGAGCTCAGCAGGGTGCCGCCGAAATGGGAGAAGCCGTACATGGTGAACGTGGACACCGCGAGCGGGCACAAGTAAGGCTTGACGCTGCTCGCCCAGGCCGCATCCGGAATCGACACGCGGTTGCGGATGAACATGTCGGTGCTGTCGCGGTCCACCACCAGGTCCGCAAAACGATCCGCCTCCTTCGAGGAATCGTTGGCGCTGAATCGCTTGGTGGAATCGTTGCCCCATTTCGTGACGCGCAGTGCGGCGTCACCCAGCATGAAGGTGCTGGTTGTCACATGCGCCTGCGGATCATTCTTCTTCACCACGTCGTCAGCCACCAGCATCATGTCGGCCATGGTTCCGACGTGATAAATCTGCTGCGCCTGGTCCATCGCGCCGATGAGAAGGTCCAAAGCCTTCACCGCGCCGGGTGCGATGGAATCCATCGCGCTTTTGGCCGAATCCACCGGAACCTTGATTGCGGCGTCCCACAAAGGGGCTGAGGACGCGACGAAGCGATAAACGTCGTCCTCGAGAAAACTGTTGGCGCGCTTGTGCGTTTGCGCCGCGTCCTCGAAATAGGACTTCAAGCTCACAAACTGCGCGACCGCCACCTGGTTGGCGATCATGGCGCGGTTGGTGTAAGCCGAGAAATTTGCGTCGCGTGCCTGCAGCAGCGCGGCGCTGTAGGCACCTGCGTCAGCGGCGTTCTGGAGCTGCGACTTGGTGGTGGTCAAAAGGCTGCTGTTGAACAGCATCAAAACCACGATGGCAGATACTGCCGTGAATATCAGGCCAAATATCAGCGCCTGGCCTTTGGCCCGGAATGATGGGCGATGACTGGTCGCCACCGAATATCGGGCGGAAATCAGGGTATTCATCGTATTTCACCATTCCGGGTTTGGATAATGCCAAGTGATTACTTGGCGTCGTTATCCTTGTTGTATTCGGCCAGACCCTTGGTGGTATCTGCGCGGGTGGTGGCGCTGGTTGCGGCAGTGCCTGCGGCGGTGATGGAAGCATCCGCCTTGTTACCCGACAATTCCTTGGCCAGGCCGGCGCTCTGGTTGCGCACGGTTTTGCCGAACATGCTGTAGACACCAATTGCCGCGATGGCAATCAGCGCCACGATGATGATGTATTCCATCATGCCTTGGCCGTATTGCCGGCGTTTGGCGTTCCCTGAGTGATTGAACATGAAAATCTCCATTCGAAGTGGGCCTTGGGGTGGGGCTGCGGCCATCGAGGCCACAGATCGACCGTCCCGCCGGCAGCGGGTCGTGTCAATTCTGGTGTGTTGATTGTTAGTGCCTACTTTGCGTCATTGGCAAAGTCGTAGCGACCCATGCCCTCCTTGAGAGGGTCATTGGCGCGTCCGGCGGCGGAGTTGGATGCGTCCTTGGCAAGGCCCGTGTCGGCCTTGTTGCCTGACAATTCCTTCGCCATGCCGGCAGTTTGATTGCGGGCCGTCTTGCCAAAGGCCGAATACACGCCGATCGACGCCACGGCGATGAGCGCGACGATGATGATGTATTCCATCATTCCCTGTCCGGCCTGCGTTTGGCCGACGGACGCCGGGTGGCGGGCGAAATTGCGGATATTCACAATATGCTCCTTTTCAGCAGTCCGAAAACAGCGGCCTGTAGGGCGCCGTTCCGGATTGCCGACCTGATGACTAACGGGTTGAGGCCAGTCTATTTCACGCCCAAAATCCCTAGCCACCCCCTAGTTCCAATGGATCTGTTACCACAAGTAAAGCAAAGGGTTATCACTATGTAATTCCTGCGCGTGTGCTGTTTCATACTAGGGACTCGACCTGTATCAAGGTGAATCTTGTCTCGGATCTGTCGCTCGGTACCCATAGACTCGATGCTTGCGCCGGAGGGCTCTCATGTCCTCATTAATCGGGGGGGCAATTTGTGAGTACCCCCTAGTTTCATAATCACCGGACCGGAAGATATTCATGGCATCCATGCAGCCCCGCCTCGTCGTGCGCGCCTTGCGCATCCTTTGCGCGGGCGCCTGCTTCGCTGCAGCGCTCGCTTGTGCCCAGACCAAGCCCGCCGAACTGGCTGGCGCGCATGACCATCCACTCATCAGCCGCTACGCCGGCTCCGTGCTGCAGAACGCGTCGGACGAGAAGTTCGCGTCGGTGCGGGTGCCTGCGGGGCCGGGTCGTTCGGGTGGCGCGCAAGCCCGCTTCGACAAGGCAAGCGCGGTGGAAGGGCACGTGAGCGCGTTCTTCTATGTGCAAGCGAAGGAGCGCAGTGCGTTGGAGGTCTTTCGCAACTACCAGTCGGCGTTGAAGACTGCGGGCTTCGCCACGCTCTACAGCTGCGAGATGACAGCGTGCGACGAGGCCCAGATCCGCGATCCGTTTCCCAAGGAGCTGCTGGGCGTGCGCAGGTGGGCCGGCGGCCGTGTGGACCCGACCAGCTCCTTCGATCGCGACGTGCGCTTCATGAGCGCCAAGCTCTCGCGCAATGGCGCCGACACCTATGTGATGGTCTATGTGGCCGAGCCCAACTCCCTGTGGGGCGCGCCCGTGGCGGCCGTGGTGGTGGCCGAGCCTGCGGCCATGGACAACGGCAACGTCGTGGTGAGCACCGATCGCCTCCAGAAGGGTCTCGCCGACGAAGGAAAGATCGCGCTCTACGGCATCTACTTCGACACCGGTCGTGCCGAGGTCAAGCCTGAGTCGAAGGGCCAGCTCGACGAGATGGCCAAGCTGCTGAACGGCGACAAGTCGCTCAAGGTGGTGATCGTCGGCCATACCGACAACCAGGGCAGTGCGGATGCCAACGTCGCGCTGTCGCAGCGGCGCGCCGATGCGGTGGTCGCGGCACTCGTGTCTACCTACAAGGTCGATGCCGCTCGTCTTCGCGCACGCGGCGTGGCGAGCTTCGCGCCTGTTGCAACCAATCGCACCGAGGTCGGCCGCGCGAAGAATCGGCGCGTTGAGCTGGTCGAACAATGACTGCCACCATGAAAGGATCCCTCGTGAAGATGACCCCGCTGGCCATCCCCGCACGCCTGTCCGTGGCCGCCGCCTTCGCACTGTTGGCTGGCGGCCCGGTAATGGCCGCGGCCCTCACCGGCCACCCGCCGGCGGGTGAGTACCGCGTCGACTCCGACACCACCACCACGCACACCACGGTGGCCGGTATCCTGAAGCGAGACCAGCACATCGAGGGCGCGACCGGGCGCACCACCGTCACTGACACCGCACCGGGCGCGCCCCCCGTGACGCGGGTCTACCCGGGCGAGGGGCCCTACAACGCGTGCATGGGGACTGCCTCCGGGCCACCGCCTCGCGGGCTGGGCATGGCCTGCTCCACCGGGCCCTACACCGCGTCGCCGGGTGGATCGTCCATGTCGGCTGATTGCGGTGCCGTCAAGCTCGACGAGCAATGGCGCCGCATCGACGACCGCACCTGGGAGCGCGTGCTGCACTCCAGCTATTCGACCGTGGGGGTCAACAACAGTGGCTCGCCCACGGCGGCCATCGAGATGGCGATGGCGGGCATGAGCCCCGAGGAACGTGCGCGTGCGCGCGTGGAGCTCGCCAAGTTGCCAACGCGCGCAGACCGAGACGCCGCGATGGCACCCGTCATCGCGCAACTTGAGGAGCAGGTGCGCACCGGCAGCCCGAGCGATGCGGCGATGGCGAAGGAGCAGCTCGCGGCGATCAAGGGCCGCAGCGGCGGCGCACACGACACAGTCATCGACATGCGCGAGCGCTGGACGCGCATCTCGGACGCGTGCAAGGCAACGCGTTGACGACGTTGCGCGCAGGGCGCGCGTCGCCGTCCGGACTGACCCCCGGGCGGCGCGAACTAGTTCTCCATCTGCCCAGGGTTTGAGGCGAGCACACGTTCAAGCTTTCGGCGCAAATGCCGAACAACCTTCCATACGCGGCACAACAAACGCCGCAGGGGGTTGGTGTGAAATCGCTTCGCCACATGCTGTGGACGCTGATCGCGTCCGGAATCGTTGCCGCCAGCGTCCTGATGTCGGTGTCACTGTGGGGCGCCGACAGCGCCGCCACCGCCGCCAACAAGACCTTCGTCGCCAAGGACGTCACGGCCGACATCCTTCCCCCGCCGCTATACCTCATCGAGCTTCGGCTGGTCCTGTCGCAGGCGGTCGAGGGCAGTCTTGCGGCGGACAAGGCCGCTGCCGAAGCGGCGCGGCTTGAAAAGGAGTACGGCGAGCGGGTGGCCTACTGGACCGCGAACCCGCCCTATGGCCTGCAGGCGCACTTGCTCGGCCGACAGCACGACGCTGGGCAGCGCTTCATCCAGTCGTCGCGCGCGGTGATCGCTGCGATCACCAAGGGCGACAGTGCTGCCGCGCAAACCGCCCTCAAGGCTGCCGATGCGCTCTATCTCGAGCACCGCGCCGGCGTCGACGAGACGGTGAAGGCATCGACGGTGTTCGCCGACGAAGCGGCGCGCGGCTTCGATTCCAACCAGGCCTGGCTGCAGCGCATGCAATGGGTGGTGTTCACGGCCGCCGCGCTCTCGCTGCTCGGCCTGGGGTGGTGGGTCTGGCGCAGCGTGTGGGCTGCCGTGGGTGGCGAGCCGGCGGCGGTCGCGGCGGTGGCCCATGCGGTGGCGCAAGGCGACCTCACCGTGAAGGTCGAGGTCAAGCCCGGCAATGCCCACAGCGTCATGGCCGCCATGGCCACCATGTGCCGCAGCCTTACCGACGTGGTGAGCGTCGTGCGCACCAGCAGCGATTCGATCGCCACCGGCTCGCGCCAGATCGCCAGGGGCAATGCGGACCTCAGCCAGCGCACGGAGGAGCAGGCATCCAACCTCCAGCAGACCGCCTCGTCCATGGAGCAGCTGACCGCCACTCTGGGTGCGAGCGCCGCCTCGGCGACCAGCGCGGTGGAAATCGCAGCGCAAGCGCGTGAATCGGCGAGCCAGGGCGGCCAGGTGGTGCGCGGCGTGGTCGACACGATGCACGACATCGCCCGCAGCTCGAAGGAGATCGGCGAGATCGTCGCGGTGATCGACGGGATCGCGTTCCAGACCAACCTGCTCGCGCTGAACGCGGCGGTCGAGGCGGCGCGTGCCGGCGAGCAAGGGCGCGGCTTCGCCGTGGTGGCCGGCGAGGTGCGAACGCTCGCACAGCGCAGCGCCGACGCGGCGCGGCAGATCCGCACGCTCATCGCAGACAGCGCGTCGCGCGTGGAGCGTGGCACCACGCTCGTGAATGCGGCCGGCCAGCAGATGACGGACATCGTCGAGCGCGTGCAACGCGTGTCGCAGCTGATCGCCGAGATGGGGTCGTCCACATCCCGGCAATCCAGCGGCGTGCAAGGCGTGAACCACGCGGTGGCGCGGCTGGACACGGTGACGCAGAGCAATGCGTCGCTGGTGGAGGAGTCAGCGGCCGCGGCGGACAGCCTGAACGTGCAGGCGCAGAGGCTGCTCGAAGCGGTCGGGCGGTTCAAGCTCGCGCCGAGCGAGGCCTGATGGCAGCGCGTCACTGGGTCGTTGGCTCGAACGGCTTGGCAAACGAGAACGCCTGCGGCGATTCACCCTTCGCACGCAGCAGCTCCAGTCGCTCCATGCCTTCCTCGACGCTCGGCAGATGGCCGGCCGGGACCCACCACAGCGCATAGATGGCCGCAGTCGGCCGAAGGAACCAGTCCGCACGCTGGCGGACGAGCTGCACATGGTGGCTGCGGTAGACGAAGTCCTTCAGGTCGCCCAGCGATTGCCAGACCGTGAGGTTGACGATCACGCGGTCGTCGCCATACGGCCTCAATGACGTGGCGTCCCCATCTTGCGTCTGCAACCGCCACACGAAGCCCGGTGATTTGTCGGCCAATGCGTTGATTTCATCGAGCCGGCTCGTGAAGCCCGAGATGGACGGGTGCTCCAGCGGAGCGCGAAGGGTGCCGATGTTGATCTGGGCGATGTGCATGTTCATGCCCGCAAGGCTATGCGCGCACGGGGGCCGTCGTCTTGAACGCCTGTGACATCATCGCGGCCATGCCGATGTCGCCGTCCCGGCTGATCACCACGCGTCTGGACACCCATGACGCCGAGGTGCTGATCGCCACGCAACCCGACCTCAAGTTCGCGCCGCACTGGCATGAGCAATGGAGCGTCGGCGCGATTGCCCAGGGCGTGTGCCGCTTTGCCTGTGACGGTGCGTTGTTCGAAGCGCATGCCGGCGACGTGATCGTCATGCGGCCGCGCGCGGTGCACACCGCCGGCACCAGCGCCCAGTTGTTCGAGATGGCGATGCTCTACCTGCCGCCCGATTGGGTCAGCGATGCGATGGGGTGGCCACGCGGCCTCTTGCCGCCTGACGTTGCCACCGTGCAGCACGACGCCACGCTGGCCGAAGCGCTGTGTGCCGCGGCACGTTCACGCCATGCGCTGGACATTCGCGCATCGGTGACGCTGGCGCTCGCACAAGCCGTGCCGAAGGATGTTCCTCTCGTCGAAGCGCTCACCATCGATCCACGCGTGCGCGACCTGTGCGAGGCCTTGCAGCGCGATGGCGAGACCGCCGACATGGCAGTGCTCGCGCGGCAGGCGGGTTTGTCGCGCGAACATTTCCACCGGCTCTTTCGCAAGACCATCGGCCTCGCGCCGCTCGAGTACGCGCGGCTCGCTCGCATGGCGCGTGCGAAGCGGCTGCTGCTCCAAGGCATGAGTGCATCACACGCCGCGCTCGATTGCGGCTTCGCCGACCAGGCGCATTTCGCGCGCTGGTTCAAGCGCTACTTCGGCGTCACACCCGCGGCGTACGGGCCGCTTGTCGAGATGGGCCTGCATGGCCCGGGAGCAGGCCATGCCTGAAGTCGAACGTCTGAGTTCGCGTTGTCTGCGCCACCGTTCTCGTTAATGCAAATGCAATATCGTTTGCATTAAGATCGCCGCCTGTGGAACGCAACACCCGCCAGCGCCAGGCGGTGCTCGACGCGATCGAACGCGCCAGGCACGCCATGACGCCGCCCGAGATTCTCGACGCGGCGAGCGTGGCCGTTCCCACGCTGAACCTGTCCACGGTCTACCGGCTGATCGCCTCGTTGCAGCAAGATGCGCTGATCAGCAAGGTGGCGTTGGCGGACCAGCCGGCGCGCTACGAGAAGGCCTGCGCACTCGCCGCCAAAGACCACGACCACCATCACCACCACTTCCATTGCAACGCGTGCGACCGCGTGTACGCCTTGCATGGCTGCCCGGGGCCGATGGACAAGCTCGTGCCGCGGGGCTTCAAGCTCGAATCGCACGACCTGACGCTGCATGGCCTGTGTGCCGATTGCCGCAGGAGCGCTCGGGCATGACGCAGCGTCGGCACACGTGGACCGCAGTCCGACGCGATCGTTGGTCGTGGGCCGACCTGTGCCGCACTCTCGTTCTCCCGCTGCTCCTGCTCGTCGTGCAGCAGGGCGCGTTGCTGCACGAGCTGAGCCACTACACCGCCAACGAGCCAGGCACGACCCACAAGCAGTCGCCTTGCGGCGAGGCGTGCGACCTGTGCCTCGCGTTCGCGCAGGTCGACGCGGCCGCGGCCCCGCACGACGCCTTGCTACCGCTGCTGGCCGATCTCTCCTTCGAGCGGGCGGCCGCGCCACGCCTGGCCCACCGCGCGGCCGACCTGCCTTCGCTGCGCAACCGCGGCCCCCCACGCTTGCTCTGACCGTGCCATTCGAGCCGCCGCGCGTCAACGACGCCGCGGGCGTGCGCCATCGCCATGTCCAGAGGATTTCCCATGTCTGCCTTCCCGCAGAGCGCCTTGGCGCTCGCCATCGTCCTTGCCTATCCCCTGTCGTCCATCGCCGCCGAGTTGTCGCCGCTGATGGCCCAGGGCTCGACCCCTGGTCCGTCGGCCGTGCCTGCAACGCCGGCCACTCCCGTTGCAGCTGCCGCGACTGCCCAGACCCTGCCGCCCGTCGAAATCACCGGCGCGCGCAAGCGCCTGGACGCTGCCCGCAATGGCCTCTCGCCCGACACCGGCAGCAGCATCTACCGCATGGAGCGGCAGGACCTCGTGAACCTGCCGCTGGGCGACAGCACGCCGCTCAACCAGGTCATCCTGCAGACGCCCGGCGTGGTGCAGGATTCGTACGGCCAGCTGCACATCCGCGGCGACCACGCCAACGTGCAGTACCGCATCAACGGCGTGATCGTTCCGGAGTCCATCAGCGGCTTCGGCCAGGCGCTGGAGACGCGCTTCGCCGACCACCTCAGCATCCTCACCGGCGCGCTGCCTGCGCAGTACGGCTACCGCAATGCAGCGGTGGTCGACATCCAGAGCAAGGGCGAGGCGATCGAGAACGGCGGCAGCATCGGCTTCACTGGCGGATCGAATGGCCATGCCGAAACGACGGCCGAACTCAGCGGCACGCGAGGCGCCTTCAGCTACTACCTGACCGGCTCCTACCTGCGCAACAACATCGGCATCGAAAACCCGACGCCCGCGCGAAACGCGCTGCACGACCAGACGAAGCAGAGCAAGGGTTTCGGCGACCTGTCCTACCTGCTTGGCAACGACAGCCGCGTGAGCGTGCTGTTCGGCACGACCGACAACCGCTTCGAGATTCCGAACGTGCCGGGCCAGTCACCCGGCTTCACGCTGGACAGCGCGCCGCCGAAGGACTCCAGCACGCTCGATGCGCGACAACGTGAGCGCAACCGGTTCGCCGTGCTCTCGTACCAAGGCAGTGCCGGTGCGAGCCTGGACTACCAGGTGTCCGTGTTCCACCGCACGACCGACGTGCATTACCAGCCCGACCCGGTGGGTGACCTCGAGTACAACGGCATCGCCGCCGACATCCTCCGGCGCAACGAGGCGAGCGGCCTGCAGGCCGACCTGAGCTGGCGACTCAACCCGACGCACACGCTGCGTGCGGGCCTCTTCGGGCAGCACGAGAAGTTCACCGTCGAGAACGGCGCCTCGGTGTTCCCGGCCGATGCCGATGGCAACCAGGCGAGCAGCACTCCCGTGTTCATCCAGGATGACTCGCGCATCGACGGCCATCTGTGGGGCGCCTACCTGCAGGACGAGTGGCAGCCGAGCAAGGCGCTGACGATCAACTACGGCCTGCGCTACGACAAGGTGAACACCGTGGTGGACGAGACGCAGCTGAGCCCGCGCATCGGCGTGGTCTACGAGCTGAACAAGGACACGCGTCTTCACGCCGGCTACGCCCGCTACTTCACGCCACCGCCGACGGAAAAGATCGACACGACCTCGGTCGCCAAGTTCATCGGCACGACCAACGCCTTGCCGTCGGACGCGAACACCGCCGTGCGCTCGGAGCGCTCGGACTATCTCGATGCCGGCGTGGCCTGGCAGGTCACGCCGCAGCTCACGCTGGGCCTGGACGGCTACTACCGCAAGGTCGATCACCTGCAGGACGAAGGCCAGTTCGGCAATGCGCTCATCTTCTCGGCCTTCAACTTCGAGCAAGGCCGCATCTACGGGCTGGAGGTGTCGGCGAGCTACAAGGACCGTGCCTTCTCGGGCTACCTGAACGTCGGCCTCACGCATGCGCGAGGCAAGGGCATCGAGACCGGCCAGTTCAACTTCGAGCAGGACGAGCTGGACACCATCAACGCCCACTGGGTGCACCTGGACCATGAGCAGCGCCTGAGCATGTCCGCGGGCGCTGCCTACCGGCTGGCGGACGGGCTCACGCTGAGCGCCGATGCCTTGTACGGCAGCGGGCTGCGCAACGGCTTCGCGAACACCGAGCACCTGCCGAGCTACACGACGGTGAACCTCGCGGCCGCCAAGACCTTCGACCTCGGCGGCGGCTTCGGCAAGCTCGACACACGGGTGGCGCTGGTCAATGCCTTCGACCGCGTCTACCAGCTGCGCGACGGCTCGGGCATCGGCGTGGGCGCGCCGCAGTTCGGCATGCGGCGCTCGGTGTTCGTCGGTGTGAGCAAGCCCTTCTGAGTCGGCGGTCTGGGCGAGCGTGCGAGCGGTCTGCGAATCAATGCGGCTGGAACACGCGCTCCCAGACCCACACCAGGCCCAGCGTGATGACCGTCTCGCGTGCGCCACCGACCGTCTCGCGTCCGATGGTGGCGTCCAGTTGCAGGCGCTCGGGGTCGAGCCATGTGCGCACGCCGACCTGATGGGCTGGGCGGCCGTGGGCCACGCCGTAGGTCTCCGCCACGAGCGTCCAGCGAGGGTGCAGCTCGTACTCGATCGCCGCGGCCCAGTTGGCGACGGCGTGGCGCGAGCCTTCTTGCGTGGCGCCGACGTTGGCATGAAGCGTGAGCGCAGCCGTCGGGGCGGCGCTCACGATCAGCGTCCCGCTGCGCAGCGTGGTGGTGTTGCCGGCCTCTGTGGCGCGCATGAGGCCAACGGTGGCGCCGGCACCCCAGTTGCCGGTCTCGGCCTCGCGAAAGACCGTCTTCGCCTGCAGGCCGAGCAGCGACTGCGGACTTGCATCGGCGGCATGCTGGCGCGTGAAGCTGGCGCCCCATTCGATGCCGCCCCACGGATTGCACGCGGGCTGGAAGTTGAACTGGTGCAGGCGCGGCGACGGCCGCAACCAGGTCTCGAGCTGGCAGCTGCCTTCGGGCAGGATGGCCGCGTCATCCGTGCTCAAGGGCCGCCCTGCATGCGCTGCATCGACGCCCATGCCAAGCAGACCCACCGCGAAGGACGCGAGCGCCGCGCGCGTCACGCCGGCGTCTCCGCGGCCTCGTCGTCCTCGCCGGTGGGCAGGCGGATCACGCCGGTCGTGTAGTCGTACTCGTAGACCTCGCCGTGCCGGCCCCATGCAATCACGGTGCCGAGCACGCGTTCGGCCTCGGCGCTGTCGAGGTGCTCGTTGAGCAGCGCGAGGAAGGGCTTGTCCGGCAGCTGCCCCGACGGCTCCTGCTCCAGGCTGTGGCGGATGTGCGCGGCCAGCGGCACGTGGGCGAGCAACTGCTGGCCGAAGATCTCTTGCCGCAGCGTGTGGGCACCCTCGGCATAGCGCTGGCCGAGCGGCGTGAGCTGCAGGTCGCCGCTGTCGAGCTGCGCCAGGCCGAGCAGCGCGATGGCATGCGCCACCGGCAGCAGCTCGGCGTCGGTGAGCTCGGTTTCCTGCGCGAGCTGCGGCAGGTCGGCGCGGCCGTGGAAGGGGTCGTTGGACAGCAGCTCCATGAGTCCGTCCATGCGCGCGACGTCGGCCTCGGGCAGGCGCTCGCCGAGCATGGGCCGGGCGGGCTCTTCCGCGAGCGCGCCGGTGCGGCGGCCGGCGCCCGCGGTCATCAGCGCGTAGACCTCGTCGATCAGCGCGCGCACGTCGGGGCTGTCGGGGTCGCGGGGCCGTGGGAGCTGCACCGCGAGCTGGCAGCGGATGCGGCCGGGGTCGCTCGCGAAGATCAACACGCGGTCCGCCATGAGCACCGCTTCCTCGATGTTGTGGGATACGACGAGCATCGCCTTGGTCGGCATGGTGCCGCCGCGCCAGAGGTCGAGGATGTCTTCACGCAGGCGCTCGCCGGTCAGCACGTCCAGCGCGGAGAAGGCCTCGTCCATCAACAGCACGTCGGGCTCTGTCACGAGCGCGCGCGCGATGCCAACGCGCTGCCGCATGCCGCCGGACAGCTCACGCGGCAAGGCGCCTTCGAAGCCCGCGAGGCCGATCAATGCGATGGCCGACTCCGCCTTCGCGGCCCGCTCGGCCGGTGGCATGCCGCGCGCCTCGAGCCCGAGTTCGACGTTCTGCTGCACCGTGAGCCAGGGAAAGAGCGCGAAGGACTGGAACACCATGCTGATGGCGCGCGCCGGCCCGTACAGCGGCTGCCCACGGTATTGCACCTGGCCTTTGTCGGCGCCGATGAGCCCGGCCATGATGCGCAAGAGCGTGCTCTTGCCCGAGCCCGATTGGCCCAGCAGCGCGACGATCTCGCCTTCGCGCAAGGTGAAGTCGACGGCGTCCAGCACCGGGCGGACGTGGCCGTCGGCCGACCGAAAGGTCTTGCCGACTTCTTGCAATTCGATGATGGCGTTGCCCATGATCGATCCTTCAGGAATGCATGCGGTCTTCGGCCAGGCGGTACAGCCGGCGCCAGACGAAGTGGTTGAGACCCATCACGAACACGCACATCACGCCGATGCCCAGCGCGATGCGCGGGAAGTCGCCGATGGCAGTCATGTGGGCGATGTAGCTGCCGAGCCCCTGTGCCTGCAAGGTGGTGTCGCCCCAGGTCACGTACTCGGCCACGATGCTCGCGTTCCATGAGCCGCCACTGGCGGTGATGGCGCCGGTGACGAAGCTCGGGAACACCGCGGGCAGCAAGTAGCGCTTCCACTTGAGCCAGCCCGTGAGGCCCAGGTTCTGCGCCGCGAAGCGAAGCTCGGTGGGCACGCTGGAGGCGCCGGCGATGACGTTGAAGAGGATGTACCACTGCGTGCCGAACACCATCAGTGGCGACAGCCAGATGTTGGGGTTCAGGTGCCAGCGCACGATCAGTACCACCACGATCGGAAACAGCAGGTTCGCGGGGAATGCGGCCAGAAACTGCGCCACCGCCTGCAGCCGCCCGGCCAAGCGCGGGTTCATGCCGATCCACACGCCGATGGGCACCCACACCAGCGCGGCCAGCGCGATGAGCACGAGCACGCGGGCCAGCGTGTAGAGCCCGAGCACGAACACGTGACCCGCCTCGGCCCAACCGACTTCAGCGTGGATGAAGCTCACCAGCCGCCACACCGCGAAGAGCACGGCGGCCGCGAGCACGGCATCCCAGGTGCGCTGCAAGCCGGTGGTCGTCTTGCGCGGACGCGACCGGATGGACGTGCCGTCGAACGGCCGGGCGAACACGATGAAGCTGCGTTCGAGCTGCGTCACGACCCACGCGCCTGCACGCTGCACGCCGCGGGTTCGCCGCAGCCACGACAGCAGCCAGGACTGCGGGGCGCTCTCGGAGCCGCTTTCCTCGAAGCGGAACTTGTCGGCCCACGCCACCAGCGGGCGAAACAGCAGTTGGTCGTACAGCAGGATGCCGACGAGCATGCCCGCAATGGCCCAACCGATGGCGCCCAGGTCGCGCGCCTCGATGGCCAGCGCAATGTACGAGCCCACGCCGGGCAGCTTGATGCTCTGGTTGGACACCGCGATGGCCTCCGACGCCACCACGAAGAACCAGCCGCCGGACATGGACATCATCATGTTCCACAACAGGCCCGGCATTGCGAAGGGCAGCTCCAGGCGCCAGAAGCGCTGCCAGCCCGAGAGCTGGAACACCCGCGCCGCTTCCTGCAGCTCGGCCGGCACCGTGCGCAGCGACTGGTACAGGCTGAAGGCCATGTTCCAGGCCTGCGACGTGAAGATCGCGAAGATGGCGGCGCACTCGACGCCGATCAGGTTGCCCGGGAAGAGCGCGATGAAGCCGGTGACGGTGATCGAGAGGAAGCCGAGGATGGGAATGGACTGAAGGATGTCCAGCATCGGCACCAGCACGCGCTCGGCCGCGCGGTACTTGGCCGCGAGCACAGCGAACACGCAGCTGAAGACGAGCGATGCCGCCAGCGCCATGAACATGCGCAGCGTGGTGCGCAAGAGGTAGTAGGGCAGGTGCCACGGGTCGAGCGTGAGCGGCAGCGCATCGCCCACCTGGAAGGGCCGTGCCATCTGCGAGGCGCCGAAGGCCAGCAGGACGAGCGCAGCCAGCACCAGCGGCAGCAGTGCCCAGTCCCAGCGATTGACACCGGCCTCGACGGTCTGCCGAGGGAAGAATTCCTTGTTGTTCTGCATGCAACGATCCCGAACGCGGGGGCGATGATCCCACGGTCTGATGACAGGAGGCGAGGTCAGGCGAGGGTCAGTGGGCGGTGCGACGTCTTGATGCCTTCCTTATGCGCGGCCTCGCAAACTTAGCGACATCTTGATGCGTCGATTCCTACGATCTCCTCACTACTGAAGGAGTCGTCGGATGGACATCGTGGTTCTCGTGATCTTTGCCATGTTCTGGCTCTCGGTGGCCGGCATGGCTCTCGGCTGTGCCCGGCTTGAAGGAGCGAAGCGATGAGCTGGCTCTACCTGCTGGGCGGTGTGGCATCGGTGGGCCTGCTCGTCTACCTCGTGGCCGCGCTGCTGCAACCGGAGAAGTTCTCGTGACCACGCATGGCTGGACTTTGCTGGCGGTCTACAGCGTCGTGCTGTTGCTGCTGGCCATCCTCACGGGGCGCTACATCGTCCACGTGATGGAAGGGCGGCTGCACTGGGCCGGCCGCATCGAGCGCGGCCTCTACCGCTTGTGCGGCATCAAGGCCGATACCGAAATGGGCTGGTTGCACTATGCGTTCGCCATCCTCCTGTTCAACGGACTCGGCGTGCTGGTGGTGTATGCCTTGCAGCGGATGCAGCTGTGGCTGCCGCTGAATCCGCAGGCCCTGGGCAACGTGGCGCCGGATTCGTCGTTCAACACCGCGGTGAGCTTTGCCACGAACACCAACTGGCAAGGCTACGGCGGTGAGACGACGATGAGCCATCTCACGCAGATGCTCGGCCTGTCGGTGCAGAACTTCTTCTCCGCCGCGACCGGCATCGTGGTGGTCGTCGCGCTGATCCGCGGCTTCGCGCGGCACTCGGCCAGGAACATCGGCAACGCCTGGGTCGACCTGAGCCGCGTGACCTTGTGGATCCTGCTGCCCATCTCGTTCGTCTACGCCGTGTTCCTCGTGCAGCAAGGCGTGGTCCAGAACTTCGATGCCTCCAAGGACGTGCAGACGCTCGAAGTCGTCAAGTACCAGGCGCCCAAGATCGGCACCGATGGGCAGCCGGTGAAGAACGCCAAGGGCGAGCCGGTGATGGAAGACAAGACCACCGACCACCAGACCATCGCGATGGGCCCGGTCGCCTCGCAAGAAGCCATCAAGATGCTCGGCACCAACGGCGGCGGCTTCTTCAACGCCAACTCGGCGCATCCCTTCGAGAACCCGACGCCGCTGTCGAACTTCGTGCAGATGCTGTCGATCTTCCTGATCCCGGCGGGGTTGTGTTTCAGCTTCGGCCGCATGGTGTCGGACGAACGCCAGGGCTGGACGGTGTTTGCCGCGATGGCGGTGCTGTTCGTGCTCGGCGCCGTCGCGGCGATGCACTACGAGCAGCAGGGCAATCCGCAGTTCGCTTCATTCAACGTCGACCAGGCGGCCGGCGACACGCAAGCCGGCGGCAACATGGAAGGCAAGGAAACCCGCTTCGGCATCGCCGAGACGGCGCTCTTCGCGACCATCACCACCGACGCGTCGTGTGGCGCCGTCAACGGCTGGCACGACTCCTTCACGCCGCTGGGCGGCATGGTGCCGCTGGTGAACATGCAGCTCGGTGAAGTGGTGTTCGGCGGCGTGGGTACGGGCCTGTACGGCATGCTGGTGTTCGCCATCCTTGCGGTCTTCATCGCGGGCCTCATGATCGGCCGCACGCCGGAATACCTTGGCAAGAAGATCGAGGCGCATGAGATGAAGATGACGTCCATCGCCATCCTCGTCACGCCCTTGCTCGTGCTCGCGGGCACGGCCGTGGCGGTGATGACCGAAGCGGGCAGGGCGGGCATTGCCAACCCGGGTGCGCACGGCTTCTCCGAGATCCTGTACGCGCTGACCTCGGCCGGCAATAACAACGGCAGTGCATTCGGCGGGCTCGCGGCCAACACGCCGTTCTACAACGTGCTGCTGGCCGTCGTGATGTGGTTCGGCCGCTTTGGTGTGATCGTGCCGGTGCTCGCCATGGCCGGCTCGCTGGCCGCCAAGAAGCGCATCGCCGTGACCGGCGGAACCATGCCCACGCACGGCCTGCTGTTCGTCTCGCTGCTCATCGGCGTGGTGCTGCTGGTCGGCCTGCTGAACTATGTGCCGGCGCTCGCGCTCGGCCCGGTCATTGAGCACCTCGTGCTCTGGAAGTGAGCTCAACATGACTCGCAAGACTTTGACGCTGTTCGATCCCGCGCTGGCTGTTCCGGCCATCAAGGATTCGCTCAAGAAGCTCGACCCGCGCGTGCAATGGCGCAACCCGGTGATGTTCGTCGTCTACATCGGCAGCATCATCACGACGATCCTCGTCGCGCAAGCGCTTGGCGGCAAAGGTGAAGCGCCCACGGGCTTCATCCTCGCCATCGCCTTGTGGCTGTGGTTCACCGTGCTCTTCGCCAACTTCGCCGAGGCGCTTGCCGAAGGCCGCAGCAAGGCGCAAGCCGCATCGCTGCGCAGCCTGAAGAAGCAGACCTGGGCCAAGAAGATGGAGGCGCCGAAATTTGGCGCCAAGTGGCACCCGATCGAATCCTCCGATCTGCGCCGAGGAGACACCGTTCTCGTGATGGCCAACGACGTGGTCCCCGCCGACGGCGAGGTGATCGAAGGCGTGGCCTCGGTGGACGAGAGCGCCATCACCGGCGAATCGGCACCGGTCATCCGCGAATCGGGCGGTGACTTCTCGGCGGTGACCGGCGGCACGCGCGTGCTGTCGGACTGGGTCGTCGTGCGCGTCACGGTGAACCCGGGCGAGACCTTCGTCGACCGCATGATCGCAATGGTTGAAAGCGCCAAGCGCCAGAAGACGCCCAACGAGATCGCGCTGACCATCCTGCTGGTGGCGCTGACCATCGTGTTCCTCGCCGTGACGGTCACCTTGCTGCCGTACTCGCTGTTCAGCGTCGAGGCGGCCAAGGCCGGCTCACCAATCACGGTGACGGTGCTGATCGCGCTGCTGGTGTGCCTCATTCCCACCACCATCGCCGGCTTGCTTTCGGCCATCGGCGTGGCGGGCATGAGCCGCATGATGCAGGCCAACGTGATCGCGACCTCGGGCCGCGCGGTGGAAGCCGCCGGCGACGTGGACGTGCTGCTGCTCGACAAGACCGGCACCATCACGCTCGGCAACCGGCATGCCTCGGCCTTCCTGCCCGCACCCGGCGTGAAGGAAAGCGACCTGGCCGACGCGGCGCAGCTCGCATCGCTGGCCGATGAAACGCCCGAAGGCCGCAGCATCGTCATCCTCGCCAAGCAGAAGTTCATGCTGCGCGAGCGGGACGTGCAGTCGCTCGGCGCACAGTTCGTCCATTTCTCGGCACACACGCGCATGAGCGGCGTGGACCTGCCGCTCGTCGTCCAGGCGCAGCAGGTGGTGGGCGGCGACCACTCCCTGGCGCAGGTGCGGCAGGTGCGCAAGGGTGCCGCGGATGCGATCCGCAAGCACGTCGAAGCATTGGGCGGCCACTTCCCTCAGGCGTTGAACACTGCCGTCGAAGAAGTCGCCCGCCGCGGCAGCACGCCGCTGGTGGTGGCCGACGGCATCAAGGTGCTGGGCATCATCGAGCTCAAGGACATCGTCAAGGGCGGCATCAAGGAGCGCTTCGCGGAACTGCGGCGCATGGGCATCAAGACCGTGATGGTGACCGGCGACAACCGGCTCACGGCGGCGGCGATCGCGGCTGAAGCCGGGGTGGACGACTTCCTCGCCGAAGCCACGCCGGAACAGAAGCTCGCATTGATTCGCCAGCACCAGGCCGAAGGCAAGCTGGTCGCGATGACGGGCGACGGCACCAACGATGCACCCGCGCTCGCGCAGGCCGACGTGGCGGTGGCGATGAACTCGGGCACGCAGGCCGCGAAGGAAGCCGGCAACATGGTCGACCTCGACAGCAACCCCACCAAGCTGATCGAGGTGGTGGAGACCGGCAAGCAGATGCTGATGACGCGCGGCTCGCTCACCACCTTCAGCATCGCCAATGACGTGGCGAAGTACTTCGCCATCATCCCGGCGGCGTTCGTCAGCACCTACCCGCAGCTCGGCGCATTGAACGTGATGCACCTTGCGAGCCCGTCATCGGCCGTGCTGTCGGCGGTGATCTTCAACGCGCTGATCATCATCTTTCTCATCCCGCTCGCGCTCAAGGGCGTGAAGTACCGGCCCATCGGTGCGGCCACGCTGCTGCGGCGCAATCTTGCCGTCTACGGCATTGGCGGCGTGATCGTGCCGTTCATCGGCATCAAGCTGATCGACCTCGTCCTGGCCGGCGTCGGCCTTGTCTGATTCGGAGCATTCATGACATCCCTCATTCGTCCCGCGGTGAGCCTGTTCGTCCTGTTGACGGTGGTGACCGGCGTGGTCTATCCGCTGGCCGTGACCGGCGTGGCCCAGGTCGCCTTCCCGGATCAGGCTGCGGGCAGCCTCATCGTCAAGGACGGCAAGGCCATCGGCTCGACGCTCATCGGCCAGAACTTCAGCGATCCGAAGTACTTCTGGGGCCGGCCCTCGGCCACGAGCCCGATGCCCTACAACGCCGCGAACTCGGGGGGCTCGAACCTGGGCCCGCTGAATCCGGCCCTGGTCGACGCGGTGAAGGGCCGTGTCGACGCACTCAGGGCCGCGGACCCCGGCAACGACGCGGCCGTGCCGGTGGACCTGGTGACCACATCGGCCAGCGGCATCGACCCGCACATCAGCGTCGCCGCGGCGCAGTACCAGGCGGCTCGCGTGGCACGCGCAAGGGGACAGCCCGCCGACCTCGTGCACACGCTCATCGTGCAGAACACGCAAGGCCGGCTGTTCGGCCTGCTCGGCGAGGCGCGGGTGAACGTGCTGCAGCTCAACCTAGTGCTGGACGGCATCGCTCCCCGCTGAGCCGAAGGGAGATACTCGCCGCAGACGAGCGCCCACGCACCGATGACCGACAGCCGTCCCGACCCCGACGCGCTCCTCGCGCGCCTGAAGGAGGTCGAGGCGCGGGCCACGCGCGGCAAGCTGAAGATCTTCTTCGGCGCGTGCGCCGGCGTCGGCAAGACCTACGCCATGCTGTCGGCCGCCCGCGGCCTTCAGCAGCAAGGCGTGGATGTGGTGATCGGCGTGATCGAGACCCACGGCCGCGCCGAGACCGAGGCGCTGGTGGACGGTCTTGAACGGCTCGACCCGAAGGAGATCCGCTACCGCGACCGCGGATTGAAGGAGTTCGACCTCGACGGCGCGCTGGCCCGCAAGCCCGCGCTCATCCTTGTCGATGAGCTCGCGCATTCCAACGTGCCCGGTTCGCGGCATCCCAAGCGCTGGCAGGACGTGGAGGAACTGCTGGACGCCGGCATCGACGTCTGGTCGGCGATGAACGTTCAGCACCTGGAGAGCCTGAACGACGTGGTGAGCGGCATCACCGGCATCAAGGTGTGGGAGACGGTGCCCGACCGGGTGTTCGACGGGACCGACGAGGTGGTCATCGTCGACCTGCCGCCGGACGAGTTGCTGCAGCGGCTCAAGGAAGGCAAGGTCTACCTGCCGCAGCAGGCCGAACGGGCCGTGCGCAACTTCTTCCGCAAGGGCAACCTGATTGCCTTGCGCGAGCTGGCGCTGCGCCGCACCGCCGACCGCGTCGACGACGAGATGCTTCAGTACCGGCGCAGCCTCGCGGCGGCACCGGTGTGGCAGACGCGCGAATCATTGCTCTTGTGCATCGGGCCTGATGAACGCTCCGAGAAGCTCGTGCGCAGCACGGCGCGCATGGCGGCGCAGCTGGACGTGCCGTGGCATTGCATCTACGTGGAGACGCCGCAGCTGCAGCGCCTGCCCGAAGCGGCGCGGCAGCGCGTGATGCGGGTGCTCAAGCTGGCGGAAGACAGTGGTGCGACGACGGCGAGCCTCACCGGCAACACGCTGGCCGGCACGATCGTGAGGCATGCGCACGAGTACAACCTGTCGCGCGTCGTGCTGGGCCGCGACACCGGCCGTGCGGCGCGGCGCTGGCGCATGACGCTCGCTGAAGCCGTCGGCGCGCAGGGCAACGATCTCGACGTGATCCAGATCGCATTGCCGGCGCGTGAGCGCACCCGGCAGCCGCGCGAGTCCGAGGGCGTTGCGTCCAGCGACCGCATCGTGAACGCCTGGACGCCCTATGCCTGGAGCCTGGCCATCTGCGGCGCGGTGACGCTTGCGGCGGCGCCGCTGCATGCGGTGCTCGACCTGGCCAACATCGTCATGGTGTTCCTGCTGGCGGTGGTGGCCGTGGCCGTGCGTTTCGGGCGCGGCCCGGCGGTGCTGGCGGCGTTCGTGAGCGTGGGTGCCTTCGACTTCTTCTATGTGCCGCCGCGCTTCAGCTTCAGCGTGAGCGACGCGCAATATCTGCTGACCTTCGCCGTGATGCTGGTCGTCGCACTCGTCATCGGCCAGATGACGGCGGGGCTCAAGTTCCAGGCGCGCGTGGCGACCTTGCGCGAGGAACGCGTGAGCGCCTTGTATTCGCTGTCGCGCGACCTGTCGGGTGCCCTGATGGCCGAACAGATCGGCGAGATCGCGGCACGGTTCATGAAATCCGAATTCGAGGCACGGTCGGCCCTCCTGGTGGCTGACCTGCACGACCGCATGAGCGGGCCGCTGCCCTTGCCGGACATGCCCGAGGGCATCGACGTGGGCATTGCACAGTGGGCCTTCGAGCATGGTGAAGCGGCCGGGCAGGGCACCCACACGCTGAACGCGTCGCCCTTGCTCTACCTGCCCCTGAAGGCGCCCATGCGCATGCGCGGCGTGCTGGCGATCGAGTCATCGAACGCCGCGCGCCTGGCCGGCCCCGAGCAGCGGCGCTTGCTCGAAACCTGCGCGTCCCTGCTGGCGATTTCGCTGGAACGCATCCACTACGTCGACGTGGCGCAGGACACGACGGTGCAGATGGAGTCCGAGCGCTTGCGCCACTCGCTGCTGGCCGCCATCTCGCACGACCTGCGTACACCGCTGGCGGCGCTCGTCGGCATGGCCGAGTCGCTCACGATGCTGCAGCCGCCACCCGGCCGGCCGGAGCGTGAGCTTGCGGGCCGCATGCGCGACGCGGCGCTGCGCATGAACTCGCTCGTGAGCAACCTGCTCGACATGGCGCGGCTGCAGTCGGGGCAGGTGCAGCTCAACCGGCAGTGGCAGCCGCTGGAAGAGGTGGTGGGCAGCGCCTTGAACGCCATGAGCGGCGGCCTGGACACGCGACGCGTGCAGGTCAACCTGCCTGAGGATCTGCCGATGGTTGAGATCGATGCCGCCTTGATGGAGCGCGTGCTGTGCAACCTGCTGGAGAACGCCGGCAAGTACACCCCGGCAGGCAGCCCGATCCGCATCGCTGCCCGCACGACGAGCGATCGCGTGGTCATCACCGTCGACGACGATGGCGCCGGCCTGCCCAGGGGGCGGGAAGAGGCCATCTTCCAGATGTTCGAGCGTGGCCGCAAGGAGAGCGCCACGCCCGGCGTCGGGCTCGGGCTCGCCATCTGCCGGGCCATCGTGGAGGCCCACCACGGGACGATCCGTGGCGACACGCGCGCGCAAGGCGGGGCGCGATTCACCATCGAACTGCCGCGCGGCACACCGCCGGCGCTCGCCCGCATGGACGACATGCACGACATCGAAGGGAACGAACATGAGCCATCCGACGCCGGTCGTGCTGGTGGTTGAAGACGAGGCCGAGATCCGCCGCTTCGTGCGCCTGTCGCTGGAAGTCGAAGGCTTCGCGGTCTGCGAGGCCGACAGCGTGCAGCGCGGGCTCATCGAAGCCGGCACGCGCCGCCCCGAACTGGTGGTGCTGGACTTGGGACTGCCCGATGGCGACGGCGAAGACCTGATCCGCGACCTGCGCACCTGGTCGGACGTGCCCATCCTCGTGCTGTCGGCGCGCACGACCGAAGCCGACAAGATCAGCGCGCTCGATGCGGGGGCAGACGACTACCTCGTCAAGCCATTCAGCGCCGGCGAGCTGCTCGCGCGGGTGCGGGCGCATCTGCGGCGTCGCGCGCGCGACGCGGGCGACGGCAGCACGCTGGTCGAGTTCGGCGGCGTGAAGATCGACCTGATGCGGCGCACCGTGGAGCGTGATGGCGAGCCGCTGCACCTCACGCCCATCGAATACCGCCTGCTCACCCACCTGACCGGTCATCCGCACTGCGTGCGCACGCATCGCCAGCTTCTGCATGCGGTGTGGGGGTCGAACCATGCCGAAGACACGCAGTACCTGCGGGTTTACATGGGCCAACTGCGCAAGAAGATCGAGGCGGACACCTCGCAGCCGCGGCACCTGTTGACGGAAACGGGGATCGGCTATCGGTTCGTGCCTTGAGACAGGTGGGGACGGCTTCGACCTGCACGGGCGAGGCGGCGCTCAACTTCTGGAACACCGCTTGATCGCGCTGGACGCGGCGATTCGATCCAAGAACGCAGCTCGACAGCAGCTTTTGACGGCATTTGCCGCGATTACGCCGGCCCAGGTTCCCCCGCCCCTTCTTTTCATCCATCACTTTCACAGCCCCTCGCAAGTCCTTATTTTTGCGATGCTTTTTGCATGCGGTCACGATTGAAGATGCGCGGCTAAGTGCTTGATTCCATTGATTTTTTCTTATGTATTTCGTTGACCCGGCTCATCCCATGAGCTACAGTGCAGATAAGTGCACTTTTGTGGGAAATGGTGGCACGCCCGAGCTGGACGCCGGGCGTGAACGCCGAAATGGGGTCTGGGGTGGCAAACATCGTGTTTCAGGGGCCAGCTGCGTTGACGCTGGACGGCAAAGGGCGAATCGCCATGCCGTCGCGTCACCGCGAAGTCCTGTCCGCGATGGGCGTGAACCAGCTCACCATCACCAAGCATCCGGAAGGGTCGCTCATGATCTTTCCGCGCCCCGCCTGGGAAACCTTCCGTGAAAAAGTTGCTGCGCTGCCCATGGCGGCCAGCGGCTGGAAGCGCATCTTCCTGGGCAATGCGATGGACGTGGAGATCGACGCCTCCTCCCGCGTGCTCATCGCGCCTGAACTTCGTGCCGCCGCGGGCCTCACCCGCGACGTGATGCTGCTGGGCATGGGCAGCCACTTCGAGCTCTGGGACGCCGCCCGCTACGCCGAGCACGAGGCCAAGGTCATGGCATCGGAAATGCCCGATGCGCTCAAGGACTTCAGCTTCTGAGCTGACACGTGAGCACCTCACCCAACGACTTTCTCCACACCACCGTCCTACTGAAAGAGGCGGTGGATGCGCTCGTCACCAACCCGGACGGCGTCTATGTCGACGGCACCTTCGGACGCGGCGGGCACTCCCGCCTCATCCTCGAGCGGCTGGGCCAGAAGGGCCGGCTGCTCGCCATCGACCGCGATCCACAGGCCATCACCGCCGCGACCTCTGGAGCAACGCGGGTCAGTGACCCGCGTTTTTCCATCCATCACACGAGTTTCGGGCAGATGCTGCCCACGCTCGCCGCCCTGGGCGTCGCGAAGGTCGACGGCCTGCTGCTCGACCTGGGTGTGTCATCCCCGCAGATCGACGACCCCATCCGCGGGTTCAGCTTCCGTTTCGACGGCCCGCTGGACATGCGCATGGACACCACCCGCGGCGAAAGCGCTGCGGAGTTTCTTGCTCGCGCAGACGAGCGCCACATCGCGGAGGTGATACGTGACTATGGGGAAGAACGGTTTGCTATACAGGTTGCAAAGGCGCTTGTTGCTCGGCGCGAGAGCGGGAGTCCTGTTCGAACAACACGGGAGCTTTCCGACGTCGTGGCTCGTGCGGTCAAAACCCGCGAACCGGGCCAGGACCCTGCAACGCGCACATTTCAAGCTCTTCGGATTCTTGTCAACGCCGAGCTTGAGGAGCTCGAACAAGGGCTGAAGTCGTCGCTGCAACTGCTCTCGCCGGGCGGGCGCCTCGTCGTCATCAGCTTCCACTCGCTGGAAGACCGCATCGTGAAGACCTTCATCGCCCGCGAAAGCAAGAGCGAGGTGAATCGTCGCGTGCCGTTTGCCGAGCCGAAGCCGACGCGCCTGCATTCGCTCGGGCGGGTGAAGCCTTCGGAGACGGAGGTGCGAGCCAATCCGCGCTCGCGCTCGGCAGTCATGCGCGTGGCCGAGCGCACGGAGGTGCCGGCATGACGCGGCTCAACGTCGTACTGCTCGTGATGCTGATCGCCAGCAGCATCTACCTTGTGCGCGTCTCCTACGACGCGCGGCGCCTCTTCGGCGAGCTCGACAAGGCGCAGAGCGAGGAGAGGTCGCTGGACATCGAGTTCGAGCGGCTCAAGACCGAGAAGCAATCGCAGGCGACACCGCTGCGGGTGGAAAAGACTGCACGCGAGAAGCTCGCGATGCGCAGCGCGAATCCGGCGATCACTCAGTACGTCACCTATTCGAAGGCGGCCTCGGCGCCTGCGGGAGGTGCGCAATGAATTGGCTGGAAGGAATGGCCAAGAAGAAGTCGAGCAAGGCGGGCGCCGTCAGTGTGCGCAGCGTCAACTATTCGAGCAGCCCGTTGCTTGCTTCGCCCACGCCCGGCTGGCGATCGAAGTTCCTCGTCGCGATGGTGGGCCTGGGCTTCGTCGCGTTGCTCGGCCGAGCCGTCTACGTGCAGATCGTGGGCGCGTCCTTCTTCTTGAAGCAAGGCGAGATCCGCTACGCCCGCACGCTCGACATGCCCGCGAGCCGCGGCCGCATCATCGACCGCAACGGCTTGATCCTCGCCTCCAGCGTTCGCGTGCCGTCGCTGTGGGCCATCCCGAAGGACTTCGAGGCCGACAAGCAGCAGCGCGCGCAGCTCGCCAAGCTCCTCGGCATGACGGTCAAGGAGCTCGATGGGCGGCTCGACGACAACCAGAACTTCGTGTGGCTGCGCCGCCAGGTCGACGAGGACGTGGCCAAGGCGGTGCTCGCGCTCAACATCAAGGGCGTGCACCAGGTGCCCGAGTACAAGCGCCGCTATCCGGAAGGCGAGGCGGCCGCGCACGTGGTGGGCTTCACCAACCTGGAAGACAAGGGCCAGGAAGGCATCGAACTCGCATTCCAGCGCGACCTCGCCGGGCGCGACGGCACGCGCCGCGTGATCAAGGACCGCCTGGGCCGCGTGGTGGAAGACATCGGCGACAGCGTGCAGCCGCTGGACGGCCGCGACATCGAGCTGTCCATCGATTCGAAGGTGCAGTTCTTCGCCTACCAGCGCATCCGCGACGCGGTTGCCGAGCACCATGCCAAGGCCGGCAGCGTGGTGGTGCTGGATGCGCAGACGGGCGAGATCCTCGCGCTGTCGAACTACCCGAGCTTCACGCCCAACGACCGCAAGAACCTGTCGGGCCAGCAACTGCGCAACCGCGCCATCACCGACACCTTCGAACCCGGCTCGACCATGAAGCCCTTCATCGCCGCCTGGGCGATGGAGACCGGCCGCGTGACGCCCAACACCGTGATCAACACGGCCCCGGGCAGCATCACCATCACCGGCTCGACCATTCGCGACGCCCACCCGCACGGCGCGCTGACGGTGGCTGAAGTCATCCAGAAGTCGAGCAACGTCGGCACCGTCAAGATGGCGATGCAGATGCAGCCGCGCGAGATCTGGGAGCTCTACACCCAGGTTGGCTTCGGCCAGAAACCGCAGATCGCCTTCCCCGGCGCGGTGACGGGCCGGCTGCGCCCCTACAAGACCTGGCGGCCGATCGAGCAGGCGACGATGAGCTACGGCTACGGCCTGTCGGCGTCGCTGCTGCAGATCGCGCATGCCTACACGGTGTTCGCGCGCGACGGCGAGCTCATTCCTGTCTCTCTTGAGAAGAACAAGGAGCCGGTCAACGGCATCCGCATCGTGAGCCCGAAGACGGCCCAGAGCATCCGCGAGATGCTGCACATGGTGTGCGGACCGGGCGGCACTGCGCCGCGCGCGCAGGCACTGGGCTACTCGGTGGGCGGCAAGAGCGGCACGGCCTACAAGCAGGAAGGCAAGGGCTACGCCGAGAAGAAATACCGCGCGTGGTTCGTGGGCATGGCGCCCATCAGCAACCCGCGCATCATCGTGGCCGTGATGGTGGATGAGCCGACCGCCGGCGCCCACTTCGGCGGCGACGTGGCCGGCCCGGTCTTCAGCGAAGTGGTGCAGCAGACGCTGCGCTCCATGGGCGTGCCGCCGGACCAGGAAGTGCGCCCGCAGATCGTGCAGAACGCCATCCCCGCCGAAGAGGAGAGCTTCTGATGCCGCGCATCCTGAACTCCGTCGCCGACGCGCTCAAGTGGCTCGCCAAGCGCGGCGCGGTGTCGCTCTCGACGGACAGCCGGCGCGTGATCAATGGCGACGCGTTTGTTGCGTGGCCGGGCGCCACGCACGATGGGCGGCAGTACGTGCAGACGGCGCTGCGGCAAGGTGCGGTGGCCTGCATCGTCGAGCTGGACGGCATCGCAGCCTTCGACCTCGAGGGCGACGATCGCATCGCGGCGATGAAGGGCCTGAAGGCACTCACCGGCCCGCTGGCGCACGGCTTCCTCGGCAAGCCGAGCGATCGGCTGCGCATCGTCGCGAGCACCGGCACCAACGGCAAGACATCGACCGCCTGGTGGGTGGCGCAGGCGCTCACGGCGCTCGGACACCGCAGCGGCGTCATCGGCACGCTGGGCATCGGCGAGCCGCCATCGGGCGGCGACCCGGGCAACATGATGTCCACCGGCCTCACCACGCCAGACCCGGTGGTGCTGCATGCGGCATTCAAGAGCTTTGCGGACGCCGGCTTCGATGCCTGCGCGATCGAGGCGTCGTCGGTGGGCATCGTCGAGCACCGGCTCACCGGCACGCACATCCACGTGGCGATGTTCACCAACTTCACGCAGGACCACCTGGACTACCACGGGACCATGGAGTCCTACTGGCAGGCCAAGGCGCAGCTCTTCGCGTGGCCGGGCCTGGGGGCGGCCGTGCTCAACATCGACGACGTGCAGGGCGCGGCGCTGGCGCGTGCGCTGCAGGGCTCGGCGATCGACCTGTGGACTTACTCCACCGTGCGCGACGCGCGGCTCATCGCGCACGACATCGGCTACCACGATGGCGGCTTGTCCTTCGACGTGTACGAGGGCGAGCAGCAGGCGCTGGTGCGCACCACGCTGATCGGCGACTACAACGTCTCGAACCTGCTGGCCGTGATCGGCGCGCTCCGTGCGCTCGGCGTAGAGCTGGCCGACGCCGCGCGTGCCTGCTCGCTGCTGAGCCCCGTGCCCGGCCGCATGCACCGCGTGTCGGCCGAGGCGCGCTACGACGACGAGGTGCACAACTACCAGAACCTGCCCGAGGTGGTGGTCGACTACGCCCACACGCCCGATGCTCTGGAAAAGGCGCTCAAGGCCCTGATGCCGCTCGCGCAGGCCCGCGACGGCAAGCTGTGGTGCGTGTTCGGCTGCGGCGGCAACCGCGATGCCTCCAAGCGCCCCCTGATGGGCGAGATTGCGCAGAAGAATGCGAACGTCGTGGTCGTGACCAGCGACAACCCGCGGATGGAGGACCCCACGCTCATCCTGTCGCAGATCGTCGCCGGCATGACGCCGGACTATCGGCCGCTGGTGATCGAAGACCGGCGCCTGGCCATCGCACAGGCAGTGCAGCTGGCCGACAGCGACGACGTGATCCTCATCGCCGGCAAGGGCCATGAGGACTACCAGGACGTGAACGGCGTGAAGCACCCGTTCTCCGACGTGACCGAGGCGCACGCGGCGCTGGTGCGCTACGGCGACGACCGAAGGAGCCAGTCATGACGATGATGACGCTCGCGCAGGCTCATGCCTTGCTGCCCGGCTCGGCGCTCATCGGCGATGGCGCGGTTGCGATCGATCGCGTGCATACCGACACCCGCACGCTGGCCGCGGCCGATCTGTTCGTCGCCATCAAGGGCGAGCGCTTCGATGCGCACGACTTCCTGCCGCAGGCCAAGGTCGCCGGTGCGGTGGCCGTGATCGCGGAGCGCGGCATTGCCGACGCGGGCCTGTCGGGCCTGCAGGTGGCCGACACGCGCGCCGCACTCGGCGAGCTGGCCCGCGCCTGGCGTGCGCGCTGCCACCTGCCGCTCATCGCGGTCACGGGCAGCAACGGCAAGACGACGGTGACGCAGATGATCGCGTCCATCCTGAAGGCGTGGCTGGCCGACGGTGCCTTCTCCACGCAAGGCAACTTCAACAACGACATCGGTGTGCCGCTCACGCTGCTGCGCCTGCGCCAGAACGACGAGGCCTGGCATCGCGCCGCGGTGGTCGAGCTGGGCATGAACCATGTCGGCGAGATCGCGCTGCTCGCGAAGATGGCGGCGCCCACGGTCGCCCTCGTCAACAACGCGCAGCGTGAACACCAGGAATTCATGGCAAGCGTTGAAGCGGTGGCGCGCGAGAACGGGGCGGCGATTGAAGCGCTCGGCCCCTTGGGGGTCGCCGTGTTCCCGGCCGACGATGCCTATGCGCCGCTGTGGCAGCAACTGGCAGGCCGCCGGCCCGTGCTCACCTTCGCGATGCAAGGCGAGGCCGACGTGACAGGCGAGGGCACCTGGGCCGACGACCATTGGGCCGTCACGCTGCGAACGCCTGCAGGTGCGGCATCCCTCACGCTGCGTGTCGCCGGCGAACACAACGTCAAGAACGCACTCGCGGCCACCGCCTGCGCGCTGGCCGCGGGCTGCCCGCTCGACGCCATCGTGCGCGGGCTCGAAGCCTTCGCGCCGGTCAAGGGCCGCTCGCAAGTCAAGAGCTACGAGCGCGACGGCCAGCACGTCACGCTCGTGGACGACACCTACAACGCCAACCCCGATTCCGTGCGCGCCGCCATCGACGTGCTCGCCGCGCTGCCCGGCCCCCGCTGGCTGGTGCTGGGCGACATGGGCGAGGTGGGTGAGAAAGGCCCCGAGTTCCACCGTGAGGTCGGTGCCTATGCGCAAGCGCGCGGCATCGAATCTCTGTGGACCGTGGGCGCGCTGTGCACCCACGCGAGCGCCGCCTTCCACGGCGCGCGGCATTTCGAAGACGTGGCGATGCTGCTCGCCGCGTTGTCCATGGCACCGGCCGCCGCGTCAGTGGTGGTGAAGGGGTCGCGCTTCATGAAAATGGAACAGGTCGTCAACGCATTGACGGCTTCACCAGGAGCTTCGCATGCTGCTTAGTCTGGCGAGCTGGCTCCAGTCGCTGTCGCCGGAATTCGGCTTCTTCCGCGTCTTCCAGTACATCACCTTCCGCGCGGTGATGGCGGCGATGACGGCGCTGCTGATCGGCCTCGCGTTCGGGCCGTGGGTGATCCGCCGGCTCACCGAGATGAAGATCGGCCAGCCCATCCGCGAGTACGGCGTGAAGGAGCACATCGCCAAGAGCGGCACGCCCACCATGGGCGGCGTGCTGATCCTGATCGCGATCGGCGTGTCCACGCTGCTGTGGTTCGACTGGAGCAATCGCTTCGTGTGGATCGTGATGGTGGTGACGCTCGGCTTCGGCGCCATCGGCTGGGTGGACGACTGGCGCAAGGTGGTGCAGAAGAACCCCGAGGGCATGAGCTCGAAGGAGAAGTACTTCTGGCAGTCGATGATCGGGCTCGTCGCGGCCCTGTACCTTGCGTTCAGCGTGTCGGAGACGTCGAACCTTCGTGTGATCGAGCTCTTCATCCGCTGGGTGCAAAGCGGCTTCTCCAACGCGCTGCCGCCCAAGGCCGACTTGATGGTGCCGTTCGTGAAGACCATCAGCTACCCGCTGGGCGTCTTCGGCTTCATCATCCTCACCTACTTCGTGATCGTGGGCGCGAGCAATGCGGTGAACCTCACCGACGGGCTCGACGGCCTGGCCATCATGCCGGTGGTGATGGTGGGCTCGGCGCTCGGCGTGTTTGCCTACGTCACGGGCAGCTCGGTCTACAGCAAGTACCTGCTGTTTCCCTACATCCCGGGCGCCGGTGAATTGCTCATCTTCTGCGCGGCGATGGCCGGGGCGGGCCTGGCCTTCCTGTGGTTCAACACGCATCCCGCACAGGTGTTCATGGGCGACGTGGGCGCGCTGTCGCTCGGCGGCGCGCTGGGCACGATCGCGGTGATCACGCGTCAGGAGATCGTGCTCGGGATCATGGGCGGCGTGTTCGTGGCCGAAGCGCTGTCGGTGATGCTGCAGGTGAGCTGGTTCAAGTTCACGAAGAAGCGGTATGGACAAGGGCGGCGCATCCTGAAGATGGCGCCGCTGCATCACCACTTCGAGAAATCGGGGTGGAAGGAAACGCAGGTGGTGGTCCGCTTCTGGATCATCACCATGCTCTTGTGTCTCGTCGGCCTGGCGAGCTTGAAGTTGCGATGAATCATTTGAAGGACATCACGGTGCTCGTGCTCGGACTCGGTGAGTCGGGCCTCGCCATGGCGCGCTGGAGTGCGCGCTGTGGTGCCACCGTGCGCGTGTGGGATTCGCGCGAGACGCCGCCGAATGCGGCGGCATTGGCTGAGCATGTGCCGGGTGCGCGGCTGTACACCGGCGTGCTGCCCGACGAGGCGATCGAAGGCGTGCAGCTGGTGCTCAAGAGCCCGGGCCTCGCGCCGACGGATGAGCGCATCGCGCCCGCCATCTCGCGCGCGGCCGATGCCGGCGCGCTGGTGCAAGGCGAGCTTGAACTCTTTGCCCGCGCGCTCGACGACCTGAAGGTCGAGCGTGGCTATGCGCCCAAGGTGCTGGCCATCACCGGCACCAACGGCAAGACCACCACGACCGCGATGACGGCGATGTTCGTCGAGCGCACCGGCAAGCGCGTGGCGATGGCCGGGAACATCGGGCCGACGATGCTGCAGACGCTGTCGGATGCGCTGGACCTGGAGCCTGCGGCGGTGCTGGAAGGCACGGCGCCCTCGACGGTGGAGCAGGGTGTGTCGGTGGCCGTCGACGAGGCGTCGCAGGACATCGTGCTGAGTGAAGAGGGTGTGCCGCTGGTGGTGGAAGCCGCGCAGGCGGGTGCGACGGCCGATGACCCTCACCCCAGCCCTCTCCCGGAGGGAGAGGGTGAAGAGCATGTGGCCCTCGGGAACGACGCGGCCGATCTTCCCTCTCCCCCTGGGAAAGGGGCCGAGGGCGAGGGCGCCGCAGGCGAGCCCCATGACGTCGCGTCCATCCACGCCGCGTCCACCATCGACCTCGACGGCCCGCCGCTGCACCTCATCCCCCCTCCGCCACCGGGCCCGGTGTTCGAGCACCTGCCCGAGGTGTGGGTGCTGGAGCTGTCCAGCTTCCAGCTCGACGAGGCCAAGGGCTTCGAGCCGAGCGCCGCGACCGTCCTCAACATCACGCAGGACCACCTCGACTGGCACGGGTCCATGCCGGCGTACACGGCGGCCAAGGCGCGCATCTTCGGCAAGAACGCGGTGATGGTCATCAACCGCGACGACCCGGCGGTGGAAGCGCTGGTGCCGCAGCCGCCGGAAGCGCCGGCGGGCAAGAAGGCGAAGCTGCCCAAGTTCGTGCCGCGTGACGTCGTGCGCTTCGGCCTCGACGCGCCGCAGTACCCGGGCGACTTCGGACTGATCAACGAGAACGGCATGGCGTGGCTCGTGCGCGCGATGGAGGCCGACGAGACGATCAGGAAGCCGAAGAAGGGCGCGGCCGTCGAGGAAGAAGACCTCATCATCCAGCGCCTGATGCCGGCCGATGCGTTGCGCGTCCGCGGACGCCACAACGCGGCCAATGCGCTCGCCGCACTCGCGCTCGCCACCGCCATCGGCTGCCCGCTCGCGCCCATGCTGCACGGCCTGCGCGAGTACAGCGGCGAGCCGCATCGCGTGGAGTACATCGCCACCGTCAATGGCGTCGATGCCTTCGACGACAGCAAGGGGACGAACGTGGGCGCCACCGTCGCCGCGCTCAACGGCCTGGGCATGGACAAGCGGCCGGCCAAGCTTGTCGTCATCCTCGGGGGAGACGGCAAGGGCCAGGACTTCACCCCTCTTGCCGAGCCGGTCGCGCGCCATGCGCGGGCGGTGGCCACCATCGGCCGCGATGCGCAGGCCGTGGAAGATGCCATCGCGCAGGCAGGCATCGCCATCCAGCGGCACGACACGCTAGAGGCGGCCACGCGCTGGGCATTCACCCGAGCCCATGCCGGCGATGCGGTGCTGCTGAGCCCCGCGTGCGCGAGCCTCGACATGTTCCGCAACTACGCCCACCGCGCCGAGGTCTTCGTGAACGAGGTGCGCGCGATGGCGGCCGAGCTGGGGGACATGAGCGCATGAACGCCACGGGGTCCATCCGCATGCCGACAACTGCAAACCGCAAGGAGGCAACGCAGTGACCGCTGCCGCCCGCAACGGCTTCGACGCGCTCAAGGCGCGCGTCGGCGGCCTGTTCCGCAAGGACGCGGAGCGGGGCGCGAGCCTGCCGGTGCGCGACTGGATCAACGTGTCGTCCGGCCAGGCGACCAAGGTGCTGGGCTTCGACCAGGCGTTGCTCTGGGTGGTGGTGGCGCTGGTGGCGCTGGGCCTCGTCATGGTCTACAGCGCGACGGTGGCCATGCCCGACAACCCGAAGTTCTCGCGCTATGCGCCGACCTTCTTCCTCACGCGGCACATCATGTCGATTGGCATCGGCACGCTGTGCGCGCTGGTGGCGGTGCAGATCCCCTTGAGCTTCTGGGAGAAGCTGTCGCCGTGGATCTTCGTGGCCTCATTGCTGCTGCTCGTGCTGGTGCTCGTGCCGCACGTGGGCAAGGTGGTGTATGGCGCGCGCCGCTGGATTCCGCTGGGCATCATGAACTTCCAGCCGTCCGAGCTCGCCAAGCTCGGTATCGCGATGTACGCCGCCGGCTACATGGTGCGCAAGATGGACGTGAAGGAGAACTTCCTGCGCGCCGTGCTGCCGATGGCGATCTCGGTGGCGGTGATCGGCCTCTTGCTGCTCGCCGAGCCGGACATGGGCGCCTTCCTCGTCATCGCGGCGATCGCGATGGGCATCCTCTTTCTCGGTGGCGTGAATGGCCGCATGTTCCTGCTCATCACGGCGGTGCTCGTGGGCGCCTTCGTGCTGATGATCACCTTCAGCGAATGGCGGCGTGAGCGCATCTTTGCGTACCTCAACCCCTGGGATGAGAAGTACACGCTGGGCAAGGCCTACCAGCTCTCGCATTCGCTCATCGCCTTCGGCCGCGGCGAGATCTTCGGTCAGGGCCTGGGCTCGAGCGTCGAGAAGCTGCATTACCTGCCCGAGGCACACACCGACTTCCTGCTCGCCGTGATCGGTGAGGAGCTGGGCTTCGTCGGCGTGGCCTGCGTCATCGTGGCTTTCTTCTGGCTGTCGCGCCGCATCTTCCACATCGGCCGCCAGGCGATCGCGCTGGACCGCGTGTTCGCAGGGTTGTTTGCGCAGGGCATCGGCATCTGGATGGGCGGGCAGGCGTTCATCAACATGGGGGTGAACCTCGGACTGTTGCCGACGAAGGGCTTGACCTTGCCGCTGATGAGCTACGGCGGCTCGGCGATCCTGCTCAACCTGATCTCGATCGCGATCGTGCTTCGGGTGGACATCGAGAACCGGCAGATGATGAGAGGGGGGCGCGCATGAGCCAGTCGCCGAGCCGCCTCAAGACTGGCTCACCCCCTCGGGGGGCTGCGCGGAACGCGCAGTGGGGGCAGACATGAGTGCGAAGCACCTCGTCGTCATGGCCGCCGGCACGGGCGGCCACGTCATTCCCGGCCTCGCCGTCGCACGCGAGATGCAGTCGCGCGGCTGGACGGTGAGCTGGCTGGGCACGACGCATGGCATGGAGAACAAGCTCGTGCCGCCGTCGGGCATCCCGATGGACAACATCAAGTTCAGCGGCTTGCGCGGCAAGGGGCTCATGCACTCGCTCACGGGCGGCTTCCGGCTGCTCGCGGCATTCTGGAGCTGCGGCTGGATTCTCAAGCGCCGCAAGCCGGATGCGGTGCTGGGCATGGGTGGGTACGTCTGCTTCCCGGGCGGACTCATGACCAGCGCATTGGGCCGGCCGCTGATGCTCGTGAATGCGGACGCTGCATTGCTCATGAGCAACCGGTCACTGCTGGGCGTGTGCGACCGCATCGCTTTCGGCTTCGATGGGCCGGAAGTGGCGAAGCTCAAGCGTTCGGTGGTCACTGGGAATCCGGTGCGGGCGGAGATCGAGGCATTGCCTGCGCCCGAGCAGCGTTTTGCTGGGCGCAGCGGTCCGCTGAAGTTGCTGGTGGTCGGTGGCAGCCTGGGCGCCAAGGCGCTCAACGACTGCGTGCCGAAGGCGCTCGCGCTGATCGACGAAGCATCGCGGCCGGTGGTTACGCATCAGACGGGCGCGAACAACCATGCGGCGGTGCTCGCGGCCTACGAACAGGCGAAGGTGACGGGCGAGGTGCTGCCGTTCATCGACGACATGGCGCGGCGGCTGGCGGACTGCGACCTCATCGTGTGTCGAGCGGGCGCCGTGACCGTGAGCGAGCTGTGCTCCGCCGGCGTGGCCGGCGTGCTGGTGCCGCTGGTCGTGAGCACGACCTCGCACCAGCGCGACAACGCGCAGTGGCTCGCGTCGCATGGCGCGGGCATTCACCTGCCGCAGAGCGAACTGTCGCCGCGCAAGCTGGCGGATTTGCTGTCGGGGTTGACGCGGGATGCCTTGCTGTCGATGGCGACGAAGGCACGTGCCTTGGCGAAGCCGAAGGCGGCGGCGCGGGTGGCGGATGAGTTGGAACGATTGGTGGTGGCTTGATGAAGTACGGTTTGCTTGCGAGGCCCACGCCCTCACCCCAACCCTCCCCCAAGGGGAGGGGGGGAAGTTCATGCCTGTCTCGAGACGAGGCCATGTGGCGACCTCTCAATAAGCTTCACTCCCTCACCCTCTGGGAGAGGGTTGGGGTGAGGGCGTGGGCCTGCGCAGAAGGACGCTGCGCATGAAACACGCCGTCAAGCACATCCACTTCGTCGGCATCGGTGGCGCCGGCATGAGCGGGATTGCCGAGATCCTGCACAACCTCGGCTACACCGTGTCGGGCTCCGACCAGAACGACGGCTCGGTCACGCAGCGCCTCGCCTCGCTGGGCATCCGCATCGCCATCGGCCATGACGCGGCCAACATCGCGGGCGCGGGCGCGGTCGTCACGTCAACGGCAGTGAAGGGCGACAACCCCGAGGTCATCGCCGCACGAGCCAGGCACGTGCCCGTGGTGCCGCGCGCGGTGATGCTCGCCGAGCTGATGCGCCTGAAGCAAGGCATCGCCATCGCCGGCACGCACGGCAAGACGACGACAACGAGCCTCGTCACCAGCGTGCTGGCCGAGGCCGGCGTGGACCCGACCTTCGTGATCGGCGGCAAGCTCAACGCGGCCGGCGCCAATTCGCGGCTCGGCAGCGGCGACTACATCGTGGTCGAGGCGGATGAGTCCGACGCGTCCTTCCTCAACCTGCTGCCGGTGATGGCGGTGGTGACGAACATCGACGCCGACCACATGGACACCTATGGCCACGACTACGCGCGGCTGAAGCAGGCTTTCGTGGAGTTCATCCACCGCATGCCCTTCTACGGCGCGGCCGTGCTGTGCAGCGACGACCCGGGCGTGCGCTCGATCATTCCGATGATCTCGCGGCCGATGGTGACCTACGGCTTCGGCGAGGACGCGATGGTGCGCGCCGTCGACGTGCGGGCCCTGGACGGCACGATGAGCTTCACGGTGCTGCGCCACAACGGCATCCGCATGCCTGACATGCAGGTGACGCTGAACCTGCCCGGCATGCACAACGTGCTCAATGCGCTCGCGACGATTTCGGTGGCGACGGAGCTGGAGCTGCCCGACGCGCCGATCATCAAGGGCCTGGCCGAGTTCACCGGCGTGGGCCGGCGCTTCCAGCGTTATGGCGACGACCTGCCGACCAAGGACGGCGGCGTGTTCACGCTCATCGACGACTACGGACACCACCCTGTCGAGATGGCTGCCACGCTCGCTGCCGCGCGCGGTGCCTTCCCTGGCCGCCGGCTGGTGCTGGCCTTCCAGCCGCACCGCTTCACCCGCACGCGCGACTGCTTCGAGGATTTCGTGAAGGTCATCGGCACGGCCGATGCGGTGCTGCTCGCGGAGGTGTATGCCGCCGGCGAAGCTCCCATCGTGGCGGCAGACGGCCGTGCGCTGGCGCGGGCGTTGCGCGTCGCGGGCAAGGTCGATGCCGTCTTCGTCGACGACATCAAGGACATGCCCCAGGCCATCGCCGACCAGGTGAAGGCCGGTGATGTGGTGATTTCGATGGGCGCGGGTTCGATCGGGAACGTGCCGGCACAGGTGGTCCAGATGTTGAAAGGACAGCCATGACAAACATTGATGTGAAAGCCCTCGGCAAAGTCGCAGTCCTCTTCGGCGGAGACTCCGCCGAGCGCGAGGTGTCGATCATGTCGGGCAACGGCGTGCTCGCTGCGCTGCAATCGCAAGGCGTCGATGCGCACCCCTTCGACCCGGCCGAGCGCGACCTCTCCGAGCTCAAGCGCGACGGCTTCGACCGTTGCTTCATCGCGCTCCACGGCCGTCACGGCGAAGACGGCTCGGTGCAAGGCGCGCTCGAGCTGCTCGGCATCCCCTACACCGGCTCCGGCGTGATGGCGTCTGCCATCGCGATGGACAAGGTCATGACCAAGCGCGTGTGGATCGCCGAAGGCCTGCCCACGCCGAAGTACGTGCGGCTCGCGCCGGAAGAGCAGACGCGCGAACGCATCATCGCCATCCCCGACGACCTCGGCCTGCCGCTGATCGTCAAGCCGCCGCGCGAAGGCTCGTCCATCGGCGTGAGCAAGGTCGAGGGCTACTCGCAGATGCAGGACGCGGTGACGCTTGCCACGCAGTACGACCCGGACGTGCTGGCCGAGGAATTCATCGACGGCGAGGAAGTGACGTGCGGCGTGCTCGGCCAGGGCGAGGATGCACGCGCGCTCCCGGTCATCAAGATCGTCGCGCCCGAAGGCGACTACGACTACCAGAACAAGTACTTCACCGATGTCGTGAAGTACCTGGTGCCAAGCGGCCTGCCCGAGTCGGAAGAGCGCGAGATCCAGCGCATCGTCGTCGCGGCCTACCGCACGCTGAACTGCCGCGGCTGGGGACGAGCCGATCTGATGATCCGCAAGACCGACCGCAAGCCCTTCCTGCTCGAGATCAACACCTCTCCCGGCATGACCTCGCATTCGCTCGTGCCCAAGGCGGCCGCCGCCACCGGCATGAGCTACGAGCAGCTGTGCGTCACCCTGCTGTCGCAGGCCGCGCTCGACACGCCCAAGAAGTAAGTACACCAACCAATCAACCGATCCATGGCCACCGCCGCCGCATTCAACGCCAACGCATCGCCCATCCCGGGCGACGTGCGGCTGATGCACGTCACCGCGAACGTCCTGTTCGTGGTGGCGGGCCTGGCGCTGGCCGCGCTGGCGGTGAACTGGGTGGTGCGCCTGCCGTTCTTCGCCATCCGCGCGATCCACGTCGAAGGCGAGGTGGCACGCAACAGCGTGTCCACCATCCGCGCCAATGCCGCGCCCAAGCTCACGGGCAATTTCTTCACGACCGACCTGCAGAAGGACCGGCGCGCCTTCGAATCTGTGCCCTGGGTGCGCCAGGCCATCGTGCGGCGCATCTGGCCCAACCGGCTGGCAGTGCGGCTGGAAGAGCATCGGCCCGCGGCCGTGTGGGGCAGCGACGCGACCACCGACAAGCTCGTGAACACCTTCGGCGAAGTGTTCGAAGCCAACATCGGCGACGTCGAGGACGACAGCCTGCCCACGCTGAACGGCCCCGACGGCAGTTCGGTCCACATGCTCGCGATGCTCGGCCGCCTCAAGCCGCTGTTCGAGCGCATGGACGCGCACGTCGACAGCCTGTCGCTGTCGGGCCGCGGCTCCTGGCGTGCCGAGCTGGACACCGGCGCCGAGGTGGAGCTCGGTCGCGGCACCGATGACGAGGTGCTGGCACGCACCGAGCGCTTCCTTGCCACGCTCACGCAGGTGACGCAGCGCTTTCAGCGTCCGCTCGAATATGCGGACCTGCGGCACAACGACGGATACGCGGTTCGACTCAAGGGCATCACCACGGTGATCCCCAAAGACGCAAAGAAATAAGAGGGTCAGATGGCCAAGGAATACAAGGATCTCGTGGTCGGACTGGACATCGGCACCGCCAAGGTGATGGCGGTGGTGGCCGAAGTACTGCCTGGCGGCGAACTGCGGGTGGCGGGGCTGGGCGTCGCGCCCACGCACGGCCTGAAGCGCGGCGTGGTGGTCAACATCGACGCGACGGTGCAGAGCATCCAGCAGGCGCTGAAAGAGGCCGAGATGATGGCCGACTGCAAGATCACGCGCGTCTACACCGGCATCACCGGCAGCCACATCCGCGGGCAGAACAGCACCGGCATGGTGATCGTGCGCGACAAGGAAGTGACGCCGGTGGACGTGGCGCGTGTCGTCGAGACGGCCAAGGCGATCAACATCCCGAACGACCAGCGTCTGCTGCTCGTGGAGCCGCAAGAGTTCGTCATCGACGGGCACGAGGTGAAGGAGCCCATCGGCATGAGCGGTGGGCGGCTCGAGGTGAAGGTGCACATCGTGACCGGCGCGCAGAGCGCGGCAGAGAACATCGTCAAGTGCGTGAGGCGCTGCGGGCTCGAGGTGGATCAGCTGGTGCTGAACCCGAGCGCGTCCAGCCACGCTGTGCTCACCGAGGACGAGAAGGACCTCGGCGTGGCGCTGGTGGACATCGGCGCGGGCACGACGGACGTGGCGATCTTCACGGACGGTGCGATCCGCCACACGGCGGTGATCCCGATCGCGGGCGATCTCATCACGAGCGACATCGCGATGGCGCTGCGCACGCCGACCAAGGACGCGGAAGAGATCAAGGTCGAGTACGGCGTGGCCAAGCAACTGCTGGCCGACCCGTCCGAGCAACTGGAAGTGCCGGGCCTCGGCGACCGCGCACCACGCATGCTGTCGCGGCAAGCGCTGGCCGGCGTGATCGAGCCGCGGGTCGAGGAAATCTATTCGCTCGTGCACCAGGTGATCCGCGAGAGCGGCTACGAGGAGCTCCTGTCCTCAGGGATAGTGATCTCCGGTGGTGCGGCGGTGATGCCGGGCATGGTGGAGCTCGGGGAAGACATCTTCCTCAAGCCCGTGCGCAAGGGCATCCCGACCTACAGCGGCGCGCTCTACGACATGGTGGCGAACCCGCGGTCGGCGACGGTGATGGGCTTGCTCGAGGAAGCCCGCATCGCCCGCTCACGCGGCATGCGCGCGGCGCAGCAGGCAGGGTCGGTCAAGACCCTGTTCGGGCGCATGAAGGACTGGTTCCTGGGGAATTTCTAAGCGGGGGTGACATGAGCATCAACAAGCACCAGCACATGGGCAGTCATCCCGGCGGAAGCCGGGATCCACCGGCTTTGCGAGCAACAAGCCAGCGACCTCGGACCCCGGCACCGCCGGGCCACCGAGGCGATGAATCGGCGGGAACACACACGACAGACAAACGGCAACTGCATTGAAGGAGTTAAAGACATGGCCATCGAAATGATCGAAGAATTCGACCTCGGCACGCAGATCAAGGTGATCGGGGTGGGTGGCGGCGGCGGCAACGCAGTCGACCACATGATTGCGCAAGGCGTGCAAGGCGTGGAGTTCATCTGCGCGAACACGGACGCGCAAGCCCTCAACCGCTCGGCATCGCACCAGCTGATCCAGCTGGGCAGCACGGGCCTGGGCGCCGGCGCCAAGCCGGAAGCCGGGCGCGCCGCGGCCGAAGAAGCAGTGGACCGCATCCGCGCGTCCATCACCGGCGCGAACATGCTGTTCATCACCGCCGGCATGGGCGGCGGCACGGGCACTGGCGCCGCACCGGTGATCGCGCGCGTCGCGAAGGAGATGGGCATCCTCACGGTCGGCGTGGTGACCAAGCCCTTCGACTTCGAAGGCAACCGCCGCATGAAGGCAGCCGATGCGGGTCTCGCCGAACTCGAAGCCAACGTCGATTCGCTGATCGTCATCCTGAACGACAAGCTGCTCGACGTGCTCGGCGACGACGTGACGCAGGACCAGGCCTTCGCGCACGCCAACGACGTGCTGAAGAACGCGGTCGGCGGCATCAGCGACATCATCCACATCCCGGGCCTCGTGAACGTCGACTTCGAGGACGTGAAGACTGTGATGAGCGAGCCCGGCAAGGCGATGATGGGCACGGCCACGGCCAGTGGCCCGGACCGCGCCAACAAGGCGGCCGATGCGGCCGTGGCGTGCCCGCTGCTCGAAGGCATCGACCTGTCCGGCGCGCGTGGCGTGCTGGTGCTGATCGCGGCCAATCGCAACACCTTCAAGCTGAGCGAGAGCCGCAACGCGATGAACACGATCCGTCGCTATGCGGCGGAGGACGCGCACGTCATCTACGGCACGGCCTACGACGAGAGCCTGGGCGACCAGCTGCGCGTCACCGTGATCGCCACCGGTCTGTCGCCGCAGAAGCGCCAGGCCGCGCCGATCCAGGTGGTGCATAGCGCACCGGCGGTGATGCAGCGCACGGGGACGGACAACCTGCCGATCCTGACCCAGCCGGTTCATCAGACGTCTCCCGCGCATGACTACAGCCAGCTGACCACGCCCAGCGTGTGGCGCAACGGCCGCACGGCGGCGGCGAAGGTGGATGCGTTGGCGAGCAACGGGATGGATGAGATCGAGATCCCGGCGTTCCTGCGCAAACAAGCGGACTGATTCCGCCGACTCGGCGAAGTCTTCGCCATATCGAGACTGCCCCTTCCCCCAGCGGGGGAAGGCTGGGATGGGGGCGTGTGCCTGCGCGGCGACCTGCTTTCCGCAGAAGCCCAAGCCCCCACCCCAACCCTCCCCAGCGGTGGAGGGGGCCGAGCGCTGTCTGTTGAGAACTAGAACTTCATGCTCCTCGCCTGACAAATCCGCCTATCGCCGCGATTCATTCCCATGCGCCTAGCCCGGCTTCGTCCGACCTCCCAGCCACCTAGAATCCGCCCCATGGTCCCGCAACGCACGCTCAAGTCCCTCACCCGCGCGGTGGGCGTGGGCGTGCACGGCGGGCAGCGGGTGGAGATGACGCTGCGGCCGGCGCCGCCGGACACGGGCATCGTGTTCCGCCGCACCGACCTGCCCACGCCCGTGGACATCGAGGTGGATGCGCATGCCGTGACCGACACCCGCCTGGCTACCACGCTCAGTGCGCGCGGCGACCCGGGCGCACCGGCGGTCAAGACCATCGAGCACTTCCTGTCGGCCTGCTCGGGCCTGGGCATCGACAACCTCTACGTGGACATCACCAACGAGGAAGTGCCCATCCTCGACGGCTCGGCCGCGTCCTTCGTGTTCCTGCTGCAAAGCGCGGGCATCGAGCTGCAGAAGGCGCCCAAGCGCTTCCTGCGCGTGCTCAAGCCGGTGGAGATTCGCGAAGGCGAGGGCCCGTCGCTCAAGTGGGCCCGGCTCGAGCCCTTCGACGGCTACAAGTTCACTTTCGAGATCGAGTTCGACCACCCGGCGGTGAACCAGACCGGCCAGCGCGTGGTGTTCGACATGGGCTCGGGCCAGTACAAGCGAGAGATCGCGCGAGCCCGCACCTTCGGCTTCACGCGCGACGTGGAGATGATGCGTTCACGCGGCCTGGGCTTGGGTGGCAGCATGGACAACGCCATCGTCATCGACGACTACAGGGTGCTCAATGGCGAAGGCTTGCGCTACGACGACGAGTTCGTGAAGCACAAGATCCTCGACGCCATCGGCGACATGTACGTGATCGGCCATCCGATCATCGGTGCCTACGTGGCCTATCGATCGGGCCATGCGCTGAACAACAAGCTGGTGCGCGCCGTGCTGGCCGACAAGAGCAGCTACGAGATCGTCACCTTCGACGACGCGAGCAAGGCGCCCGCGGGGTTGGCCGACCTTGCGCCGGCCTGGTGAGATGAGGGTGGCGCCGCCCTTGCAGACCGGCGCCCTTTGCGCAGCGCTTTCCACGGGACGGTCGATCGCGTGACGGTCTTCCGCCTCATCCTGTTCTTCCTGCTCGCCGCGGGCCTCGTCTGCATGGCGATGTACGTTGGCACCAAGAACCCGAAGTGGCGCGTCCTCGGAACACGCATCATCAAGTGGACGGTGATCGCGGCTTTGGGCTTCTTCGCGGTTCTCCTGCTCGAACGATTGGCCATCATCCTGTAGGCTTGCGACCCCATGACCATCGTCTATTGGATCCTCGGAGTACTCGGCGCCATCTTCGCCACGGGCACGGCCGGGTCGTTCCTGATCTTCATCATCACGGGCGACGACCTGTGGATGAAGCGAGCGCGCAACCTGCGCCGGCTCACCTCCGCCGTCCTGCTCCTGATCTTCAACCTGTGGATCTGGCTGCGCGTGATCTCGATCATCATCCACTGGTGAGGCCGAGGAAGCTCGCCATCGCGGGCCAGTGATCGTCGAAGTCGCTCAGGGCATGGTCGCCGCCTTCGAGCAGGCGCATGCGGCATTCGGCATGGCGTGACTGCATCTCGCGCCAGTCCAGCACCTCGTCGCCCTTGGCGATGAATGCGAAATAGCGCTCGGGCCGGGTGATGGCCGCGGGACGCAGTGACCGCAGCTCGTCGACGAACTCCTCGCGGAAGAAGAACTTGTCGTCGCTGTGCCAGGCAGTGGTCTCGCCGATGTACTTGGCCAGGTCGCGCGCCGGCTCCACGGCCGGGTTGATGAGCACCGCGGGGCAGCCGGTGCGCTCGGCCACCACGCTTGCGTAGAAGCCACCGAGCGAGCTGCCGATGACGGCCATCGTGGACTTCGGCCACGCGGCGGTTTCCCGCGCCACGAGCTCCATCGCTTCACGCGGCGACGGCGGCAGCTGAGGGCACCACCAGTGCACGTCCGGCCGGTGCTCGCGCATCCAGGCCGCGACTTTCGTCGCCTTCATCGATTGCGGCGATGAGCGAAAGCCGTGCAGGTAGAGCAGGTGCGTGGTCATCGCCGCCTGTAGAGCTCAGCCTTTCGCCTTCAACGCATCCAGCAGCTTCTGGTGAATGCCGCCGAAGCCGCCGTTGCTCATGCAAAGCACGTGGTCGCCGGGCTTCACCGCGGCCACCACGCGCGCCACGAGCTTGTCGATGGTGTCGGCCACGACGGCCTGCTCGCCCAGCGGCGCGAGAGCCTGGACGGCGTCCCAGCCCAAGCCACCGCTGTGGCAGAACGACAGGTCCGCTTCCTCCAGCGACCACGGCAACTGCGCCTTCATCGCGCCCAGCTTCATCGTGTTGGAGCGCGGCTCGAACACCGCGAGGATGCGCTGGCGCGGCTCGTGGTGCGAGCTCTGCTGGGCATCGACCTTGCGACGCAGCCCGTTGATCGTGGTGCGCATCGCCGTCGGATGGTGCGCGAAGTCGTCATAGACCTTCACCTCTGCGCCGCCCACGGCCACTGAACCGCGCAGTTCCATGCGTCGGCGCACGTTCTCGAAGCGCGCGAGCGATTGCGCCGCCACTTCCGGCGCTACACCCACATGCTCGGCCGCGGCGATGGCGGCAAGCGCATTCATCTGGTTGTGCTCACCGATCTGCGACCACTCCACGCGGGCGATCTTCAGGCTGCCCCGCAGCACGTCGAAGGCATGCGGCTCGCCGCGGGCGCGCAGCTCACCGGGCGCTTCCTTGCGAGCGCCGAAGCGCACCACCTCGCTCCAGCAGCCCATGGCGAGCACGCGCTGCAGCGCTTCCTCGCGGGCGTTCACCACGAGTCGGCCCGAGGGGGGCACGGTGCGCACCAGGTGATGGAACTGGCGCTCGATGGCGGCCAGGTTCTCGAAGATGTCCGCGTGGTCGAACTCGAGGTTGTTGAGCACCGCGGTGCGCGGCCGGTAGTGCACGAACTTGCTGCGCTTGTCGAAGAAGGCGGTGTCGTACTCGTCGGCCTCGATCACGAACGGTGCGCGTTCACGCGAGGTGTCGCCCAGGCGGGCCGACACGCCGAAATTGAGCGGCACGCCACCGATGAGAAAACCCGGCTTCAGCCCGGCGGCTTCGAGCACCCAGGTCAACATCGCCGTCGTCGTCGTCTTGCCATGCGTGCCGGCCACGGCCAGCACATGCCGGCCCTGCAGCACGTTCTCGGCCAGCCACTGCGGCCCGCTCACGTAGGGCAGGCCGGCATCGAGGATGGCTTCCATCAGCGGGTTTCCGCGGCTCACCACGTTGCCGATGACGAAGAGATCCGGCTTCACGGCCAGCTGGTCGGCGGTGTAGCCCTCGATCAGCTCGATGCCCAGCGCGCGCAGCTGGTCGCTCATCGGCGGATAGACGTTGGCGTCGCAGCCGGTGACCTTGTGTCCGGCCTCGCGGGCGAGTGCGGCGATGCCGCCCATGAAGGTGCCGCAGATACCCAGGATGTGAATGTGCATGGCGATGTTCTTGTTGCAGGCCGCGTGCTTGCGGCCCGCCTTCAGCGCAGCACGTTGCGTGCCGCCTCGATGGTGGCCGCGATGTCCTCGGCCGTGTGCGCGGCGCTGACGAAGCCGGCTTCGTACAAGGCCGGCGCAAAGTACACGCCCGCGTCCAGCATGCCGTGGAAGAAGCGGTTGAAGCGCTCCTTGTCGGTGGCCATGACCTGGCCGTAGTTCTGCGCCAGCTCGGCCGCGAAGAAGAAGCCGAACATGCCGCCCTGGCTGTCGCCGACCATGGGGACGCCGGCGTCACGCGCCGCGCCGAGCAGGCCGGTGACGAGCGATTGCGTGCGCTGGGCCAGGGCGTCGAAGAAGCCAGGCCTCTGGATCTCGCGCAGCGTCGCCAAGCCGCAGGCGGTGGCGACGGGGTTGCCCGACAGCGTGCCGGCCTGGTAGACCGGCCCGAGCGGCGCCAGCTTTTCCATGACGGCCCGCTTGGCACCAAAAGCGGCCAGCGGCATGCCGCCGCCGATCACCTTGCCGAACACGCTCATGTCGGGTTCAAAGCCCGGGATGGCTTGGGCATAGAGACTCTGCGCCCCCTTCAAGGCGACGCGAAAGCCCGTCATCACCTCATCGAACACCAGCAGCGCGCCGTGCCGTGTGCACAGCTCGCGCAGCCGCTTCATGAAGGGCACGCTGGCGCGCACGAAATTCATGTTGCCCGCGATGGGCTCGATCACCACGCAGGCGATGTCCTTGGCATGCAGCCTGAAGACTTCGTCCAGTTGCTCGAGGTTGTTGTACTCGAGCACGAGGGTGTGCTGCACCACCTCGGCCGGCACGCCCGCGGAGGTGGGGTTGCCGAAGGTGGCGAGGCCAGAACCCGCCTTCACCAGCAGCGAATCAGCGTGGCCGTGGTAGCAGCCTTCGAACTTCACGATCTTGTTGCGGCCGGTGGCGCCGCGCGCCAGGCGCAGCGCGCTCATCGCCGCCTCGGTGCCGGAGCTCACGAGGCGCACCATGTCCATGCTCGGCACGAGCTTGAGGATCTCTTCGGCCAGCTCCACTTCACGCTCTGTCGGCGCGCCGAAGGAGAAGCCGTCGATCGCCGCCTTCTGCACCGCCTCGAGCACGGCAGGGTGGCCATGGCCGAGGATCATCGGCCCCCAGGAGCCGATGTAGTCGATGTAGCGCTTGCCCTCGGCATCGAAGATGTAGGGCCCTTGTGCTCGCTCGATGAAGCGCGGCGTGCCGCCCACGGCGCGGAAGGCGCGAACCGGCGAATTCACGCCGCCGGGGATGACCTTCTGGGCGCGTTCGAACAGGGATTCGTTGGACATGGAGAGCGTGTTCAGTGGATGTGGCGTGTGCCGGGCACGTCGCCGTCCTCGCCCGGGCCGCCTTCGGGCCCGGCTTCGCCTTCTTCACCCGGCGGCAGCGCCCAGAAGAAGCGGTCGGGAATGACGTTGCCCATGCCTGGGCGGAAGCCCGCGTCCAGCGCCTGGTCGAGGAAGGCGAGCGATTCGCCCACGGCCATGTGCAGCTCGCTGCCGGCGGCAAGCAAAGCAGCGAGCGCGGCGGACAGCGTGTCGCCCGCGCCCACGAAGCTCACTTCGAAGCGCTCGAACTTCTCGCCGGTGATGGCGCCTTGTGCCGACGCCAGCACGTTGTCGAGGAACTGGTCGGGCAGCGGCACGCTCGTGACCAGCACGAAGCGCGCGCCGTGCTCGGAGGCAGCGACGGCAAGTTCACGCGGAGAAGCGGGGCGATCGGCGTCCCATTCAGGCAAGAGGAAATCAGTGAGTGTCTGGTGGCTGCCGACCAGCACTTCCGTCTGCGGCAGCACCAGCTCGCGGTAGGCGTCGAGGTAAGCCTGCTGCTCGTCCTCGTCCACCCACGACAGGTTGGGCATGTAGGCGACCAGCGGCACGTCGGGGTAATCGGACAAGATCTCGGCCACCGCGCTTACGCCTTCGGCGGAGCCCAGGTAGCCTACCTTCCAGGCAGCGATGGTCACATCCTCGAGCACGCCGCGCGCCTGTTCGACGATCACTTCGGGGTCGAGCGCATGGTGGTCGAAGACCTCGGCGGTGTCGCGCATCACCACGGCCGTCACCACCGGCAACGCATGTGCGCCCATGGCGGCGATGGTTGCCACGTCTCCGGCGATGCCGCCCGCGCCGCTCGCGTCAGTGGCGTTGAAGCTCATGACGCACGCGGGAGCAGGAGCTTCCGTCAGTTCTTCGGAGCCGGCGTCGGCAGTGGAGGTGTCTTGGGTCATGGAAGGGGATTGTGAAAGCGGGGCTGCCGGCGTGGCCACAAGGCCGCGGCGGGCTCCTTGGAATGCTCGGATGATGAGAGCCGCGACTTCACGAAAAGTGTGAGGAAAGTTGCGTAGGTGCCTAAAAACCCTTGGCTTTTTGTCGTTTTGCGTCGCTACAATTCGCCACCATTGTAGTGAAGCCTGACTAACAAAGTGACTGAATCACGAACCTGGATGTGCCTTATCTGCGGGTGGATTTACGACGAGGCCGCCGGGGACCCGGAGCATGGTATTGCACCGGGAACGTCATGGGACGCCGTGCCGATGAACTGGACCTGTCCGGAATGCGGCGCTCGCAAGGAAGACTTCGAGATGGTCCAGATCTGACCCTTCGTCGGCAGACACGCACGAAGGCCCCGCACAACGCCCAACACAGCGCGCCCACCACCGCGCGCCCACACGGCGCGCACCTACGAGGAGAATCTCGGTGAGCAATGCAAGCCCAGCGGACGCTTCGGCCGTCAAGGTGCTGGTCATCGACGACAGCAACACCATCCGCCGCAGCGCGGAAATCTTCCTCAAGCAAGGCGGCTACCAGGTGCTGCTGGCCGAGGACGGCTTCGATGCGCTGTCCAAGGTCAACGACCACGAACCCGACCTGATCTTCTGCGACATCCTGATGCCCCGCCTGGACGGGTATCAGACCTGCGCCATCATCAAGCGCAACGTCAAATTCGCGAACACGCCCGTGATCATGCTGTCGTCGAAAGACGGCCTGTTCGACAAGGCGCGTGGCCGCATGGTGGGCTCCGAGGACTACCTCACCAAGCCCTTCACCAAGGACCAGCTGTTGCAGGCGGTGGAGCAGCACCGCCGCGCGGCGTGAATGATTCCACGAGAGTCGGCGCGTTGGGCGCATTCAAGGCTCAGTTAGCCCTCGCTTGCAGCCTGAACGTGTGACACTCCCGACCTGCCCCGATATGCGAAGGACGAGACATGGCCATCAAGAACATCCTCCTGGTTGACGATTCCAAGACTGAACTGCATTTCCTGTCCGACCTGCTGGGCAAGCGTGGCTACAACGTCCGTACCGCCGAGAACGCGGAAGACGCCATGCGCCGCCTGGGCGAGGAAAAGCCCGACCTGATCCTCATGGACGTCGTGATGCCCGGCCAGAACGGCTTCCAGCTCACGCGCGCCATCACCCGCGACCCGCGCTTCGCCAACGTGCCCGTGATCATGTGCACGAGCAAGAACCAGGAAACCGACAAGGTCTGGGGCATGCGCCAGGGCGCGCGCGACTACATCGTCAAGCCCGTCGACGCCGACGAGCTGGTGGCAAAGATCAAGGCCTTCGACTGAGTCGATGCGCCTCTTGCACACCGCCTAGAACAACACCAGCCGACCCGGAAGCGACCCGAGAGCGATGGCCAAAAAGGAAGCCCTGCGTGAACTCCAGAGCCGGCTCGCCGAGCGGCTCCAGGCTGCGCGTACGCAAGACCGTGGCCGCTCGTGGCTCGCGGTGGAATGCAGTTCGCGCGGCTTCCTGTTCCCGCTGAAGGAAGCCGGCGAAATCTTCGCGATGGCGCCGGTCGTCCCGGTGCCTCATTCGCATTCCTGGTTCCTGGGCGTGGCCAACCTTCGCGGCCACCTGCACGGCGTGGTCGACCTCGCCGGCTTCCTGGGTGTGAAGGCGGTCGAACCATTGCGCGAGCAGTCGCGGCTGGTGGCCTTCAATTCCGGGCTCGATCTCAACTGTGCGCTGCTCGTGGACCGCCTGTCGGGCCTGCGCAGCGAACAGCAATTGACGGCGCAAGCCGATGAAGCGAGCGGGCCGCGCCCCTCGTTCGTCGGCGCGCGCTACAAGGACCAGGCCGGTCGCACGTGGCAGGAATTGAACCTTGCCGCGCTGGCCTCCGACGAGGCGTTCTTGCGCATCGTCGGCTGACGCCTTCTGGACGAACAAGCAAGCGTTGGGTAACGACATCTAGGCCGGCTCTCCCCGGCAGACACATCGGATAGAGCGAACGAGGACACTATGAGCTTCCTGAACAAGATCAAGGGCTGGGGTCAGGACCGCAATGCGGAGGCCGAGGCATCGACCCACCAGGACGCGCCGTACGAAGCCGCCTTCGACCAGCAGCCGGCGGACATGCCGACGCTGCGCGAGGTCGGTGGTGGTGCCGCCGTGCTCGACACCGCAGCCTTCGAGACGCCGCGCACGGCCGAGCCGGCCGCAGCAGGCGATTCCTCCATCATCACCGAGGCCGCGCCCTCCGAGCTTGCCGACTTCGGCGAGACGCGCATCCACGGCGACAACCCCGAAACCGAGATCGGCAGCGGCCTTCCGCTGATCGGCAGCCGCCCGGTCTCGCAGCAGCAGCGCATCCTGTTCGGCATGGTGGGCATCGGCCTCGCCGGCCTCGTGATCATGACGGTCACGTCGCTGATCTCCGCCAACCGCGGCGCCGCCCAGGTGGGTGCCTCCGGCCAGGCGTTGATGCAGTCGCAGCGACTCGCGAAGTCGGTGTCGCAGGCGCTGATCGGCAGCCCGCAGGCCTTCCCTGAAGTGCGTGAATCGACCGAAGTCCTGGCCAAGAGCGTGCGCGGCCTGAACGCCGGCAACGAGAACCTCGCCGCGGCGCCTTCGGCCGTGCAGGACGACATCAAGGCCATGCTGCCGCTGGTGGACCGCGCGGAAAAGAACGCCAACACCGTGATCGCGCAGCAGAAGATCCTGACGCAGGTGGGACAGGCGCTTCGCGCCATCAACCGCCAATCGTCGGACCTGCTCGAAACCGCCGAGACCATCTCGTCGCTCAAGCTGCAGCAGGAAGCCTCGCCGGCTGAACTGTCCGCCGTGGGCCAGTTGGTGATGTTGACGCAGCGTATCGGCAAGTCGGCCAACGAATTCCTGACCATGGAAGGCGTGTCGCCGGAAGCCGTGTTCCTGCTGGGCAAGGACTTGAACTCGTTCCGCGAAATCGCCCAGGGCCTCGCCGACGGCAACCAGGAACTGCGCCTGCCGGGCACCAAAGACCCGCAGACCAAGGAACGACTCGTCGCCTTGCTGAAGCAATACGAAGAGACCCGCACCCAAGCCGGCGCGATTCTGGGCAACCTGCAGGGCCTCGTGTCTGCACGTGAAGCGCAGTCCGCGATCATTGCCGACTCCGAGCCGCTGCGTAAGGGCCTGGAAGTCGTGCAGGAACGCCTTGGTAAAGAGACCGGCTTCTCGGGCCTCTCGCTCGTCGCGCTGCTGCTCTTCGCAGCCACGATGGCGGCCGGCGGCCTGGGCTTCCTGAAGCTCTACGTTCGCGACCAGGCACAACGTGCGGCGCTTGCTGAACAACAGCGACTCGAAGCCGAACGCCAGGAGCAGGAAGCCAAGCGTGTGAACGACGCGAACCAGGCGGCCATTTTGCGATTGATGAACGAACTGCAGACGGTTGCTGAAGGTGACTTGACACAACAAGCGACGGTGACGGAAGACATCACGGGCGCCATTGCCGACTCGGTGAACTACACGGTGGAAGAGCTGCGAACCCTGGTGTCGCAGGTGCAGGGCACGGTGGGTCGCGTGACCGAAACGACGCAGCAGGTGGAAGCCACGTCGACCGAACTGCTGGCCGCGTCCACCGAACAGCTGCGCGAAATTCGCGACACCGGCGAGTCGGTGCTCCAGATGGCAGGCCGAATCAACGAGGTGTCCGCCCAAGCGCAGGAAACGGCCCAGGTGGCGCGCCAATCGCTGGACGCCGCGGAAACCGGTCTGCGCGCGGTGCAGAACACCATCGGCGGCATGAACTCCATCCGCGACCAGATCCAGGAAACCTCCAAGCGGATCAAGCGGCTGGGCGAGTCGTCGCAAGAGATCGGTGAAATCACCGAGCTGATTTCCGACATTACGGAACAGACGAACGTGCTGGCCTTGAACGCCGCCATTCAAGCAGCATCGGCCGGTGAAGCCGGCCGAGGCTTCTCGGTGGTTGCGGAAGAAGTGCAGCGACTGGCCGAACGCTCCGGCGACGCGACGCGACAGATTGCCGCGCTGGTGAAGACCATTCAGACCGACACCCAGGACGCGGTGGCCGCCATGGAGCGCAGCACGCAGGGTGTGGTGGAAGGTACCCGACTGACTGACGCGGCCGGTACCGCACTGGGCGACATCGACCGAGTCTCACGCCAGCTTGCAGACCTGATTGCGCAGATCTCGAACCAGGCGCTCTCCGAAGCACAGTCCGCCAACGTGGTGGCCGCCAACATCCAGCACATCTTCGCGGTGACGGAGCAGACCGGTGAAGGTACCCGCTCGACGGCGCAGATGGTGCGTGAACTGTCGAAGACCGCTGAAGAACTGAAGCAGTCGGTCGCTCGATTCAAGATCGATTAATTGCTTGCAGGCGCTCAAGGCGCGGCGACGCTGCAAGGACAGCCGCCGCGCTTTTCGCCAACTGAACACCAAGGGCATCGATGGAAAGCACCCGCAACACCGACCCGACCGGCGCAACTTCTGACGACCTCAGCGCACTGGCCTGGGTCCACGACGAACTCCGCCGCTCCCTCGATGCCGCGCACAAGGCGCTGCGCCGCTTCGTCAAGGAAGCCGAATCGCTGTCCGGCTCCGACGTCGACGTGGTCGACCCGTCCGTGCTGCGCACCGCGCGCCAGCAGATCCACCAGGGCGTCGGTGCCCTCGAGCTGGTGGGCCTGCCGGCCGCGGCGGCCGTGCTTCGCGCATGCGAAGCCGCGGTTCAGCGCTACGTGGCCAAGCCGCAGAAACTGACCAGCCATATCGTCGACGACCTGGAGAAGGCGTCCTTCGCCTTGCTCGACTACCTCTCGCGCATGCTCGCGGGCAAGGTGGTGTCGCCGCTGGCGATGTTCCCTCAGTACCGCGCCGTGCAAGAAGCCGCCGGTGCCGACCGCGTGCACCCAGCCGACCTGTGGGCCGTGGACTGGCGTTGGCGCGACGTGCCGCTGGTGGGCTCCGCGTCCACCCGCCACGCCGATGCCGACACCCGCGCCGCACTCGAGCGCGAGATGCTCGTGCTGATGCGCGGGCCGTCGCCCGCCGCGGCGATGCGCATGAGCGACCTGTGCGAAGGCCTCGCCGCCGGCAGCCAGCAAGCCCAGGCCGCCACGCTGTGGAAGCTGGCCGCCGCGATGTTCGAGGCGCAAGGCCAGGGCCTGCTGCAGCAGGACGTCTTCAGCAAGCGCGTCGCGTCGCGCCTGCTCGCGCAACTGCGCATCGTCGAGCGTGGCGAGGGCGATGCGTCCGAGCGCCTCGCGCAAGACCTGCTCTTCTTCTGCGCGCAAGCCGCGTCCCCGGGCGATGGCCGCAAGGCACCGCGCCTGGCCGCCGTGCGCCAGGCCTATGGCCTCGTGCACCACACGCCGGTCGACTACACCGTCAGCGCGCTCGGCAAGTTCGACCCGGCCTGGATCGCGCAGGCCCGCAAGCGCGTCGTGGCTGCGAAGGAATCGTGGTCGGCCGTGGCCGGCGGCGAGATGCATCGCATGAGCGGCCTGGGCGAGCAGTTCTCGCTCGTGGGCGAATCGCTCAAGCGCCTGTTCCCGCAAGGCGAGTGGATGGCCAACGAGCTGACGCAAGCCGTAGCGCTCACGCAGGCCGGCAATGCCGCGCCGCCCGCGCCGCTCGCGATGGAAGTCGCGACCAGCCTGCTGTACATCGAGGCATCGCTCGAAGACGCCGATTTCGACAACCCCGACCAGGGCCAGCGCGTTCGCCGCATGGCTGAGCGCATCGGCAACGTGCGCCAGGGCGCCGCGCCCGAGCCGCTCGAAGGCTGGATGGAGGACCTGTACCGCCGCGTCTCCGACCGCCAGACCATGGGCAGCGTCGTGCAGGAACTGCGCGCCTCGCTGTCCGAGTCCGAGAAGCTGATCGACCAGTTCTTCCGCAACCCGGCCGACCGCAACGTGCTCATCCCCGTGCCCAACCAGCTCACCGCCATGCGCGGCGTGCTGTCGGTGCTGGGCATGGATCAGGCATCCACCGCGCTCCTGCGCATGCGCGACGAGGTCGATGGCCTCATCAGCACGCAGGTCGAGCCCGAGCATGTGCAGCAGGCCGGCGTGTTCGACCGCCTCGCGGGCAACCTCGGCGCGCTCGGCTTCCTGATCGACATGCTGAGCGTGCAGCCGCAGATGGCGAAGTCGCTCTTCCGCTACGACGCCGCGAGCGGCACGCTGAACCCGGTCATGGGCCGCAGCGAGCAGCGCTCGGTGACTGAACACACTGCCGCGGCGACCGCCGTGGTCGAGCCGCGCCTGATCGAGCAGGCTCAGCAGCTCGCCTTCACCGCCGCCCGCGAGGACGTGCCGGTCGAAGACGTGTCGCGCGACCTGGAGCGCCTGTCGCAGCGCGCGCAGGCCGCCGACCAGCCGTCGCTCGCTGCCGCCGTCTCGCACGCGCAAGCCGCGCTCGAGCAGGCCGAGGGCGACGCTGGCAACATCGCATCGGTGCGTGACCAGATCTCCGAGGCGATGGTGGACTTCGTCAACACCGCCTCCGGCCCGATGGGCCTGGACGAGCTGCCGCCAGCCACCGCGCCGTCCGCACCGGCTCCCGCGCCGACGGTCACCGTCAGCGCGCCGGCCGAAGCCACCGTCGATCTCGCCGAAGACGACGAGATGCGCGAGATCTTCCTCGAGGAAGCGCGCGAGGTGGTCGAGACCGCCAACGGCGCGATCAACGACCTGCAGGAAACGCCAAGCGACATCGGCCACATGACCACGGTGCGCCGCGCGTTCCACACGCTCAAGGGCAGCTCGCGCATGGTGGGCCTGAAGCAGTTCGGCGACGCCGCCTGGGCCTGCGAACAGCTCTACAACGCTCGCCTGGCCGACCAGGCCGCGGCCGACGACGGCCTGCTTGAATTCACCCGCTGGTCGCTCGGCTACCTGGGCGAATGGATCGAGGAGATCGCCGAGCGCCGCGATGGCCAGCGCGACCCGAAGCTCGTCGAGCATGCAGCGCTCGCAATGCGCGAGCCGGGCTCCAGGATGCCCGCGATCGGTGCCGCCCCGGTGGCCGAGCCGGCACCCGTTGCCGTTGCACCCGCGCCGGCCGCCGAGCCCGCGTTCGACTTGCCGCAAGTCACCGAAACCGTCGAGATGGTGGAGATCCCGGACGTCGACGACCTGCCGGTGTCCGCGCCTGCTGCCTTCGAGCCGCTCGCGCTCACGCTGCCGCCCGATCTGCCCACCTCGAAAGATCTGGAGCTCGGCGCCGCGCCGGCCGCGGAGCCGGTGGCGCAAGCCATCCCGACGGCGAGCAACGCCGAACACGAGCTGTCCTTCGAACTCGACCTCTCGAGCTTCGACGCGCCGGTCGAGCCTGTGGCCGTACCCGCCGATGCGCTGGGCGTGGACCTGAAGGCGCCGTCGCTGTTCGACCCGTTCGAGGTGGCCCAGACCGTGCCGCAGCCGCTGCCCGAGACGCATCCGGCGCCCGACGCACTGGCCGAATCCATCGAGTTGATCGACCTGGACCTCGGTGCCGAATCCGCCTTCTCGGAAGACGCGCTCCTCGAGCATCTCGAGCCCGCGCCGGTGCCTGCCCAGGAGCTGACGACGGAAGAACTGGTGCCTGCTGCCGAGGTGACGCATGAAAGCGTCGAAGCCTCCGAGGAAGCGCCCGCACCGTCCCCCGAGGACGACCAGGTCAAGATCGTCGGCCCGCTGCGCATCAGCATCCCGCTGTTCAACATCTTCCTGAACGAGGCCGACGAGCTCTCGCGCCGCCTGACCACCGAAGTGGCCGAGTGGGCGATGGAGCTGCACCGCCCGATCGGCGAGACGGCGATCGCACTCGCGCATTCGCTGGCCGGCAACTCCGCGACGGTGGGTTTTGCCGACCTCTCGCAGCTCGCACGCACGCTCGAACACGCGCTGATGCGCATCGACAGCATCGGCCACGGCACGTCCGACGAAGGCAAGCTCTTCGTGGACACCGCCGAGGAAATCCGCCGCCTGCTGCATCAGTTCGCCGCCGGCTTCCTGAAGGAGCCCGCGCCGGAGCTGCTCGCGCGCCTGGCCGAGCATGAAGTCACCTCGGCACGCCGCCTTGAAGCGGTCGCGTTGGAGCAGGATGCCGTGCATGAGCCGGCCGCCAACGAGCCGATGGTCGAGCTGCTCGCCGAACCGGCCGTCGCGCCTGCGATGGGCGTCATCGAGGAGCCGGTCGCAGAACCGGTTGCCCAGGCACCCGAGGCGACGCCGCCCGAATCGCGGCCGCTCGCCGCGGCCGAAGACGCCGACGTCGTGCACCTCGGTCATCCGCACGACACGCATGTCGAGATCGTCGACATCGCCCTGCCGCCGTCGGAGCCGCAGCCGCTGCGCGATGCACCGGCACCGGCGCCTGAACTGGTGTCGCCCGACTCCGAGTTCGGCAAGCTGGGTCTCGCGGAATTCAAGCCCTTCACGGCACTGCCCGCCGAGGCCGTGCGCGCTGCCGCCCCGGTGCGCGAGGAAGACGGCGTGGACGACGACATCGACGCCGTCGATGCTGTCGATGCCGACCTCTTCCCGATCTTCGAGGAAGAAGCACAAGAACTGCTGCCCAAGCTGGAAGGCCAGCTGCGCGACTGGGCCGAGGAGCCGGGCACCAGTGCCCACGCCGCGGCGTGCATGCGTACGCTGCACACCCTGAAGGGCGGTGCACGCCTGGCCGGTGCGATGCGACTGGGCGAAATGGCCCACCGCCTCGAATCCGCCATCGAGCAGCTGTTGGCCAAGGAGTCGCCGGAGGCCGCGGAGGTCGAGGCGCTTCACAACCGTTCGGACGCGCTGTCGCACACCTTCGAGGCGCTTCGCTCGCGTGATGCCGCGGCTTATGCGGATGCCGTCGCCACGCTGGAGCAATCGGTTGCGGCCACGCCGGCCACACCGGCTGCGGTTGCCGTCGAGCCTGTCACGAAGCTGGAGCCTCTGGCTCAGCCGGTGGTGTCGCAAGAGCTGCCCAAGGCCGAGCCCGCGATCATCGAACCCACGGCGATCGACGAGGCGGCGGTGCCGCTCGCGCCGATCACGCTGCCCGATATCGACTGGTCGCGTTTCACCGGCGTCACGGCGGCCGTGCCCAAGCAGGCGACGGCGGACCGCTCCGCATCGCAGTCGGCGGTTCGTGTTCGCGCGCCACTGCTCGACCGCCTCGTCAACCAGGCCGGCGAGGTGTCCATCACCCGCTCGCGCATCGAGGTGGAAGTCGGCCAGATCAAGGGATCGCTGGGCGACCTGACGGACAACCTGGAGCGCCTGCGTCAGCAACTGCGCGACATCGAGCTGCAGGCCGAGACGCAGATGTCGTCGCGGCTGGAAGCCGCCAAGGCGGCGTCGCAGTCCTTCGATCCGCTGGAGTTCGACCGCTTCACGCGCTTCCAGGAACTGACCCGCATGATGGCCGAGTCGGTGAACGACGTGGCCACGGTGCAGCGCACGCTGCAGCGCACGCTGGAAGTGACGGAAGATGAACTCGCCGCACAGGCGCGACTCACCCGCGACCTGCAGGACGACCTGCTGCGCACGCGCATGGTGGAGTTCGAAGGCCTGTCCGACCGCCTGTACCGCGTGGTGCGCCAGGCCGCCAAGGAAACCGGCAAGCAGGTGCGCCTGGACATCGTGGGCGGCTCGATCGAAGTCGACCGCGGCGTGCTGGACCGCATGACCGGTGCCTTCGAGCATCTCTTGCGCAACAGCGTCACGCACGGCATCGAATCGCCGGACACGCGCACGGCGTCCGGCAAGGAAGCCGCCGGCTCCATCGTGGTGTCGCTGACCCAGGAAGGCAACGAAGTCGGCGTGGAATTCCGCGACGACGGCGCAGGCCTCAACCTCGCGCGCATCCGCGAGAAGGGCGTCGGCATGGGCCTGATCGAGCCGTCGCAGACCTACAGCGACGGTGAACTCGCCAACCTGATCTTCACCTCGGGCTTCTCCACTGCCGACAAGGTGACGGAATTGGCCGGCCGAGGCATCGGCATGGACGTGGTCCGCGCCGAAGTCAACGCAATGGGCGGACGTATCGAGACGGCGACTGCCGCAGGGCAGGGCACGAGCTTCAAGCTGGTGCTGCCGCTGACGACCGCAGTCACGCAGGTGGTGATGCTGCGCGTGGGTGACACCACCGTGGCCGTGCCGTCGACACTGATCGAGATCGTTCGCCGCGCCAAGCCGGACGAGATCGCCGAGGCCTACAACAGCGGCCACTACACGGTGGGCGATCGCTCGCTCAACTTCTTCTGGCTGGGCTCGCTCCTGCAGATCAGCCCGCGCAGCAACGAAGACACCGGCCGCACGCGGCAGGTCGTGATCATTCGAAGCGCGCAGCAGCGCATCGCCATCCACGTGGACGAAGTGCTGGGCAACCAGGAAGTGGTCGTGAAGAACCTCGGGCCGCAACTGTCGCGAATGCCTGGTCTTGCAGGCATGACGCTGCTGGCTTCGGGCGCCGTCGCGCTGATCTACAACCCGGTGGCGCTGGCCGCGCTGTACGGCCCGGCCGCACGCGCCGCGACGGTGGCGGCGCTGCATGCGCCAACGCCGGAATCAGTGCAGCCGATGGTGGTCGAGCCGGCTCGCCCGGCCGCACCGCTCGTGCTCGTGGTGGACGACTCGCTCACGGTGCGCCGCGTCACGCAGCGCCTGCTGGTGCGCGAAGGCTACCGTGTGTCGCTGGCCAAGGACGGCCTGGATGCGCTGGAGCGCCTGGCGGAAGAAAAGCCGCAGATGGTGCTGTCGGACATCGAGATGCCGCGCATGGACGGCTTCGACCTCGTTCGCAACATCCGCGGCGACGCCCGCTTGCGCGACCTGCCGGTGATCATGATCACCTCGCGAATCGCGCAAAAGCACCGGGATTACGCTGCGGAGTTGGGTGTCGACCATTACCTTGGTAAGCCATATTCCGAAGAGGACTTGCTGGCGTTGATCGGACGCTACACTGCCAACGCGGCCGCCGTTTGATGCTGCGCCGGCCGCCGGCAGTGACAACCAAGCAGTACCAAGAAGATGTCGGAACTGGTCGAGCACCTGGCTGAACTGACGGGCTTTCGCGATCGCGATGTGCTCGACGTCACGCTCGCCGGTGCCTTCCGGGATCTGCTGCATCCGCGCTCCGTGGCCATCTACCGCGTCGTCGGCGATGGCGACAACCAGCGCTGGCTGACGCGGGCGCGGCTCGACGAAGGCGACGCTGTCGCCACGGCCGACCCGGTCTGGGTGGACCTCGACAGTCTGCCCACGCTCGCCGAGCATCCGGCGCGCGTGGAGGCGCTCACCGGGCAGACGCTGGTGACCAGGCAAGGCGATGTCGGCCTGAGCGTGTTTCCGCTCGCCACGGACCGCGAAGTCGTCGGGGTGCTCGAGCTTGTGACCGCCGGCCCGCTGGACACCGAGGCGCAGCGCATGGTGTGCAGCATCCTGCGCATCTACCGCAACTTCCAGGGCCTGCTCGACTACAGCGAGCGCGACACGCTCACGGGCCTGCTGAACCGCAAGACTTTCGACGAGAGCTTCCTCAAGATCTCGTCGGCGATTCCCGCCCACGGCACGAGCCACGATGCGCGGCGCGCGTCCGGGCCCGGCAGCCGCTACTGGCTGGGCATGATCGACATCGACCACTTCAAGTCGGTGAACGACTCCTACGGCCACCTCATCGGCGACGAAGTGCTGCTGCTTCTGTCGCGCCTGATGCGCAGCAGCTTCCGCTTTCATGACCGGCTCTACCGCTTCGGTGGCGAGGAGTTCGTGGTGCTCATGCGCTGCGACAGCGAAGTCGATGCGCAGCGTGCCTTCGAGCGGCTGCGCGCCAACACGCTGGCCTACCAGTTCCCGCAGGTGGGGCACATCACCGTCAGCGTCGGCTTCTCTGAGTTGAAGGCCGGTGACTCGCCCAGCGCGGCGATCGAGCGTGCCGACCGGGCGGTGTACTGGGTCAAGACCCACGGCCGCAACCAGGTGCAAAGCCACGCCGACCTGGTAGCGCGCGGCGAGCTTGAAGCCGGCGAAAAGGTCGGCGACGTGGAGCTGTTCTAGCCCCCCAGTCGCTGCGCTCCTGCCCCCGAGGGGCGCCGACTGGCGGACCGGCGCAGCCGGATCCGCTGTCGTGGCTTGATGGGGGCTTCGCTGCGCTTGCCCGCTCCTGGCGTCATCGCTTGATGGCGTTGTAGCGGTCCAGGGTCTTTGCGCGCGCTTCCTCGTGATCGACGATGGGATGCGGGTAGGTCTTTCCCAACGCTACGTTCGCGGCCGACAGCTCCAGCGGCGTCGCCAGCCACGGCGCGTGGATGCAGTCATCGGGCAGGGCCGCGAGCTGCGGCAGGTAGCGCCGGATGAACTTGCCCTGCGGGTCGAACTTCCGGCTCTGGCTCACGGGGTTGAAGATGCGGAAGTAGGGCTGCGCGTCGCAGCCGGTCGACGCGGCCCATTGCCAGCCGCCGTTGTTGGCGGCCAGGTCGTAGTCGATGAGGTGATCAGCGAAGTAGGCCTCGCCTCGCCGCCAGTCGATGCCGAGGTCTTTCACGAGAAAGCTCGCCGTGACCATGCGCAAGCGGTTGTGCATGTAGCCGGTCTGGTTGATCTGCGCCATCGCGGCGTCGACGAGCGGGTAGCCCGTTCGCCCTTCGCACCAGGCGGCGAAGAGTGCGTCGGCATGCTTGCCGTGGTCCCACCGGACGGCGTCGTATTCGGGCTTGAAGCTGGCGCCCACGACGTGCGGATGGTGGTGCAAGACCTGGTGATAGAAGTCGCGCCAGATGAGCTCGGACAACCACACCCCCGCGCCGGTGGAGCCGGCTTGCATGCGATCGAATGCCAGTTGCGCGAGTGCGCGCACCGAGACCGTGCCGAAGCGCAGGTGCACCGACAGGTAGCTTGGCCCCTTCACCGCGGGGAAGTCGCGCGCATGTCCGTAGTCGTCGATGCGATTCAGGAAGTCATCGAGCAGGATGCGCGAGCCCGCCATGCCCACCGGCAGCTTGAGATCGTGCAGGTTGGTGCGGTCGAACCCGGTGTCCGCAAGGAGTGAGTCCCAATCGGTACGAGGCAGGGGCAGGTCCGGCTCGGCGGGCCACGGTGCAAGGGCAGCAGCGTATTTCTCGACGGGGTAGGGCTTGAGGTAGAAGGGCTCCAGCTTCTTGAGCCAGGCGTTCTTGTAGGGCGTGAACACGCTGTACGCAGAGCCTGCGCCAGTCATCACCTCGCGACGCTCGAACACGACATGGTCCTTGCTCGTGTGAAACGCAATGCCGGCATCCGCCAGCGCGCCGCGCACCTTCGCATCGCGTTCGAGCGCCGCCGGCTCGTCGTCGTGGTTGGCGTACACGGCCTGCACGTGAAGCGCGCGGGCCAATCGCGCAACTTCCTCGCGAGCCGAACCGTGGCGCACGATCAGCCCGTCCTCACCGCCAATCGCGCCTGAATGGCCGTCGTCCGGCGGTGTCAGCGCGCGCAAACCTGCATCAAGCTCGCGCAAGCTGTCCACGATGAACTCCACGCGTCGGTCGGCGGTGAGCCCTCGTTCGCGCAGCGCAGCGAGGATGTCTTCATCGAGCACGAACGCGCACCACACCCGCCGCGCGGATTTCAATGCGTGGTAGAGCGCCGCGTGGTCATCGCAGCGCAAGTCGCGCCGAAACCAGACCAGCGCAGATTCCAAGGGCTTTTCCATGTCCGCGCAGTCTGCCGCAGGAATAAAATGCGCGCCATGTCGTCGGGCGGAATCAACCTCACCAATCAATTCCTGATCGCCATGCCCGGGCTGGCTGGCGACACGTTCGCGGGCACCGTCATCTACATGTGCGAGCACACCGAGAACGGCGCACTCGGGCTCGTCATCAACAAGCCCATCGATATCAAGCTGAAGAACCTGTTCGAGAAGGTCGAACTCACGCTCGATCGCGATGACCTCGCCGAGGAGCCGGTGTATTTCGGCGGCCCGGTGCAGACCGAACGCGGCTTCGTGCTGCACGAGCGTCTGGGCGACGACGGCGGCCACTACAACTCGTCGCTGAAGATCCCCGGTGGCCTCGAGATGACCACCAGCAAGGACGTGCTGGAAGCACTGTCCAACGGTGCAGGCCCCAAGAAGGTGCTCGTCACGCTGGGCTACAGCGGCTGGGGCGCCGGCCAGCTCGAAGACGAGATGAAGCGCAACAGCTGGATCAACGTGAGCGCGGCACCCGAGATCATCTTCGACACGCCGGTTTCCCAGCGCTACGACAAGGCCTTGTCTTTGCTGGGCATTGACGCCCGCATGCTGTCGCAGGAGGCTGGGCACGCATGAGCGCACCCGCGCCGCCGCCCCGCACTGCCCACCAATCCTTTCTTGCTTTCGATTTCGGCACGAAGCGTGTCGGCGTCGCGTCGGGCAACACGCTGCTGCGCACGGCCCAGCCGCTGAAGACGATCGCGGCCGAGGGCACGGCGCGCTTTGATGCCATCGGAAAGCTCATCGCCGAGTGGAAGCCCGATGCGCTCGTGGTCGGCGTGCCCTACCACCCCGACGGCGCGCCGCACGACAATACCGAGCGCGCTCGCCGCTTCGGCCGACAATTGCATGGACGCTTCCATCTGGCCGTGCACGAGGTGGACGAGCGCTACACGACCACCGAGGCGCATTCGCAGGGCGCTGCCGACGTGGATTCGGCATCGGCGGCGATCATCCTTGAACAATTCCTAAGGTCACTTCCATGAGCACACTTCATCTGGACGCCGAGGCGCTCTACCGCGATCTCGTGGTCGGCGTGCGCGGACTGCTGCAAGCGAACTCGGCGCTCGTCGGCATCTGGTCCGGCGGTGCATGGCTCGCCGAGCGGCTGCAGCAGGACCTGAAGCTCGAAGGCGAGCCGGGCGTCATCACGAGCGCCTTGCACCGCGACGACTTCGACAAGCGCGGTCTCTCGACCGGCGCCGGCCAGACCAAGCTGCCCTTCGAGATCGAGGGCCGCCACATCGTGCTCATCGACGACGTGCTCTATACCGGCCGCACCACGCGTGCCGTCATCAACGAGCTGTTCGATTTCGGCCGGCCGGCCAGCGTCACGCTTGCGGTGCTCGTGGACCGAGGCGGGCGCGAACTGCCCATCCAGCCGGCGTACTCGGCCGCGCGCATTGCGCTCGACGCTCAGCGCCGGCTCTCGCTGGCCCGCGACGACAGCGGGCGATTCAGCTTCAACATCGAGGAGGGCGACTGATGCTGTCGCGCCGCAACCCGCAACTCAACCAGCATGGTGAGCTCGTCCACCTGCTGTCCATCGAAGGCCTGCCGCGGGCGGTCATCCACCAGATCCTCGACACCGCGGGCACGTTCCTGAGCGTGAACGACCGCGAGGTGAAGAAGGTGCCGCTCCTGCGCGGCAAGAGCGTGTTCAACCTCTTCTTCGAGAACAGCACGAGAACGCGCACGACCTTCGAGATCGCGGCCAAGCGCCTGAGCGCGGACGTGATCAACCTGGACATCGCGAAGTCGTCGGCCTCCAAGGGTGAGAGCCTGCTGGACACCATCGCCAACCTGTCGGCCATGCATGCCGACATGTTCGTCGTGCGCCACAGCGAGAGTGGCGCGCCCTACCTCATCGCCCAGCACTGTGCGCCGCATGTGCACGTGGTGAATGCCGGTGACGGCCGCCATGCGCACCCGACGCAAGGCCTGCTGGACATGTACACCATCCGGCACTACAAGCAGGACTTCACCAAGCTCACCGTGGCCATCGTCGGCGACATCGTGCATTCGCGCGTGGCGCGCTCGGACATCCACGCGCTCACCACGCTCGGCGTGCCGGAAGTGCGTGCCGTCGGCCCGAAGACGCTGGTGCCAGGCGACCTGAAGGAAATGGGCGTGCGCGTGTGCCACGACATGGCCGAAGGCATCCGCGGGGCGGACGTGATCATCATGCTGCGCCTGCAGAACGAACGCATGAGCGGCGCGATGCTGCCGAGCGCGGGCGAATTCTTCAAGAACTACGGCTTGACGCAGGAGAAGCTCGCGCTCGCCAAGCCTGACGCGATCGTCATGCATCCGGGGCCGATCAATCGCGGCGTGGAAATCGATTCGTCGGTGGCGGATGGCAAGCAGAGCGTGATCCTGCCGCAGGTCACCTTCGGCATCGCGGTGCGCATGGCAGTCATGTCCACGATCGCGGGAAACAACGCCTGACCCATGAGCCGCAGCTTGTCGACGAGCACGTGAGAAGAACACCATGAAGATCCTCATCAAGAATGGCCGCGTCATTGACCCCGCGTCGGGCCGCGATGAAACGGCCGACATCGCGATCGCGGCTGGGCGCATCGTGTCCATCGGACAGGTCAGCGCCGACTTCCATGCGAACCGCAAGATCGACGCGACCGGGCTCGTCGTGGCGCCGGGCCTGGTGGACCTCGCGGTGCGCCTGCGCGAGCCGGGCCATGAACACGAGGGCATGCTCGAGAGCGAGATGGCCGCAGCCGTTGCGGGCGGTGTCACGAGCCTCGTGTGCCTGCCCGACACCGATCCGGTGCTCGATGAGCCCGGCCTCGTCGAGATGCTCAAGTTCCGCGCGCGCAACCTGAACCAGGCGCATGTCTACCCGCTGGGCGCGCTCACGCGCAAGCTCGAGGGCGAGGTGCTCACCGAGATGGCCGAGCTGACGGAGGCCGGCTGCGTCGGCTTTTCGCAGGCCGAGGTGCCCGTGCAGGACACGCTGGTGCTGCACCGCGCGCTGCAGTACGCCGCGACCTTCGGCTACACCACCTGGCTGCGTCCGCAAGACCACTACCTCGGCAATGGCGTGGCCGCCAAGGGCGCGCTCGCCACGCGCATGGGCCTGTCGGGCGTGCCGGTGATCGCCGAGACCATCGCGCTCAACACCATCTTCGAGCTGGTGCGAGACACGCAGGCTCGCGTGCACCTGTGCCGCCTGAGCAGCGCCGCGGGCATCGAGCTCGTGCGCCGTGCCAAGGCCGAAGGCCTGCCCGTGACCTGTGACGTGGGCGTGAACCACGTGCACCTCACCGACGTGGACATCGGCTACTTCAACGCAGCCATGCGCCTCACGCCGCCGCTGCGCCAGCAGCGCGACCGCGATGCGATCCGCGCCGCCTTGCTGGACGGCACCATCGATGCCATCGTGAGCGACCACACGCCGGTGGACGAGGACATGAAGACGCTGCCGTTCGCCGAAGCCGAGCCCGGCGCGACGGCGCTGGAACTGTTGCTGAGCCTCACCCTCCAGTGGGGCGAGGACGCAGGCTTGAGCCTCTCGCAGACGCTCGCGCGCATCACCAGCGCGCCGGTGCAGGTGCTGGGCGATTCGCTCGGGTCGCTGTCGTCCAGCGCGGGCAAGCTCGTGACCGGCGGCGTGGCCGACCTGTGCCTCTTCGCGCCGGGCGAGCGCTGGGTGGTGAAGTCCGATGCGCTTCGCAGCCAGGGAAAGCACACGCCTTTCGCGGGGCATGAGTTGCCGGGCCGGGTCAAGTGCACCGTGGTGTCGGGTCAAGTTGCGCATGAGGCGTTCTGACGTGACCCACGCCGTGCGCACAGGTTGGCTCACCGGCATCGCCGCCATCGCGGCCCTTGCAAGAGCGGCTGCTCGCCGAGCCTGACCTTGCGACGTCTTCTTGCCGTGTGGCGCGTCCTGAGTGCCGTGGTGCACCTGTTCGAAGGCCTTTGCATCTGCGCCTTCATCTTCCCATTCGCCGGGCCGCAAGCCCGGCTTGTGCGGGTCGGCACCTGGTCGAGGCAGTTGCTCGGCATCCTCGGCATTGCGCTCGATGCCCGGGGCACGCCGCGCGGCGGCGCCACGCTGGTGGTGGCCAACCATGTGTCCTGGCTCGACATCCTCGCCATCAACGCGGTGCATCCTTGCCGCTTCGTCGCCAAGGCCGACGTGCGGCACTGGCCGGTGATCGGATGGCTGGTCGCCAGTGGGGGCACGCTGTTCATCGAGCGCGAGCGCAAGCGGGATGCCTTGCGGGTCGTGCACCAGGTGGCCGATGCGCTGCGCCAGGGCCAGACCATTGCCGTCTTTCCAGAAGGCACGACCAGCGAAGGCCACGGCCTGCTGCCCTTTCATGCCAACCTTCTTCAGGCGGCGATTTCCACCGGCGTCCCCGTGCAGCCGGTGGCCTTGCGCTTTTCGGACGCCTCCGAGCCCGTGAGCCAGGCCGCGGCCTACGTCGGCGACACCCACCTGCTGCGCTCGCTGTGGATGATCGTCACGGCAAGCGGCATGCAGGTGCGCGTGGACTGGCTGCCCCCAGTGCCGATGGTCGGCGACGACCGCCGCATCGTGTCCGAGACCTTGCGCCAGCGCATCCTTGCGGCGCTCAGGGGCGACGAGGCGAACGTTGCCGTGACTAATTCCCGCGACGAGCGCGCCGGAGTTCGATAAGCGCCTCGTTTGCGTGCCTTATTTTTGAGCACGCTGGGCTGAATGAGCGTTCAATCGCTCCATGCAGCTTCTCAAACTGGCCCACACCATGGTTCGCCTCAGCGATCCGCTGCCGTGGGCCGTGCGCGACGCCAACGGCAAGCTGCTGCTGGCCCAGGGCCAGATGATCGAAAACGCCGACCAGCTCACAAGCATGCTCGACCGCGGCGCCTTCGTCGAGATCGAGGAAGCACGGGCCGCGGCCAAGGCCGCCGCCGAACTGCGCGCGCAAAAGGAACAGCTGCAGCGCCCGGTGAACCTGTTCACCCTGTGGGAGCGGCTGATGTGGCAGATCGACCGCCTGCTGCGCAGCACCGAGGAAGCCGGCTTCAGCGAACGCGCCGAGGAAGTGGCCCATCAACTCATCGCGCTGACCGACCGTGACCCCGACATCGCGATCTACCTGTGCGTGCGCCAGGACCCGAAGCGCCTGGCCATCTACGGCCTGGCCCATGCCATGCATTGCGCCCTGATCTGCCTGCTGGTGGCACGGCGCCTCGGCTGGGACGACGCGCAAGTGTCGTCCACCGTGAAGGCGGCGCTCACCATGAACATCTCGACCCTGGAGCTGCAGGGCCGCCTCGCGGTGCAGGGCGTCGCGCCGACCGCGTCGCAAAAGGAATTGCTGATGGTGCATCCGGCACGCAGCGCCGAGATGCTGCGCACGGCGGGCGTGATCGACGAGACCTGGCTCACCGCCGTCTTGCAGCACCACGAGAAGCGCGACGGTTCCGGCTACCCCAACAAGACAGAGCCGACCGACGCGGCGCAGCTGCTGCGCTACGTGGACGTCTACATGGCCAAGATCAGCCCGCGCACGGGGCGGGTGCCGCTGACCACGCAGATGGCCGCGCGGCAGCTGTTCCAGGAAGACCAGGGCCCGATCGCCGCGGGAATCGTCAAGGAAGTGGGCATCTTCCCGCCGGGCGAGCTCGTGAAGCTCAAGTCCGGCGAGCATGCCGTGGTGGTGCGCCGCACCGGCCACGCCAACATGCCGACGGTGGCCGGCATCACCGACCGCAGCGGCATGCCGGTGGTGAACACCGTCATGCGCGACACGTCGCGCCCGGAATTCGCGATCCAGTCGACGATCAGCGAGAAGGGCAGCGTGGTCTTGCGCATGCCGCCGGAGCGGCTGTACGGCCTTCCGGAGTGAGATGAGCCCCCCAGTCGCTGCGCTCCTGCCCCCGAGGGGCGCCAACCGGCGGACCGGCGAAGCCGGATCCGCGGTCGTTCCTTGATCGCCGAGGCTCTTAGGCCTTGCCCTGGTTCGCCACTGCCGCAGCTGCCTTGGCTGCGGCTTCTGCGTCGCCCAGGTAGTAGCTCTTGATCGGCTTCAGGTCTGCGTCGAGCTCGTACACGAGCGGGATGCCATTGGGGATGTTCAGGCCCACGATGGCGTCGTCCGAGATGTTGTCCAGGTACTTCACGAGCGCACGGATGCTGTTGCCGTGGGCGGCGATCAGCACGCGCTTGCCGCTCTTGATGGCAGGCGCCAGTTCCGCGTTCCAGTAGGGCAGCACGCGGGCGACGGTGTCCTTCAGGCATTCGGTGAGCGGGATGTCCTTCGGGTCCAGCTTGGCGTAGCGCACGTCCGAGCGCTCGCTGCGCGGATCGGTGGCCTCGAGCGGCGGCGGCGGCACGTCGTAGCTGCGGCGCCAGATCAGCACTTGCTCGTCGCCGTACTGCTTGGCGGTCTCGGCCTTGTTCAGGCCCTGCAGGCCGCCGTAGTGGCGCTCGTTGAGCCGCCACGAATTGACCACCGGCAGCCAGGTGCGGTCCATCTGGTCCAGCGCATGCCACAGCGTCCACACGGCGCGCTTGAGCACCGAGGTATAGGCCACGTCGAAGTCGTAGCCGTCGGCCTTCAGCAGCCGGCCGGCCTGCTTGGCCTGCTCGACGCCGGTGGGCGTGAGGTCCACGTCCGTCCAGCCGGTGAAGCGGTTTTCAAGATTCCAGGTCGATTCGCCGTGGCGGATGAGGACGAGCTTGTACATGGGGTAAGGCCTGTGGAGGAGGAAGGAAGCAGGAAGCGCGCGAATTCTATAATCCGCCGCTTTGCGCCAGAGCGCTCACCACCCATCGGGCCCCGACCTTGAAGTTCCTCATCGACAACTGGTTTCTCGTCGCCTCGGCGCTCATCTCCGGCGGCATGCTGCTGTGGCCCCTGCTGCAGCGCGGGGCGGCAGGCGGCATCAACACCGTGGAAGCGGTGATGCTGGTCAACCGGCAAAAGGGCGTGCTCATCGACGTGAGCGAGCCGGCCGAATACGCGGCCGCGCATGCCGGCGGAGCGCGCAACGTGCCCCTGTCCAAGCTGGAGACGGCCTCCGACCTGCCCAAGAACAAGGCCTTGCCGCTCGTGGTGTTGTGCGCCACCGGCGCACGCTCGTCCAAGGCCGTGGCTATCCTCAAGAAACTCGGGTACGAGAACGTCCGCGCCTTGAACGGCGGCCTGCGCGCATGGCGCGAGGCCAACCTGCCGGTCGAGAAGTCGGCGGCCTGACGCCCCGGGCATCCTGCAGTTGGAAGGACGACATTCGCCCATGGCCCACGTGAAGATGTACACCACTGAGTGGTGCCCGTACTGCGTTCGCGCGAAGTCGCTGCTCAAGCAGCGCGGCGTCGACACCATCGAAGAGATCCGCGTCGACGTGCACCCCGATGAACGCCAGACCATGGTGCAGATCACGGGCCGCCGCACGGTGCCGCAGATCTTCATCGGCGACACGCACGTGGGGGGCTGCGACGACCTGATCGCCCTCGACCAGCGCGGGGCCCTCATGCCCCTCTTGCAGTCGTAAACCACGAGCCGGGCTGAAATCCGGCTCGGTGATAATCCCCGCCCTCAGCCCGCGCATTCCGCTCGCGGGCTTTCTTTCGATCGCGAGACTTCCATGGCAGACGACAACCAGCAACCGGTCTTCAACATCCAGCGCATCTACCTCAAGGACTTGTCGCTGGAGCAGCCGAATTCCCCGCAGATCCTGCTCGAGCAGGCCCAGCCGCAAGTCGACATCAACCTGTCGCTGGCCGCCGAGCCCGTGGCCGACGGCGTCTACGAAGTGGCCGTGACCGCCACCGTCACGACCAAGGTCAGCGACAAGGTGCTCTTCCTCGTCGAGGCCAAGCAAGCCGGCATCTTCGAGATCCGCAACATCCCCGAAGACCAGCTCCAGCCCATCATCGGCATCGCCTGCCCGGGCATCGTCTACCCCTACCTGCGTGCCATCGTCTCCGACGTGTGCACCCGCGCCGGCTTCCCGCCGGTGGTGCTGTCGGAAGTGAACTTCCAGGCGATGTTCGAAGCCCAGCGCGCACAAGCCGCCGGTGGCCCGAACGGCTCGGCGGCCACGGTCAACTGAGCCTGATGGCGGTCGCTTTGCGTTGCCATTGCCTGCCGGTTGGCACGGGCCGGCGGCAGGCGTCTTCGTCGTGAACCTCACCATCCTCGGCGGCGGCGCCTGGGGCACGGCGCTGGCCATCAATGCCTGCGCGCGGCACGCGACGCGGCTGTGGGTTCGCGACGCCGAACAGGCGCAACGCATGCGCACGCAGCAGCGCAACGAGCGATACCTGCGGGAGGTGCGCCTGCCCGACACGCTGCAGATCAGCACCGACTTCGACAGCTCGGTGGAGTTCGCCCGTGACGGTCTCGTCGTCATCGCCACGCCGATGGCGGCGCTCTCCGAGATGCTCAAGCGGCTGCCGGCAGATGCGCCGGGCATCCTGTGGCTGTGCAAGGGCTTCCAGGAAGGCACCGGCTGGCTCGGCCACGAGGTGGCGCGTGCCATCTGCCCGGATGCCCGCGTGGGCGTGCTGTCGGGCCCGAGCTTCGCGGTCGAGGTGGCGCAGGGCCGCCCAACGGCGCTGGTTGCCGCAAGCGCCGACGCCGCCTTGTGCGACGAGGCTGTTGCCGCGCTGCACAGCGAGAACCTGCGCATCTACACCTCGTCCGACCCGGTCGGTGTCGAGGTGGGTGGTGCGGTAAAGAACGTCCTTGCGATCGCCACCGGCATCGCCGACGGCATGGGCCTCGGGCTCAATGCACGCGCCGCGCTCGTCACCCGTGGCTTGGCCGAGATGACGCGCCTCGGGCTCGCACTCGGCGCGCAGGTCGAGACCTTCATGGGCCTGAGCGGCCTGGGTGATCTCGTGCTCACGGCCACCGGCGACTTGTCGCGCAACCGCAAGGTGGGGCTCCTGCTCGCGCAGGACTTGCCGCTCACGCAGATCCTTCGCGAGCTGGGCCACGTGGCCGAGGGCGTGTACAGCGCGGCGATGGTGCTGCGCCGGGCGCAGGCGCGCGGCGTCGAGATGCCGATCACCGAAGCGGTGGTCGCAGTGCTCGAAGGCCGCATCACGCCGCGCGGCGCGGTCGAGCAGCTCATGGGCCGCGAGGCGCGTTCCGAAAACTGATTTCCAACATTCCCCGAAGGTTGTCGATGCAACGCCGTCGTGTCCTGCAAGCTGTCGCCGCGGGTGCGGCAACGATGTCTGTGCCGTCCTTTGCGCAAGCCTGGCCTGCGCGGCCGATCAAGCTCGTCGTGCCGTTCCCGCCAGGCAGCTCGCCGGACATCATTGCCCGGCTCATCGGCGATCCGTTGGCGGCTCGGCTCGGCCAGCCGATCGTCATTGACAACCGGCCGGGTGCTGGCGGCAACCTCGGCACGGCAGTCGTCGCCAAGGCCGAGCCCGACGGCTACACCTTTCTCTTCACCATCCAGGGTCCGCTTGTCACCGCGCCCATGCTCAGCAAGGCCTTGAGCTACGACCCGGTGAAGGACCTGGCGCCCGTGTCGCTGGTGGCCACCTCGCCGAACGTGCTGGTGGTGGACCCGAAGCTGGGCGCGAACACGCTGGCCGATTTCGTGCGCATCGCGAAGCAGAAGAAGGGCGAGCTGAACTACGGCAGCGTGGGCAACGGCAGCGCGGCGCATCTCGCCATGGAGTCGTTCAAGGCACGTGCCGGCATCGACCTCGTGCACGTGCCCTACCAGGGCTTCCCGCAGGTCGTGAATGCGATCCTCGCGGGCCAGGTGCAGGCCGGCTTCATGGTGCCGGGCATTGCGATGGGGCAGGTCAAGGCCGGCAAGCTCAAGGCGCTGGGCGTGACGACGCTCGGCCGCGCAGCGTCATTGCCGGAGGTGCCCACGCTGGCCGAACTGGGCTACCCCGGTTTCGAAGCCATTTCCTGGCAGGCGGTGCTGGCGCCTGCGAAGACGCCCAAGGCCATCATCGACCGCGTGTCGGGCGAACTCGTGCGCATCATCAAGAGCGACGAGGTGCGCGCCAGGATGCTCGGCCAGTATTTCAGCGCCGTTGGCACGGCGCCGGAGGCGTTGGCGACCCTGATGCGCACGGAGCGCGACAAGTGGGGCCAGGTGATCAAGGCGGCGGGCGTGCAGCCGGAGTGATCTTCGGTGGCGGCCGTGTCGATGTCACATCCGCTGCAGCTGCGTCGTCTGGAGGGAGTCACCACTCGATGAAGAACACGTGCCATGCCGGTGCTGACTGACGACCCGTCCGCCGCCGACTTCGAAGCGCACCGCCGCAGCCTGAGGGCGCTTGCCTACCGCATGCTCGGCTCCCGTGCCGAGGCGGAAGACGTGGTGCAGGACTGCTGGCTGCGATGGCGCGAGGTGGACCGCGGCACGGTGCGCGACGCACGCGCCTACCTCTCGCAGACCGCCACCCACCTGTGTCTCGACCGCCTGCAAAGCGCACGCATGCGGCGCGAGCAGTACGTGGGCGTTTGGCTGCCCGAGCCGCTGGTGGACGAGGAGGGCGCGTTCAGCCCGGGGCCGGAGGCCGTCAACGAATACGCGCAGGACGTCTCCATCGCCTTCATGCTCGCCCTCGAGCGGCTGAGCCCGCTGGAGCGTGCAGCCTTTCTCCTGCACGACGTGTTCGACCTGGACTTCGACGAGATTGCGCAGCGCCTCGGGCGCACGGCTGCCGCCTGCCGCCAGCTGGCCGCGCGGGCAAGGCAGCACGTGCGCTCGGCCGAGGTGCGCAACGAGGTGAGCGACGTGGATGCAAGCCGCCTGCTGCAGGTCTTCGGCCGGGCCGTCGCGCAAGGCGATGTGGAAGGCCTGGCCGCGACACTCGCCGAAGACGTGGAATTCCTGGCCGATGGCGGCGGCCGCGTTGCCGCGGTGCCCAAGCCGCTGCACGGGGCGGCGCTGATCGCGCGCACGCTGGTGGGCTTCGGCAAGTCGGCCGCGTGGCACAAATTGCGCTTCGAGCCGGCGAGCATCAACGGCTGGCCGGGCATGGTGATGTTCGGCGACGATGGGCAGCCCGTGCAGACCATGACCTTCCGCTTCGCGGCCGATGCTCGAATCGCCTCGATCTACGTGACGCGCAACCCGGACAAGCTGGCGCACCTGGGCTCCGCGAAGCCGTGAACGTACGGCGTCATGACCCGGCGTAGCCGTTCTGCCGCCACGCCTCGAAAACCGCCACCGCGACGGCGTTGCTCAGGTTGAGGCTGCGCTGCCCGGGGCGAAGGGGCAGGCGAACGCGCTGCGATTCGGGAAAGCCGTCGCGGATCTCCGCCGGCAGCCCCGCCGTCTCGCAGCCGAAGACCAGCCAGTCACCGGGGCGGAAGGCAGTGTCCGCGAAGGGCCGTGAGCCGCGCGTGGTGAAGGCGAACATGCGCGATGCATCGGGCGCCTGGGACGACAGCAGCGCTTCCCAGGAGCCATGCCGCTGCACGCTCGCGTACTCGTGGTAGTCGAGCCCGGCGCGCTGCAGCAGCTTGTCTTCCATCGAGAAGCCGAGTGGTTCCACGAGATGCAGCGCGCAACCCGTGTTGGCCGCGAGCCGGATCACGTTGCCGGTGTTCGGCGGGATTTCGGGGTGGACGAGAACGATGTTGAACATGGGAGTCATTTGCCCGGTGCGGGCGTGCATACGTCATTCGCCGGGAGTGGGGGTTCGGGCGAGCACCCAGGCATGGACTTGCGCGGCGCCAGCGCGCTTGAGCACGCGCGCGATCTCCCCCATGGTGGCGCCGGTGGTCATCACGTCGTCGACGACGGCGACGGTCTTGCCCTGCAGTTCGGTGGTGCGCCGCGGCTCGACCGCGAAAGCGCCCTTCACGTTGCTGGCGCGCTGGTTGACGGGGAAGGCCAGCTGGTGCGGCGTGTCCTTGATGCGCAGGAGCAGGCCGGCGTCGGCCCTGCAGCCGATGAGTGCCGCAAGCCGGCGTGCGAGTTCCCACGACTGGTTGAAGCCGCGCTCGCGCAGGCGCTGGGCGCTCAAGGGGACGGGGAGGACGAGGTCCGCCTGCGGCGCGCCCCTTGACTGCCCTGCGCTTTGCATGCGGCGGGCAAAGCTCGAAGCGAGGTCGAGCGCGTCGCTGAACTTGAACCGCGCGATGAGCTGGTCCCAGGGATGGGCGTAGTCCATCGCGGCAAACGCAGCGTCCTGCGGCGGCGGTTCTGTGACGCACGCGCCGCACATGGCCGTGCCCGCGGGCACGCGCAGGGCGCACCTGATGCAGCGGGGCACCTCAGGCATGAAGCGTTGGGTGCAGGCGCCGCAGATGCGCTCGCGGCCCCAGCCGTGGCAGACGGCGCATTGCGTGGGCACGAGGGCGGCAGGCGTGCCGGCGAGCAGTCGGGTGAGGAACAACGCGGTCCTTGCGGTGAGGGTGGCGAACAGGGGCGACAAAGATCGTCGACGAGAGGCGGGTCAATATACTGCCGCCCCATGCCCGACACGACTTCCACCGATGCGCGCGGACTCGATGCCCGTGCGGTGGATGGCGCGCTGCGCCGCCTGGCGACATTGCCGACGCCGCCCTGGCTGCATGCCGAAGTGGCGAAGCGCATGGCCGAGCGGCTGCAGATCGTGCGCCTTCAACCGGCGCGCGTCATCGACTGGTGGTCCTTCCTTGGTGCGAGCGGCGAGTTGCTGGCCGAGGCCTATCCGCAGGCGCAGCGGGTGCTGGTCGAGCCGACGCCCGAATTCCAGCAGCGAAGCCGTGAGGCGCAGCGCGCCGCCTGGTGGTCGCCCAAGCGCTGGCGCCGGGACGAGGTGCCGGTGGTGCTCGATGGCGACCCCACCGGCGAGCCGGCGCAGCTGTTGTGGTCCAACATGATGCTGCACGCCGTGCAGGACCCGCCGGCCCTCATGGAACGCTGGCAGCAGGCGCTCTCCGCCGATGGGTTCGTGATGTTCTCCTGCCTCGGCCCGGACACCGCGCGCGAGCTGCGTGCGCTGTACGCGCGCCTCGGCTGGCCCGATCCGGCGCCAGCCTTCGTCGACATGCACGACCTCGGCGACATGCTGGTGCAGGCCGGCTTCGCCGACCCGGTGATGGACCAGGAGACGATCATCCTGAGCTGGGCCACGCCGCAGGCCATGGTCGATGAACTGCGAAGCCTGGGCGGCAATGCAGCGCCCGCGCGCTTCGGGGGCCTGCGCACGCCGCGCTGGCGTCGCAGGCTCGAGGAAGCACTGGCTGCGTCGGCCGGCCCCGATGGCCGCATCGCGATGCGCTTCGAGGTGGCCTACGGGCACGCCTTCAAGGCCTTGCCGCGTGTGCCGGCGGGCCAGCCAACCACCGTGTCGCTCGACGAGATGCGCAGCCTCGTGCGCTCACGGCGCAAGTGATGATGGGTCGGCCCTGTGCGCTGCGCTAAAATCCTCAGGTTGACGGTGGAGCACCCGGGGAAACCGGCTTGGAATCGAGGTGGACTCGAGTCCGATCAGGCAAACCGAGTGCTCGTGGAGCAGCAGCGCAGCAGTATGTCGGCATCCAGCTCGCCCGGTGTCGCGGGCCTCGTCCCCTCTTCCCTTGCATTTCGCTTCGGCCACGAGTCGGGCGGGGCAGCGGGCGAGTGGGCGATGGAGTGGACGCTCAAGCGCAATTGTTCACTGGCACCACGTCAGTTGCTCGGGTTCTACTCGGTCTTGTGCGGCATCTCGCTCGCCGTCGCTGCCTTCTGGTGGTGGCAAGGCGCGCATCTGGTGATGCCCTTCGCGGCCATCGAGTTGCTCGCAACCGGCGTGGCCCTGCTCGCGTACGCGCGCCACGCCACCGACAACGAAAGCATCGCGCTGCGCGACGACCGCCTGACGGTCGAGCTGGCGTCGGGCAGTCGGCGGGAACGCGTGGAGTTCCAGCCGATGTGGGTGAGGGTGGAGCCCGAGTCGGGCGACGGTTCGCTGGTCGAGCTGTCCGGACAGGGGCGTCGGGTCGCGGTGGGGCGCTATGTCAGGCCTGAGCTGCGCAGGCAGTTGGCAGATGAATTGAGGATGGCCCTGCGCCATTCAAGGCTGCACGACCTCCCGGTCGGGCGCTAACGGATTCTTGAAACTGAAGTGACGACGATGAAGACGATGAAAGCACTTTGCCTGGGTGGATGCAATCGCGTGGGGCATTGGGGACTCGCTCTGGCAACATTCCTTGCCACGATGATCACTGCGCCTGCGGTCCTGGCGGTCAACGACCTGCCCGGTGGCCCGGCGGTCAACCAGCTCGACCTGCACCCGCCCGTCACCGCCATCGCCCGCGAGCAGCAGTGGCTTCACTACTTCATGCTCATCATCTGCCTGGTGATCTTCATCGCCGTGTTCTCGGTGATGTTCTATTCGATCTTCAAGCACCGCAAGTCCAAGGGTGCCAAGGCCGCCAACTTCCATGAAAGCACCACGGTCGAGATCATCTGGACCATCGTGCCCTTCATCATCGTGATCTTCATGGCGCTGCCGGCCACCAAGGCCGTGGTCGCAATGAAGGACACCTCCGCCGCCGACATCACCATCAAGGCCACCGGCATCCAGTGGAAGTGGGGCTACGACTACCTCAAGGGTGAAGGCGAGGGCATCGGCTTCCTCTCCACGCTGGACGTCACCCAGCGCGAGATGTCCGACGCCGGCAAGCCGGCCGGCGACAACTACCTGCTCAAGGTCGACAACCCGCTCGTGGTGCCGGTCGACAAGAAGATCCGCATCATCACCACCGCCACCGACGTGATCCACGCCTGGATGGTGCCGGCCTTCGGCGTCAAGCAGGACGCCATCCCCGGCTTCGTGCGCGACACCTGGTTCCGCGCCGAGAAGACCGGCGACTTCTACGGCCAGTGTGCCGAGCTGTGCGGCAAGGAACACGCCTACATGCCCATCCACGTGAAGGTGCTGTCGGCGGAAGACTATTCCAAGTGGGTCGACGGCGAGAAGAAGAAGGCGGCGGTCAAGGCAGACGATCCGGCCAAGGTGTGGGTGCTGCCCGACCTCGTCGCGCGCGGCGAGAAGGTCTACAACGCCAACTGCGCCCAGTGCCACCAGGCCAACGGCAAGGGCGGCGGCCCGATCAAGCCGCTGGACGGCTCGGCCGTGGTGCAAGACGCCGACAAGAACAAGCAGCTGCACATCGTGCTCAACGGCGTGCAGACCACCGGCATGCCGGCGTGGAAGGTCCTGTCCGACACCGAGGTCGCGGCCGTGGTCACCTTCACCAAGAACCACTGGTCCAACAACACCGGCCAGATGGTGCAGCCCAGCGAAGTCGCTGCTGCCCGCAAGCAATAAGTCGCCCGTCTAGAAGCTTAGGAATCGAACGCCATGAGCGCTGTACTCGACCACCACGGTGACCACGGTCACGACCACGCGCACGACCATCCGCACGGCTGGCGCCGCTGGGTCTTCGCGACCAACCACAAGGACATCGGCACGCTGTACCTGCTGTTCAGCTTCACGATGTTCATCTTCGGCGGCATCCTCGCCCTGATGATCCGTGCCGAGCTGTTCCAGCCGGGCCTGCAGTTCGTCAATCCGCAGCTGTTCAACCAGCTCACGACCATGCACGGCGTGATCATGGTGTTCGGCGCCATCATGCCGGCCTTCGTGGGCTTCGCGAACTGGATGATCCCGCTGCAGATCGGCGCGGCCGACATGGCCTTCGCGCGGATGAACAACCTCAGCTTCTGGCTGCTCATCCCCGCCGCGCTGTCCATCGTGATCGCCTTCTTCCTGCCCGGTGGCGCACCCGCTGCCGGCTGGACGCTGTACGCACCGCTCACGCTGCAGATGGGCCCGTCGATGGACGCCGCGATCTTCGCGCTGCACATCATGGGCGCGAGCTCCATCATGGGCTCGATCAACATCATCGTGACCATCCTGAACATGCGCGCGCCGGGCATGACGCTCATGAAGATGCCGCTGTTCTGCTGGACGTGGCTCATCACCGCGTACCTGCTGATCGCCGTGATGCCCGTGCTCGCCGGCGCCATCACCATGACGCTGACGGATCGCCACTTCGGCACCACCTTCTTCAACCCCGCCGGCGGCGGTGACCCGGTGATGTACCAGCACATCTTCTGGTTCTTCGGCCACCCCGAGGTCTACATCATGATCCTGCCGGCGTTCGGCATCGTGAGCGCCATCATCCCGGCGTTCGCGCGCAAGCGCCTCTTCGGCTACACCTCGATGGTGTACGCCACGGCATCGATCGCCATCCTGTCGTTCATCGTGTGGGCCCACCACATGTTCACGACCGGCATGCCCGTCACCGGCCAGCTCTTCTTCATGTACGCGACCATGCTGATCGCGGTGCCCACGGGCGTGAAGATCTTCAACTGGATCGCGACGATGTGGCGCGGCTCGATGACCTTCGAGACGCCCATGCTCTTCGCCGTGGGCTTCATCTTCGTGTTCACCATGGGCGGCTTCACGGGCCTCATCCTCGCGATGGCGCCGGTGGACATCCAGCTGCAGGACACCTACTACGTCGTCGCGCACTTCCACTACGTGCTCGTGGCCGGTTCGCTGTACGCGATGTTCGCGGGGGTGTACTACTGGGGCCCGAAGTGGACGGGCGTGATGTACAACGAGACGCGCGGCAAGATCCATTTCTGGGGCTCGCTGATCGCCTTCAACCTCACCTTCTTCCCGATGCACTTCCTGGGCCTGGCCGGCATGCCCCGTCGTTATGCCGACTACCCGATGCAGTTCACCGACTTCAACATGGTGGCCTCCGTCGGCGCCCTGTGGTTCGGCCTGATGCAGGTGTATTTCTTCTTCTTCGTCGTGCTGCCCATGATGCGCGGCAAGGGCGAGCCCGCCCCGCAGCAGCCCTGGGAAGCGGCCGAAGGCCTGGAGTGGGAAGTGCCGTCGCCGGCCCCCTTCCACACTTTTGAGCATCCGCCCAAGCTGAACGCCGCGGCCACGAAGGTGATCGGCTGATCGCCAACAGATGCGTGCAGTCATGACGCCCGAGCAAAAGAAGAAGAACCAGCGCCTCGCCCTGATCCTCGCATCGGTGGCGGTGGTGCTGTTCGTCGGCTTCATCGCCCGGGCGAAATACTTCGGGCTCTGAGCATGTCCAACGCCCTGCCTCCGTCCGGCCCCGACCGCCTGCTTCGCAGCGACAACCTGCGCATGGTCGGAAAGCTGCTGGTGGTGGCGGCGCTGATGTTCGCCTTCGGCTATGCGCTCGTGCCCATCTACCGCTCGATCTGCCAGGCGCTGGGCATCAACGTGCTCTCGTTGTCCGAGCAGGCAGTGCCAGGCAATTCGTCGAACTACAAATACAAGGCGAACACGCAGGTCGACCTGTCGCGCACCATCACGGTCGAGTTTGATGCGAACGCCCGTGGCGTGTGGGATTTCAAGCCCGCGAGGCGCAGCATCGACGTGCATCCGGGCGAGCTCACGACGGTGATGTACGAGTTCAAGAACATCCAGCCACGCGTCATGGCTGCGCAGGCCATCCCAAGCTATGCGCCCAAGAACGCAGCGCCGCACTTCAACAAGCTCGAGTGCTTCTGCTTCAACGAATACACGCTCCAGCCGGGCGAGAGCAAGAGTTGGCCGGTGGTCTTCGTGATCGACCCCAAGTTGCCGAAGGACGTGCACACCATCACCTTGTCGTACACCTTCTTCGAGGTGGGCGGCAAGATTCCGGCGGCACCGCAAGCGGCTGTGAAGGCGGCGGAGGTGCGGTCATGACTGAGCAGCATCCGCTGAAGCAGGCCGTGCAACGCAAGGCGTCGTTCCTGCAGACGATGCGCGCGGTGGCGTGGTCCTTCTTCGGTGTGCGCAAGTCGGCGGACTATGAACGCGACGTGCAGGAGCTCAACCCGGTGCACCTCATCATCGCGGGCGTCATCGGCGCGTTGATTTTCATCGGCATCCTGATCGGTGTGGTGAGCTGGGTCTTGTCCAGTGGAGTGGCGAAGTAGCTTTGGAATGTGGGAGCGCTGCGGCGCGGCAAGCCGTGCCGCAGCGTGAATGAGTTTTCAGACAGAGATTCGGATTCCAGGAGAAAACATGTCGGCAGCGACGCAACACGGGCAGACGCCCCACTACTTCATCCCGGCGCCATCGCGCTTTCCGGTGATGGCCGCGACGGGTCTGTTCTGCGTGATCATGGGCGCGGGCTTTTGGATCAACGGCACCGACGCGGCCAAGTGGCTGCTGCTGTTCGGTCTGCTGTTCTGGGCCTTCACGATGCGCCAATGGTTCGGCCAGGCCATCAGCGAGAGCGAAGGCGGCCTCTACGGCGACCGTGTGGACGTCTCGTTCCGCTGGAGCATGAGCTGGTTCATCTTCTCGGAGGTGATGTTCTTCGGTGCCTTCTTCGGCGCGCTGTTCTGGTCCCGCCTGTACTCGGTGCCCACGCTCGGCAGCCTCGCCAACGAGGTGCTGTGGCCCAACTTCAAGGCGGTGTGGCCGAGCGTGCAGGCCGGTGCCACCGCATCGCCCGCCGGAACGATCGAGGCCTTCACGACCATGGGTCCGTGGCCCATCCCGACGATCAATACCGCGCTGCTGCTGACTTCGGGCGTGACGCTCACGATCGCGCACCATGCGCTCATCGCCGGCAAGCGCTCGGTGACCATCGCGTGGATGTGGATCACCGTTCTGCTGGGCGTGGCCTTCCTGAGCCTGCAGGGCTTCGAGTATTTCCATGCTTACCATGAACTCAACCTCAAGCTGAGCTCTGGGATCTACGGCTCGACCTTCTTCATGCTGACCGGCTTCCACGGTTTCCACGTGTTCGTGGGCATGCTGATGCTGCTGTTCATCACCCTGCGCCTGATGAAGGGCCACTTCACGCCGCAGCGCCACTTCGGCTTCGAAGGCGCCGCCTGGTACTGGCACTTTGTGGACGTGGTGTGGCTCGGCCTGTACGTCATCGTCTACTGGTTCTGAGGCTCGCCCCGGCACCCCAGGAAAACGCCGCGAGAGCGGCGTTTTCTGCTTCTGGCGACGCGAAGCGTTTCGCTCGTTCAGCGCGCCGTGATGCCGGTCGGCTGGATCCAGCCGAGCTTGTAGCTGATGAGGATGCACAGGAACAAGGCCACCGACAGGCCGACTCGCACAGCGAGCGCGCGCATCATGGTCGGCTTCTTGGTCGTGCCGGTGCCTTCCTTGCCGCGAACCATCGCGACGCCGGCGAAGGCGAGGGCGCCGAGGATGGCCACGAAGGCGATGGCAATGAGAATTTTCATGGCTACCGATTATCCGCGTCGCGTCTGCAAGTCCCTGCACTGAACCCATGAGCGCGACCGATCCTTCCACGCCAGCAAGCCCGGCAGCGTCATCGGCGCAGGGCCGTCGCAACGCCATCGTCGTGCTCGTCGCCACGCTCGTGGGCATCGGCGTCACGGCGCGCCTGGGCATGTGGCAACTCAGCCGCGCGGCGCAGAAGGAAGCCATGCAGCAGGCTCTCGACGAGCGCGCGACGATGCCGCCGCTCGCCCCCGAGCTCGTCGCCCGAAGCGACGCCGACGCACCCGCACAGCACTATCGCCGCACGCGCCTTCAAGGCGAGTGGGTCGCCGCCGCCACGGTCTTCCTGGACAACCGGCAGATGAACGGCCGACCCGGCTTTTATGTCGTCACGCCTCTCAAGCTGCGCGCTTCCAACGATGCCGTGCTCGTGCAGCGCGGCTGGGTCCCGCGAGACCAGCTCGATCGCACGCGGCTGCCGCGCATCGAGTCGCCTGCGGGCGAGGTGACGGTGGCCGGCCACATCGCCCCGCCACCATCGCGGCTCTACGACTTCGGCGCGGCGGCCTCCGGTCCGATCCGTCAGAATCTCGATCTCGGTGTCTTCTCGCTCGAGACCGGTCTGCGCCTCTTGCCGCTGTCGCTGGTCCAGGAAGACGCTGCCGGCGACACCCAGGACGGTTTGCTGCGTCAATGGCCGCGCCCCGCGGTCGACGTTCACAAGCACTACGGCTACGCCTTTCAATGGTTCGCGCTGTGTGCCCTCATGGCAGGTTTGTATGTCTGGTTCCAACTCGTCCGCCCCCATGTCCGAGCACGCCAAGCCCGCGCCTGAGGCGCTGAGCTTCACCGTCCATTCCATGCCGTCGGCGACAGGCATGGACGCCGACGCCGCGCGCCGCACGGCCGCTGGCCGCCTGAAGATGCTGCTGGTGCTCGCGGTCTGCGCTGCGCCGGTGGTGGCCTCGTACTTCACCTACTTCGTGGTGCGACCGCAAAGCCGCACCAACTACGCCGAGCTCATCGTGCCGACGCGCGAGATCCCATCTGGCCTGCCCCTGACGACCCTGGGCGGTGAGCCGGTGAAAGCGGCGAGCTTGCACGGCCAGTGGCTGTTCATCGTGGTGGCCAACGCTGCTTGCGACGCGCGCTGCGAGAAGCACCTGTACCTGCAGCGCCAGCTGCGCGAGACGCTCGGCCAGGAGAAGGGCCGCATGGATAAGGTCTGGCTCATCCCTGACGACGGCGCGCCGCGCAAGGAGGTGCTGGACGCGATCTCGGCCGTCGACAAGCCGCTGGTGCTGCGTGTGCCGCGCGAAGCACTGTTGCAATGGCTCGCGCCGGCCGCCGGCCACCAGCTCGACGAGCACCTGTACCTCGTCGACCCGATGGGCCAATGGATGATGCGTGCCCCGCCCGATGCCGACCCGGCGAAGTTCAAGCGCGACATCGAACGGCTGCTGCGCGCGTCCGCCTCCTGGGACACGCCAGGGCGCTGAGGGCAAACGCATGAACGCGTCCTCCCTCTACGACTTCTCGCCGGTGCTGCGCATGGCCTTGCTGGGCCTGGCCATCGCCTGCGGGCCGCTCGCCTGGTGGTGGTTGCGTCATCGCGGCGCCGACACGGCCGGGCGACTGCGTGCGCTCACGCTGATCACGCTCTTCCTCACCTTCGATCTCACGCTCTTCGGCGCTTTCACGCGGCTCACCGATTCGGGCCTGGGCTGCCCGGACTGGCCGGGCTGTTATGGCAACCTCAGCCCGCTTGGCGCCCACCACGAGATCACGACTGCCCAGGCGGCACTGCCCAGCGGCCCGGTGACGCATGCCAAGGCCTGGGTCGAGATGCTGCACCGCTATTTCGCCACCGGCGTGGGCGTGCTGACCATCGTGCTGATGGTGGCGACCTGGCTCGCCCATCGCCGCGAGCACCGCACCGGGCGGACGATCTCGCCGTGGTGGTCCACCGCCACGTTCCTTGGCGTGTGCCTGCAAGGCGCGTTCGGGGCATGGACCGTGACGCTCAAGCTCTACCCCGCCATCGTCACCATGCACCTTCTGGGCGCGATGATCCTGCTCATGCTGCTCTCGGCGCAAAGCCAGGCCTACGTCCGAGCGCCCATCGACTTGAGCCGCGGCTTGCGTGGGGCGGTGGCGGTCGTGTGGCTGCTGTGCATCGTGCAGGTGGCGCTTGGCGGATGGGTCAGCACGAACTACGCGGTGCTCGCGTGTTCGGAGTTTCCGTCGTGCCAGGGCAGCTGGTGGCCGGACATGGATTTCAGCCATGCATTCACCATCGTGCGCCAACTCGGCATGGGCCATGACGGCGAGGCGATTCCCTTCGCGGCGCTCACGGCCATCCACGTCACGCATCGCATCGGTGCCTTGATGGTGTTCGTCGCGATCGCGCTGCTCGCGTGGCGTCTCGTGGTCTCGCGCGATCCGGCGGCCAGGCGATTCGCGCTCGCGCTCGCGGCAATCGCCGCCTGGCAGCTGGCGAGCGGCCTGGGCAACGTCGTGCTCGGCTGGCCGCTCGTCGCCGCACTTTCGCACACCGGAGGCGCCGCGGCGCTGCTCATCACCATGACCTTGCTGCTCACGCGCGTCGTGCAGGCACGCGCGCTGCCTGCGGTAGTTCAAGACCAGCCGTCCCCATGGACAGTCCGTCAAGAGACGGCTTCGTAGAATCCGCGCTCCCCATGTCCGACACAGTCACCACGCCCGCCGCCGTCAGCATGCCTTCGCGCTTGCGGCAGTTCCACGCACTCACCAAGCCGCGGGTCGTGCAGCTCATCGTGTTCTGCGCGGTCATCGGCATGCTGCTGTCGGTGCCGGGCCTGCCCGACCTCACGACCGCGCTTGCTGCCACTGCGGGCATCTGGCTCGTGGCCGCAGCGGCGGCGGCCTTCAATTGCCTGGTAGAGCAGCGCATCGACGCGAAGATGGCGCGCACCGCGTGGCGGCCGACTGCCAAGGGCGAGCTCACCAACACGCAGACACTGGCCTTCTCCGTCGTGCTGTGCGGCATCGGCAGCGCCTTGCTGTACGGGTTCGTCAACCCGCTCACGATGTGGCTCACCTTCGCCACCTTCGTCGGCTATGCGGTCGTCTACACCGTCATCCTCAAGCCGCTCACACCGCAGAACATCGTCATCGGCGGGGCATCCGGCGCGATGCCGCCGGTGCTGGGCTGGGCAGCGATCCGCGGCGACCTGAACGGCGATGCGTGGATCCTGTGCCTCATCATCTTCCTGTGGACTCCGCCGCACTTCTGGGCGCTGGCGCTCTACCGCGCAGAGGACTATCGCAAGTCGGGCCTGCCCATGCTGCCGGTGACGCACGGCTCGGAGTTCACCCGGCTGCACGTCTTCCTCTACACGCTGGTGCTGTTCGCCGGCACCTTGCTGCCCTTCGTGTCGGGCATGAGCAGCTACATCTACCTTGTGTCGGCCGTGCTGCTCGGCGCTGGCTTCACGGGGTACGCGTGGAAGCTGTGGCGCTCTTACTCCGACGCGCTCGCGCGCAAGACCTTCCGCTTCTCCATCATCCACTTGTCGCTGCTGTTCGCCGCGCTGCTGGTGGATCACTACGTGAGCCCGCTCATATGGCACACCGCCGTTCGTTGATCGTCACTGCTCTCGTCGCGTTCGCAGGGTTGGTGGTCCTGCCCGGCTGCGACAAGCTCGGCATCGGTGCTGCATCCAGCAAGCCCACGTTCAAGGGCGTGGACATCACCGGCCCGAAGTTCACCTACGCACTGCACGACCAGAACGGCCAGCTGCGCACGCCGGAAGATTTCAAAGGCCAAGTGACGGCCGTCTTCTTCGGCTACACGCAGTGCCCCGATGTCTGCCCCACCTCCATGGCGGAGCTGGCGCAGGTCAAGAAGGCGCTCGGCAAGGACGGTGACAAGCTGCAGGGCATCTTCATCACCGTGGACCCGGAGCGCGACACGCCCGAGCTGCTCAAGGCCTACGTCACCAACTTCGACCCCAAGTTCCTCGGGCTTCGAGGCACGCTGGACGAGACCAAGGCAGCGGCAGCAAGCTTCAAGGCCTTCTTCGGCAAGGTGCCCGGCAAGGAAGCCGGCTCCTACACCATGGACCACACGGCCGGCATCTACGTCTTCGACACCAACGGCCAGGTGCGACTCTTCGAGCGCTACGGGGTGAGCGCGGACGACCTGACGAGCGACGTCAAGGCCTTGTTGTCCTGAGCGATCGGCCCAAACCGTTCGCCCATAAACGGATCGCCCAAAAGCAAACGCGGACCGGAAGGTCCGCGTTGCGAGTTCACCAGCCGGCCGGCTGATCAGACCGTGGCGTCGTCCGTCAGCGCCTTGCGCATCTTCTTCATCGCCGCCACCTCGATCTGGCGAATGCGCTCGGCGCTCACGCCGTACTCGGAGGCCAAGTCGTGCAGCGTCATGCCGCCGGAGCTGTCGTCGTTCACCTTCAGCCAGCGCTCTTCGACGATGCGGCGGCTGCGGGCGTCCAGCGTGTCCAGCGCCTTGGTGATGCCGTCGCTGGCCAGCCAATCGCGGCGCTGGGCTTCCAGCACGCGGGTGGGCTCGCTCGCCTCATCGGCCAGGTAGGCGATGGGCGCGTAGCTCTCTTCGCTGTCGTCGGTCTGCGGCTCCAGGGCCACGTCGCCGCCGGACAGGCGGGTTTCCATCTCGAGCACTTCCTCGCGCTTCACGTTCAGTTGGCGCGCCATCGTGTCGACTTCGCTCTGTGTGAGCGTGTTGCGGTGGGTATCGACGTCGGCGGCTTCGTCCTTGAGGCTTTGCTTCATGGAGCGAAGGTTGAAGAACAGCTTGCGCTGGGCCTTGGTCGTCGCGACCTTGACCATGCGCCAGTTCTTCAGGATGTACTCGTGGATCTCGGCCTTGATCCAGTGCATGGCGTAGCTCACGAGCCGCACGCCCTGGTCGGGGTCGAAGCGCTTGACGGCCTTCATCAGGCCGACGTTGCCTTCCTGGATGAGGTCGCCGTGCGGCAGGCCGTAGCCGAGGTACTGGCGAGAGATGGAGACGACCAGGCGCAGGTGGGAGAGCACCAGCTGTCCGGCGGCCGCCACGTCGGCATGGTCACGCAGGCGGCGGGCCAGGGATACCTCTTCTTCCTGCGTGAGCAGGGGGAGACGGTTGGCCGAGGAGATGTAGGCGTCCAGGTTGCCCAGCGACGGCACCATCGTCCAGGGATCGCGGACGGCCAGAGCAGAGGAAGTGGTGGACAGGTTCATGGTAGTCATAGACCCCCGGGGAGGAAATCGGTTCCGCGGATATTAGCACTCTCAGGCAGAGAGTGCTGACGACACTTCTGGTGTCAACAAGTGAGCGAATGCTATCCGGAAAAGTTCCGCCAATGCTTGAGTTGGATCAACCGAATCGGGTCTCGGCCTCGCCCAGCACTTCGTCCAGCACCTCCAGGAATTCGGCCACGCTGACCGGTTTCGTGAGGTAGTGGTCGGCGCCCGCTTCCCGGGCGGCGTCGATCTGCGTGGCGAGGGCGTCGGCCGATACCACCACGACGGGGATGTGCACCGTCACCGGATCGCTCTTGAGGTGCCGCAACAGTTCCAGCCCGCTGATGTCGGGCAGGTGCATGTCCAGCAGGATCACGTCCGGCCGGCGCGCGCGGATCGCCGCCAGGCCGTCCAGGCCGGTGACCGACACGTTCATCGTCACCTGCGGCCGCTGCGCGAGGATGCCGCGCATCACCTCGACATTGGTCTCGTTGTCTTCCACGTAGTGGACGATGCGGCGGTGGTATTCGGCGCTCGGCGTGTGCAGCTGGCTGTAGTCGGTGCGCAGCGCATGCGGCCCGGTCACGGCCGGCAAGGCCAGGGTGAAGGACGAGCCCTCCCCGGGCACGCTTCGCGCTCGCAGCGTGCCGCCCATCAGCTCGGCCAGGCGCTGGCTGATGACGAGCCCGATGCCAGTGCCCTCCTGCTGCGAACGCTCGCGGCCGAGCCGGTTGAAGGGCTGGAACAGCTCGCGCATCTGCTCTTCGGTCATGCCCAGGCCCGTGTCCGTCACGGTGATCTCGACCGTGTCGTCCTGCAGGCGGCTCGCGATGTGGATGCGGCCGCCATCGATGTTGTACTTGACGGCATTGCTCAGCAGGTTGATGAGGATCTGCTTGACCCGTGTCGCGTCGCCGCGGAGCACCGTGGCGTCCGGGCTCAGCACCTGGCTGATCTCGATGCCGCGCCGGCGAGCGTCCGCATCCACCATGTGGACGGTGGCGCCGAGCAGCGCGTTCAACTCCAGCGCCTCGATGCTCAGCCGCAGGTTGCCCGACTCGATGCGCGACAAGTCCAGCACGTCATTGATCATCTCCAGCAGGTGCCAGCCCGCCTGCTGGATCTGCGACACCCAGGGCCGCTGCGAGGACGACAGCGGATGCCGCTGGTCCAGCTCGAGCAGCTGCGCGAAGCCGAGCATCGCGTTCAGCGGCGTGCGCAGCTCGTGGCTCATGCGCGAGAGGAAATCGCTCTTCGCCCGGTTCGACGCCTCCGCCGCCTCGCGCGCCCGCTCCGCCTCGGCCAGCCGCAGGTGCTCCGTGATGTCCTCCACCGCACCCACGATGCGCCATGGCCGGCCATCCTCGTTGCGCAAGAGCGTGACCGTGCTCTGCACCCACAGCATGCGGCCTGACTTGGTGATGTAGCGCTTGTGCCGGCGGTAGAGCGGGAAGTCGCCGCGGATGAGCTGGGTGGTGAATGCGACGTCCTGCGCCACGTCGTCGGCATGCGTGAAATCCATCGCCGTCATGCGCAGCAGCTCATCGGCGGTGTAGCCCACCAGCTCGCAAAAGCGCGGATTCGTCTGCTTCACGTGGCCGCGCAAGTCGGTGTAGCAGACGCCGATCGGCACGTTGTTGAAGATGTTGCGAAAGCGCTGCTCGCTCGAGCGCATCGCCGCCTCGGCCTGCTCGCGTTCATGCACCTGCTCCGTCAGCGCCGCCGTTCGCTCGCGCACCGCAAGCTCGATGCGCCGCGCCCGGCCCGTCACCGTCAGCAGCAGGGCGCCCAGCACCGCCGCGGACATCAGCCCCACCACGGAGAAAGGCCAGGCGTTGCTGCGACGCGCGGTGGGCAGGTCGGCCGGGTCGGCGTAGATGCGCAGGTCCCACTGGCGGCCGGCAAAGGGCATCGGGCGCACGTGCAGCAGCGGTGCCGACGCGGTTTCGCAACCCTTGGGACCGGAGAGGCGTCGCCGCGCGGCCATCGGGTCGGTGTCGACCACGCAGACGTTCAGGTAGCGCGGCACCTGGTCCAGCACTGCGCGCAGCGTGTCCTCGATGCGCAGGGTGACGAAAGCCACGCCCTTGACCGAGGCACGGCGCTCCTCGACGGTGTTCGGGTGGCCGGCGTAGACCGCCTGGTAGACGACCACGCCAGTCTGCTCGATGCCGGTGGGGTCTTGCGTCAGCGAGAAGCCGGCGGTGGCGGCCGGCCGGTCGGTGCGAACCGCTGAATCGACGGCCACGCGTGCGGCCGGGATGGTCAGCACATTCACGCCCAGGGCGCTGCTGTTGCCTGCGAGCGGCTGCACATAGCGCATCGCGAAGACCTCGTCGCGCGGCGCAGGCGCGGCACTGGCGTTGTCGTCGGCGCGGTCGAAGACCCGGTAGTTGACGAAGCCTTCGGCCCGCGCGGCGGCCTCGAAGGCCGGGATGTCGGCGCGGCGCACCCGCTGATTGAAGCCCATGGCCTGCAGATGCCCGGGCCCGTCCAACCAGGCCTTGGTGGCACGTTGCAGCTCCTCATGCGTGACGTCCTCGGAGGCGAGGTAGACACCGCGCAGCGCCTCCAGTGCATGCAGGGGCTCCTGCAGCTGGAAGGCGAGTGTCGACGACGCATTCAGCGCCTCGCGGTCGAAGTTGGTGCGGATGCGCTCGTCGTCCCAGCGCGCGACGAGCAGGATCATCGAGCCCATCAGGACCGTCACCACCGACAGGGTCAGCCCGACGTTGAGCCGACGAGGCGCCCAGTCCTCGCGAGGCTGCCCGACGAGCGTGAGCGCGATCGGGGCGGCGATGAGGATGCCCAGCGCGTCGCCCATCCACCAGGTGAGCCAGTTGAAGGAGAGATTGGCCGGCACCACCAGGCCGGCCACTCCCAGCGTGGCAACGCCCAAGCTGGCACTGACGAGCGCGGAGGCGAAGGCGCCCAACCCGTAGAAGGCGGCGATGTCGGCCGGCTCGGACAGGGTCAGCGGCTGCCGCACGTAGCGCTTGACGAGCCAGGCGCCCGCCATCGCCTGCAGCGTCGCGCCGACGCCCAGCATGAGCGACACCATCAGCACCCTGCCCATTGCAGCCGAGGGGCTGGCGTTGATGACGTTGGTGGTGAAAGAGCCGAGCAGCACGCCCAACGCGGCGTGCCGGCCGTAGACCAGCACCGCCACCAGCGCGATGCCCGCGGCGGGATACAGCGGCGAGGCAAAGCCCGGAGGAATTGCCAGCTTCAGGGCCAGCCAGCCTGCAGCGCAATAGCTCAGCGCCGTCCCGAGGATCTCGAGCAGCCAGCGCAGGCGCGATCGCGAGTCGGGATTGGCGTTCAAGGGCAGCGGATGACGGATGGTGAACCGACGGGCACGTGGCGACGTGGTTCGCCGCAACGGGCGCTCAGCCTACCATCGAGCGCGGCCTTCCGGGGTGCGGCATGCGCACCCATGCTGGCTCA
>CBIHOF010000004.1:0-293654 GCA_966211955.1 uncultured Comamonadaceae bacterium | reverse complement strand
TGGCGGAGAAGGAGGGATTCGAACCCTCGATACGGTATAACCGTATACCGGATTTCGAGTCCGGCGCATTCGACCACTCTGCCACCTCTCCTGGATCTTTCGTGCTCTCTGGTCCGAGAGGCACGCGGGCTTGGCGGGTCGGGCCAAGCCCAAGATTCTAACTCACGCTTTGAGCACTTCCCGCCCGCCGAAGTACGGGCGCAACACCTCGGGGATCGTGATCGAGCCGTCGGCGTTCTGGTAGTTCTCGAGAACCGCCACCAGCGTACGGCCCACTGCCAGGCCTGAACCGTTCAGCGTGTGCACGAGTTCGTTCTTGCCTTGCGCGTTCTTGAAGCGAGCCTGCATGCGCCGCGCCTGGAAGGCTTCGCAGTTCGAGCAGGAGCTGATTTCACGGTAGGTCTTCTGCGCCGGCAGCCACACCTCGAGGTCGTAGGTCTTGGTTGATCCGAAGCCGAGATCACCGGTGCACAGCGCCACCACGCGGTAGGGAAGGCCGAGCTTCTGCAAGATGGCTTCGGCGTGACCGGTCATCTGCTCCAGCGTGTCGTAGCTCGTCTCGGGGTTCACCACCTGCACCATCTCGACCTTGTCGAACTGGTGCTGGCGAATCATCCCGCGCGTGTCGCGACCGGCGCTGCCGGCCTCGCTGCGAAAGCACGGGCTGTGCGCCGTGAGCTTGATGGGCAGCGCGTCGGCGGCAATCACATGCTCGCGCACGGTGTTGGTCAGCGAGATTTCCGAGGTGCTGATCAGGTACTGCTCCGGCCCTGAAGCGCCCGCCTCCCCGCCTTCGCCGCCTCGGTAGACCCAGAACATGTCATCCTTGAACTTGGGCAGCTGGCCCGTGCCCTCGAGGATCTCGCGGTTGACGATGTAGGGCGTGTAGCACTCGGTGTAGCCATGCTCCTCCGTCTGCGTGTTCAGCATGAACTGTGCGAGCGCGCGATGCAGCTTGGCGACTGGTCCGCGCAGGAAGCTGAAGCGCGAACCCGACAGCAAGGCGCCGGTGTCGAAGTCGAGCCCGAGCGGGGCGCCGAGGTCGACGTGATCCCTCGGCTCGAAGTCGAAGCTGCGCGGCGTACCCCAGCGGCGCACCTCGACGTTGGCGTTCTCGTCAGCGCCTTCGGGCACGCTGTCGTGCGGCAGGTTGGGCACCGCCATCAGAATGGCCGACAGATCGGCCTGGATCACCTCCAGCCGCTCGGCCGACGCCTTGAGCTCGTCGCCGATGCCACCGACCTCGGCCATCACGGCCGAACTGTCTTCACCCTTGGCCTTGAGCTGGCCGATCTGCTTGGACAGGCTGTTGCGCCGGGCCTGCAGCTCCTCGGTGCGCGTCTGGATGGTCTTGCGCTCGGATTCGAGCGACTGGAAACGTTCGACGTCGAGGAAGGTCTGGGGCGACTTGCGCTTTTCCAGGCGTGCGACGACGCCGGGAAGATCCTTGCGCAGCAGGTTGATGTCGAGCATGGGTTTGCGGCCACCGCGAGTGGCGCCGGAGTGAGAACCGTGGAGCCCGGGATTGTAGGCAGGCGAGGCTGCCTCGCGACGGCGCCAGGCCAAAACGGCCGGCACCCAACGACCGATCAGGCCATCTGAGGCCGCATGACCTGCACGGTGGCGTGGCCACCGACGGGCGATTGCGCCGCTCGCGCGTCGCACAGCACCTTGGAGGCGCAGTCGGCGCAGCGGCCGCACTGCGTCGCCACACCGAGGTCGAACTGCAGGCATTCGAGGCTGTGCGCACCTTCGGCCGCCGCCTGGCGGATCTGATGGTCGGAGATTCGACGGCACACACAGACAATCATCACGAGCCTCTTTGCAAGATCACAAGACCGCTAACTCACCTCGCCCATCTGGCTCTGCAGGTAGTTTTCCAACCCCACCTTGCCGACCAGATCGATCTGCGTCTCGAGGAAATCGATGTGTTCCTCGGTGTCGTCAAGGATGTCCTGCAGGATGTCCCGCGAGACGTAGTCGCGCACCGATTCGCAGTACGCGATGCCATCCTTGATCGTGCCCTGGGCGCCGGACTCCAACTGGAGGTCGCAGGCCAGCATCTCGGGCACGTTCTCTCCGATCAAGAGCTTGCCCAGGTCTTGAAGGTTGGGCAGGCCATCGAGCATGAAGATCCGTTCCATGAGTCGGTCGGCGTGCTTCATTTCGCCGATCGACTCCTCGTATTCCTTCTTCGCGAGCTTGTCGAAGCCCCAGTGCTTGAGCATTCGGTAATGCAGGAAGTACTGGTTCGTCGCCGTGAGCTCGTTCTTCAGCTGGGCATTCAGGTGCGCGATGACTTGCGGGTCGCCTTTCATGGGTGCTCCTCGGTGCTTCTTCGTCGATGAAAACCGGCCATTGTGGGTGAAGACAGCACTGTCTGGCAGCCACCACGAACGCACCCGAAACGGGTTGCGGCGTGAAGACGGATGCTATTATGATTGAAAACCGTTCTCATTTGCAATAGCACGCGCAACAACTCGTCGGGGGGCCTTGCGCGAGGCACAAAGCGCCCGATCCGGGCGCTTTTCACGAGGGAGAGTGACGTTGAAGGATCGAATCGCGAGCCGCCGCCAGGCGCTGGCCGGCGCCCTGTGCGTGGTCGCCGCCTGGGTCCTCACGGCCTGCGGCGGTGGCGGAACGGCGGCCAGCGCCGGCGATAACAGCGCTACCGAAAGCACGATGTCCGCGCAGGCCGAGCTCGGCCAGAAGATCTTCAACGACACCTCGCTGTCCGCCTCGGGCCGCCAGTCCTGCGGCACCTGCCACGTCGCCGCCAGCGGCCACGCCGCCGACAACGGCCTGCCCGCGCAGATGGGCGGCGCGGCGCTGGAACTGCAGGGCCACCGCAGCTCGCCGTCCATCCGCTACCTCGCCACCAACACCGCCTTCTTCTTCGACGCCGAAGGCACGCCCACCGGCGGCTTCTTCTGGGACGGCCGCGCCAGCTCCCTGCAAGACCAGGCCGCACGCCCCTTCACCAACCCGGTAGAAATGGCCAATGCCGATGTGGCGTCGGTCATCGACAAGCTGTCGCGCGCCGCCTACGTCGAGGACTTCAAGAAGCTCTTCGGCGCCGACATCCTGAGCCGCCCCGACGACGCTTTCGCCCGCATGACGCTGGCCTTGCAGCAGTTCCAGCGCGAGGACACGGCGTTCCGGCCGTTCACGAGCAAGTACGACGAGTTCCTGCGCGGCAAGGCCGCGCTCACGGAGCAGGAAGTGCGCGGCTTCGCGCTCTTCAACGACCCGGCCAAGGGCAACTGCGCCGCCTGCCATCCGTCCACGAAAAAGAGCGATGGCAGCCACCCGCTGTTCACGGACTTCAGCTACGACAACCTCGGCATTCCGCGCAACCCGGACCTGGTTCAGAACGCCGACCCGGCCTTCTTCGACCTCGGACTGTGCGCCCGCGACGGTGGCGACCTGCTCACACGCCCCGACCTCTGCGGCGCGTTCAAAGTGCCATCCCTGCGCAACGTGGCCCTGCGGAATGCCTTCTTCCACAACGGCCGATTCAAGACGCTCAAGGACACTCTCACCTTCTACGTGCAGCGCGACACCAGCCCCGAGAAGTTCTACCCGCTCAATGCCGACGGCACGGTCAACAAATTCGACGACCTGCCCGCCCGGTACCGCGCCAACGTGAACACCAGCGAAGCGCCCTACAACCGCAAGCCCGGCGATGCGCCGGCCTTGAGCGATGCGGAAATCGACGACCTGATCGCCTTCCTGCAAACGCTGACTGACGGCTATGCGCGTTGAGCGCGCCTCGCAACCCATTCCATTTCTCGACGTCGACACCATGAACAACCGCCGCCTTCTCCACGCCACCCGAATCGCGCTCGCCGCGGCACTCGCCCTCGGTGGCGCCCAGGCCTTTGCGCAGACCGCAACCGAGACCGAACTCGCACGCCGGCTCGACCAGCTCGCTGCTGAACTGGCTGCTGTGAAGGCGCAGCTCGCGCAGATGCAGGCACAGCGCAATACATCGGGCGACCCCGCCAAGCCGGCCGCGCCGGTGGCCCAGGCGGCGGCAGCCGCACCTGCGCCCACGGCCGCGGCGCCGGTGGCCAGTGCCACGGCATCGTCCGAACCCGCCACCGTGCTCACCAGCTACGGCGAGCTCAACTACAACCGCCCGACCAAGGCCAGCGAGAACGCACAGGCCGACGTGCGCCGCTTCGTGCTCGGCTTCCAGCACCGCTTCGACGCGAAGACCAAGGTCGTCACCGAGCTCGAGGTGGAACATGCCGTGTCCTCGGCCGACGACGCGGGCGAAGTCGAGGTGGAGCAGGCCTTCGTCGAGCATGAGCTGCGTCCGGGCCTGTCGGCGCGTGCGGGCCTCTTCCTGATCCCGTCGGGCCTGCTCAACGAGAACCACGAGCCCACGGCGTTCTATGGCGTCGAGCGCAACTTCGTCGAGACGGCGATCATCCCCAGCACCTGGCGCGAAGGCGGGCTGCAACTCGTGGCCAACCTGGACAACGGCCTCACCTTGCAAGGCGGCGTCACCACCGGCTTCGACCTCACCAAGTGGGACGCCACGTCCGCCGAAGGCACCGAGTCACCCCTGGGCGCCATCCACCAGGAGATGTCGCTCGCCAAGGCGCGTGACCTTGCCGTCTTCGGCGCCGCCAACTGGCGCGGCGTGCCGGGCCTGCTCGTCGGCGGCTCGCTCTTCAGCGGCGGCGCGACACATGGCCAAGCCTCGGCCAGCAGCCGCGTCACGCTCTGGGACGTGCACGCCCGCTGGAACCCCGGCCGCTGGGACCTGTCCGCCGTGTACGCACGCGGCAGCATCAGCAACACCGCTGCGCTCAACGCCACGCTCGTGGGCAACCCGACGCTGATCCCGAAGTCCTTCGACGGCTGGTACGGCCAGGCCGCGTATCGCCTGTGGTCGAGCGGCGACTACGTGCTCTCGCCCTTCGTGCGGCTGGAGCGCTTCAACACCGCGCGCAGCTTCGCCGACCTCGGCCCCGGCCTCACGCCCAGCGCGCTGCCGACCGAACAGGTGGTGACGCTCGGCGCCAACTTCCAGGTCACCCCGGGCATCGTGGTGAAGGCCGACGTGCAGCGCTTGCGCGAAAACAGCGACGCCAACCGTCTCAACCTGGGCCTGGGCTGGAGCTTCTGATGCGCGTGACGCTCGCTGCCCTGTCCGCATCGGCGCTGGTGCCGGCGAGCGCCTTTGCCGTCGACTACATGAGCGCCGAGCAGGCAGCCAAGCTGATGTTCCCGGACGCCGACCGTTTCGAGGCGCGCGACATCACGCTCGATGCGACGCAGATGCATGCGCTCGCCGCGCAAGGCGTGCAGGCGCGCTCACAGACGTGGAAGGCGCAGATTGCGCATCGCGGCGCCGTGACGCTTGGCGTGGTGGTGGTGGACGACGTGGTTGGCAAGTTCGAACTCATCAGCTACGCGGTGGGTATCGGCAACGACGGCACAGTGAAGCAGGTGGAGATCCTGTCCTACCGCGAAAGCCACGGGCATGAAATCCGCCTGCCGGCCTGGCGCAAGCAGTTCGTCGGCAAGACGCCGGCGTCCGCGCTGCAGGTGGGCGAGGACATCGCGAACATCAGCGGCGCGACACTCAGCTGCAAGCACGTGACGGATGGGGTGAAGCGCATCGTGCACGTGGTGGACGTGGCGCGTCGCAGTGGAGTGCTGGGGTGACATCCGCGGCGAGCAGCGGCCAGACCATGCGCCGTGCGCAGCCCTTGCTGGGGACCCTGGTGGAGGTGGGTGTGCTCGGTGGGCCTGTGCATTCGCACGACGCAGCCTTCGCGGCCATCGCCGAGGTGCAGTCACAGCTCTCGCGATTCGAGCCGGTGAGTGACGTCGCGTGGTTCAACGCGGCGCGTGCCGGCGAGCGCCGCGCCATGGGCGAACACACGCGAGCGGTGCTCTGCGCGGTGCGTTCGCTCAGCGATGAGACGGGCGACATGTTCGACATCACGCTCGGCAGCGGACCGCATCATTGGCGTGTCGAAGGCAGTGCGCTCGTCAAGCTGCGGGACGACGTCGCCTTCGACCTCGGCGGCATCGGCAAGGGCTACGCCGTCGACCGCGCGATCGATGCACTCATCGCCGCAGGTTGCCAAGCCGGCTGGGTCAACGCCGGCGGCGACCTGCGGGCCTTCGGCGACATCGACGTGCCTGTCAGCGTGCGTGACGAGCACGGCGGCGGCGTGCGGCCTTTCGTCCAATTGCGCGACGGCGCCATCGCCACCAGCCGATTCGGCCACGGTGCGCGCTCGACGCTGACCGCCAGACGTGCCATCGATGCCCACGTCAGCGTCGCCGCCCCGCTGTGCCTTTGGGCTGATGCCCTCACCAAGCTCGTGGCGATCACCGGCGATACTGACCACCTCCTGCTCGCGCTCCACGGCGCCCAAGCCTGGTTGCACTGATCTGGCACGAGCGCCCACGAATGACCCGCCACTTCCCCCGCCCGCACCGACACCACGGCCTGCCACGCTGGCAGCGGCTGGTGCTGTACGTGACCAGCGGCGTCCTGCTGCTCACGGGCGTCGCGTGGCTGGGCGTGCACTACCTGGCCGGCGCCGGCGCAGGTGAGCTGCCGCATCCGCTCGAGCCCTGGGCGATGAAGCTGCACGGTCTCGCGGGCTTCGCAGCACTGTTCATGATCGGCGTGCTGGCGGGCGCTCACATCCCGCAAGGCTGGCGCATGAGCGGGCGGCATCGCTGGGCGCCGCAGCGCGACACCGGCCTCGCGCTCACCATCGCCACGGCCTTGCTCGCCCTCACCGGCTACCTGCTGTACTACTTCGCGCCGGAGGCCCTGCGCCCGGCGATCGGATGGGTCCACAGCGGCATCGGCCTCGCCATGGCGGGTGCGCTTCTGGTGCATCGGCGACCGAAGGCACGGCACCTGCGAGATTGACGTGGCTTGACGGACATCAAGTCCGCTGGAGGAAGTCACGAGGAAGCCAGGGAACTTCCAACCGAAATGAGAGACAATCTCATTTGCAGATGCAACGGCATCTGCTTCGCGTTCAGCCTGGTGCCCGTTCGATGTCCACACCCACGATGCTCCTGACCGACCTGCCCAACGGCGCGCATGCGACCGTCGAAGGCGTGGTGGCGGCGTCGTCCGAGGTGGATGCCGTCACATTGCGCCGGCTTGGCGAGCTCGGGTTCATCCCGGGCGAGCCGCTGCAGCTCCTGCGACGCGGCCCCGGCGGCCGCGAGCCCCTGGCGGTGGTCATCGGCGAAACCATGTTCGCGCTGCGCCTGCTCGAAGCGCAATGCATCGAAGTGCGGCCACACGCGGCCTGACCATCACCGATGGCACATTCCAACGCCCACCTCGAAGGCCACGCCCCCGCGTGGATCGTCGCGCTGGTGGGCAACCCCAACTGCGGCAAGACCGCCCTGTTCAACCTGCTGACCGGCGCACGCCAGAAGGTCGCCAACTACGCAGGCGTCACCGTCGAGCGCAAGGTCGGCCTCGCGCGCCTGCGCGGCGGCCAGGTCGTGTCGGTGGTGGATTTGCCAGGCGCCTACAGCCTCACGCCCGCGACGCCTGACGAGCAAGTCACGCTCGAGGTGATCGAAGGCCGCCGCCACGGCGAGGCCGCGCCCGATGCGATCGTCGCGGTGGTCGATGCAACCAACCTGCGCATGAACCTGCGCCTCGTGCTGGAGCTCAAGCGCCTGGGCCGGCCGATGATCGTCGCGCTCAACATGGCCGACGTGGCACGCGCCGAGGGCCTGGTCATCGACGTGAAGAAGCTGTCGCAGGAGCTCGGCTGCGCGGTGGTCGAGACGGTAGCCGTCAAGCACGACGGGCATGCGCAATTGCTCGCCGAACTCGAGCGCGAGTTCGCGGCCGGGCTGCCCGCCACGCATGCCGACAAGCTGGTGGGCGACGCGCCGTCCTCCGCCGACCTGCAGCGCGAAGTGCGCCGCATCCTCGGCGTGGTCGCGCCCAACGCGATGAAGGTGCAGCGCTTCCACCACCGCATCGACGGCGTGGTGATGCACCCGGTGTGGGGGCTGGTGCTGCTGGCGGCGTTGCTCTTCCTCATCTTCCAGGCGGTGTTCTCCTGGGCCAACGTGCCCATGGATGCCATCAAGTCGGGCATGGCAGGCCTGGGCGGCTGGGTCACCGCGCACATGGCCGACGGCCCCTTGCGCAGCCTGCTCGTCAACGGCGTGATCGCCGGTGCGGGCGGCGTGATCGTGTTCCTGCCGCAGATCCTCATCCTCTTCTTCTTCATCCTGCTGCTGGAAGACTCGGGCTACCTGCCGCGCGCGGCCTTCCTGCTCGACAACCTGATGGGCAAGGTGGGGCTGTCGGGCCGCGCCTTCATTCCGCTGCTGTCGAGCTTCGCCTGCGCCATCCCCGGCATCATGGCCACCCGCACGATCGCCAACTGGAAGGACCGGCTCGCAACGATCATGATCGCGCCGCTCATGACCTGTTCGGCGCGCCTGCCGGTGTATGCGCTCTTGATCGGCGCCTTCGTGCCCGATCGCGCCATCGGTCCGTTCAACCTCCGCGGGCTCACGCTCTTTGCGCTCTACGTGGCCGGCGTGGTGTCCGCGATGGGCGTGGCCTGGGTCTTCAAGCGGGTGTGGATGAAGACGACCTACCAGCCGCTGATGCTGGAACTGCCGCCGTACCGCGTGCCGGGCTTGCGCAACCTCGTGCTCGGTCTGTGGGAGCGCGCACGCATCTTCCTGCGCCGGGTGGGCGGCATCATCTTCTCGCTGATGGTGATCCTGTGGTTCCTGTCCAGCTACCCGGCACCACCGGACGGCGCGACGGGCCCGGCCATCCAGTACAGCATCGCGGGCATGCTTGGGCAGGCGCTGCAACACGTGTTCGCGCCCATCGGCTTCAACTGGCAGATCTCGATCGCGCTGGTGCCGGGCCTCGCTGCGCGCGAAGTGGCGGTAGGGGCACTCGGCACCGTGTATTCGCTGTCGGCCGCGGGAGATTCGGTGGCCGATTCGCTCGCACCGGTCATTGCGCAAGGCTGGTCGCTCGCCACCGCCTACGCGCTGCTCGCCTGGTACGTCTTCGCGCCGCAATGCATCTCGACGCTCGCGGTCGTGCGCCGCGAGACCAACTCGTGGCGTTATCCGATCCTGATGGCGGTGTACCTCTTCGTGCTCGCCTACGTGGCGGCGTTCGTCACCTACCGGGTGACGTTGTGGATGGGAGGCTGAAATGGCGTTGCAGCAACTCGTGGTGATGGTGCTCGTGCTTGCGTGCGGCACTTACGCAGCGTGGACGCTGATGCCGGCAGGCGCTCGGCGCAGCATCGCGGCGCGCCTCTTGAAATGGCCGCTGCCTGCGCGCTTGCAGCAGCCCTTGCTCAAGGCCATGAAGCCCGCCAGCGCCTGCGGTGGGTGCGACAGCTGTGGCGACGAGAAGGCTACGGCGCCCTCTGGCGGCGCCAAGCCAATTCGCATTCACCGCATGACCAGGCGCTGAGCAGCGGCCTTTACTTCAAGCCCTTCGGCAGCGGGAACTGGATCGTCTCTTCGACGCCCGCCATCTTCCGCACCGACACCGCCCCGAGCGCCTTGAGCCGCTCGATCACATCCTGGACGAGGATGTCCGGCGCCGACGCACCGGCCGTCAAACCCACCCGCCGCTTGCCCTCGAACCACTCGGCCTTGAGGTCGTCCGGCGCATCCACCATGTACGCATTCGTGCCCAGCCGCTCGGCCAGTTCGCGCAGGCGGTTGCTGTTGGAACTCGTCGGGCTGCCCACCACGATCAGCACGTCCACCTGCGGCGCGAGCACCTTCACTGCGTCCTGGCGGTTCTGCGTCGCGTAGCAGATGTCCTGCTGCTTGGGCTCGCGAACGCTCGGAAAGCGCTCCTTCACCGCGCGCAGGATCTCGGCCGCATCGTCCACCGACAGCGTGGTCTGCGTCACCACCGCGAGCTTGTCGCTTTGCGCGACCTCCAGCCGTTGGACATCGGCCACGTCTTCCACGAGGTAGATGCCTTCGGTGAGCTGGCCCATGGTGCCTTCGACCTCGGGGTGGCCCTTGTGGCCGATCATGATGAAGTCGTAGCCCTCGCGGTGCAGCTTGGCGACTTCCACATGCACCTTGGTCACGAGCGGGCAGGTCGCATCGAAGACGCTGAAGCCGCGCTCGGCCGCCTCGCGGCGTACCGCCTGCGACACGCCGTGCGCGCTGAACACGAGCGTCGCGCCGGGCGGCACCTCGGCCAGGTCCTCGATGAAGATCGCGCCCTTGCGCTTCAGGTCGTTCACCACGTAGGTGTTGTGCACGATCTCGTGGCGCACGTAGATCGGCGCGCCGAACTTGGCAAGCGCACGCTCCACGATCTCGATTGCCCGGTCCACGCCGGCGCAGAAGCCGCGCGGCGCGGCCAGGACCACTTCGTCCAGCGGGCCGCTCATCACAGCACCCCGATCACGTGGACTTCGAAGATCACCGGCTGGCCGGCCAGCGGATGGTTGAAGTCGAACAACAGCGATTCGTCGCCCACCTCGCGCACCACGCCCGCATAGGCGCCCGCGCCGTCGGGTGTGGGAAATTGCACGACATCGCCCACGTGGTAGCTCTCGTCGGGGTCGCCGAGCTCGTCGAGCAGGCCTCTTTTCACGCGCTGCACGAGATCGGGGTTGCGCTCGCCGAACGCTTCGCCCGCGGCGAGCTCGAAGGTGGTGCGGGTGCCTTCTTCCAGGCCGATGAGCCGTGCTTCCATCGCCGGCGCGAGTTCGCCGGTGCCCAGCGACAAGGTGGCCGGTTTTTCGGCGAAGGTGTTGATGATGTCGGCGCCATCGGGCCCCGCAAGACGGTAGTGCAGGGTCAGGAAGGACCCCCTTTGGACTGGGTTCACGAGGACGAGCCGGTTGATAGACTGGCCTCAATTTTACGAGCCGGGCGCCCGACGGGCGGACGACACAGATCATGGTTTTGAAGGACATTCCGGCCGACGCCCGGCCCCGTGAGCGACTCATGTCGCACGGTCCGGCCGCGCTCGCCGATGCGGAACTGGTCGCGCTGCTGCTGCGCACGGGCGTCAAGGGCAGTTCCGTGCTGCAGTTGTCGCAGACCCTGCTCGACGATTTCGACGGCTTGCGCGGCCTCTTGCAGGCGCAACCGTCGGACCTGCGGCGCATCAAGGGCCTGGGGCCTGCCAAGCAGGCGGAGATTGCCGCGGTGATGGAGCTCGCGCGACGTTCGCTCGCGCAGCAGATGAGCCAGCAGCCCATCCTTGACGCGCCGCAGCGTGCCAAGGACTACGTGCGCATGCAGCTGGGCCACCTGCCGCACGAGGTGTTCGCCGTGCTCTTCCTCGACGCGCAGCACCAGCTGATCAAGCTGGAGGAGATGTTCCGCGGCACGCTCACGCAAACCAGCGTCTACCCGCGTGAGGTCGTCAAGCGCGCGCTCGACCTGGGCGCGAGCGCCGTCATCCTCGCGCACAACCACCCGTCGGACGTGTCCGAGCCGTCACGCGCCGACGAGCTGCTCACGCAGACCTTGGCTCGCGTGCTGCATCTCATCGACGTGCGGGTGCTCGATCACTTCGTGGTGGGCCGCAGCTCGGTCATGTCGTTCGCGGAGCGGGGGCTCTTGTGAACCATCGCGCGCGCAGCCTGCAGGACTTGGGCGGCATTCGCCAGGTCTTGAGCGACGCCGCGCGCGACAAAGCCATGCGCGAAGCACAGGCGAAAGAGAAGGCGGCGCGCGAGAAACGCGAGCGCGAGCTCTTCTCGGCCACGGTCGGGCCGGTGTCGCCCTTGCGCATCGCGATCCGTGCGGCGCTGGCCAAGCCGCAGCCGCATCCGGTGCCTCGGCAGCGCGAGCGCGACGACGCGATGGTCTTGCACGAGGCCATATCCGATGAATTCGATGTCGAAAGCCTGCTCGACACCGACGACGCGCTCTCGTACCGCCGCCCGGGAATCAGCCCGGAGGTGGTGCGCCGGCTGCGCCGCGGCGCGTGGTCCATCCAGGCGCAGATCGACCTGCACGGGCTCCGGCGCGATGAGGCACGCGAGCATCTGGCGGCCTTCATCCGTGAGGCCGAGAAACGCGGCCTGCGCTGCGTGCGCGTGATCCATGGCAAGGGCAACGGGTCGCCCGGCAAGCAGGGTGTGCTCAAGGCCAAGGTGAAGAGCTGGCTGGTGCAGAAGAACCAGGTGCTGGCCTTCACGCAGGCCCGTGGGCAGGACGGCGGGCATGGGGCGCTGATCGTGCTGCTGCGGCCGAGCTCGGGTGGGCCGAGGCGCAACGCCGCACGGGATGAATCCTGAGGCCGGCCGAGTTCTTGAAGCAGGTCTTGCACCGATCGCGTCGGTCGCCGCCTCCTAGTGCCGTGTTCGACGCTATGCGGAACTTATAAAACCGATGGATTTGGCTGACTGGCTAGGCGCAAACCGCAGCGATGCCGGGTGGCATCGCGAGGATTTGCAACGACGCCAGGCGGCCAAAGACGCGGTTTTATGTTCCGCATAGCGTCGAACACGGCACTATCAGCTCGACCCTCATTGCGACGACCTCATGAGCACCGCATCCAGCCCCGCCCCACTCACCGACGACGACCGGCTGGTGGCCCAGGCACGCAGCGGCGACGCGCAGGCCCTGGACGCCCTCTTGCGCCGCTGCCAGCCCGACCTGCGCCGCTACGCGCGCCGCCATTGCGCGAGCGAGGACGTGGACGACGCAGTGCAGGACGCGCTGTGGATCGTCGCGCGCCGCGTGTCCGCACTGCGTGCCGCGGCGGCCTTGTCGAGCTGGCTCTTCGTGACCATGCGGCGCATCTGCCATCGGCTCCTGCGCCAGCGGCATGACACCGAGCCGCTGGACGACGAGCGCCACGGCGGCGCGGCCGAATCGCAGGACCTGCTGCGTCTGGACCTCGCCCGAGCCATCAGCGCACTCGCCCCGATGTACCGCGAGATGCTGGTGCTCGTGGACGTGCTCGGCCACACCGTGCCTGAAGCGGCCGAGTCGCTCGCCATCGGCCTGGAGGCCGCCAAGAGCCGGCTGCATCGCGCGAGGGCCACCGTGCGCGAATCGCTGCAAGGCTGAACCGATCCGGCGCGGCAGCGACTCTTACCCGGCGTCATCACTTTCCTTGAAGGATTTCGCATGTGGTACCTCAAGAACCTGCCGATATGGGAGCGCGTTCTGCGCTTCGTCGCCGCTGCGCTCATGGCGGTGTGTGCCTGGCGCTTCGGCATGACGCCGGTCGGCGTGGCCTTCGGCATCGCCTCGGCCAGCTCCATCGTCACTTCGCTCGTGGGCTACTGCCCGCTGTGCGCGATCGGCGGGCGCCGCGCCTTGAACGAGGACGCGAGCCGTGGTGTTCGGTAGCCGGAGCTTCACGGCCCACCTGCTGCGCGGCGCGATCGGCGTCGCCGCGCTGTGGGTGTCGCTCGCCACGATGGACCGCAGCTGGCTGCCGGCGATCGTGCTGATGCCGCTGGCGCTGTGGATGTTCAAGGGCTGCCCGGTGTGCTGGACGGTCGGGCTGTTCGAGACGGCGGCGCATGCCGTGTTGCGCCGCTCGGAGCGCTAGCAGACACGGCCAACCGCGACGAGGAGGCGCACCTACAATACTGGAGATTCATCCAGTATGCCGATGCGCCGCCTCATCGCCCACCTCGACATGGACGCGTTCTACGCGTCGGTGGAGCTGCTTCGGTACCCCGACCTGCGCGGCCTGCCGGTCATCATCGGCGGCGGGCGCGATTCGCGGCCGCGCCTGATGCCCGACGGCTCGCGCCGCTACGCGAAGCTGCGCGACTATGCCGGCCGCGGCGTGATCACCACTGCCACCTACGAGGCACGCGCACTGGGTGCGCATTCGGGCATGGGCGTGATGAAGGCGGCGCAGCTTGCGCCAGACGCCATCCTGCTGCCGATCGACTTCGACGAGTACCGCAAGTACTCGCGGCTGTTCAAGGCCGCCGTGCGACAGGTCGCGCCGCTCGTGGAAGACCGTGGCATTGACGAGATCTACATCGATCTCACCGACATCCCCGGCGCGCAGGACGATGCGGGGCTCGCCGTGGCGCGCTCGCTGAAAGACGCCGTGCGCGAGGCGACGGGCCTGAGCTGCTCGATCGGCGTCACGCCCAACAAGCTGCTCTCCAAGATCTGCTCCGACCTGGAGAAACCCAACGGCCTCACGCTGCTGTCGCACGACGACATCCCCACCCGCATCTGGCCGCTGCCGGCCAGGAAGATCAACGGCATCGGCCCCAAGGCCACCGAGAAGTTGGCGGCGCTGGGCATCCACACCATCGGCGAGCTGGCGGCGGCCGACCCGGCGTTCCTCGTCGCGCAGTTCGGCAAGAGCTACGGCGCGTGGATGCACGAGGCCTCGCACGGCCGCGATGACCGGCCGGTGGTCACCTACAGCGAGCCCAAGTCCATCAGCCGCGAGACCACCTTCGACCGCGACCTGCACGCGGTGCGCGACCGCGCGACGCTGTCGGGCATCTTCACCGAGCTGTGCATCGAGCTCGCCGGCGACCTCGCGCGCAAGGGCTACGCGGGCAAGACCATCGGCATCAAGCTGCGCTTCGACGACTTCAAGATCGTCACGCGCGACCTCACGCTGCCTGCCCACACGATGGACGCGCGCACGATCCGCCGGGCTGCCGGCGAATGCCTGAAGCGCGTGGACCTGACCCGCCGCCTGCGGCTGTTGGGCGTTCGCGCCAGCACGCTCGCCAAGCTGTCCGACCTCGTCGCGCCGATGTCGCCTTACGCCGCGGTGGAACCAGCGGCGGCAGTCGTCGCCCAGGAGCCGCCGTCGCCCTACGGCCTGCCCCTCTTCGACCTCCCGGACGAGCCCGGTTCGTGACTTTTTGATCGCTTCCGCGAGCGTGCTTGCATCCATTGGCGCCGATGCCACGTACCTCAAGTCGCAACGAGAAGATCATTCACCACCCCTGCCTTCCGGAGACCCCATGCCCAGCCGCCTTCGGCACGCCACGCTCACCGCACTCGCCGCCGCCCTGCCCTTCGCCCTCGCCGCGCCGCTGCATGCGCAGGAGTCGCCCAAGCTCGCATGGGGCAGCGGCAAGCTGCTGCTGACCGGCGGCGTGAGCAGCATCGACGGCGCGGCAGGCGGCGGGCTCACGCCCTGGGCCGTGACCGCGAGCTACGCCACCGAGAACCAGGTCGGCGCCACCGCCCACCTCACGCGGGTCAAGACGCAGGACTATTCGATGAATGCCTACGGCGCGGCCATCGGCATCGCCGACCGCTTCGAGTTCTCCATCGCGCGGCAGGATTTCGATACCGGTGCGACGGGGACGGCCCTCGGCCTCCCCGGGTTGCATCTCAAGCAGGACATCCTCGGCGCCAAGCTGCGCGTCGCGGGCGATGCCGTCGTGGACAGCGACTCGCTGATGCCGCAAGTCGCCATCGGACTCGAGCACAAGAAGACACACGTCGGCGACCTGGAGCCCACGCTGACGACGCTCGGTGCATCGACCAGCGGCACCGACTTGTACGTGAGCGCGACCAAGTTGTTCCTCGCGCAAGGCATCCTCGTCAATGGCACGCTGCGGGCCACCAAGGCCAACCAGAACGGGCTGCTGGGCTTCGGCGGGACGAGCCACAGCGGCTATTCACTGCAGCCCGAGATCTCGATCGCCTGGCTCGCGCGCAAGAACATCGCCATCGGCGCCGAATACCGCGGCAAGCCGGACAACCTCAACCCATCACTGCTGGGAGCCGGCCTGAAGGAAGACGACTGGTCCGATGTCTTCGTGGCCTGGGCGCCGTCCAAGAACCTGTCGCTCACGCTCGCCTACGTGGACCTCGGCCGCATCGTGCCCGCTGTCACCACGCGCCGGCAGACAGGCACCTACCTCAGCGCACAAGTCGCGTTCTGAGCCGCTTTCTAAGAGACGCACCATGACCATTGCACTCCGCCGCATCGCCGCCATCGCCTTCGCCACCTTGGCTCTCAGCACGGCACCAATCGCGTACGCCCAGCAAGCCACCGCCAGCACCGACGACACGCTCTACCAGCAGTTCGGCGCGCAGCCCGGCCTCGTCAAGCTGATGGACGACTTCATGGTCCGCGTGCTTGCCGACCCGCGGCTGAACGCCTTTTTCAAGGACGTGAACCAGGCACACGTCAAGGAGCAACTCGTCGTGCAACTCTGCGAGGTGTCAGGAGGCCCCTGCAAGCGTAAGGGCCCCGACATGAAGAAGGTGCACGCCGGCTTCGACATCGACCGCGCGTCGTTCAACGCGCTGGTGGAAGTGCTGCAGCAGGCCATGGACGCGCAGGGCATTCCCTTCAGCGCGCAGAACCGCATGCTGGCGCAGCTCGCGCCCATGCACCGCGACATCGTCAACGTGAAATGAGCGGCGGGACCCACCCGGGGCTCGCCTGAATCCATCATCACTACCATCGAGAACCATGAGTCATACCAGCACATCGCGCCTCGCCCTCCTCGCGTCCTCGTTGGCCTTGGGCCTGGCCTGCTTCGGCGCCGCGCACGCCGGCAGCTTGCAGATCAGCGTGACCGACAAGGACGGCAAGCCCGCGCAGGACGTGGTGGTGCTGGTCGACTCCAGCGCGAAGGCCACGCCCAAGGCGAGCACGACGCCGGTGGTCATCGCGCAGCAGGACCTGAAGTTCTCGCCCTTCCTCACGGTGGTGCCGGTGGGCAGCACGCTGCGCTTCGTCAACAAGGACAACTACGACCATCACATCCGCTCGACACCGAGCGGGCCGCTGGGCAGCATGCCCTCGGTGAAGAACTTCGAGCTGCGGCTCGATGCGGCCAATGAGCCCGCGTCCAACGACGAATACAAGTCGGCGGCGCCCAAGGGCAAGAAGTCGGGCAGCTCGTGGCAGGAAGTGAAGGTCGACCAAGCCGGGCCAATCGGTCTCGGCTGCCATCTGCATTCGTCGATGCGCGGCCAGGTCTACGTGGCCGGCACGCCCTACTTCGCGAAGACCGATGCGAACGGGCAGGCGACCATCGACGGCGTACCGGACGGGACGGCCGATGTGTCGCTCTGGCATCCGGACCAGATCGCCGAGCAGACACCGCTGCACGTCACCGTCACCCCCGCGCCGCTGAAGGCCGTGGGCCAGCTCAACTTCACGCCGCGCAAGCGCCGCGGCTGACGCCGGGAGCGGATGAGGGCGGGCGACGACAATCGGCGCATGAGCCCAACCCGGCCACCCGCCCACGGGTGATGTCATGACCACCGACGTCCGCTACCCCTCCATCGACGGCCTGCGTGCCTTCGAATGCACCGCGCGGCTGGGCAGCTTCGAGCGTGCAGCCGATGAGTTGGCCATCACCGCCAGCGCGGTGAGCAAGCGTGTCGCGACACTCGAAGAGCTGCTGGGCATCGCGCTCTTTACACGCCATGGCCGCAATCTCGCGCTCACCGCCGCCGGCAAGGAATACCTCGCGCAGACCGGCGCGGCGCTGGCCATGCTCGCCGCCGTGCCGCTGCACCAGCGCGCCTCGCAGCGAGCGCAGAAGCTGCGCGTGCGCACGCCGCCGACCTTCGCGCGGCAGATCCTCGTGCCGCACCTCGAGCGCTTCACGCGTGACCATCCTCAGATCGAGCTCGAGATCGTGCTGTCGATTCCCTACCTCGACACGGGCGGCGGCGATGCCGACGTCGAGGTGCGCAACGGCGAGTCGGACGACCCGCTGCTCGATGACGTCGTGCTGCCGGTCGCCTCGCCCTCGCTGCTCGCCCGGTTGCCACCCATGCGCACGCCCGCCGACCTCATCCACGCGCCGCTCCTGCGCACGCCGCTCGAACCCTGGACGCCGTGGCTGCGCGCCGCGGGCCTCGACTGGCCAGAGCCTTCGCAAGGCCCCAAGCTCGTGGACCTCGGCCTGACGCTCGAAGCTGCGGTGAGCGGGCAAGGCGTCGCGCTCGCACGGCCGAGCCTTGCAGCGTCGTGGCTGCAGACGGGCGTGCTGGTGCCACTCTTCGGCATCTCGACCCGGCCGGCAAGCTTGTACCACCTGCTTCCCCATGCCGAGCACGGTGCGGCGGCCATCTTCGCTGCGTGGTTGCGCACGCTGTGCGCGCAGGTCTCGCGCGATGCGCTGGCCTTGCTTTCGGGCAAGCCCTGAAAATCTTTCGGGGTGCGGGCGCGCTCTCGCGTCTAGCATCCCGGCTACTCCAATCCGCGCATCGCCATGACCGTCATCACGCACATCGAGGAACTCCGCCAGCTTGCCCGCGTCCGCGTGCCGCGCATGTTCTACGACTACGCCGACAGTGGTTCGTGGACGGAGAGCACCTACCGCGCCAACGAGGCTGACTTCCAGAAGATCAAGCTGCGCCAGCGCGTGGCGGTGAACATGGAAAACCGCAGCACCGCGACGACGATGGTGGGTGTGCCAACGGCCATGCCGGTGGCGCTGGCCCCAACCGGCCTCACCGGCATGCAGCATGCGGACGGCGAGATCCTCGCAGCTCGCGCGGCCGAGAAGTTCGGCGTGCCGTTCACGCTGTCCACGATGAGCATCTGCTCCATCGAGGACATCGCCGCGCACACGAAAGCGCCCTTCTGGTTCCAGCTCTACGTGATGCGCGACCGCGACTTCATCGAGCGACTCATCGACCGCGCCAAGGCCGCGAAATGCGGCGCGCTGATGCTCACGCTGGACCTGCAGATCCTGGGCCAGCGGCACAAGGACATCCACAATGGCCTGTCCGCGCCGCCCAAGCCGACGATGGCGAACATGATCAACCTCGCGACCAAGCCGCGCTGGTGCCTGGGCATGCTCGGCACCAAGCGCCGGCAGTTCGGCAACATCGTGGGCCATGTGAAGGGCGTGGAGAACATGAGTTCGCTGGGCGCGTGGACGGCGCAGCAGTTCGACCCCAAGCTCAACTGGGGCGACGTGGAGTGGATCAAGAAGCGCTGGGGCGGCAAGATCATCCTCAAGGGCATCATGGATGCGGAAGATGCGCGGCTCGCGGTCGACAGCGGCGCCGACGCACTCATCGTGTCAAACCATGGCGGGCGCCAGCTCGACGGAGCGCCCTCGTCCATCGAAGCACTGCCGGCCATCGTCGATGCCGTGGGCCCGCGCATCGAGGTGTGGATGGACGGCGGCATCCGCTCCGGCCAGGACGTGCTCAAGGCGGTGGCGCTGGGCGCGCGCGGCACGCTGATCGGGCGCGCGTTCCTCTACGGGCTCGGCGCGATGGGCGAGGCGGGGGTCACCCGCACGCTGGAGATCATCCGCAACGAACTCGACCTGACGATGGCCTTCTGCGGACGCACCAACATCCACGACGTGGACAAGAGCATCCTGCTGCCGGGCACCTTCCCGACCTAGCGCCTCGCTCGCCGCGCGCGGCTTGCTGCAAGGCGCTGGCCCTCGTCCGTCTTCAGCGGCGGCCGCCGAAAGCGTCGATGACTTTCGGGGTGCCGGTGCCGCCGTTGGACACCGGGTTGGGGTTGGTCACGAGCGTGCCGGCCGGCAGCGTCACCATGTGCCCAGAGCCTGCGCCTGCCACGGCAGGTTCACCACTCGTGCGCCCGCCGGGGCCGAATCGCTGGCCGGGCTTGATCATCGTGGTGCCGCCGCCCGTGGTTTCGTCGCCGGTCTTGTTCTCGGTGGTCCCGCCGACCTTGACCGGCGCGCCGCCGCGCGTGGGCGTCGGCTGGTCGTCCTGGACGGTTCGACCCTTGTCCTTCCCGCCGCCGCCTTCCTTGGCGGGCTTCTCGGCCTTCTCGGACGACTTCTCGCCCTTGCCAGAGTTGTCCTTGCCCGAATCCTTGTTGCTGTTGTCCTTGCTGGAATCACGCGGCGCGTTGTTGTTGGCGCCCGCAGTCTTGCCGCCGGTGTTCTGCCGCCCGCTGTTGTCGCGCGAGCCGGTGTTGGAGTTGCCCTTGCCGAACCCGTCGAGGCCCTTGCCGAAGTCCTTGCCCATGCCCTTGCCGGTCGATTCGCCCGGGCCGCGCTGGCCGGGCAGGCCGCCGACGCCGGCCGATCCGGGTGGCGTGGTCTTGTCGGTGCCGGTGGCCGGGTTGATCAGGCGCACGGTGCCGTCCGGCCCGACGAACTTGGTATCGCCAGACACCGGGTCGTGGCTTGCGCGCGTGCCGTCGGAATAGGACACGCTGCCGTCGGGATTGATCTTGCCGGCGTTGCCGCTCGGGTCGGTGCCGCGCAAGGTGGCGCCGTCGGAATAGTGGAAGTTGCCGTCGCTGCCGCGCGTGGGGCCGCGGCCGCCGGAAACGTCGACGCGGCCGTCGGGATGCGTGATCTTCGATTCGCCGGAGCTCACGTCATGCGACACGGAGGTGCCGTCCGAGTAGCGGATGGTGCCGTCGCGCGAGGCGGTGCCGGTGCGACCGCTCGGGTCGGCGGCGCGCACCCGCGTGCCGTCGGAATAGACGAAGTGGTCGCCCTTGAGCACGGGGGCTGCGCCGCCCGTTGCCGCGGCGGCTGTGGCGACGGCCAGAAAGCAGGCGATGGCCGCGGCCATCGGGCGAAGACTCGTACGGGGACAGGTCATGACTCCTCCAGTGTTGTCGTGGTGAATGTGCGCTCTAACGCTGCGAACCCGGCAGCGCTGACAGGTATTTCTCCAGGGCCTCGACGGCCACCTTCACCTTGGCCGGCTGCGCATCGCGCTGCGGGGTGACGGCCCAGACATCCAGGGGCTCGATCTTCCATTCCGGCAGCACCGGCACCAGCCGGCCAGCCGCCAGGTCCTCGGCCACGTCCACCCGCGCGAGCAGCGCGAGCCCGAGACCGGCGATGCACATCTGCTGCAGCGAGAGCTGGTTGTTGCTCTTGATGCGCGCCTCGACCCGGAAGGCGCGCGACTCGCGCCCTGGCCCGGTCAGCTGGATGGACAGGCCGTGGCCCGAGCGCGCGAAGGCCAGCCACTGCCTTGCATGCAAGTCCTCCGGCCGCGTGGGCGTGCCGTGGGCGTCCAGGAATGCGGGCGACGCGCAGAGCATCAGCTCAAAGGCGCACAGCCGCTTCGCGACCCACGTGGAATCGGGCAGGCCGCCAAAGCGGATGGCGAGGTCGATTCGCGACTCGATGAGGTCGATGCGCGCGTCGTCCACCAGCAGCGTCAAGGTGAGCGCGGGATGGTCCGCCAACACATGTCCGAGCGCCGGCGCCACATGCCGCGCGAAGCCCACCGGCGCCGACACCCGCAGCTCGCCGGAGGGCGCATCGCGCGAATGCGCAAGCTGCTGCTGGGCGCGACGCGCAGCCGCCAGCATGGCCGCGCAGCCTTCGTAGAACTGCTCGCCGGCCGGCGTGAGCGTGAGCTTGCGGGTGGACCGGTGCATGAGCGTCACGCCGTTGTCGCGCTCGAGCTGCCGCACCTGCTGGCTGACCGCCGAGGTGCTCATGCGCAGCACGCGGGCCGCGGCGCTCATCGAGCGCTGATCCACCACGGTGGCGTAGACCGCCATGCGCTTCAAGTCATCCATGGGCCCTGATTGTGAAGCAAGGCTTCACAGAGTTGTTGAAATTCAGCCGCTAGTGCGTCGATTGTGAAGTGGATATCGTTGCGGCCATCACTTCACACCTCAGGAGCAGCTTCATGAACATTGCACTCATCGGCGCCACCGGTTTCGTCGGTTCCAAGGTCCTCGCCGAAGCGCTCAGCCGCGGCCACCAGGTCACCGCGATCGTCCGCACGCCGGCAAAGGTCGAGGCGCGCGCTGGCCTGACCGTGGTCCAAGGCGATGCCGCCGATGCGGCGTCGCTGGCCACCCTGGTCAAGGGCCAGGATGCGATCGTCAGCGCCTACAACGGCCCGCGCGGCACGCCCGAGTTCTCGCAAAGCTACCTGGCCGGCGTGCGCGGCGTGATCGGCGCGGCCAAGCAATCGGGCGTGAAGCGCGTGCTGTGGGTGGGTGGCGCCGGCAGCCTGTTCGTCGCGCCCGGCGTGCAACTGGTGGACACGCCGCAGTTCCCTCAGGAGTACCGCACCGAGGCCAAGACGGCGCGCGACGCGCTGAACATCTTCGGCGACGAGTCGCAGCTGGAATGGAGCTTCGTGTCGCCCGCCCCGCTGCTCGTGCCGGGCCCGCGCACCGGCAACTTCCGCCTGGGCGGCGACCAGGTGTTGATGGATGGCGACAAGCCCGGCAGCATCTCGGTGGATGACCTCGCGGTGGCCATCGTCGACGAGCTGGAAAAGTCCGCGCACATCCGCCGCCGCTTCACGCTGGCTTATTGAACCCTCTGACGAAAAAAAGCGGCGTTCTCCGACGCTCTGGGGATTCAAAAAGGCTGACACGAGGCTTACATTGGTGGTCATCCGCTGTTTCGGGGGGACCGCCATGACGCTCAGTCAGTACCACGCGCTCAAGCTCTGGCACACACGCCACTCGCGTGAACATCCCATGGAAAAGAACACCTGGGATGCCGTGCTCACCCTGTGGATGAGCGGCTGGGTGGGCGGCGCGGTGGCGCTGGTGCTGGGCGCGCCCCTGGCGGAAATGGCCTGCATCGCCCTGGTCTTTCTGCCGGGCACCTATGTGGCATGGCGCACCAGGCTGCACCGCAAGGGCCGCCTTCGCTGCGACTGGATCAGTGCTCTTCGGTGAGTGCGCCGGGGCCCGTTCGCGGGCTCAGCTCCATCAGCTCCACGCAGGCCCGCACCAGCTCGCGCACCAGGTCTTCGTCCACCGGGAAGCGATACCGAAAACGCACGTGCCGCATGCCGCGACCCGTGCCCTCCAGCTCTGGAAACTGATCGACCAGCGACGCGCCATTGAAGATCTGCAGGTTGGCGTGGTCCTTGTGCATCACGATGGCCACCGCATGCGTGCCTTCGTGCGTGAACATCAGGTTGCCCCACTTCACCGATTGAGCCAACTCCGGCGACGCCGACTGCACCAGCGTGCGCAGGATGCGCGCGAGGTCACGCTGGTCGGGACGCAGGTTGTCGAACCAGGTCTCGATGAGGGCGGCGGGTCGAAGGATGGATCGCATGAAAGCCTGGGGTCTCGTCGTCAGAGGGAGTTCGCCTGCAGCGTGTCGCAGTCGTTCACGCGGCCCGATTGCAGGCCCCGCTTGAACCAGGCCACGCGCTGCGCGCTCGTCCCGTGGGTGAATGTTTCCGGCTGCACGGTGCCGCGCGCCTTGCGCTGCAGTGTGTCGTCGCCGATCTGAGTGGCGGCGTTCAGCGCCTCTTCCACGTCACCTTGCTCCAGCACTTGGCGTGCCGCCTGCGCGTCGTGCGCCCACACGCCCGCGAAACAGTCCGCCTGCAGCTCGATGCGCACGCTCACGGTGTTGTATTGCGCCTCGCTCATGCGCCGGCGCATGTTGTCGGTCTTGTCGGTGATGCCCATGAGTTTTTGCACATGGTGGCCCACCTCGTGCGCGATCACATAGGCCTGCGCGAAGTCGCCGGGGGCGCCCAGGCGGGTGCGCATGGTCTCGTAGAAATTGAGGTCGATGTAGACCTTTTCATCCGCCGGGCAATAGAACGGGCCCATCGCGGACTGGCCTTGTCCGCATGAGGTCTGCGTGGCGCCGCGGAACAGATGCAGCTTCGGTTCCCGGTAAGTCCCGCCGGCGGCACGAAACTTTTCACGCCAGACGTCTTCGGTGTCGGCAAGGACGACCGACACGAACTGCGCCATCTTGTCGTCGGCCGGCGGCTTGTGCGCGGGCGCTTGCTGCACCGTGGGCGAGCTGCCGCCACCGCTCATGAGCCCGAGGATGGTGAGCGGGTTGATGCCGAAGATCCACCCTGCCACCACCGCGATCACGACGGAACCGAGCCCCAGGCTGCCGCCGCCGAGGCGGAACCCACCGCCGCCCCCGCCACTGTCACGGCCGTCTTCGACGTTGTCGCTTTGCCGGTTGCCTTCCCATTTCATGGTGTGTCCCTCGCAGTGGCTGTGAGCGCATCGTACGCGCGTGCCATTGGAGGAAAAGTGGCAAGGGGTGTGCCCGGTAAGACGACGTGACGGCCCGCGGACGGGGCCGTCATCCGCGCAGGGTCAGGTCTTGGGCAAGGTCACGCCGCGTTGGCCCTGGTACTTGCCGCCGCGGTCCTTGTAGCTGGTCTCGCAGACTTCGTCGCTCTCGAAGAACAGGACCTGCGCGCAGCCTTCGCCCGCATAGATCTTGGCGGGCAGCGGCGTGGTGTTGGAGAACTCCAGCGTCACGTAGCCTTCCCATTCGGGCTCGAAGGGCGTGACGTTGACGATGATCCCGCAGCGGGCATACGTGCTCTTGCCCAGGCAGATTGTCAGCACGTTGCGCGGGATGCGGAAGTACTCGACCGTGCGGGCCAGCGCGAAGCTGTTGGGCGGGATGATGCAGACATCGGACTCGATGTCCACGAAGCTGCGCTCGTCGAAGGCCTTCGGGTCCACCACCGTGCTGTAGATGTTGGTGAAGACCTTGAACTCCGGCGCGCAGCGGATGTCGTACCCGTAGCTTGAGGTGCCGTAGCTCACGATGCGGTGGCCGTCCGGCGCGTGGCGCACCTGCCCCGGCTCGAAGGGCTCGATCATGCCGTGCTGCTCGGCCATGCGCCGGATCCACTTGTCGCTCTTGATGCTCATTGATAGTTCCCGGGAGTTGCCGCGATTTTAGGCAACACCGGCCGCGAGCCCGAGCGCCGCCATGTCCACGAGCTCGATGGCGCCGTAGCGGCGCGCGATGATGCCCTGCGTCTCGAGCGCGCGAAGCGCCTTGTTCATGCTCTGCCGGCTCACGCCGAGCATGAGCGCGAGCTGCTCCTGCGGCAGCCGGATGTGCCGTCGCGCGCCCTCGGTGCGCGCGCCGTAGCCATGCGCCACCAGCCACAGCCGCTTGGCCAGGCGCCGCTCCAGCGGCAGGTGGGCGATGTCCTCGAGCAACGAGAACATCAGGCGCAGCTTGGCGCAGGCAAGCCGCCCCAGGTCTTGCCAGTGCGCCGGGTGCTCGGCCAGCCACGCATGCAGCACGGCGCGGTCGATCAGCAGCACCGTGGTGTCGCCGTCGGCCGCGGCATCGTGGGTGCGCGGCTGGCCGTCGAGCATGGAGATCTCGCCGAACCACTGGTAGGGCTCGATGTAGCCGAGAAGCGACTCGCTGCCATCGGCCTGCAAGCCGCCCACGCGCAATGCACCCGCCGTGACGCAGCACAGGCCGTCGGCATCGTCGCCGCGGCCGAAGAGGGCCTGGCCGGGGGCGAGCTGCACGAGCCGGCCACGGTCGACCAGCGCTTGCTGCAATGCATCAGGGCAGGCCGCAAACCATGGGTCCGTGGCAAGCGCCTGACGCAGATGTGTGAGGGAAAGCGCGTTTCGCGGCATGAGTGCGCGACATGGAGGGAGTGTCGGCATTTTGACAGTCGGCCCACGCTGTGCTGCACTAGCATCAACCGATTGGAAAGACTCGCGCCCCAAGGAGACAAGTCATGCGCAAAGCCAACGAGCTGATGGTCCAGTACGCGGCCTACCACCGCGACCGCCGCAACATCACCACCCACTTCGTCGGGATTCCGCTCATCGTCTTTGCCGTCGGCGTGCTGCTTTCCCGGCCTGGTTTCACGGTCAATCACCTCGAACTCACGCCCGCCTGGGTGCTGTGGGCCGTGTCGGCCGTGTGGTATCTCACTCGCGGACATTTGCTGCTGGGCGCGGCAGTCACCTTCGCCACGGCCATCCTCATGGCACTTGCGCAGCCGCTGGGCGCCCTGGGCACCGCGTCGTGGCTCACCTGGGGCATCGGCAGCTTCGTGGTCGGCTGGGTGCTGCAGTTCATCGGGCACTACTACGAAGGCCGCAAGCCCGCCTTCGTCGATGACCTCGTGGGCCTCCTGGTCGGCCCGATGTTCGTGACGGGCGAAGTGCTCTTCGCGGCCGGCCTGTGCAAGCCGCTGCTCGACGAGATCGAGCAGAAGGTCGGCCCCACGATGATCCGCGACCTCGCGCATCCACTCACCTGATGCGGCGCCTGCTGATCCGCGCCGGCCTCGCGCTGCTGGCGCTGATCCTGCTGGCTGTCGCCGTGCTCGCGGTGCTGTGGCAACAGCACCCGCCCATCGAACCCTACAAGTCGCTGGAGCTGCCGGCGGCCCCGGCCGGCGCCCCCATCCGCGTCCGTTTCGCGGGCGTGGCCACGCTGTTGTTCGATGACGGGGACACCGCGTGGATGACCGACGGCTTCTTCTCGCGCCCCGGCGTCGGCCGGATGCTGTTCGGCAAGATCGCGCCCAACGAAAGCGCCATCGACCGCGAGCTCAAGCGGCTGGGCATCAGCAAGCTCGCCGCCGTGGTACCGGTGCATTCGCACTACGACCATGCGATGGATTCGCCCATCATCGCCATGCGCACCGGCGCGCTGCTCGTCGGCTCGGCGTCCACCATCAACGTCGGCCGCGGGCTCGGCCTGCCCGAAGATCGAATGGCAGTGGTGACACCGGGCGGCGTGATGGAGTTCGGCGCGTGGAAGCTCACCTTCATCGCATCGCGCCACAGCCCCACGCCCTTCAGCAGCGGCACATCAGGTGAAAGCATCACCACGCCACTCACGCCACCCGCTCGCGCCACCGCCTGGCGCGAGGGCACGGTCTGGTCGCTGCTCGTGGAACACAACAGCGGGGCGAGCTTTCTCGTGCAGGGCAGTGCCGGCTTCGTGCCCGAGGCGTTGAAGAATCGGCACGCCGACACCGTCTTCCTCGGCGTCGGCACCCTCGGCAAGAAGAGCGAGGCCTACCGCGCGCAGTACTGGGACGAGGTGGTCCGCCGCGTCGGCGCGAAGCGGGTGATCCCCATCCACTGGGACGACTTCTCCAAACCGCTGGACGAGCCGCTCGTGCCCCTGTCCACGCTCGGCGACGACTTCGCCGCGACCATGGCCGATCTCGCCCGCTACGCCCGGCGCGATGGCGTCGAGCTGCGCATGCCGCCCACCTTCACCGCCTTCGCTCCATAGCCTCGGGCGGCTCGGGCTCGGGCTGCGAATCGAAGCGCTCGAAGCCGCAATAGCAGATGAAGTGCCGGTTGGTCGCGCGGCCGAAGAGGCACAGGCCCAGCCGCCTGGCGAGCTCATGCCCCATGTGCGTGATGCCGCTGCGCGAGACGATGATGGGCACGCCCATCTGCGCCGACTTGATGACCATCTCGCTCGTGAGCCGGCCGGTCGTGTAGAAGATCTTGTCGGCTCCGTCCACGCCATGCAGCCACATCCAGCCCGCGATGGTGTCGATGGCGTTGTGACGCCCCACGTCCTCCACGAACATCAGCAGTTCGTCCTGCCTGAAGAGCGCGCAGCCGTGCACCGAGCCCGACGACTTGTAGGTGCTTTCCTGGATGCGCATCGCGTTGAGCAGGCCATACAGCGCCGACTGGCTCAGCCGCGCCGACGGCTCGCTGGCCGAAGGCAGCACGATGCTGTCGATCTCGCCCATCAGGTCGCCGAACACCGTGCCCTGGCCGCAGCCGGTCGTCACCACGCGCTTGGCCGTCTTCTCGTCGAAGCGCTCGATGCCGGCGCGTGTCCTGACCGCGGCAGCATTCACCTCCCAGTCCACCGTCACCGACTCGATGTCGTCCACCGACTCCACGAGCCGCTGGTTGCGCAGGTAGCCCAGCACGAGCAGCTCGGGCGCCGCGCCCAGCGTCATCAGCGTGACCAGCTCACGCCGGTCGACGAACACGGTCAGCGCCCTTTCAGCCGGGATGGTGATGCCGCGCCGCTTGCCGTACTCGTCGAGCACGGTCACTTCCTCGGTCAGCGGCGCACGGGCCTCGGTCAGTCGCACGGTCATGGTCTGCAAAGGATACGCGGGAAGACTCTTCCGCTCGTTTGCGGTGATGACACGGCGCATGGGTGGGTCGTATAGTCGCCTCGGGAGCGTGGGGGTGCCGAAAGGCGAGACACAGACACCGGAAGGAAGCGATGCGAAATCGCAAGCTGTCGATCGCGGCAGTGCTTAGCGTGGCCCTGGTGACCGTCGTCACCCTGCTGCTCGGCGCATTCGCCGCCATCATCTACGCCAACGAGCGCGACCAGCGCATGCAGGAGCTGCGCGATGCGCTCAGCGTGAGCGCCGACCAGCAGGCTGCCGCACTCGCCCTGCCGATGTGGAACCTCGACGGGCCGCACATCATGGCCGTCATCAAGAGCGGCATGCGTCCGCGCGAGGTGTTCAGCATCAGCGCCACCACCGACGGCAAGATGTACCTGCAGGGCCGAGATGCCAACTGGCAAGTCACGACGCTTGCGGCCGAACCGACACGCGAAGGCTTGATCGCCGAGGAGCGCGAGATCGCCTACCGCGGCCAGGCCATCGGTCGGGTGCGCATGGCGGGGTCGCCGCGCTTTGTCGAGGCAGATCTTGCCGCGCGCAAGCGTTCCATCATCGTGTTCATCCTCGTGCTCGATGCCACGCTGGTGGCAAGCGTCTACCTGCTGGTGTGGCTGCTCATGCTCAGGCCGGTGAAGGGCCTGGAGCACTTTGCCGCGTCAGTACGCGACGACGGCAGCGAGGCCGCCGCGCCGCCTCGCATGCTCTTCCTTGGCGAGCTCGCAACGCTGCGCGACTCCATCCGCGGAATGATCGAGATGCTCGATGCCCGATACCGTGCCCTGCGGGAGAGCGAGGAGCGCCTCAAGCTCGCCACGCGCGCGGCCAACGTCGGCATCTGGGACTGGGACGTGGTGAAGAACGAGCTCGTCTGGGACGAGCAGATGTACCGCCAGTACGGACTGCGGCGCGAAGACTTCAGCGGCGCCTACGAGGCCTGGGCCGCGACGCTCGCGCCCGACCAGTTCCACCGTGCGAACGAGGCAGTGACGGCGGCCCTGCAGGGCGACACCACCTTCAACACCGAGTTCGAGATCACGCGACCCGACGGCAGCACCCGCATCATCCAGGCGGAAGCCATCACCATCCGCGGCGAGCGCGGCCAGGCGCTGCGCATGGTGGGCGTGAACTTCGACGTGACCGAGCGACGCCGCACCCAGGAGGAGATCGTCGCGCTCAACACGAGGCTGGAAGAGCGCGTGAGCGAGCGCACCGCGCAGCTCGAGGCGGCCATGCAGCAACTCGCCAATGCACGCGACGATGCCGAGTCGGCCACGCGAGCGAAGAGTGAATTCCTCGCGAACATGAGCCACGAGATCCGCACGCCGATGAACGCCATCCTCGGCATGACCGACCTCGCGCTGCGCGGCGAGATGACGGCCAAGCAACGCGGCTACCTGAGCCGCGCGCGCCAGGCGGCGGAGTCGCTGCTGGTCATCATCAACGACATCCTCGACTTCTCGAAGATCGAGGCCGGCAAGCTCGACCTGGAGGCCAGCGAGTTCTCGCTGCAGGGCGTGCTCGACCGCGTCACCGCCATCGTCGGCATGAAGGCGCACGAGAAGGGACTGGAGCTCTTGCTCAACACCTCCTCGGACGTGCCGCCCACGCTGGTGGGCGACCCGCTGCGGCTGGAGCAGGTGCTGATCAACCTGTGCAGCAACGCGGTGAAGTTCACCTCGCAGGGCGAGATCGTGGTGGTGACGGTGAAGTTGGTGGTGGTGGACGAGACGCACATCACCCTGCGCTTCTCGGTGCGCGACACGGGCGTGGGCATGACCGAGGCGCAGATCAAGGGACTCTTCCAGCCCTTCAACCAGCTCGATGCATCCACCACGCGGCGGTACGGCGGCACGGGCCTGGGCCTGGCCATCTGCAAGAAACTCGTGGGACTGATGGGCGGCGAGATCGGCGTGAAGAGCCAGCCCGGCAAAGGCAGTGACTTCCATTTCACCGCCGTGTTCGGTTTGGCCGACGACTCTGTCGATCAGTCAGAACCCCTGCGCCTGGCCAAGGGCCTGCGCGACCTGCGGATCCTCGTGGTGGACGACAGCGCCAACTCGCGCGACATCTTCCAGGACCTGCTGCGCGGCATGGGCTACCGGCCCACGCTCGCCAGCTCCGCCGCCGACGGGCTGGCCGAGCTCGAGCGCGCGGCGCTCGACAAGCCGTATGCGCTGGTCATCCTTGATTGGAAGATGCCCGAGATGGACGGCTTCGCCTTCGCCGAGCGGGTACGCCGGGCATCGCTCGCGGGCGTGCTGCCGGTGCCCAGGATGATCATGGTCACCGCCTACGGCGACGAAGCGCTGCTGCGCCGCGCTGCCGGCGAGAACCTCGACGGCTGTCTCACCAAGCCGGTCAGCGCCTCCACGCTGATGGAGTCGATCTCGCTGGCCTTCGGTTCGGAGATGACGACGGCCGTCCAACGGGCCATCGGCGAACAGGCACAGGCACCGGCCACGCTGCGCGGGCGCAGCGTGCTGCTGGTGGAGGACAACGAGTTCAACCAGATCGTCGCCTCCGAGCTGCTCGACGAGGTGGCCGGCATGGACGTCACCGTCGCCCACAACGGCGAGGAGGCGCTGGAGCTGGTGCGCGGGCAGCGCTTCGATGCGGTGCTCATGGATGTGCAGATGCCGGTGATGGACGGCTACCAGGCGACAGCGCAGATCCGCCAGGACCCGGCGCAGCGCTCGCTCCCGATCATCGCGATGACTGCCCACGCCATGGCACGCGACCGTGAGAAGTGCCTGGCGGTGGGCATGAACGACTACGTCACCAAGCCCTTCGACCCGGCGGAGCTGTTCTCTGTGCTGGCCAACTGGATCGGCATCGATCGCACGCCCGACCGGCCGGGCGTGGCGGAGCGCGACGACACGCGGCACGGCGTGTCCTTCGAGCTTGGCTTGCACCGCTGCCTGGGCCGCCACGAGCTGTACGAGCGCATCCTCGGGCGCTTTCTGGCCACGCGGCTGGACGATGCGAGCGATATCCGCAATGCGCTGGCCGCCGGCCAGGACGACCGCGCCGCGGGGATCGCGCATTCCATCATCTCGACTGCCGGCACCATCGGCGCGGAGGGCCTGTCCGATGCGGCCCGCGCGCTGCAGCTGGCCATCGAAGCCGGCGAGCACGAGCGCCTGGGTGCGCTGCTGGAGGTGTTCACAAGGCGCCACACCCAGGTGACGGAAGAGCTGCGCTCGTACTTTGAGCACCAGCGCAGTGCGTAATCCCTTCATTCGGGTTGTCAAAATCCGTAAACTGAACGCGTGACCGACGCCACGCTCCCCTCACCGCCCGCCTCCTACTCCACCGCCGAAGTCGCCCGCCGGCTCGGCGTGTCCATCCCCACCGTGCAGCGCTGGGTGGATCTCGGCCACCTCAAGGCCTGGAAGACCGTCGGCGGACACCGCCGCATCGAGGCCGAAAGCGCCGAGCGCATGTTCCGCGCGCAGGGCGCCGAGCAGCCGGTGGTGCCGCTGTCGGTGATGGTGGTGGACGACAACCCCGACGACCGCGACCTGCTCTCGGCGCTGGTGGAGACCGCCCTGCCCGGCGCCCAGCTGAGCACCGCCGACAACGGCTTCCAGGCCCTGGTGTCCATCGGCCAGCGCGCGCCGGACGTGCTCATCACCGACATCGTCATGCCCAACATGAATGGCGTGGAGATGCTGCGCCAGCTCAGCTCTCAGTGCGTGGTGCGCCCGCGCCTCATCCTCGCCACCTCCAGCCAGACGCCCGAGCAGTTCGCCCACCTGGGCCCCTTGCCCTCGGGCGTGGGCTTCGTGCCCAAGCCGATCGAGCCGGCACTGTTCATGTCGCAGCTCAAGGCGGCGGTGGATTCCTTGGACGCCGGCTGACATTCGCACACGCGCGCTGGCCGCGCTCCAGGCGGTGTCCGCTCGGGCACCGCCGATCCGTACACCCTTTCGGACACGTACCGCCGAAGGGGGACCATGACAGCCACGCCAGGAAGGCCCTGCCGCATCGGGCTCATCGTTCCGAGCTCCAACACCACGATGGAGACGGAGCTGCCGCAGCTGCTGCAGCGGCAACGGACCGGCAGCGCACGCTTCAGTTTTCATTCGGCCCGGCTGCGGCTCACGCAGGTCACGGCCGATGCCTTGAAGGCGATGAACGAAGCGGCCGGTGACGCGGTGGATGCGTTGGGCGATGCGCAGGTGGACGCCATCATGTACGCCTGCCTCGTGACCGTGATGTCCGGCGGCCGGCACTGCATGTGCGACACCCACACGCGGCTGGTCGAGCGCGCGGCGACGCCCACGCGGCGGCCATCCGTCATCACGAGCGCCGGGGCGCTGGTATCGGGCCTGAAGGCGCTGAAGGCACAAAGAGTCACGCTGATCGCGCCCTACCGCAAGCCCCTCACGGCGCAGGTGAGCGCGGCGCTCGGCGAGTACGGCATCGAGGTCGTGCAGTCGCGCTCGCTCGAAGTCGTCGACAACGCGCAGGTGGGCCGGCTCGACCAGGCCAAGCTGCTGTCCATTGCGTCCCAGCTCGACTACTCGGGCTCGGAGGCGCTCGTGCTTTCAGCCTGCGTGCAGATGCCTTCGCTGGACGTGATCGAGGAGGCCGAGCAGAAGCTCGGGCTGCCTGTCGTCAGTGCGGCCACTGCAAGCGCCTTCGAGTTGCTCAATCAGCTGGACATCGCGCCATCGATAGCCAATGCCGGCAGCCTCTTGCGGGCTGCCCCATCGGCGTGCCGCCTGGCGGTGACACCATGAAGATCGTGGACATTCGCGACCGTGATGCGATCTCTTCCTCGCGCGGGCGCAGCCTCGGCACCAGTTGCAACGTGAGCGGCGACCCGGACGGTTCCATCGTCGACCTCGATCGAGCGATTGCCTGGGCTCGATGAGTTCAAGCAGCGGATCCCGGCAAGCTTGAAGACTTGGTAGACGACACAGAGCCAGGTGCCGCTTGCGTTGGTGGATGCTCAACGATTAAACTATTAACGAATTAGCTAATCTTTGAATCAAAGTGTCCATTGACAAGGTCTTCGAGGCGCTCGCCTCCGCGCCTCGCCGCCAGATCCTCGCTTACTTGTCGGAGGCGGAGCACAGCACCTCCCAGCTCGCCGAGCGCTTCAACATGAGTGCGCCCGCCATCTCACGTCACCTCTCGGTGCTCGAAGCTGCCGGTCTGGTGGACGCTGAGCGGCAGGGACAGTTCGTGATGTACCGGCTCAACCGTGACAACCTGGTCAACAACCTGACGGGCTTCGCCTTCGAGCTGTGTCCTGTGGGACGCCCGCTGAAAAAAGAATCTCGCGCCATCGCCCAACGCCGGAAATCCACGCCCTGAACGGAGACACGCATGCGCCACTTGCCCGGCAGCCTCAAGCACCACCGCATCCAATCCGACGATCTCGCCAGCGTCAATGTCGGCATGGTGCGATGGTCGCCGGTGAAATCGTTGTGGTTCACAGGCATGGCGCTCTCTGCGTTGTTTGGGTGTGTTCTCACCATCTCGTGGAGCGCGGTGCTTGTCTTCTTGCTGACAACGGGCAGCGTGCTGCTGCTCGGGCACTCCCTCGGCAGCCACCGCAAGCTCATCCACGACAGCTACCAGTGCCCGAAGTGGCTCGAATACGCGCTGGTGTATTTCGGCGTGCAGGTCGGGCTGGCCGGGCCGCTCGGCCTGCTGCGCCAGCACGAGCTGCGCGACTATGCACAACGCCTGCCCGACTGCCACCCATACCTGCGACATGGCACGAGCTTCTGGCGCGATGCATGGTGGCAATTGCATTGCGAGCTTCGACTCGACGCAGCGCCCGCGCTCACGCTTGAGCCGCGCATCGCCGACGACCGCTTCTATCGCTTCCTGGAGCGCACGTGGATGGCGCAGCAGATCCTGCCCGCGGTGCTTCTCTTTGTCATCGGTGGCTGGGCCTTTGTCTTCTGGGGCACCTGCGCGCGGGTCACCGCGGGCGTGCTCGGCCACTGGCTCATCGGCCACTTCGCGCACAACCATGGCGGCATGCACTACGAGGTCGAAGGCGCCGCAGTACAAGGTCGCAACATCCACTTCACCTCGCTGTTGACGATGGGCGAGTCATGGCACAACAACCACCATGCGTACCCTGGTTCGGCGCGACTGGGTCTGTTTGCGGGCGAGTGGGACCCGGGCTGGTGGATGCTGATGCTGCTTCGCAAGCTCGGCCTCGCATGGAACTTCAGGTTGCCGCCGGCGATGCCGGCCAGGGAGGAGCTCCGTGCGTGCGATGCGGTGGCTCACTCCTTGGCATGGGCGACTCACCCTGTGACCGCACGAGCATCGTCCACGCAGGTGATGCGTCTGTGCCTGCGTCCGCACATTGCGACCGGCTGTCTGCAAGGGCCGGCTGCCAATGTCTCCCGCCGCGTCTTCGAACGCATCGCCGGTGGCGAGCGGCGCTTCCAGCACGATGTCCACGCGCGCCGGATGAGCGTGCGCACCCATTGGGGCGTCGTGCATGGCCTGCCTGCTCTTTGTGTCTCGCTCAGCCAGAGCGGGCTGAGCGGACGGCTGATTGGTCTGTGCTTCGCGCCATTCGCCATCGCGGTCGAGAGCACCCGTCGTTCCTTCGCAATGGCCTGAGCGTTATCGCGAGATGGTTGTGACCGGCATGGCGCGTGACGCCGCCACGCGCGGCAGGCAGCCCAATCCATCAAGCGTCGCCTCCACGGCCGCCTCCAGCGGCGTGTGCGGCTCCTCGCCGAGTTCGCGCACCAGCGCCGTGTTGTCCATGCGCAGTTCCTGCGTCCACAGGTAGCGCATCTCACCCATCTCGCGGAACAGCGGCACGAACGGCGAGGCGAGGCGAACCAGCCACCACGGGAAGGCTCTGATCGTCGGCGACTGCCTCGTGCGGCGCTGCACGACGCGGCGCACCGCATCGGCCATCTGTCGACCATCGGCATCCCAGTGGCCGGCCATGTGATAGCTCGCAAAGGTCGGCAGGTGATCGGCGCGGTCGAGCAGGCGAACCATCGTGCACGCCACATCCGGCAGGTAGGACCATTGGTGCCCCACGCCGGCACGGGACGGGTTGCTGATGCTGCGCACCGGTTGGCCCGGCTTGACGAGGCCTTGCGAGAACCAGTTGTTGCCGGCCTTGGGCCCGAAGAAATCCCCGGCGCGAACGATGAGCACCGGCACGCCGCGATCGGATGCGGCGCGCAGGCGGCGTTCCATCTCCGCCCGGATGGCGCCCTTGCGGGTGAGCGGCTGCTGGGGCGAATCCTCTCGCAGCAAGGGAAAGGCATCGGGCCCGAAGTTGTAGACGGTGCCCGGCAGCACGATGCGCGCGCCCACGGCCTGCGCGGCGGCGATGGTGTTGTCGAGCATGGGCAGCACGAGTTCGGCCCAGCGGCGATACCCGGGCGGGTTGACCGCGTGCACGATGACCGTGCAGCCCTCGGCCGCACGCATCACATCGTCGCGGTTCATTGCATCGCCCGTCATCCACTCGATGCCGGCGTCTCCCGTCGCCGACGCCGTGCGGCGCAGCCCGCGCACCGTCCAGCCGGCGTCGCGCAGCTGCCGCGCCACCTCGCCGCCGATGCCGCCGGTGGCGCCCAGCACCAGGACCTTCTTGCCCTTGTTCGTGACCTGCTGCATGACCTGCTCCTTGTGAGTTGGTGAATCGATGGACGCAGTCTGTGCCTGCGGGCGTGCAAATGGAATTGCCGAAGATGTGCGAGCAGCCATACATTTATGCATGACCCCTGAAGAACCCGGCTGGGAGCTCTACCGTTCGTTGCTGGCCGTGCTGGATGAAGGTTCGCTCTCGGGCGCGGCGCGCGCGCTCGGCCTGGCGCAGCCCACCATCGGGCGCCATGTGTCGGCGCTCGGGGCCGCGCTCGGGCAGGTGCTGTTCACCCGCTCGCCCACCGGCCTCGTGCCCACCGAAGCGGCGCTCGGCCTGCGGCCGCTGCTTGAGACGATGGCCGCCACCACCGCCGCCCTGCGCCGCACCGCCTCGAGCAAAGGCGACGACGTCTGCGGCACCGTGCGCGTGACGGCCAGCGAGATCGTCGCGGTGGAGGTGCTGCCGCCCATCCTCAGCGCGCTGGCCAAGGAGCACCCGGGACTGTCCATCGAGCTCATGCTCAGCAACAAGGTGCAAGACCTGCTGCGCCGCGAGGCCGACATCGCCGTGCGCATGACGGCGCCCAAGCAGGACGCCCTCATCGCCCGCCGCGTGGGCAGCATCACCATCGGCCTGCATGCCCACAAGCGCTATCTCGCGCAGAACGGCACGCCGCGCAACGAGGCGGACCTGCTCAGGCACCGCATCATCGGCTACGACAAGGAGACCGCGTTCATCCGCAGCATGAGCGCGACGCTCGCGCCAATGCGTCGCGAGCGCTTCTCCCTGCGCACCGACAGCGACCTCGCGCAGCTCGCCGCCCTGCGCGCCGGCCACGGCATCGGCATCTGCCAGGTGGCCATCGGCCGGCGCGACAAGCTCGTGCGCCTGCTGCCACGTCGCTATGCGTGGACGCTCGACACCTGGATCACCATGCATGAAGACCTGCGCGGCAGCGAGCGCTGCAAGCGGGTGTTCGATGCACTGGCCGACGGCATGGCCGCCTATGCAGCCGATGCGTCCTGACTTCCCGCTCAGGCGCCATTCGACTCACTGATGCGGTAGGTGTTGCGCCCGGCCGCCTTGGCTTCGTACAGCGCAGCGTCGGCCCGCGCAAGCAGCTCCGATGCACTGGTGACGCCCTGCCGATGGAAGGCGATGCCCACGCTCGTGGACACATCGAGGTGGCGGCCGTCGATGTCGAAGACATGCGCGATCTGCGCGAGGATCTTGCGCGCCACGAACTGCGGCTCGGCCTCGCCGCGCAGGCCCTCGAGGATGATGACGAACTCGTCGCCGGCCAGGCGCGCGACGCAATCGGTGGGGCGCACCGCACGCTTCAGGCGCTGGCCGAATTCGCGCAGCACCGCGTCGCCCGCTGCATGGCCGAGAGAATCGTTGATGCTCTTGAAGTGATCCACGTCGAGGAAGAGCAGCGCGAGCGCCTCGCCGCTCACGCGCGCCTGGTCCAGCGCCTCCTGCAGCTTCTCGTTGAACTGGTGTCGGTTGGGAAGGCCCGTCAGCGCGTCCATTCGCGCGAGCGCCTGCAGCTGCCGCTCGACGCGCTTGAGCGGCGTCACGTCGGTGCTCATGCCGTAGATGCCGGCCACGCTGCCGTCGTCGCGCAGGTCGGGCACGTAGATCACCCGCAGGCAACGGTGCACGCCCTGTGCCTCGGACTCCATCTCGAACTCTTCGCGTTCACCCTTCAGGGCACGGACGAGGTGCTCGCGCCGAAGCCCATATTCGGACTCGCCGATGACCTCGCGCAGCGGTCGGCCGATGGCCTTGTCAACGTCGATGCCCATCCAGCGGTTCATCGTCGCATTGATGAAGCGAAGCCGCTCCTGGGAATCGATGTACGAGATCATGATCGGCAGGTTGTTCGTCACCGCGCGCAGCAACCGCTCGTTGTCGGCCAGCGCGAACTGCGCCCGCTTCATGGGCGTGATGTCGAAACTCATGATGTAGAAGCCCTGCACCGACCCGTCGGGCCGCTTGTCGGGCACGAGGTTGACGAGGATGAACACGCCCGGTTCGCCATGAACCGCTTCCGACTCGAAGCTCGTGCGCTTGCCCTGCAGCACCGTGCGAATCTGCGGCGCATGCAGCGCATAGCTCGTCTCGCCCAGCGCCTCGCGCAGCGTGTAGCGGCGCGTCGGGTCGAGGCCGAGGACCTTGATGGCCGGCGTGTTGAAGAACTCCGCGTTTTCGTCGCTGTCGCAGTAGGCGATGAGCGCGGGGATGCTGTCCGTCATGTGCCTCAGGCGGCGTGCGTGGTCTTCGCGCTCGAGTTGGGCACGGCGGCTGAGCGCCTCGTATTCGCGCCGGCGGTGCTGCAACAGGAACAGCGCTGCCGCACTGCCGGCGAGCACCAGCGTCAGCACGGCCGTGGCGATGTAGGCCTGATGGCGCCATGGCGCGTAGATCGCGTCCAGTTGGCGTCCGATGTGCACGATCATCGGCCGGTCGATGGGCAGGTCGGGCCGCTGGATGGTGCGCGTCGCCACCATGCGGTTTTCGCCGGTGGCGTACACGCGGCCGGTGAGCAGCGTGTCGCTCCGGCCGCTCTGGCGGTGTCGAGTGAAGAAGGAGCCCGGCTTGTTCACGTCCAGGCCCAGCGGCCCCGGGTTGACCGGGATGTTGAGAAACACCACGCCGTCGCCATGGACCAGCGTGGTTCCCATGTCCGGCGCGTAGAGCACCGAGCCGAGGACGACGTTGAAGTGTTCGGGGTCGAGCCCTGCGACCACCAGGCCGGCAAAGGCACCATCGGGCATGGTGAGCACGCGCGCAAGGTTCACCACCCAGCGGTTTTCGATGGACTTGAAGGGCCGTGAGATGTAGAGCGTCTCGCGGACCGGGTGGCTGCGCGGCGTCGTGAAGTATTCGCGCTCGGCGACGTTTCGCCCGACGATGTCGTTGCGGTTCGAGGCGACGATCACGCCACGCGAATCCACCACGAACATGGTGCGCACGCCCGGCAGTGCGGCAGTGAGCGCCTGCAGGCGGCGCATGGTCATCACGTCCATGCCGGGCACGCCCTGGCCGCTGAAGAAGTCGTCGCGCACCCCGGTGAGCGCCTTGTCGACACCGTCGAACTGCTGGAGCAGGTTGTCGCTCACGACGCGGGCCTGCGTGCGCAGGCGATCGCTTTCATGGGCCTCGATGTCATGGCGGCCTTGCGCCAGCTCGTAGGCGCTGGTGCCCAGCACCAGCAGCGCCACCATGCCAAACAGCAGCCACTCGAGGCGATAGCGCCTTTTTTCACGCGCCGCGGCCAGCTGCGGGTTCATGCTCTGCGGTCTCCTCGACAAGCAGCCGGCTCGGCCACCGGCTGCAAGGTCTGCGCCCCGTTCGATCACCCTGTCCAGCGATGATGCCACCGCGCCTTTGCGCTGGCCTGACAGTGAGTGTGGGGATGGGTCGGCACGACGCCGCGAGGCGAATTCAGGCTTCTGCAGGCCTCGGTGCGCCCTTGCCGCCCGCCCTCGGCCGTGACCGCCCCAGGTTCGCCGTGACCAGCGCCGCAGCCAGCGTGACGAGCCACGAGAAATACACCCACAGCAAGAACACCGGGAAGGCCGCGAAAGTGCCGTACACCGCCTTGTAGGTCGGCACCTTGAGCAGGTAGGCCGCGAAGCCTCGCTTGCCCAGTTCGAGGCCGATGCCCGCGAGCATGCCGCCCACGATCGCATCGCGCCGGCGCACCTTCGTGTTCGGCACGAAATAGAACATCGCCGCCAACCCCGCGGCACTGAGCAACACCGGGCCCAGCGTCAGCACGAACCGCACCGATGGCGGCACGGTGCCAATCAGGCCCATGGATGCGCTCAGCACATACGAGGTGGCCCACAGGCTCGCGCCAACGACTGGGGGCCCGAGGGCCAGCATCAGCAGGTACATGCCGACTCGCTTGAAGAAGGGGCGCGCGCGCCTCACCGCCCAGATCTGGTTGAGCGCGTTCTCCACCGTCAGCATCATCGCCACCGCCGTGACCAGCACGAACAGCGAGCCCAGCACGGTGAGGCCGTTGGCGTTCTCGGCGAACTGGCCGAGGTACTTGAGCACGGTGCGCGAGATTTCGGCCGGCAGGAGGCTCTTGAGCAGCACGTCTTCGATGGCGTGCTCGAAACGACGGAAGACGGGAAAGCGCGTGAAGAGCGCAAAGCTCACCGCGAGGAAGGGCACGATGGAGAGCACCGTCGTGAAGGTGAGGCTGCCGGCCACCTGGGCAAGGCGTTCTTCCCGCGCGCGGCGGATGGTGAGGCGGGTCAGGCTGAACATGCGTGGCGCATTGTGCCGGCACGCATGCCAGCGACGTCGCAATGCGCGGTCATCGGCCGGTGCGCGCACCCTTGGCCTGTGCAGCGATCCACCGGTCGATGTGCGCATCGAGCAGCGACAGCGGCAGCGATCCCTGGCCGATCACAGCGTCGTGGAATGCGGCGATGTCGAAGGCGTCGCCCAGCTTGCGGCGCGCCCGCTCGCGCAGTTCCTGGATCTTCAACGACCCGAGCTTGTAGCCCAGCGCCTGACCCGGCCACGCCATGTAGCGGTCGATCTGGTTGGACGCCTGCGCTTGCGAGAACCCGGCGTTGTCGATCAAGTAGGTGATGGCCTGGTCGCGGCTCCAGCCCTTGGCATGGATGCCGGTGTCCACCACCAGCCGTGCGGCGCGGAAGATTTCCAGCCGCAGTTCGCCTACGTAGGCCGCCGGGTCGTCGTACAGGCCCATCTCGCGACCGAGCGTCTCGGCATACAGCGCCCAGCCTTCGCCGAAGGCGTTGATCCACGCGCGCTTGCGGAAGGCGGGCAACGCCGTCATCTCCTGCTGCAGCGCCATCTGGAAGTGATGCCCCGGCTGGCCCTCGTGGAGGAAGAGCGCCGTCATGGTCGTCGAGTCGTACTCGACCGGGTCGTTGATGACCGCCCAGAACACACCCGGCCGCGAGCCGTCTTCGGCCGGCAGCGAGTAGTGGTCTGATGCGGACGCGCGCGTGAGTTCGGGTTCGGGGCGGATGTCCAAGCTCGCCTTGGGGCTGCGCCCAAAGAGCCGGGGCAGGTTCGCCTTCACCTTCTCGTTGATCGCGCGATAGGCATCGAGGATCTCGCCTTCGGCGTGGAAGGGGCGGAACTTCTTGCTGGTGCGCACCCAGGCGAGCAGTTGCTTCGGGTCGCCGTCGTAGCCGAGCTGCGGTGCAACGCGCGCGAGTTCGCCGTGGATGCGTGCGACCTCCTTCAAGCCCACCGCATGGATCTGCTCCGGGCTCAGGTCGCTCGTGGTCTGGTCGCGCACCCATTGGCGGTACCAGGCCGCGCCGTTGGGCAGCGCACCCCAGCCAGCGGTGTCGCGGCTCGCGGGCAGGTAGACCTTCTCGACGAAGTCGGCCAGGCGGCGCATGGCGGGCGCCACTTGCCGCGCGATGGTGTCGTCATAGGCGGCAGTGAGCCGCTGCCTGTCCGCGTCGCTCAACGACGGCGGCAAAGCGGCGACGGCCGCATGGAACGGGTTGTCGGCGAGCTGGTCGCTGCCAAGGGCGCGGATCTGCGCAAGCGACGCCACCGTCACGGCACGCGGGTGCACGATGCCGCGGCGCATGCCCTCGCGCATGTTGGCGATGGCCTGGTCGGTCCACAGCGGCAGTCGGGCGATGCGTCGGAGGTAGGCCTCATGCTGCGCGACGGTCTTCAACGGCTGCTCCGCCTGGCCGCTCGCGAAGTTGGCCAGCATCACGGGCACGGCGCCCAGCTGCGGCAGCGGAAGCAGGTGGTCGTCGAAGTGCTCAAAGGCTGCGTGCGTGTCCAGCTCGCGGGCCAGCAGCTCATGGGTCAAGGCATCGGATGCATCGAGCCGGCGGCGATCGATGCTGCGCAATTGCGCCTGCAGGCGGTGGTACATCGCGAAGCGCTCTTGCCGCTGCGCCGGCGCGATGCCGATGGGCAGCTGGTCGTCGAAGCGGTTGTCGCCGACGAGCGTGGCCGAGAAGATCGGATCCATCCGCGCCTGCTCGTCGTGGTAGCGCTCGGCCAGCGACGCGAGCGCGGCCGATGGGTCGGCCCGGGGCGTGGCGAAGGCAAAGGATTGAGACAGCGCGCCGACGACGACGGCGAGGATGAAGTGGCGGCGCGTGGACATGGGACACATCGGAGTGCGTGGGACGAAAGCCATGGTCGGCGGACTGTACAGCGCAGCCATTGCCCAGCAAGACGGGCGTCATGCGGTCGTCATCGTTGTGACAACCTGCTCTGCTGGTATCGGTCGCCAGGCGCCTTGGCCCTGCTGGAGCAGCACATCGCACGGACGCGACGCGTTACAAAACTCTGCGCCTGGCGGTCGTCTGCGTGGCATCCCTTGGCATTCTGTCCATGGAGTCCATTCACGATCGGTGGATTCGCCTCACCGATTCACGACACACCATGAAGGAGTTACTCATGAACAAGGCAACCATCCTCAGCCTCGCCCTGCTTGCCAGCGCCACGGGCGCATTCGCGCAGAGCGCCACAACCGACGCGCAGAAGAAGGCCGCGGCGCAGGTCCAGCAAGACGCGGCCCAGCTGCAAGCCGATGAGCATGCCGTCAACGTTGACAAGACGAACGTGACCAAGGGCGAGCGGCACATCGTGCAGCAGAAGAACGAAATCATCCATGCGCAGAAGGAAGAGCGCCAGGAGCATGCTGCAGCACAAGCTGCCGCCGCACGCGGCGACACCGCGGAAGCACGCAAGCTCGAGCAGGCAGCGCAGGCCGAGCACCAGCACGCGAAGGTCGAGGAGTGGAAGCTGGAGAAGGCTCGCCGCGGAACGGATGCAGCCAAGGCCAAGCGCCACGACGACATCGTCACGCGCGAGCAGGAGCGTGCAAAGCGCAGTGCGGATGAGGCCAAGGAAGCGCCCAAGAGCAATTGAGGTCTTGGGTTTGCGTGAACAATGTGCCGGCAACGGCACATTGGCGGGCTCGCCGGCCACATGGCGGCGGCCCGCGACGCATCGTGATGAGAACGCCCACTTCGACAGCTGAGCACCCTCGTTCTCCCGCGCCGCGCTGGCTCGCGCGGCTCGCATTGGCGCTGGGCACCGTGAGCGCAGCAGCAGCGGTCTTGCCCGGCTTCACCTACCGGATGCAATGGGTGTCGCTGGGCAGCGCGTTCATGACGCTGCGCTGGGCAACCTATGGCGCCATCGCCGGGGCTGTTCTGGCACTCGCAGCATTGGTGTGGCTTAGCACGGCTCGCGCACCGCGAGGCCGTGGCATCGCCACCGCCGGCCTGGTGCTCGGCATCCTCGTCGCTGCACCCCCGCTCTACATGTTCAACCAGGCGCAGCAGCTGCCAAAGATCCACGACATCAGCACAGACACCGACGACCCGCCGTCCTTCGTCAACATGCTGCCCTTGCGTGCGGGCGCGAAGAACCCTGTGGACTACAAGCGCGGGACGGCGGCCGAACAGAAACGCGGCTACCCGGACATCGCGCCGATGCATCTGGACGTCCCGCCACCGCAAGCCTTCGAGCGAGCCGAACGCGCGGCCCGGGCCATGGGCTGGCAGATCGTCACTTCAATGCCGCAGGCGTTGCGCATCGAGGCGACCGACACCACGCTGATGTTCGGGTTCAAGGACGACATCGTGATCCGCGTGCGAGCACGTGGTGCCGGCAGCGTGATCGATGTGCGGTCGCTGTCGCGAATCGGCGGCAGCGACATCGGCGCGAATGCGCGGCGGGTGCGGGCGTTCTTGAGGAGGGTGGAAACGGGGTGACGGTGTTTTTGACGAGATCCGGCTGCACGAGCGCAGACAGGTTCACTTTCCGCACTTGCCCACCGACCAGTTGGTTGCCCCATTGCCCACTGGAACCAAACAGATGTCCGCCGTGAAGGTGTATTCGCACATCTTCGCGTCCCATTGCTCCTCCCAGACTCCCTCTCGAACGACGCCGTCCACCTCCACTGACTTTGGATCCGATGTGACCCGCGTGTCGACAATCTTCAGTGAGCGGCACTCCTTTGGAGCGCCGTACTTGAGCAGCCCCGCTGACCCGACCCCATTGCGGAGATCTCGGAACAGCGATTGACTCACTCGAGAGCTGCCTGGCGGCAATTCGGATGGCGTAGGAAGGCCACCCGATGGTTTCGCGGTCCACTGAAGGTTGTAGACCTTGATTTCTCCACATCGCTTGAACGCAAAGCGATAGGTCCATGTACCCGACACCGGATGTGGGAGCTCGGGCTTGAACGACAGCGGCTCGCGAATGGAGAAGGAGATCGGATCGAAACCGTAAGAACCTTCGCACCGCGCCTTGCCCAAAACTTCCTTGTCGAGAATAAGTCCCATCATGATGATCGCTTCGGCATAGGGCTTCGAGCTGAAGTACGCGACGGTTCTCTCGTCCGGAACAACCTGGGCTGTCGCGGCGTTCGCGCCTGCGAAGATGACTGCACCGATCATGTGCAGGCGAATGGAAGACCTAACTCGAAACTGTGACATTTGCCTGACAACCTGGCTCAGCGCCGAACGCGCCCGTCTTCTTGCAAGATGGTCAGCTCCACAAACTTCGAGCCCGTGTGCTTGGTGGCGTTGAAGTCCACGAAGAAGCCGCCGAGGTTGAAATCATGCATCGATTCGAGCGCGCCGACCAACCCCTCGGGGCTCAGGTGGTTGCCGGCGCGCCGTGCTGCTTCGACAAACATCTTGGCCGCCACGAAGCCTTCCATGCTGCTGTAGTTCGGATCGAACTTCTCGCCCTCGGCGTTGCGGCCGGCAGCCAGGTATTCGCTGGACAGCGGCGTGAGTGCGGTGAAGGGGAATGGCATCACCTGGCTCACCACCACGCCGCGGGCATCCACGCCGAGCTCGCGCGCCAATGCCTGCGTGCCGACGAAGGACACGTTGTAGAAGGTGCCGCCGAAGCCAGCCTTGCGCGCGGCGCGGATGAACGCCGCGCAAGCCCGATAGGCGCTGATCTGCACGATCGCGTCGGGTTTTTCCGCGAGGATCGTCTTGACTGCGGCGTCGATGTCCACGGTGTTTCTCTCCACCGTGCCGAGCCCCGTGGGCGCGAGGTTCTGCGGCTTGAGCGCGCGCGTCACGCCTTCGAGCCCCGCCTTGCCATAGCTGTCGTTCTGGTAGAACACGCCGATGCGGTGAATGCCCACCGCAATGAGTTGCTTGACGATTTCCGCGGTCTCGTCGTAGTACGAAGCACGAAGATGAAACGACTGCCGATGGAAGGGCTCGCGCAGCGCCTGCGCGCCGGTGAAGGGGGCAATGAAAGGCAGCTTCGCGTTGACCGCCAGAGGCAGCGCGGCCAGGCTCGTCGGCGTGCCGATGTAGCCGAAGAGTGCCGTCACGCCGCCTTCGATGTGCTTCCTGGTATTGGCGGCACAGCGGTCAGGCTCGTAGCCGTCATCGAGGCTTTGCAATTCGATGTTGCGTCCGCCCATGCCGCCGTGTGCGTTGACCCGGTCGAATTGCAGCAGGGCCCCCTTCCTGAACTGCTCGCCCAGTGCACTCGCCGGGCCGCTGAATGGGGCTGACTGCCCGAGGACGATCTTTGCGCTTTGCGGGCGTGCTGCGGTGGCAACACCGGCGATGCAGGCCGCGGCGGCGCTGCGCACGAGTTGGCGACGGTTCATGTTCCCTCCGACGTGCCGGCAAGATGCCGTGCGTTGTTGTTTGCGAAGGCAAGCATATATCCAGTCCCCACTGCGGCGAAGTCGGCCATCAGCACCCGTGAATCGAGCGCAACAGCCGCACCACAACAAGGCGTCGCTCAATCTTCTGGTGCATCGATGCGCCGACATGTTCCGCGCGGTTTCGCGCCCGGTGCATCGCCCCAAGAGCGGGCAAGCCTTGCCCATCAGGGGTGCACCAATGGCCCGCAACTTGCAAGCCGATCGGTCGACCTGAAACGTCAGGCGTCGATCGATTCAAAAATTCCTTGTGGGGACAACATGGCTTATCTGGTGCCTTCTGAGTTCGTGACCAAGATGGTGGACGCGGGCGAATCCAAGGTCTTCATGGCGACACGCGACACGGTGATCCGGGCCTACATGGCCGGCGCCATCCTCGCACTGGCCGCCTGGTTCTCGGTGACCATCAACGTGCAGACGGGCCAGCCGCTGCTCGGCGCGGTGCTCTTCCCGGTGGGCTTTTGCATCTTGTACCTGCTGGGTTTCGACCTGCTCACCGGTGTGTTCGTGCTGACGCCGCTGGCCTTGATCGACAAGCGGCCGGGTGTCACGCTCAAGGGTGTGCTGCGCAACTGGGGGCTGGTGTTCATCGGCAACTTCGCCGGCGCATTCACGGTGGCCGTGATGATGGCGATCTACGTCACCTACGGCTTCTCCACCGAGCCCAATGCGGTGGGCAAGGCCATCGGCGTGATCGGCGAGAACCGGACGCTGGGCTACGCCAAGTACGGCGCCGCCGGCATGCTGACGCTGTTCGTGCGCGGCATGCTGTGCAACTGGATGGTGTCCACCGGCGTCGTCGGCGCGATGATCTCCACGCACGTGAGCGGCAAGGTGATCGCGATGTGGATGCCGATCATGCTGTTCTTCTACATGGTGTTCGAGCACTCGATCGTCAACATGTTCCTGTTCCCTTCGGGCTTGCTGCTTGGCGCGCACTTCTCGTGGATGGACTACCTGCTGTGGAACGAGATCCCCACCGTGCTGGGCAACCTGGTGGGCGGCTTGTCGTTCACCGGGCTCACGCTCTACGCCACGCACGTGCGTACCGCCGCCAAGCGAGTCCCGAGCCTGGTGTCGAAGCGGGCCGCAGGCTGACCTGCCGCGATACTCGAGGGCCTCGCACCCACCAGGGCGCGAGGCCCTTTTGACATTGACATGACCCGCACTCCGGCGCTCAAGGTCTCCGTCGGCCAGCATTCGGACAAGGGCCGCCGCGAGGTCAACCAGGATTTCCACGGCGTCTCGTCACCCGGCGAGGCGCTGCTGCGCGCCAAAGGCATCGTCGTTGCGTTGGCTGACGGCATCGGCAGCAGCGACGTGAGCCAGGTTGCCAGCGAGTTCGCGGTGATGGGCCTGCTCGACGACTACTACTGCACGCCCGATGCGTGGTCGGTGAAACGGTCGGTCGAGCGCGTGCTGGCCGCCACCAACTCATGGCTGCATTCGCGCACCCAAAGCCACTACCGCCACGACTTCGATCGCGGCTACGTGTGCACCTTGAGCGCGCTCGTCATCAAGTCAAACACCGCCCACGTCTTTCATGTGGGCGACAGCCGCGTCCATCGCGTGCACGCCGATGCACTGGAGCCCCTGACGCAGGATCACCGGGTGCTCGTCGCGGGTGGCAAGAGTTATCTCAGCCGTGCCGTGGGCTTCAATGCCGACATCGAGATCGACTACCTGGTCCTGCAGGTCGAGCGCGGCGATGCGTTCCTGCTGACGTCGGACGGTGTGCATGAACATGTCGATGACGCGTTCATGGTCGAGGCCGTGCAACGCGGGCGTGCCGATCTCGACCAGGCGGCCCGCAAGATCGTCCAGGAGGCCTACCGGCGCGGCAGCCTGGACAACCTCACTGTTCAGATCGTCGTCGTCGATGACTTGCCTGTGCAGGATGCGCAGGAGTTCCACCTGCACCGGCCGCAACTGCCGCCGCCACCGCTCCTCGAGGCGAGGATGACGCTCGACGGGTACCGCATCGTGCGCGAGCTGCACGCGAGCAGCCGCAGCCATGTGTACCTCGCCGTCGACATGGACACCGAGGCATTGGCCGTCCTCAAGACGCCGTCGATCGACATGCGCGATGACCCGGCCTACCTCGAGCGCTTCTTGATGGAGGAGTGGATCGCTCGACGAATCGACAGCGCACATGTGCTGAAGCCGTGCCTGCAGACCCGGGAGCGCAGCGCCCTGTATGTCGCGATGGAGTTCGTCGATGGCCAGACCTTGTCGCAGTGGATGATCGACAACCCCAGGCCCGACCTTGAAGCGGTGCGCAAGATCGTCGAGCAGATCGCGAAGGGGCTGCAGGCGTTCCACCGGCTCGAAATGCTGCATCAGGATCTGCGGCCGGACAACATCATGATCGACACGACCGGCACGGTGAAGATCATTGATTTCGGAGCGACCAGCGTGGCGGGCATCACGGAGTCGACGCCGCCCACCGAGCGCATGGTCATACCCGGCACCGCGCAGTACACGGCGCCGGAGTACTTCCTGGGAGAGGCAGGCACCGCGCGATCGGACTTGTTCTCGCTCGGGGTCATCACATACCAGATGCTGTCGGGCAGGCTGCCGTATGGCGCCGAGGTAGCGAAGTCCAGGACGCGGTCGTCGCAAAGGAACTTGCACTACGAATCCGTGCTGCACGATGACCGCGAGATCCCGGCCTGGATCGACGGGGTGTTGAGGAAGGCCGTGCAGCCTGAACCACTCAAGCGCTACGAAGCCTTGTCGGAGTTCGTGCACGACTTGCGCCATCCGGGCCGCGCATTTCTGAGGGAAAGTCGGCCACCGTTGATCGAGCGGCATCCGGTGCGGTTCTGGAAGGGGGTGTCGGCGGTCCTTGCGGCCATCGTCCTGGCGCTCTTGTACGTCAAGCTCGGGGTGCCCAGGGGTTGATCAAAGCCAGCCCCTTCAGCAGAACGCGATATATCAACGATTCTGTACTTATTTGTGTTGATATCTCGCTGATTACCCCAGCCTGATCGCTTTGGGCCATTCTTTGGCATGCTTCGTCGCCGCTTCAAGATCTCTATCAGGGCTTTGCTTGTTTTAGCAACGATTTCTTTATCAAATTCAGTTTGATATCAACGAATTTCCCTAGCCACTGAAGTGCGCCGGCTACACCTGCACCAAGGCCTGCGCCACCCGCAAACCTGCCGCTCGCCGCGCAGGCACCCACGCCGCCCCGAGCGACACCGCCATCACCAGCACCAGCCACGCCACCATCGCGCCCGGCGAGACCGAGAACGGCAGCGGCGCCACGAAGCCCAGCCCGCCGATCATCGCGTCGAGCAGCGCCGTCAGCGGAAACGCCAGCACGATGGCCGCCACCACGCTCAGCAAGGCGATGAGCTGCGCTTCGGTCAGCACCGCACCGATCAATCGCCGCCGAGTCGCGCCCAGCGTCTTCATCACCGCCAGCTCACGCGTGCGCTCCAGCACCCCGATGCTCAAGGTGGACCCGAGACCAAGCGCGCCCACGGCCGCCATCACGCAGGCCAGCACCACCAGCGCCCGGATGAGGATGACGATGTGGTCGCCCATCGCGGTTCGCAACTCGCTCAGCGGCTGCACGCTCGCCACGTCGGCGCCTGCCGCGTCGAGCGCCGCTTCGGCCTGCCGAATGTGCATCAAGCGCTCCTCACTGGTGGCCGCATCGGTGGCGACGCGGATCATCCGGGCGCGACCCTCGGTGCGAGTCGCCTGTTCAAACGCATCCGGATTCACGTAGGCCACGCCGGCGGCGCCGATCTCCTCAACGATGCCCGCCAATCGCCAACGGCTGACGCTGCCGCCCATCGACAGCAGCACCGTGTCGCCGATCTTCAGTTGCGGCTGCTGTGCCGCGGCCGCATGGTTCAGGACCACGGCATCATGGTCGCCGGGTTGCAGCCAGCGGCCGGCTCGCAACGGAAAGTCGATCATCCTCGTGCCTGCGGGTGGCGCCATCACGACGAAGGAACCGTGGCCCCGGTCCGGATACGAGCGCGAGACGTCGACCCGGCCAGCCTTGGCGAAGGCCGCCGCGCTGTAGCCCCACGACTGCGCGTTCAGAACGCCGGGCAGCTGCATCACCGTCTCGCGCCTGCTCACCGGTTCGGCATTCCGAAACCGGATCTCCACGTCGTAGTGGCGCGTCTCGTAGACCTTGTCGATCGTGAGCTGCCAACTGCGCGACACGTTGAGCGCCGTCATGAACATCGCGCCGCCCGCCGCGAGAAGCATGAGGGTGAGCGCCAATCGAGAGGGCCTGCGCAGCACGTCGCGCACGGCGGCGGGCCACCGGCTCGCCCACTGGCGAATTCCGTCGCTGCCGGCGCCGTGCCGGTCCACCGCCTCGCGCACCGTCACGCGGCAGGCGTTCCACAGCGGCACGGCCGCCACGGCAAGCGGCACGCCGAGGGCGGCGGCCAGTTGAAGCGCGAACACCCACCACGGCGCCACGGGCTGGGTGATGCTCAGGTTCAACAACGTGGCGACCTGCGTGGCAAACACCCGCGTGCCGAGGACACCCAGTGGCAGCGCGACCACCAACGCCGCCAGCCCGATGGCTCCGACGAGCACGAGGTACACCCCGACCAGCTGCCACGTGCTGGCACCCAGCGTCTTCATCACACCGATCTCACGGACCTGCCGGGCCAGCAAGGCCGCCAGCGTGTTGGCCACGAGCACGGCGGCCAGCACCAATGCCATCACGCTGAACGCGAGCAGCAGGAACAGCACCGTCGTCATCTGCCGCTGATGCGGATGCTGCCGCGGCGGCGGCACGCGCAGTTCGAGCACGGCATGCCCCTCGCGTTGAAGCGCCTGGGCCAGTGACTCGGCGGCGGCTTGTATCGCCGGCATGGTCTCGGGCGTGTCCCGAAAGCGCACCCGCAGCTCATGCAGCGTGCCGTCCTCGCCGAGTTGGCGCAGCGTGGCGCGATCGAGGTAGACGTAGCCGGTGCGCTCCTGCCAGGCTGGCGCGAGGCCGGGGTCGTGGACCAGGCCGCTGACCGGGACGGATAGCACGCGACCTTGCGGCGTGCGCAGCGTGAGCGGGCTGCCCGGCCCGGCCGACAGGACGCCGGTCGCTGTGTGCTCCAGCAACACGCTGCCGGGCGCGGGCGTGGCGCTGCCGGAGCGCGGCGTGAAGCGGCTGATGCGCAATGCATTGAAGTCGTCGACGGCGAACAGCAGCACCGGCCGCCATTCGTCGCCGACGCGGGCACGTGCGGGGATCACGTCGCGTGCCTCGGCTTCAGCCACTGCGCGATGGCGTCGGGCCGTTGCGAGTACTTCAGGGGTGACGTCACCGCGCATCTCCAGCGTGGCATGTGCCGGCTGCGTGCCGAGGTAGTTGGCCGCCATCTCGCGCGTCAGCACGGCATACGCCCCCAGCACGGCCCCGAGCGCGGCCAATGCGACCGTGACGGCCATGAGCATCAGCGCCAGGCGCCCGCGCTCGGCCAGCGCGTCGCGCCAGGGCTTGATCCAGCGCGGGCTCATCGCCCCGCTCGTGTCCAACGTCGTTCTACGCATGGTGCAAGCCCTGCATCCTGAGCGCCGGGCGCGACGCCTGGTTGTCGATCACGCGGCCATCCGCAAGTGTGACCAGGCGGTGCGCAATGAGGCTCACGTCGCGCTCGTGGGTGACCATCAGCACCGTCTTGCCGCGTCGCGCCAGCGCCGACAGCAAGCCCAGCACCTCGTCGGCGGTTTGCGAATCAAGATTGCCGGTGGGCTCGTCGGCGACGATCAGCGGCGGGTCGTTGGCAAGCGCCCGCGCAATCGCCGCGCGCTGCTGCTGGCCGCCCGATAGCGCCGACGGGAGCTTGTGTGCATGGGCCGCGATGCCGACGTCCGCCAGCAGCTGCAGCGCACGCGCTTTCGCCTGTGGCCGTGGCAAGGTTGCGCAGAAGTCCATGGGCAGCATCACGTTCTCCAGGGCCGTCAGCGTAGGCAGCAACTGGAAGAACTGGAACACCACGCCCACGTGCCGGCCGCGCCAGGCCGACAGGCGGCTCTCGTCGAGCGCATGCACGGCCGTGCCGTCGACATGCACCTCACCGCTCGTCGGACGGTCGATGCCGGCGACCAGGTTGATGAGCGTTGACTTGCCGCTGCCGGACTTCCCGACGATGGCGACGAACTCGCCGGCCGGCAGGTCCAGCGTCACCGCATCCAGCGCCGGCATGCCGCCATCCGGCCCGGGGTAGCGCTTGGTCAGCGCGCGCAATTCGATCATGGGACACTCGTTTTATAGTGGACACGTGTCCATGATCCGATTCCGCGCACCGCATGCCCAGACACAGGAAGGGCTCCAACGTCCGGTTCGGGACACTCCCCGCCTTCTTGTCCAGGAACGCCAACGCCATGTCGCCGCCATCGATCGACACTCCCAGTGACCGACGCAGCATTCGCACGCGCAACGCGTTGCGTGCCGCGCTCATCGACCTGATCGGCGAGCGCGGCTGGGACGCGATCGCCGTGCAGGACCTGTGCGAACGGGCAAACGTCGGTCGCTCCACCTTCTATTCGCACTTCCCGAACAAGGACGCGTTGTTGCTGGGCGGCCTCGAAGACCTTCGCGCTGAACTCGGGCAGGCCGCGACGCGGGCACGCGGGGAAGGCAGCAGCCCTGCCGCGGGCGGGTTCCGCTTTTCGCTCGGGCTGATCGAGCATGCGCACCAACAGCGAAAGGTGTTCCGCGGATTGATCGGCCGGCGAAGCGGCTATGTGGTGCAGCAGCGCTTCCGCGAGATGGTGGTTCGGCTGGTCGACGACGAGCTCCCGGCGGCGTCGAAAGGCAAGCTTCCGAAGGCCGCTATGGCACGGGCGCTGGCCGCGGCATTTGTGGAACTGCTGGCATGGTGGGTCGAGCAGCGCAGCCCGATGCCGCCGGCCGAACTGGCTATTCGCTTCGAGGAGTTGTCGCGGCCGTTCACGGCGGGCATGCCGGATTGCCTCACACCTTCTCAGGGACGCCGGTGACCAAACCGTCGACAGCACTGCCGAGTGGTTGGGTTCCAGCGCGGGTGGACTCCGTGGTCCACGGTCACCTCGCGTCCGATCTGTCGCTGACGCGGATGGCCGACGAAGTCGGGCTCAGCACGCATCATTTCGCGCAGGGGTTCAAGGCGAATGTCGGCACGACGCCTCATCGCTACGTGCAGCACCGGCGGCTCGAAGCTGCCGCCGCGGCGCTGCAGCGCGACGAGCATCAACCGATCGCGGACATCGCGTTCGAACACGGATTTGCCAGCCAGGCTCACATGACGGATCTGATGCGCCGTCCCTTGGACAAACGCCTCGGGAACTCCGTCGGCGCGGCTGAGCGCAGCGCTTCGAGTGCCATGTCCACACCGATCTTGCTCGGAAGCGGAACGAGTCGACTACGGCGCGATGTTCAACACCGACAAGCGGCTCGCGATCATCTCCAACGTCGGCCCGCTGGTCGAGCCGCTGACCAAGGACACGTACAACAACGGCAAGGGCCGACGGCCCGCGATGCTGTACCTGCCGCGCCATCTCGAGCGCGATGCGCCCGCCCATCGAATGCCCGGCGACAGACAGCAATTCCGACGGTGCTGCAGCAAGGGCGCAGCGCCCCATGTCGGCAAGCGACGATTGCTCGCCCCAGGACGGCACGAGGGTGTCGACGCCTTCGAGCGCTCGGCGTGGCGCGGCCCAGGCCGTCTCGTCACAGTGCAGCCCCGGCAGCAGCAAGAGGCAGGGGCGGCTCAATGGACGACGCGGGGCTGCGGTAGGCTGGCTCGGCCTGGCACGGCCTCGGGCTTCGGCTCGCGCACACGCGAGAAGCCCAGCACCGACAGCGTCGCAACGACGATGGCGGAGATGCCGAGGCTCGCATACCCGAAACTCTGGACCAGCGTGCCCGCGATCACAGGGCCGGAAGCCGCGCCGATCATCACCATTGCGGCCGTCGCGGCGGTCGCGCGACCGCTTGGGTCGAGCCGGGCGAGCATGCCGAACGCGAAGGTGTGCGTGAAGATCATCGGGAACACGCAGAGCGCCGTTGCGATCGCGTAGGGCACGACCCCGCCGGACTGCGTGAGCACGAGGACAATGATTGCCTGCACGACGGGACCGGCCAGCACCACCGTGCGGGCGTTGACCCGCGTCTCGAGCACCGCCGCCAAAGGCGCTGGGATGAGGTTGACCAGGCCGAGCGCGATGAGCACGCCGTGCACGAGCGGCGTGCCGAAGCCGCGATCGATCCCGATTCGTTCGACGAAAGAAAACATCATGGCCTGGTTGAGCGACATGATGCTGATGCCGAGAACGACGAACCATGCCGCAGCAGGCATCGAACGACCTCCCACCACGAGAGCCGGCGCTGGCACGTCCGGTGGCGGGAAGACGGCCAGCGCGATCAGCGCCGCCATGCCCATCACCGCCGACAGCGCTGCGAAGATCGCCACACCGCCGAAGCGCTCGATGAGCACGGGCACGATGCCGAGAAAGGCCAACGCGAACACGCCGAGCGCGAGGCCGGCCAGCGCGAAGAGCCGGTGCGGGTGAGCGCTGCAGCCGATCGTGCCGTGCGTGGCGCTGGCGGCGCAGCCCACGGCCATGCCAGCGAGGGCGTGCAGCAGCGCCATGGCGTTGAATCCCGAGGTCGAGGCAAGGGCGAAGAAGAACAGCGACGCTGCGGCGAACCCGCAAGTCGCCAGCGCGCGGCCGCGCACTCGATGGAACGACGACGCGCACGCGACGCTCGCCACCACCGCGCCGCCGAGAAACAGCGTGACGAGCCCGCCCGCTTGCTGTGGACTGAACCTGTAGGAGCCGACGAGCGCGCCGATCCACAAGGGCAACGCCGCGAGATCGGCCATGCCGGCGCAATGGCCGGCGAGCAATGCCGCCCGGGCGGTCCATCGTGAAGAGGGGGCTGTCGCCGTCATCGAGTTTCTCCAGTTGCTTCTTGAAGTTCAGGAAGCGAGGGCGCGAAGGATCAGCGCTTGGGCGCAGCCGTCGTCGTGCAGACCGAGCGCGCGCGCGCTTTCGTCGTCAAGGCGGGGATAGCGGCCGAACACGGCCTCCAGCTTCGGATCCGGTTCGAACTCGATCAGTTGCCGCCGGTCGTCGCCGTAGACGTCCGCACAGATCGCGATCACCTCGCCGATCGACATCCTGAGCACGGGAAGCGGCCAGGCGCGCGCGGGATCGCCTCGCGAGACATCCATCGTCGCGGCGTGCAGCAGGTTCTCGGCACAACACGGCGCGGACATCCACCATGCGGTGGCCTGGGGCGACACGGGACAGGTGAAGCGTTCGCCCGCGCGCAAGGCATGCAGCAGCTCGCTCATGAAGGCCGATGCGAGGCCCGAAGGTTCGCGCGGTCGTGCCACGATCCCCGGCAGGCGGATCGAGCGGCCGTCGAGCAAGCCACGCCGGCTGAAATCCGCGAGCAGGATCTCGCAGGCGAGCTTGTGCGCGCCATAAGTGAGCGGGGGACGCAGAGGCGTCTCGGGCGTGACGACATCCGGCAGATCCGTGCCATACACCGCGATGCTGCTGGCGTAGACAACGACGGGCGGCCTGTCGCGGTTCGCGAGCTGCTCGAACAGCGCGAGCGTGGCGTCGAGATTCACGCGCCGTCCGAGTGCGTAGTCAGCCTCTGCCGCACCGCCGGGCACCGCTGCCAAGTGAAACACCACGTCCGGTTGGAAGCCCGCGACGCGCTCGATCAGCAGCGTGGACGCCAGATCCCCTTCGAGCATCAACGCGCTCGAAGACGCATCCGGCAGGCGGCGATCTGCCAGCGCGAGTGCGTTGATGGGTTTGTCGCCGATGCGTCCGCGCGCGCGCAGCAGTTCCACCAGCCGCGAGCCGATGAAGCCGCCTGCGCCTGTGACCAGGACCTTCATGTCAGTCTTCGAAGATCGCCACTGCCCGCGTCCAGCCCGCGGACGCGCCGCGGATCTTGTGCGGGAAGCAGCTGATCGTGAAGCCGTTGCCGGGCAGGGCCTCGAGGTTGTGCATCTTCTCGAGGTGGCAATAGCCGATGTCTCGGCCCGCCTTGTGGCCTTCCCAGATCAGCGACTTGTCGCCCGTCTCGGCGATCTTCTTCGCGGTGTACGAGAACGGCGCGTCCCAGCTCCATGCGTCGGTGCCGGTGAGGCGCACGCCGCGTTCCAGCAGGTACATCGTCGCCTCGTAACCCATGCCGCAGCCAGCTGACAGGAAGTCCTTGTGGCCATAGCGCGAGCCGGCGCGCGTGTTCACGACGACGATGTCGAAGGGCTTCAGCTCGTGCCCGATGCGCTTGAGCTCCGCTTCCACATCGGCCGCGGTGCACACATAGCCGTCGGCGAAATGGCGGAAGTCGAGCTTCACACCGGGACGGAAGCACCAGTCCAGCGGGACCTGATCGATCGTGATCGAAGGCTTGGCACCGCCGAGCTTCGCGTCCTGCGTCGAATGGAAGTGATACGGCGCATCGAGGTGCGTGCCGTTGTGCGTCGTGAGAGTGACCCACTCTGCGGCCGCAGCTTCTCCGTCCGGATAGTCGGCCTCGGTGGTGCCGGGCAGCATGGCCATGAATTCTTTGACCGTGTCGGCGTGCTTCTGGTAGGTGATCTTCGGCGCCAGCGGCGGCGGGTCCGACAGCACGTCGTTCTCGAGGTAGATGGACAGGTCCACAAAGCGTGGCATGGGCTTCCTTTCTTCAGAGAATCAGCTTGGTCATGCGTGATCCGCGCGGACCACGCGTTGATCGATCGCGCCGAAGACCGAGGCATCGTGCTGCCGTGCTTCCATGCGCACGCGATCGCCAAACTTCATGAAGGCCGTCTTGGGCTCACCGCTCGCGATGGCTTCGATCGCGCGGCGCTCGGCGATGCAGGCAGATCCCTTCTTGCCGCCCGCGTTCGACACGGTGCCCGAACCGATGATCGTGCCCGCCCGCAAGCGCCGCGTGGCGGCGGCATGGGCCATCAGCTGGTCGAAGCCGAAGTTCATCTCGCTGCCGTTCGGCTCGCCGAACCATTCGCCGTTGCAGGCGATGTGCAGGTCGAGGCAGACACGCGCGTCGCGCCAGGCCTCGCCGATCTCGTCGGGCGTGACCGCCACCGGCGCGAAGCTGGACGACGGCTTGGCCTGGAAGAAGCCGAAGCCCGTTCGCATCTCGCGCGGACCGAAACTGCGCAGGCTCACGTCGTTGATCTGCACCAGCAGCAGGATGCGCTGGCGCGCGAGCTGCGGCGCGCATGCCATCGGCACGTCATCGACGATGACGCCGAACTCGCCTTCGAAGTCGATGCCGTGCGCTTCATCCGGCAAGGGAATGTCGTCCATCGCCCCCAGCATGTCGTCGGAGCCGCCCTGGTACATCAGCGGGATCGTGTCCATGTCTGGGATCGGCGCGATGTTGAAGGCCTTCTCCATCAGGCGCCCGTGATTCAGGAAGGCCGAACCGTCACACCACTGCGGCGCGCGCGGCAGCGGCGCGGCCGCTTCGGCCGGATTGAAGTCGAACGCGCCTTCGGCCCGGCCCGCGTTCAAGCGCTCGTACAGCGCAAGCAGGGGCGGCGACGAAGCCGCCCAGGTTTCGACCGCGGCCAGCAGGCTGGGGGCGATCGAGCTTGCATCGACGGCGCGCTTCAGGTCGCGCGAGACGACGACGAGCCGCCCGTCCTTGTGGTCGCTCCTGAGGGTGGCGAGTTTCATCGTTCGTTCCAGTGCACGAGGGGGAGGCCGGCGACGGGCGATCGAAAACTGGGCAATGTCGAGCCGCGCAGGCTGCCGAGGTACACGGTGCGCAGGTCAGGTCCGCCGAAGGTGAGGCTCGCCATCCAGGGCGCGAGCGTGCCGGCGCACGCACCCATGATCTCGGGCGTGAGCGTGCGCGCGTGGTAGTGCTCGTTGAGCCGGCGCACCGCCTGCGGATTGCTGTCGTCCAAGAGCGTCAGGACCTCGCCTTCAGGCGTGATGGCGATGAGCTTGTCGGTCATCACGAGCGTGACCCACAGGTTTCCGTGCGCATCGAATGCGAAGCCATCGGGGAAGCCTTCGAGCATGTCGGGTCCGTAGACCTCCCGTCCCGTCAGCGAACCGTCTTCCTGAATCCGCAAACGCGAGATACGCCGCCCATTGCTCTCCACGACGTAGAGCCACTCCTCGTTCGCATCGAGGCGCACTTCGTTCGTGCCTTCGAAGCCGTCGGCGACGATGCGCACACCCTTCTCGTCGATCAGCGCGATGTAGCCGTCGCGGGCGCGCGCGTTGATCGATTCGGTCCACGGCTGCATGCGCGTGGTCACCGTGAGCCACACGCGGCCGCGGCTGTCGCGCAGCACGAAGTTGGCCTTGCCGAGCGGCCGGCCGTCGATCGTGTCGAACAGGCGCCGCACCTGGCCTTCGCGCGTCATCACCTCGACCGAGTCGGTGCCCCAATTGGCGATGATGAAATCGCCGTTCGCGAGGAAAGCCATGCCGTTGGGCAGCGAGCCCTGGCTTTGCACATAGCGGGTGTTGAAGTCGACGGACGATGCCGCGTCCGCCGGCTGCTGCGGCACCACGAGCTGCTGGCTGCCGTCGGGCGCGATGCGCATCACGCCGCCGCGCGCATCCGCTGCCCACAGCGTGCCGTCGTATTCCGCGAGGACGCATTCGGGGCGCTGCAGGTCATGGCCGACATGGCGAATCGCCGCGCGATCGACCTGCCAGCCTTTCAAGGGATTGGGTTTGCTCATTGCATCTCCAGCTCGGTGTGAAGCGAGCCGTCGTCGGTTTCGATCAGGTCCACCCGAGTGAGCGACAGGCCGATGCACGGGCCGTGCAGGCACTCGCCGGTTGCGATGTCGAACTGCGCACCGTGCGCCGAGCACACGATGCGCGTCGCATCGGCATTCAGGTAGGCGTCCTTGCGCCACGGCATCGACGCGCCTTCCCAATGCGGGCAGGCGTTGCGATAGGCATGGAAGCCGCTGCGCCGCACAACGAACAGCATGTCGCGGCCGTGTGCTTGCGGATCGAAGCCGCGAGCGGCGCCTTCGACCAACTCGCTGCGGTGACACAGACGCACGACTTGTCCCATGGGTTCAGGCCGTGCTCGCATTCAGGGTCTCGGCGACCCAGTCGGCGATGTAGTGACCGGCGTTGATGCTGTTGTCGAAGCTCGCGTGCTGCACGCCGCCCTCGCGGTCGGTGAAGATCTTCAGCTCGCGCTTCGGGCTGTTCACGAGTTGTTCGTAGGTGCGCTGCGCCCACTTCAGCGGAATCTGCGAGTCCTTCTCGCCGTGCGTCACGAGGAAGGGAACCTTGATGCGTTCGACGACGCCATCCAGGTGCACGTCCTCGGCGATCTTCATGAACTCCTCGACATCCTTCGCGCCCCACACCCAGCACACGTGCGCCCAGTAGTGCGGCACGGGGAAGTCGCCTTCCTTGTCCAGGCGCTTCTTCTGCACGTCGCGCCAGTCGTGGTTGGCGCCCCAGGCGACGCCGCAGGCGAATCGCGGCTCAAAGGCGACGGCGCGCGGGCAGTAGTACCCGCCCAGCGACACGCCTTCGCAGCCGATGCGTTTCGGGTCCACGTCGTCGCGCGTTTCCAGCCAGTCGACCACCTTGCTCGCCCAGTGCTCGGCGTCGAAGCGTGCCGTCATGCCGTGCAGGCGCAGCGCCTCGCCCGTGCCGGGCTGGTCGACGATGAGGGACGAGACGCCGCGCTTGGCAAGCCATGCGGGCAAGCCGACGAGGTACTTCATCTCCTTCGTGGAATCCAGGCCGTTGAGCTGCACGAGCACCGGGGCACGCCCCTGCACGCCTTGCGCACGCACGTACAACGCGCTCAGGTGCCCGCCCTCATAGGGAATCTGCACGCGCTCGCAGTTGTCCTTCGCCAGCGCGGTGCCGCGTGCAAAGAGGTCAAGCGAACGACGGTACAGCTCCACGCGGCCCGGCGCCCCATGGGGCTGCAGTCGCTCGCACGTGATCAGGTAGCTCGATGCCCGCTTGTACTTCTCGCCCGCGGACAGCAGCCGCCCGCGCGCTTCGTCGTCTTCAGCGAGCGAGCAGAGCTTGTCGGCCATCTTGGCCCAGGTCTCGCGGAACGCCTTCGTGCCCGCGGCATCGGGCGCCTTGGCCGCCTCCTGCAGCGGCGCGCACATTTCCTCGATCTCGCCGACGCGCGCGCCCATCTCGATCGCGAGGTCGACGGACAGGTTCCAGACGTAGTTGGTGGGGAAGTAGCGGAACAAGTGATTCTCCGGATGAAAAAGTGGGCTCAGCGGCGAAAGCGCCCGTCCGCCGTGACGATGGTCATCTCGACGAAGCGAGAGCCGCGCCGGTCGCCGGGTCTGAACTGGACGCGGTAGCCGCCGACGTCTGTCGGTCTGGACTCCAGTGCCGTGGTCACGCATTGGCGATGGAGCTGGCCGATGCAGGCTTTGAGAGCGGCCGCGATGACGCGCGCATAGACAAACCCTTCGAGGCCTGCATAGCTCGCCGACTCGCCGGCCAGGCGCTGGTAGTCCGCTGTGAGGGGGATCGACGAGGCCCGTGGATGCGGCATGACCTGCGAGACGATCACGCCCGCAAGTTCATCGGGCGTCACCGCGAGGGCAAGCAACTCGGCGCCGGCTTCGCTCATCACGTAGAACCGCGGAGTGCAACCGGCCTTGCGGGCCTGGCGAATCGCCGTCAGCGCATTGGCGGAATTGAGCCCGAGCACGAGCGCCTGCGGGCGAGCCTTGCACGCGGCCTGCACCGAACGATTCACGTCGCCCGCCGACGCTCCGGCGGGCACACGAACCAGCGCCTGCGGCCGGATCGCGAGCCGCGTGAGCTCCAGTTGCACGCCGTCCAGCACAGCGCTTCCGAGCGCGTCGTCCTGCGCAATCGCCGCGATCTCCGTCATGCCGACGGTGTCCATGTGCAGGACCATGGCCGCGGCCTCTTCGCGCGCACCGGCCCGGAGGTTGAACACGCCGCGGCGCGCGGGCTCGCGCAGCAGTTCCGCGCCGCTTGCCGCACCGATGAGCGGCGTGCCCGATTGATCGATCAGCGCGAGCGCCGGCTCGGTCGCCGTCAGGCCGTGGTAGCCGGTCAGCGCCAACACCCCGGCATCGATCAGCGCCTTCGTGTTGGCAACGGCACGATCCGCCTTGCCTGCGTCGTCCTTGACGAGCAGTTCGAGCTCGCGCCCGCCGATGCCGCCGGCCGCATTCGATTGCGCAATGCCAAGCTTCAGGCCCTTCTCGAGTTCCGTGCCGTACGGCGCGAGCACCCCGGTCAACGAAGCGGACACGCCGATCACGATCTTCTCGGCAGCATGCGCGCCCGCCAGCACGAAACTCGACAGGGCCGCGGCGAGCAGGAAGCGCTTCATGCGCGGCTGCCTTCCGCTTCGGTGAGCGCCGCGAGCTTGCGGCGGGCGCGCACCGCCCCGGCATCCGGCGCCAGCAGTACCGGCTTGAGCGACCAGAAATCGTGGTCGCCGATCCGGCCTTGCTGCGCCTCGAGCATGGGCTTGTCCTCGCAGCGGAACACGTTCTCCACCATCGGCCGGATGAACGCATTGGCCTCGGCCGAAACAGCGAAATCGCGTGTGGACCAGTACCAGTAGTGCGTGCGGCCCGGGCTCTCGGGCGTGCCCAGGTGCAGGTTCAAGGTCGAGATGCCCTGGCTGCGGGCCTCGCCTTGCAAGGTGGCCCCCACCGACAGCAGCATGTTCGACGGCGCGGTCCACGTGACCTCGGTCCACTGGTCGGTGGGCCGGCCCTGCTCGCGCAGCTCCCTGTCGAACGCGGGCGGGGCGAGGTCGCCACTGGAGATCCAGGAGATCTTCAGACTGCGCTCCGACAGGTCCTCCACCGTCGCCTTCGTGCGCGAGATTGCACCGCTGCCCAGCGTGGTGGGGTGCAGGTAATCGACGTGCGACAGATCGAGGATGTTGTCGACCAGCAGCATCGTGTCGCACGCGGTCGGCAGGTAGCCGCGGAAGTACGCGTGTTCCGGCGCGGCCGCCACGGCGCTGAAATCGAGGATCAGCGTGTCGTCAGCGCTCGCCGCATCGCCCATCCAGATCCAGACAAGGCGATGGCGCTCGCGCAGCGCATACGGCTTCACGCAAGCGGCCTTGGGCGCGGGGCCGTGCGGGTTGCGGACGCAGGCGCCGCCCGCGTCGAAGGTCAGGCCGTGGTAGCCGCACTGGATGGCGTCGCCCACGAGCTTGCCCGCCGACAGCGGCGCGAAGCGATGCGGGCAACGGTCCTGCAAGGCCCTCGGCGTGCCGTCCGGCGCGCGAAACAGCACGACGTTGTCGCCGAGGTAGGTGCGGGCGAGCATTTGGCCCGGCTGCAGTTCCTCATCGAATGCGGCGACGTACCACTGGTTGCGCGGGTAGTTCACGTTCGCGGGTCCTTTCAACGGTGTGCGAGCACGGCGCCCGCGGGCGGCGGTTCGATGTGCTCGCGAGGCTCCGGCCTGAGCAGGAAATGGGCGAGCGCGGGCAGCAGGATGAGCGCGCCCAGCATGTTCCACAGGAACATGAAGGCGAGCAGCAGCCCCATGTCGGCTTGGAACTTGATCGGACTCGCGACCCAGGTGACAACGCCGATCGCGAGCGTCACGCCGGTGAGCATCACGACCTTGCCGGTGAACAGCAGCGCGCGGTAGTAGGCCTCGGACAGGCTCGCGCCTGCACGCAGTTGCGCCAGCGTGACCGACAGGATGTACAGCGCGTAGTCCACGCCGATGCCCACACCGAGCGCGATCACCGGTAGCGTCGCCACCTTCACGCCCATGCCCAAGCTCACCATCAGCGCCTCGGCGAGCATGGACGTGAGCACCAGGGGCAACACGGCCACCAGCACCGCGCGCCAGGAGCGGAAGGTCACGAAGCACAGCAGCATCACTGCGCCGTACACGAGCAGCAGCATCTGCCGCCACGCCTGCTTGACCACGATGTTGGTCGCGGCTTCGATGCCGGCCGATCCGGCGGCGAGCAGGAACTTCACGTCCGCCGTGTCATTGGCCGCGGCGAACGCCTGGACGTGCTCGACCACGCGATTCAGCGTCTGCGCCTTGTGATCCCGCAGGAAAGCGTAGACCGTCAGCAAGCCGCAGCTGTCGTTGTACAAGCCTCGCGGCGCACCGGCGGTGACGGTGTTGAGCATGTCCTGGTTCGGCAGGAACTCGTACCACTTGGGGTTGCCTTCGTTCAGGCCGGTGAGGACCCGGCGATTGAGGAGCGCGAGCGTGTTCGTCGTCTCCACGCCGTCGAGCTGCCTCAGTTCCCACTCAAGCGCATCGACCTTGTTCAGCGTGTCGTACTTCGAGCACTGGCCCTCGGGCGTCTTCACGAGCACGGCCAGCACATCGCTCGATGCGCCATAGGCGGCGTTCGTGAACGCGACGTCGCGGTTGTAGCGGCTCGCGGGCCGCAGCTCGGGGGCGCCGGGGTCGAGGTCGCCGATGGACAGGCGCGTGCTGACCGCGAGGCCCAACGAGCCGAGGACCACGGCCCCGATGATTGCAACCGTCGCATGCCGCCTGTGGGTGAAGCGGTCGAGCCAGGCCCAGAGGCGATGCCTGGCTGCGCCGCCGGCATCGGCCTCTTCCGCCCGCAGGCTGCGGCGCGCCGCTTTCTGGCTGACCCCGGTATACGACAGCAGGATCGGCAGCAGGATGAGGTTCGTGAAGATCAGCGCCGCGACGCCCAGCGAGGCGGCGATCGCGAGTTCGCGGATCACCTGGATGTCGATCACCAGCAGCACCGCGAAGCCCACCGCGTCGGCCAGCAGCGCCGTGAGGCCAGCCAGGAAGAGCCGGCGGAACGTGAAGCGCGCCGCGACGAGCTTGTCGATGCCACGCCCAACGTCCTGCATGATGCCGTTCATCTTCTGCGCGCCGTGGCTCATGCCGATCGCGAACACGAGGAAGGGCACGAGGATGGAGTACGGATCGAGCGAGTAGCCCAGCGTGGGCAGCAACCCGAGCTGCCACACCACCGCCACCAGCGAGGCCGCGACGACGAGCATCGTGGAGCGGATGCAGCGCGTGTACCAGAACACCATGGCCGCGGCGATCACGACGGCGAGCCCGAAAAACGCAAGCACCGCGCGCACGCCGTCGATCAGGTCGCCGATGATCTTGGCAAAGCCGGTGACGTGGATCTTCACGCCCTGCGCTTCATACTTCGCGCGCAGGCCTTCGATGCGCTCGGCGAACCGCACGTAGTCGAGCGGACGGCCGTCGGCATCGGTGGCCAGCAGCGGCACGTAGATCACGCTGGACTTCGCGTCGAACGCGACGATCTGCCCGAGTTCGCCGGAGCGGGCGATGTTGGCGCGCAGCTGCTCGAGCGAGCGCGGTGAGCCGTCGTAGCCGTCCGGGATCACGGGCCCGCCTTCGAGCCCGTCCTCCGTCACGCCGACCCAGCGCGTCGTCGGCGTCCACAGCGACTTCATCTGGTTGCGCGCGACGCCGGGCACGAGGAAGACCTCGTCGCTGAGCCGGCGCAAGGTGTCGAGGTAGCCTGCCTCGTAGATCGTTCCCGCGGGGTTGGCGACCGCGATGCGCACGGCATTGCCCAAGCCGTTCAACTCGCCCTGGTACTTCAGGAAGTTCCCGATGTAGGGCTGGTGCGTGGGGATCGTCTTCTCGAAGCTCGCGTTGAGGCGCAGCTTCGTCGCCTGCCAGCCCAGCACCGCCGTCAGCAGCAGGCACAGCACGACCACGACGGCGCGGTGATTGAAGAGGGCACGCTCGACGATGGAGCCGGAGCGCGGATCGAATTCGTTGGTCATTGCGATGGCCCTTTGCGGCCGTCATCCGCGCTTCGGAAGTCGATGAGTTGCAGGCCCTGCACGGTCAACGCGAGCACGCGCTCGCTATCCAGGGGCAGCACGAAATTGACGGGCGGAAGCGGTGCCGCATTCAGCGGCCTGAGCGCTTCGCCCTGCGTGCCGAGGATCATTCCGGCCTGGTTGGCGAACAGCAGGTCGCCGTCTGCGCGCAACGCCGACGCCGTGATCGAAACGGGCACTGGGGATGCCACCTGTGCCCAGCTGGCGCCGCTGTCCGTGGAGCGCCACGCATTGCCACGCAGGCCCGCGACGACGACCGTGCGTTCGTCGGGCAGCTCCGCCGTGAAGAAGCTTCCTGCATACGGCAGCGACAACCGCTTGAAGCTCGTGCCGCCGTCGAGCGACTGCAGCACGAGGCCCTGCTCGCCCGCGACGACGATGCGCGTGCCCCGCTGCCGCACGGCGTACAGATGCAGCTCCTTCGGGTTGTCCAGGCGCGCACGCCAGGAGTTCCAGGTGGCGCCGCCATCCTCGGTGATGAGTGCGATGCCGTACGCACCGACCACGAGGACGCGCTTCGCATCGAACACCAGCATGTCCAGCAGCGGCTTGTCGGGCCCGTCGGCCGCCAGGCGATCGGCGGACTTCAAGGCCGCCACGTCGCCGCTCGCCTTCGCCGCCGCTTGCATCACCTGCGCGATGCGCCGGCCATCGAGCAGGCGCTGCCAGCTTTGTCCGCCATCGGCCGTGCCGAGCACGGTACCGCCGTGGCCGATCGCGTAGCCATGGTCCTTGTCCGCGAACTTCACCGCGGTCAGCGTGACGCTGACCGGCGCGCTCGCCTGCTTCCAATGCTGCGCCTCGTCGTCGGAGAAGATGACGATGCCGCGCTCGCCCACGGCCACGATGCGCGAGCCGGCGCGGGCCGCGCCCAGCAGCACCGCCCGCTCGGGGCTGCGCACCACCACCGCGGGGCGCTCGAGCGCGTCGGCAACGGGGCGCGCGTGAGCCGGCCAGGGCGCGAGCGCGCTGGCGGCGAGGACCAGGCCGGACAAGTGCAGCATGGTTTTCACGTCAGCGCACAGCTTCTGCGGCGAGGGCGTCACCCGTGAACGCGCTGTCGGGGTAGCGCGGCTTCAGCGGGTACTGCGATGACTTGCTGCCGTACAGGTTCGACACGTAGGCCGCGCCGGACAGCAGGTCGTTGAAGCCGAACGAGAAGCCCACCGTGCCCGGCAGGTCCGGCGCCACGAAGCTCGCCGACCACAGCGTCTTCCACAACTGGCCGTTCGAATCCCAGCGGTCGGCCAGCACGCACATCCACGTGTCCTCGTCGCAGTAGTAGCGGCTCTTGGGCGTCTGGTGACGCTGGCCGGCGCGCAAGGTCGCATCGACCACCCACACGCGGTGCAACTCCCAGCGCATGTGTTCCGGATTCACGCCGTGCTTGCCCAGCACCTCGCTGTCCGACTTCGCCTGCATCAGCTTGTTGCCGTTGTAGGGAATGAGCATCTCCTTCTTGCCGGCGATCTTCCAGTCGAAGTGATCGAGGCGACCCGTCCACACTTCGAGCTCGTCGAAGCTGAGCACGCCCGCCGCCGCCGGTGTCGGCGTGTCGCAGCACGGATTGGGCAGCTTGCGCACGCGGCGCTGCCCGGTGAGGTAGACCCAGGCCTCGTCCTTGGTGCCGTCGAGCTTCGTGCCGCCGGCGATCGCCTCGCCCGCACGGATCGGCGGCCCGACGTTGAGCAGGCGGATCTGCCAGTACGGCCCACCCGTCTTCTCGAACGCTTCCACGGACCCGTCCTGGAAGTAGTACGGCATCTGCTGGTCACCGATGCCATCGGAGGTCATCACGGCGCGCCCGTCAGCGGTGATCTGGTACTGCGCCGAGATGAACTGCCAGGACGTGCCGCGCCAGTGCAGCATGTGGTTCCACATCACCTCGGCCCCGCTCTTCGGGATGGGGAAGGGGATGCCGCCATAGCCGCCCTGCTCGATGTCGCCATTGAGCTTGGCGCGCGTCGCGTTCTTGAAGGTGTTGTCGTACACCCACTGCGGCGCCGCGGCCGTGCGGTGGGTCTTGTAGACGTCGATGCGGTAATCGGCGTACTTCTTCAGCAGCGCCTGCTGCCCGTCGCTCAGCTTGTCGGCGTGCTGCGCCATGTTCGCGGCTGTGATCGAGTACAGCGGCTTCTCGTCCTTGAACGGGTCGCCGCGCCGACCGCCCGGCTTGTCGCCGGCGGTCGGCGTCGTATGGCCGCCGGTCCACGCCGGAATGCTGCCGTCCTTGTTGCCGGCCTTCTCGGCCCCAAGCGGCGTCAGTTCCGTCTTGAGCTTGGCGGCTTCTTCGGCACCGACCGCCGCGATGGCGGGTGCGCCCACGAACGCGGCCAGCGCGGCCGCCGCGAAGATGATTGGCTTCATGCTTGTCTCCAGTGTTTGAATCAGAAGGTCCGCCGCAGCGACAGTGCAATGTTGTTGCGGTCTGCGAGCGCATTGCCCGTCGCATAGATCGGCGAGCCGCCCGTGAGCAGCGGCGCGAACTCGACGAAGGGTGTGGCCTTGCCGATGAATTGCGTGTACGTGACGGCGAACTGCCACACCCCGAGATAGGTGCCGTCCACGCCGACCGTCGCGCTGCCGCTGCCGTGCGGGTCCCACGCGGTGACGGAGGAACGGCCGTCCAGCGAATAGCGCAGGCCCACCGGCACGTTGAGGTCCAGGCCCGGCAGCACCTGGCGGTAGCTCGGGGTGTAGACGAACTGCACGGCGGTGGCGCTGCGCGTGCGGCCCGCGTCGAGCTCGCCGGACGGGTCGTTCATGCTGACCACGCGGTTCCACGCGAGTTCGCCGAGGAAGCTGCTCTCGCGCGCCAGGGGGTTCGGGCCCAGCGAGGCGAGCCACGAGAAGTTCAGGTGCGCGGTGCGACCCGTGGCGTACGTGGGCGCCGGGGCGAACGCACCGGGATAGACCATGTTCGTGCTGCGCAGCGGCATGTTCCAGCGCATCGAAGCCTCGCCCGCGAAGTTCACGTCGCCGACGGAGCGGCTCGCGCTGATGCCCGCTGTCTTGATCGCCTCGGGGAAGACGTAGAACCAGCTGCTGGCAGCTGGCGTCGCCACATTGAGGTTGCCGTACAGCTGGCCGCCCTTGTCGTGGTAGCGCGCGGCATACACGCCAAGGTCGGTCTCCGCCACCCGCCACTTGAGCTGCGCGCCGAACTGGCCGGAGTTGCGCGGACGCACGTCGCCGCTGGGCGTGAGCACGTAGTTGCCCGCGATCGGGCCGGCGCTGATGCCCACGAACTCCGGCTGCGAGGAGCCCCACGGGATGTTCGCCGTGGAGTGGAAGCTGCCCGCCGGCGGCAGGCGGTCGGCTTCCCAACGGAACTGGTAGTAGGCGCCGACCGACAGTTCCGAAGACAGCTGCAGTTGCCCCGACACCTGCGGCACCGGGCGGAGGATCTCCTTGAACTGCGCGTTGGGCGAGCCCAGCAGCTTCAAGATGTCGTTCGGTCCTTGGGCGCGAGCGATGCCGTTGTCGCCGAAGAACAGGCTCTCGCCGTACAGCACGGAATGCTTGCCCAGGCGGGCCGTCAACTTGCGGCCCTCCCCCAGGTTCCAGCCGCCGAACACGAAGGCATCGAGCACCTCCGCCTTGCGGCCGGCGAGATCGCGGGTGCCGTCCGGAAACTCGTCGAACGGCGTCTGGCCGTTGACGAAGTCCGCTGCATCGGTCTTGCCGCGATAGGCCGCGTCGTACCAGGCGGCCGCGCTGACGCGCACGCCGTAGTCCTTGCGGTAGACGGCATCGAACTCGCTGAGCAGGTCGATGCGCTTGGACACGAAGCCGCGGTTGCGGAAGTTGTCGTCACCCGCATTGAAGTTCAGCGCCTGCGGGAAGGCCGATGCGGGCACGCCCGGCACGAGCAGGACGAACGAGTCGACCAGCGCCGGGTCGGCGGATTTCGTGCGGTATATCGCGCTCGCCTTGACGGTGTTGTCGAAGCGCAGGCTCCAGTCCGGGTTGCCGGTGTCGAGCTCGATGGCCCCGGCATGGCATGCGAACAACGCTGCCGCTGCCGTGACGGTGAGCCGCAGTCTCTTCGGGGTATGCATGATGTCTCCTGTGGTGTTTGGTGAAGGTCGCGTCAGATCGGTTGCGCCAGTGCCATGAGCGAGGCGCGCATGATCTGGGCGTGTTCTTCCTTGTCGCCGCCGCCGATCTCGATCTCGCCCAGGCGCGCGGAGTTCTCGACCACCATGCGGCAGCGCTCCCAGCGCCGCCCCTCGAACGCAGCGAGGGCCGCGGGAATGTCGTCGTGATGTGCAAGCTCGTCGGCCAGCACGATCGCGTCCTCGATGCCGATGCACGCGCCCGAGGCGAGATGCGGCGTGGTCGCATGCACGGCGTCGCCGATCAGCACGGCACGGCCGGCGAACCACGGGCACGGCATCAGCAGTCCTTCGAGCGGGCGGTAGACGATTTGCGAATGCGCTCCGAGCCCGGCGCTGATCGCCTGAAGTTCGGGCGCGGGGAAGTCGGCCAGCAGCCCACGCACGTGATCCACGAACGTTGCCGGATCAAGATGCTCGTTCACCGCGCGCGGCTCGGTGATGAAGAGGTACATCTCGGTCTTCGAGACCGGGTTCACGCCGGGCTTGACCTTGGGCCCGACCCACATGGTGCACGTCGCGATCTCGGGCGGGCGCGGCACCACCGCGCGCCACACACCCTGGCCGCTGTAGCGAGGCTTGGGCGCCGCGGGGAAGAGGGCCTGCCGCAGCTTCGAGTAGAGGCCGTCGGCGCCGACGACGAGGTCATACCGCCCTCGCGTGCCGTCGCTGAAGGACACATCGACGCCTTCGGCATCCTGCTCGATGCTCGTGAAGGTGCAACCCAGGCGCACCTGGGTGCCGGCCCTGCGCGTCGCATCGGCCAGGATGCTTGCGAGCACCGGCCGCAAGATCGCGCCGCCGCCGGGAACATCGGGGCCTGCCAGACGGGGCGTGGGCAACTTTCCGACCTCGGGCCCGTGAGGCAGGCGGATCGTGACGCCGTCCTGTGCACTGCCCAGCGCGAGGAAGTCGTCCAGGACGCCGAGCTGGCGGAACGCACGCAGCGTCGCGCCACCGAGGCTGATGCCGGCACCGTAGTTGCGCCACTCCGGGTCGATCTCGACGAGGTCGACCTCGGCGCCTGCCTTGCGCAGCTCGATCGCCGCCGACATGCCCGAGAAGCCGCCGCCGATGATGAGGATTCGTTGGGCTTTCATGATCGTGCTCCTTGGGGCGGCGGGCCGCCGGGCGCCCACTTGTCGCGGTATTGGAAGAGGAAGGCCTGCGACGCATCCGCGCTCATCGGTACTTCGCGCGCCGTCCACTGGCCGTCATGCAGGTCCATGTCGGCGTCGTACTCGATGTGGCAGCCGAACGGGCTGTTGAAGTACCAGAACCAGTTGCTGCCGAACTTGTGCCGGCCCGGCCCCCAGAACGACTCGTAGCCCTTCTTCACGAAGCGCGTGCCCGCCAGCATCACTTCGGTGGGGCCGCCGACGTGGAACGTGAAGTGCTCGATGCCCTTCATGAACGGCGGCGTCTGGATCATGAACAGCGTGTGGTGATCGAGCGTGCCGGCCGGACGCAGGAACGGGCCGCAATCGGTGAAGAAGTCCGTTCGCACGAAACCCAGGCGCGCATAGAACGCTTCGGCGCGCTGGATGTCCGGCACGAAATACACCACGTGCGAGAGCGTGCGCGGAGAGAACTGCGCGTCCTCGGACACGCCGATCACGTTCGGCGCACGCGCCACGGTTGCGCCCGGCGCATTCACCGCTTCGGCAGTCATCTTCAGCGGCCGGCGAACCGTCACCTGGAACGCGAGCGCGAAGCCCATGTCGTCGACACAGCGCAGCACGCCGTCCTGGCGCGTCACCGCGCGATCGCGGCTCAGCTCCTTCTCGATCTCGTCCAGCGTGGCCGCGTCGGCGACGCCGTACACCGTCTCGCGCAGCGCGCTGCCGGTCTCCAGCGGCTTGGGCAGTGCCGCGTCGTCCTTGGGCCTAACGATGATCGCCGTACCGTCCAGGGCCTCGAAGCGGCCGCCGCCCACAGGCGTGAGGCCGTAGTCGGCGAGGTATTGCGCACAGGACGCGACGTCGTCGACGCCGAACATCAGTGCATCAGGTCCGATGATTTTCATGGTTGCATGCGTTGTTGAAAGATGGGCACTTCCGTCGTGTAGAGGAAGAACGATTGCGAAGGCAGACGGAAGGTGTGCTTCGGGTCGGCGTTGATTCCGAGCAGCGCGCGCTCGTACGCGCGGAACGCGCCGATCGACGACACGTCGTCGAACCACAGGCTGCCCACGCCTTCGTAGAAGACGTCCGAGCCGCCGAAGCACGCGAGCACAGCGAATGCGTGCGTTCGCCGGCCGCACTGAACGCCGCATCGAACACATGGTTCTGCACGTACCGCCGCAGCGCAGCCGGGTGTTCGACGGCGATGGCGTCGTGCACGTGCTGCACATGGGCCACGTACTCGACGTGCGTCATGCCGGGACGGCGGCAGATCGTGGCGATCATCTTGATCATTCGATGCGTCCTTCGGTCAGGCGGCATGGGCGACGATGGAGCCGAGGTCGCGCGCAAGGGCGAGCAGATCCGTGGCGGGCTCGGGCTGGAACATCCACCGCTGCGCGCGCTCGAGGATCTCGTGCACGCGGCTGGCGCGTGCGCCCCGCCGGAACATGTATTGCTGCTGCAGCGACGCCCGATCCAGGCGCGCGGCGATCAACTCACCCAGAACGGTGGCGTCCTCCAGCGCTTGCGCGGCCGACTGGCCAAACGGCGGCGGCACGGCGTTCGCACACGCGCCCGCGCAGACCACGGCGCCGCGATACCACGGTGGTTCGAGGAAGCTGACGTTCGCCGTGCGGATGGTCGTCGGCGTCTCGGGTTGCATCAGATGCGCCAGGCGCTGGGGCAACTGCCCCCACGAAGCGAGCGTCTCGCGCAAGGCCGAACCGTCGGTCTGCGGGCCGGTGGCTTGCGTGCGAACGACGGCCAGGCCCGCGCGTGACATGTCCACGGGCACCAGCAGCAGGCGGCGGCCCGGTCCACCGGCCATCCAGGTGGTGCGGTCGAGTCCGGTCGGACGCGGCAGGAGCGCGTGCCACCACGACTGCGAGGGCGTACTGCGCCAGCGGCTGCCGAATACTTGCGCCGCGAGAGCCGAGTTCGCGCCCGTGGCCAGAACGATGAGATCGGCGTTGAGTGCGTTGCCGTCGGCCATCGCGACACGGCCGGAGTCTGCATCCACGCTGTCGACACGGCCCGAATGGATGACGGCGCCGGCGGCCTGCGCACAGGTCCGCAGCACGTCGAGCGCGTCGTCGTACGCGATGCCGGCGGCGCAAGGCAGGCGGCTGCCGGCCAGGCGAGGCGTCGGAACCTCGAAACCGTGCTGGCCGTCTTCGTTGACGACAGCGAGACCGTTGTAGGCGAAGCCGCGGCGCACGCATTCCTCGGCGATGCCCAGTCGTGCGAAATCGCGCAGCAGGTTGGGCACGATGTCCAGGTGTGCCGGGATGTGCGCCGACACCGCGCGGGCATCGAGCACCGCGACGCTGGCACCGGCGCGTGCACAGGCCAATGCGCAGGCCAGGCCGGCGATGCCGGCACCGACGACCACGATGCGCGACACGGGCCGCGTCATGCTGGATTGCGCAGGCGCAAACACGCCCTTCGCCTGGCCGACGGCCATTCGTTGTCTCCGATCTTTTGTGCCGCCGGGATGGCAGCGATGGAGCGAAGCTTAGGGACGCGAGCGCCTTGTGAACAACGCTTTCGATGAAGTCGTGCTTTCGGTCAAACCGAACGATCGAGGGTTAGCCCTAGATCGAGATCGCCGCAGAATGACGCTCATGAGATTCAAGAAGCTCGACCTCAATCTGCTCGTGGCGCTTGACGTGCTGCTGAAGGAACGCAGCGTGAGCCGTGCCGCGGAAGTACTGAACCTGAGCGCGTCGGCGACGAGCAATTCGCTCGGACGGTTGCGCGAATACTTCGACGACGAACTGCTCGTGCAGATCGGCCGCAAGATGGAGCTCACGCCGCGAGCCGAGGGCCTGCACGCTGCCGTGCGCGACGTGCTGCTCAGGATCGACAGCACCATCGCCGACCAGCCTGTGTTCGATCCGAGCGGCAGCGACCGCACCTTTCGCATCTTCGCGTCCGACTACACGCAGATGGTGCTGGCACCCGCACTGCTCGCGCTGGCTGCGAGGGCGCAAAGTACGGTGCGCTTCGAGCTCCTGCCGCAGGTGGCGGCGCCGCACAAGCAGCTCGAGCGCGGCGAGGCCGACCTTCTCATCATTCCCACCGGTTTCACATCGCCCGACCACCCGCGCGAGGTGCTTTATCACGAAGACTTCGTGTGCATGGTGTGGCAGGGCAGCACCATGGCGCAGGGCGAGTTGACGTTCGACCGCTACGTCAACGGCGGGCACGTCGTGATGATGCCGGGTGGTGGCCTGGCCGATGCGTTCGAAGGCTGGTTCCTCAAGCGCTACGGCGTGACACGCCGCGTGGCGGTGTCGACCTACAGCTTCGTCACCGTGCCGGCCATGATCGTGGGCACCGAGTACATCGCGACCGTTCACGCGCGCATCGCTCACCGCCTCGTGCAGGCGTTCCCTCTGGAGATCCGGCCCACGCCGATGCCGTTCGACCGCATGGAGCAATCCGTGCAGTGGCACAAGTTCCGCACGAACGACCCGGGCCTGGTGTGGCTGCGCGGCATGCTGGCGGAGGCGGCCAGGCACATGGACGACGTCTGAGCGTGAACAAGGCCTCCATGCAGACCATCATCGATGCCAGGTGGCCACTGTTCGTGAAGGTGGCGGACATCGGCAGCGTTTTCGGCGCGACGGCGGCTCTGGACATTCCGCAATCCGCGGTGAGCGCGCGCCTGGCTCGGCTGGCCCGAGAGAAGAAAGTCTCGCTCGCGACGCGATCGGTGGCAGCCATCGTGCAGAAGATGGCTGCGGCGGTTCTGAAGTCGGCGTAGGCGCTAGGGGCGGCCGATGGCCGCGTCGAGCACCGCATCGGTGAGCTCGGCGTCCGTGAGCCGGGGCAGCATCTTCGGTTGCAGTGGATGGCGCAGGCGCGTCACCGCATAGCCCAGCAAGGTGGACCACAGCGCCACGATGCGCACGCGCAGGACCTCCTCCTCCATCGGCCCGTAGTACCTCTCCACCAACCACAGAAAGCTCTCATAACACTGCAGCTCCGCGGCTTTCACTTCGGGGTCCGAGAGTTCGAGGCCGCGCGGCGGGATGTACATCAGCTGGAACAAGCCCGGCCTCTCATCGGCGAATTGCACGAACGCCACGAGCGCCGCCCGCAGGTTCTTCCGGCTGTTCCTCGCCGCGGTGAACTCGCGCAAGCGCTCGCTCATGTCCTGGTAGCCCTTCAGCGCAACGCCCGCGAGGACCGCCGAACGATCGGCGAAGTGCTTGTACGGCGCGGCGGTGGACACGCCCGCTGCCGTGGCCAGCTCTCGCAGCGACACGGCCTCCGGGCCGTCGCGCTCGACGATGCGCATCGCCTCCTCGAGCAGCGTGTTGCGAAGGTTCCCATGGTGATAGGTCGTTGGCATTCGGATGTCGATTGAAGAGCGGGATAACCCCGGCATGGTGACAAAGTAAGCAACAATCACATTGAATCATCGCACATCGACACGGTTCATCCCATGCCTATCTGCTCGCGGCATTCCAAGACCCCAACGCGATCGCGATGCCTTCTGGTGAGCCCGGACGGCATGCGCAGAAGCAGGCGGTTGCGCGACTTCTACGGCAGGGTCGACCACATCGAGATGCAAGTCACAAGCGCCTGGGACGCGCGTCTCGGCCATCGTCTTGTAGAAGCCGAGCGTGGCCATGGCCTTCTGGTCGGTCCAGAAGTTGTCGTAGCTGCCGCGCTTTGCAAGCGCGTACCAGCCCGCGTCGTGGTCGGACACATCGGCCACCAGGAAGTCGGCGTTCGACGCGCCGAGCGCCACACATCTGCTCGAGCGCGAGATGCCGAACGCCGTGTGCGTCGGCGCCTCAGAAGTGCTGCGCGATCGTCCGCAACCAGCGCAGGCCGGCTTCGATGCTGTCCACCAGCACGCAGTCATCGGGCACGCGCAACCGCCCTGCGAATCCGCCGAGTGCCGCGCCCCCCAGCACGACGGCGCCGATGTCATCGGCGCAGCGCGCATCGTCCACGGCCTGCTGCAGCAAGGCAGCGCCTCGCAACGGGTCGGCTGCGAGTTGGTCGCCGCTCATCTCCACCGTGTGTACCTTGCGCAACTGGGCGATCCCGAGCCCAGACGCCAGCCGCTGCAGCATCGGGCCCCAGGCGGCGCCGCCCGTCACGATGCTGAACGGCCCATGCTGCGCCGCCTCGCGCATCGCAGCTTCGGCCAACCCGATCACCGGCACGCCAGCCACCTCGCGCAGCGCCCATGCGCCCGGGTCGCCGAAGCAGGCCACCAGCACGGCGGCGGGTGGCCCGTGCGCCGTGAGGTGGCGATGCCATGCATCGAGCACCGCGTGTGCACCCACGACGTAGGCAGCTTCGCTGGCGATGTAGCTCTCGCCGAAAGCGGCTGTGATGCCCACGAGCGGGATCGGCAGCGCAGGCGCCATGTGCTCGACCAGTTGACGGGTCAGCGCCTCGCGCGTATTGGGGTTGATGAGCAGGAGGTGCATGGCTAGTGCCCGCCCTTCGCCAACGCTTGAAGCAGGTCGATGTCCGCAGGCGCTTCGTCGTCGAAGCAAAGGCTGGCCTCGATGTGCGCGAGATGTGCAGTCATCAGCGCCACGGCCTCACGCACCTTCTCTTGCGCACCTTCTCGGCAGGCCTGCCGCAAGGCGGCGAGCAAACCGCGATGCTCTTCGCAGCGGCACACCTGCACCCAGCGCGGGCCGGCCACCCGCGCGTCCTCGGCGGGCGCGTAGCTCATGAGGATGAGGCTGGTGCGCGAGACCAGCCTGCGCAGGAAGCTTGCAAAGGTCTGGTGATCGGCAGCATCCGCGAGCAGCAGATGAAAGCGCCCGGAATGTCGCAAAGCCATCGCGGCGTCACCGCTGCGTCGTGCCGTCTCTTCTTCGGTGATGCAGTCAGCCAGCGCCTTCAGGTCCCGCGCCTTGGCGCGTTCCACGAAACGCCGCACCAGCACCGACTCGACCACTGCACGCGCCTCGAACACCTCGCGCGCCTCGTCCACGCTGGGCTCGGCGATGCTCGCGCCCTTGTTCGGTTGCAGCGTCACCACCTGCTCCTGTGCAAGGCGGATCAGCACCTGGCGAATGCGTGTGCGCGACACGCCGAAGGCCTGGCCGAGCTTGTCCTCGCCAAGCCTGGTGCCGGGCACGAGCCGCTGGTCGACGATCGCCTCGATCAGGCGCTGGTGGATGTCGTCGTCCGACAGCACGGCGCCTGTCGAGGGTGAGGGCCTGCGTGCGGTGGCCATGGCTGCTCAAACGCGTGCGAGCGCGCGGCGCCGCATCGCAGCCGCCGCGGCCAGCGCGGCAAAGATCACCACCAGCGACAACACCGTGGTGGTGGTGCCCAGGGCGTAGATGGCGGGCGTGGTGACAGTGGTGGTGAGCCCCTGCAACTCAAGCGGCAGCGTGTTGACGTCGCCGATGGCCTGCGATGACCGCGCGATCTCGTCCCAGCTGAGCGTGAAGCCGAACATGCCCACGCCGACGAGCGAGGGCGCGATCATCGGCAGCACCACATGCCTGAAGGCCTGCCATGGCGTCGCGCCGAGGTCGCGTGCCGCTTCTTCGTATGCCGGGTTGAAGCGGTTGAACACCGCGAACATGATGAGCATGCCGAAAGGCAGCGTCCACGTGAGGTGTGCGCCAAGGCCCGATGTGGCAAGCCCCGTCAAGGTGGTGTACTGCTCGAGCATCTCGGTCCAACCGATGCGCTCCAGCACTGATTTGATGAGCGAATCGAAGAGCCTGAACTGCAGGCCAATGCCCAGCGAGATGATGATCGACGGCATGACGAGGCTTGCCACCGAGCTGTAGAAGAGCATGCCGCCGCCTTTGAAGCCCTTGCGGAAAGCGAGCCCGGCCAGCAGTGAGAAGAGCACGGTGAACAGCATCACCGCGAGCCCAAGCGCGAGCGATCGGCGCACCGCGGCGCCGATGTCCACCACGCCCAGCCCGGCCCACAGTTGCCTGTACCAGTGCAGCGAGACGCCGCGCATCGGAAAGGTCAGCCCGCCCTCGGGCCCCTGGAAGCTCAGGACGAAGATGGTGATCACCGGCCCATAGAGAAAGAGCACGTACAGGGCGCAAACCGCCGCCAGCAGCCAGAACCCGCGCGATCGCCGTCGTGAGCCGCTTGCCATGTCAGAGTTCTCGCCGCAGGTCGACGAGGCGGTTCAAGGCCACGATGAAGAGCAGCACCACCGCCAGCAGCACCACCGCATTTGCCGCAGCGGCCGGGAACTGCAGGTAGGACGTCTGCACCTGGATGGTCTTGCCCACCGAGGCGATCTGCTGCCCGCCCATCACGCCCACCGTCACGAAATCGCCCATCACGAGCGTGATGACGAAGATGGAGCCGATGAGGATGCCCGTGCGGCACAGCGGCACGATGACCTGCCACAGCGTCTGCCAGGCCGACGCACCGCAGTCGTCCGCCGCCTCGATGAGTGCGCGGTCGATCTTCATCATCGAGTTGAAGATGGGCACCATCATGAAGGTGGTGTTCAGGTGCACAAAGGCCAGCACCACCGAGAAGTCGGAGTACAGCAGCCACTCGATCGGCTGGTGGATGGCACCGATGTCCATCAAGCCCTGGTTGATGAAGCCATTGCGCCCGAGCAGCGGGATCCACGAGATCATGCGGATCACGTTGGACGTCCAGAACGGGATCGTCATCACCGTGAAGAGCGCCGTCTGCGCGCCAATCCCCGGCACGTGGAACGCCACGAAGTAGGCCAGCGTGAACCCCAGCACCAGCGTGATGGCCCAGACCAGCACGCAGAACTTCAACGTGGACAAGTACGTCTTGGCCGTCACGCACAGGTCGCCCGACCCCGCGTCGAACACGCAGCCTCGAAACAGCGTCGCGTAGTTGTCGAGCGTGAAGCCCGGCTCCAGCGCGTATTCGTTCTGCGGCCAAAAACTCACCGCCGCCACGAGCACGAGCGGCAGGATGAAGAACACGAAGAAGACCGCGCCCATGGGCAGGGCCTGCAGCCAGGCGGGCGTGGTCTTCAAGGCCTTCATGCGTCAGGGCTCGTGGTGGGCATCGCCTTGCACGCCATCAAGCCGCGACGAACTCGTTCCACTTCTGCACCATGTAGGTGTTCTCGTCCATGATCGCGTTCCAGCAGGCGATGCCTCCCATGCGCTGCTCGTAGCTGCCGCCGTCGCGCTTCTCGCCCGCCTTGGCGAGCAACTGGCCGTTGGGTGACTTGATGTCCTTTTCCGCCGGCTTGCCTTCCATCCAGTAGGCCCACTCGTAGGCGTCCATCTTGGCCTTGGCGGTGTCGAGCACCGCGCTGTAGTAGCCCTGGCGGTTGAGGTAGGCGCCCGCCCAGCCATCGAGGAACCAGTTGATGAACTCGTAGGCCGCGTCGAGCTTCTTGCCCGACAGCGTGGACGGCACGCCGAAGCCCGCAGCCCAGGCGCGGTAGCCTTCTTTCAGCGGCTGGAAGGTGCAGGCGATGCCCTTGGTGCGCACGGCCGTCACCGCCGGCGACCACATCGACTGGATCACCACCTCGCCGGACGACATGAGGTTGACCGATTCATTGAAATCCTTCCACAGGCTTCTGAACTGGCCGGCCTTCTTCGCCTCGATCAGCGTCTTGATGGTGAGGTCGATCTCCTTCTTCGTCATGTTGCCCTTGTCGGGGTACTTGTACAGGCCCATCGCCTCCACCACCATCGCCGCATCCATGATGCCGATGGACGGGATGTTGAGGATGGCCGTGCGGCCCTTGAACTCCGGGTTGAGCAACTCCTTCCAGCTGTCGATCGGGCGCTTGATGAGGTCGGGCCGGATGCCCAGCGTGTCGGCGTTGTAGACGGTCGGGATGAGCGTCATGAACTGCGTCGGGTCCTTCGAGAACTCACGGCTCTTCTCGCCGGCGAGGAACATCACCTTCTTGGGCGCGGTGCCCTGGTCGCCCACCTTCTTGCCGGCGACTTCGCCCTTCGTGAAGAGCGGTGTGATCTTGTCGGCGTTCTTGATTCGCTTGACGTCGATGCCCTTGAGGTTGCCCGTGGGGATGATCTTCTTGAGCGAGAAATATTCGGTGTCGATCAGGTCGAAGCTGTTGGGCGCGGTAACGGCGCGCTTGGTCACGTCGTCCGTCGTGACCGGGATGTACTGCACCTTGATGCCGGTGTCGGCCTCGAACTTGTCGGCGATGGTCTTGTCCTGGTTCACCGCCGTGCCGAGGTAGCGCAGGGTGATCGGCTCGGCCGAGAGCACCGCGGGGCCGTAGCCGCTCGCGAGGATGCCGGCGGTGCCGAGCAGGCCGCCCTTGATGACGGCGCGTCGCGACAGGCCGTCGGACGGTGCGGATTGGTCGTGGTGGCCTTCGGTGCGGTCGGTCATGGCGGTCTCCGGTTCAGGGGTGGCAGGTCTGCGGTCAGGTCGGGAGGACGTGGACATCGGCGTCGCGCCAATGCGCCAGCGCGCTGTCGCCGGGCTGCCAGGGCAGCGCGGCATGGTCGGACTCGCTGAGCACGGCGCAGAGCTCGCCAGCGTCGGGCAAGGCATCGCTTTGCAGCGTGACGAGCACGTGCGTGCCCTGGTACTCCACGCCCGTCACCGTGCCGGCAATGCGCGGCCCGTCAACGGCGAGCGGCGCGCGGCTCAGGCGCGTCTTGTCGGTGCGCACCGCGAGCTTGTGATCACCGAGCACGATGACGTTGTGGCTGCCGATGAAGCGTGCGACGAACTCCGAGCCCGGCGCGTTGAAGACCTGGTGCGGCGTGCCGTCCTGCTCGATGCGGCCGGCGTTCATCACCACCACCTGGTCCGCGAGCGCCATCGCCTCTTCCTGCGAATGCGTGACGTGGATGAAGGTCATGCCCAGCGACTTCTGCCAGGCCTTGAGCTCGGCGCGCATCCTGATTCGCAGGAAGGGGTCGAGCGCCGAGAGCGGCTCATCCAGCAGCAGCACGCGCGGCTCGGTGATGAGCGCGCGCGCCAGCGCCACCCGCTGCTGCTGGCCGCCGGAGAGCTCCGCCGGCTTGCGCTGCGCGAGGTGGCCGAGCGAGACACGCTCCAGCAGGTCTTGCGCGCGCTTGAGCCGCGTGGGTTTGTCGACGCCGCGCATCTTCAGGCTGAAGGCGACGTTGTCCAGCGCCGAGAGGTGCGGGAAGAGCGCGTAGCTCTGGAACATCATCGCCGTGCCGCGCGCGGCCGCCGGCAGTTGCGTGATGTTGCGCCCGCCGAGCACGATGTCGCCGCTCGTCGCATCCTCGTGGCCCGCGATCATGCGCAGCGTCGAGGTCTTGCCGCAGCCCGAGGGGCCGAGCAGGCAGCAGTAGTGGCCGGCCGCGATGCGCAGGTCGATGTGATCCACCGCGAGCGAGGCGCCGGCACCCGCGCCGTATCGCTTGGCAAGCCTCACCAGCTCCAGATCGGCATGCGCCGCCATCGTGGCCAGGCGCTGGTCGAGCAGTGACGGTGCAGGCATCGTGCGGCATCCCTTGCGGCGTCGTTGCCGCAAAACGCCTTGTCGCAATGCCTGTGCCAGCGCCTTTCAGCGCTCGATGAACGAAAAGCTCACGTTGCCGGTGCGCGACGTGACGCTGCTCGCACCGCGCCCCAGATTGCATACAAAGTGCGGTGCACATTGCATACAAAGCGTGCGCGTTGACGTGCGGCGAATTCGCGCATTGGCCGTCACTACACTCGCGCCATGCCAGAGATCTACATCAGCACCGACGTCGAGACCGACGGCCCGATCCCCGGGCCGCATTCCATGCTGAGCTTCGGCTCGGCCGCCTACACGGCAGACAAGCAACTCGTCTCGACCTTCACGGCGAACCTCGAAACGCTGCCTGGCGCGACTGCACACCCCAAGACGGCCGAATGGTGGGCGACGCAGCCCGAAGCCTGGGCCGCCTGCCGCTCGAACCTCGAAGCGCCCGAGGCTGCGATGCGGCGCTACGTGGCGTGGATCAAGACGCTCGCCGGCAAGCCGGTGTTCGTCGCCTACCCGGCGGGCTTCGACTTCCTCTTCGTCTATTGGTACCTGATGCGTTTCGTAGGCGAGAGCCCGTTCAGCCACTCGGCGCTGGACATGAAGTCATACGCCATGGCGCTGCTCAAGACCGGGTACCGCGACAGCACCAAGAAGAACATGCCGAAGCAGTGGTTCGACAAGTTGCCTCACACGCATGTCGCGCTGGACGATGCGATCGAGCAAGGGGCGCTGTTCTGCAACATGCTCAGGCACAACAGCGCGGGCAAGCCTTAGGGTTCACTTCTCCTTCTTGCCCACCTCCCGCCACGACTTCTCCTTCACCTCCACGCCGAACTTCTTCGCGGCGGAGGTGACGCGCTTCCAGGCTTCGTCGCGTTCTGAATCCGTGACGCCTTCGACCTGGTTGAAGCGGGCGATCGCGTTGCGCACGTGCGAGGCGTTTTCCAGCGGTTCCTTGCGCTGCTTCGGGAAGGCGAACTCGCCCTTCTCCAGGTCGTTGCGCTTGTCTGCATCGAGCTTGGCCATGGTGGTTCTCCAAGGTTGGCACGATGAGAAACGGGCAAGAGGCATGCCCTCTCGGGACATGGCACGGGCAGCTGGCGGCCACGCCGCGAAGGCGCGGCCAGCTCAGCGGTGTGTCAGCCGCCGACCTTCGTGTACTGGACGTTCGTGTTGGTGTACTGCGGCGCGGTGCCGAGCCAGAAGGCGTGGAAGTCGGGCGTGAAGGCCATGTAAGTCACCCGGTCCGTCTGGCCAGCCTGAGCGATGGTGACCTTGTCCGCACCGCCCGCTAGGTATCCGGATGCCGCCACGACGACGGGGTCGACAGTCAGCGTGACAGGGACGGGGCCGATCACCGTCGGCTGCGCATTGCAGGTCGGCAGGAAGTTGGTCCCGAAGTCGTAGACGGTGATGGTGCCGCTCAGCACGTTGGACGCAACGCCGCTGACCGTGATCGTGTACTGCACCGAGTGCAGCTGCGTGCCGACCATGATCGATGCGCAGTCTCCGTTCCACGTACCGACATAGCGGCTTCCATCGGCATGCGTGCCGACGACCGATTGCGCGACGGGTTGTGACGGCGTGACGGCAGCGCTGTCGCCGCCGCCCCCGCCGCAGCCCACGAGGCAAAGCGCAGCACAGGACACGGCGGACAGGAAGAGGGAAGAGATGTTCATGGACGCATGGATGAGCAAAACTGCAAGCCGGCGATCATCCTCGACAGGCACGCCTGCCGCGGGGACGGTCCGGCGGGTTTTCGCGAACTAGTTGGCCAGGTCGGCGACTTCTCGACGCAGCTTGATGCTCGCGTCGAGCTCACGCGCCCCCCCGCGAACGGGGGTCGAAGCGCTTTTGCCACCGCGGCGAGAATGCCGACTTTACAAAGGGGGGATCCATTGAACGTCTTCAGATATGGCGCGTTGAACCCGGCGTTGCGCTGCCGCCTATTGGTCATGGCTGCGGTTCTGGCGCTGTCCGCATGCGGTGGTGGTGGCGGTAGTGGTGGTACGACGGAAGCCGCCCAGCCCGCGGCCGCCTCGCCGCCCGACTTTTCCGGCACCCGGGTTGTCCTGAGTCAATTGCCGTCGCCTTGCCAGACCTCGACTTGCCTGCCTTTTGCCACGACCACCGTGAACGCCAGCGGCGAAACGTTCTTCTTCTGGCAAGAAGCCGTGCCTGGGACCACCTCCCATCTGCGCACTGCAGAGCAAGCCGCTGGCGCTTCGAGCCTTCTTGGCACTGGCGACGTGGCCTCTGCCTACGAGAGTGCCGGGGTGTCCGCCAGATATGCTGTGCGTGCGATCACCGAGCGGCGTTTCGTGGTCTGGGAAGCCGATGAAGCCGTGCCGCCGAACATCTCGCCCGCGACGACCTTGCACTCGCGCATCGTGAGCTTTGACGGAACAAGCTCGTCGAAGATCTCTGCGTCCACCGACGTGCCGAGCGTCCTGTCTATCAGCATGGGCGGCAACTGGCCGTTCCCGGGCACCGTGCGCGACCATGCAGGCACCTTGTACGCGTTGACCGATCAATTGGCCGCTGGCTCGTTGGTGCCGCTGGGTGAGGACGTCAATTTGACCGTGGTGGCCACGCCGGACGTGCCCGCAACCAACGTGGAAGACAGCATCCTGGTGGAGTATTCCGAGTCGCTCGCACCGCGGGTCTTGTGGGGCCTGCGCGGCACGCCCAAGGGCGGAACAGAACGGCAAGTCATGCTGGCCGACATGAGCTTGGCAGATACCAAGCAGGGACTCACGTCCATCGTCTCCAAGGGTTCCTTCTCGCTCGCTGCGAACGGCAATGCGTGCGGCATGGTTCCGCCGATGCGCGTACGCGCATCGGTGTCCACGGCGATCTACCAGGTCGTCGCGTGGACTCAATTGAACGCCGCTGCGACAGGCTGCGACTTGATGGTGAACGGCGAAAAGATCAGCGGGCCGAAGAGCGTCGGGCAGTACGAGCTCGCGATCAGCAACAGCGAAGTCGTGGCGGTCTGGGAAGAATGCGAAATCGCCTCCTGCAAGTTGTACTGGTCCAGGAGGCCGCTGTCACCGACAGCCGTCACCAGCTGGACCACGCCTGCCCCGATCGCGCCGGCCTATGTGCTGCCCACGGACACGCAAATGGTGCGTGTGATGACATCCGGACCGAACGCCACCTTGTTGGTCACCTGGACCAACTGGCAGCCGACGTCACCAACTTCAGGCAGCAACGACGGCACGTGGCGCGCCTCGAAATACGTCAATGGACAGTGGACCACTGCAAGATTCAGTCAGTACGACCAAATTCGGGCGCTGTCGATCAACGCCGCCGGACAAGGCTCGATCCTCACCACCCGCGACACCTGCGGATCCAGCGCTTGCGAGGAGCTCGCAGCGTTCCGGTTTTGATCTGAGAAGCGCTCGCGGCCCCTACTTCTTCTTCGTCCCCTGCAACTCCGCCTGCGTCGCCTTGCTGCCAGGCGGCGCGTTGGTGGTCTCAGCCGGCGAATGCGCGCCCGAGGCCTCCAGGGGCTTGGCCTTCTGTGCGTCCGCGGTCGCCTGGTAGGGGCCAGGGTCGGTGCAAGGTGGCGTGGGCAAGGGCGCGGAAGCCTCCTTGCCGGCCGCCTTGGCCGACTTCAAATAGCCCTGTGCCGTACGGTCCATCGCCTTGCACAGCTGGTAGGCGGACACCTTGTCGCTCCATGCCGCCTTGGACTTGGCTTCATCGGCCTTGATCTGCTGCTCCGCCGTCAGCGGCGGCAGCTTGGCCAGGGCCAGCGGCGCGAGTGCCATCGCACCCAGCGCGAACAAGGCAGGCAAGCGGAGGTGCAGGGGCATCGTCACGGGCAACTTCATCGGCGCTCCTCGTTCAGGTCTGCAGCGGGCGCGGCGGCGGCTCGGGGTGGCGCGTGCGCTGCGCCGGCACCTTGCCCTCCTGGATCTCGCGGTACCACAGCTCGTGGTGCTCGGCCGCCCATTCATCGTCCACATAACCGTCGCGCATCGCGCGGTAGGCGCCGCGCATGCCGACGGTGCCGATGTAGATGTGGCCGAGGAACATCGCGATCATCAGCACGGCGGCGATGGCGTGGATCATGTGCGTGAGCTGCATGTCCGGCCGCAGGTACAGCAGGCCCGGGATGAGCTTGTCCATCACGAGCCCCGAGCCGACGACGATGACGCCGAGAAAGAACACGCCGCCCCAGAACACGAGCTTTTCGCCGGCATTGAAGCGGTGCGATGGCACCTCCTTGCCGCTGAGCATGCCGCCCAGGCGCATCAGCCAGGTGAGGTCGCCGCGCTGCGGGAAGTTGTCGCGCAAGAAGGTGATGAAGACGATGAGCAGCGACACGGCAAAGAGCGGGCCGAAGAAGTTGTGCGCCGTCTTCAGCACGTAGGTGAGCCCGCCGAAGAGCAGGTGGCCAATGATCGGCAGGATGAAGAACTTGCCGAAGGCCATGACGATGCCCGACACCGCGAGCACGCAGAAGGCAATCGCGTTGGACCAATGCGCCGCGCGCTCGAAGTAGGTGAAGCGTTCGATGCGTCGGTTGCCGCGGTTGTCGGCATGGCCGATCGGCCCCTTGGCGAAGAAGAAGAGCGCGAGCGCCAGCAGCACGATCACCACCAGCGAGCCGCCATAGGGAATGATCCAGCGGTTGCGCACCTGCCGCCAGGCCTCGCCGGCATTGGTGTGCCGCGCACCCGGGTAGGCGACGAAGGGCTGCACCAGCAAGCCCTTCTCGGCGCCCGGCAGGTTGCTGATGCCCGGCTGCATGCCCGAGTCATGCACCTCGCGCCAGAAGGGCGCGTTGTTGCGGGGCTGGGTTTTCGCGCGGGTGGCGGTGTCGTCCTTGGGGTCGGGCAGCGGCGCCACGGCGGCACTTGCGGGCGGGTCGAAGCGTGGGGCCTTCTCTGCGTTGACCGCGCTGGCGGCCGGGTCCTGCGCCAGGGCGAGTCCCCAGGGCATGGCCAGCAGGACCAAGGCGATGGCGATCAGGCGGCGCATGCTGGCCTCCGTTCTCATCGGGTGCGGTTGTATTCGTTCTGCGCCTGCGTGCGCTGGCGGTTCTGCGCATCCCAGGCGGCCGCATCGCCGGCCTTGTAGCCGGCCGCACCAAAGGCCGGGTCGCTGGACTGCCAGACCTTCTCGTCGGCCTTGCGGGGCGTGGCGGTCTGCACCTTCTCGCCGCAGGCGGCAAGCTGCGACGCGAGCACGGCGGCTGTGACGAACATGAGGGGCTTCATGACTTGGTCGGCTCCTTGGGCACCGGCTGCGCGGGTGCGCCTTGCGTGGGCTTGCCATAGGCCGTGCCCCAGCCCCACACCTCGCTGCCCTTGCCGCGGTTGAGCACGCGGGTGCGGAAGATGTCGGCCACCACGTCGCCATCGCCGCCCAGCAGTGCCTTGGTGGAGCACATCTCGGCACATGCCGGCAGCTTGCCTTCGGCCAGGCGGTTGCGGCCGTACTTCTCGTACTCGGCCTCGCTGCCGTTGGCCTCGGGGCCGCCGGCGCAGAAGGTGCACTTGTCCATCTTGCCGCGCAGGCCGAAGGTGCCGTTGGTCGGGAACTGCGGCGCGCCGAAGGGGCAGGCGTACGAGCAGTAGCCGCAGCCGATGCACACGTCCTTGTCGTGCAGCACCACGCCCTCGTCGGTGCGGTAGAAGCAGTCCACCGGGCACACCGCCATGCAGGGCGCATCGCTGCAATGCATGCAGGCCACCGAGATGCTTTTCTCGCCGGGGACGCCGTCGTTGAGCGTGACCACGCGGCGGCGGTTGACGCCCCAGGGCACGTCATGCTCGGCCTTGCAGGCGGTGACGCAGCCGTTGCATTCGATGCAGCGTTCGGCGTCGCAGATGAACTTCATTCGTGCCATGTTGTCATTGCTCCTTTGAGCGTCGTGCCTCATCAAGCGAATACCGCGGAACCGGCTTCGCCGGGCCGCTGGTGTTGCCCCCTGGGGGGAGGCGCCGCAGGCGCTTCGGGGGGGTCATGTTTTCTCGATCTGGCAGAGAGTCGTCTTCGTCTCTTGCATCATCGTCACGCTGTCATAGCCGTAGGTGGTGGCGGTGTTGACCGCCTCGCCGCGGATGACCGGCGCCGCGCCCTCGGGGTAGTAGGGCTTCAGGTCCACGCCCTGCCAGCGGCCCGAGTAGTGGAAGGGCAGGAACACCGTGTCCTTGTCGACCCGCTCGGTCACCATCGCTTTCACGTTGATCTTGGCGCCGGTGGGCGTCTTCACCCACACCATCTCGCCGTCGCGGATGCCCCGGTCGTTGGCGGCGCGCGGGTTGATTTCCACGAACATGTCCTGCTGCAGTTCGGCCAGCCACGGATTGGAACGCGTTTCCTCGCCGCCGCCCTCGAACTCCACGAGACGCCCCGAGGTCATCACCAGCGGGAAGGTCTTGCCGATGTCCTTGTTCTTCTGCTGCACGCTCTTGTAGAGCGTTGGCAGGCGCCAGAAGGCCTTCTTGTCGTCGTGCGTGGGGTACTTGTCCACCAGGTCCGCACGCGGCGAATAGATGGGCTCGCGATGCTGCGGCACGGGGTCAGGGAAGTTCCACACCACCGCCCTCGCCTTCGCGTTGCCGAAGGGGTGGCAGCCGTGCTTCAGGGCCACGCGCTGGATGCCGCCGGACAAGTCCGTCTTCCAGTTCTTGCCTTCGGCCGCCTTCTTCTCCGCTTCGGTCAGGTCGTTCCACCAGCCGAGCTTCTTGAGCAGGATGTGGTCGAACTCCGGGTAGCCGGTGGTGAGGTCGGAGCCTTTGGGGAAAGAGCCGTCCTCAGCCAGCAGGTTCACCCCGTCCTTCTCGACGCCGAAGTTGGCGCGGAAGCAGCCGCCGCCGTCCATCACGTGCTTGGAGTTGTCGTAGAGGTTGGGCGACCCCGGGTGCTTGATCTCGGGCGTGCCGTAGCACGGCCACGGCAGGCCGAAGTAATCGCCGTCGAGCTGGTAGCCGGTCTCCTTGTCCACGCCGCCCTTGGCACGCAGCGTCTTCACGTCGAAGACGTTCATGTTGCGCATGTGCGCCTTCAGCCGCTCGGGGCTCTGGCCGGTGTAGCCAATGGTCCAGTTGCTGCGGTTGATCTCGCGCAGCATGGCCTCGGGCTCGGGTTCCATCATCCCGCCCTTGCCCGGCACCATCTTCAGGCTCTTGACGAGCTGCGCGTCGAAGCCCAGCTTCTGCGCGAGCTGATACATGATCATGTGGTCGGTGCGCGATTCGAAGAGCGGCTCGATCACCTTCTCGCGCCATTGCAGCGATCGGTTGGACGCCGTGCACGAGCCGCTGGTCTCGAACTGCGTGCAAGCCGGCAGCAGGTACACCGAGCGGTTCGCGTTCTGGTCTTCCGGCTTGCCGGGCATGGCCGCCATCGCAGCGGTCGCCGATGGGTAGGGGTCGACCACCACCAGCAGGTCGAGCTTGTCCATCGCCTTCTTCATCTCGAGACCACGGGTCTGCGAGTTGGGCGCATGGCCCCAGAAGAAGAGGCCGCGCAGGTTGCTGTCCTGGTCGATCAGGTCGTTCTTCTCGAGCACGCCGTCGATCCAGCGCGACACCGTCATGCCCGACTTGGTCATCATGCCGGGCGCGAACTGCTTCTTGATCCACTCGAAGTCCAGGTCCCACACCTTCGCGTAGTGCTTCCACGCGCCTTCGGCCAGGCCGTAGTAGCCGGGCAGTGAATCGGGGTTGGGGCCGACGTCGGTGGCGCCTTGCACGTTGTCGTGGCCACGGAAGATGTTCGCGCCGCCGCCCGAGACGCCGATGTTGCCCAGCGCCAATTGCACGATGCACGACGCACGCACGATGGCGTTGCCGATGCTGTGCTGCGTCTGGCCCATGCACCACACGATGGTGCTCGGCCGGTTCTCGGCCATGATCTTCGCCACCTTGAAGCAGGTGGCCTCATCGACGCCGCACACCTCCTGCACCTTGTCGGGCGTCCACTTGGCGAGCACGTCCTCGCGCACCTTGTCCATGCCGTAAACGCGGTCGGCGATGTACTTCTTGTCTTCCCAGCCGTTCTTGAAGATGTGGTGCAGCACGCCGAACAGAAAGGCGATGTCGGTGCCCGAGCGGATGCGCACGTACTCGTCGGCCTTGGCCGCGGTGCGGGTGAAGCGCGGGTCCACCACGATCATCTTGGTGCCCGTCTCCTTCGCGTGCAGCATGTGCAGCATGGACACCGGGTGCGCCTCGGCGGCGTTGGAGCCGATGTACAGCGCCGCCTTGCTGTTTTGCATGTCGTTGTACGAATTCGTCATCGCACCATAGCCCCAGGTGTTGGCGACACCCGCGACCGTGGTGGAGTGGCAGATGCGCGCCTGGTGGTCGCAGTTGTTGCTGCCCCACAGGCTCACCCATTTGCGCAGCAGGTAGGACTGCTCGTTGTTGTGCTTGGACGAGCCGACGATGAAGACCGAATCCGGGCCGCTCTGCTTCTTGAGTTCCAGCATCTTCTGGCTGATCTCGTCGAGCGCGCGGTCCCAGCTGATGCGCACGTACTTGCCGTCCACCAGCTTCATCGGGTACTTGAGCCGGTACTCGCCACGGCCGTGCTCGCGCAGCGCCGCGCCCTTGGCGCAGTGGGCACCGAGGTTGATGGGCGAATCGAAGACCGGCTCCTGGCGCAGCCACACGCCGTTTTCCACCACCGCATCCACCGCACATCCGACTGAGCAGTGGCCGCACACTGTGCGCTTCACCTCGATCTTGCGGCCCTTGTCGTCCTTGGGTGCATCGGCCGCTTCGGCCTTGCGGACCAGCGTGAGCTGCGATGCAGCGAGGCCCGCCCCGACGCCCAGGCCCGAGCGGCGTAGGAAGGCGCGGCGGTCCATGGTCGGGATGGCGCGGGCCAATCCGCGCGACAGGCCCGCAACGAGCGACGAAGACGGCGATGCCACGGCGGCATCGGGCGATTTGCGCGTGAGCAACATGGCGACTCCTCGGGCGTGCGGTTGCAGCCCGGATCAGACTTTGGCGGTTTGGTAGTAGCGCAGCACGTGCTGCGTGAGCTGGTAGCCGCCGGCGGTATCGGGCGCCGGCTTCGCGGCGGCGAGCACCTCGGGGGCGGCAGGCGCGATGGGCAATGTCTTGGCGGCCAAGACGGCGGCACCAGCCGCTCCTGCACCGACGAGCAGGTTGCGGCGCGTGGCCTTCTGCGGGGTGGCGGCCCTCGGGCCGCCTTGGTCAGCTGCTTCGGACTTCATGCGCTGTCTCCAGGAGAAGTGAATCCTGCCCACGACGAATGGCCATGCTTCGGTCGGCACGGCGACTTTATGTCTTTATGCACGATGAAGCGTCCTTGTGCATCAGGGTGTGCCCGATGCTCGCGCACTCCCGTGGTCGGCTTCAACACGACGGCCATGTCGGGTATCGTCCGCCCGTCATCAAATCAACTACAGGGAGCAGGCCAATGGCCGACAAGGACAGTGGACGATTCGGGTTGGCGGTGCGAACAGCGCGCCCGCCGCTGCGCCTGGCATGTGCGCTTGCCGTGGTGAGCTTGCTTCATGGGTGCGGCGGCGGCGGCGCCAACGACATCGCCGAGGCGATGGGTTGCGCGTTCGCCAATTGCAAGGACTCGCCCGACGTCAGCGCATCGGATATCGCCGCCTCTTATGAGGTGGTGCAGGAAGGCACGCGCGTCACGGTCACTTCGACGCTGGGCTATCGCTACAACCTCGTCACCGTCGTGCGGTTGCGAGGCGGGGACAGCCTGATCGCGAACGCCGGTACGCAATCGGTCCAGATGCTGGCCACCGACTCCACTCTCTGGCACTGTGCCGCGTCTTTCGATGCGCAGCCCGCGACCCCGACCTTGTCCGTTGACTTCATCCGCGGCGCGCAGGTCGAGCGCAGCACCGTGACACTTCCCAAGGCCTTCGTCCTGCTGAACCCGCCCGGTCCCGTGACGCTGCCATTGTCCGCGGGGCAGTTGCTCGTCGATGTCTCGGCGCCGCCGGACGAGCCGGTCACCGTTGCCGCTTCGGGCAACTGCTCGCGCGCGGATGGGACGAGCGTGGCCTACGGCGGCAACCTGAGCGCCGTCCAGTTCCTGAGCGCAAACGGTTCGGGTAGCCGCTATCGCGTCGACACCGCTGCCCTGGATGCTGCGCTGAACGCACCGGGCGCGGCGAAGGTGACTCAGTGCGACCTGAACCTCAAGTGGCAGCGCGTGATCCAGGGCAGTTCGCCTGCAGGCTTGCATTCGAACAGCAGGATCTTGGGCATCACGCAGCAATTGATGACCTTGCACTACAACGCGCTGGGCTGATTGCGGCACATGGCAAGCGGCCGGTTCTCTTGCCAACCGAACATCACTCAAGCATGTCGAATCCCTGCCCCTCGACCGCGAAGAAATCCTTCGCGAAAGCGGCCAACGCACGGTAGAAATCCGCCGCCGGGTGCGCTGCGATCTGGTCGAGCATCGCATCCACCCAGCCACGCAGGTGCTCGTTGAAGAAGCGCTGCTGGCTGGCGAGGTTGCTCACGCTCGCGTCGTCGCCGGCGATGAGATAGCGCATCACTTCGCACAAATAGGCGATGTGGTCTTCGGTTTCGTTCACGCCATGGGCACGGGCCAGGCCCAGCGCGCGCAGGCTGTCGCGCAAGACCACCAGTGGCTTCTCGCTCAAGGCACCGGCGATGTGGTGGGAGCCGTAGAGAAAGACCTCGGGCTTGCCAATGCCGCCGAAGAGCGCGTCGTACTCCTGCGCGGCTTCTTCGCGGCTGCGGCGGCGCGAGGCGGCGACGAGTTCCATCCAGCTCGCCTCGAGGAAGCCGCCTTGCGCGGGCGCCTCGGTGGGCGCGACGCGCAGCTGCTCGTACAACGCTGGGTCGGGTGCGGTGTAGAAGAGCTGCGCGAGCAGGCCGTAGACCTCGGCGCGGGCGAGTTCGTCGCTGTCGTCGGGGGTGGACAGGCGCAAGGGGAGTTCGGGGAAGCCGTCCTTCATCGGATGCCCTCAGCGGATGTCCGTGATGCGAACTTCGTCGGCGCGCGTGTGCATGTCGATCACCCGGCAGTCGCTGCACATGCGCAAGCGGTTGGCGGCTTCGCCCTGGAACATCGCGTGGCCGGCGAGGCGGGTCATCATGGCCTCGATGGCCTTCAGCGTGCCGAAAGGCTTGGCGCAGCGGATGCAGCGGTAAGGCTCGACCTCGTGCAGCACGCGCGGCTGCTTGCGTGCCTTGCCTTCATCGGCCAGGAGCAGCCGCGGCTGCAGCGTGATGGCGTCTTCCGGGCAGGTGACGGCGCACAGGCCGCACTGCACGCAGTTCTTCTCGATGAAGCGCAGCTGCGGCCGTTCGGGGTTGTCGGCCAATGCGGATTCGGGGCAGGCGCCGACGCAGCTCAGGCACATGGTGCAGCGGTCGGTGTTGACCGTGAGGCTGCCGAAGGGGCTGCCGGCGACGGGCAAGTCGATCACGTCGGGCCGTTGCGGCGCCTGCTGCATCAGGTGGTCGATGGCCAGGTCCAGCGTCGCGCGCTTGTCGGCCTGCACGCTGAAGGTGGCCGCTTGCGCCACCGCCTGCGCGGCGGGTCGCTTCAATGCGGCGTCGAGCTGCCGCGCAGTGCGCGCGTCGACAAGTTGCAGGTGTTCGCCATCGACACCCAGGCCGTGCAGGATCGCCTGCGCGACCTGCATCTGCCCGGCAAGTGCACGCCGATAGTCGGGTGCCTCCTCCTCGGTCGTCAGCACCCACACCTGCGAGGCACCGAAGGCCAGCGCGGCGAGCCACAGGTCCATGCCCACCGAGGCGGTGTGCCACAGCGCCAGCGGCAGCACGCGGGCTGGCACGCCGTGCACGCCGTCATCGATGCGTGCCAGCCGGCCGAGCTCGCCGATGAGCGCTGCACCCGCGCCCTGGCTGTGCAACAGCAGCACGGCATCGCGGCCGCCGGCGCGGCGGTAGGTGGAAAGGAGCGTGCGGATGCGCTGGCCTTGTTCATCGGTGCGCGGCGTGGCGTAGCCGAGCGCACCGCTCGGGCACACGGTGGTGCAGGCACCGCAGCCCACACACAGGTGCGGCTCGACGACGATGCCGCCCGAGCCTGTCGCATCGCTTGAGATGGCGCGCGCCGAACACACGTCGATGCACGCGCTGCAGCCCACGCGTTCGTTGCGGCTGTGGGCGCAGATCTTCGCCTTGTACTGGAAGAACTTCGGCTTCTCGAATTCGCCGACGAGGCCGCGCATCTGCAGGGCCGCTTCCAGGAGCGCGGTGTCGTCGGGCGCATGCAGGTAGCCCTGCGGCGGTTGGTGAAGGGCGATGCTCGGCGTGGGCTGCAGGTCGAGCACGAGGTCGAAGCGTTCGCTCGTGGTGAGCGGCGTGCGCGAGAAGTCGATGGCACCGGCTGCCTCGCACACGCGGACGCAGTCACGGTGCTGGCCGCATTTCGCGAGGTCCACCTGGTAATCGAGACCGATGGCATTGTCCGGGCAGGCCTGCACGCAGGCATTGCAGCGCGTGCACAGGTCGAGGTCGATGGGATTGCCCTCGCGCCAGCTCACCTCGAAATCGCCCAGCCAGCCGCTGATGCCTTCCAGCGTGCCGGAATGCACCGGCAACTCGCGCGGCTGCGGCACGGCGCCGCCGGTGCGGGTGAGCAGCAGGGTCACGTCCAAGGCATCGGACAAGAGCGCCGCGGCGCGCGAGGCACGGTCCGCATCGCCGATGACGAGCAGCTTGCCGGCACTGCGGTAGCTCACGGTGGGCACGGGCTGCGGGTCGGGCAACTGAGCCATGGCCAGCAGCGCGGCGATCTTGGGCGTCGCGAGCTTGGCGTCCTTGGACCAGCCACCCGTCTCGCGGATGTTGACGAAGCGGATCGGCCGCTCGTTCACCGAGGGCGCGCCTTCGGTCTGTGCGTTGAGTTCGAGGAAGAGGCGGCTTTCCTGCGTGCAGGCGACGACGAGGTCATCGCCGCTCTTGGCCGCGCGCTGGAAGGCGCCGGCCTCCCGGCGGCACAGGGTGCTGTGCAGCGTCTGCAGGCCGTCGGCAGCGTCAGCCGGCAGCGCCTTCGCGAGGGCCGCTGCGTCCAGCGGCATGGTCTTGTTGCAGTCGCAGATCAGGGTCTTCATGGGGGGGTACTGCTGGTGAAGCCGTGAGGGACTGTGGCAGGTCGGCCATTGCCACGCCATCGGGGGATGCCTCGGGGTCGGGGCTGGCCGGTGCGGCCTGCGCATCGGCGCCGGGCGTTTCCACTTCGAGATCAGGTTGCGCGGCGTCAAGGCTCACAGCGTCGCCCGATGGGTCGGCGCCAGGCACCCAAGCGTTCTGCTCCTGGCTGCGGGCGGATTCCTCGGCGTCGTCGAAAAGCCCCAGCGCCTCGGATTGCGCCATGCGGCGAAGCATTGATTCGGGGATGGGGTCGGGCTTGGAATAGTCGTCGATGTAGGTGTCCAGGCCGTCCATCAGGTTGAAGTGCGGATCGGCGAAGAGCTTTTTCAGCGCGGCGCGCTTGACGTGCTCCTGGACCTGCGGGGAGAGGAAGGGGGTGAAGTCGGCGTCGGGGGTGACGGCGGCGACGTCGGCAAGGGTCTTGGGGGAGGTGGCGGGTGGAGGCAGAGGCCCATGCCCCTCACCCCGGCCGTCTCCCCAGAGGGGCGAGGGAGCAAGCGCTTCGGGCTCTACGTTGCACGGTGAGGCAGTGGCAGCGCTTCGTTCGGCGGGCAGAGGTGATCGCTGGTCCGCGAGGGGATCAAGCGCTTGTCCAACCGGCAGATCCAAACCCGCGCCCCGAGGCGCTTGCTCCCTCGCCCCTCTGGGGAGAGGGCCGGGGTGAGGGGCATCGGCCTCCACCTCCACCCCTTGCCGCACCAGCGCCTTGCGCCTCGCCCACCGCGACAGAAACCCATCGCCGCTCATCGCCTACTTCCTCTGCCCCGGCGACACAAACGACGCCGGCCGCTTGCGCTGCTTCGGCTCAGGCTTGTAGTGAGCATCGGTGTAGGCCTGAAGCCATTCCCGAACCGCCACCGGCAATGGCACGTTGTCCACCCGCTCCTGCGCGTCCAGCCAGCGCCCAGCCTCGTTGTACGACACGCTCACCACCTCCGGGTGCGCCGACGACGGATCAGCATCATCCACCCGCCACATCACGAACCACACCGGCGAGCCCGAGGTGAGGTTGAGGTAGTAGCCCTCGCCCTCGTCCTTGAACAGCGCCAGCTCGAAGCCCGCATGCAGCGTCTGCCGCCGATGCCCGTCGTCGCGCAGGACGCGCGATTCACCGAGCCCGCCTTCATCCACCAGCACGTCCACCACCGAAAAGCGCCAGTCTTCCCAGCGGTTGGGCTGGGCTTCGCGCTCCATCACCACCGCCACCTTGATACTGGGGCGATCGGTTTGCGCCACCTCAGGTGTCCTTGGAAATGCTGATCGTCGGGAACTTCGCCGAGAAGTCCTTCGCGCGCTGTGCGATCTTCACCGCCACGCTGCGCGCCACCGACTTGTAGAGGTTGGCGATCTCGCCATCCGGGTCGCTCACCACGCTCGGCCGGCCGCTGTCGGCCTGCACGCGGATGCTGAGATTGAGCGGCAGTGCGCCGAGGTAGTCCATCTCGTACTGCGCTGCCAGCCGCTTGCCGCCTTCCTCGCCGAAGATGTGCTCGACGTGGCCGCACTTCTCGCACACGTGCACCGCCATGTTCTCGACGATGCCGAGGATGGGCACGCCCACCTTCTCGAACATCTTGATGCCCTTCTTCGCGTCCAGCAGCGCAATGTCCTGCGGCGTCGTGACGATGACCGCGCCCGTCAAAGGCACGCGCTGCGACAGCGTGAGCTGGATGTCGCCGGTGCCCGGCGGCATGTCGACGATGAGGTAGTCGAGGTCGCCCCAGTTGGTCTGGCGCAGCAGCTGCTCCAGCGCCTGCGTGGCCATGGGGCCGCGCCAGATCATCGGGTTGTCGGCCTCGACCAGGAAGCCGATGGACATGACCTGCACGCCGTAGTTCTCCAGCGGCTCCATGGTCTTGCCGTCTTCAGATTCGGGCCGGCCCTCGATGCCCATCATCATCGGCTGGCTGGGGCCGTAGATGTCGGCGTCGAGGATGCCCACCGTCGCGCCCTCGGCGGCCAGCGCGAGCGCGAGGTTCACGGCCGTGGTGCTCTTGCCCACGCCGCCCTTGCCCGAAGCCACGGCGACGATGTTCTTCACATTGGGCAGCAACTGCACGCCCCGCTGCACGGCGTGCGGAATGATCTTCGTCGCGAGGTTGACGCTGACGTTCTCCACGCCCGGCACGGTGCGCGCAGCACTGACCAGCGACTTGCGCAGGCCCGCGATCTGGCTCTTCGCCGGGTACCCCAGCTCCACGTCGAAGGCGACATCGCCGCCGTCGATGCGCAGGTTCTTCAACTGCTTGGTGGTGACGAAATCACGGCCGGTGTTCGGGTCGTTGACGGCCTTGAGTGCATCGAGCAGCGCGGATTCTGTGAGGGACATGACGGCGGCAGGCTGGGAGGGAATCGGGCCAGTCTAGCGCGTTTGCCTGCGGCACTTTGCGGGGTGCGGCATGCCCGGCGCCCGAAGCCTAGAATCGCCGTCTCCCCCGGGTTCAACACGGCGCCAGCCGACCAAACGTCCATGACGCGCAAGCTCTTCGTCACCACCGCCCTGCCCTACGCCAATGCACCCTTCCACATCGGGCACATGATGGAATACATCCAGGCCGACATCTGGGTGCGCTACCAGCGCATGGTGGGCTCGCAGGTGCACTTCGTCTGCGCGGACGACGCCCATGGCGCGCCGATCATGATCGCCGCCGAGAAGGCCAACAAGACGCCCCAGCAGTTCGTGGCCGAGATTGCCGCCGGGCGCAAGCAGTACCTGGACGGCTTCCACATCGGATTCGACAACTGGCATTCCACCGACGGCGCCGAGAACCACGAGCTCGCGCAGGACATCTACCGCGCGCTTCGAAAGGAAGGCCTCATCACCGAGCGCAACATCGAGCAGTTCTTCGACCCGGTGAAGTCGATGTTCCTGCCCGACCGCTACATCAAGGGCGAATGCCCCAAGTGCGGCTCGAAGGACCAGTACGGCGACAACTGCGAGGTCTGCGGCGCGGTGTACTCGCCCACCGACCTGAAGAACCCGTACTCCACGCTCACCGGCGCCACGCCGGTGCTCAAGAGCAGCGACCACTACTTCTTCCAGCTCTCGGCGCAGCGCTGCATCGACTTCCTGCGCGAATGGACGGCCATGCCCGGCCGCCTGCAGCCCGAGGTGCTCAACAAGATCAAGGAGTGGTTCACCGCCGACGACGAAGGCAAGGTGGCGCTCAACGACTGGGACATCAGCCGCGACGCGCCTTACTTCGGCATCGAGATTCCGGACGCACCGGGCAAGTACTTCTACGTCTGGCTCGATGCGCCGGTGGGCTACCTCGCCTCGCTCAAGAACTATTTCAAGAAGACCGGCGGTGATTTCGACGCCTACATGGCCGACCCCGAGGTGGAGCAGATCCACATCATCGGCAAGGACATCATCACCTTCCACACGCTCTTCTGGCCCGCGATGCTGCACTTCAGCGGCCGCAAGGTGCCCAACCACATCTACGTGCACGGCTTCATCACGCTGGGCGGCGACAAGATGAGCAAGAGCCGCGGCACCGGCATCTCGCCGCTGAAGTACCTGGAGCTCGGCATGAATGCCGAGTGGCTGCGCTACTACATCGCCGCCAAGCTGAATGCGAAGGTCGAGGACATCGAGTTCACGCCCGACGACTTCATGGCCCGCGTGAACAGCGACCTGGTGGGCAAGTACATCAACATCGCCAGCCGCGCGGCGGGCTTCCTCGCCAAGCGCTTCGACGGCGTGCTGGTGGACGAGCATGCCGCCGACGGCGCGAAGCTGCTGGACACGCTGATGTCGCAGTCGGGCGAAGTGCAGCGGTTGTATGAAGAACGCGAGTTCGGCAAGGCATTGCGCGAGGTGATGCTGCTGGCCGACCGAGTGAACGAATACGTCGACCAGAACAAGCCCTGGGAGCTCGCCAAGCAGGACGGCATGGACGCGCGGCTGCACGAGGTGTGCTCGGTGTGCATCGAGTCCTTCCGCCTGCTGACCATCTACCTCAAGCCGGTGTTGCCGGCCCTCGCGGCCAACGTCGAAGCCTTCCTGCGCGTGGGTCCGCTGGTGTTTGCCGACGCGGCCGTGCTGATGGGCAAGCACACCATCGGCACCTACTCGCACCTGATGCAGCGGGTGGACCCGAAGATGCTCGAGGCGCTGTTCGCGCTGCCGGCACCGCAAGCCGCCGAGGCCGGTGTCGAGAGCGCCAACGGCGAGGCGGAACTGCCCGGCGGCGAGGACATCGCCGAAACCATCGCCATCGGCGACTTCAGCAAGGTCGACTTGCGCATCGCGAAGATCGTCAAGGCCGAGCATGTGGAAGGCTCCGACAAGCTGCTGCGGCTCACGCTGGACGTGGGCGAAGGCCGCACGCGCAATGTCTTCAGCGGCATCAAGAGCGCCTACAAGCCTGAAGACCTGGCCGGCAAGTTCACCGTGCTGGTGGCCAACCTCGCACCGCGCAAGATGAAGTTCGGCGTGAGCGAAGGCATGGTGCTGGCCGCGAGCCACGCTGACGAGAAGGCCAACCCGGGCCTGTACATCCTCGAACCCTGGCCGGGCGCGACGCCGGGCCTGCGCATCCGTTGACGGCCGAGATGACGAGCGCCACAACCGTCGACATCGTCCGCGAGTTCCCCGACACCAGCTGGGCCGACGACGGCGCCACGCGGGGTGTCGAGGCGGTGGTCGAGGACGGCATGGTGCTGAGCTTTCCGCGGCTGCCGTTCGTGCTGAGCGAGGCGGAGCGCCGCTTCCTCGATGAGCGCTGGGCCGATGGCAAGGCAAAGAACATCTCGGTGCGCTGGCCCGCGGGCGACTTGCGCGGCGCGGCCGGCAGCGCGGCCGACCTGGACGCCCTGCGCGCCATGGTCGTGCGCTACGCCGAGATGAGCGAAGCCTTTGCGTTGCGGCTCTTCCCGCACTACCGCGGCAAGCTGCGCCGCGGCAACACCTCGTTCCGGCCGGCCAACATCGCCGGCCGACAGACGAGCTGGCGCAAGGACGACACGCGGCTGCACGTGGACGCATTCCCGTCGAACCCGATGCACGGCACGCGGCTGTTGCGCGTGTTCTGCAACGTCAACGAAGAGGGCAAGCCGCGCGAATGGCGCGTCGGCGAGCCCTTCGCCGCGCATGCGCGGCGCTACCTGCCGTCCATCACCCGACCGATCCCCGGCTCCGCATGGCTGATGAAGACCATCGGCATCACCAAGCGCCGCCGCACCGAATACGACCACGTGATGCTGCAGCTGCACGACCACGCCAAGGCCGACCTCGAGTTCCAGAAGGACGGCCCGCAGGCCCGCGTGGACTTCGCGCCCGGCACGACCTGGGTGGTCTACAGCGACCAGGTGCTGCATGCCGCGATGGGCGGACAGCACATGATGGAGCAGACCTTCTACCTCGACGTGGAAGACCTGCAGCGGCCGGAGACCTCGCCGCTGCGAACGCTGGAACGGCTGCTGCATCGCCCGCTTCGCTGAAGGGCGCCGGCCCGCCTGCCCTGGGCGTTCAGGTCCGCAGCCACCAGGTCCATCACGCCACTTCGACCACTCCCGCCGCTTCGGCCTGCGACGCCAGCCACCCCTGCAGGGCGCGCCTCACGCGGTCCGCGCAGCGGGCCAGCGTGCGGCGGTGCGCCTCATCGAGCGCCGCCCAGCGCTCGTCCCACTGTTCGGCGGCCTCGCGCAACACCGCTGGCGCGGCGCCGAAAACGATGCGGTTTCCGCCGGACTCGTTGTTGACGTGGATGAGCCCGTCGCCCAGCACTGCGCGCAAGCGAGCGGTGAGCCCGCTGCACTGCGGCTCCTCGTCGTGCAGGTTCACCACCAGCACACCGGTGTCGCCGATGGCGCGCAGGCAATTCGCATAGAACGCCGGCGTGCACAGGCCTTCGGGTTGTCCGTCGTAGTTGAAGCCGTCCACGACCACCACGTCGTGTCGCTGCGTGGTCGATTCGAGCACCGCGGCGCCATCGCCCCGCACAACGCGAAAGCGCTCGCCGTCCCGCGGCACGAGGAACTCATCGCGCATGGCGATCACGTGCGGATTGATCTCGACCACGGTCACGTCGGACTCCGGCAACCAGCGGTGCCAGTACTTCGCGAGCGAGCCGCCGCCGAGGCCCACCATCAGCATCGACGCGGGACGCGGCCCGAGCATCAGGCACGCCATCATCGTGCGCGTGTAGTCGAGGTCGAGCGCGCAGGGGTCGGCACGCCGCATGCGGCTTTGCGTGGCGGACATGTCGAAGTGCATCGACACCGTGCGCTCGTCTTCGTAGACGTACGGGCGCACGGCGTCGGCATCGGCGGGAGAGAAGTCGTTCAGCAAGGCAGGTCCTGCGAAGTGGGCGTGGATCGAGGAAGCGGAAAGATGAAGTGGTCGTGGTCGAGAAGCGGCTTGCGGCGACTCAGGCCGCGGGTCGCGATAGGCCCGCGCGCAGCGAACGCAGGTCGCGCCACAGCGGCGGCGCGGCGATGAGCATGAGCAAGGCGGCCAGCGGCACCGTGGCCGAGAATCCCACGCGCTTGAACGCGAGCGCACCCACCAGCCCGCCGATGAAGAACATGGCGAGGATCAACGCATGGATGCGCAGCTTGTCGCGGTTGGCGCGCACGAAGTGCTGCGGGTCCACGTGTTCGGTGCGGTTCCAGTAGGCGAGCCTGCCGAGCTCGATGCCCAGGTCGGTGATCACGCCGGTCATGTGGGTGGTGCGGATCTCTGCCTGCGAGATCTTGGTGACGATCGCGTTCTGCAGGCCCATGATGAAGCACAGCAGCAGCACGGTGGACGGCACGAACACATCGACGAAGAGCGCGAGGTTGGCGCCCAGCAGGCCGAAGACCAGCAGCAGCGCCGCCTCCAGCATGAGCGACAGCGCGAACTCGCCGTGCATCTGGCGCCGCCGCGCCCAGTGGATGAGGACCGCCGTCGTCGCCGCGCCGAAGATGAAGGCGAGAAGGGCTGACACGCCCGCCATGGCCAACGCCGCCTGGCCGAGCACGAGGTCGTCGGCGATGGCCGACACGACGCCCGTCATGTGCGAGGTGTAGCGCTGCACGGCGAGGAACCCGCCGGCATTCACGGCCCCCGCCACGAAGGCCAGCAACCCGCCCAGCTGCCGGTTCGCATGTCGAGTGCGATCCCGGGCGCTCAGGCGATGGAAGAAGGTAGGCATGGCAGGCCGTGAAACTTGCGACGCCCATTTTATGCGCGTAGCATGCTTGTTGAACGCACATCACATTAACATGTTGTCGATTCGTACCGACGTGGCCGCCCTGCGTTGTGCACCGTGAATACCGAGCGGCAAACCCGAGCAGCGAACATCAACCATGGAACTCAAGACGGCGCGCCTGACCCTGCTGATCGACCCCGCGAAGAAGACCGCCTTCGAGGGCCTGTGCGCGCAACAGGACCTCACCCCCTCGCAGGTTGTGCGGCAGCTCATCCGCGAATACCTGGCCGCCCACGGCGTGAACTACGTACCAAGCGGATCGGCCGCACCGCAGGCGGCCGATGATTCGCCGCCGCGAACGGCGCCCGCGGCACGCCGGCCAAGGTCGCCCAAGCCCACGGCGTCCAAGGCGCCAGCGGCAGCGAGGCGGCGCTGAGCTTCGGCGCCGGCTGCCATGTCCTGGTCCTCGCGCCTGCGCTTCCAGCCCCGGCTCATCCACACGCTGCAGCACTACAGCCGGCAAGATCTCTTTCACGACCTCGCAGCCGGCGTCACGGTGGGCGTCGTCGCCCTGCCGCTGGCCATGGCCTTCGCCATCGCGTCGGGCGTGAAGCCGGAGCAAGGCATCTTTACCGCCATCGTCGCCGGGCTGATCATCTCGGCGCTCGGCGGCTCGAACGTGCAGATCGGTGGCCCCGCGGGCGCCTTCATCGTCATCGTGTTCGGCATCGTCGAGCGCTACGGGCTCACCAACCTGCTCATTGCCACGGCGCTGGCCGGGGTGCTGCTGTTCGCGATGGGAGCGCTCCGGCTCGGGGCGCTGGTGCGCTACATGCCGGTGACCATCGTCATCGGCTTCACCAACGGCATCGCAGTGCTGATCGCGGTCTCGCAGGTGCGCGACCTGCTGGGTTTGAAGATCGACAAGCTGCCGGGCGATTTCTTCTCGCAGTTGCATGCGTTCGCGACGCACATCGATAGCTTCAACCCCTATGCGCTCGCGATCGGCCTCGTGTCCCTGGGCGGCCTCTTCCTGTGGCCGCGGCTGTTCAAGCCAGGCAGCCTGCTGCCATCGCAGGCGCTCGAAGGCATCACCTTGCGAACGGCCTCACGCATGCCCGGGCCGATCATCGCGCTCGTCACGCTGACGGCTGCCGCGTACTTTCTGAAGCTGCCGGTCGAGACCATCGGCTCGCGCTTCGGCGGCATTCCGCAAGGCCTGCCATCGCTCGCGCTGCCGCCTTTCAGCTGGGACAGCGCCAAGCAGCTCTTCATCCCGACGATCACCATCGCTCTGCTCGGTGCGGTGGAGTCACTCTTGTGTGCACGGGTGGCCGACAACCTCATCGATGCGCCGCGCCACGATCCCAACCAGGAACTGATGGCGCAGGGCATCGCCAACATCGTGTCACCGGTCTTCGGTGGGCTGCCGGCCACGGGCACCATCGCGCGCACCGTCACCAACATCCGCGCCGGCGGCCGCACGCCGGTGGCAGGCATCGTGCATGCGCTGACACTGCTCGCCGTGGTGATGGCCGCCGCCCCGCTCGCCGAATTCGTGCCCCTGTCGGCGCTTGCGGGCATCCTGCTTTTCGTCGCGTGGAACATGGGCGAGTGGCATGAGTTCGCGCGCCTGCGGCACTTCAGCCCGCAGTACCGCACCGTGCTCGTGGGCACGTTCTTGCTGACGGTGATCTTCGACCTCACGGTGGCGGTGGAGGTGGGGCTGGTGCTGGCCTGCGCCTTCTTCATCTACCGCATGAGCACGCTGTTTCGCGTCGAGCCGCATGCGGCGTCCACCAGCGAGGTGCGGGTCGTGCGGCTCTACGGCTCGCTCTTCTTCGGCGCGGTGGCCAAGCTGGAGCCGCTCGGGTTGGACATACCGCCGGGAACGCAGGCCCTGGTGCTGGAGGCGCATCGGCTGATCTCGATGGACACCTCCGGGCTCGAAGCCTTGGCGCAGCTGCATCGCGCGCTGGGCAAGCAAGGCGTGAGGCTAGTGCTGTGCGAGCTGAATGAGCAGCCGCTGGGGTTGATCAGGCGGTCGGGCTTCGCAGCCGTGCTCGGTGCGGAGAACTTGGTGCCTGACCTGCCGACCGCGCTTGCGCATCTCAACGTCCCGCGACGCTGACACCCCCACCCAGCCCTCCCCAGCGGGGAAGGGAGCAAACATCAGCGCTTGAGCCAGGTCACCAGTTCATCCAGCAACAGCATCTCATTCAGCTCATCGTCCCCCAGCTGCACGAACTGCCGGATCTCCGGCACCACCACCAGGCCGGTGTTGTCGAATTCGTCGCCGATCTGCTCGAGAAAGGGAAAGCTGCTGCCCTGGTTCGACACGCCGATGAAGAGAAAGTAGACCTCGTCGTGCCGCGCCTGTGAGCGGCGCAGCACCTCGCGCGTGCGGTCGGCGTCGTTGTTCTCGCCGTCGGTGATGACGGTGACCAGTGACCGCCTGCGCTCCACCGGCGCGACCGGCTTCTCGCCGAAGAGCTTGCCGAGAAAGCCGGGCGTCTTGCCTTGGTTGTCCAGCCAGCCGAACAGGCGCAGGAAATCCTCGATGCCGTAGCTGTAGTCGGTGCCGCCGTTCCAGCCCCTCACCTGGCCGATCACCTGGCGGCGGACGAAATCGGTGTAGTTCTGCGCGGTGACGCTGCCCACGCGCTGCACATGCGCCGGGCCGTTGCTGAAGGTGGTGAGGTCGAGCTTGCCGTCGGGGTCGAAGGTGAGGCCCCAGGGCACGAGGCGCGACAGCAGCTTGTTGGTGGTGCCGTCCTGGTGCTCGTCCTCGAAGGAGCCGCTCACGTCCAGCAGCACGCCCATGTCCATGACAGGTGGCTGCGTGACGCCGGCCTTCTGCAGGCACATCTGCAGCGATGCCTTGGACTTCTCGAGATTCAGTTGCAATGCCATGCGGCGCCTTTCGTCAGGATCGGGGGGACAGCACGAGCATCAACGCATGCAGCTGGTCCATCAGCGTGAAGCGCTCGGTCTCGTTGAGTGATTCATTCGGGCTCGACGCGGCAGCCGAGAGCCACGCCGGCAGCGCATGCAGCGCCGCGTCGCGGATGCGTTGCGCGAGTTGGGTGAAGTCGGCCTCCAGGCGCTGCATCTGCAGGCGGTGCGTTTGCAGCAGCGCGACGGATTTCGCGACATCGGTCTCGCGGTGGTCGATGGCTTGCTGGCGGCGGTTGTCCGCGAAGACGGGGCGCAGTTCGGCGAGCGCGACCAGCACGCCGTTCAGGCCGTCGAGCAGCTGGTTGACGTCGCCCTGCATCGCGACGAGCTTCTCTCGTTGATCGACGAGGCTGGTCTCGGAGCGTTCGAGCACCGCACGCAGCGCGTCGAGCTCGCCGCGACTGTCCACCAACACTTGGCGCAGCGACCTGCGCCGCCAGCCGATGCCGCCCGGCTTGAGCACTTCGGCGATGTCTCCCAGCAGCTCCAGCATGCGCTCGACATGGCGGCCTGCAGTGCGCGGCACTTCCTCGTCGACGATGCGCAGCACGCGGTCCACCACGCGCGCCACGCCTTCCTGCGATGCGCGCCCGAGCTGCTCGACGTATGAGGCGGAGCAGGTCTGCGGCACGATGCCCGCGAGCAGCGCGACGGCTTGGTCGATCGCCGCGGGCGATGCCTGCGCATGCCTCGCGCGCAGTTCCACGGCATCGACGGACAGGCCTTTGCGCTCGACACCGAGCACCTTGGTGACCTGTTTCGCCACGGCGCCGGCGGACGAGGCGAGGGGTGCGGGCGGAGCGGCGGATGAAGCCGCGGAGGAAGGTCGTGGCGACGACACCGGAATCGCCGTGGCCTTCGGTGCAGGCACCTCGGTCGTCGTTGCCGGCGGCGCACCGCCGGGCATCACCGTCGTCACGACAGTCGGCGCCACCGGCGCAGGTGACGACATGGCCGGCCCGATCACCGTCGGCTGCAGCTCCTGCGCCTGCGACTCGTCCGGCGACGCGGGTTGCGTCGCCTTGCCGCCGATGATGGTCGGGCGCAGGTTCACGTCGTTGCTTGGGTCACAAGCTCGGCACAGCACGCCCGATCACGAGAAATGACCCAGCACGCTGTTGAAGTCGCCGTTAAATCCAACACCCACCGACGCGAAGCTGGCCGTGCCGTTGCGGTCGATCAAGATGGAACCCATCTGCACGCCGATGAATTCACCGAACTGGTTCGACAGCGTCGCGTTCATCAACTCGCGGCCGGTGGAGTTCACCACCGCCACCCGCGCGTTCTTCACGTCAGCGAACCGGCGCGCAGTGGACGCGCCATGGATCATCGCGACGAGCGGAATCTCCAGGTGGCCGTTGGCCGGCGAGGTGAGCTTGGACGGGTCGACGCGAATCCATTCGTCGTCGCCTTCGAGGTTGCCGTCCTGCGCGTCGGGGCTGTGCACCAGCGCGCCGCCGTGGATCTCGAAGCTGCCGTCGGCCTTCTTGTCGAGGATGCCTACCTGCTGCCCGCCGATCTTGCGGCGCACGTTGTAGGTGCTGAGGATGTCCTCGAAGGCGCCCGCCTTGGCGCCTTCGCCGGTGTTCACGCCGACGATGGCATGCAGGTCGAGGTCGGTCTTGTCGGCGGACGACTTCTCGTCCCACGACAGCTTGACGGTGAACACCTCGTTCTTGCTGAGGTTCAGCTGCAGCTTGGACGCCTGCTCGCCGGGCTTGGTGAGGTTGAGTACCAGACTGGTCATGGTGTGTTCGTGCGATGGAGTGGATGGGATGCGGCGATGACGGCTCAGCGCTGCAGCGGCAAATCGGGGCGAATGGAGGCGCCGAGTTCAGCGAGCTCCTGCCGCGCCTGCTGCGTGATGGCGCGTGCTGCCTCGAACTTCTGCTTGTTGGACTCGGCCGCGCGGTCGACGATCTGCACCAGCTCGCGCGTGTCGGCCACGATCTTCTTCAAGCCATTGGCCTCGGCCAGTCGGTTGTCGCCAGGCGCGTTGGCCGCCTTGCCGACGACGTCCTTCATCAGCGCCGAGCGCACGGCGAGCAGGTTGGCGTCCAGCGCCGCGCCCTGCTCCGCCAGGCGCTGAACGCCTTGCGTGACCAGCGCGCCATGGATGGTCAAGAGCGTCATCTTGATGCTCGCGAAGCGGCCCGACGCCGTCGTCATGGTCTCTTGCAGCGTCGAGATGCCGGCGTTCTCCAGCAGGCGAATCGTGAGCTGGTCGGACGGCAGCCGCGTGAGCGTGCTTTCGAGCGCGAGCGCGCGGCTTTCGAGCGCCTGCAGCTTCTCCTGCATGAAGCGCAGCGTGGTCGCGTCCACCCCGCTGTCTGCCGCCTGCTGCACCTCGGCGCGGGCATGAGCCACCCAGCTCGTCATGAAGGCGACCACGACGCCGAAGTTGACGAAGTGCCCGCGGTAGCTTTCCTTCAGCTGCTCCTGCGTGCGCAGTTCGGATTCGAGCCGCCGCTGTTCCTGCTCGAGCTCCTTTTCCATGCCCTTGATGAAGTCGTTGAGCGTCTTGGTCTTGCCGGCTGCGCGCAGCCGGATCTCTTCATACGCCCGCTGCATCGCCCGGCTGAGCGACTTGCGGTTGAAGGCCCCTGCGATGCGGTCCATCAGCGTGGGCTTGGCGTTGAGGATTTCGTCGGCGAGCGCGGGCAGGCGCTGCTCGTCCACCGCTTCGCTCAGCCGCGAGACGAGCGTGAAGATCTTCGGCTGCTCGCCCTTTTCGATCTTGTCGAGGAAGCCACCGAGCGTGCGGTGCAGCGCCGCCTCCGCCTCGTGGCCGATCTTGGCGATGTCCAGCTGGGTGGTGTTGGCGAGGCTGTGCTGCTCCAGCTGAGTCTTCACCTGCTGCACCTGCTCGGACGTGAGCGTGAGCGGGAAGTCCGCCGGCAAGGCGAGGCCGGTGAGGTCGACCGTCTGGAGCGATTGCGGGCTGGTCGACGTCACGCTGAGACTGGATGTCAAGTGGATCTCTCCTGGTCGGTTGGCGCGCGCGAAGCAAGACGACAGGTCAAAGGTTCGCGGGCGGAGGGAATGCTAGCGGGGGCGCCGGCGAATGCAAATCGCCGCGCGACGGAACGTTGCCACGCGCGCGCCAGAAGACGCTGGGTAGGGATGAACGGTGCTTTTTCAAGAGCCCCTCACGGGGGTGGCGTTTTCGCCAGGGCATCGCCCAGGGCGGCGGCCTGGCCCACCACGGCCTCGCGCCGCGCGCTCAGCCAACCGAGCGCGAAGGCGGAATCCGCTGCGTGGGGCGGCAGGTCGCGGCACGCTTCGATGGCGATGCCCAGGTCCATGTAGTGGCCGAGCGCATCGAGCACGTCTTTCAGCCCGTCGATGCAGGCTTGTGTCTTCTTCCTGCCGAGCAGCGCGTGCGCAAACTCCAGCCCGTAACGCAGCCGCTTGCCGCGCTTGCGAATGCGGTGACGCGCTGGGTCATCGAGCCGGGCGAAGCGGCGCAGGTCGCGCACGACCTGACGATGCAGGCGCTGCAGCTGCCGGCGCAGGTGACGCGCCGCATCGGCATCGAGAGCGCGCGCCGCGATGATCTGCGTGGCAGTGGCCGAGTCCGCGGTGCCCTTGGCACCGCCTTCGGCGCCTTGCGTCCATTCGAACAAGGACAACATCAGCGCCTGCAGTTCGAGGCCGCGCACCACCTCGACGGCACGCGCTTCGTCGCTGGCGCCGCGCAGTCGTGGCAAGGGCACGCTGTGGCCACTGGCGGTCATGGCCGCGGTGAGTTCATCGGACAAGGTCTGTGCCAGCACCGAACGATCGCGCGGCGCCCCCAGCGCCCGGAACACCGCCCGTGCGTGCCGGCTCAAGGCCGGGTCCAGCTCGTCGGACTCGAACAGCCGCCAGGCCGAGCGCAATCGCCTCAGACCCACGCGCAGCTGATGGACGTGCTCGTCGCCGTGCTCGCCGCTGGCGACCTGGCTTGCGTTGTGCGTGACCTGGTCCAGGCACGAGAGCAACACGGGCCGCAAGGCGTCGCGCAAGGTCATGCCGCGCTTCAGCGTGACAGGCGTGGCCTTGCGCGGCGGCGCCTGCGCCTCGTCGCGCGCCAGCATGTCGCCGCGCTGCGCCTTGCTGCGCATGTCCAACCAAAGCCCATGACGCGTGACCCAGACGCGCGCCGCGGCCAGCACTGCGAGTGGTGAACCACGCACGAGCTCGATCTCCAGCTCGCGCACCGGCAGCCGCCGCTCTCCAGCCACGATCAGGCCCTCGTCGAAGGCCAGCTCCACCACGCCGAAGCGGTTGCGCAGCGCGCGCGTGCGGCGGCGGATATCGGTGCGAAAGGTCTCTTGCAGCGGACCCGAGGCCTCGAGCAACCCAAGCAGCCGTTCGCCCACCGGCACGCACGCATGCAGCGCCGGATCGGCATGCGCGTCCTTCATGCCGACGAGCTCCACGTTGTGCTCGGCCCGCGTGATGCCGTCGTCGCCCAACCCCTTGAGCGTCTGCACCATGCGCCGGCCCTCGTGGCGGATGCGCAGCGCCATGCCGGCGCGGGCCAGTGCGCGGTCAGCGGTGTCGAAGTACGCCGCACGCAATCGTTGGCGCGGCGGCTTGGCCGTACCCGCCACGGCAGCGTCCACCGCCGCGCGCGCCGCGGCCGGCACCTGAAACTTGAGTTCGATTTCCTGCATGGCCTTGGATGATGCCCCGCACCGTCCTGAAAAGTGATGAAACACCGGGGCCACGCCGCAGTGCTGCGCTATTCTGTGCGCCTCTCGCCCTCCACAGACTCCTTCCCGTGAGCTTCCTCGACGACCTCAAGCGCCAGGCCGATGCCCTGAAGGCGCGGCAGACCGGCGACACCGCCGCGCTCGCGCGCAACACCGCGCTGACCGAAGCCGCCTGCAAGACGGTGTTCAGCTACTTCACCACGCTCGCGCCGCAGCTGGACGTGCTGCGCCCCGCCAGCACCGCCCGCTTCACGCTCGACCGCCAGAACGTGCTCGAGCGACTGCCGCTCGCCGAGTTCCGCGTCGATTCACGCAGGAAGAAGCTGCGCGACGATGACGTGTTCGATTTCCTCGTGATGCACTGGCAGCTGAAATCCGGCCGCGAGCTGCAGCTGTTCAAGGACTTCCTGCCCGACATGGAGAAGCTGGAAAGCAAGCTCCACCAGAGCGGCGCGAAGTTCGAGAACGAAGCCGTGCGCGACCCGGTCACGGGCAAGCTTCAAGGCCGCCGCTACACATTCACCGCCGATTTCTTCGGCCTCGTGCGCGTCACGCCGCAGCACGACAGCGGCCGCATCCACTTCCAGCTGCAAAACCTCGACGGCTTCGAGTCGATCAGCCTGGAGCTGCCGGCCATCGAAGTGGGCAGCGGCCGGCTGGACGAGCTGGCCCGCTGGATCGCCGGGCATCCGCACGGCTTCCTCAAGGACGCGCTGAACCTTCGCCGGGTCGAGGCCTGATGGCCGGCCCCGGCCAGCCCGGCGGTCCCGAGCCGGAAACCCCGGAGCCGGTAGCGGCCCGCGTGCCCGGGCCGGCCGAGGCGGTGGCCGTCACCATCCTGTGCTTCGGCTGGTTCATCCTCATCTCGCTGAGCGCAGTCGGCGCTGACTTTCCGGCCGGTGAAGGCTTCTCGGATGCGGGGCTGGCCGACACCATCCTCGTCGAGCTGGTGCTGGGCGCGCTGGCGCTGGCCTTCCTGCGCTTTCGCGGCTACGCGTGGCGTTCGCTGCTGCCGAGGCCGAGCCTCGCAGGCGGCGCGGTCGGCGTGCTGCTGTTCATCGCGGGCCTGGCCACCTGGTGGGTGGCGGCCGCCTTTGTGGACACCCGAGAGCTGCAAGCCCAGCCGATCGCCGAGATCATGTCCAACACCCGCATCTCGATCACGATGGCGCTCGCGCTGTCGGTCGTGAACGGCGTGTACGAGGAGACCTTCCTCTGCTTCCTCGTCGATGCATTCCGCGGCCACGGCGCCTCGGTGGCGATCGGCGTGAGCACCCTCGTGCGCCTGCTGTACCACGTGTACCAGGGGCCGATCGGCTCGCTGTCCATCGTGCTGTACGGCGTGGTGATGACCGCTTTCTACTGGCGCACCCGCTGGCTTTGGCCAGTGGCATTTGCCCATGTCCTGGCTGATCTCGTGGCCCTCGCCTGAGCGCTTGTTCGCCCGACCGCTAAAATCGCCGCCAATTCGTCTTCGCCACCGGCCTCCCGGCCGCGCCTGCCATGCCGCTGTTCTGGAAGCGTTACAAGTCCGACATCACCGAGTTCATCGACGAGCTCAAGGCGAACAAGCCCACCCTGGAGGAAGAACAGCGCGCCGGCCGCGCCCTGCTGTGGGACAAGCCCATCGACCGCCAGGCGCAAACCGAATACGGCGACGCCCGGGTGCCCCAGCAGCCGTACGTCTACCAGAGCAAGGTCTGAGACCTGCTGACGGAAGCCGCTTCGTGAGCGACGCCGCGAAAGCCCTGGAGGCGAACGAGCCTCCGGTGCCGGACATGCCACCCCCGCCCGCCGACGTGCTGCCGCAGGCGGTGGACCGCGTGGCCATGGCCCGCCTGTACGGCGAGCCGCTGTTCTCGCTGCCCCAGGACCTGTACATCCCGCCCGATGCACTGGAGGTCTTCCTCGAGGCCTTCGAAGGCCCGCTGGACCTGCTGCTCTACCTCATCCGCAAGCAGAACTTCAACATCCTCGACATCCCGCTGGCCGACGTGACGCGCCAGTACCTCGCGTATGTCGACCAGATCCGCAAGACCAACCTCGAGCTCGCGAGCGAATACCTCCTGATGGCGGCAATGCTCATCGAGATCAAGTCGCGCATGCTCTTGCCGCCCAAGAAGACGGACGACGGCAAGGAGCCCGAGGACCCGCGCGCCGAACTCGTGCGCCGGCTCATCGAGTACGAGCAGATCAAGCTGGCCGCCGCGCGCCTGGATGCGCTGCCGGTGCTCGGCCGCGACTTCCTGCGCGCGCAGGTGGTCATCGAGCAGTCGCCCACGCCGCGCTTTCCGGACGTGGACACCGACGAGCTGCGCGCCGCCTGGCAAGACATCCTCAAGCGCGCCAAGCTCAACCAGCACCACACCATCACCCGCGAACAGCTGTCGGTGCGCGAGCACATGAGCATCGTGCTGCGCACGCTGCAGGGCCGCAAGTTCGTCGAATTCGAAGACCTGTTCGACACCACGCGCGGCACGCCCGTGCTGGTCGTCACCTTTATCGCCATGCTGGAGCTGGCCAGGGAGCGCCTGCTGGAAATCACGCAGGCGGAGGCGTTCGCGCCAATCTACGTGAGACTGGCCTACCAGCCATCCTGACCGAGCTGAGCGGCCCACCACGCCGTCGACAACGCAGGGCCACCGCCCACCAACCAGAACATCATCGAGGAGCTCGCATGCAAGAAGCACCTGTGGCCATTCACCGTCCCGCACCCCGCACGGCGCACCAGCGCTGGTCGGTGGACGACGTGGCCGCCCTGTTCGAACTGCCGTTCAACGAGCTGCTGTTCCGCGCGCAGACCGTGCACCGCCAGCACTTCGACCCGCGCGAGGTGCAGCTGTCCACGCTCTTGTCCATCAAGACGGGCGGCTGCCCGGAAAACTGCGGCTACTGCCCTCAGTCGGTCCACTTCGACACGCCCGTCGAAGCCACCCCGCTGATGAAGCTCGATGCCGTGATGGACGCGGCCCGCCGCGCCAAGGAAGCCGGCGCGACGCGCTTTTGCATGGGCGCCGCCTGGCGCGGCCCGAAGGACCGCGACATCGAGAAGGTGGCCGAGCTCGTGAGCGGCGTGAAGTCGCTCGGCCTGGAGACCTGCGCGACGCTGGGCATGCTGGGCGAGGGCCATGCCGAGGCGCTGCGCGACGCGGGCCTGGACTACTACAACCACAACATCGACAGCGCACCCGACAAGTACGCCGACATCATCACCACCCGCCAGTTCGAGGACCGCCTCGACACGCTGCACAAAGTGCGCAGCGCCGGCGTGAAGGTGTGCTGCGGCGGCATCGTCGGCATGGGTGAATCGCGCTCGCAACGTGCTGCCCTGATCGCCGAGCTCGCGAACATGGAGCCCTACCCCGAGTCGGTGCCCATCAACCACCTCGTGCAGGTGGAAGGCACGCCGCTGCACGGCACCGACCGCCTGGACCACTTCGAGTTCGTGCGCACCATCGCGGCCGCGCGCATCACCATGCCCGAAGCCATGGTGCGGCTGTCCGCCGGCCGCCAGCAGATGGGCGAGGCGGTGCAGGCGCTGTGCTTCATGGCCGGCGCCAACTCCATCTTCTACGGCGACAAGCTGCTCACCACCGGCAACCCCGACGTGGAAGCCGACCAGGTGCTGTTCGCCAAGCTCGGGCTGCAAGCAGCCTGAGGGGCATGCCATGAGCGACCAAGCTGTGTATGGCGGCGCACCGATTGCCGCGGCGCCGCGCAAGGCGATGACCCTGCATCGCATCCGCGAGATGCATGCCCAGGGCGAACCCATCGCGATGCTGACCTGCTACGACACCTCCTTCGCGAAGGTGATGGACGCTGCCGGCGTCGACTGCCTGCTGGTGGGCGACTCGTTGGGCATGGTGGTGCAAGGCCAGACGAGCACGCTGCCGGTGACGCTGGAAGAGACGGCGTATCACATCCGCTGCGTGGCACGTGGCAACAAGCATGCGTGGCTGATCGGCGACCTGCCCTTCGGCTCGTACCAGCAATCTCCCGCGCAGGCGCTCGAAAGTGCGGTGGCCCTGATGCAGGCCGGCGCGCAGATGGTGAAGCTCGAAGGCGGCGGCTGGACCAACGAGACCATCCGCTTTCTCACCGAACGCGGCATCCCGGTGTGTGCGCACCTGGGGCTCACGCCGCAGTCGGTGCATGCGCTCGGCGGCTACCGCGTGCAGGGCCGCAACGATGAAGCCGCGGCGACACTGAAGCAGCATGCGCGTGAAGTGGCCGATGCGGGTGCCGCGATGCTGGTGCTGGAGCTGCTGCCCAGCAGCGTGGCGACTGATGTCACGCAGTCATTGCCCATTCCCGTCATCGGCATCGGCGCCGGCAAGGGCTGCTCGGGCCAGGTGCTGGTGATGCACGACATGCTGGGCATCACGCAGGGCAAGCTTCCCCGCTTCGTGCGCAACTTCATGGACGGCGCGACGAGCATCGAGGCGGCCCTGCGCACCTACGTGAGCGACGTGAAGTCACGCCGTTTTCCGGACGACACCCTCCACGGCTACTGATCCACGGCCATTGATTCACGGGAGCGAGCCATGCAAACCCTGCACACCATCGCCGACCTGCGCGCCGCGCTGCCCACGCCGCAGGCCTGCGCCTTCGTGCCCACCATGGGCAACCTGCACGAAGGCCACCTGAGCCTCGTGCGCCAGGCGAAGGCGCACGGCCTGCCGGTGGTGGCGAGCATCTTCGTCAACCGGCTGCAGTTCGCGCCGCACGAAGACTTCGACCGCTATCCCCGCACGCTGGCACGCGACTGCGAGCTGCTCGAATCCGCCGGCTGCGACCTGGTGTTCGCGCCGGACGAACGCGAGCTCTACCCGCAGCCGCAGACCTACAAGGTGCAACCCGACCCGGCGCTCGCCGACATCCTCGAAGGGCACTTCCGGCCCGGCTTCTTCACCGGCGTGTGCACTGTGGTGATGAAGCTCTTCGGCGCGGTGCGCCCGCGTGTCGCGGTGTTCGGCAAGAAGGACTACCAGCAGCTGATGGTCATCCGCCGCATGGTGGAGCAGTTCGCGCTGCCCATCGACATCGAGGCGGGCGAGACGCGGCGCGCGGACAGCGGCCTCGCGCTGTCATCGCGCAACGGCTACCTGAGCGATGCCGAACGCGCGAAGGCCACCGAGCTTGGCGGTGCGCTGCGCGACATGGCGAGCGCCTTCCGCGCAGCGCCGTCGCGGGCGGCGGACATTGAGTCCCAGGCCGTCGCATCGCTGAATACTCACGGCTGGGCGGTGGACTACCTCACCGTGCGCCGTCGCGACGACCTGTTGCCGCCGCGAGCCGGCGACCACGCGCTCGTGGCGCTGGGCGCGGCCAAGCTGGGCAACACGCGGCTCATCGACAACCTCGAGTTCTGAGCCAACGGCTCGCTCTTTGCGGGAACGGGTTGTGCGGCGATTGCATTGACACCACAGAGCACACAGAGACCACAGAGGCAATCCAAGGACCAGCCCATCGAACAGCGGCCCGACCGTTCAGGCGTGCCGCATCTGCACGTCAACGGCCTGCCCATTGCCGCCAGCGCCCCGCGGCTTGCGACCGAGGTCCTTCATCGGCGTGCGGAAGGTCTCGCGCGCAGTCGCCGCGGAGATCGCAGCCACCAGCGTGACGGCCGTGGTGAACAGGGCCACCGGCATCCAGCCCGTCGGCCCCGGCTGCAGGATCGCCGCGCTGATGGTCGGGGCAAAGCCGCCGAGCGCAAAGCCCACCTGCGTACCGATGGCCATGCCCGACAGCCGCACCCGCGTGTCGAACATCTCGCCGTACAACGACGGCCACACGCCGTTGGCGGCGCTGTACACCACGCCCGACAGCAGCAGCCCGAAGACGAAGATCATGGTCGTGTCGACCTGGCTGATGGCCCACATGTAGGGCCAGATGAGCGCGGCCGAACCGAGTGCGCCGAGGATGAACACCGGCCTGCGGCCGATGCGGTCCGCAAGCATCGCCCACAGCGGGATGGCGGCCAATGCCACGATGTTGGCGAGGATCAGCACCGTCAGCATCGTCGCCTTCGGGATGTGCATGGTGTTCACTGCGTACGACAGCGTGAACACGCTGAAGATCGTGCTCACGACGGACACCAGTGCGCACAGCACCACGCGTACCACGTCCGACGACTGCTCGCGGAACAACTCGGCCACGGGCAGCTGCGCTGTCTTGTTTGACTTCTCTTCTTCGGCGAAGGCCGGCGTCTCCGGCAAGGTGCGGCGCACCCACATCCCGACGACCACGACGATGGCGCTCAGGAAGAACGGGATGCGCCAGCCCCAGGCCAGCAGGTCCGCCTCAGGAAGCGCCGACACCGGCAAGAAGGCCAGCGTCGCGAGGATGAGCCCCGCCTGCGTGCCGCTCAGGGTGAAGCTGGTGAAGAACGCACGGCGGTGCTCCGGCGCGTGTTCCAGCGTCATCGAGTTGGCGCCAGCCTGTTCGCCGGCCGCCGACAGGCCCTGCAGCAGGCGCAGCATCACGAGCAGGATGGGCGCGGCGATGCCGACCTGGTTGTAGGTGGGCAAGGCGCCGACGAGGAAGGTGGAGACACCCATGAGCAAGAGCGTGAAGGTCAGCACCTTCTTGCGGCCGAACTTGTCGCCCACGTGGCCGAGGATGACCGCGCCGATCGGCCGCGTGACGTAGCCCACGCCGAAGGTGGCGAAGGCCGCCACCGTGGCGACCGCCGGGTCGAAGGACGGGAAGAAGATCTTGCCGAACACGAGCGCTGCCGCCGTGCCGTAGATGAAGAAGTCGTAGTACTCGACCGCACTGCCGATCCAGCTCGCGAAGGCGGCTTTTCGGGGGGTTCGAACGGGCGCCGCAGGCTGCGCTGAAGAAGGAGTCGTCATCTGGAACCTCGGTGGAGCTGGAGGAGGAACGCGTGCCGGTCGGCACTGATGTAAATGTACGAACTAGTTCGTTTTGCGCGATTCGTGTTTACCCGCAGTCAAACTGACCTGCACCATTCATCGCGTGTTAGGCTTTTCCCATGAACGAAACGGTACAGAAACCCCGCAAGAAGGCACGCCCCGAGCCCACGCGCACCAATGACCCCGAACGCACCATGGCCGACATCCTGGCCGTCGCCACCACCGAGTTCGCCGGCAAGGGCCTGAGCGGCGCGCGCATCGACGAGATCGCCGAGGCCACGCGCACCAGCAAGCGGATGCTGTACTACTACTTCGGCAGCAAGGAAGGCCTGTACATCGCGGTGCTGGAAGACGCCTACCGCCGCATCCGCGAGATCGAGGCGACGCTCCACCTCGAGGACCTGCCGCCCGAGGACGCGCTGCGCAAGCTGGTCGCCTTCACCTTCGACTACCAGCACGAGCACGAAGATTTCATCCGCCTCGTGATGAACGAGAACATGCACCGCGGGGAGTTCCTTGCGCAGAGCAAGACCATCCAGCAGCTCAACACACCGGCCATCTCGGCGGTGCAGCAGGTGTACGAGCGTGGCGTGAAGGCGCGCGTCTTCCGCAAGGACATCGACCCGATCGACCTGCACATGAGCATCTCGTCGCTGTGCTTCTTCAGCGTGGCCAACCGGCACACCTTCGCCCTCATCTTCAAGCGCGACATGGAGTCTGCCAAGGCACTGCGGGAGCGGCGAGACAGCATCGTGGAGATGATCGTGCGCTCCGTCAGGAAATAGCCCTGCTGTCGGTGGCGATCGGCATCAAGCCGCTTGCAACTAACTAGTTCGTACATTTATACTGCCGCACGGACCTCGCGGCATCAGTCGCCGCTCGTCCGGCGACATGAACGACAAGCTGCTCATCGGTCTCATCGGCGCTGGCATCCAGAGGTCGCTCACGCCCTCGATGCATGAGGAAGAGGCCCGCCGCCACGGCCTGCGCCTGCACTACCAGCTGATCGACCTGGATGCCACCGGCGCCGACGTGTCGCAGCTGCCCGCGCTGATGCAGGCGGTGCGCACCATCGGCTTCGCAGGGTTGAACGTCACCTACCCGTGCAAGCAGGCGGTCATGCCGCTGCTTGATGAACTGTCGGACGAGGCGCGCGCGCTGGGTGCGGTCAACACCGTCGTGAACCGCGCCGGCCGGCTCATCGGCCACAACACCGATGGCTCGGGCTGGGCGTGGGGCTTTCGCCGTGCACTGCCTCAGGCGGACTTGTCGCGGGTGGTGCAGCTCGGCGCAGGCGGCGCGGGCGCGGCGGTGGCCGATGCCGTTCTGCGCATGCGCGCTGGCAATCTCGTCATCGTCGACCGCGAGCCCGAACGTGCGCACGCTCTCGCCGCCCGACTCGCGGCACACCACGGCGCGGACCGCATCAGCGTCACCTCGGACATCGAGGCGGCGCTGCACGAAGCAAGCGGCCTCGTCCACTGCACACCCACCGGCATGGACAAGCTGCCCGGCCTGCCCTTGCCTGCCGAGCTTCTGAGACCGACCCTGTGGGTGAGCGAGATCGTCTACTTCCCGCTCGATACCGCCTTGCTGCAGGCGGCGCGCGCCCTCGGTTGCCCGACTGCGGATGGGGGTGGCATGGCGGTGGGCCAGGCGGTGGGCGCCTTTCGCCTCTTCACCGGCCGCGAGCCGGATGCATCGCGCATGGAGCGGCACTTCCGCGAACTCATCGCAGCGCGTTCGCCGCAAGAAGAGGTGGTTGCATGAGCCGCTGGGGCGTCCCCAACGCGAATTCCGCAGCGCGCAGCATGGAGGATTTCCAATGACCGCCGACGCCACCACCCTCGCCGATCGCGAGCACATCGGCCAGGCGCCCAACCCGATGGGCATCGAAGGCCTGGAGTTCGTCGAGTTCGCCACTGCCAAGCCGCAGGCGCTCGGCCAGTCGCTCGAAGCCATGGGCTTTCGGCCGGTCGCACGCCATCGATCACGCGAGGTGCTGCTGTACCGCCAGGGCGGCATGAACATCGTCGTCAACGCCCACCATGCCGACACCGACACGGCACCCACCATCTCCGCCTTCGGCCTGCGCGTGCGCGACGCCGCCGCAGCCCATGCGCGTGCCGTAAGCCGCGGCGCATGGCCCGTGCCCACCGAGGTGCGGCCGATGGAGCTGCACATCCCGGCCATCCACGGCGTGGGCGCGACGCGCATCTACTTCGTCGACCGCTGGCGCGAGTTCTCGATCTGGGACGTGGACTTCGTGCCCATCCCGACCGTCGAGCGCCAACCGCCTTCATTCGCGTGCATGGGCTGGTTCGGCCTCGTGCAGTACATCGGCGCGGGGCGCATGGCCGACTGGACGGCGTTCTACGAAGAACTCTTCGGCTGGACGCCCTTGCGCGACGACGAGCGCTTCGGCATCCTGCCCAGCGGCCGCTTGTTGCGCAGCCCGGATGGCCTGATGCTGCAGCTCATCGAGCCGCCTGCCGATGCAGCCGATGCACCGGAGTCGCTGCAGCGAATCGGCTTCGGCGTGCCTGACGTGCTCGCCGCCGTGCGGCTCTTGCGCGAGAACGGCGTCGACTTCGTCGAGACCGACCGCGTGCATGCGCAGGCGCGTGGCGCGCTCACCCGTCCCGTGCTCGGCACCGTGTCCTTCGAACTCGTGCAGTGGCCGCGATGAAGAACATCGCCGATTTCGGGATGGACACCATCACGCTGGCCGGCACGCTGCCGGTCAAGCTGGCCGCCGTGCGCGACGCGGGCTTCTCGCAAGTCATGCTGTCGGCGCGCGACATCACCGGCCATGCCGAGGGCGTGGACGCGGCGATCGCCGCGGTCAAGGCCAGCGGCGTTCGCGTCACCGGCTTCCAGGTGCTGCGCGACTTCGAAGGCCTGTCCGGCCACCTGCACGACTACAAGGTGGACGTCGCCCGCTCCATGCTCGAGATGGGCGCCGCGCTCGGCAGCCGCGTGTTGCTGGCCTGCTCGTCCACCTCGACGCATGCGAGCGGCGACATCGATGCGGTGGCGCGCGACCTGCGCAAGCTCGCCATGCTTGCGCTGCCGCTGGGCATCAAAGTCGCCTATGAAGGTTTGTCGTGGGGCCGCGCGATCAACGAGTACACGACTGCATGGGAGGCCGTGAAGCGCGCCGACATGCCCAACCTCGGCATTGGCATCGACTCGTACCACATCTTCGCAATGCGCACGCCGCTCGACGCGCTGGCCAGCATCGACCCGCGCAAGATCTTCCTCGTGCAGCTGTCCGACTTCATGTGGAACGAAGTGCCGACGGTGGAAGAGCGCATCACCACCGCGCGCACCTTCCGCGTCTTCCCCGGCGAAGGCGTGCACAGCGAACTGCTGGAAGACCTGGTGCGCCGGCTCGACGCCATGGGCTACCGCGGCGACTACAGCTTCGAGGTGTTCAACGACGACTATCAGCAGATGCCGCAGCGCACCGTGGCCGCGCGGGCGCGCAAGTCCGCGCTGTGGCTGGCCGAGGACGTGCTGCGCCGCTCGGTGCCGCTGCCCGGCGGACTGCGACTGAAGGAGACCTTGCGATGAAAGTGCTGCTGGTCAACGGACCCAACCTCAATCTGCTCGGGACGCGCGAGCCGGCCACCTATGGCTTCGCGACGCTGGCCGACGTGGAGGCGATGTGCCGCGACGAAGCAGGGCGGCTCGGCTTCGCGCTCGATGCGTTCCAGAGCAACCACGAAGGCGCGTTGATCGATCGCATCCATGCGGCGCGGCGTGAAGGCATCGGCTTCATCGTCATCAACCCCGGCGCCTTCACGCACACCAGCATCGCACTGCGCGACGCGCTCGCGGGCGTGGCGATTCCTTTCATCGAGGTGCACGTCAGCAACGTGCATCGCCGCGAGCCCTTCCGGCACCACTCGTACTTGAGCGACATCGCTGAAGGCGTGATCGTGGGCCTGGGCGTCCATGGCTACCGGCTTGCGCTGCAGGCGATTGCCCTGCGCCAGGCCCAGTGAGGAACATCCCATGTCCGACCCCTGCATCATCTCCGTCGCCATCACCGGCTCGCTGCCGCGCAAGAAGGACAACCCCGCGGTGCCCATCAGCGTGACCGAGCAGGTCGAGTCGACACAGGCCGCCTACGAAGCCGGTGCCACGCTCGTGCACTTGCACGTGCGCAACGACGACGAATCGCCCACCTCCGCGCCCGAGCGCTTTGCACTGGTGCTCGAAGGCATCCGCAAGCATGCGCCGGGCATCATCACGCAGGTGTCCACCGGAGGACGCTCCGGCGCCGGGCGCGAACGCGGCGCGATGCTGTCGCTGCGGCCCGACATGGCGTCATTGGCGTCGGGTTCGGTGAACTTTCCGACCCGCGTCTACGACAACTCGCCGGAGCTCATCGACTGGCTCGCGTCAGAGATGAAGACCTACGGTGTGAAGCCCGAGATCGAGGCCTTCGACCTGTCCATGATCTTCCAGGCCGTCGCCATGCAAGAAGCCGGCAAGATCGTCGGCCCACTGCACATCCAGTTCGTCATGGGCATCAAGAACGCGATGCCGGTGGACCGCGAGGTGTTCGAGTTCTACGTGAAGACCTTGAAGCGCCTCGCCCCCGACGCGACGTGGACGGGTGCGGGCATCGGCCGCCACCAGCTCACGCTCGCACGCTGGTCGCTGGAGCTGGGCGGCCATTGCCGCACGGGACTGGAAGACAACGTGCGGCTGGACAAGGACACGCTGGCGCCATCGAATGCTGCGCTGGTGAGGCAGGTGGCGGATCTGTGCGGGGAATACGGGCGTCGTCCGGCCACAGTGGCCGAGGCACGCAATCTGCTGAAATTGCCGATGTAATCGGCCAGCAGGCCGAGAATCAGCTCAAGGCACACCCGTGGATCCGGCTCCGCCGGTCCGCCAGGTGGCGCCCCTTGCGGGCAGGGGCGCAGCGACTGGGAGGCCCTATCCCGTCGCCCGTCGTCTCACGCAATCGATGTACTTCTCCCCATCCGGTGGCAAACCGCTGCGCTGCGACTCCCACATCATCTGCCCGAGACACTCCATCACCTCGTGCTGCGCCTCATGCGCCGAGCCGCGCTTGGCAGCGAGCAGTTCGAAGGCCTGCTTGATGCCGCGCGGCTGATCAATGCTCACCTGCTCCGTGATGGACAGGTGCATGGACAGGTGCAGGAAGGGGTTGGTCCGGCCTGCGTCCACATCGAAGACGGCGGCCAGCGCGGCGTCCACATCGGCAAGGTCGCCGTGGTATTCCGGGTGCTCGTCGACCCAGTCGGCGGCCAATGTCTCGAGGGGCGTCATCACGCCGCCTTCGCGGCGCTTGCGGTAGGCGTCGCAGAAGAATCGCCTCACGTCGTTCTGGGAAGGGGCAAACATCGCAGAATTGTCGCCTTGTTCCTCATCACCTGCGCCGCACCTTGACTCTCGACATCGTCTCCGACTTGAGCTTCTATGCCGTGGCCGTGCCGGCCGTGCTGCTGATGGGCCTGTCCAAGAGCGGCTTCCTCGGCGGTTTCGGCTCGCTGGCCGTGCCCCTGATGGCGCTCGTGATGCCTGTGCCCCAGGCCGCCGCGGTGATGCTGCCCCTGCTCTTCGTGATGGATGCCGCCGGCCTGCAACGCCTGTGGGCGCAGCGCGACCGCGCCTTGCTGCGGCTTCTGGTGCCAGCCGGGCTCGTGGGCACCGTCGTCGGCACAGTGCTCTTCGGGCTGCTGCCGGGCAAGACGGTGGCCGCCATCGTCGGCGTGCTGACGCTGCTCTTCCTGGCGCAGCGCCTGGTCTTCCCGCCAAAGGCCGACGGACACGTGCCGTCGAAGCCGCTGGGTGCGCTGCTGGGCGTGGCCTCCGGCTTCACGAGCTTCGTCGCACACGCGGGCAACCCGCCCATCGCCGCCTACGTGCTGCCGATGCGATTGGCGCCCATCACCTACGCTTCCACGATGGCGGTGTTCTTCGCGGTAGTGAATTTGTCCAAATGGATTCCCTACGCCTGGCTCGGCCTGATCGACACCCGCAATATGTCCACCTCGCTCGTGCTCATGCCGCTCGCACCGATCGGCGTGTGGCTCGGGGTGTGGCTCACGAAGCGAATTCCGTCCACCTGGTTCTACCGGGTGGCCTACAGCGGGATGGCGCTGACGGGAGCGAAGCTGCTGTGGGATGGGCTGTAGGCCCAAGGCCTGAACAAGTCGCTGATGTCAGGCCACGGGTTTTCGAATCGCAATTTGATCAACTCGAGAAATGGAGGTTTGTTCGATGCTTCGAATCACAACTACTGGTACGACACATGCAAGTACACATCTTCAAAGGTCCTGGCCGCATATTTGGCTTCACCGCACAACCGTCAGGTGAAAATCTGCCGCAGAAATACGCGCCCTGGACTGCCTTCAAGACCATCGAGCTTCGCCGGGACGAGCGAACGCCTGGCGTCGACGCGAACGATTGCCTCGATGACATCGCGGTTCACGGCATGCACGTGACCGATGCGCACGTTCGAATCACGCAGGAGGCCATCCGGTGAGTCAAGCGACTGGGGCGACCATGAGGTAGCCCTGCGGTCGAGGGGACGTGACCGCGGCAAGCCGCGTCACGTTCCTTCATCTTGAAGCGCCCGTCCTAGTCCGCTGACGACTCCGCCTCCCCACCCCAGCCCGAACGCTTCTGCCGCTGCTTCGCCTGCTCGCGCTCGGCAGCGAACTGCTCTTCAAGCTGCTGGCGGCCTTGCTTTGCCGCCGTGATGAGGCGGGCCTGGTCGTTCCAGTGCGGCGCCATCGACAGCACCTGCTCGAGGTTGTGACGGCGGAATCGCATCGCGAGATTGCGCGCATGGTGCGGCTCCCAGCCGAGCGCCTCGAGCGCACTGCGGCCGCTCATCAGGGCCGAGTCGAGCGTCTCGCGTTCGATGTGCGTCACGCCGGCATCGCGCAAGGCGTACAAGTGCCGCACGTTGCGCGCCCGTGCAATGACAGTGAGTTCCGGGAAGTGCTCGCGCGCGATCTTGGCGACCTCGATGCTCTGGTCCACATCGTCGACGGCCAGCACGAGGATGCGTGCCTTCTCGGCGCCCGCGATGCGCAGCAGGTCCAGCCGCGTCGCGTCGCCGTAGAACACCGGCCAGCCGAAGCGGCGCATGGCCTCGATCTGCTCGGCGTCGTGGTCGAGCACCGTCGGCGTCACGCCGTTGGCGTAGAGCAGGCGGCCCACGATCTGCCCATATCGGCCGAAGCCCGCGATGATCACCGGCTCGTGTTGCGGCTCGTCGATCTCGGCCACGTTGGGCCGCCTCAGACCCGCAAGCTTGGGGATGATGAGCCGGTCGGCGGCGACGAGCAGCAAGGGCGTCGCGAGCATCGAGATGGTGACCACCGCCACCAGCAGCGAGCTCATCGGCGATGCGATGACACCCGCCTGAGTCGCCGTCTGGAACACCACGAAGCCGAACTCGCCGCCTTGCGCAAGCAGGATGATGAACACCGGCCGCTCGGGGATGGGCAGCTTCATGGCGCGGCCCATGGCCCACAGCACGGCAGCCTTCAGGGCGAGGAATCCGAGCACCAGCATCACGACGATGAGCGGCCGCTCCAGCACCACCTGGAAGTCGATGCTCATGCCCACCGCGATGAAGAAGAGCCCGAGCAGCAGGCCCTTGAAAGGCTCGATGTCGGTCTCGAGCTCGCGCCGGTATTCGCTTTCAGCCAGCAGCACGCCAGCGAGGAAGGCGCCCAGCGCCATCGACAGGCCCACGGCCTGCATGAGCGCGGCGGTGGCCACCACCAGCAGCAAGGAAGCGGCGGTGAATATCTCGGGGGTGCGGCTGCCGGCGATCCACCGAAGCGCCGGGCGCAGCAGCAGACGCCCGCCGAGCACGATGATCGCGATCACGCCGATGGCCTTGCCCGCGCCGAGCCAACCACCGCCATCGTGCGCCTGTGCCGCGCCGCCGATCGCAATCGCAGGGATGAGCGCGAGGATGGGGATGGCCGCCACGTCCTGCAGCAAGGCGACGCTCAGGATGCTCTGGCCGGAGGTGGTCGCCATCAGGTTGCGCTCAGCAAGAACGCCCAGGCCGATGGCGGTGGACGACATCGCCAGGCCCAGCGCAGCCACGAGCGACAGTCGCCAGTCGACGCCACAGGCCACGCCGATGGCCGTCATCACCGCGGCCGATCCGAACAGCTGCACGCTGCCCCATCCGAAGATGGGCTTGCGCAGCGACCACAGCCGGCGCGGCTCGAGCTCGAGGCCCACGAGAAACAGCATGAGCACCACGCCGAACTCGGCGAAGTGCAGCATGTCGGCCGGGTCGGTCACGAGCTTCAGGCCCCAGGGTCCGATGAGGATGCCTGCACCGAGGTAGCCGATGATGGCGCCCAGGCCCATCAGCCGGGCCAGTGGCACCGCCACGACGGCCGCCCCGAGGTAGATGAGCACGCCGTAGAGCCAGGAGCTGTGTTCCATCAGGCGGCCTTCTCCATCCGTTCGTCCACCGGCCGCGCGGTCATCGGCACCTCGCAGGCGACGCACTCGGCCAGGTCGGCGAGCTCCGGCCAATCGGGGTAGCTGGCCAGGTGCTCGCCATAGAGGCGTGCGTGTTCGGCGACTTCCTCCCGCGTCACGCGGTGCGCGCCATGCAGCATCATCGGCGGCAGGAAGCGCATGCCGCACAGCGCGGCGGTCTGCTCGTAGGGTGGCAGGAAGGCATCGAAGAAGTACCGGTTGTAGCTGTCCGGGCGGTACGAGTCCTGCGGGCCGCCGGTGGACGCTACGAGCCACAAGTCCTTGCCGCGCAAGGCCGTGCCATCCGGTCCATAGGCCCAGCCGAAGGCCAGCACCTCGTCCACCCACAGCTTCATGAGCGGCGGCATGCTGTACCAATGGATCGGGTGCTGCCACACGACCAACCGTGCGCGCGCGAGGGCCGCCTGCTCGGCCGCGATGTCGATGAGATAGTCGGGGTAGAGCCGGTACAGCTCGCGCACCTCGATCGGGCTGTGGGTGGCCGGCACCGAGCCTTGTGCGAGCAGCGCATTGGCCGAACGCACGAGCGCTCGATTCACTCGCGAATGCTCCATGGCCGGGTGGGCGACGATGACGAGCACGCTGTCGGCGACGGCAGTGCCTGGTGCGGTACCTGGTGCGGCGGATGGCGTAGACGCAGTCATGCTGTGGTTAGTTCGAATGGAGAACGTTTCGCGGTCGCCGCTAACATAACCCGAAAGAACCCTCGAGGAGCGCACATGCCGGTGATCGTGGTGGCCAACCCCAAGGGCGGCGTGGGCAAGAGCACGCTGTCCACGCAGATCGCGGGTTTGTACGCATCGCAGGGGCATTCCGTGATGCTCGGGGACGTGGACCGCCAGCAGTCGTCACGGATCTGGCTGGGCCTGCGGCCACCTAACCTGCCCGAGATTCGCGCCTGGGAAGTGGCGCACGGCGATGTGGTGCGCCCGCCCAAGGGCACGACCCACGTGGTGCTGGACACGCCCGCCGGCCTGCACGACAAGCGCCTGGACGAGGTGATGAAGATCGCCGACAAGGTGATCGTGCCGCTGCAGCCGAGCATCTTCGACATCCATGCGACGCATGCCTTCCTCAATGAGATCGTCTCGAAGAAGCGCGGGCCCAAGGTGCATGTAGGCATCGTGGGCATGCGCATGAAGGAAACGACTCTTTCTGCCGAGCAGCTCAAGACCTTCCTCGGCACACTCGACGTGCCGGTGGTGGCTTACCTGCGCGACACGCAGAACTACGTGCAACTCGCCGCCCGCGGCCTCACGCTGTGGGACGTGGCGCCCAGCCGGGTCCAGCGCGATTTGGAGCAGTGGGAGCCGCTGGTGAAGTGGCTGGGCTGAGTGGTCGGGTGGTGACGAATTCGCCGTGTCACCCTCGTGAAAGCCACCTCGCCACGCATGCGCCATGCTGCAGCCTCTTACTTCAACCCCGACATCCATGAAACGCTTCGCCACCATTGCTGAACTGCAAGCCCTCGTCGGACAGGACCTGGGCGAGAGCGACTGGATCGCCGTCGACCAGCGCCGCATCGACCTCTTCGCCGACGCCACCGGCGATCACCAATGGATTCACGTGGACCCGGTCAAGGCGGCCCAGGGGCCTTTCGGCACCACCGTGGCGCATGGCTTCCTCACGCTCAGCCTGCTGCCGGAAATGGCCGCCAACGCCTTCGAGATCGATGGCTCGCGCATGGGCGTCAACTACGGCCTGAACCGCGTGCGCTTCACCGCGCCGGTGCCGGTCAACAGCCGCCTGCGTGGGCGCTTCAAGCTGCTCTCGTACGAGGCCATCGAGGGCGGCGCACAGATGACGATGGAAGTGACGATGGAACGCGAAGGCTCGCCCAAGCCGGTGTGCATTGCCGAGTCGATCGTGCGGCGGTTCATCTGAACGTTTCCATCCGCAACAAGTAGCACAGGCACGACCCACTGGTTTGTAGGCGTCTTGTAGTCACGCACTCGCGTAGCATTTCGCTCCTGAACAACCAGGGGACGAGACCATGAAGGTGCTGCTGATCGACGACCATCCGCTGATCCTGTCGGCGTTGCAGTCGGTGATCCAGGGGCTGGGCGACCATGTGACGGTGGTGGGCGCGAGCAGCGCCCGGGCGGCACGCGAGACCCTGGCCGCGTCCGCCGATTTCGACCTCGTGCTACTGGATTTGCAGCTGGGCGATGCCGACGGATTCGACGTCCTCAGCGAGTTCCGCTCGGCCTACCCTGCCCTGCCGGTGGTCATCGTGTCGGCCAGCGACCGCACGAGCGATGTCATCCGCTCCATCGACCAGGGCGCCATGGGCTTCGTGCCCAAGCGGGCCTCCAACGAGACGCTGTTCGAGGCGCTGCACATGGTGATGTCGGGCGGCATCTACGTGCCGCCCATGGCCATGGGCACGCCGGACCGACCGGCCGATTTCGCCGACGACTCGGCGCAAGGCGGCCTGCACAACGTGCGGCGCGGCGCGTCGGAGAGTGACTTCCAGACCGCGCAGAGCATCGAGTCGCTGGGCCTCACGCCGCGCCAGCGCGACGTGCTGGGCCTGCTGCTCAAGGGACACCCCAACAAGCTCATTGCCCGCGAGCTCGGCCTGTCGGTGGAGACAGTGAAGGACCACGTCGCCGCCGTGCTGCGGGCGCTCAACGTCAGCTCGCGCACGCAGGCGGTGCTGGCGGTGGGGCAGATGTCGCAGCAGCAGCCGGGCAGCGCCGCGCCGTGGCGCAGGACGACATGAGCGCGTTGCGGCCGACCCGAGGCGCTCGCCGCGCCGCCCGCCACCGCGTGGAGGTACGCCCATGAGCGCTGCGCTTCCCGTCGCGCTCGCATCCAGCGAGCCCGATGACGTGCCCGACGAGCTCAAGCATTCGTCGCTGCCGGACGAGGTCCGCAGCATCTTCGAGTACATGCCCGCCACGCTTGCCGGGTACATGGCCGGCATCGGCGTGATCGCGCTGCTGTACTGGGCCATCACGCCCATGAGCGTGATGCTCCCGTGGCTGGGTGGCTTCCTCATGATCTGGCTGTCGCGCGGCTTCATGGCGCGGCAGTTCGCGAGGGCAACCCCTCGCACGCTCGCGGACTGGCAGCGCTGGCGCCTCTATAGCAACCTCGGCACGCTGTCGTCCGGCGTGCTGTGGGGCACGACGGCGTGGATCTTCTACCCGCACGGCGACAACATCCAGCAGGTCGGCCTGATCGTGCTGGTCTACACCTTCTGCGTGGCGGCGGTGCCGGTGTTGTCCACGCAGCCGCGCATCTACCTGGCCTTCGCCAGCCTCTCGATGGCGCCGCTGGCCGCGCGCATCGCGAGCGAAGGCACCGCGTACGCCTACCAGCTCGCGGGCATCCTGCTGCTCATCATGAGCCTCACGACGGTGCTTGCTCGCAGCTATCGGCAGGCGCTGGAGCGGGTCATCGACCTCAAGCTTCACGCCGACGAGCTGCTGACGCAGCTGCGCCTTGAAAAGCAGGCCGCGGAGGCCGCGCGGCGCGAGGCCGAGGTGGCCAACCGCGCCAAGACGCAGTTCTTCACCGCCGCCAGCCACGACCTGCGCCAGCCACTGCACGCGATGGGTCTCTTCGCTGAAGCGCTGCGCAACAAGAGCCACGACGACGAGGTGGCGCATCTGGTCAACAGCATCAACGCCTCAGTCGATGCGCTCGAAGAGCTGTTCTCCGAGCTGCTCGACATCACCCGCATCGACAGCGGTGGCGTGGCAGTGAACCCGCAGCACTTCGAGATGGCCGACATCTTCCGCAAGCTGCGTCTGCACTTCGAGCCCACCGCCTTCGAGAAAGGCCTCGCGCTGCGCCTGCGTGGCGGCAAGCACATGGTGCATGCCGACCCGCTGCTGGTCGAGCGCATCCTGCGCAACCTCGTCTCCAACGCCATCCGCTACACCCAGGACGGCACGGTGCTGGTGGGCTGCCGCAAGCGTGGCGACCGCGTGCTGCTGCAGGTGTGGGACACGGGCCCCGGCATCAGCGAAAGCGAGCAGACGCGCATCTTCGATGAGTTCTACCAGGTGCCGGGCTCGAACGTCGCGGGCTCCCATGAGCGCAAGGGCCTGGGCCTGGGCCTGTCCATCGTGAAGCGACTGGCGGGCCTGATGGGCGCGCCCCTGGGCATTCGCTCGCAGCTCGGCCACGGCACGGTGTTCACCGTCGAGCTGCCACCGGGCAAGGCCGTGCCGGCGGCGGTCACCACAGTGCCGAGCAAGGGGCCGCTGGGCCTCACGCTCGAGGGCCGCCTGATCGTCGTGGTGGAAGACGAGCCGGCCGTGCGCAGCGGCCTCGAAGCCCTGCTGCGCGGTTGGGGCGCGAGCATCGCATCTTTCGAGAGCGTGGAAACGAGCACCGAATGGGCACGCTCTTCACCCGTCGGCTCCAAGGTGCCCGACCTCCTGATCGTCGACTACCGGCTGGAGAACGGCCGCAACGGCGTCGAAGCCATCGTCGCACTGCGGGAGCGCTTCGGCACCCAGGTGCCAGCCATCGTCGTTACCGGCAGCACGATGACCGGGCACGACAAGGAGGCGCAGGACAAAGACTTTCACCTGCTGATCAAGCCGGTCGTGCCGAACAAGCTGCGCGCAATGATTGCGTTCAAGCTAGGCGTGAAGGCGCGGTAACCGCTCTGCGCGAGGCTGCCGGCGCAAGCCGCAGCCGACCATCAAGCAACGCCCGCGGGACCGGCTCCGCCGGCCCGCAGGGCGGCGCCCCTCGGGGGCAGGAGCGTCAGCGACTGGGGGGCCCCACATTCACCCATTGCATCTCGGGCCAGTTGTCGGCACGGTGCACCACGGTCACGTTCGACCGTGCCGCCCACGGAATGAACTGCCGGTGCAGCGGGATGTGGTGGACCATCTCGTTGTGCCGCAGGAAGACCTTCTTGATCAGCACTTTTCGCTTCTCCGGGTCGCCTTCCTTGCTTGACGCCGCCGCGAGCGCATCCAGCTCATCGTCCTTGAAGTTGCCGCGGTTGAACTCGCCCACGCCCTTCTCGCCGCGGTTGCGGTAGATCGGCGTGAAGGTCGTCTCCGGGTCGGTGATGGAGCCGCCCCAGCCCAGCATGTACATCGAGACGTCCATCTTCTCCTGCTTGGGGAAGTAGCTGGCCTTGGGCATGGCGTTGACGCGCACCTTCACCTTGATCTGCGCCCACATGCTGGCCAGCGCAATGCAGATGCGCTCGTCGTTCACGTAGCGGTTGTTGGGGCAGTCCAGCGTGACCTCGAAGCCGTCGGGGTAGCCGGCATCGGCCATCAGCTTGCGCGCGGCGGCCAGGTCGAAGGGAAGGCGCTTCTCGATCTCCGGGTCGTTGAAGTCGCCCAGCGGCGACGGCACGACCGCGCCCGTGGGCACGGCCTGGCCGTTCATGAGCTTGGTCTTGATGGTCTCGATGTCCACCGCCTGGTAGAGCGCGCGGCGCACCCGAACATCCTTGAAGGGGTTCTTGCCCTTCACGTTCGAATACAGCAGCTCGTCGCGCGCCTGGTCCATACCGATGAAGATGATGCGGTTCTCGAGCCCCTCGATCACCTTCACGCCCGGCGTGTTGCGCAGCCGCTCGAGGTCTCGCGGCGGCGGGTCGAGAACAAAGTCGACCTCGCCGGAGATGAGCGCGGCCAGGCGAGTCGCATCCGCCTTGATCGGCGTGTAGACCACGTCCTGCACGTTGCCCTCGATCTTTCCCCAGTAGTTGGGGTTGCGCTTGTAGACCGTCTTCACGTCCGGCTGGCGCGACACCAGGATGTAGGGGCCGGTGCCGTTGCTGTTGTGCGCGGCGTAGGTCTCTTCCTTGTTGGTGAAGTCCTGCGGATGCACGGACTTGTGCTCCTCGCACCAGCCCTTGCTGAGGATGTAGATCGTGTTCAGGTGCTCGAGGAAGATGGGGTCCACCTGCGCGAGGTTGAACTCCACGGTGTAGTCGTCGATCTTCCTGGGTTCGCCCAGCGCGCTCGCATAGTTGGCGATCTGCGAGGTCTTTTCCTTCGAGCGGTTGACGGAGAAGACCACGTCATCCGCCGTGAACGGGCGGCCGTCATGGAACTTGACGCCACGCCGCAGCTTGAAGGTCCACTTCAGCGGGCCGTCCTGCTTCCACTCGGTGGCCAGTTGCGGGACGATGTTGAGCTTCTTGTCGCGCGCGACGAGAAACTCGTACACCTGCCCGTTCATCGCATTGGTGAACGACTCGTTCTGCGACACCGGATCCAGCGTCTGGATGTCGCCGGCGCTGGCCCACTTGAAAGTCTGCGCCTGGGCGGAGAACGCGAGTCCGGCTGCAACGCACAGGATCGACAGCGAATGCTTCATCTGGAGCAACTCCCGCGAAGTTCAAAGTTCGCCGAGTGTAGAAGTGCAGTGCGCCTTGCGTGCGCGGGGAAACGATGCCCCGTGCGGCCTCCGGTGATTGGCGCGTGGCCGGGCTTCAGGCCGGCTGGTAGCCCTCGTCGGCGAGCGCCTGACGGAACTCTTCCGGTGCGTGCTGCGATTCGATGCGCACACGATGCGAGGGCAAATCGATGTCCACGGTCGCCCGCGAATCGATCTGGTGCACGGTCTCGGTCACGGTGCGCACGCAGTGGCCGCAAGTCATGGTGGGAATGGTGAGCTCGATCATGTGAAGTGCCTCGATGCAGGGATGGAGCGAGTATCAAGCTTCCCATCGTGGGAAGGTCAAGGCACAAAAAAAGGCCGCTGAGACAGCGGCCTTTTTGGCATTCGTCATCCCGGCGAAGGCCGGGGTGACATTGAAGGCGCTGCGCGCCTGCAATGTCACTTGACGTGCGTCTCGTTGGCCTTGAAGCGCGACTGCGCCACCACGCGCAAGTCGGTGTCGAGCGAGCCGATGTAGTTGGCCAGCAGCTTGAGCTGCGCATGCGTGAAGCCCGAGGCCATGCCGCCCATCACCGGGTTGGCGCGGCCGACCTGCGGGTTGTTCTGGGTCTGGTAGGCCTTGAGCGCCACGTAGAGATAGTCGGAATGCTGGCCCGCCAGCTTGGGGTAGGCGCCGTCGATGGGCTTGCTGAAGTTGGGACCGTGGCAGGAGACGCAATTGCCCTTCTTGAGCAGTTCGGCGACCTCGGTCGACGGTTGGCGCGTGGGCGTGTCGGGCAGGGCCACCTTGTCGGTGGGCAGGGCTTCGTAGTAGGCCGCGAGGTCGGCGATGTCCTGATCGGTCAGGGAGCCCGCGATGCCCTTCATCGTCGGGTGCTTGCGGTCGCCCGCCTTGTAGGCGTTGAGCGCGCTCTGGATGTACTTGGCACCCTGGCCCGCGATCATGGGCACCTTGTGCACTTCGGGGAAGCTGGACTGGTAGCCCGGGATGCTGTGGCAGCCGATGCACATGGCGGCCTTCTTTTCGCCGGCAGCGGCACTGCCGGTGACGGCAGTCTGGGCGGCAACGCCGGAAGCGAAGCACGCAAGGGCGATCAGGGCGGCAACGGAAGCAAGCAGTTTTCTCATGATCCAGAAGCGGGCAATTTCAGTGCAACGGCGGATTGTATATGGCCCCCCAGTCGCTTCGCTCCTGCCCCCGAGGGGCGCCGCCTGGCGGGCCGGCGGAGCCGGTCCCGCGGGCGTGGCTTGAGGGAGCCATTCGCTTCGCTTTGGCGCTCGTGCGGCGTGACGCATTGGTGCCATCGGGGTGGGTGTCGTGCCCCTATACTGGATCGATCCCCTCTTCGCCTTCCGCCATGAAGTTCACGGGCTCACAGACTTACGTTGCCACCGATGACCTGATGCTGGCGGTCAATGCCGCGGCGACGCTGAAACGGCCGCTGCTCATCAAGGGCGAGCCCGGTACGGGCAAGACGATGCTGGCCGAGGAAGTGGCCGCCGCGATGAACATGCCGCTGCTTCAGTGGCACATCAAGAGCACCACGAAGGCGCAGCAGGGGCTGTATGAATACGACGCGGTGAGTCGCCTGCGCGACAGCCAGCTGGCCGACGTGGACGGCGGCGAGCGGGTGAAGGACATCCACAACTACATCGTCAAGGGCGTGCTCTGGCAGGCCTTCACCGCCGACCAGCCGGTCGTGCTGCTGATCGACGAGATCGACAAGGCGGACATCGAATTCCCGAACGACCTCCTGCGCGAAATCGACCGCATGGAGTTCTATGTCTACGAGACGCGCGAACTGATCCGCGCCAAGCACCGGCCGCTGGTGTTCATCACCTCGAACAACGAGAAGGAGCTGCCGGACGCTTTCCTGCGTCGCTGCTTCTTCCACTACATCAAGTTCCCCGACGCCGAGACGATGAAAAGCATCGTCGGCGTGCACTTCCCGAAGCTGAAGAAAGAGCTGCTCGCTTCGGCGCTCAAGAACTTCTACGACGTGCGCAACCTGCCGGGCCTGAAGAAGAAGCCGTCGACTTCGGAGCTGCTGGACTGGCTGAAGCTGCTGGTGGCCGAGGACATCCCACTCGAAGCGCTGCAGAGCAAGGACGACAAGGTCGCCGTGCCGCCGCTGGTGGGCGCACTGCTGAAGAACGAGCAGGACGTGTCGCTCTTCGAGAAGCTGGTGTTCATGCAGCGGCACAACCGCTGAACCGCCACGATGCGGCCAGTCGAACCCATCACGCTGTCGGACGATCGCGTCCGCCTCGAACCTCTCTCGATGCACCACCTCGACGGGCTGCGCGCCGCAGCGGCCGATGGCGAGCTGTGGAACTTGCGCTACACGAGCGTGCCGGAGCCGACCGACACCGCCGGCTACGTCGAGCGGGCACTCAGTCACCAGGCCGAGGGGCATCGGCTGCCGTTCGCGGTGATCGACCTCGCCAGCGGTGTCGTGATCGGCACCACGAGCTATCACGACATCGTGCCGGCGGTCGAACGCGTCGAGATCGGCTGGACCTGGTACGCCCGCCGCACGCAGCGAACGCACGTCAACACCTGCGCCAAGACCCTGCTGCTCACCCACGCCTTCGAGACCCTCGGCGCGCAGCTCGTGGGCTGGCGCACCGACAACTTCAACCATGCGAGCCAGCGCGCGATCGAGCGGCTGGGCGCTCGGCGCGACGGGGTGATCCGACATCACCACCTGCGCCGCGACGGCACGGTGCGCGACACCGTCATGTACAGCCTCACCGCGGGCGAATGGCCGGAGGTGAAGGCGCATCTCCAGTGGCAGCTCAAGAGGCCGCGCTGAGTCGATCGATTCAACATTCCGTGGGCCGGGCGGACCTTCCCGCGCATCCGACGGAGCAGGGGGCAGCGAATGGCAAAGAAGAGTCTGTGGACCGTCGACGACCTGTGGAAGATCGAGCGCGTGGGCGGCGTGTCGCTGTCGCCCGACGGCGCGCAGGCGGTCTGCGCCCTCACCCGCTACGACATGGATGCGAACAGGAGCGCGTCCAGCCTCTGGCTCTTGTCCACCTTCGGCGGCAAGCCGCGCCAGCTCACGAGCTGTGGCGAGAAAGACGGCCAGGCCGCGTGGTCGCCCACGGGTGACCGCATCGCCTTCGTCGCGCGGCGCGAGCAGGAAGGCAGCAAGGACGAAACCGCGCAGCTGTATGTCATCGCCGCCGACGGCGGCGAAGCGCAGCGCGTGAGCAACTTCGCGCCGGGCATCGACGCGTTCAAGTGGTTTCCCGACGGCAAGCGCATCGCCTTCATCAGCTGGGTGTGGCCCGGTCTCAAGGGCAGCAAGGCGCAGATCAAGGCGCACAAGGAATTCAGCGAGCGCAAGGAGACCGCCTACGTCACCAGCGAGGTGCAGTACCGCCACTGGGACCACAACCTGCCCATGGGGCGCGTGCCGCACCTGCTCGTGCTGGACGTGGCCACCGGCCGGGTGCGCGACCTCTTCGAAGGCACGGACTTCGAGATGTCCCGCGCCGACCCGGACGCGCATGGCTTCGACATCTCCGCCGACGGCGGGCGCATCGTGTTCGCCTTCGACCCGGCGCGCGAAAAACAGAACGTCAACAACAAGGCGCTGGCCGAACTGCACCTGCGCAGCGGCAAGTTCACGACGCTTGCGCTGGACGAGGCTTGGGATTTCGCGTCACCGCGCTACAGCCCGGACGGGTCCACCGTCGCATTCACGGCGAGCCATCGTGGCCTGAAGCACACGATGCCTGAGTGGCTCGCCACCGTGCAGCCCGGCGAGCCCTGGCAGCTGCTGAGCGAGCACTGGGACCACGAGGTGCATGCACCGATCCGCTGGTCTGATGACGGCGAATCGGTGTTCTTCACGGCAGAGGAGCGCGGCCGAAATCACCTCTGGCGCTTCGGCATCGCGTCGAAGCAGGCAGAGATCGTCGTGCCGGGCGGCTGGGTGCAGGGTTTCGACGTGGCCGGCGAGGTCATCGTGACCGCCGCCGATGCGATGGACCACCCGGTGCGTGTCACGGCGCGGCAGGGCGCTCACCCCGCGCAGCGCATCGAGCGCTTCAACGACGGTCTGACGGCGAAGTTCCGCACCGCCACGGTCGAGGACGTGACCATTCAAGGCGCGCAGGGCGACCCGGTGCAGATGTGGGTCGTGTACCCGCCCGGCTTCGACCGCAAGAAGAAGTACCCCGTACTGCACGCCATCCACGGCGGCCCGCACGCGGCCAGTGGCGACACCTTCCACTACCGCTGGAACAACCAGGTCTTCGCGGCGCAAGGCTATGTGGTGGCCTGCGTCAACTACCACGGCTCCAGCGGTTTCGGCCACGCCTTCCTGGACAGCATCACGCACCGCTGGGGCGACCTGGAGTTGCAGGACGTGGAAGCCGGCACCGACTGGCTGCTCAAGCAAGGCTGGTGCGACAAGAAGCGCGTGTACGCGAGCGGCGGCAGCTACGGCGGCTACATGGTCGCGTGGATGAACGGCCACGTGCCGGCCGGCCGCTACAACGCCTACGTCTGCCATGCCGGCTGCTTCGACTGGGTCGCGATATTCAGCGACGACGCCTTCGGCTGGCATTCGAAGGAGCTTGGGGCCTGGTACTGGGACGACATGCAGAAGGTGCACTCGCAAAGCCCGCATGCCTTCGCCAAGACCATGGGAACGCCCACGCTCGTCATCCACGGCGCGCTCGACTACCGCGTGCCGGACCAGCAGGGGCTGGCCTACTACAACACGCTGAAGGCCAAGGGAGTGGATGCGCGCCTGGTGTGGTTCCCCGACGAGAACCACTGGGTGCTCAAGCCGCGCAATTCGAAGCTCTGGTACGGCGAGTTCTTCGACTGGCTGAAGGCGCACGCCAAGCGTTGAGCGGGCGGTTCTTGCGGCGGCGCGCTCAGCCGCCGGCGACGCGGCATCAAGCCGCGTTCAGCTCAGACGCCATCACCCGGTTGCGGCCGCCCTGCTTGGCGCGGTAGAGCGCCGCGTCGGCGCGTGCCAGCAGCCGCCCCACGTCGTCCGTGTCGCCTTGCCACTGCGCCAGCCCCACGCTGATGGTGAGGCCGATGGGCCGCTCCTGCCAGCGCAGTGGCAGCGCTTCGACCCGCTCGCGCAGCCGGTCGGCCAGCTGCCGGGCCTCGGCCATCGAGGTGCCGGGCAGCACCACGACGAACTCCTCGCCGCCGTAGCGGCCGACGCGGTCGATCTCGCGCAGCTGCGTGGTGAACACGGTGCCCAGGTGCTGCAGGCCCCGGTCGCCGGCGGCATGGCCGTGGCGGTCGTTGATGTCCTTGAAGTGGTCGACGTCGATCATCAGCACGCTGAACACATCCTTGAGCCGGCGCGAGCGCAGCACCTCGGCGTCCAGCACCTCGTCCACGGCGCGGCGGTTCAGCGTACCGGTCAGCGCATCGAAGCGCGACGCCTCGGTCAGCTCGGTCACGAACTGGGACACCACCAAGCCCACCAGCGTGAGCTGGAAGGCGAGAGCCACCACGAGGTAGATCATGGCCGAGCCGGCGTTGAGCGCGCTGTTGGCCATGACATAGGACACCGCGATCGAGGGATCGACCAACGCCTTCATGGCACGGGCGATGAAGACCACGCCGACCAGCGCGATGGGCACCGACAGCAGCAGCCGCCAGCGCCAATCCAGCTTCCAGCGCGCGGCCAGCTGCATGTCCCAGGCCGTGAGCAGGCACAGCACGGCCAGCAGCACAGAGATGGTGGCGATGCGCACAGCGCCGTGCGCCGGATCCAGGCCATACCAGGTGACGGCAAGTGCCACCAGCACGGCCGCCGCATGCCAGCGCCAGGCGTTGGCACGATGCACGAACAGCCGCACGCCCCATTGCAGGGCGATCATCGCGCCCAGCACGCACAGGTTGGCCCCCGCCCGCGCGAACTCGTCGCCCAGCCGCGCCGCGGCGACGAAGCCGACCAGCCCGAGCGAGCTCAAACCCGCATGCAGCGCCCAGCAAAGCATCGGCCGCCGCGTTTGCGGCAAGAGGCCAGCCGCGGCCAGCCAGCCGAAGGCGAGCACCGCCTGCTGGCAGCCGACCATCAGGAACGCGAATTCGGTGGTGGAAAACTGAAGCACTGCGCATTGTCGCCCCTCGTAACGTCCGTGACTCCAGGGGCATGTTTTGGCGTGTATCCTCCCTCGACCGGTGCCCCCATGCTGATCAACTTCTTCTTCACCCTGCGCGCGGCCAAGCTCAAGGTGTCCGTCAAGGAATACCTGACCCTGCTCGAAGCCATCAAGGAAGGCGTCATCGATGACGAGGGCGGGCCGACGGTGGACAAGTTCTACTACCTCGCACGCACCTCGCTGGTGAAGGACGAGGCCAACTTCGACAAGTTCGACCGCGCCTTCGCGGCCTACTTCAAGGGCGTGGAGATGCTCACCGACTTCACGCAGGACATTCCGCTCGAATGGCTGCAGAAGAAGCTCGAACTCGAGCTCAGCCCTGAAGAAAAGGCCGCCATCGAGAAGATGGGCTGGGACGAGCTGATGGAGACGCTGAAGAAGCGCTTCGAGGAGCAGAAGGAACGCCACGAAGGCGGCAATCGCATGATCGGCACCGGCGGCACCTCGCCCTTCGGCGCCTATGGCTACAACCCGCAGGGCATCCGCATCGGGCAGGACAAGGGCCGCAACAAGAGTGCAGTGAAGGTCTGGGACCAGCGCGCCTACAAGGACTACGACGACACGCTCGAGCTGGGCACGCGCAACATCAAGGTCGCGCTGCGCCGCCTTCGTCGCTTTGCCCGTGAAGGATCGGAAGAAGAACTCGACCTCGACGACACCATCCGCTCCACCGCTGCCAATGCCGGCTACCTCGACATCAAGATGGTGCCCGAGCGGCACAACAAGGTGAAGGTGCTGCTGCTGATGGACGTGGGCGGCACGATGGACGAGCACATCCACCGCGTGGAGGAAGTGTTCTCGGCCGCCAAGAGCGAGTTCAAGCACCTCGAGTTCTATTACTTCCACAACTGCGTCTACGATTTCATGTGGAAGAACAACCGCCGCCGCTACAGCGAGAAGTTTCCGACCTGGGACATCATTCGCAAGTACAACAAGGACTACAAGCTCATCTTCGTCGGCGACGCCACGATGAGCCCGTACGAGATCCTGCAGCCCGGCGGCAGCGTGGAATACAACAACGAAGAAGCGGGCGCCGAATGGCTGCAGCGACTCACGCATGCGTTCCCGAAATTCGCGTGGATCAACCCCGAGCCGCAGGGCGTGTGGGGCTACCGGCAGAGCATCGCCGTCATCCAGCAGCTGATGAACCAGCGCATGTTTCCGCTCACGTTGCAGGGGCTGGAAGGGGCGATGCGCTTGCTCAGCAAATGAGCTGGCGCACGTTCGCATCGGCCCTTGGCGCCGCAGCCTTCGCGCTGCTGCTGGCGGGCTGCTCCAGCCTGCCCTTCTTCTCGAAGAAGGACGAAGCACCCGCCGCCGAGGCCGGCACCGACCGCGCCGTGTACTCGCTGGAAGTGGAAGCTCCGAGCGACCTGCGCAAACTCCTGCAAACCTACCTCGACCTTGCGCGCTTCCAGAACGCGCCGGCCACCGACAGCATCAACACCGTCGAGCTCGATCGCCTCGCGGCGGCCGCACCGTCGCAGGCCCGCACGCTGCTGGAGACCGAGGGCTACTTCAACGCCGAAGTGCACGTCACGCGGGAAGCGAACGCCGATGGCTCGCCGCGCTTTCGCATGCATGTGGAGCCCGGCGCGCGGGCCATCATCGAGAAGTGGACGGTCGACGTGCGCGGCGAGTTGCAGACGCTGGTGCAGGCCGACAACGAGGATGCGATCGTCGAACTCGCCGCCTTGCGCCGGCGCTGGGGGTTGAAGGCTGACGAGCCCTTCCGGCAGGCAGCCTGGAACGAAGCCAAGAACCTGTTGCTTGCACAGCTGCGCGCAGAAGGCTACCCAGCGGCCACTTCCGTGAGCACGAGCGCGAAGGTCGACGCCCAGACCAACCGCGTCACGCTGAGCGTGCTGGCCGACAGCGGCCCGTTGTTCCACATGGGCGCGATCAGCATCGAGGGGCTGGAGCGCTACGGCGAATCGGACGTGCGCCGGCTCGCCACCTTCGCGCCCGGCACGCCCTACAACGAACAACTGCTGCTGGACTACCAGGACCGGCTGGTGAAGGTCGGGCTCTTCGAAGGCGCCGTGATCGAGATCGACCCCGACCCGGCCAAGGCCGCCGCGGCGCCGGTGCTCATCCGCGTGAAGGAGCTGCCACTGCAGGCAGCCACCGTGGGCGTGGGATACAGCGCCAACACGGGGCAGCGGCTGACGCTGGAACACCTGCACCGGCGAGTCTTCGGGCAACCCTGGATCGCGAAGAACAAGATCGAGCTCGGCCCCAAGCGCACCGCCTGGGAAGGCGAGCTGACCTCGCATCCGCTCGAGGGCCTGTACCGCAACCTCGTGTCGGGCAGCGCCGAGCGGCTGGAGTCGGCCAGCGAGATCCGCAAATCATGGAGCGCGCGCGTAGGCCGCGCGCAGGACACGCCGCACATCGAGCGGCTGTATTACGCGGAGCTCACGCACAGCAACCTCGAGACGGCGGCGGGTGCGGCGAGCAGCGATGCCGCATCGCTCAACTACAACTGGATCTGGCGCCAGGTGGACAGCGTGCTGCTGCCGACCAAGGGCCTCACGCTGTCGCTGCAGACGGCCGCCGGCTACGCGAAGGGCCGGGACATCACCGAAGAGGGCCTGACCGAGGGCCGCGGGCCATTCACGCGGGCCTGGGGTCGCATCACCTGGTACCAGCCCATCGGTGGTTGGTACGCCACCCTTCGCACCGAAGCCGGCCAGGTGTTCGCGCGGCAGCGTGTGGGCGTGCCGGACACGCTGCTGTTTCGCGCGGGCGGCGATGAATCGGTGCGCGGCTATGCGTATCGCACCCTCGGTCCGGTCGTTGACGGCGTCGTGACCAGCGGCCATGTGCTGTGGACGGGCAGCGCCGAGGTCGCGAGGCCCATCTCGCCCAAGCGGCCCGCGTTCCTCTGGGCCGCGTTCGTCGACGCCGGCCAGTCGGCCGACAAATGGAGCGAGCTCCACCCGGCCGTCGGCTATGGCGTTGGCCTGCGCTGGCGCAGTCCTGTCGGCCCCTTGCGGCTGGACCTGGCCTATGGACAGCAGGTGCACAAGACCCGCGTTCACATGAGCGTGGGCGTGGCCTTCTGAGGCGGATGCGATGAGCCTCGACGAGACGCCGTCACTGCCCGCCGCCGCGCCGGCCTTGCCTGCGAAGTTCCGCTGGCGACGGCGCATCGCCTGGATGATCGGCTCGCTGGTCCTGCTGCTCTTGCTCCTGCTCGTCGCCGCGGGCGGTGGGCTGTGGTGGTCGGTGCGCACCGATGCCGGCTCGGCCTGGGTGCTGTCCAAGCTGCCGGGCCTGAAGCTCGAAGGCGGCCGCGGCACGATCTGGGGCGACTATGAAGCCGAGCGCATCGAGTTCGACATCCCCGGCGGCGGCAAGGTGGTGCTGCTCAAGGCCGGCTGGCACGGCATGCACCTGGAGCGCGCGCCATGGACGGCCTACCGCACGCGCGTGGTGATGAGCGAGCTGCATGCGCAGCACGTCGATGTGGTCCTGCCTGAAAGCCAGGGCAAGAAGGAGCCCGCCAAGCTGCCGGTGCAACTCACGCTGCCGCTGGAACTGGACGTTGCGCTCGTGCACATCGGCGAGCTGCAGATGGCCGCACTGGGCGACAAGCCACTGCGCGACCTGCAGGCACGCGTGCATCTGGGCGACGAGCATGGCAGCCTGCATCGCGTCGACCAGCTCTCGCTCGCGTGGGACAAGCTCAAGGCGTCCGGCTCGGCGCGCATCGCGACGCAACGGCCCTTTGCGCTGGAGACTCGGCTCGACGTGTCGCAGGATGCGCTGCTCGATGCCGCCGGCAAGACGACGGTGCCGGCATGGAAGGCGAGCGCCGTGCTGGCCGGACCGCTGGAGCAGCCGAAGCTGCAGGCTGCAATCCGCGCGACGCCGGTTGCATCGCGGCCCGAGCAGTCGCTGGACCTGCAAGCCACCTTGAAGCCCTTCGCCACGTGGCCGCTCGGCGATCTGCAGGCGCAGGTCAAGGCGCTGGATCTGTCGGCGTTGCACGGTGGACTGCCGGTCACTTCGCTGAACGGCAGCGCGTCGGCCATGACCAGTGGTCTGGACCAGACTGCGTCCATCACCGCCGAGCTGCGCAACGACGAAGCGGGACGATGGAACGAGGCGCGCCTGCCGGTGCGCTCGCTGTCGGTCGAGGTGCGTGCGCGGCCCGACGACCCACGCACCATCGACCTGCGTCGCGTGCTCGCGCAGGTCGGCACGAAGCAGCAGGCCGGTGGCCGCGTCGATGCGCGCGGGCAGTGGACACCGTCGCAATGGTCGGTTGATGCGACGCTCGATGCACTCGCACCATCGACGCTGGATGCGCGCGCCGCGAACGTGGTGCTGTCCGGGCCGCTCACGGCGAAGGGCAGCGGCTTCGATGGCCCCATCGAGCAAGCCAAGGTCGACGTGAAGACCGAGTTGTCGGGCCAGTTACCCGGCAAGGCCGCGCAGCGCAACGCACAGCTCGCCGTCGATGGCACCTGGACGTTGCGACGCATCGATGTCCGCTCTGCCAAGGCGAGCATCGGCGGCGCCAACGCGACCTTCGCAGGCACGGCCACGCAGGCCGCCGATGCGTCGCCGTGGCAGGTGAAGGGCCAGGCGCAGCTCGTCGACTTCGACCCGGCGCCATGGTGGCCCGGCGCGGACGATTCACCGCTGCGCAAAGGCCCCAACCGCCTGAACGCGAAGGCGGACTTCGACCTCACCGTGCCCTTGCTCGGCGCATCGGCCACGGTCATCGACCGGCTCGCGGCCCTGCGCGGCCACGCGAGTACCAGCATCGACAACAGCGTGCTTGCTGGCGTGCCGCTCACGGGCGACATCTCCCTTCGCAACACAGAAGGCGGCACCGCGAGCGCGCAGGCCAGGCTCGATGCGGGAGGCAACCGTGTCGAACTCGAAGGCCGATTGAGCGCGAGTCGCAACGGCGCCGGCGACCAGTGGGACCTGAACATCGCCGCACCCGCCCTCAACCGGCTCGCGCCCTTGTGGAAGCTGGGCGCGGCGCCCGCGGGTGAATCCGCGCTGGCCGGCTCGCTCACCGCGAAGGCGCATGTCGCCGGGCGCTGGCCCGTCATGAGCACCCAAGGCCAGCTCGACGCGAAGGACCTGCGTGTCGGCCAGACGCAGGCGCAGTCGGCGCAGGCACGCTGGCAGATGGACAGCAAGACCGCCAGCAGTGCCGATGCGGTGGTGGATGTGCAGGCGTCCGTCACGCAGGTATCTTTCTCGCAGGCGCTCTTCAAGGGCACGCCGCCGATCGAGGGCGCGCAGCTCTCGCTCAAGGGCACGATGCGTTCGCATCACCTTGAGCTGCGTGGCGACACCAAGGCCCTGCCGCCCGCCTGGACCGACACGCTGCAGGTGCGCAGTCCGAATGCCTCGACACCAGCCGCCGCACCCGGCGCCGCACGCCATCAGCGCACTGTCGCCACCCTGATCGCCGATGGCGGCGCCTTCGAATCCGTCAGCGCACGCGGCGTCGTCAACAAGGGCCAGTGGGCCGGCTGGCGGGGCACGATGCAGCTGCTCGAATTGCGCAGCGACGACACCAACATGCGGCCGCTGATCCGCACCCGCAATGTCGGAGTGGAAGCACAGTTCGCCGGAGGACCGATTCGCGTGGTGGTGCAGCCCGGACGCGCCACGCTGCTGGGCGCCGCGCTGCGCTGGAGCCGCATCGCCTGGCAGGCGGGCGTGGGCAAGCAGCCCGCGCAGATCGACGCGCAGGCCGAGCTCGAGCCGGTGCCGATGGCGCCCTTCCTGCAGCGCGCGCAGCCGGACTTCGGCTGGGGCGGTGACCTCACCGTGGTCGGCCACGTGAACATCAAGAGCGCGCCGGTGTTCACCGCGGACGTCGTGCTCGAACGGCAAGCCGGCGATCTCTCGGTGACGGACGAAACCGGCAAGACGCAGCCCCTGGGCCTCACCGACCTGCGGCTCGGACTGGACGCGCACGACGGCGTCTGGAGCTTCACGCAGGGCCTGGCCGGCAAGACGCTGGGCGTGGCGGCAGGCGCCGTCATCGCGCGCACCACGCCACAGGCCACCTGGCCCGCGCCGGACACGCCCATCCAGGGCGTGCTCGAAGTGCAGGTGGCCAACCTCGGCACCTGGGGCCCGTGGGTGCCGGCGGGCTGGCGCTTGAACGGCGCGGTGCACATCGGCGCGGCCATCGGCGGCAAGTTCGGCGCGCCCGAATACACCGGCGAGCTGCGCGGCAGCGCATTGAGCGTGCGCAACTTCATCGAAGGCGTGAACGTGAGCGACGGCGACATCGCGATCACGCTGCAGGGTGCCACCGCGCGCATCGACCACTTCACCGCACGCGCCGGCAGCGGCACCGTGGCGCTCGAAGGCAACGCAGCGCTCGGTGCAGCGCCGCGCGCGGTGCTCAAGCTCAAGGCCGACAAGTTCCAGCTGCTGGGCCGCGTCGACCGGCGCATCGTCACCAGCGGCGAGGCCCAGCTGCAGCTCGACCGCGAGAACCTGTCCCTCGATGGCAAGTTCGGCATCGACGAAGGCCTGTTCGACTTCACGCGCTCGGACGCACCGCGGCTGTCGGACGACGTGCAGGTGGTGCGCGGCAAGCCCGACCCGGCCGAGGCCGCGAACACCGCCAACCCGGCGCCCGGGCACACGCTCAAGCTGAGCATCGACGTGGGCCTGGGCGAACACCTGCGCCTGCGCGGCCGCGGCATCGACACCGGCCTGCGCGGCGACCTGCACATCAGCTCGCCCAACAACCGCCTGGCCATCAACGGCACGGTGCGAGCGGTTGACGGCACCTACGCCGCCTACGGCCAGAAGCTCACCATCGACCGCGGGCTCATCACCTTCATCGGCGTGCCCGAGAACCCGCGGCTGGACATCGAGGCCACCCGGCCCAACACCGACATCCGCGTGGGCGTGCAAGTGAGCGGCACGGCCCTCAACCCGCGCATCCGGCTCTTCTCCGAGCCCGAGCTGTCGGAGATCGACAAGCTTTCGTGGCTCGTGCTTGGGCGCGCGAGCGATGGCCTTGGCCGCACCGACACCGCCCTGCTGCAGCGAGCTGCGCTGGCGCTTTTGGCCGGTGAAGGCAGCGGCGTGGGCGACCAGTTCACCAAGGCCATCGGCCTGGACGACGTGTCGCTGCGGCAAACCGAAGGCGAAGTTCGCGAAACCGTGATTTCGCTCGGAAAGCAGCTCTCGCGGCGCTGGTACGTCGGGTATGAACGCAGCCTGAACGCAACGACGGGGACGTGGCAGCTGATCTACCGCATCGCCCAACGCTTCACGCTGCGGGCGCAGACGGGGGCGGACAGTTCGGTCGACTTGATCTGGACCTGGCGGTGGCAGTGAGGTCGCCAGGCAGCGCCTGGGCGACCACCGCCAAGACCTCGCTCGCGCTCATGCCAAAATCCGCCCGCCCTCGCCGTAGTTCAATGGATAGAACGGCCGCCTCCTAAGCGGCAAATACAGGTTCGATTCCTGTCGGCGGGACCATTCTTCCCTGCCTCTTGCTCACCTTCCTCCCAGCCCGCGCACGATGAAAACGTCGTATCTCTTCATCGCCATCCTCCTGTCCAGCGTGTTCACCGTCGCCACTTCCAGCAAAGGCGCCAAGACGGGTCTCGCCGTGTTCTCGGGCGTCGCGGCACTCTACGGTCTCGTGCGCATCTTCGGCTGATCGCGATCCGCAACACGCGGACCAAGCCGGAAATGAAGAAAGGGGCCGCAGCCCCTTTCTCTCTTCTTGGATCCAACGACGCCTGAACTGAATCAGCCGCGGCGGCGGCGCGCGATGAAGCCCATCACGCCCAGGCCCGCGAGCAGCAGCGCATAGGTCTCGGGTTCCGGCACGGGGCTCGTCACCTTGATGCTGTCGATCGCGAAGGCGTTCAGGCCGCCGGTCAGCGACGAGGTGAAGGAGTAGTCGTCGCGGATGCGCACTTCGTCGAAGCCGCCGCCCGAGAAGCCCATCCAGTGGCCGGCGCTCGTGTGCGCGAGCGAGCCGCTTTGCAGCACGCTGCCGCCCAGCGCAAGTTCGTAGTACAGGGTCAGGCCGCCGCCGAAGTAGCCGCTGCCCGCGAGGAAGTCGATGTCGCCGAACTGGCCGCCGCCTTGCAGCGTGATGGAGGTGTAGCCGTTGTCACCGCCGTTCGGGTACCAGGCGTGGCTGCCCTGTGCGCCGGCGAACATGTAGGTGGTCCAGATGTCCTTGCCCTGGCCGTTCACCTGCGTGACGGTGATGCCGTCTTCGGTGTAGGTCGGGCCGTGGTTGCCGCCTTCGCCGCCGAGGATGCCCTCGAACCCGTTGAAATGATCCGGCGAGGCGATGAAGTCGGTGGTCTGCAGCGTGGCGGCGTGTGCGGCGCCCAGGCTGAGGGCGGCGATGGCAATGGCGAACTGGCTGAGTTTCATGTGTCCCAAGGATGAAGTTGTTGTGTGTGCCGGTTTGTCGGCGAGGCGGAGTGTCGATGTGACAAGACGTTTCTCAGCCCCCATGGATCGGGGGGTTCGCCGTCGCCACCGGCACGAGTCGGCACTAAGTCACGCTGGCTTCATGCGACCGCCGTCGACGCGTCCATCTCGTGGAGAAAGTCGTCGACCAAGCGGTGCCGCCGATGCGCTTGCATCAAGCCGCCTGCGGGTGGACCCTGCGCCGAAATCGTTCGTACAAACCCGAAGCGCAAACGAAGTGTGTAGTTCCTGCGCGCGCAACGCTTGAAAAAAGCGGGTGAAATGCCTCGTAATGGCGTGAACTTCCCACCAGTTACACAGCTCCAATCGAGCCTTGTGGTTTTATACTGGACCGGGCGAAATGTCGTTGTCTCAAGCAGGAAGTGTGAATGTCATGGGTGCGAAACTGAGAGTTGCTGGCTGGGTTGCACTCGGGACCGTGGCAGGCGCGTTGGCCACGATGTCCTACCAGGCGACCGCCCGAAGTTCCGGCTCGCAGCTTCCGCTCGAAGAGCTCAACCAGCTCGCCTCGGTGTTCTCGATGGTCAAGAACACCTACGTCGACCCGGTCGACGAGAAGAAGTTGATCAACGATGCCATCGCCGGCATGGTCAACGGGCTCGACCCGCACTCTGCCTATCTCGAGAAGCAGAACTTCACTGAATTCAAGGAAAGCACCACCGGCAAGTTCGTCGGCGTGGGCATCGAGATCCAGATGGAAGAAGGCCTGGTCAAGGTCGCGACTCCCATCGAAGGCTCTCCCGCTTTCAAGGCCGGCCTCAAGTCCGGCGACCTCATCACCAAGATCGACGACACGCCGGTCAAGGGTCTCACCATGGACCAGGCCGTCAAGCGCATGCGCGGGCAGTCGGGCACCAAGGTTGTGCTGAACATCTTCCGCAAGTCCGAGAACCGCGTGTTCCCGGTCACCATCACGCGTGAAGAGATCAAGGTCCAGAGCATCGTTGCCAAGGTCATCGAGCCGGGCTACGGCTGGATCCGCATCCGCCAGTTCCAGGAACGTTCGGTCGAGGACTTCAGCCGCAAGCTGGACGACCTGTACAAGGCCGACCCGAACCTGAAGGGCCTGGTGCTCGACCTGCGCAACGACCCGGGCGGCCTGCTCGATGGCGCCATCGCGGTGTCGGCAGCCTTCCTGCCCACGGACGTGACGGTGGTCTCCACCAATGGCCAAGTGCATGACGCCAAGCAGATCTTCAAGACCGTGCCGTCCGACTACCTCCGCCGCCCCGGCATCGAAGACCCCGTTCGCCGCCTGCCTGCCGCCGTGAAGTCGGTGCCGCTGGTGGTGCTCGTGAACGAAGGCTCGGCGTCTGCCAGCGAAATCGTCGCCGGCGCCCTGCAAGACCACCACCGCGCCACCATCATGGGCGCGCAGACCTTCGGCAAGGCGTCGGTGCAAACCTTCACCTGCCTGGCCGGCCGCTACTCGATCGAAGACTGCCCGGGCCGCGGCCTGAAGCTGACGACGGCGCGCTACTACACGCCGAACGGCAACTCGATCCAGGCCAAGGGCATCGTGCCTGACGTCATGCTGGACGAAACCGCCGAAGGCAACGTGTTCAGCGCCCTGCGCACCCGCGAGGCCGACCTCGACAAGCACCTGGCGAGCGGCCAGGGCGCCGAGGTGAAGGACCTGGCCCGCGAGAAGGCCCGCGAGGACGCCCGCAAGAAGCTCGAGGACGAACTGGCCAAGAACGCGAATGCAGCGCCCAAGCCGCTGCCCGAGTTCGGCAGCGCCGAAGACTTCCAGCTGAACCAGGCACTCAACCGGCTGAAGGGCCGCCCGGTGCTGGCCAGCAAGACGATCGTCGAACGCAAGGCCGAGGCCACGACGACCAACTGATCGCCAAGCCCCGTGAAAACGCCCGCATCAGCGGGCGTTTTTCATTGGGGAATCAGTCTTCAACTGCGCGTGACATGCCACGGGCGCGCCCGCGTTGTCGCCGACCGAAGATGGTCAACCGCGGCCGGGAGCACCCATCTTGCGGATGAACTCGCGCGCCCTCACTTCCGCCGACAAAGCCGCTTCCAGAGGCGAGCGGCACAGGCCGGCGTGCTGATAGTTCAGGTTCTCATACAGCTCGGCCGCGGCCGGGAATGTGTTGAGCACCGCCTGCAGGTCGTCGTCCCCGGCCACGCGCGTGAGCTCCTCGGACAGCCTGGACACCACCGAGCGGTACTGGTCCGGCGACACCGGCGTCTGGCTGGCGTCGAGCTTCTGGAGCAGGTGCGCCAGCGTGAAAGTCACCTCCAGCCGCTCCGGCAGCATCCGGGGTTGGGTCGCGTTCATTGAAAACTCCTCTGATCGCAGGTGGGAGCACCTCGCCCCCTTGCCGTGAATCTGGGGATGCTTCGCCGCTTCGCAAGCGCGCCGCTTGGGTATGCTCGCCGCATGAATGACGACCAGCTCCTGCGCTACTCGCGGCACATCCTGCTCGACGAGCTGGGCGTGGAAGGCCAGCAGCGGCTGCTCACATCGCATGCGCTCGTGATTGGTGCGGGCGGCCTGGGGTCGCCGGTGGCGCTGTACCTGGGCACCGCGGGCGTGGGCACCATCACCCTCGTCGACCACGACACCGTGGACCTCACCAACCTGCAGCGCCAGATCGCCCACGACCTGGCGCGCGTGGGCCGGCCCAAGGCGGTGTCGGCCGCGCAAAGCATCGCGGCGATCAACCCGGAGGTGCGCGTCGTCGCCCTGCAGGAGCGCGCGGACGAGGCACGCCTCGATGAACTCGTCGCGCCGGCGGACGTGGTGATCGATTGCAGCGACAACTTCAAGACCCGCCACGCGGTGAACACCGCCTGCGTGAAGCATGGCAAGCCGCTCGTGTCGGGTGCGGCGGTGGGCTTCGACGCACAGATCTCCGTCTACGACACGCGCCGGCCTGAAGCGCCCTGCTACGCCTGCCTCTTCCCGCCCGATGCCGCCTTCGAGGAGGTGCGCTGCGCCACCATGGGCGTGTTCGCGCCACTGGTCGGCATCATCGGTTCGATGCAGGCGGCCGAGGCGCTCAAGCTGCTCGCGGGCATCGGGTCGTCGCTCGCCGGCCGGCTGCAGATGCTGGACGCGCGGACCATGGAATGGAACGAGATCCGCATCGCCCGGCAGCCAGGTTGCCCGGTCTGTGACGCCCGGCCGCCGACACCTTAGCCGCCCTCGGGACGACCCCTCGGACGGCAGGGCGCCATCGCTTTGCCCGCGGCTGCCGGCGGCGGTAAGCTGCACCCCATGAAACCAACAATCAAAGGCAGCGCCGACGCGCGCGGCGACCTCAAGGCACGCAACTTCCCGTCGGCTCAGCAAGAAGCCGTCAAGGGCGCACCACCCACCCGCTACGACGGCCCGGAAAGCGCCTACCGGCTTGCCTTCACCGACACCGATTTCCTGCTGCGCGAAGACCTGCGCCCGGTGCGCATGCAGCTGGAGCTGCTCAAGCCGGAGCTGGTGCAGCAAGAGCAGCACATCGAGTCGACCATCGTGATCTTCGGCAGCGCACGCATCGTGCCTACCGAGACGGCCGAGCGGCTCGTCGCGGACGCCACATCCGGCAACGACGAGACGGCGCTGCGCATGGCGAAGACTCACCTGTCGATGGCGCACTTCTACGACGAGGCGCGGCTCTTCGCCCAGCTCGTCACGCAGAAGTCGCGCGACCTCGCGACGCCGATCTACGTGGTGACGGGCGGCGGCCCCGGCATCATGGAAGCCGGCAACCGCGGCGCCTACGAAGTGGGCGGCAAGAGCATCGGGCTGAACATCGTGCTGCCGCACGAGCAGGCGCCCAACCCCTACATCACGCCGGAGCTGTGCTTCCAGTTCCATTACTTCGGCCTGCGCAAGATGCACTTCCTCATGCGCAGCATCGGGCTGGTGTGTTTTCCGGGCGGTTTCGGCACCCTGGACGAACTGTTTGAGGCGTTGACCCTCATCCAAACCGGCAAATGCAGGCGTCGACCGGTGCTACTGTTCGGGCGCGAATTCTGGACCCGGCTCATCAATTTCGAGCTGCTGGTCGAGACCGGCATGATCAGCCCCATGGACGTCGAACTGTTCAAGTTCGTCGAGACGGCCCAGGAGGCATGGGACGTGCTGGAAGCGCATTACGGCTTCAGCCTGCGAGAGGACGCCAAGGGCGACTACGCGAGCGAAGTCTGATCCTCAGGCCCTTGCACCTCTCGTCGGAATCCAGCCCTCATGAATCATCGAATCAGCATCATCGGCGCCCCCACGGACATCGGTGCAGGCGTGCGCGGCGCGAGCATGGGGCCGGAAGCCCTGCGTGTCGCGAACATCGTGCCTGTGCTGCAGGGCCACGGCCTCGAGGTGCTGGACCGCGGCAACCTCAACGGCCCACCCAACCCGTGGCTGCCGCCCACCGACGGCTACCGCCACCTGCATGAAGTCGTGGCCTGGAACAAGGCCGTGCACGAGGCGGTGCACGACGAGCTTGTGCTCGGCCGCCTGCCGATCCTGCTCGGCGGCGACCATTGCCTCGGTTTGGGTTCCATCAGCGCCGTGGCGCGTCACTGCCGCGAGACGAACAAGAAGTTGCGCATCCTCTGGCTCGATGCGCATGCCGACTTCAACACCAACATCCTCACGCCCAGCGGCAACCTGCACGGCATGCCGGTGGCCTGCCTGTGCGGCCACGGGCCCCAGGAGCTGATCGAGATCGGCGGGCAGGTGCCGGCCATCAGCCCGAAATGGATCCGCCAGATCGGCATCCGAAGCGTGGACGCCGGCGAGAAGCGCTTCGTGCATGAGATGGACCTCGAGGTCTTCGACATGCGCTACATCGACGAGATGGGCATGCGCCATGCGATGGAGCTCGCGCTCGCGACGCTGGACACCCACACCCACCTGCACGTGAGCTTCGACGTGGACTTCCTCGACCCCGACGTGGCGCCGGGCGTGGGCACCACCGTCAAGGGCGGGCCCACGTACCGCGAGGCCCAACTCTGCATGGAGATGATCGCCGACACCGGCCGGCTCGCATCACTGGACGTGATGGAGCTCAACCCCGCGCTGGACGTTCGCAATGCGACCGCCGAAGTGGCCGTCGATCTGATCGAAAGCCTCTTCGGCAAGAGCACCCTGATGAGGAAATAGGGCCCCCCAGTCGCTTCGCTCCTGCCCCCGAGGGGCGCCGCCTGGCGGACCGGCCTGGCCGGATCCGCGGGCGTGGCTTGAGGGGCGGCCAACCTGCGGTGGCCTCTGATGGGTGGCGATTGTCTAGGCGCAGCTCACTGTCACGTCGTGGTTGTGCGAGAGGGTCGTGGTTGTCGTGACCGTGACCATCGTCCCGGCCTTCAGCTGCGCAAGCATGGTGGGGGTCAGCGTGATGGTGTGGTCGTGACCGGCGCTGCCCATGATGCTGTAGGTCATGTCGGTGGTCGAGTTCAGGTCGGTCTTCTGGATGATGAGCGAGTGACCATGGTTGTTGGTGATGGTCGTGCCGGAGCAGGTCGTCGATGGCGTGGGCGACGGAGCCGGGGCATTGCCGCCGTAGCTGCTGCCGCCTCCGCCGCAGCCCTGGATGAACAGCACTGCGGTACTGCCGGCGAGAGACTCCAGGAAACGCTTGCGTGTCATGGTCATGGTGATCTGCTCCTAGTTGCGTCTGGGCCTCGAGGGGCCGTGATGGCTCGGTGATGGTTCGTACGCCTGCGCGTGCGCCTGCCCGCGTTGCTTCGCAGCGCGTTGCACCTGTGTGTACGCACGCGCAGGTGTTCGAATTCCATCGGGTGATCGAACAATCTTGTGTCAAGGCGCAATGCCACTGACGCCACGCAACGATGCGCGGATTCAGGGTCGATGAAGGTCAGCCCTTCGTCAGCGGAGTCGTCGTCGCGTGGCTCATCAGGGCCGTCGCACGACGGCCGCGCGCGATGGCATCAACGCCCGTGCCTTGCGTGCAGCGGCATCGGACACGCGCCATGCGACTTGCGAAAGAACCGCGGCTCGATTGCTTGCGGGTCGGCGAACAGCCCGAGCCGCGCAGCACGTGCCGCCTGCTGCTGCGCCGCATAGCGCCCAGGGTGACGCCGGAATCCGGTGCTCCAGGCGTGGCCGTGAGCCACGAGCCATGCGCCGACATCTTCGCCTTGCACCTCGAGGGTCACGATGCGCCGGTCGTAGACATCGGTGGCGCCGGCCCGCACCCTGACCGGCTGGCCGAGCACGCGCGACGCCAGTGCGGCGCTGGCCTCCGTGCCCCAGGCCTGGCAGCGCTCGGGCGCGTCCAGGCCATTCAACCGCAGCTTGACCGGCCGGCGCTCTCCGCCATCGCGCCGCACCCACACCGTGTCGCCGTCGGTGACGTGTGTGACCACGCCCCGAAAACTCTCGGCCGATGCGGGTACGGACACCAATGCGGCGAGCGCCGCGATCACCATGGCCGTCAGAGCACCGATCCGCCGGTGCATCCCCCTCGCCGTCCACCTCATTCGTCAGCCGCCTTCTGCGCGTCGCGAATGATGCGTGCGAGACGATCCTTCAGTTTTTCGGTGCTGAGCTTCTCGCGGAAACGTTCGACCATGAGTGGCAATGCGAAGGGGCTGGGAGCGGGCAGGGTCACCGCCGCGATGCGCTGCGCCCTCATGCGCGCGAGGCTCGCCGCCAGGCGCCGGATGTCCAGCTCCTGGCTCAGCACCTCGGTCTGCGCCTGAGAGAGCAGCAGGTTGCCGGCATCGTACTTGCGAAACACCTCGTAGAAGAGCGAGCTCGATGCCTGCAGCTGCCGCGTGCTCTTGGGCGCGCCCGGGTAGCCGGTGAAGATGAGCCCCGCGATGCGCGCGATCTCGCGGAAGCGCCGTCGAGCGAGCTCGCTGGAGTTGAGGCTCGCGAGCACGTCGTGCAGCAGCTCGCCTTCGTCGAAGAGACGCTGGTCGTAGAGCATGGCCAGGTCCACCGGCTTCGCGCTCAGCAGCTCCAACCCATAGTCGTTGATCGACAGGCTGAAGGTGTTGGGCTCGTCGCGCGCAAGCCGCCATGCAAGCAGGCTCGCGAGGCCGACGTGAACGTAGCGGCCGGCGAAGGGGTACAGGAACACATGGTGGCCTTCGCGCGAATCGAACTGCTCGACGAGCAGCGTGTCAGGCGTGGGCAGCACCGACAGGCGCCGCTGCATCTCGAGCATGGGCCGCGCGGCCTTGAGTTCAGGCGCGTCGAAGTCGCCGCGCGCCGCGCCGGCAATCACGTCGAGCACCGCATCGGCCAGCTCGCTGGACAAGGGCATCTTGCTGCCGCCCCAGGTGGTCACCACGCCCTTGCTGCGCTCGGCCTTCTTCACGTACGCCGTCATGTCCTGCGTGCGCACGTACTCGAGCAGGCGGCCGGCGAAGAGAAAGCAGTCGCCGGGCTTGAGGCGCGAGATGAAGCCTTCTTCCACCGTGCCGATGCGCCCGCCCGCGAGGTACTTCACCTGCATGGCCGAATCCGCCACGATGGTGCCCACCTGCAGCTTGTGGCGCCGGCCGATGGCGCGATCGGGCACGCGGTACACGCCATCCACGAGCTGCACGCGGTGGTACTCGGGGTAGGCAGTGAGGCTCGCGCCGCCCTTCTCCACGAAGTCGATCGCCCACTGGAATTCGTCACGCGTCAGGGCGCGGTAGGCGCTCGCGCTGCGCACTTCGTCGTACAGCTCATCGGCCGTGAAGCCGCCGCCCAGCGCCACGGTGACAAGGTGCTGCACCAGCACGTCCAGCGGCTTCTCGGGCGTGGCACGCTTCTCGATCTTGCCGGCCTTGGCTGCGCGCCGTGCCGCCACCGCCTCGATCAGCTCCAGCGTGTTGGTGGGCACGAGCGTGATGCGGCTCGGACGACCCGGCGCGTGGCCGCTGCGGCCCGCGCGCTGCAAGAGCCGCGCGATGCCCTTGGCCGAGCCGATCTGCAGCACGCGTTCCACCGGCAGAAAGTCCACGCCCAGGTCCAGCGATGACGTGGCCACCACCGCCTTGAGCCGCCCTTCCTTCAGCCCCAGTTCGACCCATTCGCGCGTTTCCCTGTCGAGCGAGCCGTGGTGCAGCGCGACGCTGCCGGCCCACTCGGGCCGATGCTCGAGCAGCAGCTGGTACCAGATCTCCGCCTGCGAGCGCATGTTGACGAAGACGAGCGTGGTCGACGATTGCTCGATCTCTTCGACCACCGGCATCTGCATCTGCACGCCGAGGTGTCCGCCCCAGGAGAAACTGCCGGGGTCGGCAGGGATGAGCGTGTCGATCACGAGCGTCTTGTCCATGCGGCCCTGCACCATCGTCCCGGGTGCGTCGCCCAGCAGCACCTGCATCGCCTCGGGCAGGTTGCCCAGCGTCGCGCTTAGTCCCCACACGACGAGTGCAGGGTTCCATCGGCGAAGCCTTGCCAGCGCAAGCTGCACTTGCACGCCGCGCTTGTTGCCCATGAGCTCATGCCATTCGTCGACGATCACCACCTGCACACCCTGCAGGTCCTCGCGTGCCGTCTCGCGCGTGAGCATGAGGCTCAGGCTCTCGGGTGTGGTGACGAGCGCGGTGGGCATGCGCCGGTCCTGCTTCTGCCGCTCGGCGCTGGGGGTATCGCCGCTGCGCGCGCTCACGGTCCAGGCGGGGGCGAGCTCATTGAGCGGCAGCGAGATGGCGCGGGTGGTGTCGGCCGCGAGTGCGCGCATCGGCGTGATCCACAACACGCTGAGCGCAGGCGCCGAGCGGCCTTCCACCGGCACGCCGCGTCGCATCGCATGCAGCAGCGCACCCATCCAGACCGCGTAGGTCTTGCCCGAGCCGGTGGTGGCGTGCAACAGGCCGCTCTGCCCTGCATCCATTGCACGCCAGACCTGGCGCTGGAAGTCGAAGGGTGCCCAGCCCTGCGACTCGAACCAGGCCTCGAAGGCCGGGAACCCGGAGCGAGGCTTCCTGCGCGCGCTGGTCATGCAGCACGCGGAGCAAGCATGATGCCGACACGCGCGATGCGATCGTCTTGCAGTTCCTTCACGACGAAGCGCGCCCCATGCCACTCGATGTGGTCACCCTCGGCCACGTCGCGCGCGAGTTCGCCTGCGAGCCAATCGGCAAGGCTCACGCCATCGTGCGCGGGCAACGGCAACTGGAAGAAGCCGAACACTTCGGCGACGGCCAGATCGCCATCGAGGATGAGCCGGCCCTGCACGCTGCCTTCGCCGGGCGGCGGCTGGTCGGGCGGTTCGACGACGCCCAGCCGCCGCGCGACCCAGCCGAGCGTCGAGCCTTGCAGCAACAACGAGGCCAGCACCACCGCGAAAGCCACGTCGAAGAAGCGCGCGGTGCCGGGCACGCGATCGAGCATGGGAAAAAGCGCGAGCACGATGGGCACCGCGCCACGCAGGCCCACCCATCCGATGAACAGGCGCTGGCGCATCGGAAAGCGCAGCGGCGCGAGGCACAACACCACCGCCAGCGGCCGAGCGATGAAGATCAGCGTGACGGCGATGGCAACGGTCGGCCACCAGTTGCGCAGCATGTCGTGGGGCGTGACGAGCAGCCCGAGCAGCAGGAACATCGTCGCCTGCGCCGCCCACGCGAAGCCGTCCAGCGCAGTGGCGGCCGCATGCGCCGCTTCCTCCGCACGCGCCCTCACCTGCAGGCCGTAGAGGTACATCGCGAGAAAGCCTGAGCCTTCGATGAGGCCCGCGACGGCAAAGAGCGTGAGCCCACCGGAGAGGATCATGAGCGACAGCAGGCCGCCGTGCGTGACGCCCAGCGGTGCCTTGCGCAGCAGCCAGGCCACCCCTGCACCACCCAGCCAGCCGAGCGCCACGCCAAAGACCGCCTGTTTCGCCAGCAGGATGAGGCCATGCGACAAGCCGGCATCCAGCTTGATGGCGGCCACGAGCGCCAGCACCAGGAACACCGCCATCGGGTCGTTGAGGCCCGACTCCATCTCGAGCGTGGCCGACACGCGATCATTGAGCTTGAGGCTTGCGTGCCGCAGCAGCGAGAACACGGCCGCCGCGTCGGTGGAGCCGACGATGGCCCCGAGCAGCAGCCCGCGCCGCCAGTCGAGATCGAGCACCTGCATCGCCACCGCGCCGACGATTCCCGCAGTGATGAGCACACCCACCGTTGCCAGCAACAGCGCCGGCCGGAAGCCCTGCCGGAAGGTGGACATGCGCGTGTTGAGGCCGCCTTCCAGCAGGATCATCGCGAGCGCCGCGTTGCCCACCCACGCACTGAGCAAGGGGCTGTCGAACTTGATGCCGCCGGGCCCGTCCTCGCCCACCAGCATGCCCGCGATGAGGAACACGAGCAGGAACGACAGCCCGAGCCGTGCCGAGTACACGCCCGCCAGCAGGCTGATGAAGACCAGCAGCCCCGCTGCGAGCAGCATCAGGTTCATCGCTTCCATTGCGGCGGCACCTTAGCAGAGGCTGCCGTGCCTCAACCGCCGCAAGGCCAAAGTCGCGGCGTGCTCCTACACGCGGGCTTCGCTGCGGGTCTTGCAGAACCGCAGGATGACGTCGCCGAAGTCGCCGAGCAGCCATTGCGCCACCCAGTCGGCATACAGGTTGAACTGCGTGGAGATCCGGTAGTTCACGCGCAGGGTGACGAGGGTGTCGCGACCTTCCGGCTTCAGCGTGTACGTGGTGTCGAGCAGGTCGAAGTACTGGCCGCCGATCATCACGTGGTCGTCCAGCGAGCCGGGCGGGAAGGACTCGGGGGTGAATCGGTAGGTCCAGCGCAGCCGGCGCTGCGGCTGCCAGTCGGCCTTGACAACGACCTCGTCGAAGTGGAGCACCTTCTCGGGTTCTGGGGCTTGCGCATCCAGCGACGCTTGCGAGGGGTTGAAGCCTTCGGGCACGGGGTGGCTCATGTCGGCCTTTCAGATGGCCATGCGCGAGCCGACGTTCACGCTGGCCGCCTCGCGCAACCCGCGTGCGGCCCGGCCACGGGCTTGCGCGGCCGGCAGCGGCGACGCGAACCACAGCAGCACGATGAGCGCGAGCACCGGCAGGTTCTTCACGAGCGGGCCGCAATGGTCCAGCGTGAGCTCAGGCATGTTGACGGCGGCGGTGGCGGTGTAGCCGATGACCGCGGCGGCTTGCAGCGCGTTGAGCCATGGCGCATTCCGGCGCAGCACCATCAAACCCATCCCGATGTTCAGCGTGCACGAGAACGCAAGCGCCGCCACACCGAGCCGGCCATCGAACCCGCAGCGCGCGAGCAGGTTCAATACGCCCGATTGATGCGGCAGCAAGGCGCTGATGAGCGCGGTGTACAGCCACATGAAGGCCAGCGCTGCGCGCCCGGCTGCCGCCATCGCGGGGCTGAGGTTCACGCGCAGGTCCAACAGCGGCTCGGGCGGCGTGATGGCGAGGCCTTGCGGCATCGCCGTCGGCGCGCGGCCGAGCAAGGCCGGCGCGGCATTGACCACCGGCACGCTGCCGCGGTCGAGCATGCGGATGGTGTCGCGGCAGAACACCTTTTGCGGAACGGCTTCGGCCAGCCACGCCATCGCGTGCATCAGTGGCATGGGCATGGGCAGCCACAGCGGGTCGCCGAGGTTCAGCGCTCTGCGGTAGCGGGCCAGCATCTCGCGGTAGGCCATCGGCTGCGGCCCGCCGAGTTCGTGCACCTCATGCATCTCACCGGGTCGTTCGAGCAGGCGTGCAATGCACTCGGCCAGCTCGTAGACGTGGATGGGTTGCACCGACTGCAGGCCGCGGCCAGGCAGCGAGATGAACGGCAGGCTCGCCAGCGTGGCAAAGAGCGCGCCGCTCTGGCTGCCTGGGCCATACACGAGCGACGGGCGAAGCACTGCCCAATCCACCGGCAGCGAAGCGAGCGCATCGTCGGCCAGGAGCTTGCTGCGCAGGTAGGGCGTGGCAAGCGTGTCGGCATCGCCACGCACGCCCAGCGCCGACACCTGCACGATGCGCCGCACGCCGGCCAGGGCCGCGCCGCGGAACAGCTCGGCGGGACCGTCGGTGTGGATGCGCTCGAAGCTTTGCGAGCGAGACGCCATGAGGATGCCCACGCAGTTCACCACCGCATCGACGTTCGCCGTCCGCAGCCTGGCAGCCCAGGCATCGGGCGACCGCGGCTCCATGTAGTCGATGCGCATCGCATGGCGCCCATCAACCGCACCGCGCGCCCCCTCGACCACCTGATGCCCTCGCGAGCGCAAGGCATTCGCGACCGCTCGGCCGACGCAACCCGTGGCACCGCAAACGAGGACTCTCATGACGCACTCCTTTCATCGCGGTGGATGTCGCAGGCGCCGTCCTGGCACTCGCGCATGCGCGTGGCCATCCGTCGCGCCCTCGCCGCACGAACCAGGCGGATCAGTGGTGCCGCGGTACGCGAGATGCCGCGGCGATTGCGCGCGAAGATGCGGTAGCCGGCATCGAACAGCGGGCGCAGCGGCGTCCAGCCGGTGGGCCGCATCACCCAGCCGAGGCCGACGGCGTCGTAGGCAAGCCGCAGCACCTCGACGCCGCGCAGCATCGTGCCGTCGTCGCACAGGCCGTGGATCTCGGCGTTCATCGCGGCCAGCGTGCTGCCGTGGGCAGTGGCGTCGAACCCGGGCGCCGCGATGTCGACGAAGCGCAGCCAGCCGTAGCGGTCGGTCTCGCGCAGGTGGTCCATCTCCAAAGCGCAGACCGGGCATGCAGCGTCGTAGAACAGGGTCAGCGGATAGATGCTTTGGGTCATGGTCCCTCCAGTCATTTCAGTCAAGACAGAAATCGTTGTGCAAATTTTTTTGAACGCTTCAAGGCCCGAGAAGATGCGCGGCGTTGATCTCATCCTCACGGCCGCCCTCCGGCGCCGCACCGCGCCCCAGCAGCTTCTTGATGCGCGCGCCGAGCCTGAGCACCTTGGTCAGCGTGTCGGTGTCCAGGCGCAGCATCTCGTCGCTCCACGCGGTGAGCGTTTCCAGCAGTTCCAGCGTCTCGCGGATCCGGACCTTCGATTGCGCCGGGTCACGACTGATTGACGGGTCGGCCATCAGCTCGCGCAGCACCTCGATGGTGGGCGCGATCTCGCGGCGCTGGCGCTCGCGCACCACGGTGCGCAGCAGCTCCCACACGTCGGTGAAAGTCTCGAAGTGGTCACGCCGGTCGCCGGCCAGGTGCACCAGGCGCACGAGGTTCCAGCCTTGCAGTTCGCGGATGCTGGTGCTGACGTTGGAGCGAGCCACCGACAACGTGTCGGCGATCTCCTCGGCGTGCATCGGCCGGCCGGTGATGAACAGCAGCGCGTGAATCTGCGCGACGGTGCGGTTCACGCCCCAGCGGGTGCCCATTTCGCCCCAGTGCAGGACGAAGCGGGAAAGGGTCGGTGACAGGTCCATGGCTGAATGGTCGTCACGCCAGATATTTCTGTCAAGACAGAAATTACGGAATCCGGATAAACGGTGCCGACGTGATCCAGCCTTCGAGTGCGTCCACACCCTCGGGCACGCCATGGCGCGGCTGGCCGGCAGCCCAGGCCGCCTGCATCATGCAGAGCACCGCATCGAGCTTGTCGCCGGACGCGTCGGCAGCGAGTTCGTCGCGCTGGGCATGCGTGGCCTTGAGCCGCAGCCCGAGGCGGCTGCGTCCTTGCTCCAACGCCTCGACCATGTCCTTGCGCGCAATGAGCCGCTCCGGCGTCTGCTTGGCGGCCTCGTCGCTCTTGTACGAGCGCTTGCCGATCAGCTCCCGCGCAAGCAGGCCCGGGTAGCCTTCCAGCGCGACGCGTGTCTCGTCGCCCGCGTGCACCGCGGGCAGATGCACGCCCGCCTCGATCAGCAAGGGCACGCCCGCGTGCAGCATGTAGGCCACCGGCGGGTTGACCCACTTCATCGATGGCGAGGAGCCGGCCGGCGCATCGCAGGCGCGATGCGCGAACTTGCCGCCAACCGGACGCGCGGCGCAGAACGCGCTGAAATGCTGGCGAATCTCGTCGCGGCTGAGCGAGGCGTAGTGCGTCATCAGCGGCAGCCAGTCGGTGGGCCAGCCGAGCGAGGCGACGAGTTCGCGCGGCAGGCCGAAGGGCATGTCGATGGCCACGACCCACGGGCCGGGCGTTCGCAGCCACTGCGCGAAGCCCTCGAAGCTCGCATGCGTCTCGATGCGCTCCAGCCGCACCACGTGGCGCAACAGCCGCCCGAGTGCCACGGTGATGGGTTTGCGCCGCGTCGGGCGGCTCGTGAAATCGGCGCCGGCGACAGCGTGCAAGTCCGGTGAAGAGAAAGTCATTCCTGAAGATACAGTGCGTGGCACCCCCACTCCAAGAGAAACGACCGATGGCCGATGCCCGCGACACCTCCCAGGCCGCCACGTCCGCTCCCGCGCCTGTCGCGGCGCCGTTGGTGGACGAACTCGTGGTCACCGAACACCGGTTCGCGCTCGGCGAGCACACGCTCGACTACACCGTCACGTGCGGCACCCTGGTGCTGCGCGAGGACGAGCACGATGAAGACGGCAAGCGCAGCGCCGACAAGCCGCGCGCGCAGCTCTTCTTCATTGCCTACACGCTCAAGGACGCGGGCGACACGCCGCGGCCCATCACCTTCAGTTTCAACGGCGGGCCGGGCTCCAGCAGCGTGTGGCTGCACCTGGGCCTGCTCGGGCCGCAACGCGTGGCCACCGACGACATGGGCAACGTACCGCCCCCACCCTACGCGCTCGTGGACAACGAGCACACCCTGCTCACCCACAGCGACCTCGTCTTCATCGACCCCATCGGCACCGGCCACTCGCGCATGGCCGAGGGCGAGAAGGTGGCGGAGTTCCACGAGTACCAGCGCGACCTCGATTCGGTGGGCGAATTCATCCGCCTCTACCTCACGCGCTTCGGCCGCTGGGATTCACCCAAGTTCCTCATCGGCGAGAGCTACGGCACCACACGCGCGGCCGGCTTGTCGCACCATCTTCAGGACAAGCACGACATCTTCCTCAACGGCGTGATGCTGGTGTCGCTTGCGATCGACCTGCAGACGCTCGAGTTCGACCACGGCAACGAGCTGCCTTACCCGCTCTTCCTGCCGACCTATGCGGCCACGGCCTGGTACCACCGCGCGCTGGGCGATGAACTGCAGGGCCAGGGCCTGCGCGAGGTCATCGCGCAAGCCGAGGCCTTCGCCTGCGGCGACTACACCGTGGCACTGATGCAGGGCTCGCGCATCGACGAGGCCACGCGCCAGCGCATCGCCGAAAAGGTCGCGCGCTTCTCGGGCCTGTCCGCCGAGTACGTGCTGCGCTGCGACCTGCGCCCGACCGAGTTCCGCTTCTTCAAGGAGCTGCTGCGCCACCGCGGCCAGACGGTGGGCCGGCTGGACAGCCGCTTCCTTGGCTTCGACCGCGACGATGCGGGCGAGAAGCCCGAGACCGACGCGGCGATGGCCAACCTCATCGGCGCCTATGCCGCGGGCATCAACCGCCTGCTCAAGACGCAGTTCAGGTTCGTGAAGGACGCGCCCTACGTCGTGCATGCGCCGCTGTGGCAGAAGTGGGCGTGGAAGGACTTCGCCAACCGCTACGTCAACGTCGGCGCCAGCCTGCGCCGCGCGATGCACGCCAACCCGCACATGCGGGTGTACGTGGCCAGCGGCTACTACGACCTCGCCACGCCGCACGCCGCGGGCGACTACACGCTGAGCCACCTGGGCGTGCGCGACGCGCTGCAAGGCAACATCCGCGTGAGCTACTTCGAGGCGGGGCACATGATGTACATCCACGGGCCGTCGCTTGCGAGGATGGCAGCGGAGTTGCGCGAGTTCATCGCGCCCGATTGACGCGCCGGCTCCTTGCTCCAGCCGCTCGACTCGCCGCCAAGTGCCCCCAGCCGGGCACCAATCTTCTGGGGCGCCGATCCACCCGGCGTGAGCTTGTCGATGACCTGCGGCAAGCGCTCGGCCATGCCCGCGCGACGCTGCGCCGGACACCCCCAAAGAGATCATCGGCCAGCTAGCCGAAAGCAAGGCCCGCCACACCCATCGCGATGCAGGCCGCACCCAGCAAGCGCACGGCGCGATCGCCTTCGCCCAGCAGCTGGCCGCCCAGCAGGGCCGCGAACAGCATCGACACCTCGCGGGCCGGCGCGACATGGCTCAGCGGCGACAGGCGCACGGCATACAGCACCATGATGTAGCTGAGCGGCCCAAGCACCGCGATGACCGCCGCCGGCTTCCACTGCGCGCGGAACGCGGCCGCGAAGCCCGACGGGTTTCGCAGCGCGAAGGGCAGCATCACCGGGATGCGCAGCACGTTGCCGACGTAGTCCACGAGGATGGGCGAGATCAGCAGGATCTTCACCGCGTAGCCGTCGATCACCGTGTACCCCGCGATGAAGCCGCCGGTGATCGCGCCCCACAGCAGGCCGCGCATGACCCGTTCGCGCCTGGTCGGGTCATGCGCCTCGCGCCACAGCCCTGGCCCACCGGCGATGAGGAACACGCCGGACACCACCGCCAGTGCACCCAGCGCACTCACGATGGACATGTGCTCGCCCATCAGCAGCACCGCGCCGACCGAGCTCATCAGCGGGCCGCTGCCACGCGCCACGGGGTAGACCACGGTGAGGTCCGACACTGCGTAGCCGTGCAGCAAGGCGCGGAAGTAAAGCACGTGCACGAGGGCGCTGGCGGCGATCATCACCCAGGGCAGCCAGCCCCAGCCGCGCACCTCCTGGAAGCCCGTCCACACGACCACCGGCAGCCACAGCACGCCCACGAGCAGCGAGCCCATCAGCACGAAGAAGTTGCCACCACCCGCCTTCTTGGCGACGAGGTTCCAGGTGGCGTGGGACAAGGCCGCGGCGAGGACGAGGATGAGTGCGAGTGGGGTCATGCGTGCCGCGCATTCTGCCTGCGCATGGCCTTCGCTACAGTCGTGGCGAATGGTCGAAGCGAGCCGCCAAGGAGCCCTCATGAACCCGGTGCTGGTGGAAGTGTGGCGAGGCAATGCCGTCGAATCGGAACATGCGGGTTCGGTGGCCATCGTGGATGCGGCAGGCAGTGTCGTGCTGCAACTCGGCGACATCGACCGGCCGGTGTTTCCGCGCTCCGCGGTGAAGGCCCTGCAGGCGCTGCCGTTGGTGGAAAGCGGCGCGGCCGATCGGCTGCAGCTGACCGATGACGAACTCGCCATCGCATGCGCATCGCACAACGGAGAGCCCGAACATGTGCGCACGGCGGCAGGCATGCTCGCGAAGGCCGGCGTCGACGCAGCCGTGCTCGAATGCGGCGGCCACTGGCCCTACCACGAGCCGACGACGCGCGGCATGGCCTCGCGCGGCGAGACGCCCACGGCGCTGAACAACAACTGCTCGGGCAAGCACGCAGGCTTCGTGTGCCTGGCCTGCAACCTCATGGGGTGGAACGACGCGGGGCTGGATCTGCGCCAGTACGTCAAGGGTTACGTCACGCCCGAGCACCCCGTGATGCAGGAGGTGACGGATGCACTGCAGTCGACCACCGGCTTCGATCTGTCACGCACCGCCCGCGGCACCGACGGCTGCTCGATCCCGACCTATGCCGTGCCCTTGCGACACCTCGCACACGCTTTCGCGAAATTCGGAACGGGCATCGGCCTGCGCGACGGACAGGCCCGCGCCGCGCGACGCCTGCGCTCGGCGGTCGCGACGTGGCCCTTCATGGTGGCCGGCAGCGGCCGCTTCGACACGGTGGTGATGCAGCGCCTGGGCGAGCGCGTGTTCTGCAAGGTCGGGGCGGAGGGCATGTACTGCGCCGCCCTGCCCGAGCGCGGCTGGGGCGTGGCCATCAAGAGCAGCGACGGCAACAACGCACGCGCGGCCGAGGTCATCATGGCGGCGGTGATCGAGGCTTTGGTGCAGCTGGATCACGAGGAGATGCGCCTGCTGCGCGGCTACAGCGACGCGACGCTGAAGAACTGGAACGGCATCGAGGTCGGTGCGCTCAGGGCGAGCAAGGCGCTGCGCGAGGCGTTGCAGCGCCGCTGATCACCGCTGGATCAACGCGTCTCGAGCCAGTCGATCACCGCGGTGTTGAAGGCATCGGGCTGGTCGCGCATGACCCAGTGCCTTGCCTCCATCGGAACGACGCGGCTGCCGGGTCTGCCCGCGATGCGCCGCGCCCAATCCGGCGAATGGAAGAGGAATGGCTTTCGCCGGCCATAAATGAAGAGCATCGGGCAGGCGGGGTCCACAGGCACCAGGTGGCGATAGGAGCCATGCGAGCCCGTCCATTGAATGTCGTACGGATAGTTCATGCACGAGCCGATGTGGCTCATGTCCGACGGCACCTTGAGCGCGCGCGCCATGCCAAGCGTCATGCGGTCGCCGAGGGCGCCGCCAATGCGCCACGCGACGGCCAGCCACGACTGGTACACGAAGATCGCGAACTTGGCGGACAGTGGCAGAGACTTTCGGTACCCAGGCGAGACGGTGTCGCCGATGTCCACGCCCACGATGCGTGCCACGAGCGACGGATGCGCCATCGCAAACTGGTAGCCGAAGACGGCGCCCCAGTCGTGGAGCATCAGGGTCACCGGCCGGCCGGGCGAGACTGCGTCGACGACTTTCTTGAAAAATTCGATGAGCTCGGCCAGCGAGCAGCCCCGGCGCGGCTTCGAGGTGTCGAACCCGGGCAACGTGAAGCGAACGCAGCGGTGGCGACGCTGGAGTGCATCGACCTGCGGGTCCCACAGCCTCCAGGTGTCCGGCCAGCCGTGGATCATGAGGATGGTGTCGTCGCCCTCCCCCTCGATGTGGATGTCGACGCCGTCGATGATCAGTGCAGGTGGAGTCATTCGCTCACCCGCCCGCGCGCTTGACCGTCCAGCAAGCCTTGTGCAGCAGCGCCATCACCGCATCGCAGTGATCGCCCTGGATCTCGATGACACCATCCTTCACCGTGCCGCCCGAGCCGCAAGCCGTCTTGAGCTGCTTGCCAATGCGCGTCAGCTCGGCCTCGTCAACGGGCAGGCCCTTGACCAGCGTCACGCCCTTGCCCTTGCGGCCCTTGGTCTCGCGCGACACGCGGACGATGCCGTCGCCCGCGGGTGCAGGGCGTGGCTTGCCGCAGATGCAGTCGGCCATCGGTTGGCGGCATTTCGGGCACATGCGGCCCGCATCGGTGGAGTAGACAAGTCCCATGGCGGCGCACTCTACCGCGAGTGCGCCGCCGCGGCTTCGTTGCGAGCTTAGAAACTCACCTTCGCACCGAACATCAGCGTGTTGGCCTTCACGTTGTTCGACAGCTTGCCGTAGTGGTCATAGTCCGCCGTCAAGGTGACGTTGGGGGTCAGCTTGAAATCAGCACCCAGGCCCACCAGCAGCGAGGTCTTGCTGCCCGTGAGCTGGTCGCTCGCCGGCAGCACGTTGGTGCCGCTCACCTTGCCGAAGGACACGCCGGCGCGTCCGTGCACGCCGAAGGACTCGCTGAGCCTGGCACGCGCGGTGCCTACGCCGTAGACGCTGCGGGCGCTGCCGTCCTGCTGGGTGCTCACGCCGCCGACGGACTCCGTCGCGCTGAAGGACCCGAAGCGGGTGTAGCCGACTTCGGCGCCGAAGTTCGGGTCGAAGTTGTAGCCGCCGAAGATCGAGAGCGCATTGCCATGCTTGTCGCTGGCGGTGACCGGGTTGGTGCTCTTCAGGCTGAAATTGCTGCGGCCGATCTCGGCACCGGCGTAGGGGCCGATGGATTCGTCCTTGGGCGCGGCTTGCGCGGCGATGCTCGATGCGGCCAGGAGCGACGCGATGAGCGAGGTGAGGAGCATGGAGGTTTTCATGGATTCTTCCCTTTGATTTGCGAGGAGTTGGTCGGTGCCGGCTGGCACGACGCGGACCGCAGTGTGTTCGGCGAGAATGTTTCGTACCAGTCTTCTGTACGAAGGGCCACAATCCACGCTTGAACGTACCGGATTCCGGTACCCACGCTTCTTCACAAAGCACCACGGAAGGGACACCCGATGAGCTCACCCGAAAGCGTCCTGCAGGTGCTGCGCGCCGAGATGCGCTCGGCCGGCATCACCTACCGCGTGCTGGCCGACCGCATCGGCATGAGCGAATCGAGCATCAAGCGCGTGTTCGCGAGCGGCGACATGTCGTTGTCGCGGCTCGCGCGCATCTGCAAGGCTGCGGGCATCTCGATGGAAGACGTGCTTCGCCAGGCGGCCGACTCGGCACCGCATGCCGACACGCTCACGCTGGCGCAAGAGCGTGCGCTGGTGGCCGAGCCGAAGCTGCTGCTCGTGGGCATCTGCTGCGTGGGTCAGTGGACCATCGAGCAGATCCTGGAGACCTACCAGCTCAGCGAAGCGGAGTGCATCCGCTGCCTCGTCAAGCTCGACCGGCTGGGGCTCATCGAACTCAAGCCGCTCAACCGCTACCGCATGAAGGTGTCGCGCGCGTTTCGCTGGCGCGCCGACGGGCCGGTGCAGCACTACTTTCGGGAAGTGATCGTGCCGGACTACTTCGCCGGCCGCTTCGACGGCGCCGGCGAGACGCTGCTGTGCGTGCACGGCCGTCTCTCGCAGCCGAGCGCCATGGAGCTGGTGCTGAAGATCCAGCAGCTTGCCGGCGAGCTTGCGCGCACGCACCAGGCGGACCAGCGCCTCGCGCCCGCCGAGCGTGACGGCTACACGCTGATGCTGGGCTTGCGCTCGTGGGAGTTCGCCGCCTTCACCGCGATGCGCCGCGGCGCGTCCTCAAGCGGCGATCACCAGAACGGCCCGAGGAAGAGATAGAGCGTGCCGCCGATGCCGCGCGTCGCGCCGCCCCCGAAGGACAGCGGCCCGAAGCGCGTGTCCACCGAAAGGAAGACGCTGCCCGCCTGCTTCAAGTCGCGAAAGCGCACGGCCTGTCCACTCGCGAAACCCCCGCCGAGCTCGGCGGAAAAGCCCGCACGCACCGGGCCGCCCAGGCCGATCGGCAGCTCGCCGATGTGCCGGGCCAGCACCACGCGGCCCAATGCCACCGTCTGCCCATCGATGGATTCGCGCGGCGTGCCCGACAAGCGCAGGAAGCCGCCAAGCGGCAGCGGCGCGAAGCCCAGCTGCGCGCGCGACCACTCGCCGTACACATGGCCGGCCCATTCGCCGGCGCGGAAGGCCTTGAGCCCGACGACCGCCGAATGCGCCTGCGTGGCGGTGCTGGCCGACCGTGCAAGACGCTCCCAGCGCGCGTTGATCAGCGCACCGCGCGTGGGGAAGGCGAGCGTGTCCAGCGTGTCGATGTCGAACTCGAGCCACTGCGTGGTGTTGGCGAAGCTGCCGCTGATCGGGTCCGCATCGGCAGAGATGAGCTGGCGGCCCTCGCCGGCGCGGCGGCTGACGCCGACCGCGACGTTGCCCCAGTTGCCCAGCTGGCGTCCGAAGCTCAGCGTCGCATCGAGGTAGCTGAATCCCAGGCGCAAGGTTCGCTTGCCATTCTGGTAGACGTCGGTGGACGATGCCTGGTATTCGATGCCCGGCGCGACGTACCAGTCGGAGCCCGGCGCGACGGGCTGCCACCACTGCGTGCCGATGGAACGTTGCGAGCCGATGCGTGCGAGCGAGCGCAGCTCCGCACCCCAGCTGTTGAGCCACGACACCACGTGCAGCGCACTCACGGTGAAGCGGTTGTCGTCCGCGAAGTCGCTGGACAGCTCGAGGCCGAGCCGCAGCCGGCTGTGCGCCCAGTCGGCTTCGGTGGGCTTGACGGTGACCTCGCGCTGGTCGTCGTGTTCGCGGATGTCCACGTCGACCCGCGCGAAATCGCCACGGCCATAGAGCGATGCGGCCGCGCGGCGGATTTCCATGCGCGTGGCCTGGTCGCCCTCCTTCAGGCCGATGTGCTCCTTCAATGCCTGCGCGCTGGTATGCGCCGTGCCTTGCACCTCGATGCGCGTGATGGTGAGCGCGCGGCCTGGTGAGTTGGCGCTTTCCGAGCGGGCGGCTTCCAACTGCGCGTACTGCTCGGGCGACACGGCCAGCCGCTCGAGTGCGCCGGCATGCCCGCGCGCGGCCGCCTGGCCCGCATCCATGGCCCGCTTGTTCTGCGTGAAGTTGAGAAAGCCCACGCCACGCAGGTCGGGCGAGATGAGGATGTCGCGCGGCCCGAGCTCCTTGAGCGAACGCTGCACGTTCTGCTCGGTAAGGATGTTGAACATCTGCTGCGCCACACCGACCGCGCTCGTGAGCTCCGACTCCGGCGCGAGTGGCGTGCCGACGTTGACGGCGATGATCACGTCCGCGCCCATCTCGCGCGCGATGTCGACCGGCAAGTTGCGCACGAGACCGCCGTCGACCACCAGGCGGTTGCTCACGCGCACCGGCGCGAACACGCCCGGCACGGCGAGTGACGCACGCACGGACATGAACAGAGGCGTGTCGCGCAGCTCGACGAGTTCACCGGTGAGCAGGTCGGACGCGACCGAGCGGAAGGGCAGCGCCAGCTTGTCCACCGGCAGGTCGCCGGCGCCGATGGGGAAGAGACGCGTCAGTGCGGCTTCGAGCGCCGCATTGCCGGCCGCACCCGGTGGGAGCGACGCGCCGTTCTTGTCGATGCCGAACTCGATGCGAGACGGCACGAGCAGGTCTTCCTCGCGTCGGCGGTAGGCCAGGTCGTCGCGCGGCGGGCGGTCGGAGACGATGCTCGTCCAGTCGGTGCGCGCGACGAACTCGGTGAGTTCTTCCGGCGTGCGGCCCGAGGCGTAGGCCCCGCCGATCACGGCGCCCATGCTCACGCCGATGACCATGTCCACCGGCACATGCAGCTCCTTGAGCGTGCGCAGCACGCCGATGTGCGCAAAGCCGCGCGCGCCACCGCCGGAGAGGACGAGGGCGACTTTCGGGCGGTCCGAGGACTGGGCGTGGGCAGAGGCGAGCGTGAGGACGAGGAGGACGAAGATGGCGAATCGGCGCATGGCCGCGATCATTGCAGAGATCGATGGTGGGCTATCCATCGGCTGCATCCGGCAGCGCCACGCTTCCCTGCGTTCGGGTTGAGCTTGTCGAAGCCTTCGTGGCGGCAACCGCGCTTCAGTCCGAACGGAGAGCCGATCCCGCCAACAACTGCTCCAAGGTCTGCAAGGTGTCCGCCTCATGCAGCGGCTTGTCCGCGCGAATCCGCAGCATGCGCGGGAAGCGCACCGCGATGCCGCTCTTGTGGCGCGTGCTGCGGTTGATGCCCTCGAAGCCCAGCTCGAACATCAGCGATGGCTTGACGCTGCGCACCGGGCCGAATTTCTCGAGCGTGGTCTGGCGGATGATGCGATCGACCTCGCGGAATTCCTCGTCGGTGAGGCCCGAGTAGGCCTTGGCGAAAGGCACGAGCTGCAACGCGTCGGCATCGGCCGGTTGACGCGCGGCGATGGATTCGACCACCGCCTGCGCCTCGGCCGCATCGCGCGGCATGCGGTTCCACACCGCGAACGTGTAGTCGGTATAGACGCTCGCACGGCGGCCATGGCCGGCCTGGGCGTAGATGAGGATCGCATCCACGCTCAAGGGGTCGATCTTCCACTTCCACCAGGTGCCCTCGGCCTTGGTGCGGCCGGTGCCGTAGCGCGCGTCGCGGTGCTTGAGCATGAAGCCCTCGACGCCTCGCTGGCGCGATTCATCGCGCAAGGTGGCGAGGCCGGGCCAGGTGTCGGCGGCCACCACGGGCGAGAGCAGCATCGGCGCCGACTCACGAACGATGATCTCCAGCTGATCACGCCGCTTCGATTGCGGCCATGCGCGCACGTCCTCGCCTTGCCATTCGAGCAGGTCGTAAGCCATGAAGCTCACCGGCGCCTCGGCCAGCACCTTCTTCGTGAGCAGCTTGCGGCCGATGCGTTGCTGCAGCAGCGCGAAAGGCGCGGGGCGCCCGCCGTCGTCGGGCTTCCACACGAGGATCTCGCCATCGAGCACCGTGCCGTCCGGCAGCGCTTGCGCAAGCGCCACCACCTCGGGGAAGCGCTCGGTCATCAGCTCCTCGCCACGCGACCAGATCCACACCTGGCCGGCGCGCTTGACGACCTGAGCGCGGATGCCGTCGTATTTCCACTCGACGATCCATTGGCTGGGGGGGCCCAGCCGTTCGTGGAAGCTGTCATGCAGCCCCTCGACCGCATGGGCGAGGAAGAAGGGATAGGGCTGGCCCGAATCAGTGGCGGTGAGCGCGTCGGCGCAGAACAGCTGCCGGTACGCGTCCGCGCTCGGCCGCGCCGTCTTGTCCGTGAAACCCATCATGCGCTGCGCCACGAGCTTGGCATCCATGCCCGAATGCTCGGCCAGCGCGCGCTGCACAAGCAGCTTGCTCACCCCCACGCGAAAGCCGCCGCCGATGAGCTTGGTGAGCAGGAAGCGCCCCGAAGGGTCGAGCTCGTCCCAGTAGCCGGCGATGCGCTGCGCTTGTTCATCGGGCGGCAGGGTCCGCAGCGGCAGCAGCCGTTCTTCGACCCAGGTGGCCAGGTTCACGTCGCTCGGCGCCTTGGCCGGTGGCAGCACGTGGGCCATGGTTTCGGCGAGGTCGCCGACGGCTTGATAGCACTCCTCGAACAACCATTCGGCGATGCCTGCACGCTCGCAAGCAATCGCACGCAGCACGCCGGTTGGCACGACCTGGCGCGGCTTGCCGCCGGCGAGGAAGTACACCGCCCACGCCGCGTCCGCGTCGCTCGCCTGCTCGAAGTAGCGCCTGAGCGCCTGCACCTTGGCGGTGGTGGCGGTGCTCGCATCGAGTTCGTTGAACAGTTGCGAGAAGCGCTTCACTCGACGCCTTCCTCCGCGTCGGCGGTGTCCGCGGTGTCCGCTGTGGCGGTTGTCCGTGCCATCGCCGCGTCGTTGCCCGCCGGCTCCTGCGCGTCATGGCGCTCGTCGTCGTATTCGGTGTGGAAGGCACCAGCCTGCAGGCCTTTCTCCTGCAGCCAGCGCACCATCACCGCCTCGTAGCCGTGCGTGACGATCACCCGCTGCGCACCGGTCGCTGCGATGGCGCGCTGCAGGCCGGGCCAGTCGGCATGGTCGGAGAGCACGAAGCCGCGGTCGATGCCACGACGTCGGCGCGCGCCGCGCAGCTGCATCCAGCCACTGGCGAAGGCATCGCTCGGGTCGCCGAAGCGGCGTACCCAGGTGCTGCCATGCACCGAGGGCGGCGCGACGACGAGGGCCCGCTTCAGCAGGGCCTTGTCGGTGACGTCCATGACATTCAGCGTGGATGGCAAGCTCACGCCCGCCTCGCGATATGCGCGATTGAGTGTCTCCACCGCCCCGTGCACGACGATGGGCCCGATGCTCGCGTCCACGCCCGAGAGAATGCGCTGCGCCTTTCCGAAGCTGTAGCCCATGAGCAAGCTGGCGCGGCCGGCCTCGGCATTGGCGCGCCACCAGGCATTGATGTCGTCGAACACTTCGCGCTGCGGGCACCAGCGGTAGATGGGCAAGCCGAAGGTGGATTCGGTGATGAAGCAATCGCAGCGCACCGGCTCGAAGGGCGTGCAGGTGGCGTTGTCGTCGCCAGGGCCTGAGACGAAGTAGTCGCCCGACGCGACCCACACTTGCCCACCATGTTCCAGCCGCACCTGCGCCGAGCCGAGCACATGCCCGGCGGGATGCAGGCTCAGCTTCACGCCATGGTGCTCGATGGTCTCGCCATACGGCAGCGTCTGCAGGTTGATGTCAGCACCCAGGCGCGCTCGCAGCACGCCTTCGGACGGCGTCGAGGCGAGGTAGTGCGCACTGCCCATGCGCGCGTGGTCGCCGTGTGCATGCGTGATGACAGCGCGGTCCACCGGCTGCCATGGGTCGATATAGAAGCCGCCCGGCGGGCAATAGAGGCCTTCGGCCCGCTCCACCACCAAGTCACCCATCGAACAACCCTCCGCAAGGCACAAGCGCAGCGACGCGCCCCCTCAAGCCACACCCCAGGGACCGGCTCCGCCGGCCCTGCGGGTGGCACCCCTTGGGGGCAGGAGCAAAGCGACTGGGGGGCACTAGTACTTTCCAGCAGCACCGGCAATCCGCAAGTACACATGCGCGATCCACGCGATGAACCCGCGCGTCAACGCACCCTCCACCAGCTTGCGCCTGGCCGTCGACGGCACGATCTGCAGCGAGGCCGCGAAGGCCTTGTCGAACTCCGCGCGCAGCTGGGCATTGAACTGCGCGTCGCGCACCACCACGTTCGCCTCGAGGTTCAAGAGCAGCGACAAGGGATCGATGTTGGAGCTGCCCACCGTCGCCCACTCGTCGTCGGTGAGGGCCACCTTCGCATGCAGGAAGGCCGGTGTGTATTCGAAGATGTTCACCCCCGCCGCCAGGAGCTCGTCGTACAGCGTGCGCGCCGCGAGCCCCGCGATGCGGTAATCGAGCTTGCCCTGCAGCAGCAGCCGCACCTCCACGCCGCGCCGCGCCGCCTGGCGCAATGCCGTGCGAAACCCGCCGCCCGGGTAGAAATACGGCGACGCGAGATCGATGCGCGTGGTCGCGCGGCGGATGGCCGCGATGTAGCTGCGCTCGATGGTGCGGCGCCGCCGCAGGTTGTCGCGCAGCACGAAGGCCGCGCGCACCGGCGGCAGGTCGGCCATCCGCGTCTTGGCCGCCTTGAGGGTGGGCATGCGCAGCCGCTTCAACAAGCGCTTCGCACGCGCCACCGGTTCGGCAGCGCGCGCCAGCGCCATCACCTCTTCCTTGAAGTCCTCGCCGAGCTGCGCGCGCGTCCAAACCGCCTTGCAGGCGAGCTCGATCGGTTTCACCACCGAGCCGCGCAGTTCCACCGCGAAGTCCAGCCGAGGTTCATCGCTCCAGCCATGGTTCTGGTCGAGCTTGTCGTCAATGATGTTGATGCCACCGACGAAGCCCACCTCCACGTCCACCACGCACAGCTTCTGATGCAGGCGACGCAGCTGCCCCGGCTGCAGCCAGTTCCACCAGCGGTGGATGGGCCGGAACACGCTGATGCCCACGCCCGCTGCGCAAAACATCTCGCGCAAGGCCGCGATCTTGGTACGGCTGCCGAAACCGTCCACCACCACGCGCACCTGCACGCCACGGGCCGCGGCATCGCACAACGCCTGGGCCACGTGCATGGCAGCCGGGTCGTCGTTGAAGATGTAGGTGGCCAGCCAGATCTCGTGCTTGGCTTTCGAGATCGCATCGATCATCGCGGGGAAAAGCTCGTCCCCGCCGCGCTTGAGGCGAACGTCGTTGCTGCCGGTGAACATCGCGCGTGGCATCACCCTCGCCAAGGGGTCGAGCGGCGTGCTCTCCTCCGCCTGCAAGGCAGGCACGGGCGACGTCCCCGGTTCGGGCACGCCGCGCGGCTGCGACTCGTTCAATCGATTTCGAGTTCGGCCACGCATGGCAGATGATCCGACATCCGCGCCCACGAATTGCCGCGGGGCACGAAGGCCGAGGTGCAGCGAAAGCCACGGGTGTAGATGCGGTCCAGCGCAAACACCGGAACCAGCGAAGGAAAGGTCCGCAGCGGCGCAGCGCCATCCGGCGTCGCGCGCTGCAGGCCCGTGCCGCGCATGGGTTCGTCGAGCTTTTCGCCCCAGTCGTTGAAGTCGCCGGCCAGCACGAGCCGCTCGTTCCTCGGCACCTCGGCTTCGATGAAGGCTGCGATGCGCTCCACCTGCCGCACGCGGCTGGAATGCATCAGCCCGAGATGCGCCACGATGCAATGCACCGTGATGCCGTTCCAGGTGACAGGCACATGCAGCAGCCCGCGCTGCTCGAAACGGTGGTCTGACACGTCATGGTGGCCGATGTCGCCAATGGGCCAGCGCGACAGCAGCGCATTGCCATGCTCGCCCTCCTTCGTCACCGCATTGGTGCGGTAGGCCACGTCGTAGCCATCCGGCGCGAGGTAATCGGCTTGCGGCATCTTCGGCCAGCCGATGTGCGTATCAGGAAAGCGCTGCGCCTCGCTGTGGTTGAACAGGCGCACCTCCTGCAGGTACACGAGGTCCGCGTCCAGCGCCTCGATGCCCAGGCCCAGGTTGTGGATCTCCAGCCGCTTGCGCGGCCCCATGCCACGCACGCCCTTGTGGATGTTGTAGGTGGCCACCCGCAGCACATGGCTCGGGTGCATCGAGGTGTTCGAGAACTTCATCGGACGCGAGACGGGGGGCGTCATGCGATGAATCTCGGCAAGTTGAGGATGGCCTCGGCGTTGGACGAGGAGAAGCAGCGGTCCGCGGCCTCGCGGTACGGCAGCCATTCGAAGGCCGAATGTTCGCGCGGCGAGAGCGTCACGACGATGTCGCGCGGCACCTCCAGGCTGAACACATGCTCGGTGTTGTGCGTGACCTCGGGCGCATAGCGATGCCGCCACTGCGGATAGATGAAGTACACGTTGCGCAAGTTCCAGTCGCGCAGCGCTTCGGTCGGGACGGCCTTGGAGCCGATGACGATTCCGGTTTCTTCGGCAACTTCGCGCACGGCGGTCAGCTCCAATTCTTCTTCGACAGTGTCCTTCGAGCCCGTCACACTTTGCCAGAACCCGGGGCGCTCGGCACGCTCGATGAGCAACACCTGCAGATCAGCGGTGTGGATCACGACGAGGACGGACTCCGGGATCTTGTACGGGCGGTTCATGGGAAGGGCAAGTGTCGTTCCTGGCTTTGCATGGCGCGCGTGATGGACACCATATCGCTTCGTGGTCGCCTGTGGGGCCGGTGCTGAACCATCCGCTTCCAGGTGGGCGGGCGAAGGCGTGGGGTGGGCAGGCCGGCCGCGGAACCACCAGCCCGGCACGTAGGCAGCGTCAGGCCGCTTCGCCCCAAGGCAACATCAAGGTCACCATCAGCAACTTCTCGAACTCCGGTTCGAAGCGGTCAATGATGGCCTGCGGTTCAGTGCACAGCTTCTCGTCGGTGATCAGCCCGAACTGAACCCCACCGCCATACGAAAGGATGCTCACGCCAACCCCGATGTCCCCAGACTGAGGCACCCAGAACATGGTCTGGCGCAACGTGGAGCCGCAGAACTTCAACGGCTTGGCGGGCCCAGGCACGTTGGTCATCACTGCCGTCGCCTTTTTCGCGAACATGTTGAGCAGCGCATCCTGCACCGGCTTGATGAGCAGGCCCGCGACCGACAGGACCGCGAAGGCGAGCACCGGCTGGTAGCTGCCTTTGAGCTCGTTCATGCGGGCACGCACCGCATAGACCCGCTCGATGGGGTTGGCGATGCCGATGGGCAGGACCAGCGGCACCAAGCCGAAGCGGTTGCCGAGTTGGTAGGCCTTTTCCAGCGGACGCAGGTTTACCGGCACCATGGCGCGGATTTCCTTGCCCTGCGGATCGTCACCGCGCTCGCGCAGGTATTCGCCGATGGCGCCGGCCACGCAAGCCAGCAGCACGTCGTTGACCGAGCAGTTGAGCGCCTTGCCCACCGCCTTGACGTGGTCCAGTTCGAGCGGCTCGCCCCAGGCCACCTTCTTGCGGCCGACCGGCTTGCCCTTGAGCTGCGTGGGCGAGTCGTCGGGCATCAGCGCCATCGACGCCACGTCACTCACCACCTGGTAGCCGGTGCGCGCCATGTCCAGCGAGCCGAAGAGCGGCTGGTAGGGGTTGGCCAGCATCTCCATCGACTTCGCCACGCCGCTGCCATACATGCCGATGGCCTTGGTGGTGAGGTCGGTGAAGGGCTTGACGACCGCATCGGTGAGCCAGTCGCGCTCGGTGTCTTCGTCGGCCTTGCGGGCACGGCGCGCCGGCGGGTCCATGCCGCCATCGGTGATGGACAGCATCACCGAAATCAGCGCAATGCCGTCGGCGATGCAGTGGTGCACGCGGGCGATGAGCGCGCTGCCGCCTTCGTAGTCGTCGATGAGGTGAAATTGCCACAGCGGGCGCGCCGGATCGAGCGCCTGCGTGGACAGTTCGCCCACGAACTGCTGCAGCGCCTGGCGCTCGCTCTGGCCTTTTCGGCGCCTGAGGGTGTGACTGACGATGTGGTGGTCGATGTCGAAGCTGGCGTCGTCGACCCAGTTCGCGCCCATCGTGTCTTCGACCACCTTCTGCTTGAAACGGCCGTACTTGAGCAGTTTGTCGGTGACCCGCTCGGCCAGCGCCTCGTGCGTGATCGCGGGCTGCAGGAGCCACACGCCGACGATCATCATCAGGTTGACGTCGTTGTCCATCCGCAACCAGGCGGTGTCCACGCGTGACATGCGCTCGGTGGCTTCGGGCATGGGGAGTCTCCTCTAAGGCGTTGTGTGTTGGCGGGCCACGATGCTGGGTAACATGCGCCCGGTCAATGGCGATTTTCACCCACAGGAGCGCGAGACATGGCTGACTTGAAGACCCAATTCGAACAAGCAGTGGCCGATTCGAAGAAGCTGCCGGAGAAGCCGGACAACATGACGCTTTTGAAGATCTACGCGCTTTACAAGCAGGCGAGTGCCGGCGACGTGGAAGGCAAGCGCCCGGGGTTCACCGACATGGTGGGCCGCGCCAAGTTCGATGCCTGGGCAGAGTTCAAGGGCAAGAGCGCGGACGAGGCGATGCAGGAATATGTCGACCTGATCGAATCGTTGAAATAACGGCCCCCCAGTCGCTGGCGCTCCTGCCCCCGAGGGGCGCTGCCTGGCGGACCGGCGAAGCCGGATCCGCGGGCGTGGCTTGATGGGCGCTTCGCTGCGCTCGCTTGCTGCGGGTCGCTATTTCTTGGTCTTTTTGGCGGCGGGCTTCTTGGGCTTGCTGCTTTCCAGCAGCTCGTCGAGATTGCGCTCGATCTCGGACTCGATGGTCTTGCTAAAGGCGCCCAGGAGGAAGCCTAGCTTGGCTTCGAGTTCGAAGTGGTCGGCGGCCACCGTGAGCTGGCCCTTCACCCCGGGACGGGTGAACTCCACCGTGTCGCCGTCGTCGCCCTCGACGACGGTGCACTCCATGTCGAACTTCTTCTCCACCTCCTCGGCCCAGGCCCAGGCGACTTCGCGTGCCTTGGGCAATCCGAGCTTGTGCTTGCGGTGGATGTGGATGTCGGGCATGAATCAGTCTCCTTGGTGCAAGGCCGCTCTGCGTTCTGCCTTGCTCAGTTTGGTCAGCCGCTTCACCTCCGCATAGAAGCGCGGGAAGTCGCGGCCCTCTTTCTCGAACAGGCGCTCGAAATCGGGCACCAGTTCGTTGTAGGCAGCGAGCACGCCGAAGGATGCATTGTTGGCGCGTGAGAACCAGCCGTCATACCCGGAATACCCGCCCCAGCGCTGCGCCTTCATCGTGTCGTATTCGGCGCGCAGCTCGGCCATCACCGCCGACTTCTTCTCGCGCTTCTCCTCGTCGCTCGCGCCACTCTTGTAGACCGCGTCGAGCTTGTCGCGATACTTCTGGGTGATGGCGCGGAAGTCCTGGCGGCGGCCGTCGAACACCTCGTATTCACGGCGCGCCTCGGGCGCGGCGCGCTCCTCCAGCCAGCGCTTGCCGCCGATGCGCTCCACCGCCGTCGCGAAGGATTCGTTGAACTCGGTGTCGCCCTGGGCGTAGGCCACCTGGTGGGACAGCTCGTGGAAGATGAGGCGCGCGAGTTCGCCCTCGGGGAAGTTGATGAAGGTGCTGAGCAAGGGGTCGGCGAAGAAGTCGCCGGGCAAGGCGCCGAGTGTCGAATAGGCCGGCACGCCGTACACACTCACCTCCAGCTTCTGCGAGCGCAGCTCCTCGGCAAAGGCATCGGCTCGCGCACGGTCGAAGTAGCCGCGGTAGCCCACGCAACCCACGAATGGAAAGCACCAAGTCTTGAGGGTGAGGCTCAGCTCCGGCGCCGCCACCACGTTCCACACGGCGGCCGTGCGGTGCAGGTCGGCATAGCGGCGGTAGCTCGCGTTGTCGGGCAGCTGCAGTTCGCGCACCGCGTAGTCGCGCATTCGCTGGGTGAGTGCGAGGCGCTCTTTCAGGGCCGGCGTGACCGCCTGGTCGCCCAGCCAGTCAGGCACGGGCTTGGCGCTGCGCAGCAGCTCGAGGTGGCCTCCCACCGAATGCGCGTAGTAGCCCACCGTGCTGCAGCCGGAGGTGAGGCAAACCGTGCCGACGGCCAGTGCGACGATGCCCGCGATGCCAATGCCCGCCATGAGCAGCCAGCGTCTCACGTGGCCGCTGATGCGCTGACCGGCTGCACCTCGACCAGGCAATCGTAGAACGATGGCGCCCGGCCGATGTCGGTGAGCCGCTGGTGCGTGAGCTCGTTGACGTTGGTGCCGCGGGCGCCGAGCTTGCGCCACCAGATGCCCAGGCCGTTGACCACACCCGGCCGCGCGCGGGCACTGAGCATCGCCTTGCACACATACTCGCCGCGGTCGTTGAACACCCGCACCATCTGGCCATGGCCGATGCCGCGCTGCACTGCATCGCCTTCATGCATCTCGAGCACCGGCTCGCCCTCGATGTCGCGCAGGCTCTGCACGTTCACGAAGCTGGAGTTGAGGAAGTTGCGCGCCGGCGGCGAGATCATCGCAAGCGGATAGCGCTCGGCCAGTTCACCCGATGGCGACTCGTAGTTCGGCACGTGGTCAGGCACGCCGAAGAGGGGCGAATCGATGATGCACTTGCCACTCGGCGTGCGGAACTGCCCTTCGGCAAGCGGCGCATCCGGCAGCGGCAGCTTGACCCAATGCGACTCGCGCAGGGCGTCCAGCGTCACGTCGCGGCTGAAGGCCACGCGGGCCATGTCCTCGTCGCTGTCCTTGAAGCAGTCGTCGGTGAAGCCCATGCGCTGCGCCAGCTCGCGGAAGACCGAGGTGTTGGGCCGCGCTTCGCCCAGTGGCGCGATGGCCGGCTCGTTGATGAGCGCATAGCGGTGGCCGTAGCTCGTGTGCACGTCGAGGTGCTCGAGCTGCGTGGTGGCAGGCAGCACGTAGTCGGCGTGGTCGGCGGTGTCGGTCATGAACTGCTCGAGCACGACCGTGAACAGGTCTTCGCGCTTGAAGCCGGCCACGACCTTCGGCGACTCCGGCGCCACCGCCACCGGGTTGCTGTTGTAGACGACCAAGGCCTCGATCTTCGGCCCGAACTCGGCCGAGGACTCACGCAAGAGATCGTCGCCAATCGTGCTCATGTTGATGGTGCGGCACTGGCGCGCGCCCATCAGGTCGGGCCGCTGCAAGGCCGCGCGGTCCACCGTGAACCAACCCGACGCCGACAGCAGCATGCCGCCGGCGCGATGCCGCCATGCCCCGATCAGGCACGGCAGGATGGCGATCAGCCGCACCGCATTGCCGCCACCGCGCACGCGCTGCATGCCGTAGTTGAGGCGGATCGCCGCGGGCTTGGTCGTCGCGTAGTCGCGCGCCAGGCCGCGCACCTCGTCGGCGGTGATGCCGCAAACTTCGGCGGCACGCTCCGGCGGCCATTGCAGCGCACGCTCACGCAGCTTGGGCCAGCCTTCGGTGTGTTTGTCGATGTAGTCCTGGTCCAGCCAATCGTTGACGATCAGCTCGTGCATCAGCCCGAGCGCCAGCGCGCCGTCGGTGCCCGGCAGCAGGCCGATGTGCTGGTGGCATTTGTCGGCTGTCTCGGTCTTGCGCGGGTCGATGCAGATGAGCTTGGCGCCATGGCGCTTGGCCGCCTGCGCGAAGGTCCAGAAGTGCAGGTTGGAGGCGATCGAGTTGCTGCCCCAGATGATGATGAGCCGGCTCTCGGCGTAGTTCTCAAGGTGCATGCCGATCTTGCCGCCATACGTCGCCGCCAGTGCCTCGCCGCCGGCGCTCGCGCAGATGGTGCGATCCAGCAGCGACGCGCCCAGCTTGTGGAAGAAGCGGCGGTCCATGCTCTCGCCTTGCAAGAGGCCCATGGTGCCGGCATAGCTGTAGGGCACGATGGCCTGCGGGTTTCGCGCCGCGATGGCCGCAAGACGCGACGCAATGTCCGTCAATGCCTCGTCCCAGCTCACGCGCTCGAACTGCCCGCTCCCCTTGGGCCCGGTGCGCCGCATCGGGTGCAGCACGCGGTCCACGGAGTAGGTTCGCTCGGGGTAGCGCGACACCTTCGTGCACAAGGCGCCATGGGTGGGCGGATGATCCGGATGGCCCTGGACCTTGATGGCGCGGCCACCCTGCACGGTGACGCGGATGGCGCAGGTGTCGGGGCAGTCGTGGGGGCACGCGGCCCGGACGATGGTGACTTCGTCGTTCATGCGTCAACTATTGCACAGTCATCGGTGCGCGCTGCGGACAAGGGTCACGGTTGCGGCTGGAGAATTTTAAGCAGGGCCCTATCCTCGGAAGTCTCGTGAATGGACGGCGGGCGAGGGGAGCTCGATCGCCAGAAGAGTTGGGACTGGAGAGATGAATGAAACGCCGTGACGTGATCACGAGGATGGCCGCCGGCACGGCCGCGCTCGCATTGCCTGCCTGGGCGCAAGCCAGCCGCATCGTGCTGGGCCAATCGGCCGCCTTCACCGGCCCTGCCGCGCAGCTGGGCATCCAGATGAACCATGGGGCGAAGCTGTACTTCGACCACGTCAATGCCGCGGGCGGCATCAACGGCCAGCAGATCGAGCTGCGCACGCTGGACGATGGCTACGAGCCCGATCGCTGCAAGGCCAACACGGACCGCTTCATCAAGGAGGACGTCTTCGCCCTCTTCGGCTACGTCGGCACGCCCACCTGCCTCGCGGCCCTGCCGCTGATCAACGAGGCCAAGATTCCCTTTTTCGGCCCCTTCACCGGTGCCGAGGCGCTGCGCGACCCGTTCAGCCGCTGGATTTTTCACCTGCGCGCGTCCTACTACGACGAGACCGGGCTGATCGTGAAGCAGCTCACCGAGCTGAACCTGAAGAAAATCGCGGTCTTCTACCAGAACGACGCCTACGGCAAGGCCGGCCTCGAAGGCGTCAAGCGCGCACTCAAGGTCCAGGGCCTGGAGCCCGTCGCGCTCGGTACGGTGGAGCGCAACACGGTGAACGTGGCGCAGGCCGTGCAAGAAATCGCCGCCAAGGCGCCCGATTCGGTGGTGCAGATCAGCGCCTACAAGTCTTGCGCTGCATTCATCCGTGAGGCGCGCAAGGCGGGCTACGGCGGCACCTTCTACAACGTGTCATTCGTCGGCACGCAGGCCCTGGCCGACGAGCTCGGCAAGGAAGGCCGCGGCGTGATGATCAGCCAGGTCATGCCCTTCCCGTTCTCCACCGCCGCACCCATCGCCCGGGAATACATCGACGCGGTGCAGAGGGCCGGTGGGAACGCCAAGCCGAACTACTCGAGCATGGAAGGCTACCTGGCTGCCAAGGTGCTGGCCGACGGCCTGCGCCGCGCCGGCAAGAACCCCTCGCGTGACTCGCTGGTGACAGGGCTGGAGTCGATCACCAACGGCGACTTCGGCGGCTTCCGCGTGAAGTTCGGCCCGAAGGATCACGTCGCCTCGAAGTTCGTCGATCTGTCCATGCTGACGGACGACGGGCGGGTCAGGCGCTAGTGGTCCAGTAGCGCCGAGAAATATTTGCGCACCAAGCGCCGGCGGTAGACGTCTTCTCAGTTCCGCAGACTTCTTGTTCGCGCCCGCCTGCTGTGCGCACACCCGTTCCCCGCTCGATGGCAGGGCTTGAACCCCGCGGGTAAACTGGCTTGCATCATCCCCTTGCGATTCGCTCGCCGCCCCGACCAGGGGCCTGGATGAGCGTTCCGGAGCCAGCATGCGCCTGATCGAATCCATCCTCGCGGACGCGGCCGCCATCGCGACCGTCCGGCGCGACATCCACGCCCACCCTGAACTGTGCTTCGAGGAGCGCCGCACGGCCGATGTCATTGCCCGGCAGCTCACGGACTGGGGCATTCCCATCCACCGCGGCATGGGCACGACGGGTGTCGTGGGCATCGTCAAGAACGGCACCAGCACCCGCGCGATCGGCCTGCGTGCCGACATCGACGCGCTGCCCATGACCGAGCACAACACCTTTGCCCACGCGAGCCAGCACCACGGCAAGATGCATGCGTGCGGCCACGACGGCCACACCGCAATGCTGCTGGCAGCGGCCAAGCACTTGTCCAAGCACCGCAACTTCGACGGCACGGTGTACCTCGTGTTCCAGCCTGCGGAAGAAGGCGGCGGCGGCGCACGCGAGATGATCCGCGATGGCTTGTTCGAGCAGTTCCCGATGGAAGCCATCTTCGGCGCGCACAACTGGCCGGGCATGAAGGTGGGGCAGTTCGCGATCAAGAACGGTCCGTGCTTTGCCTCCAGCAACGAATTCAAGATCACCATCCACGGCAAGGGCGGCCATGCGGCCATGCCGCACAACGGAATCGACCCGGTGCCCGTGGCCTGCCAGATGGTGCAGGCCTTCCAGACCATCATCTCGCGCAACAAGCGGCCCATCGATGCGGGCGTGATCTCGGTGACTATGATCCACACCGGCGAGGCCACCAATGTCGTGCCCGATTCATGCGTCATGGAAGGCACGGTGCGCACCTTCACGCTCGAGCTGCTGGACATGATCGAAGAGCGCATGAAGCAGATCAGCGAGCACACCGCCGCGGCCTTCGGCGCGACGTGCGAGTTCGAGTTCGTGCGCAACTACCCGCCAACCATCAACCACCCCGCCGAGACCGAGTTCGCGCGCCGCGTGATGGCCGAGGTGGTGGGTGCCGAGAACGTGCTGGAGTTCGAACCCACCATGGGCGCCGAGGACTTCAGCTACTTCCTTCAAGCCAAGCCGGGCGCCTACTTCCTCATCGGCAACGGCGACGGCAGCCACCGCGAGGGCGGCCACGGCATGGGCCCGTGCATGCTGCACAACCCGAGCTACGACTTCAACGACGAACTCATCCCCCTGGGCGCCACGCTCTGGGTGCGCATGGCCGAGCAGTGGCTGGCCACGCCGCGCTGATGCTGCGAGGCTGAGATGGCAGTACCGCAGCGCGTTTCGCAGTACTTCTCGCAAACCTACGCGCAAGCGCGGGAGAAGTTTCTCGCAGCGGCTGATGCGGCCGGGCTCGATGTCGAGCCGCATGTGCACCCGATGCTCGGGCGCGATGGCGAGACGCTCGCGATGGACGTGGCCCTGGATGGCCCGCGCGATGCGACGCGGCTGTTGATCATCAGCAGCGCCTGCCATGGCGTGGAGGGTTTCTGCGGGTCGGGCGTGCAGCTTGCCTTGCTCGGTGATTCGGGATGGCGTCGGCAGGCGGGCGATGCAGGTGTCGCGGTGCTGTACATCCACGGCCTGAACCCGTACGGCTTTTCGTGGTGGCGACGCGTCACGCACGAGAACGTGGACCTCAACCGCAACTTCCACGACTTCTCCAAGCCGCTGCCGGAGAACACGGCCTACGACGAGATTGCGGGCATCCTCGTGCCGCCGACCTGGCCACCGTCGGACTACATCAACGCCAAGACGATGCGCCTGCTGCAGGAACGCGGCATGGAGCCGCTGCAGGCAGCAGTGTCAGGCGGGCAGCACGGGCACCCGGAGGGCCTGTTCTACGGCGGCCACAACCCGACCTGGAGCAACCAGACGCTGCGACACGTGTTGCAGGACCATGCCCGGCGCTGCACGCAGCTCGGCTGGATCGACCTGCACACCGGCCTCGGACCCACCGGTCACGGCGAGCGCATCTTCGCCTGCAGGGACGACCCTGCCGCCCTCACACGGGCGCGTGCGTGGTGGGGCGACACGCTCACCTCGATCTACGACGGCAGCTCCACCTCCGCTTACCTCACCGGCCAGATGTGGGAGGCGGCCTACGAGGAATGCCCGCAGGCGGAATACACCGGCATCGCGCTGGAGTTCGGCACGGTGCCGCTGCTCGATGCACTCAATGCGCTGCGCGGCGACCAGTGGCTGGAGAACCATCCCGAAGCGCCCGAGCCGCTGCGCGCGGCCATCAAGCAGCAGATCCGCGATGCCTTCTACGTCGACACCGACGAGTGGAAGGAGCAGGTGATGGTGCAGGCCATGGATGCAGCGCATGCTGCCGTTCGGGGACTGGCCGGCGCGGATGTCCGAAACTGATCGATTCATGCCGCTTGCCGAGTGGCCCGGCTGACAGGCACACTCTATCGTTTGGCTTCCCACCAACCTCAGAAGCCAGCCATGAATACCGCCCTCCTCCTCATCGACGTCCAGGATTCCTTTCGCCAGCGCGCTTACTTCCGCACCGAGCCGGCGATGTCCTTTCTTGCTCGTGCCAACGCGCTCATCGACGCCTGCGCAAGCCGCGGCGTGCCCATCGTGCGCATCCTGCACGTCGACGAACCGGCCACGCCGGACAACCCGTTCTCTCTCGAATCCGGCCATGTGCGGCCCATGCAAGGCCTGGCCGATTTCAAGCCGGCGGCCGAGTTCATCAAGGGTCGACACAGCGCGCTGGTGGGCACCGGACTGTCGGTGTGGCTGCGCGAGCGCGGCATCGGCCGACTGATCGTCGCAGGCATTCGCACCGAGCAGTGCTGCGAGACGACAACGCGGCATGCGAGCGACGAAGGCTTTGCCGTGGACTTCGTGGGCGAGGCGACGCTCACCTTCGACATGCAGACCATCGACGGCAAGCCGCTGCCGGCCGCCACCATCGTCGAGCGCACCTGCGCCGTGCTGAAGGATCGCTTCGCCACCATCTGCAGCGTCGAGGAGGCGGTACGGCGTGCGGCCTGAGGGCCTCATCGACATCCTGTTCGTGCTCACGCCGCGGGCCTTGTTGCTGGACGTGGCGGGGCCGGCGGAGTCGCTGCGGCTGGCCAACCAGCATTTGCTGCGTGCGGGACGGCCGGCGCAGTTCCGGTTGCGCTTCACGGGCCCATCGGCCGAGCTGCCGAGCTCGGTGGGCCTCAGCGTGAACAGGCTGGAACCCTTCCCCGAGCGATTCGATTCGCCCACCTGGGTGGTGCTCGTCGGGCAGCCGAGCGAGACGCTTGCCTCGCCGGTGCGCGCGGTCCACGCGAGCGCGAATTGGCTGGGTCGATGCTTTGCGCCGGCCCTGGCCGACGAGGCGGCAGGACACCGCCTGGTCACCATCTGCTCCGGCACGCTGCTCGCAGCGCGGGCGGGTCTGCTCGGGTCGCACCGCTGCACCACGCACCACGAGATGCTGGACGAATTGCGCGCACTGGCGCCTGACGCCCAGGTCGTGGACAACCGCGTCTTCGTGGTCGATGGGCCGATCGCCTCCAGCGCCGGCGTGACGGCCGGCATCGACCTGGCGCTGCACCTGGTGGCGCAGACCTGCGGCGACAGCATCGCCGCATCGGTGGCCAAGGACATGGTGGTGTACCTGCGCCGCACGCCCAACGACCCGGAGCTGTCGCCGATGCTCGCGCACCGGCATCACCTGCACCCGGCCGTGCACCGCGTGCAGGATGCGGTGAGCGAGCGCCCGACAGACCAATGGGACATGGCCTCGCTGTGCGCGGTGGCGCATGTGACCGAGCGCCACTTGCAGCGCTTGTTTGCCGAACACGCCGGCGTGACGCCGCTGCATTACCTGGAGCGCATCCGGCTCGAGCATGCGCGGCGCTCGCTCATCAACGGTGCGAGCGTCACCCAGGCGGCGTCGGTGGCCGGCTTCAGTTCCGATCTGCAGCTGCGCCGCGCCTGGAGCCGTCACCTGCCCGGCTCGCCGCGCGACGCCAGCAACACCCGGCTTACAGACCCAGCTTCGCCAGATCCGCGTCGCACTGCGCGGCACTGAGGAAGTGGATGGCGTTCCAGCCGAGCGCCTTGGCCGCCTTCACGTTGAGCGCGAAGTCGTCGATGAAGACGCTCTCGCGCGGCACGATGCCGAAGGTCTTCGCCGCGTGGTGAAAGATCGCCGGCTCCGGCTTCACCATGTCGATGCGCGAGGAGAACAGGCCACCCTCGAACCAGTCGTACAGCGGGTGTTGCCGCTCAAGGTGCTCGGCGTAAGGCTTGGGCATGTTCGACAGGAAGAAGAGCCGGTGCCCCGCGCCCTTCAGCCGCTGGACGAGCGGCAGGCTGTGCGGCATCAGCTGCAGCTCCGACGGGATGGCATCAATGACCCGCTGCACGTCGGCGACGTCGAGTCCGGTGCGAAATGCAATGCGATGCGCGACGCGGAATTCATCGGCCGCGCCACGATCGAACTCGCCCCAGTCGCCGCTGTAGCCCTGGAAGAAGTCGGCCACCAGCGCGGCCGTGGTCTCTTCGTTGCGCGCCCGGTGCGGCAGCAGCCGAGGCATGAACTCGTGCGGCTGCCATCGGAACAGCACGCCGCCGAAGTCGAAGACGACGTTCACGCCGTCAACCGCTTCAAGAGCCCCGCGGTCGATGCGTCGAGGCCTTCGGTGTCGCCCGAAGAGAGGCGCGGCAGCAGGTCGTTGCACAGGGCCTTGCCCAGCTCCACGCCCCACTGGTCGAAGCTGTTGATGTTCCACAGTGCGCCGCTCACGAACACGCGATGCTCGTACAGCGCGATGAGCGCGCCCAGGCTTTCAGGCGTGAGCTGGTCCAGCACCAGCGTCGTGCTCGGCCGATTGCCGGGGAAGGTGCGGTGACGTGCGATCGTGTCGGCATCGAGCGACTTGGACGCCGTGGGCGCCTTCTCGCCGCGCGCCTGGTCGGTCGACTTGCCCAGCATCAGCGCCTGCGATTGCGCGAGGCCGTTGGCCAGCAGCTTGGTGTGCAGGTCGGTGAAGGCATGCGTCGGACGCTTCACCAGGATGAACTCCACCGGGATCACGTCGGTGCCCTGGTGCAGCATCTGGAAGTAGGCATGCTGGCCGTTGGTGCCCGGCTCGCCCCACACGACGGGGCTGGTGGCATAGGGCAGCGATTCGCCGGCGAGGTCCACGCACTTGCCGTTGCTTTCCATCTCCAGCTGCTGCAGGTAGGCGGGCAGTCGCTTCAGGCCCTGGTGGTAGGGCGCGACGCTGCGGCTCGTGAAGCCATAAAAGTTGCGGTACCAGACGTCGATGAGCGCGAGCAGCACCGGCAGGTTCTTCGCCAAGGGTGCGGTCGCGAAGTGGCGATCCATCTGATGCGCGCCCGCCAGCAGCGAACGGAAGTGATCGGCGCCGATGGCCAGTGCAATCGGCAAGCCGATGGCCGACCACAGTGAATAGCGACCGCCCACCCAATCCCAGAATCCGAAGGTGGTGGTGATGCCGAACTCGGCCGCCGCCTTCACATTGGTGGTGGTGGCGACGAAATGCCGGGCGATGTCGCGCCCGCCGTTGGACTCGAACCAGGCCTTCGCGACCATGGCATTCGCCATGGTCTCCTGCGTGGTGAAAGTCTTGCTTGCGATGATGAACAGCGTTTCCTGCGGCTTGATCTGCCGCAGCACCGGCGCGATGTCGTGGCCGTCGACGTTGGACACGAAGTGGAACTGCAGGCCCGGGTGCACGAAGGCATCGAGCGCCGGCACCACCATTTGCGGCCCGAGGTCGCTGCCGCCGATGCCGATGTTCACGATGTGGCGGATGCCGCTGGCCGCGGTGTCGCGCACCGTCTCGACATAGGCGAGCATCGCGTCGAGCACGCCATGCACGTCATCGCTGAACGGCCCCTGGCCGCGCGGCGCGCGCAAGGCGGTGTGCAGCACCGGCCGGCCTTCAGTGTGGTTGATGGCCTCGCCCTTGAACATCGCATCGCGTCGCGCCTCGAGGCCGCATTCGCGTGCGAGGTCGAGCAGGAAATGCAATGACGCGACGTCGATGCGGTTCTTCGAGAGGTCCGCAAAGACCTGCGGCGCCTCGACCGCGAAGGCCTCGAAGCGGCCCGGGTCGCGGGCGAAGGCATCGCGCAGGTCGAAGTCACGCCCGTGGGCTTCGTAGTGGCCGCGCAATGCGGTCCAGGCTTCGGTTTGGTCGCAGCGAAGTGTTTTCATCAGAGGGAATGGATCATCTTGTCGAGCTTGGCAGCATCGGCAGCAAATGCACGAATGCCTTCGGCGAGTTTCTCGGTGGCCATCGCGTCGTCGTTCAAGGCGTAGCGGAAGCTGGACTCGTTGTAGGTGATGGCGTGCACGTCGCATGCCCGGGCGGTTTCCGGCTCGAGGGCGCGCGTGATCGGCTCTTCGCTGGCCTGCAGCGCGGCAAGCAGGTCGGGGCTGATGGTGAGCAGGTCGCAGCCCGCCAGCGCAACGATCTGGCCGATGTTGCGGAAGCTCGCACCCATCACCTCGGTGTCGATGTCGAACTTCTTGTAGTAGCGGTAGATGGCCGCCACCGACTTCACGCCCGGGTCGTTCACGCCGGCATTGGCCGCTTCGTCCCAGCCGGCGCCGGCCGACTTCTTGTACCAGTCGTAGATGCGCCCGACGAAGGGCGAGATGAGCCGCACGCCGGCCTCGCCGCAGGCCACGGCCTGGCAGAACGAGAACAGCAGCGTCAGGTTGCAGTGGATGCCCTCGCGCTCGAGGATGCGTGCGGCCTGGATGCCTTCCCAGGTGGAGGCGACCTTGATGAGCACCCGGTCACGCGTGATCCCGGCGGCCTCGTACAGAGCGATGATGCGGTGGGCGCGGGCGACGGTGGCAGCGCAGTCGAAACTCAGGCGCGCATCGACTTCGGTGGACACCCGGCCCGGCACGACCTTGAGGATCTCGAGGCCGAAGCGCACCAGCACCTGGTCCACGACTTCCTCGTGCGGCCAGCTCTTGAACTGGGCGACGGTCTCCGACAGCACAGGCGCGTACTCCGGCTGCTGGACCGCCTTGAGGATGAGTGAAGGGTTGGTGGTTGCGTCGCGCGGCGCGAAGGCGGCGAGCTGCTTGAAGTTTCCGGTGTCGGCAACGACGGTGGTGTATTGCTTGAGCTGATCGAGTTGGTTCATGGCTGCGTCCTTGGGGCCAGCGTCTGTGGTCGAGCTGTTCCCTGCCCGCCATTAGAACCCGACCGCATGCCCCGGCGGCGTATCCGACTCGCCTTGTCGCCCTGCCGTAACCAGGCCTCCCGCTTGCTCGCAACCGCCTCATGCGAGGTGCTGCCGGCCGATGCCGCCGTTGACCCGGCGAAGAAACTTCGGCATCATTCGCGTGAAACTAAATTACATCGAACGCGGAAATGTCCTTCGATCTCGTCTTCTTCGGTGGCACCGGCGACCTCACGTGGCGCAAGCTCATGCCGGCGTTGTTCCAGGCTTTCAGGCACGGCAAGCTGCCGCCCAACGGACGCATCCTGTCGGTCGCGCGCGACGACCAGACCGACGAGAAGTACCGGGCCTGGCTGAAGGACCGCTTCCAGGACGTGGTCGACGCCAAGCGCCCCAGCGACGAGGAGTTCGAGCGTTTTGCCCAGCTGGTGCATTACAGGCGCATGGATTTGTCCCACCCCGAGGACTACTTCAAGCTCAAGAAGTGGCTGGAAGAGCGCAACGCCGACACGGCAGTGCTGTACCTGGCCACCAGCCCCCACCTGTTCCCCATGATCTGCGAGCAACTCGGCGCGGTCGGGCTGAACGGGCCGAGCATCCGCGTCGTTCTGGAAAAACCGCTCGGCCACGACCTGGCGAGCGCGCAGGAAATCAACCGCGTCGTGCGCTCGGTCTACAGCGAGACCCAGGCCTTCCGCATCGACCACTACCTAGGCAAGCCGGCCGTGCAGAACCTGATGGCACTGCGCTTCGGCAATGCCCTGTTCGAGCCGTTGTGGCGGCGCGAGAGCATCGCCAACATCCAGATCACGCTCGCCGAAGACCTGGGTGTGGGCACGCGGGGCGACTTCTACGACCGCACCGGCGCCCTGCGCGACATGATCCAGAACCATGCGCTGCAGCTGCTCACCATGGTGGCGATGGAGCCGCCCTCGCGCATGGATGCGGACGCGATCCGCGATGAGAAGCTGAAGGTGCTGCGCTCGCTCAAGCCCTTCACGGAGGAAAGCGTCGCGCGCGACGTGATTCGTGGGCAGTACCGCAAGGGCACCTCGGGTGGCAAGGCCGTGCCGGGCTACCTCGAGGAAACCAAGGTGCCGCCGGGCAGCAAGACCGAGACCTTCGTCACCTTGCGCACCGAAGTCGAGAACTGGCGCTGGGCCGGCGTGCCTTTCTACCTGCGCACCGGCAAGCGCCTGGCCGCGCGCGACGCGCAGATCGTCGTGAACTTCCGGCCCACGCCGCACAGCATCTTCCCGGGCGTCAACCAGCCGAACAAGCTCGTGATCAAGCTGCAGCCTGAGGACGGCCTCGAGCTTCATCTGTTGGCCGCGAAGGGTGCGGGCCAGCAGGAATCGCTGAGCCCGGTATTTCTCGACCTCGACTTCGACAAGGCCTTTGCCGAGAACCGCGTGGGCGCCTACGAGCGCCTGCTGCTCGACGCGATCGCGGGCCGCCTGAACCTGTTCGTGCGCAGCGACGAACAGGAACAGGCCTGGCGCTGGGTGGAGCCCATCCTTGACGCATGGGAACGCGACAACAACGCGTCCGGCGGCCCTCGCCCCTATGCGGCTGGTACCTGGGGCCCGGCGGCGGCCAGCGCGCTCGTTGCGCGCGACAGCTTCGCCTGGGCCGAAGAGCAGTAAGGGGTTCGCGCAGGCCTCGCGAGAAGGCCGCGCCCCTGGAAGGACGACAAGATCATGCTCGACCGCATACGCGCCTCCATCCCTGCCCTGCCTCCGGCTGAGCAGCGCGTGGCGAAGCTCGTCCTCGCCGATCCGCGCAGCTTCGCGAGCCTGCCTGTGAGCGAACTCGCCGAGCGTTCGCATGTCAGCAAGCCCACCGTCGTGCGCTTTTGCCGCAGCGTGGGCTATGACGGCCTGGCCGACTTCAAGCTCAAGCTCGCAGGCAACGTCAACGAAGGCGTGCCCTTCGTGCACCGCTCGGTCGACGAGGACGACAAGCCTTCGGACGTGATCGTGAAGGTCATCGACAACGCGGTGTCGGCGCTGCTCAAGTACCGCAACGACGCGGCCAGCCACGCCTTCGAGCGCGCGATCTCCGCGCTCGCAGCGGCAGGCCGTGACGGCCGCCGCATCGAGTTCTACGGCGTGGGCAACTCGGGCATCGTGGCGCAGGACGCGCAGCACAAATTCTTCCGCCTGGGCGTGACCACCGCGGCCATCAGCGATGGGCACATCCAGGTCATGTCAGCCACCATGCTGCAACCGGGCGATTGCGCGGTGATCATCAGCAACTCCGGCCGCAGCCGCGATTTGCTCGATGCGGCGGACATCGCCCGACGCAAGGGCGCGACGACCATCCTCATCACGGCCAGCGGTTCGCCCCTGGCGCAAACGGCCCAGGGCACCAACCAGATCCTGCTGGCCTGCGACCACCCCGAAGACTACGACCGCTACAGCCCGATGGTGTCGCGGCTCTTGCACTTGATGGTGATCGACATCCTCACGACGGCCGTCGCGCTGCGCCTTCCCGGCGAACTGCGGCCGCTCTTGCAAGAGATCAAGAAGAACCTGCGGGCGAAGCGCTACGCGACGCCCTGACAGGTCGTCGCCCCTCAGGCTGCTTCTAGTTTGAGTAGCGGATCGACGCCGTAGAGCTTCGCCAGCGAGGCGAGCTTCGCCGGCGCGTTCTTCACGCTGAACCCCTTGCCCCAGGCCTGCGAGAGACGCTGGCACTCGAGCAGCACGGCGATGAGCGAGGTGTCGAACTGCTGCAGGCCCGACGCATCGATCACCACCGGCCCCTCGGGCTCGCGCTTCAGGGCCTGGGCCAGCATGGCACGCGTGTCGCGTGCTTCCTGGATGGTGACGGTGGCGGGCAGCAGCAGCATCGCGCTTACTTCGCGGCGGAAGCCGTCTTGTTGCGCTCGGCCAGCTTGGCGATCAGGCCATCGATGCCATTGGCGCCGATCTCCTGCGCGAAGCTGTTGCGATAGTTCTCGACCAGCCAAACGCCAAGCACGTTCACGTCATAGATCTTCCAGTCGTTGCCCGCCTTCTCGAGGCGATAGTCGAGCTGGATCGGGTCGCCCTGGCCACGAATCTCGGTCTTCACGACGACTTCGTTGGGGTCGGGGCTCGGGCGGCTGGGCTTGAGCTGGACCGTCTGGTCCCTCACCTGCGCGAGTGCACCGGAATAAGTGCGCACGAGCAGGACCTTGAATTCATCTTCGAGCTTCTTCTGCTGCTCAGGCGTCGCCTGACGCCAGTAGCGGCCGACGGCCGAGGCCGTCATGCGCTGGAAGTTCACGTGCGGCATGACCTTCGCATCCACCAGCGCGATGATCTTCTGCACGTCGCCGGACTTGATGGACTTGTCGGCCTTCACCGCGTCCAGCACCTCGGTGGAGACCTGCTTGATCAGCGTCTCAGGTGCGGTCTGCGCCGAAGCGACGCCGCTGGCGAGCATGAGGGCTGCCGCGGACAGGAAAAGAGCAATGCGTCGAGAAAACATTCGTTTACCTTTCTAAGCCCTGCCCTCGCGGGCACCGGGTTTGGAGTTCAGGTCTGGCCTTGAGTTCGGCCCGTGACCCAAGCGCCTTGTCACAACGCGTTCGGGCAAGGTCCGGTTGGCGCCTATTTGGTAGCCGGGGGTGACAAAGGCTTGGGATCGGCCGGTGCGCCATCCGCAGGTTTGTCATCCGCAGGTTTGCCATCCGCAGGCTTGGCGTCAACCGGTTTGGCGTCGCCAGGCTTGGCCGACTCGGCCGAGGGCTTGGCATCGTCGCGTCCCTTCCAGTCGTCCTTGCCCCGCCCATCGTCCTTTGGCGGTGGCTCGTCACCGTCATAGACCAGGCTGCGACGCCGCTGCAAATACGCGTCCCGGATGAAGGTGTACTTGTCGAGCGCGATGTCGTCGAGCACCTTGCTTGCACCCAGCAGGCCGGCGCGGGTATTGACGAGCTGCAAGCCCGTCACTTCCCATTTCACCGCACCGTCGTGGATCACGAGCGCTGGCGATACGGCGCGATCGAAGGGCAATGCAATCGACTCGCGAACGCTCGATGGCCCAAGCACGGGCCACACGATGTACGCGCCCTGGCCGAAGCCCCAGGCACCCAGCGTCTGCCCGAAGTCCTCGTACTGGTGATCGAGGCCGAATTCCGTGGCGACATCCAGCGTGCCGCCCAGGCCGAACACCGTGTTCGTGCCAAAGCGGATCACGTCATGCAGGCCGTTGCTGACCTTGCCTTGCAGGAAGTTGTTGACGGCCGACCAGGCATCCGCCGCATTGCCGAAGAAGTTGTCGACGCTGTTGCGCACCGGGCGCGGCACGACATTGCTGTACCCCACGGCCACCGGCTTGAGCACCTTCTCGTCGAGCTTCTCGTTGAAGGTGAAGACCTTGCGGTTCCAGTTCTCCCACGGATCCAGCCGCTCGCCAGCGGTCTTGCCGCGCAGCGTGGAACAGCCTTGCAGCGCGACGAGCGCGATGCCGAACGCCGTCCATGCGGCCAGGCGCTTCAGGAAGACCCGCACACTCATTTCTTGGCCCCTGGCGCTGGCGCCGCAGCGGCAGGTGCAGCCCCGCCGGCGCTGTTGTTGCCGCCTTCGGCCGCCTTGTTGAAGAGGAACTGGCCGATGAGGTTCTCGAGCACGACAGCGGATTGCGTCTGCTTGATCGTGTCGCCGGCGCCGAGGTTCTTCTCGTCCGCGCCCGGCTCGATGCCGATGTACTGGTCACCCAGCAACCCGCTCGTCAGGATCTTGGCGGACGAGTCCTTCGGAAACTGCACGCCTTTGTCGAGTTCCATGTTCACGAGGCCCTGGTAGGTCTTTGGGTCCAGCGTGATGGAGGTGACGCGCCCGACGGTCACGCCAGCGCTGCGCACCGGCGAACGCGCCTTCAGGCCGCCGATGTTGTCGAAGCGCGCCGACACCGCATAGCTGTCGCGCGAGCCGAAGCTGGCGAGGTTGGCCGCCTTGAGCGACAGGAACACGAGGCCGGCCATGCCCAGGAGCACGAACAGCCCGACGAGAGTTTCAGTTCCCTTTTTCGACATGATTCTTCTTCCTTGGCGACGGCGCTTCAGCCTGTCGAAAACATCAGCGCGGTGAGCACGAAGTCCATGGCCAGCACGGACAGCGAGGAGATCACCACGGTACGCGTCGTGGCATAGGCCACACCCTCGGGCGTGGCGTCGGTCTCATAGCCCTGGTAGAGCGCCACCGCGGTACAGATGACGCCGAACACGAAGCTCTTGACGATGCCGTTGCCCACGTCGCGCCACACGTCCACGCGCGACTGCATGATCGACCAGAAATTGCCGGAGTCCACGCCCAGCAGCAGCACCGCGACAACGTACGCGCCGAGTATGCCGACGGCAGAAAATAGGATGGCCAGCAAGGGCATGGACACCATGCCGCCGATGAAGCGCGGCGCGAGCACGCGGCTCTTGGTGTCGATGGCCATCATCTCCATCGCGGCGATCTGCTCGCCCGCCTTCATGAGTCCGATCTCGGCCGTGAGCGATGTGCCCGCGCGCCCGGCGAACAGCAGAGCTGCGACCACCGGCCCGAGCTCGCGCACGAGCGAAAGGTTCACGATCAGCCCAAGCGACTCCGTCGCGCCGTAGGTGACGAGCGCGTAGTACATCTGCAGCGCGAGCACGAAACCGACGGCCATGCCGGAGGCGAGGATGATCAATAGCGACAGGTTGCCGATCGCATGGATCTGCGTGACCACCAATCCGAACCGACGCAAGGATGCGGGAATCGCACGCAGCAGGTCGGCGAAGAAATAACCGGCGTGGCCAAAGGATTGCAAGACGCGAAGCGTGCGTGCGCCGACTGCAGTGACGGGATTGCTCATGACGACACTCCCTTCACATCGAAGTCCTCGGCCAGGCTGGGCGCCGGGTAGTGGAACTTGACCGGGCCGTCGGGCTCGCCACGCACGAACTGGCGGGTCTCCGGATCGCTGGACTCCATCAGCTCCTTCGGCACGCCCTGCGCCACGATGCGGCCACCCGGAGCGAGCAGCACCACGTAGTCGCTGATGGCCATGCATTCGGGCACGTCGTGCGAGATGACCAGCGAGGTCGCGCCGGTCACGTCGTTGAGCGTGCGGATGAGATTGGCAGCCACGCCCATGGAGATGAGGTCCAGCCCCGCGAAGGGCTCGTCGTACATGATGAGCTCAGGGTCCAGCGCGATGGCACGAGCCAGCGCAATGCGCCGCGCCATGCCGCCCGACACCTCGGAAATGCGCAGCTGAGCCGCACCGCGAAGGCCCACGGCATTGAGCTTCATCAGCACGATGTCGCGGATCATCGCTTCGGGCAGGTCGGTGTGCTCGCGCAGCGGAAAGGCGACGTTCTCGAACACTGACAGGTCGGTGAAGAGCGCGCCGAACTGGAACAACATGCCCATGCGCCGGCGCATGCGGAACATCTTCTCGCGATCGCGTCCGTCCACCCGTTCACCATCGAAGCGCACTTCGCCGGAATTGGGAACGTTGCTGCCGCCGATCAGGCGCAGCAAGGTGGTCTTGCCGCAGCCTGAACCTCCGAGGATGGAGGTGACCTTGCCACGCCCGAAGCGCAGCGACAGGTCATTCAGGATCGTGCGGCTGGCGTCATAGCCGAACGTGACGCGATCGACTTCGATCAGGCTGTCGGATTTCAAGCGGGTGTGGGTGGCCGGAGAGCGGCCTTCGGTTGAATTGTTCGGTAAGCGCCCACCGCTCGGACTTCACGATCGGCGCACGGAAACCGGAACATTCTCGCACGGGCGCCCGATGTCTCAGGGGCAACCCTGAGGGGGTTGTACCACCCACTGTTGTATGGCACCAACCTCGTCGCGAGACACCGCCCGGGAGGCGGTGTCTCTTGTGCGATCAACGCGGCAAGTCGCTCGCGCCCATCAGGAACTCATCGACCGCCCGTGCCGCCTGCCGGCCTTCGCGGATGGCCCACACCACCAGCGACTGGCCGCGGCGCATGTCGCCCGCGGCGAAGACCTTGGGCACGTTGGTCTGGTAGCCGCCGGTGAAATCGGTGCTCGCCTTCGCATTGCCGCGAACGTCCTTGTCGACGCCAAAGGCTTCGAGAATGCTGCCCACCGGGCTCACGAAGCCCATGGCCAGCAGCACGAGGTCGGCCTTGATGATCTGTTCCGAACCCGGCACCTCGACCATCTTGTTGCCCTGCCACTCGACGCGCACCGCCTTGAGCGACTTGACCTTGCCCTTGTCCTTGCCCTCGCCGCCGATGAACTCCTTGGTGGCAATGGCGAACTCGCGCTCGCAGCCTTCTTCATGGCTGGACGAGGTGCGCAGCTTGACTGGCCAGTACGGCCACACCAGCGGCTTGTTCTCCTGCTCGGGCGGCATGGGCAGCAGCTCGAATTGCGTCACGCTGGCCGCGCCATGGCGATTGCTCGTGCCCACGCAGTCGGAGCCGGTATCACCGCCGCCGATCACGACGACATGCTTGCCGTCCGCACGCAGCTGGCCCTTGACCTTGTCGCCTGCGTTGACCTTGTTCTGCTGAGGCAGGAACTCCATCGCGAAGTGGATGCCTTCGAGGTCGCGTCCGGGCACCGGCAGGTCGCGCGACTGCTCCGCACCACCGGTCAGCACGACAGCGTCGAACTGCTCCTTCAGCGTGTCTGGGCTGATGATTTCCTTGGCCCAGTTGGTGACCTTGCTGCCCTCGGGCAAGTGGCCCACCATCACGCCTTCGCGGAAGACCACGCCCTCGGCGCGCATCTGCTCCACGCGGCGGTCGATGTGCGACTTCTCCATCTTGAAGTCGGGGATGCCGTAGCGCAGCAGGCCGCCAATGCGGTCGTTCTTTTCGTACACCGTCACGTCATGGCCGGCGCGCGCGAGCTGCTGGGCGGCAGCCAGACCGGCCGGGCCCGAACCGACCACCGCCACCTTCTTGCCCGTCTTCACCTTGGCCGGACGCGGCTGGACCCAGCCTTCCTTCCAGGCGCGGTCGATGATCGCGTGCTCGATGCTCTTGATGCCCACCGCGTCGTCGTTGAAGTTCAGCGTGCAGGCCGCCTCGCAAGGTGCCGGACAGATGCGGCCGGTGAACTCCGGGAAGTTGTTGGTGGAGTCCAGCGTGCGCCAGGCGTTGCGCCAGTCGCCGCGGTACACGAGGTCGTTGAAGTCCGGAATGATGTTGTTGACCGGGCAGCCGTTGTTGCAGAACGGAATGCCGCAGTCCATGCAACGCGCGCCCTGGACCTTCGCCTCGGCCTCGTTCAAGCCGATGACGAATTCCTTGTAGTCCTTGACCCGCGTGGTGACCGGCGCGTAACCCTCTTCGACGCGCTCGTACTCGAGAAAGCCGGTGACTTTTCCCATGGTGTGTTCTCTTTCGTCTTTCTCGAATTACTTGGCGGACACGGTCTTGGACTTCTTGTCCGAAGCCTTCGCCTTCGCGATGGTGTCGCCGGCTTCCTTGGCCGCGTTCAGCTCGCCCAGGGCGCGCTTGTATTCGTTCGGGAAGACCTTCACGAACTTCGCACGCGACTCGGCCCAGTGGTCGAGGATGTGGCGCGCGCGCAGCGAGCCCGTCCACTTGTGGTGGTCCTCGATCAGCTTCTTGAGGAGCACCTCGTCCGCCTGGCCCTTGTGCCAGATGGCGCGGTCGACTTGCGTCTCCTGCTCGGTGTTGGACAGCACGCGTTCCAGCGACACCATCGAGGTGTTGCAGCGCTGGGCGAACTTGCCGTCCTCGTCGAACACGTAGGCGATGCCGCCGCTCATGCCGGCCGCGAAGTTGCGCCCGGTCTCACCAAGCACGACCACCGTGCCGCCGGTCATGTACTCGCAGCCGTGGTCGCCCGTGCCCTCCACCACAGCCGTCGCGCCCGACAGGCGCACCGCGAAGCGCTCGCCCGCGACGCCGCGCAGGAAGGCCTCGCCGCTCGTTGCGCCGTACAGCACCGTGTTGCCCACGATGATGTTGCGCGTCGCGTCACCGCGGAAGTCGATGCTCGGACGGATCGCGATGCGCCCGCCCGACAGGCCCTTGCCGGTGTAGTCGTTGGCGTCGCCGATCAAGTAGAACGTGATGCCCTTGGCCAGGAAGGCGCCGAAGCTCTGGCCGCCCGTGCCCTCGAACTGGATGAACACCGTGTGGTCGGGCAGGCCCTCTGGCCGCGCACGCACGAGTTCACCGGAGAGCATCGCGCCGACCGTGCGGTTGACGTTGCGCGCCTCCTCCATGAACTGCACCTTTTCGCCGCGCTCGAAGGCGGGACGGCACTTCTCGATGAGCCGCACGTCCAGCGCCTTGGCGAGGCCATGGTCCTGCTCCTCGACCTGGCGGCGCGGCACGTCGGCCGGTGCGCTCGGCAGGTGGAAAACGCGGCTGAAATCGAGGCCGCGCGCCTTCCAGTGCGAGATGCCCTTCTTCGTGTCCAGCAGGTCAGCGCGGCCGATCAGGTCGTCGAACTTGCGGATGCCCAGCTGCGCCATGATCTGGCGCGCCTCTTCGGCGATGAAGAAGAAGAAGTTGACGACGTGCTCGGGCTTGCCCTGGAATTTCTTGCGAAGCACCGGGTCTTGCGTCGCCACGCCCACCGGGCAGGTGTTGAGATGGCACTTGCGCATCATCAGGCAGCCTTCGACCACCAGCGGGGCCGTGGCGAAACCGAACTCGTCGGCGCCCAGGAGCGCGCCGATGACGACGTCGCGGCCGGTCTTCATCTGGCCGTCGGCCTGCACGCGGATGCGTGAGCGCAGGCGGTTGAGCACCAGCGTCTGCTGGGTCTCGGCCAGGCCCAGCTCCCACGGCGTGCCGGCGTGCTTGATGGACGACCAGGGCGAGGCGCCCGTGCCGCCGTCATGGCCGGCGATCACCACGTGGTCGGCCTTGGCCTTCGCCACGCCGGCCGCGATCGTGCCCACGCCCACTTCGCTCACCAGCTTCACGCTGATGCTGGCGCGCTGGTTGGCGTTCTTCAGGTCGTGGATGAGCTGCGCGAGGTCTTCGATCGAGTAGATGTCGTGGTGCGGCGGCGGAGAGATGAGACCCACGCCCGGCACCGAGTAGCGCAGGAAGCCGATGTAGTCGGACACCTTGCCGCCGGGCAGCTGGCCGCCTTCGCCGGGCTTGGCGCCCTGCGCCATCTTGATCTGGATCTGGTCGGCACTGACGAGGTATTCGGTGGTCACGCCGAAACGGCCAGACGCGACCTGCTTGATCTTCGAACGCAGGGAGTCGCCGTCCTTCAGCACGTAGTCGGCTTCGATGACCTTCTCGCCGATCACCTCGCTGACCTTGGTGCCGTCCTTGATGGGGATGCCCTTGAGCTCGTTGCGATAGCGCGCCGGGTCTTCGCCACCTTCGCCGGTGTTGCTCTTGCCGCCGATGCGGTTCATGGCAATCGCCAGCGTCGAGTGCGCCTCGGTCGAGATCGAGCCGAGCGACATCGCACCAGTGGCGAAGCGCTTGACGATCTCGGCGGCGGATTCGACCTCGTCGACCGGAATCGCCTTGCTCGGGTCGAACTTGAACTCGAACAGCCCGCGCAGCGTCATGTGGCGGCGCGACTGGTCGTTGATGATCTGCGCGTATTCCTTGTACGTGTCGAACTTGTTCGCCCGCGTGCTGTGCTGCAGCTTGGCGATGGCGTCCGGCGTCCACATGTGCTCTTCGCCGCGCACGCGCCAGGCGTACTCGCCGCCCGAGTCGAGCATGCCTTCGAGCACCGGGTCGTCGCCGAAGGCGGCCTTGTGCATGCGGATGGCTTCCTCCGCCACCTCGAACACGCCGATGCCGCCGACTTGCGAAGCGGTGCCGCGGAAATACTTCTCGACCAGGTCCTTCTCGAGACCGATGGCTTCGAAGAGCTGCGCGCCGCAATACGACATGTAGGTCGACACGCCCATCTTGGACATGATCTTCGACAAGCCCTTGCCGATGGCCTTCACGTAGTTGTAGATGGCCTTGTCAGCCGAGAGATCGCCCGGCAGTTCCTTGTGCAGGCTGGCGAGCGTCTCCATCGCGAGATAGGGGTGCACGGCTTCCGCGCCGTAGCCCGCGAGCACGCCGAAGTGATGCACCTCGCGGGCAGAGCCGGTTTCCACCACCAGGCCGCAGTTGGTGCGCAGGCCTTCTCGCACCAGGTGCTGATGCACTGCGGACAAGGCCAGCAGCGCGGGGATCGCGATGTGGTCGCGGTCCATCCGGCGGTCGCTGATGATGAGGATGTTGTGGCCGCTCTTGATCGCGTCCACCGTCTCCGCGCACAGCGAGGCGAGCTTGGCTTCCACGCCTTCGTCGCCCCACACCGCCGGGTAGGTGATGTTCAGCTCGTAGCTCTTGAACTTGCCGTGCGTGTGCTTCTCGATGTGGCGCAGGCGCACCATGTCCTCGAAGTCGAGGATGGGCTGCGGCACTTCGAGACGCATCGGCGGGTTCACCGCGTTGATGTCCAGCAGGTTCGGCTTCGGGCCGATGAAGGACACCAGCGACATCACGATGGCTTCGCGGATCGGGTCGATCGGCGGGTTGGTCACCTGCGCGAACAGCTGCTTGAAGTAGTTGTACAGCGGCTTGTTCTTGTCCGACAGCACCGCAAGCGGCGAGTCGTTGCCCATGGAGCCGATGCCTTCTTCGCCGGCCTGCGCCATCGGGCTCATCAGGAACTTCAGGTCTTCCTGCGAGTAGCCGAAGGCCTGCTGGCGGTCGAGCAGCGACTCGGTGAACTCCGACTGTTCGGCGTCGACCGGGATCTCTTCCAGCTTGACGCGGATGTTCTCGATCCACTGGCGATAGGGCTTGGCCGAGGCGAACTGGTTCTTCAGTTCCTCGTCATCGACGATGCGGCCCTGCTCCAGGTCGATGAGGAACATCTTGCCCGGCTGCAGGCGCCACTTCTTGACGATCTTGTTCTCAGGGATCGGCAGCACGCCGGATTCGGACGCCATCACCACGATGTCGTCGTCCGTCACGATGTAGCGCGCGGGGCGCAGGCCGTTGCGGTCGAGCGTGGCGCCGATCTGCTTGCCGTCGGTGAAGACCATGGCGGCCGGGCCATCCCAGGGCTCGAGCATCGCGGCGTGGTATTCGTAGAAGGCGCGACGGCGCTCGTCCATCGTCGTGTGCTGCTCCCAGGCTTCCGGGATCATCATCATCGCGGCGTGCGCGAGCGAGTAGCCGCTCATCGTCAGCAGCTCCAGCGCGTTGTCGAAGGTGGCCGTGTCCGACTGGCCTTCGAAGCTGATCGGATAGAGCTTCTTCAGGTCGTCGCCCAGCACCGGCGACTTCATCACGCCTTCGCGGGCGCGCATCCAGTTGAAGTTGCCCTTGACGGTGTTGATCTCGCCGTTGTGCGCCACCATGCGGTAGGGATGCGCAAGCGGCCATTCGGGGAAGGTGTTGGTCGAGAAGCGCTGGTGCACGAGCGCGAGCGCCGAGACCACGCGCGGGTCCTTCAGGTCCTTGTAGTACTGGCCGACCTGGCTGGCGAGCAGCAGGCCCTTGTAGATGATCGTGCGGCAGCTCATGCTGGGCACGTAGTACTCGCGGCTGTGCGTGAGCTTGAGCGCCTGGATGGCGCTGGACGCCGTCTTGCGGATGACGTAGAGCTTGCGTTCGAGCGCATCGGGGACGATGACGTCCGGCCCGCGACCGATGAAGATCTGTTTGAGGATCGGCTCCTTTTCGCGCACGGTGGGCGACATCGGCATGTCGCGGTCCACCGGCACGTCGCGCCAGCCCAGCAGCACCTGGCCTTCTGCCTTGACGGCGCGTTCGAGCTCCTGGATGCAGGCGAGGCGGGAGGCATGCTCCTTGGGCAGGAAGATCATGCCCACGCCGTATTCCCCATAGGGCGGCAGCTCGACGCCTTGCGCCGCCATCTCGGCGCGGAAGTACTCGTCAGGGATCTGGATCAGGATGCCGGCGCCATCGCCCATCAGCTTGTCGGCACCGACCGCACCGCGGTGGTCGAGGTTCTCCAGGATCTTCAGGCCCTGCTCGACGATGCTGTGGGCCTTCTGGCCCTTGATGTGGGCGACGAAGCCGACGCCGCAGGCGTCGTGTTCGTTGGCGGGGGAGTAGAGGCCCTGCGAGGCCGCTTCGATCATTTCGGCGGGAGACGGGGCTCCGCGGTCGGCCTTTTGCATGGCGCGCTCCGGTCAGACTAAGGGATAGCCCGAAGCATAAGGTCATGCGGGCGATGCATCAACTGGAATAAATGGGGTCAGAGTGCATTTAAGTTGAGACGCCAGGATGGCTCGACTTATTTAGGGACAGATCAAATTGGTGAGGAAGCGGCCGCCTTCCGAGGCCGCCCACGGCGCGCCGGCGTCAGAGATCGATCAAGTTGCGCCTCCAATTGCGCCACGAACGGCGTTCTACCCACCGTCCTCCCATGCCGCGCGGCATCGAGAAGGGCGGCCTCCACCGAGGCGGCAAGGCCCGCGGCAAGCAACCCCCGGTACGCTGCTTCACGGTCGAATGGCGTGTTGCCCAGCGCCCAATAGGCCGGGTGCTCGACCACCAGTGCGCTCCTTGATCCGCCCAGATGGTGCATGGCGCTGGATCTGGAACCATCGCCTCCGTCCACGACACGCGAGTCGATGAGCCACATCGCATCCAGGACGCGGCTATTCTCCAGGACCCCGGCGCGGAACCGCCCCGCCCACAACGCGCCTTGACGACCATGCCGGCGGTTGAACGACGCGTTGTAGCGCCTACCCATCGACTGCATGAACTTGCTGAGCGAATCGGCACTGGCGGGCGTCGCCAGCAGGAACACCTCCTCGTCGAGCAAGGCATAGGCATGGACGACGGTCCCCGTCTGTCGGGAGACCTCCGTCGCGATCTGAAGAAAGTGGCGGCGGTCATTGTCATCCTTGAATGCAGGCTGGCCGTGCACCGACCGCTGGTACACGAGATGAGGGTGACCGGCGACGGCCAATCGGGGAAGTCGGGCCATGGTGAGAGCGTCGTTCTCACGAAGTGTGAAAGAGTTCACGGCCCTTCACCACAGATCGGGCCGCTTCGACCGTCCGTCGCCGGGCACTCCCTCGGCGACAGACCGTGCGTTAGCGTACAGCACGCCCTAGAACGGCCTGTTTCCACCCATCCGGGAGCAACGCTTGAATCTTCGAAAGCCGACAGGCTTCACCCTCATCGAAGCGCTCGTGACCATCTCGATCGCGGCCATCGTGACGACGCTCGCCCTGCCGAACCTGCGGGATTTCATAGTCAGCAACAAGATGGCCAACCTGAGCAACGAGTTCTCCAGCGCCGTCCTGCAGACGCGCGCCCTGGCCGTGTCCAAGAACGCCTGCGCCACGCTGTGCGCCTCGACGGACATCTCCGCGTCGGGTGGCACAGGCACGTGCAGCAACGCGACCACTGATGACTTTCAAAAAGGCTGGTTGGTCTTTGTGAACAAGGCTTGCAACGACACGCTGACCTCTCCGCCTGCCGGAAGCATTACGGTGCTGCGTCGCGGAGAAGCCTCCTCACCTTACTCAATCACCCTCGGAACTGGTGGCAAGAGCATGGTCATGTTCGATCCCCGCGGCTATTCGAACCTGCCTTCAGCAGCCGAGTACAAGGTCGACCCACCCTCCTCTTCCGACTCGAAATACAAGCGTGTGGTGTGCGTCGACGCGGCCGGCCGTGCCACCGTGCGCCAATCGTGCAGCTGATGGATCGCGTCATCATCATGAATCTGCCCCTGCCCTCCACAGCCATGCGCCAGCGCGGAACGACGCTGATCGAAGTGCTGGTTGCCGTCCTCATCCTGTCCATCGGTCTGCTGGGCATCGCCGGCCTGCAGGCATCCGCCATGCGATATGCGCAAGGTGGATGGGCGCGTGCTGCCGTGTCTTCGAACCTGTCGGACCTCGCCGACCGGATCCGCGCGAACCCCGATGCTGCCGACACCGCCTACCAGCTCAGCACCTCTTACGCGGCACAACGCGCGGCCATCGACACCCTGGCGGTTGCCACCAACTGCATGACGGCCACCTGCACCGCTGACCAGCTCGCCGACTTCCAGCTCAAGCAGTGGCAGCTCGCCATCGCGCGCGACATGCCCGGTGCGGCTGGTTTCGTGTCCGGCACCCGCAGCACCGGCTACGTCGTCACTGCCATCTGGTTCGACAAGACCAACGTGAGCTATGGCAGTGACGGGAAGCCGACAACGGCGGAGGCGGTCACCGCCTGCTCCAAGATCGCCTCCGGGGTGCCGTTCGCTGAACGCACCTGCTGTCCGGATGCCGCTTCGGCCCCTGCCGGCGCGCGCTGCACCAACATGATGGTGATGCCATGAGCGCGCTGCGCCAGCCCATGCGCGAACGCGGCTTGACGCTCGTCGAGTTGATGGTCGGCCTCGCGGTCGGGCTCATCGTTTCGCTCGCCGCCGCAGCCTTGTACCTGGGCACACGCGAAAGCTCGCGCGCGACGCAATCGAACACCGACATCAACGAGACCGCCAAGCTCGCGCTGGACAGCATCGGCCGCGAAATCCAGAGGGCGGGCTTCTACCCGGCGCAATACCCCATCACCAACGATGCCTCGAAGGCTGCCGAAATGGCCACGTTCTTCAATGCGAAGAACACAGGCAAAGCAGCATTCGACAACGGCCTGTACGGCTGCGAAGGCGGCCTCTTCGACAGAGCGGCGTACACCTGCCCGTCGCCAGACAGCGCCAAGCCAGACTCCATCGTCATCAACTACTTCGCCGCACAGGAGTTCGGCGGCAGTTCGTCGCTGGGCAATGCCAACGACTGCAATCGCAAGCCCGTATCAGCGGATGCCGACAACGCCACCCGCGCCGCTGCCGTGCCGCCCTTGCCGCTGTACGTCTCGAGCCGTTTCTCGCTGCAAGACACCAGCTACACGACGGTCGACGGCGGCCGAACCGTCTCGGTGACCACCAAGAGCCTGTCATGCCATGGCAACGGCAACGAGGCTGGCGACTGGGAAAAGCAGTTCACGGGCATCGAGGACATGGTGATCACCTACGGCATGTACTCGACGGCCACTTCGCAGAATCCGGACGTGTGGGTTCGCGCGTCGTCGGTGGACGGCAAGGGGACGGTGGCCGGCCTGTCGCCGTGGCGCCGCATCGTCGCCGTCAAGATCTGCATCGTCGCGCGCTCGCTCCAGAACGCACGCACCGAAGAGAAGAGCGGCTCCGAGCGCACCTACACGGATTGCCGTGGCAACACGGTAAAGCCGACCGACAACTACATCTGGAAGCGGTTCGAGCGGATCTATGCAGTCCGCAACAACCTGACGGGCTGAGCGACCATGCATCCATCCACGATCACCCACAAGCGGGCAACGCAGTCCGGCATCACATTGCCGATGGTGCTGCTGTTCCTGCTGATCATCACCATCGCCGCCTCGTTCGGCATCCGGCGCGCAACCCTGTCCGAAGGGCTGACGCGCAACCAGCTCGACTACGAGGTCTCGCGCCAGGCTGCCGAGGCGGCCCTGCGGGACGCGGAGAGGGACTTGCGACTCGTGTTCGCCTCCGGCGGAAAGCCGACCGGCGCCTTGTGCACGCGTGACGACGACCGGCCGATCAAGGGCCGCACGGGCTTGCCCTATTTCGACACCAACTGCCCGCGAGGCCAGTGCCGCTTTGCGCTCGCTTACTACCAGGCGAGCGACTGGGCAGTATCACCCGCGTCCAATCCGCAACCCTGGTGGCCGACCACCGGTTCCAAGGGCGGCCAGTGGGGTGACAACAAGGCACTCGCCAGCACCGACTGCACCTCCTTCAAAGGCGCGGTGCCCCTGGGCACCTTCACCGGCTCTCCCAAGGTTCAAGGCGTGGCCCGGCAACCTGAATACATCATGGAATTCATGCAGCGTGGCACGGATGCGGTGGTTCGAATCACCGCCCGCGGATTCGGCGTCGACGAAGCGACCGAGACCGTCATGCAGTCGTATTTCCGGCCTTACATCAATTGATCGAAAGCGAGCACACCATGCAGCGCGTTGCCTCGTACCTGCTTGCCGCCGCGTCCATCGCCGCGGCCACCCTGGCCGTCAGTGCGGCTGAGCCCCCGGCGATTCCACCCAACATCATGGCCAAGGAAAACCTGCCCATGGTGATGCTCACCGCCTCCAAGGACTTCACGATGTTCTGGAAGGCGTACACCGACTTCGAAGACATCGACTTCGACGGCAAGATCGACTACACCTTCAAGCCGACCTTCAAGTACTACGGGTACTTCGATCCGAGCAAGTGCTACACATACTCCGGCACGCAGTTCGAGCCGTACGGCAAGACCAGCTTCGATTCAACGGGCAAGTACTACTGCGAAGCCGGCAAGGGACTGTGGAGCGGCTCGTTCATGAACTGGGCAACCATGTCGCGCATCGACGTGCTGCGCAAGGTGCTCTACGGCGGCTCGCGGTTTGTGGACACCTCCTCTCAGACAGTGCTGGAGATGTCCTTCGTGCCGCGCAACAGCCAGGCGATCGTCAAGTACTACAACGGCTCGGACGTTAATCAGCTCACGCCGTTCAATGACAGTACTGCGTTGTCAAAGGGCATCACCTTGTGCCGCCGGCCGGCCCAGAACGCCAATTCCTCGGAAACGGATTCGCTGCACGCCAGCCCGCGCATCTTTACTCCTGAGATTCGCGTCGCCTACGGCAACATGCTCCTTTGGAACATGACCGAGGTGAAGACCTGCAACTGGTCCGACGAGGTGTCCTACACCTGGAAGACCCAGACGATCGACTTCCTCAACAACAACTACGTGACGCCCGCCGGTCTCAAGGGCATCGACCAGTCGAACTACAAGCACCTCTCGAGCGTCCCGGCCAAGTCGACGGGCGCCAAGTATGGCTCTCTCGGACCCGGCTTCATCGCGCGCATCAAGGCTTGCGTCAGCAAGGACTTGCTGGGCGAGGAGAGCTGTTTGCACTATGGCGCGGCCGACCCGGGGGGCGTCTGGAAACCTGTCGGACTTCTGCATCGCTTTGGACAGAGCAGCGACTCAGGCACCGTGGCGGCGCGTGCCGAATTCGCCCTGATGATGGGCTCGTACGACTACAACCTCGAAGCCGGCGTGTTGCGCAAGAACATGAGCGAGATGAACGACGAGATCAATCTCTCGGATGGCACGTTCACCAACACAGCCGGCATCATCAAGTCGCTTGACGAAGTAACTCTGTATGGCTACGACGTGGGCAGCGGCAACTACAACGACACCTGCTACTCCGACAATTTGGCAACCGGCCGCTGTCCGTCGTGGGGCAATCCGGTCGGTGAACTTCTAGTCGAATCACTACGCTATTACGCCGGCCTCAAAGCCACGCATGACACCGCTGGAAGCAAGGACTCGGCCGTCGGCCTGAGCTATGCCGCTTGGACCGACCCCCTGACGACGAATACCACGTACGCCACCGGCAAAAAGCGTTCGGACCTGTATGGGCAGGCCATCTGCCGCCCGCTGAACATGGTCACCATCTCCGGTGGCGTCAACAGCTATGACAACATCGAGGCCGGCAAGGCGTCGGACATGAACAACTTCAGCTCCATCACCACGAAATACACGGTGACGGCGTTGACGGACCTGATCGGCAACTCATCGCACGAGAAGATCAACGGCACGAAGCGGCTGGTTGGCTACGTCCAGGATGGAGGGACGAGCGACAAGGATTCGCTGTGCACTCCGAAGATGGTGACCGCGCTCGGTCAGATCATCGGCGCCTGCCCCGAAGGCCCGAACTTCAAGGGCAGCTACCTCGGCGCCGGTGCGGCATTTTTCGCCAACGTCATGCCGGTTCGGACCGACCTGACCGCCGACGCGACCAAGGTGCCTAAGGACGCACCGTTCAACAAGCTCACGGTGCGCAACTATTCGGTGTCGATGTCCGGCGGCATGGCGACCATTCAGGTTCCGGTCCCGGGCAAGACGGGCCAGTACGTCTACATCACGCCGGCGTCGCTCGACTACCTACATCCACCGACCATCCCGAGCACCCCCCCGGCCCTCCCGGGCAACATGGTGGACTTCAAGATCGTCAGCCGCAGCGACGACGGCAAGTCGGGCGCCGCCCTTGTGCTGTGGCAGCACAGCATGCTCGGCGAAGACCAGGACCAGGACATGCTCGGCACGATCCGCTGGCAAGTGAGCGGAACCGATACGGCGCCGAAGCTGACGGTCTATACCCAGACCATCGAGGCCGACACCGGCTCGGGAAGCGCGTACGCTTTCGGCTACACCATCCTTGGCACCAAGGATTCAGCCAAGGACGGCGCCCACTACCACAGTTCGATCAACAGCTACAACTCGACCGAGACAGGCATCGACGTTTCGCTCGCCACGGGTTCCACCAGCTCCAGCAGCTGCAACAAGATGTGCGTGCAGATCGGCACCAAGTACTACACCGGCGAGACGTCGCTCACCTATGACATGTCCGGTGCGACGGATGCGCTGATCAAGGAACCGCTGTGGATGATGGCCAAGTACGGCGGCTTCAAGTACACGAAGGATGACTACGCCGCCGGCAAGGGCGACTTGTTCTACCCGACCCGCTATGACCAGTGGGACCGCAAGGGCACCAGCGGCAGCAGCTGCGTGGACACCTCGGTGCCTTGCGACGGCAACCCCGACAACTACTTCCTCGCCCGTCGTCCTGACTTGCTGGAGAAGTCCTTGCTCGAGGTCTTCCAGGACATCGTCAACTCGTCCAACACCTCGCCCGCCATCGCATCGAGCCAGTTGCGCGCCAACGACTACAAGTACGTGGCGAAGTTCGACGTGGGTGACGGCCATGGCGAACTGGCGGCGTTCAAGGTCGACGCGACCACCGGCTTCTTCAACAGCACGCCGGACTGGTCCGCCAGCGCCTTGCTGACCACGACGTCGGCGGTCTCGCGTGCCGTGATCACCAACCAGGGCACCACCGGCGTGGCCTTCACCTGGGACAGCCTGGACAGCACGCACCAGGGCCTGCTCAAGGGCACCGGCACGGATGACTTCGGCAAGGCGCTGCTGAAGTGGGTTCGCGGCGACACCACCGACAAGAGCCTGTTCCGCCAGCGTGCCGTCACGTCGGTGATGGGCGCGGTGGTGAGTTCCAACCCCACGGTGGAATCGCGCCCCGCTGCCAACTACTTCCCGGACGGTGTTCATGCCATCCTGGACGGCTACTCGAGCTTCGTCAGCACCTACAAGACGCGCACCAGCGTCCTTTGGGTCGGGTCCGACGACGGCATGCTCCATGGGTTCAACGCTACCAACGGCACCCCCATGATGTCCTACATCCCGGACCCGCTTTTCAGCAAGCTGCCCAACTGGGCCAGCCCTGACGGCCCGAAGGTGCAGGCCATGGTGGATGGTTCCCCGTTCACGGCTGACGTGAAGGTCAGCGGAAGTTGGTCCACCTACCTGTTTTCGTCGCTGGGCCGCGGCGGCAAGGGCGTGTTCGCGCTCAACGTGACCGACCCGACGGTGTTCAGCGCCGAATCGAACGCCTCCGGCACATTCAAATGGCAGTTCCTGCCGACGGACGATGACAACGTCAACGACCTTGGCTACATCGTGTCCGAACCGACCATGAGCGTTTTCAGCGGCCAGGCCGGCCAGGTCGCGCCGATGAACAACGGCAAGTTCGGCGTGATGTTCGGCAACGGCATGGCGAGCCCCAGCGGCAAGGCCGTGCTCTACATCCTGTTTGCGGACGGACCGAGCAGCGGCAGCTGGACTGGCAGGTACGTCAAGATCACCGTCGACACCGGCACCGGAAACGGCCTGTCGCAACCGGTGTGGGTCGACACGAACAACGATGGCATCGCCGACGTCATCTACGCAGGCGACCTCAAGGGCAATGTTTGGAAGTTCGACGTGTCGGACACGGACGCCACCAAGTGGAAGGTCGCCTACCGGGATGCCGCATCCAAGCCGCTGCCGCTGTTCAAGGCGACCGATTCGAGCTCGAGAGCCCTGCCCATCTCCGCGGCGATGGAATTCCGCTTCCACCCGATGGGCGGCGTGATTCTGACCTTCGCCACCGGCAAGGCGTTCGACACTGGCGACTTCCCGAGCACCAGCCGGTCCGACGGAATCTTTGGCGTGTGGGACGCACCGGCCTTCGCCTCGATGACCGCGGCAACGCTTGCCTCCAAGTTGCCGATGACCACGGCGCAACTCGAACCGCGCACGCTCAACATGATCGGCACCAGCATCACCAACCGTTATGTGAAGGGCAACGCGATCGATTGGTCCACGAAGTTCGGCTGGTCATTGCCGTTCAACGTGACCTCCGAGTCGTCGGTGAGCAACCTCGCGGTCGCCGCCGGCCAGATCATCGTGGTGTCGGTGTCGCCGCCGGCTGACAAGAAGGTCGGCGATCCCGCGGACTGCTATCCGGACGTTCAGGCCCGCCTGACCGCGCTGGATGCCGTCACGGGCATGCCGCGTGACGATGGCCTGCTGGGCGATGGCACCACGGTGGACGAGACCGATGCGTCGGGCAAGACCATCAAGGTGCACTACCCCACCGCGTCCATCGGCCTCGATGACCAGAAGGTGCGCCTCACGTCCGACAGCATCGGCACCGGCGTGAAGAGTTCCGATGGCACCGCGACCAGCACGGACGGCAGCTGCGCAAGCGGCAAGGTCAACTGCGTACGTGTCGTGGGCGACAAGGAAGACCTGAGCATCAAGTCGGCAAACACCAACGGCCGCGTCTACTGGCGCGAGATCCCCGGTCTCAAGACCAAGTGATTCGACAAGGAAAGGCCCTCGGGTCGAGGGCCGTACGAAAGACTGCCATGAAGCGATACCTGCAACAGGAGGCCAGGGCCGGCCACCGCGGCTTCACGCTGATCGAGTTGATGATCACGGTGGCCATCGTCGCCATCCTTGCCGCGGTGGCCTTCCCGGCCTACACCAGCCAGATCGCGAAAGGACGGCGGGCAGAGGCGAAGGCGATCGTCCTCGAGGCGACCCAATGGATGGAACGCTTCTACGCCGAGAACAACCGGTACGACAAGAACACGGCCAACGTGGCGGTGGACGACATGTTCAACAACCGGTTCAAGCAGTCGCCCCGCCTGCCGGGAACGGCGATGTACAACATCGCGTTGTCGAACCTGACCCAGACCACCTACACCATCACCGCCACTCGAACCGGCTCGATGGCCAGTGATACCTGCGGGGACTACTCCATCACCCAGCTCGCAGCACCCAACGTCGCCAACTACAGCACGTCCAAGTATTCGAGCGCCGATGCGGCACTGAGCACCTGCTGGAAGTAGCAGGCACGACGTGGCGAGCTCCGCGCGCCGGCGACGGGTCGCCCTGCTGGCGTTGGCGCTCGCATCAGGTGCAGCCCATGCGTTGATCGGCGGCTGGCTCTTCCGGCTTCACGACAACCATCCTCCCGGTGCCCCAGCATCTGCCGTGAGCATGCAGGTGGTGCCGGTGCCCGCGGATGAGCGAGCAGGCAACACTCGGACAGATACCTCCCCGGCAGTCGACGCGGCCTCGCCGCCCTCGGGCACACAGGTACAAGCTCCCGCAACTCCAGCCATGACGAGGTACTTCGACACCTCTGAGGTGGATCACGAGGCGCAGCCCATTCCGGACTGGGCCATCGATGCGCCCGGCCTCTACAGCGTCGGTCTTCGCCGTGCCGTGTTGCAGGTTTTCGTATCCGACGCCGGTCAGGCCGTGCGATGCGTCGTCGAGGCCGCCGAGCCGGAAACGCTCATGGCCCTCGTCAAGGAAACCTTGGAACGGCAAGTGTGCAGCACGCCACTCGCCCCCGCAGTGCGGGACGGCAGAGCCGTGGCCAGCGTGAGGCGAATCGAATTGCTGGTGGCGCCGTGAGCGCTCACATGCCGGGCGCTCAAGCGCTTGCGAACAGGTCCCGTCCGCTGATCCGCCGGTGCTCCTTGACCGCGAAACGATCGGTCATCCCAGCGATGTAGTCCGCGATGTGGCGGGGGTTGTCCAGGGACGATTGTTCAGAGCCCGGGTTGGCAAGTGCGGGGTCTCGGCGATAGGCGTCGAAGAGTTCCCTGACCACGACCTTGGCGTCCTCGGTCGTCTTGACCACTTGCGGGTGCCGATAGAGTCTTTCCCTCAGGAACTGCTTGAGTTCAGTGACGTGGCCTTGCATCGGTTTTGTGAATCCGACGATGGCCTCCATGCTCCTCACGTCATCGCTGCTTCGAGGTTTCAGGCGATCGAGTTCGAGGTTCGTGCATTCGAGGACGTCGTAGATCTGCATGGACAACATGCGTCGCAGCACCTCGAAAAGGAATCGTCGTTGAGGCAAGCCCGTGAACTCGCGGTCGACCTGCCTTGCCACATGGGCAAACAGCGCGGTTTCCTTCAGCGCGTCGACATCGAGCAGCGAGGAACGGACGCCGTCATCGATGTCGTGCGTGTTGTAGGCGATCTCGTCGGCGATGTTGCACAGTTGCGCTTCGAGGCTCGGCTGCATTCTTTCCAGGAATCGGCGTCCGATGCCCGTCGGGTCGTTTGCGACCAGCCTTTGTGCGTTGATTCTCGAGCAATGCTTGAGGATGCCTTCACGGGTTTCGAAGGTGAGGTTCAATCCGTCGAAGGACGGGTAGCGGTGCTCCAGCCGATCGACGACACGCAGGCTTTGAAGGTTGTGCTCGAAGCCTTGCGACTGCGGGTTCGCCTGCTTCACGCAGTCGTGCAGTGCATCCTGCCCGGCGTGTCCAAAGGGGGTGTGACCCAAGTCGTGCGCGAGCGATATGGCCTCGACCAGATCCTCATGAAGTCCGATCGCGCGTGCCAGCGAGCGCGCGATCTGTGCCACTTCCAGGGAGTGCGTCAGGCGCGTGCGGAAGAGATCGCCCTCGTGGTTGAGGAAGACCTGCGTCTTGTAGACCAAGCGCCGGAACGCCGTGCTGTGCACGATGCGATCACGGTCGCGCTGGTATTCATTGCGAGTGGGCGCGGAAGCCTCCGCGATGCGACGCCCGCGAGACCTGGCGGGATTGCTGGCCGCATCGATCATCGGCCGCTCAAGCCTGGGTCAATTGTTCGACGACGCTTGCCACCATGGCATCGGGCGCGCTGCGCAGAGCGGCAACTCCGGGACGCTCGATGATGACGAAACGGATTTCGCCGGCTTCGGCTTTCTTGTCCAAGCGCATCATGCGCAGGTAGTCTTCGGTGGAAATCGAAGGGCCCCGGATGGGCAGGCGCGCGCGTTCGATCAGGCTCGTCACGCGCGTGGCATAGGCGCGATCGATGAGTCCGAGTCGATGCGACAACTCGAGGGCCATGACCATGCCACAGCCCACGGCTTCACCATGCAACCACTGGCCATATCCGAGGCCAGTCTCGATGGCATGGCCGAAGGTGTGCCCGAAATTGAGGATGGCTCTCAGGCCACTTTCACGCTCGTCGGCGCCCACCACCTGTGCCTTGATCTCGCACGAGCGACGGATGGCAAAGGCCAGCGCCTTGGGCTGACGCGCAAGAAGCGCATCCATGTTTGCCTCGAGCCACGCCACGAACGAATCGTCGGCGATCGGGCCGTACTTGATCACCTCCGCGAGACCGGCGGACAACTCCCGGGGGGGCAGCGAGCTCAAGGTGTCGATGTCCGCCACCACACGCAGAGGCTGGTAGAACGCACCAATCATGTTCTTGCCGAGCTCATGATTGATGCCGGTCTTGCCGCCCACGGACGAGTCCACTTGCGAAAGCAGCGTGGTTGGGACCTGGATGAACGGCACGCCTCGCATGTAGCAGGCTGCGGCAAAACCGGCCATGTCGCCAACCACCCCGCCGCCAAGCGCAATCACCGGAGTCTTGCGATCGCATCCCGCAGCCAGCATGGCGTCGAAGATCTGGTTGAGCGTCTGCCAGTTCTTGTGTTTTTCGCCGTCAGGCAGTTGCACAAGGTGGATTTTCTTGTACCTCTGCTGGAGCGTTTCGCTCAGCCGCGAAGCATAGATCGGCGCCACCGTGGTGTTGCTGACGATGACGGCGTCTCGCGCGGACGGCAGGTCACCGAACGCTTGCGCGTCGCTCAGCAAGCCCGTACCGATGACGATCTTGTAGCTGCGATCCCCAAGCGGAATCTCGACTTGTTCACTGAGCTGATGCATGCCCGAAGTGTACGAGCAGCGACTGGTCAGGACGACGTTGGCCCGGCTTGTGGCGGCAAGGGATGCGCCAGGTTCGTCATGTCCAGCTGCATCACGATCGTGTTGACGACCGCGGCTGCACTGGTGCGACCGGTGTCCACGCGAAAGTGCGCGACTACGTCATAGAGCGGATGGCGCTCGGCGTGCAATTGGCGCAGTTTGGCCAGCGGATCGTCGACCTGGAGCAAGGGACGCTGCGTGTCGTTGCGCAGGCGTCTGTACAGCTCTTCCGGCGTCGAGCGCAAATAAATCACTGTGCAGCGCTCTTTCAGTGCGCGCCGATTCTGCTCGCGCAAGACGGCACCACCGCCGGTTGCGATGACCGCTTCGCCCGACAGTGTCAGGCCATCGATGACATTTTCCTCGACGTCGCGAAAGCGCGCCTCACCGACCTGATCGAAGTACTGCCTGATCGAGCAGCCGATCTGCTGCTCGATGACGGCATCAGTGTCGACGAATTGCCACCCCAGGCGCCGGGCCAGCTGACGGCCAATGGTGGACTTGCCGCCGCCGGGCAAACCCACCATGGCGATGGGTTTGCTTGCGTTGCCCACTGCGCTACTTGACGTTGCCGATCGCGTTGAAGAGGTAGACCGGACCGCTGTTGGGCATGGTGATCGTCAGGTCGATCTGCCCCGGCGTGTCACCCTTCGAGCAATCGGCCAGTGCCGCCGTCAGCGTGTGCGTCGTCGGAGCATTGACATTGCCGCCAATCGTCTGGTTCGTCACCCCGACGGTTGCATCCTTGGCCTTGGTGGTAACGCTCAGCGTTGTACCCACAGGCACCGGATTGCCGCCCAGGGCGTCGGCTGCCGCGTTGCCGTCCCGCACGCAGAAGTTCTTCTGCGCGGTGCAAGTGCCTCCCGCGGTCAGCGTCAGATCGAAGGAGGTGAGCGGCGTGTTCGAGCAGTTGCCCGCCCCATCCGCGTCGTACAGGCGCGGCCTCAGGCTGTTGCTGGACAGGACGAACACGCGAGAAGCGCGCACATAGGTGTTGCCATCCCACGTTCCGTTGGCGGCGCTGCCTGCGATGTACTCGCCTGCATCCATCGACCCGTTCTCGTTCTTGTCGACGTAGACCTGCCCCAGGTCCACGAAGGCCTCGCCCAGGGTGTACAAATTGTCGCCGTCCAGGTCATCGAAGGATTCTTCGCCCTGCGCATACGCGACCACAGTGACACGCCCATTGGTTGGACGGAAATTGCTCGAGACAAAAGTGACGTTGCAGACCGCGGCGGCCGTGGTGCAGCGAGCCGGAATCACCGCAGCACCTTCTGCAACGAAGCTGACGGCCGTCCCGTCCGGTACCGGATTGCCGAAGCGATCGTTCAGCTGCATGCGAATGGTCGACGTCTGCCCGTCGCGGTCCATGCCATCGAGGTTGTAGGCCGTGGCGGAGAAACTCACTGACTTCTGTGTGGGAAGACCCGCGTTGATGGCCAGCAGATTGGACACGGTGCTGAGCGTCGTCCCACGCACCGCCGCTTTGACGCGAACTGGGGTGGGGATGGTCTTGGACAGCACGGAGACATCGACCTGCCCCGAGGAATTCGTGTTGGCACTGGCGAAGGACAGGTTGGCCACACCGGCAATGTCGAGAGAGAAGTCGACGGCCTGGCCGGCAACCGCGTTGCCAAACTGGTCGGTGACCTTGAACGACACGACGGACGAGGCCGGGCAGCCACTGCCTGCCAGGCAGATGGTGTCGGGGGTGGCGGACACGAACTGGATCGATTGTGTCGCCGGCGCCTGGACAAGCAGGTCGAGCGTCTTCTGCTGGCTGGTTCCGACGATGGTGGCGCTGATGCGATCAGATGCGTTGCAGCCCTTGTCCTGGTAGGTGACGGAGCCGCTGGACGATGTGACGGAGATGGTCGTCGGCGAGATGATCGCCTTGCCTGCGGCAGCACAGGTCGAGTTGAAACTCACCGAGACTGGCGACGAAGCCGAGGCGCCGGTGACGTCGAAGTTGAGGGCGGTCGATCCGTAAGCGGACACCGGAGCCGACGAAGCGGTGAGCGCATTGAGGGTCACGTTGACGGCCGAAACCGAGAACGCGATCTTGGTCGTGAGCGTGCCAGACGACGTGTCCGCCGAAGCGCTGACGTAGGCCGCGCCAAGCGACGACGACGAGGCGGGCGAAATCACCGTCGATGCCTGCCCGCTGGCGTCCGTGAGGACGCTGGACGGACTGATGGTTGCGATCGCGCTGGAGAGCGAGAAGGTGACGATTGCGTTCGGAACCGCTGCGCCAGTTGCGTCCTTCACCAGCGCCGTGACGGTACCTGGCGCCGACGAACTGATGACGTTCGAGCTGAGGTTCAGGACCACCGAACCTGACGTGTTCGTCGCAACGCCGGTCGTCCCCGTCCCCGTCCCCGTCCCCGTGGTCGTGGTGCCGCCTCCGAAAGGGGCAGTCCCGGCATCACCACCACCGCCTCCGCAGCCGCCGAGCGCGACCGCACTGACGATAGCCACCATCCATTGCAACTTCTTCATCGAAGCACTCGCCTTGAAAACGATTGAAAGCTCAGATCAGCGTGCCGCCGACCGGTCCGCCACAACTTTGGGGGTAATGAAGATCAGCAATTCCGTCTTGTTGGAAGACTTCGTCTTCGTCTTGAACAGGTTGCCCAGGTATGGCACATCTCCCAGCACCGGCACCTTCGTGATGTCTTCACGATCAGTCTGCTCGAATATCCCGCCAATCACCACGGTTCCGCCATTCTCGACGAGAACCTGCGTCTTCACGTGCTTGGTGTCGATTGCAAATCCCGCTGCCGTGACACGTCCCACACTGTCCTTGGTCACGTCCACGTCCATCATGACGTTGCCTTCAGGGGTGATCTGGGGCGTCACTTCGAGCTTCAGGTTGGCCTTGCGGAACTGGAGCGCTGTCGCGCCGCTGGAAGTCGCCGTCTGGTATGGGAGTTCCTCGCCCTGCTCGATCAGTGCCTTCACCTGGTCCGCCGTGATCACGCGGGGGCTGGACACCACTTTGCCCTTGCCGTCAGCTTCCAGGGCGGAAATTTCGAGGTTGAGGAACCGGTTCGACGACGCGCCGAACAGTGACAGCGCAAACGTCGCAGGGTCGAAGTTGTTTTGCCCGGTCGCCGGCAAGTTGATGAACTGCGAGTCCGGCGTGTAGCTGGTGCTCGTGTTCGGCGTCTGCCCCGTCTGGACACCGACGTTCGAATAATTGCCGCCGACCGTCAAGTAGTTGTTGCCGCCAACGTTGTATCCGGGGACGCCGCCGCGCAAGCCGCGCAAGTCGGTAGCGCCCAGTTTGACGCCAAGAGAGCGCCCGAACGTGTCGTTGGCGATCACGATGCGCGCTTCGATGAGCACCTGTCGCACCGGGATGTCGATCTTGGTGATCATCGCCTGGATCTCGTCGAGCTTGGACGGGATATCGCTCACGAAGAGCTGATTGGTCCGCGTTTCGAAGATCACACTGCCGCGCGGCGACAAGATGCGGCTGCCAGCACCTCCGCCGCTTTGTCCTGTCGCCTGCCCCGTCAGGCCCTTGGCGACCTCCTCGGCCTTCGTGTAGTTCAGCTGGAACGACTGCGTGCGAACCGGCTCGAGGGCAAGGATCTGCGCCTTCGACTCAAGATCCACCTTCTCCTTGGCAGCAAGTTCATCCTTTGGCGCGATCCAGATGACATTGCCGGACTTGCGCAATCCGAGACCCTTGGCCTGCAAGATGATGTCGAGCGCCTGATCCCAAGGAACGTCCTTCAGGCGCAGAGTCACGTTGCCAGTCACCGTGTCGCTGGTGACCACGTTGAAGTTCGTGAAATCGGCGATCACCTGAAGCAACGCCCGCACCTCGATGTTCTGGAAGTTGAGTGACAACTTCTCGCCGGAGTAGCCAGGCCCTTGAGTCAACTTGTTCGGATCAAGCTTTTGCGGACGCACTTCCAGCACGAACTGGTTGTCGCTCTGATAGGCGCTGTGCTCCCACGCGCCACGCGGGTCAACCACCAGCCGGACGCGGTCGCCGCTTTGCGAGGCGGTCACTGTGTGCACCGGCGTGCCGAAATCCGTGACGTCCAAGCGGCGACGTAGGTTGTCAGGCAGCGTGGAGCGGAGGAATTCGACCACGAGGCTCTGGCCTTGCTGCCGAATGTCGACCCCGACCTGGTTGTTGGGCAGGTCAACCACCACACGGCCAGCGCCGTCCGGACCGCGACGGAAGTCGATGTCGCGCAGCGCCACCGGATTGCGATTGAGAGGTTCGGCGAAATGCACCGGCTCGCCGGTCGGACCTGTCGTGGCAGCGCCGACATTCGGCGCATCAAGCACCACCAGCAGAATCTTCCCCTGCACTTGCACCTGGTAATTCGCAGCCTGCTTCAGATTCAAAACCAGCCGCGTGCGTTCACCCGACTGCGCCACATTGACCGAGCGCAAATTGCCCTGGTTGATGTCGACCGTGGCCTTGCCCATCGCGTTCGTCACGCCCGGCAGGTCGATCGCCACGCGCGGTGGCGTCTGCACCGAGAAGCCATTGGGCACGGCCGGCAGCGGCTGTGCCAGTTCGATGCGCACGACATCCGAGCCGGCTTGCTGGCTGCTGTTGATCGACTGGATCGCGTTCTGTGCAAAGGCCGACACCGTCGCGCCAAAGAACATTGCGAGCGCCAGCACACGACCGCGCCAATTGCCCATGATTCCTGTCTCCTGCATGCTCTTCATCGCGATTTCTCCTGGAGCTGGAGTGAGCCGGGTCGCTCAATCCATTCGCCCGCTGCATCCTGAACGATCTCTCTCAGGGAAATTTCGGTTTCGGAAATCTTGGTGATCTTTCCGTAGTTCTGCCCGAGGTAGTCACCCACCTTGACCTGATAAAGCAAGTTGTCCACCCTCAAAAGCGCGTATGGCTGGCCGTGCTTGGCAACGCTACCCACCATGGACATGCTGTCCAGCGGATAGGCTTCCAGCGGTTCCTTGCGGCGATTGATTTCAGCCGCCAGCATGGAATTCGGCTGACGCGCCTCCTGCTTGAGGGCCACCGTCAACTTTTGTGTACTAAAAGGTTCCACGCCAGTCAGCGCGGTGTACGGCTGAGGGTCGAACTTCTTGGGTGGCGACAGTGGCAAGACGCTGGGCTTGACCTCACGCTTTTGCTGCTCCATCCACTGCGTAAGCTCGTCCTGCTCGCCTGTGCATGCCGAGAGGGACATGCCGAGAATGACGGCTGAGAGACTGGCGAGAGCGAATCTGCTGCTCATTTCGCCCCCGGCTTTGCGTTGCTCTTGCGCACGGACTCGACTTCCGCGGGGTCGAGATAGCGGTAGGTGCGGGCGGTCGCGTCCATGGCGAGGGATCCGTTCGCTTCCTTGGAACCCGCGATGTTCATGTTGTGAAGCGTCACGATGCGCGAGAGATTCGCCACGTCCGCCGCGAAGGCGCCAATGTCGTGATAGCGGCCCGTCACGCGGATCGCGATGGGAAGCTCCGCGTAGTAGTCCTTGACAACCACCTGCCCAGGGCGGAACAGCTCGAACTGCAATCCTCGGCCCAGGCCGGCAGTATTGATGTCGGACAGAAGCGCATCCATTTCGGCCTTGCCTGGCAATTGCTTTTCGAGCTGCGTCACGTACTCCTCGACCTGCAGCTTCTGCTTGCGCAGCTCAGGAAGGTTCACTGCCTGCGAAAGCTTGTTTCGGTAGTCAGTCTTGAGCGTGGGCTCCTTGGCCCGCTCAGCCTCGAGGTCGTCGTTGGCCGCCGAAAGGAGGAGGAACCAACCCACCACCACCACTGCCACCGCCAGGATTGCCCAGGTCGCCGCCTTGGGCAGCACTGGCCATTGACCGGGCTCATTGGGGTTCAAACCCCGGAACTGCGAGACCGCACCCTCGAAGACCGAGTTCAGGTCGACGTTCATGTTCTTGGTTGCCATGTCGCCGGCCTCAAGCTTTCTTTGCCACGACGGCTGACGCGGGGGCACTCGCGGCGTTTGCCTGCGAAGGAGCCTCGGCCGCCTTGTCCTGCGGCCGCTTGATCGTCAAGCGCACGCCGAAATCGAACAGGCGCTTTTGGTCCTTGCCGCTGCCTCCCGTCGAAACCTTGATCTCGACCAGTTCCGGCTTGACGAGCCACTGGGAGTTGTTGGCCGTATTGCGCAGAAACTCTGAGACACGCTCGTTGGTTTGAGCAATGCCACTCACGCTCAAGGTCTGACCATCCTGCTTGACGGCAGTGAAGTACACACCTTCGGGTGTCTGCTTGACCAACTCGTTCAGCACGTGCACGGGCACGTTGCGGTCGATCTGGAGATCTTCCACCGCCTTCTGCCGGGCTTTCAGGGCTTCAATTTCACCGCGCAAGGTCGCGATGTCCTTGATCTGCACTTCGAGCTTCTTGATCTCGGCGGTGAGGAAGGCATTGCGCTCCTGCTGCGACGAGGTCATCTGCTGCAGCACGAGGTACCAGACCCCGACGATTGCCAAGCCCACGCCGGCGGACACGCCCAAGCCGATGAAGTACGCAGCTTTGCGACGCTTGCGCCTTTCCTCCCGGTGCGGGAGAAGGTTGATGAGGATCACTGCAGGAACCTCCGCATGGCCAGGCCGCAGGCCGTCAGATACGACGGCGCTTCACGGCGCAGCTTGCTCTCGCGCACGGCGCTGCCGAGCTTCATGTTGTCGAACGGATTCACGACCATCGATGCAAACCCGGTGAGCTCCGTCACCCGATCCTTGAGGCCTGGCAACGTCGCGGTGCCGCCCGCGAGCATCACGTAGTGGACCTTGTGGTGCGGCGTGCTGGTGAAGAAGTACTGCAACGCGCGGCCGATTTCCTGGGACAGGCTGTCGACGAACGGTGCCAGCAGCGAGGTCTCGTAGTCGTCGGGCAGGTCGGCCGCCAGCTTCTTCTGCTCAGCCTCCTCGAAGGAGAAGCCGTACTGGCGCGAGATGAGCTGGGTGAGCTGCGACCCGCCGAAGGCCTGGTCGCGGTCGTAGAGCATCTCGTCGTCGCGCAGGACCTTGAGGCTGGTGGTGTCTGCGCCGATCTCGAAGAGGGCGACGAGCGCATCGCGTCCCTCGTTGGGCAGCGTCGCGACCACGCGGCTCATGGCGAGACGCGACGCATGGGACTCGATGTCCAGCACCATCGGCTTGAGGCCGGCAGCCTCAGCCAGGCCCTGGCGGTCCTGCACGCGGTCCTTGCGGGATGCGGCGATCAGCACTTCGACGTCGCCCACCGACGTCGGGCTCGGGCCAATGACACAGAAGTCAAGGCTCACCTCGTCCAGCGAGAACGGAATGTATTGATTCGCCTCGGACTCGACCTGCAACTCGAGCTCTTCCTCGCGCAGGCCGGCGGGCAACATGATCTTCTTGGTGATGACCGCCGATTGCGGCATCGCCATGACGACGTTCTTGGTCTTGGTGCCGCTCTTGGAGACGACGCGCTTGACGGCATCGGCGACCTCGTCGAACTTTTCGATCTGGCCGTCTTGAATCCAGCCCTTTTCGAAACTTTCGGCGGCGAAACGCTCGAGCACATATTCGCCGGAGGCGTCTTGTGACAGCTCCACCAACTTGACGCTGGACGAGCTGACGTCCAGTCCGATCATCGGCGGATGTTTGCGACCCAACAAGGTGTCCAGAAAGCTCACAACGCCCTCTCCCAACGCCTCTGACGGTGCATTGGACTGTTAATAAGTTACTTCAATGCTAGCAGTAAAGCCTTTGCCCCACAACGAAATTTCCGATTCCGACACCCCTGTCCCGTGGCTAAACAAGCACGTCTTCGTAACACCTTCGGCCCCAATTTCGGGTCAACCCTGAGAACTTTTGGAGTCGCCTCACGCTTGGTTGCCAACCAATTCACGCTCGGGTCAACTGAGCTGTAACGGCCTTCCTATAATTCTTCGCAGCACCTTTTGGAGTCCCATGAGCTCACCCGAGCAAGAAGCCGATCGAGCGTCCCGCTCGCAACCGCCGCGCAAGGCTTTCTCCTCGTTGCCGCCATGGGGCCAATGGGTGGCACGCGTCTTCACGTGGCTGTTCGGGCTGGCACTCGCGGGTCTGGTGTCCGTCCTCATGGTGGTCGCGATCGCGCTTTCGGTCGCGTACCCCAATCTGCCCGAGACGGCCAGCCTCACCGATTACAGGCCGAAGCTGCCCATGCGCATCTTCGCCTCCGACGGCGTGCTGGTGGGCGAGTACGGCGAGGAGCGGCGCAACTTCACGCCCATCGGCGAGATCCCGAAGGTGATGCAGCAGGCGGTGCTCGCCATCGAGGACTCGCGCTTCTACGAGCACAGCGGCGTCGACTACAAAGGCGTCGTGCGCGCGGCTTTTGCGCAGTTCGGCGAGGCGCGCAGCCAGGGCGCGTCCACCATCACGATGCAGGTCGCGCGCAACTTCTATCTGTCCACTGAAAAGACGTTCACCCGCAAGATCTACGAGATCCTGCTGGCGCTGAAAATTGAGAGCCAGCTCAACAAGCCGCAGATCCTCGAGGTCTACATGAACCAGATCTACCTGGGGCAGCGGGCCTACGGCTTCGCGGCAGCCAGCGAGATCTACTTCGGCAAGCCACTCAAGGACATCTCAATCGCCGAGGCGGCGATGCTGGCCGGCCTGCCCAAGGCGCCGTCCGCCTACAACCCGATCGTGAACCCGACACGGGCAACCAAGCGGCAGGCCTACATCATCGATCGCATGCTGGAGAACGGCTACATCACCCAGGAGCAGCACGACCAGGCGCGCAACGAGAAGCTGCACTATCGGGCGCCTGCCGACGTGCCCGTGCACGCCGAGTACGTGGCGGAGGCGGCGCGCCAGCTGATCTTCAGCCAGTACGGCGAAGAGGCCTACACCCGCGGCTTGAACGTCTACCTCACCATCGATTCCGGCGAGCAGATGGTCGCGTACCGCGCGCTGCGCAAGGGCATCATGGATTTCGAGCGCCGTCAGGTCTACCGCGGGCCGGAGGCCTATATCGACCTGCCCGCCAATAGCAAGGAGCTGGACGCACGCATCGCGGAAGCACTGGTCGATCATCCCGACAATGACGAGATCAAGGCAGCGGTCGCACTCGAGGCCGGGCCGAAGAAGGTCGTGGCCGTGCTGCAAAGCGGCGAATCCGTCACCCTCACTGGCGATGGCCTCAAACCGGCCACCTCGGGCCTGTCGGAGAAGGCCAACCCCAAGACCCAGATCCGTCCGGGCGCCGTCATCCGACTCGTGCGTGGCGGGCCGAAGAACGACTGGTTCATCACGCAGCTTCCCGAGGTCGAAGGCGCGTTCGTCTCGATGGACCCGCGCACCGGCGCCGTCCGCACGTTGGTGGGCGGCTTCGACTACGCGAAGAACAAGTTCAACCATGTGACGCAGGCCTGGCGTCAGCCTGGCTCGAGCTTCAAGCCCTTCATCTACTCGGCGGCGCTTGAAAAAGGCTTCACCCCCGCCACCGTGGTCAACGACGCGCCGCTGTTCTTCGACGCCGGCACCACCGGCAGCCAGCCGTGGGAGCCGAAGAACTACGACGGCAAGTTCGAAGGGCCGATGTCGCTGCGCACCGCGCTCAAGAAGTCGAAGAACATGGTGTCCATCCGCATCCTCAAGAGCATCGGGCCGCCGTATGCGCAGGAGTGGGCGACACGTTTCGGGTTCGAGGCGGACAAGCACCCAGCCTACCTCACGATGGCGCTGGGCGCGGGCTCGGTCACGCCGCTGCAGATGGCCAGCGCCTATTCCGTCTTCGCCAACGGCGGATACCGGCTCAATCCCTACCTGATCAGCAAGCTCACCGACTCCAAAGGCCGCGTGCTGGCTGAAGTGCGACCGCCGGCGCTCGACGAATCCCTGCGCACGCTCGACGCGCGCAACGCCTTCGTGATGTCCAGCCTGCTTCAAGAGGTGACGCGCTCGGGCACCGCCGCGGGCACGCAGGAAAAGCTCAAGCGTCCCGACGTCTACGGCAAGACCGGCACCACCAACGACTCGATGGACGCCTGGTTCGCCGGCTACCAACCGCATTTGGTGGCCGTCGTCTGGATCGGCTACGACAATCCGCGCAAGCTGGGCGACCGCGAAACCGGCGGCGGGCTCTCGCTGCCGATCTGGGTGGACTACATGCGCTATGCCTTGAAGGGCGTTCCCATCGAGGAGCCGCCGGCGCCCGAAGGGGTGGTCAACATCAATGGCGAGTGGTACTACGAGGAATACACGCACGGCACCGGCGTGACCAGCGTGGGCCTCGAAGACAAGCTGCCGGCAACGCCAACGGAGGAGGAGCGCAAGAGCATCCTCGACCTGTTCAAGCGCTGAGCGAGCGTCTCGCGCCGCCCTGCGCCGACCTCGCTTAGGCTGGCGGCGTGAACTTCAAGGCGACGCCCGCCTGTTCGCTCGCGCTGGTCGACAAGGACTCGAAGAACTCTCGGCCTTCGCGGTCCAGCCAGCGGCCGTTCGAGAACCTGTAGTGGAACCCGCCCGATCGCGCGGCCATCCACAGTTCGTGCAGCGGCGGCTGGGTGTTGAGCACGATCTTGCTGCCGTTGGGAAAGCCCAGCTCAAGCAAGCCGCCAGTGCGATGCGCGTCGATGTCGACCACATCGTCCTCGAGGAAGCGGTCGACCGCCTGCTCGATGTTTGCCAGCACGGCGGCTGTCATCGCGTGGTACTCGCTGTCGCTGAGCGGCGTTTCTTGAGAATGTGCGGCGGCCATGGTCGGTAAAATCGCGGGATGTTGAAGCGCCACCGCAGTTTATCCCTCGGGGTCGTCACGACGGCATCAGGTCTATTGGCCGCCGTCCTGGCGCTCGGCGCTTGCGGGCAGAAAGGTCCGCTCACGCTGGCACAACCGGCTTCTCCCGCGAGCATCCAAGCCGCCCACACCACAGCACAGCCGGCGTCAGCCGCGACGTCCTCCTCCGCCTCCTCACCTGCCTCCTCGAAATGACACTGCCTGGTTCGCCGCATGTCGCCTATCGCGGCGACACGCTGCATGTCGAAGACTGCGCCCTCCCCGAACTCGCCGCGCGCCATGGCACGCCGCTCTACGTCTACTCGCAAGCCGCGATGCGCGAAGCCGTCGGTGCCTACCAGCGCGCGCTCCAGGGCCGTGACCACCTCATCTGCTACGCGATGAAGGCCAACTCCAGCCTCGCGGTGCTGCAGACCTTCGCCGAAGCCGGCTGCGGCTTCGACATCGTCTCCGGCGGCGAGCTCGAACGCGCATTGGCCGCCGGCGCCGAGGCATCGAAGATCGTGTTCTCCGGCGTGGGCAAGACGCGCGTCGAGATGCGCCAGGCGCTGGACGCAGGCGTGATGTGCTTCAACGTCGAGAGCGAGGCAGAGTTGGACGTGCTCTCGCAAGTTGCGACGCAGGCGGGCCGCACCGCGCGCATCAGCTTGCGCGTGAACCCCGATGTGGACGCCGGCACGCACCCCTACATCTCAACCGGACTCAAGGGCAACAAGTTCGGCGTGGCGCACGCGAACGCCGCGGCCGTGTACCGCCGCGCCGCCGGCCTGCCGAACATCGAGGTCGTGGGAATTGATTGCCACATCGGCTCGCAGATCACCGAAGCCACGCCCTACCTCGACGCCCTGGACCGCGTGCTCGACCTGGTCGAGGCGGTCGAAGCGCAAGGCATCAAGCTGCATCACCTCGATCTCGGCGGCGGCCTGGGCATCACCTACACCGACGAGCAACCGCCCGCGGCTGATGCGCTCGTGTCCGCGCTCGTGCAGCGCATCGACGCACGCGGCCACGGCCATCGCAAGATCGTCTTCGAGCCCGGCCGCTCGCTGGTCGGCAACGCCGGCGTGCTGGTGACCGAGGTGCTGTACCTCAAGCCGGGCGAGGAGAAGAACTTCTGCATCGTCGATGCCGCCATGAACGACCTGATGCGCCCGGCGATGTACCAGGCGTGGATGAACATCGTGCCGTGCGTGCAGGCGGGCGACGTGCCCGTCACCTACGACGTGGTCGGCCCCATCTGCGAATCCGGCGACTGGCTGGGGCGCGACCGCGCACTGGCCGTCCAGGCCGGCGATCACATCGCGGTCCTGTCCGCGGGGGCCTATTCGATGTCGATGGCCAGCAACTACAACACGCGCGGCCGCGCCGCGGAGGTGATGGTCTGCGGCGGCAACGCCTGGGTCATCCGCGACCGCGAGACGCCGTCAGAGCTGTTCCGCGGCGAGCACTTGTTGCCGCCCCGCTGAGCGCGGCTCCGGCTGCAGCCGGCCTTCCTCGATCGCGTGGCAGGCGATCTTCACGCCGCCGATGGTCAAGAGCGCCGGCCGCTGCGTCTGGCAGCGCGCGTTCGCATGCGGGCAACGCGGATGGAATGAACAGCCGCTGGGCGGACTCAACGGGTTCGGCACCTCGCCTTGCACTGGCGTGCGCGCGCGTCCGCTCATGCCGATGTCGGGGATGGCATCGAGCAGCATGCGTGTGTATGGGTGGCTCGGCCTTCCGAACAGGACGGCCTTGTCGGCCACCTCCACCAGCCGCCCGAGATACATCACGCCCACCTGGTCGCTCACGTGGCGAACCACCGCAAGGTTGTGCGAGATGAAGAGATAGGTCAGGCCCTGACGGCGTTGCAGGTCCTTCATGATGTTGAGCACCTGCGCCTGCACGGACACGTCGAGCGCTGACGTTGGCTCGTCGCACACGAGGAACTCAGGCTGCGTGGCCAAGGCCCGCGCAATCGAGATGCGCTGCCGCTGGCCACCGGAGAACTGGTGCGGGAATTTCTCCATGTCGGTGGCCGCGAGGCCCACTGACTGCAGCAGTTCCCCCACCCGCGCGCGGCGTCCCGCCGTGTCGGCGATGAGACGATGCTCGATCAATGGCTCGGCCACGATGTCCAGCACCTTCCAGCGCGGGTTGAGGCTCGCATAGGGGTCCTGGAAGATCATCTGCATGCGGCGTCGAAGCGCAGCGCCGTGCGAGCCCTTGAAGCCGTCGGCGATGTCGATGCCATCGAAGCGGACGTGCCCTGCCGTCGGCTCGTACAGCCCTACCAGCAGGCGCGCAACCGTGCTCTTGCCGCAACCCGACTCGCCGACCAGGGCGAGCGTCTTGCCTCGTTCGATCGCAAAGCTCACGCCGTCCACCGCATGCACGAACTGCCGCGGCTTGCGCTCGACGACGCGGTTCAGCCACGGGGCCGAGACGTCGAAGCTCTTCGCGAGGTCCTGCACCTCGACGAGGGGCTGCATGCTGGCGCTCATGCAGCCGCCCTTTCCTGCGTGTCATGCAGCCAGCAAGCCGCGCGCGTCGCACCTGCATCCAGCAGGTCGGGACGTTCGACGCGGCAGCGGGCGAAGGCATGCGGGCAGCGCGGGTTGAAGGCACAGCCCGGTGGGATGGCATTCAGCCGGGGCATGCTGCCGTCAATTTGCAGCAGGCGTTCGCGGTCGTGGTCCATCGCGGGGATCGATCCCATCAGACCCACGGTGTAGGGATGCGCAGGTGCATGGATCACATCGTGCACAGGCCCGATCTCGGCAATGCGTCCGGCATACATCACCGCCACGCGATCACAGGTCTCGGCGATCACACCCATGTCGTGCGTCACGAGCATCACCGCCGCGCCATGCTCGCGGCACATGCGCCTGAGCAACGCGATGATCTGTGCCTGCACGGACACGTCCAGCGCCGTGGTGGGCTCGTCGGCCACCACCAGCTTCGGGCCGGCTGCAAGTGCCAGTGCAATCACCACCCGCTGGCGCATGCCGCCGGAGAATTGATGGGGGTAGTGGTCGATGCGTTGCTCGGCCGCCTGGATGCCGGTTTCTTCCAGCAGCCGGATTGCACGCAGCTTCGCGTCCGCCTCGCTCATCGTCAGATGGGTGCGAATCGTCTCCACCAACTGCTGACCGACGGTGTACAGCGGGTTCAGCGACGTGAGCGGGTCCTGGAAGATCGCGCCGATGCTTCGGCCGCGCACGCGGCGCATCTCTTCGTAGGGCAGGTTGTCGATGCGCCGGCCCTCGAAGCGGATCTCCCCGCCCGCTATGCGCCCGGGCGGGTCGAGCAAGCCGATGATGGACGCCCCGGTGAGCGACTTGCCCGCGCCGGACTCGCCGACCACGCCGAGGATCTCACCCGGTGCAATGTCGAAGGAGATGTCGTCCAGCGCGACGAGGGTGCCGTGACGCGTCGGAAACTCGACACGCAGATGGCTGACGGACAGCAAGGCTTGGCTCATCGTCGTGATCGTGTGTTCATCAACGCAGGCGCGGATTGAGCGCATCGCGCAGCCAATCGCCCAGCAGGTTCACGCTCAAGGCGACGACGACCAGGATCGCGCCGGGGAAGAAGGTGATCCACCACTCGCCGGAGAACAGATAGTCGTTGCCCACGCGGATCATGGTGCCGAGCGACGGTGACGTCGGTGGCACGCCGACCCCGAGGAAGGACAGGGTCGCCTCCGTGATGATGGCAGTGGCAATCTGGATGGTCGCGAGCACGAAGACCGGCCCCATCACATTGGGCAGCACGTGCCGCCGCATGATGCGAAGCGACGAGACGCCGATGACGCGCGCCGCCTGCACGTATTCCTTGTTGCGCTCGACAAGCGTCGAGCCGCGCACGGTGCGTGCGTATTGCACCCAGCCCGACAGCGAGATCGCGACGATCAGAACGACGAAAGCCAGCAGGTCGTGCGCATTCGGAAAGAGCGCGCGTCCGACGCCATCGACGAGCAGCGCGACGAGGATGGACGGAAAGGACAGCATCACGTCGCACACCCGCATGATGAAGGCATCGGTGCGGCCGCCGACGAAGCCGGCGAGCAGGCCGAGGCCGACGCCCAGCACCATCGACACGATCACCGACGCGATGCCCACGATCAGCGAGATGCGCGTGCCGAACATCAGCGCCGACAGGATGTCGCGGCCCTGGTCGTCGGTGCCCAGCAGGTAGGTCGATTTGCCCTCGGCCGTCCATGACGGCGGCAGGCGCGCGTCGATCAATTCGATCTTCGCGAGATCCTGCGTGTCGTGCGGCGCGACAACGTTGGCACCCAGTGAACACACGAGGCACACGAGCGCGATGATGGCCGACACGATCGCCACCGGCGAGTGGGTGAAGCTGTGCCACACATCGCCCGCGAAGAAACCCTTGATGCCGCCAGGCGCCTCGGGGGGCACCGCACTGGCGGGCGCTTCGGACAGAGGATCAGACAAAGGCAGGCTCACTTGAGCGTGACCCACTTGAAGAACATGCGGTTGTCGGGCAGTTGCGTGAGGCTCACCTTGTTGCTGAACCCCCAGGCGAGCGCCTGCTGGTGCAGCGGGATGTGGCCCACGTCGTCCTGGTGCAGCTTGAAGGCTTCGCGGATGTACTCGTTGCGCTTCTTCTCGTCAGTCTCCGACTGGATCTTCTGCGTGAGCTCGTCGACCTTCGGGTTGCTGTAGCTGCCGAGGTTGAACTGCCCTTGGCCCTTGTCGTTGGGCGTGGCGATGAGCGCGGACAAGGCGTCGTGCGCGTCACCAGTGCTCGGCGTCCAGCCGAGCAGGTAGAAGCTCGTGTCGCGACGCAGGATCTTGGGGAAGTAGCTGACCTTGGTCTCGGTCTGCAAGTTCACCTTGATGTTGATGCGCGCCAAGCTCGCGGCCACGGCCTGGCAGATCTGGCCATCATTCACGTAGCGATCGTTCGGGCAGTTCATGCCCACCTCGAAGCCATTCGGGTAACCGGCCTCGGCGAGCAGCTTCTTGGCAGCATCGACGTCGTGCGGTGGGCGCTTGTTCATGTCCGGCTGGAAGCCTCGCACGCCAGGCCCGACCATCAGCGCCGTGGGCGTCGATGCATTGCGCATCACTCGGGTCTTGATCGCCTCGATGTCGATTGCCTGGTAGAAGGCCTGCCGCACGCGGCGGTCCTTGAAGGGGTTCTTGCCCTTCACGCTGCTGAACAGCAGCTCGTCGCGCTTCTGGTCCATGCCGAGGAAGATGGTGCGCAGCTCGGGGCCTTGCAGCACGGTGAACTTGCCTGCCGAGCGAATGCGCTCCACATCCTGCAGCGGCACCGGCTCCACCACGTCGATCTCGCCCGAGAGCAAGGCAGCCACGCGCGTCGCGTCGTTGCCGATCGGCGTGAACACCACCTCGTCGAGGTTGGTCTCGGGCTTGTCCCAGTAGTTGAAGTTGCGCACGAGCACCGTGCGTGTCGACGGCTGCCGCTCCTTCAGGCGGAAGGGGCCGGTGCCGTTGGCCTTGAAGCTCGCCGTGTTCTCCACGCCCTTGCGCCGGTCCACCGGCACCTGGGCCTTGTTGTCCTCGCACCACTTCTTGCTCATCATGTACACGTTGGTGAGCACGTCGGGCAGGATGGGGTTGGGCGTCGTCGTCTCGATCTCCACCGTGTGGTCGTCGATCTTGCGCACTTCCTTGAATGACGAGGTATAGCCGCGCATGTCGCCGCCGGGGTCGGCAGCCCGCTTGAGCGAGAAGACGACGTCGTCCGCGCTGAAGGGCGTTTCGTCGTGGAATTTGACCCCGTGGCGCAGGTCGAAACGCCACACGGTCGGCGACTTCTGCGTCCACTTGGTGGCCAGCAGCGGAATCAGGTTCATCTTCTTGTCGCGGCCCACCAGCGGCTCGTAGACGCTTGCCGTGAAGCTCAACTGCAGCGTCTCGTTGAGCGAGTGGGGGTCCATGGACTGCACGTCGCCGACGTTGGCCACGCGCAGCGTCACGGCATGGGCGGGGCCGAAGGCGATCAGCATCGCGGCAGCGGCGATCGAGAGCTTGAAGTTCATCGTGTTCTCCTGGATCAGAGCGGCATGGCTTGCTCCGCGAGGCCGGCGAAGAGCGCGGCCCCCAGCGGAAGAATGTCGTCGTTGAAGTCGTATCGCGGGCTGTGAAGAAAGCACCCGCCTTCGCCGCCCTGGCCGATGCGCAGGTAGGCGCCGGGCCGCGACTGCAGCATGAAGGAGAAGTCCTCCGCGCCCATGCTCGGGGTGAGGTCGCGCACCACCTTGTCCTCGCCCACGATGGATGCGGCGACGTTCGCGGCGAAGGTCGCCTCGGCCTGCGTGTTGATCGTCGCCGGGTACATGCGGTGATAGTCCAGCCGCGCCGTCGCACCGAAGCCCAGCGCAATCGATTCGCAGAGGCGGCCCAGGCGTTCCTCGATGAGGTCCTGCACGTCGCGTTTGAAGCTGCGCGCCGTGCCGATCAACTGTGCCTGTCGTGGGACGACGCTGAAAGCGCCGAGATCGCCGGCTTGCAGCGCGCAAATGCTGAGCACGGCGCTGTCCAGCGGATTGATGTTGCGCGAGACGAGGCTTTGCGCGGCGGTGATGATGTGGCCTGCGACCAGCACCGGGTCGATGGTCATGTACGGGTGCGCGCCATGACCACCGCGTCCCATCACGGTGATCTCGAAGCGGTCGGCTGCCGCCATCATCGGGCCGGGATTCAGGCCGATGGTGCCCGGCGGCAGGCTCGGCCAGTTGTGCATCGCGTAGACCGAGTCGACCGGGAAGCGATCGAAGAGGCCATCGTCGATCATCGCCTTGGCGCCGGCGAAGCCCTCTTCGCCCGGTTGGAAGATGAGAACTGCAGTGCCCGCGAATCGCCTCGTCTCGGCGAGATAACGCGCCGCGCCGAGCAGCATGGTGGTGTGGCCGTCATGCCCGCAGCCATGCATCAGGCCTTGCGATGCGGAGCGCCAGGGAAAGTCGTTCTCCTCGCGCATCGGCAAGGCGTCCATGTCGGCGCGCAGGCCGATGCTTTTGGTCTTTGCATCGGGCGGCGCGCTCGCCTGGCCATGGATGACGCCGACGATGCCTGTCTTGCCGATGCCGGTGTGCACTTCGTCGACGCCGAAAAGCTTGAGCGCTTCGACCACACGCCCTCCCGTGCGCACCTCTTCATAGCCGAGCTCAGGATGCGCATGCAGGTCGCGGCGGAACGCCATGAGCTCGGTATGCCATGCCGACAGGCGCTGGTAGGCGCCATTGGTGCGGGAGTCCACGGCGTGCAACATTCAGTGCGCTCCCGCACGCCGCTCGATGCGCAGCCGAGGGTCGACGGCGAAGTACAGCAAGTCGACGACCAGGTTGATCAGCACGAAGATCAGCGCGATGAGGCACAGGTAGGCCGCCATCACCGGGATGTCGGCGAACTGCACCGCCTGGATGAAAAGCAGCCCCATGCCCGGCCACTGGAAGACCTGCTCGGTGATGATCGCGAACGCAATGAGCGAGCCGAGCTGCAAGCCGGTGATGGTGAGCACCGGCACAAGCGTGTTCTTCAGCGCATGGCTGAAGTAGACGACGCGGTTGGGCAGGCCGCGGGCACGCGCGAACTTGATGTAGTCGGAGCGCAAGACCTCCAGCATCTCGGCGCGCACAAGCCGCATGATGAGCGTGAGCTGGAAGGCCGCGAGCGTGATCGACGGCAGGATCAGATGGCGCCAACCATCCGTGCTCAGCATCCCGGTGGTCCAGTGGCCAAGGGCGACGACATCGCCGCGACCGAAGGCAGGCAGCCATCGCAGGTTCGCAGCGAACACCCAGATCAGCAGGATGCCGATGAGAAAGGTCGGCAGCGACACGCCCAGCAGCGAGAAAGTCATGAGCAAGTGCGAGCCGACGGTGCCTCGCCGCAAGGCGGCATACACACCCATCGGAATCGCGAGGATCAAGGCCAACACGCCGGCGCTCACCGCAAGTTCGAGGGTCGCGGGCAGCCGCTCTGCGATCAGCGTGGAAACCTTCTTGCCAAGTTTCAAGCTCAGCCCGAACTCGCCATTGACCGCATTGCCCACGAAGTGCGCGAACTGCACCGGGAATGGCTGGTCCAGCCCCAGGTCCGCACGCAGTTGTGTCCGCTGTTCGGGCGTCGCATCCTGCCCCAGAAGATTGGTGACGGGGTCACCCACGTACTGGAACAACATGAAGGCGATGAACGCCACTGTCAGCATGACGATGACGGCTTGGACGAGACGGCGCAGGATGAAGGCGAGCATGGTGGGACGCTGGATCGACACAGCAGGATGTGTGCCGTGCCGCGCGAAGGGCGGGCGATCAGCGGGTGGCTGTGCCCAGGGTGTCGAGTCCCGATCTGAGCAAATCAGCCGTCATGCGTCAAAGGGGAATGCCCCATCAGGGTAATCGCTTCGCACAACGCACGCGGTGCTGTGCGAAGCGAGGCGCACAGGCATGAAAAAGGCCGCCCGAAGGCGGCCTCGAATCGATGCTCGACGAGCGAGCGTCGAATTAGAACGTGTGCTTGACGCCCAGGGCGTAAGCGGTGTTGTTCGTGAAGCCGGTGGCCGAATTGCCTTGGTTCTTGCGGCCCATGCCGAGGTCGGCGTACACGTTCGTACGCTTGCTCAGCGGATAGTCGTAACCCAGGCCCAGCTTGGTTTGGCGGCCGTTGCCAGGAGCAGCAGCATCCGGGGTCAGGCGGCCATAGGCAGCCTTCAGGGTACCGCCACCGATCGGTGCCAGAGCGCCGAGCATCAGGTACTTGTTGGTGAGCGTACCGCCGGCAACCTTGCCGCGTGCGTAGTACAGGATCGGCTTGACCATGCCCAGGTCATAGTGGAACGCGAAGTTGACAACGGAGTTGCCATCCGTGGCGACCGGTCCCTTGGACAGCTTCTCGTAGCCCATCGCTGCGTAGATCGGACCAGCGGCGTATTCGCCGTTGAAGCCCGTGGCACGGCTGGTCACGCCTTCGCCCAAACCGACTGCGGCTTGAGCGGTGAAGCCCGACAGGCTCGGGGACTTGTAGCCCACGGTGTTGGGCACGCGAACGCCGCTGTTGGTCAGGTAACCGGCCCACATGTCAGAGCCCATCTGACCCACGCCGTCCCAGCCGAATGGGTCGGACTTCACAGCCGGCCAGAAGGCGGGCGCGTAGTCGCGGCCGAGGTAGATGCGGCCAGCAGTGGCGCTGGACAGTTGCACGTAAGAACGGCCTTGCCAGAAGGCAGCGCTGGTCTGATTGCCATCATCAGGGTTGAAGCGATGCTCGATCTGGAATTGAGCCGACAGGCCGCCACCCAAGTCTTCATTGCCGCGGAAACCGAGGCGCGAGCCATTGGACTGCTTCTCGATCCAGGCCTTGGACGTGCCGTTGGCGCTGTTGTTCGGAGCGGTACCGCCATTGCCCTTGGTCACGGCCAAGTCAAGCGAACCGTAGATGGTGACCGACGACTGTGCCGAAGCAGCACCGGCGAACGCGCCCAGAACTGCGAGAGCGAGCAGAGATTTTTTCATTGCGACTATCTCCTAGGTTGAACAAGAGGTCCCGATGCGAAAGCCCTGCTTCGAGGGCTGATCAGGCCAAACCCCCTCAGCGGAAGTTGGACGTATTGCACCAGACGACCTCCCCATTGCAAAGGATTCGGGGGCTGAAAAAGGCCTTTATGTTGTCTCAGCACAACGAGGCACCGACATGCAACTGTCACCGTGGCGACGTCATCTCGCATGCTCTCGTCGCCCTGTTTCAACGGGCGTCGGCCAAGGCTGCGCTATGCTGAAAGCAAGCCCTCAACGTCACCCTTCCGACCATGATCGATCGCGTGCTCATCGCCGCCGACAACGCCTTGCGCACGCTGGCCGGCGTGCGCCATGCCAGCCGACCCAGCCCCGCCGATTCCGCCACGGTCGAGCACATGCTGGATGACGATGAACGTCGCCGGGTGAGCGGCCTCATGCGCGTGAATCATGTCGGTGAGGTGTGCGCGCAAGCGCTGTATCAGGCGCAGGCCTTGAGCACGCGCGACCCGGTCCTGCGAACGCATTTCGAGCAGGCGGCGAAAGACGAAACCGACCACCTGGCCTGGACGCAGGAGCGGCTCGATGAACTCGGCGCCCATCCCAGCGTGCTGAATCCGCTGTGGTACGCCGGGGCCTTCGGCATCGGGTTCATCGCCGGGCGCGTAAGCGACGCCGTGAGCCTGGGCTTCGTGGTGGAAACCGAGCGCCAGGTCGAGCAGCATCTTGAGGGCCACCTCGACCGGCTTCCTGCCACCGACACCCGCTCACGGGCCATCGTGCAGCAGATGAAGGAAGATGAATCGCGTCATGCAGCGAGCGCCGAGCAGGCCGGCGCCGCGGAACTGCCACAGCCCGTGAAATGGGCGATGCGTGCCGCGGCAAAGGTCATGACGACCACGGCCTATTACATCTAGCGTTCGCCGTTCAGGCCGCGACCACGTCGAACGACGTCGTGATCTCGGCGGTCTTGCCGAGCATGATGCTCGCCGAGCAGTACTTCTCGTGCGACATCTGCACCGCACGCGCCACGGCCGAGTCGGGCAGTGCCTTGCCGCTCACGGTGAAGTGCATGTGGATCTTGGTGAAGACCTTCGGATCGGTGCTTGCGCGCTCGGACGTGACCTTCACCTGGCAACCCGAAACGTCGTGCCGCCCGCGCTTGAGGATGAGGACCACGTCGTAAGCAGTGCAGCCTGCGGTGCCCGCAAGCACGGTCTCCATCGGACGCGGCGCGAGATTGCGTCCGCCGCCATCAGGCGCCCCATCCATCACGAGGACGTGGCCGCTGCCTGTCTCGGCGACGAATCCCATGCCTGAGGCAGGCAACCAATTGACCGTGCATTCCATGAGCTGTTCCTGGTTCAAAGTCGTGCGCGCCTACGTCGCAAGCACCCATTCGGGGCGCCGCCCCGTCTACTCCTGCGAATTGTGCAACGCGTCACGATTTATTCGAGTCGCGAATCTACTGGATTGGCATCGTGGATATTGCGGTGCAGCAAACGAGCGACTACACTCATTTCCAGTGGCGATGCGAATCGCCGAACGATTGTCTCCTCCACCTCCTCCATTGGTGGATTCAGCCCAAGGTCGCAAGACCTTGGGCTTTTTTCTTGCGGCCGAGCAATGACGGGTCGCCTGCCCCTCTCACGTATCATCCCGCGCTCGCCAAGACAGCGACCCAGGAGAGAGCAGATGAGCGGCCGACAAGGCGGCGCGAAGAGCGCACCCAAGAAGAAAAAGGAGGCGACCTCCTCCCAACATCTGCCGCTGGCGTCCTACCTGCAGAAGATCCTCACGGCGCGCGTCTACGACGTTGCGATCGAGACGCCGCTCGAAGCGGCTCGCAGCCTCTCCAAGCGCCTGTCCAACCAGGTCTTCCTCAAGCGCGAGGACCAGCAGCCGGTGTTCAGCTTCAAGCTGCGCGGTGCCTACAACAAGATGGCGCACCTGTCGGCAGATCAGTTGGCGCGAGGCGTCATCTGCGCATCGGCCGGCAACCATGCACAAGGCGTGGCGCTGGGCGCGAAGCGGCTGGGCTGCAAGGCGCTGATCGTCATGCCCGTGACAACGCCGCGCCTGAAGATCGACGCGGTGAAGTCCTTTGGCGGCGAAGTCGTGCTGCACGGCGACAGTTACTCCGACGCCTACGTCCATGCCCTCGAACTCGAGCGCGAGCACGGCCTCACCTTCGTCCATCCTTTCGATGACCCTGACGTGATCGCCGGCCAGGGCACGATTGCGATGGAGATTCTTCGCCAGCACCAGGGTCCGCTCGATGCGGTGTTCGTCGCGATCGGCGGCGGCGGCCTCATCTCGGGCGTGGCGGCCTACATCAAGGCGGTGCGCCCTGACATCCAGGTCATTGGTGTGCAAACCAACGATTCCGACGCGATGGTGCGCTCGGTCAAGGCCGGCAAGCGCATCACGCTGGCGGACGTGGGCCTGTTCTCCGACGGCACCGCCGTGAAGACGGTGGGCGAGGAGACCTTCCGTCTCACGCGCGAACTCGTGGACGACTTCGTCGTCGTCGACACCGACGCTGTCTGTGCGGCGATCAAGGACGTCTTCCAGGACACCCGAAGCATCCTCGAGCCGGCAGGTGCCCTCGGCGTGGCGGCGATCAAGCAGTACGTCGAGCAGCACAAGCTCAAGGGCAAGACCTTCGTCGCCATCACCTGCGGCGCGAACATGAACTTCGACCGCCTTCGCTTCGTGGCCGAACGTGCGGAAGTGGGCGAGGAACGCGAGGCGTTGTTCGCCGTCACCATCCCCGAGGAGCGCGGCAGCTTCAAGCGCTTTTGCGAACTGATCGGGCCGCGCTCGGTCACCGAATTCAACTACCGCATTTCCGACGACAAGCAGGCGCATGTGTTCGTCGGCATCGCGACCTCCAACCGCGGCGAGTCAGACAAGATCGCGCGCAACTTCGAGCGCCACGGCTTTCCCACCATCGACCTCACGCACGACGAACTCGCCAAGCAGCACGTGCGGCACATGGTGGGTGGGCGCAGCGAACTCGCACGCGACGAGCGGCTGTACCGCTTCATCTTCCCCGAGCGGCCGGGCGCGCTGATGCGCTTTCTCTCGAGCATGCACCCGGAGTGGAACATCAGCCTCTTCCACTACCGCAACCAGGGCGCGGACTATGGCCGCATCCTCGTGGGCATCCAGGTGCCCAAGCAGGACAAGCAGGCCTTCCGCGAGTTCCTGGACACTCTCGCGTATCCGTGCGAGGACGAGACGGACAACCCGGTGTACCGGCTCTTCCTGCGATGATGCGGGCTGCCGGCCCCACACGGCCGGCAGCCTGGTTTGCGTCTTGCTAGCCACCGGCCCCACAATCCGCCCTTTGAAACGCCCCGCACGAGCATTCCCCGGCGTGCCTTGCCTTTGTCGACAAGCCACTGCTTCCCATGTCCGTCAACCGTTCGCTGATCGCCCCGACGACCAACCCGACGCTGGAACAGGCGTTGCGGGACAAGCTCAAGCGCCGCAGTGAGACCACGGGCGCGCTTGGCGAACTGGAGCCCCTGGCCATCCGGCTGGGCCTGATCCAGAACACGCTCAAGCCGCGTTTTCGTGCGCCGCAGCTGGCCATGTTCGCCGCCGACCACGGCCTCGCGGTCGACGGCATCAGCGCCCCGGGCCGCGCATCGACAGCCAAGATCGTCCACAACCTGCTGACCTCGCAGCTCGCGGTGTCGGTGTTCGCGCGCATCCAGGGGCTCGAACTCTCGGTCGTCGATTGCGGCGTGGCCGAACCTGTCACGCCGCATGCGCGCCTCCTGGCGCGCAAGATCGCCCACGGCACGCGCAACGCACGGGTCGTGTCGGCCATGTCCATCGAGCAGGCGCACGCGGCCATCCGTGCGGGCATGGAGATCGGCGATGCGCTCCCAGGAAACGTCGTGGCTTGCGCGGGCCTTGGCATCGGCTCCAACGAGAGCTCGGCGCTGGTGTTGTCGCGCCTCACCGGCGCCAACGTTCGTGACCTGATCAACTCCGGGCCGTCGATGAACCCGGACGACCTCGCGCACCTGCAGGTCGTGTTGTACGGCGCGCAAGGCAAGCACAAGGACGTGACTGACCCGGTCGAGGTGCTCGCCGCCTTCGGTGGCTTCGAGATCGCGGTGATGGTGGGCGTGATGCTCGTGGCCGGGAGCAAGCGGCACCTGATCATTGCGGACGGAATGGCCGCGTGTGCCGCGCTGATGGTTGCGTCGCGCATCGCGCCGGCGGTGACCGATTACTGCGTGTACTGCCGCAGCCACAGCCACCAGGGCCTGGATATCGCGCTCTCGCTGTTCCACACCACGGCGATGCTGGAGCTGGGCATGGAGAGCATCGACGGCACAGGCGCGACGCTGGCCTGGCCGCTCGTGAAGAGCGCAGCCGCCTTGCTGACTGAGGTGGCCGAGGGCGAAGACCCCGGCCCGTCGTATCCCGCGAGCATGCCCGGGCCGCTGACGGGCCCTTGACCCGTCGCGCCGCTGGTTACTGCGTTTCTGGCGACGACTGCTGTTGCTGCTGCGCTTGGTCGCGCGGCGTCATCATGCCGCGTGAACGGCGCGGCGCCGGGACATTGCCCTCGCCCTGCACCGCTTGAGGGACTTGCTGCGGCACAGGTTGCGCGACGGGCGGTGCCACTGGCTGCACCGGCATCGGCGCCGCAGCCATCGGAGGAACCGGGCCGGCAGTGGGCGGCGTCATCGAAGAGATTGGTGGCAAAGAACCAGTGGCAGGCGGGGGCAGCACCGGCAGTTCCAGCACCACGGCGGCCGCGCCTTGTGTCGGGCCGATGGATGCCGTGCGAAGGCTGACCGACTGAAGAACCAGCTCGCCATCGACCGCTGCGCCGACACGATAAGCACGCGGCATCTTTCCATCAACGGCGATCAGTGCAATGCCCGGGCCGCCGGCGATCTTGGGCGCCATCACGCCGGTAAGCTGGAAGCGGGAACTCAAGCCCGGCGATTGAACCGAAGGAGCGGCTGCCTGCACGGGCGGTGCGCCCAGCATGCGCGTGAGATCGACGCGGGCAGGACCACTGTCAGCCGCAAGTTGCGTGTGCAACGGGGCGACCGGCGGCTTTACAAAAAGTCGCAGTCCCCAGAACACGATGCTCGCAGCCACGAGGGCCCAGATGATGAAAGCGGACAGTCTTGCCGGCATCCGACGATTATGATTCATGCGACTCCAACCGTTCGCCGGATTCGACATATGACGAGACCAACGACAACCACCATGCCCATTGAACAGCGCCTCCAGCGTGGCTTCACCCTCATCGAGCTGATGGTTGTGCTTCTGATCATCGGCGTGCTGTCCGCGCTCATCGTGCCCAACGTGCTCGATCGCCTGGACGAAGGCAAGGTCACCGGCGCGAAGAGCGACATCAACACGCTGGTGCAGGCGCTCAAGATGTACAAGCTCGACAACCAGCGCTTCCCCACTGCCGAGCAAGGCCTTCAGGCGCTGGTCGCCAAGCCCACCGCCAGCCCCGTCCCCTCCAACTGGCGTCCCTACCTCGACAAGCTCCCGCAAGACCCGTGGGGCCATCCGTACCAATACGCCAACCCCGGCGTGAAGGGCGACATGGATGTCTACAGCACCGGTGCCGATGGCGTCGTGGGCGGCGAAGGCAAGAACGCCGACATCGGCTCCTGGCAGTGACGGCCACGCAGTGAACAACAAGCACCGCGGCTTCACGCTCATCGAGCTGCTCGTGGTGCTTGCCATCGTGGCGCTGGCGTCGGGCCTCGCCAGCCTGGCGATCCGCGACCCCAATGCCACGGCGCTCGAGCACGAAGCCGCACGCCTGGCCGCCCTGCTTGAATCCGCGCGCGCCGAATCGCGAGCCTCCGGTGTGCTGGTCCGCTGGGAACCGCACGCCACCGACGGCGGCGGTGACTTCCGCTTCACGGGCCTGCCTTTCGAGACCGATGTGCCCTCGAAGTGGCTCGCACCCGGCGTGACTGCGCAAGTGCAGGGCGCTGGGGCCCTGGTGCTTGGCCCCGAGCCGCTGATCGGCGCGCAGCGCGTCACGCTCAAGCTCGAAGACCGCCACCTCTCGCTCGTGACCGATGGGCTCGGCCCGTTCGAAGTGGCCGACGAATGACGCTCGATCATGAGTGGCCACCCATGACAGCCCGCTCTTCACGCGGCTTCACGCTCATCGAGGTGCTGGTGGCCTTGGCCATCGTCGCCATCACGCTCGGCGCGGGCATCAAGGCCGCGGGCTCCCTCGCCTACAACGCCGAACGGCTCACCGACGCGAGCCTCGGCCAGTGGTGCGCGGACAACCAGCTCATCAGCCTGAGGCTTGCACACCCGGGGCTGTCCATCGGCGACAGCGACTTCGTCTGCGAGCAACTCGGGCACACCTACAAGGGCAAGCTGGTCGTGCGTCCCACGCCCAACCCCAACTTCCGCCGCGTCGACGCGCAGATGTTCACCGACGCCGGCCAACCCATCCTCACCGTCTCCACGGTGCTGCCGAAATGAAGCAGCGCGGCTTCACGCTCGTCGAGGTGCTGGTCGCGATGATGATCATGGCGATGCTCGCCGTGATGGCCTGGCAGGGCGTGGATGGCATCGTGCGCGCGCGCAACTTCAGCCAGGCGCGGTTGGAGCAGACGCTGCGGCTGAACACCGTCATCGCGCAATGGGAGCAGGACCTCGCCGCCGTGCAGGAAACTCCCGCCGTGCCTGGCCTCACTTTCGACGGCAGCACTGCGCGCCTCACCCGCCGCGCCGAGCGTGGCATGCAGGTGGTGACCTGGTCACTCAAGCCCGCAGCCGACGGCACCGGCGGCGGCACCTGGCTGCGCTGGGCGAGCCCCGCGGTACGCACCAGCGGCGAACTGCAGGAGCTGTGGCTGCGCACGCAGCAGTTCCAGGGCCAGGAGACCGGCCAGCTGAAGACGCTCAAGGGCATCAACCAGTGGCAGATGTATTGCTACTGGGGCTCGTGGAGCAATTGCCAATCCACCGGCGACCAATCCCAGGCCGCGGCGCAACCGCCCCCCGGCGCGAGCGCACCCGCTCCCGTCACCCAGCGCCAGGCCCTGCCCAGCGGCGTGCGCCTCGTGCTCGACTTCGGAGGCGGTGACATCAGCGGCAGCCTCGTGCGCGACGTGGCACTCGGACCGTGAGCGCCATGGCCCAGCCTCGACTCCACCGCCAGCGCGGCGCCGCGCTGCTCACCGCGATGATCATCGTGACGCTCATCGCGACACTTGCGGCGTCCATGGTGTGGCAGCAGTGGCGCGCGGTGCAGATCGAGGTGGCCGAGCGCTCGCGCATGCAGTCGTCTTGGATCCTCTCCGGCGCGCTCGACTGGGCCAAGCTGATCCTGCGTGAAGACGCAAAGAGCGGCGGCCCCGACCACCTTGGCGAGCCCTGGGCGGTGCCGCTGGCCGAAGCACGGCTGTCCACCTTCCTCGCGTCTGACAAGGACAACAACACCGACAGCGGCCCCGAGGCCTTCCTGTCCGGCAGCATCACCGACGTACAGTCTCGCTACAACCTGCGCAACCTCGTGGACAACACCGGCAAGGTGTCGACCGTCGAAGTGAACGCATTGAAACAGTTGCTGCGCGCCATCAACGTCGGCGAAGGCGTGGCCGACCGCATCGCCACCGGGCTTCGCGACGCGATCGCGCCCCTCTCCAGCGGCAACACCGGCAACGGGCCGCTGCTGCCGCGCGACGTGTCCCAGCTGTCGTGGCTTGGCATCGACGACGACTCCATCCGCCTGATGAAGCCCTACGTCACCATCTTGCCGGTGCAAACGCCGGTCAACGCCAACACCGCCAGCGCCGAGGTGCTGCTCGCGGCCATCCCGGGCCTGGACCGCGGCACCGCGCAGCGCATCGTGCAGACGCGCCAGCGCAACCCCTTCAAGAGTCCGCAGGAGGTGCTGGCCCTGGTGCCCAAGACGGTGGCCGATACCACCACGGCCACGCAAGTCAACGTCGCCTCCGCCTTCTTCGAGGTGCGCGGTCGACTGCGCCTGGCCGACCGCGTCCTCGAGGAAAGCTCGCTCGTCGAGCGGCAGGGCACGAACATCGTGACCCTCTCGCGGCAAAGGGAAAACAGCCGGGATTCCTCCGAATAGCGTGGACATAAAGACCAGTCACAATGCTGCGATCCGGCTGCAAAAAGCAGCTCTAAGTCGTTGATTTGCGGTAGTCTTCGCCCCGCTTCGCCGGCCCACAAATGTCCATCCTCGTCATCCAGCTCTCACCCCGCCCACGGTTGCGCCCGAGTGCTTCGCAAGCGCCTGCCGCCGAAGGCCATCGCCTGACCGAGGAATTCGTCTATGCCTTGAGCCCTGACGGATTGCAGCTTGAATCGCAGGGGCAGTGCGCCGCGTCGTTGCTGCCCAAGGCCGACACGGTCGTCGCGGTGCTCGCGGACACCGACGTGAGCTGGCACCGCATCACCTTGCCCAAGGCGCCTGCCGCGAAGCTGCGCACCGCGCTCGTGGGCGTGCTCGAAGAGGCAGTCCTCGAAGACGCCGACCTCACCCATTTCGCCGTTGCACCCGACGCCACGCCCGGCCAGCCGACCTGGATCGCCGCGATCGACCGGCCCTGGCTGCGCGCGGAGCTGGCCGCGCTCGAGCAGGCCAACGTCTTCGTCGATCGTATCGTGCCCAATGCCTGGCCCGACGACCCGCCTTGCGGCCACTTCGCGGAAACCGATTCGCGCGACAACGGCGGCGAGGAAGGCATCCTGCTGACTTGGTCGCACCCCGACGGCGTGGCCTGCCTGCGACTGCATGGCGGGCTGGCGCGTTCGGTCGTGCCGCGGCCGGCGCCGCACGGCACGCGGTGGAGCGCGACGCCCGGCGCGGCCGCCGCCGCGGAGCAGTGGCTGGGCCACACCGTGAACGTGATGCAGCCCGCGCAGCGCCTCTTGCAGGCGGCGCGCACGCTGTGGAACCTGCGCCAGTTCGATCTCGCACGCCGCAATCGCGGCACGCGAGCGCTGCGCGACGGCTGGAAGCGCTTCCTGAGCCCGTCGTGGCGGCCGGTGCGCGTCGGGCTTGCCGCGCTCGCCGTGGCGCAGATCGCCGGACTCAACCTGTGGGCCTGGTCGCAGACCAGCACCATCGAAACCAAGCGCGAAGCCGCCTTCAACGTGGTGAAGACGACCTTCCCACGCGTGCCCGAGAACTCCATCCGCCTCGACCCCGCGCTGGTCATGCAGCGCGAGACCGATACCTTGCGCCTGCGTGCTGGCAAGCCGGGTGACAACGACTTCGAGCCGCTGCTGCAGGCTGCCGCCACCGCGTGGCCGGAGCAGCCGCCGGTGGAGAACATCAAGTACGAGAACGGCAAGCTCACGCTGGCCGTGGCCGGCTGGAAGGACCAGGACCTGCAGCAGTTCCGAAATCGCCTGCGTCCTGCAGGCTGGAAGGCCGAGAGCGCCGGCGACGGCCGCGTGGTCGTCTCGCGCAACACAGGAGGCACGCCATGAACGCCCGCGCGGTGACCTTGCCGCCCGCGATGGCGGCCGCACGCACTCAGTTCACGGCGAAGTGGCGCAGCATGGCCGCGCGCGAGCGCATGGCCGCGGGCATCGGCATCGCGGTGCTCATCGCCTTCATCGTGTGGCTGCTGTTCGTCGCGCCGGCGTGGCGCACGGTGCGCGACGCGCCGGCCAGGCTCGACAAGCTCGAAGCGCAATTGCAGCAGATGCAGCGGCTCTCGACGGAAGCCCGCAGCCTGCGCGGCGCACCCGAGGTGTCGGTGGCGCAAGCGGTGGAACCGCTCAAGGTCGCGACCGGGCGGCTGGGGGCCAACGCCAGCATCGCCTTCCAGGGTGATCGCGCAACACTCACGCTCAACGGTGTTTCCGGTGATGCCCTGCGCGACTGGCTGAGCGAAGCACGCAGCGCCGCTCACGCGCGGCCGGTGGAAGTGACATTGACCCGCAACCCGCAGGGTTACGCCGGCACCGTCATCCTCACCTTCGGAGCCAGCTCCTGATGGCCACGCTGCTTCGTCGACGTGGGCCGCGCCGCGGCTGGAGCAACACGGTCGCCGCCACCGGCTGGGGCGAGTCCACCTTTGCCGAGCTGGCCTGGGACAAGTCGCGCAGCGCCGCCTTGCGCTGGGCGGTGTTCGGCGGCGTGGTGGGCACGCTCGCAGCCATCGTCGCCTTCGCGCCGGCCGCCTGGCTGGCCAGCGCCGTCGCATCGGCCACCGGCGAGCGCCTGCTGCTCACCGAGGCCCGCGGCACGGTGTGGTCCGGCAGCGCCGTGCCCGTGCTCACCGGCGGCCCTGGCAGCCGAGACGCGAGCGCCTTGCCCGGCCGACTCGAATGGACGATGGGCACCCGCGGCCTCGGCTTCGAGCTGCGCGCTCGTCATGACTGCTGCCTCAACGGCACCATCGCCTTGCAGTACCGCCCTGGGTTGGGCACGAGCACCATCAAGATGGATGCGCCAATGGGCGGCTGGATCGGCCAGTGGCCGAGCGTCTGGCTCGCCGGGCTGGGCACACCCTTCAACACGCTGCAGTTGGGGGGAGCGGTGCGACTCACCTCGCCCGGCTTCACCATCGAATCGGCGCAAGGGCGCTCGATCATGAAGGGCCGCGCCGACATCGAGATCGTCAACGCCTCCTCGCGGCTGTCCACGCTCGACTCGCTGGGCAGCTACCGCATGACGCTGGCCGGCGAAGGGGCCGGCGGCACGCCCACCATGACCCTCACGACCCTGGAAGGCGCCCTGCAGCTCACCGGCAGCGGCACCTGGGGCGCAGGCAAGGTGCGCTTTCGCGGCGAAGCGCGCGCCGCCAGCGGCGACGACGCCGCACTGTCGAATCTCTTGAACATCATCGGAAAGCGCGAAGGCGCGCGCTCCGTCATTTCGATCGGATGACCATGAAGCACCGCACACCATCGACCTCCTGGCACAAGCTGCCGCGACGGCTTGGGACGCGCAGCCTCGCCACGCTGCTGTGCCTGTCGCTGGCCGCGAGCCCGGTGGCGTATGCGCAAACGGCGCGCGCCGCACAGTCGGCCAACAAGTTCAAGGGCGAGCCGGTCACGCTGAACTTCGTGAATGCCGACATCGAGGGGGTGACGCGCGCGATGGCAGCCATCCTCAAGCAGCAGTTCGTGGTCGATCCGCGGGTCAAGGGCACGATCACGCTGTACAGCGAAGAGCCGCTGTCGCCGCGCGAGGCCTACCTCAATTTCCTCGCCGCGCTGCGCGGGCTGGGCTTCACCGTCGTCGAATCGGGCGGCATCTACAAGGTGGTGCCCGAGGCCGATGCGAAGCTGCAGGCGGGCACCGTGTCCATCGGCGGCGTGGACCGCCGCGGCGACCAGGTCATCACGCAGATCTTCAAGCTGAATCACGAGAGCGCCAACAACATGGTGCCGGTGCTTCGCCCGCTGATCAGCCCCAACAACACCATCAACGCCAACCCGGGCAACAACTCGCTGGTCATCACCGACTACGCCGACAACCTGCAGCGCATCGCCAAGATCATCTCGGCGATGGACACGCCAGTGTCGGGCGACGTGGAGGTGATCCCGCTGCAGAACGCCGTGGCCTCGGACATCGCGGTGCTGGTGCAGCGGCTGTCCGAGAACGCCGCCGGCCCGGGCAACGTGCCGGGCGTGGCGGGCGCTGGCGCGGCATCCATCCTGGTCGATCCGCGCAGCAACTCGCTGCTGGTTCGGGCGGCCAACCCGGCTCGCATGGCCGCCATCCGCGCGCTGGTGGACAAGCTTGACCGTCCCATCACCAGCAACAATCCGCTGGGCAACATCTGGGTCGTGTACCTGAAGAACGCCGATGCGGTGAAGCTCGCCTCCGTGCTGCGCGCGGCGTACGGCGGTGGTAGCGGATCGTCGTCGTCCACCTCCACCAGCACCACCACGCCGGCGGGAAACACCTCGGTGTCGACGCAGACCACGCAAACCGGCAGCAGCGCAGGCGCGTCGTCGCAGGCCACGGCGCCGATCACGCCGTCGTCTGGCCCCTCGACCGGCGGCTTCGTGCAGGCTGACCCGTCGACCAACTCCCTCATCATCACCGCGCCCGAGCCGATGTACCGGCAGCTGCGCGCCGTGATCGACCAGCTCGACTCGCGCCGTGCGCAGGTCTACATCGAGTCGATGATCATCAAGGTCGATGCGAACAAGGCGGCCGAGTTCGGCTTCCAGTGGCAAGGCCCGTTCAACAGCACCGGCAACAAGACGATTGCCATCGGCGGCACCAACTTCGGCTCCACCGACAGCGGCAACAACATCATCGGCCTGGCCACGCAGATCGGCACCGGCAACATCACTTCCGCGCCGTCCAATGGCTTCAACGTCGGCATCGTGCGAAAGTTCGGCGGCGTCTACACGCTGGCGGCGCTGGCACATTTCCTCGAGACCAAGACCGACGGCAACATCCTGTCCACGCCGAACCTGGTCACGCTGGACAACGAGGAGGCCAAGATCGTCATCGGCCAGAACGTGCCCTTCATCACCGGCTCGTTCACCAACACGGGCACCAGCGGCAGCGCGGCCAACCCCTTCCAGACCATCGAGCGCAAGGACGTGGGCCTCACGCTGCGCATCAAGCCGCAGGTGGGCGAGGGCGGCACGGTGCGCATGACCATCTACCAGGAGAACTCCTCGGTCGATGCGTCGAGCAAGTCGTCACCGCAGGGCCTGACCACCGACAAGAGTTCCATCGAGACCAACGTGGTGGTGGACGATGGCCAGATCATGGTGCTGGGCGGCCTGCTCAAGGACGAATACAGCGGCGGCGTGAGCAAGGTGCCGTTCCTGGGCGACATCCCGGTCTTGGGCAACCTCTTCAAGACCGACACGCGCTCGCGCACCAAGAGCAACCTGATGGTCTTCCTGCGGCCGATCATCGTGCGCACGCAGGACGCCTCCAACGCCCTCACGCTCGACCGCTACGAGGCGATCCGTGCGCTGCAGCAGGGCACGCAGCCGACACCGAGCATCGTCGTGCCAGTCAACGAATCGCCGGTGGTGCCGCCGATGCAGACGCTGCTGCCGCCGCAGGCCCCGGCCTCGGCGCCCGCTGCGTCGCAAGCCGCGTCCCAGCCCAAGTAAGGCACCAGCCATGGGCACACGCCATCCCCTGCCCTACGCCTTCGCCAAGGCCCACACGCTGCTGCTCGAAGACGACGGCTCGCAGCTCGTGCTGTGGGCGCCGGAGACAGTCGCCTTCCCGGCGCTGAGCGAGGTGCTGCGCCTGTACGACGTCGACGCGCTCGAACGCGAGTCCGCCACGACGCTCACCAATCGCATCGCCGCGGCCTATGCGGGCGGCGAATCGAGCGCCGCCACCGTGATCGGCGAGGTGGAGAGCGCGGTGGACCTGAGCCGCATGATGCAGGAGATCCCTGCCGTCGAAGACCTGCTCGAAGCCGCCAACGACGCGCCGATCATCCGCATGCTCAACGCCTTGCTCACGCAGGCGGCCAAGGACGGCGCGTCCGACATCCACATCGAGCCCTACGAGCGTTCAAGCTCGGTGCGCTTCCGGGTGGACGGCACGCTGCGCGAAGTGGTGCAGCCCAACAAGGCCCTGCATGCGGCGCTCATCTCGCGCCTGAAGATCATGGCCGAGCTCGACATCGCCGAGAAGCGCCTGCCGCAGGACGGCCGCATCTCGCTGCGCATCGGCGGCCGCGCGGTGGACGTGCGCGTCTCCACCCTGCCCTCGGCCCACGGCGAGCGCGCGGTGCTGCGCCTGCTGGACAAGGGTGAGTCGAAGTTCAGCCTCGAGTCGCTCGGCATGGACGGCGAGGTGCTCACCAAGTTCGACCGCCTGATCCAGCAGCCGCATGGCATCGTGCTCGTGACGGGGCCCACCGGCTCGGGCAAGACGACCACGCTGTACGCCTCGCTCGGGCGCATCGACACCTCCACCACCAACGTGCTGACCGTGGAAGACCCGGTCGAATACGAGCTGGCGGGCATCGGCCAGACGCAGGTCAATCCGAAGATCGACCTGACCTTCGCCAAGGCGCTGCGTGCCATCCTGCGCCAGGACCCGGACGTGATCATGATCGGCGAAATCCGCGATTTCGAGACCGCGCAGATCGCGATCCAGGCCTCGCTCACGGGCCACCTGGTGCTGGCCACGCTGCACACCAACGACGCGCCATCCGCCGTCACGCGCCTGACCGACATGGGCGTCGAGCCCTTCCTGCTCAGCTCCAGCCTGCTCGGCGTGCTGGCCCAGCGTCTGGTGCGCAAGCTGTGCCCCGTGTGCAAGAAGGCCGATGCCCGTGGCCGCTACCACCCGGTCGGTTGCGCGGCCTGCGGACAGACGGGGTACAAGGGCCGAACTGGCGTGTACGAGCTGATGGTGGCCGACGACAAGGTGCGTTCGCTCATCCACAGCCGTGCGGCGGAATCGCAGCTGTTCGTGGCGGCCGAGCAAGGCGGGCTGCGTTCAATGCGCGAGGACGGCGAGCGCCTCGTCAGCGAAGGCGTGACCTCGCCGGAAGAAGTGATGCGGGTCACCCGCGAATGAAGATCTGAATCGTGCCGGCATACAAGTTCGAAGCACTGGACGCGACTGGCAAGGCCACGACTGGCCTGCTGGAAGCCGACAACGCACGTGGGGCGCGCGCGCAGTTGCGCGCGCAATCGCTGGTGCCGCTGGACGTCACGCAAGTCGCGGCCGGCAACCGCGAAGGCGGCTCTTCGCGCTTCACGCGCAAGGTGTTCTCCTCCACCGGCCTTGCGGTGTGGACGCGCCAGATGGCTGGCCTCGTGGGCGCCGGGCTGCCGCTGGAACGCGCGCTCACGGCGCTGGCCGATGAATCGGAAGACCCGAAGCACCGCGAGCTCATCGCCCACCTTCGCTCCGAAGTGAACGCCGGTTCGCCCTTCGCCCGCGCACTGGCCAGCTCGCCACGCGAGTTCGACGAGGTCTACCGCGGCGTGGTGGCTGCCGGTGAGGCCAGCGGCGCACTCGGCCCGGTGCTCGAACGACTCGCCGATGACCTCGAGGACCGCCAGGCCCTGCGCGCCAAGCTGATCGGCGCGACGCTCTATCCGGCCATCGTCTCACTCATCGCGGTGGTGATCGTGATCTTCCTCGTCACCTACGTCGTGCCGCAGGTTGCCTCGGTGTTCACGAGCTCCAAGCGCGCACTGCCAGCGCTCACGGTGGCGATGCTGGGCATCAGCAGCTTCCTGCGCCACTACGGCTGGCTGCTGCTGTTGTTGCTGCTGGCTGGTGGTTCGGCGCTGATGATGTCGCTGCGCAACGAGGCCTTCCGCGAGCGCTTCGACGCAGGCTGGCTGGGCCTGCCCCTGATTGGCCGGCTCTCGCGCGGCTACAACGCAGCGCGCTTCTCCGGCACGCTCGCGATGCTGGCAGGCGCCGGCGTGCCCATCCTGAAAGCCTTGCAGGCGGCGGCAGAAACCTTGTCCAACCGCGCGATGCGGGCCGATGCGCTCGAAGCCCTCGTGCAGGTGCGCGAGGGCGCGCCACTCGCGTCGGCCCTGGCCGGCAAGAAGCGCTTCCCGGGTTTGCTCGCGATGTTCTGCCGCCTGGGCGAACAGACCGGCCAGCTGCCGCGCATGCTCGATCGCGCCGCCAAGCAGCTGTCGGCGGAAGTGCAGCGGCGGGCGATGCAGCTCGCCACCATCCTCGAGCCCTTGCTGATCGTGGCGATGGGCGGCGTGGTGATGTTGATCGTGCTGGCGGTGCTGCTGCCCATCATTCAACTCAACACCTGGGTGAAATAGGCCCCCCAGTCGCTGCGCTCCTGCCCCCGAGGGGCGCTGCCTGGCGGGCCGGCGGAGCCGGACCCGCGGGCATGGCTTGAGGGGCGCGTCGCTTCGCTTGCTTGGGTGCTACATCGGAAGTTTCGCGGCAGGCACGCAATCTGCATGTCAAATGGCATGAGGTTGCCGGTCTTATCACCCCCACAACCGGCCAAGCTTCTGCTTCAATCAAGCCAGAACTGCTGTTCGGAGGTTCTCATGGGCGATTCCAACAATCTGGTTCCGCTGACCCGCCGGGGCATCCCGATTGCCCGAATGCGGCATGTCTACCGGGTAGACGAGGTGGGACGCAAGCTGGACAAGCTGCCGCCCAAGGAACACGAGAGCCTGCGCGCCACCTACGAACGCATGATCGAGAAGGGCTCCGAGCGCTTCCAGGTGAAGCCCTCCGGCCTGCCGGTCATGGACCATCTCTACGACGACCTGCCCAACTTTTCCGACGTGCTGGACGATGTGCGCCGGCAGCTCGCGCTGTGCGAAGACAGCCGCGACGCATTGGAAATCACGCCGCTGCTGCTTCTTGGCCCACCGGGTGTCGGCAAGACGCACTTCGCACGCGAGCTGTCGCTGCTGCTGGGCACCGGCATGGGTTTCATCTCCATGAGTTCGATGACCGCCGGCTGGGTATTGAGCGGCGCCTCCAGCCAATGGAAGGGCGCGCGCCCCGGCAAGGTGTTCGAAACGCTGGTCGACGGCCAGTACGCCAACCCGGTGATGGTGGTGGACGAGATCGACAAGGCGGGCGGCGAGCATGCCTATGACCCGCTGGGCGCGCTGTACAGCCTGCTCGAACACGACACCGCCGGCGCCTTTACCGATGAATTCGCCGAGGTCGCCATCGATGCGAGCCAGGTGATCTGGGTGGCCACGGCCAACGACGCGCGCAACATCCCCGAGCCGATCCTCAACCGGATGAACGTCTACGAGGTCCAGGCGCCCGACTGCGATGCGGCGCGGCACATTGCCGCCAAGCTGTACCGCAGCATCCGCGCCGACCACGATTGGGGCTCGCGCTTCGACGCCGAACCATCGCCGGATGTGCTGGAGCGAATGAGCGAACTGGCACCGCGCGAGATGCGGCGTGCGTGGATGACGGCCTTCGGCAACGCCAAGCTCGATCGCCGCGGCACGATCACGCCGGCCGACCTGCCCGAGCCGGGCTCGCGCAAGTCATCGATGGGCTTTGTGCAGTAGCGGCCGGCCGGCCCCTCAACGCCCGACCACGCCGAACGAGCGCAGGCCGTCGAGGTCGAGCACCGTGATGCCGCGCGGCTCGACGCGCAGCAGTCCGCAGTTCTGCAGGGTGCGCAACGCCACGTTGACGCGCTGGCGCGAGATGCCGCAGAGCAAGGCGATTTCCTGCTGGCGAAGATCGACGTAGGCACGCGGCTCGGGGTACAGATCGGTGCTGAACAGCGTTGCCACGCAGCGCGCGACGCGGGCGTCGGTGTCCAGCAGCCGGTCGTACTCCAGCATGCCGATGAACAGGCTCAGTCGCGAGTTCATCAGGTGCTGCAGGTGGTGGTTGAAAGGCAGGCTGGTATTGCGCAGGCGCTCGAAGCTCGCGAATGGCACCAACGCCACCCGGCAAGGCCGCAGCGCCACCACGTCGTAACGGCGCGCCTCGCGCTTGAGCAGCGAGCCTTCACCGAACCAGCCTCCGGTGTTGATGCCGGTGAGCGTGCTCACCTTGCCGTCCGGCGAGGCCACCGACATCTTCAGGAGCCCGTCGATCACGCCCGTCCAGTGCTCCACCGGCTGGCCCATGCGCGCCACCATGCCGCCCGCAGGCACCTGCCGCTCCATCGATTCGGCGATCACCCGTTCGAGCTCATGCCCTGTGAGCGTGCGACCCCACAGCGAGTGGCGGATCAGGCTGTCCAGCGACGGCAGCAGGTGGCTGTCTGAAATCGGCATGACTTCGATCATGGCCGTGCCCATCCAGACGAACAAGTCGAACAAGTCCCCATCTCCCAGGAGGACGCAACGCTGGATCCAGTTCAGCGCGCCCACACTCGTATGATCCCGCGCATGCCCATCTCCCTGGACGGCCAGCTCGTCGTCGCCATCTCTTCGCGCGCCCTCTTCGACTTCGAGGAAGAGAACACCCTCTTCGAAGCCTCGAACGACCGCGCCTACATGCAGCTGCAACTCGCGCGCGTGGACAGCCCCGCCAAGCCCGGCGTGGCCTTCTCGCTCGTGAACAAGCTGCTCGCGTTCAACGTGGACGATGCGCCACGGGTGGAGGTGGTGATCCTCTCGCGCAACGATCCGGTGTCGGGCATGCGCGTCTTCCGCTCGGCGAAGCACTACGGCTTGCCCATCCAGCGCGGTGTGTTCACGCGCGGGCAATCCCCATGGCGCTATCTGCGGCCGCTGAGTGCCAACCTCTTCCTGTCCACCAACGAGGCCGACGTGCGCTCGGCGCTCGAAGCTGGCGTGCCGGCGGCGCGTGTCTACCCGCAGTCGGCGCGCGCGTCGGATGCGCATCCGAACGAAGTGCGCATCGCGTTCGACGGGGACGCGGTGCTCTTCTCCGATGAAGCGGAGCAGGTCTTCCAGCGCGACGGCCTCGATGCCTTCCAGACGCATGAGCTCGACCAGGCGCAGACGCCACTGGCCGCCGGCCCGTTCAAGCCCTTGCTCGAAGCACTGCACCGCCTGCAGCGCGACCCGAGCGGCGACATGCGCATCCGCACCGCGCTCGTCACCGCGCGCAGCGCCCCGGCCCATGAACGCGCGATCCGCACGCTGATGAACTGGCGCATCGACGTTGATGAAGCGATGTTCCTCGGCGGCCTGCCCAAGGGCGAGTTCCTGCGCGAGTTCGAACCCGACTTCTTCTTCGACGACCAGACGGGGCACATCGAGAACGCGCTGGCCCATGTGCCGGCCGGGCACGTGGCGGCAGGCGTGCGCAACCTGATTCCGGAGTAACTGGGGAGGCGCAGCCTCACTGCGCCGGCGCCGCGCTCCTGAGCCCTTCGAGATCGAGTACCCGGACCCCGCCGTACTCGATGCGGATCAGCCCCCGGTCTTGCAGCACGTTCAAGGCTTCGTTCACGCGTTGCCTCGACAAGCCCACGACGTAGCCCAGCTCCTGCTGTGTGATGCGCAAGAGCTGGCCCACGCCGGGGTACAGCACCGGATGGAACATCGCCGCGAGGCCACGTGCGACGCGTGAATCCGTGTCGTTCAAGCGATCGATCTCCACCGCCGCGATGAACTGCCCGAGCCGCTCGTTCAGCTGCCGCAAGACGAAGCGATTGAACGCAAGACTGGTGTCCAGCAATTCGTGAAAGGTATCGATCGGCAGGCCCGCGACCGTGCTCCTTCTCAGCGCCTGGATGTTGTAGCGGTAGGGCTCGCGCTTGAGCAGCGTGCCTTCGCCGAACCACGCCCCAGGAGGCACGCCGGTGAAGGTGATGGGCGGGCCGTTGGGGTTGTCGTTGCTCATCTTGAGCAGCCCGTCGATCACGCCGAACCAGTAGGTCGGCGGCTTGCCGATGCGGCACAGGGTGTCGCCCGCCTGCGCCGTCGCCACCCGCATGCTTTGCGCGGCACGATCCTGTTCGGCGCGGTTGAGCGATGACATCCACGGGACGTTCGCCAGCTCCTCGGGCGCGAGCGGCCGGGCGCGTTGCCACAGCGGAACGTGGGTCTGCGATGTGTTCATGGCACCTCGGGAAAGTCCTCAGCGGGCGGACCCGGAGATTGTCGTTGGAACGACAACATGGCGTCAAACTCTTCTCTAGCATCGGACCCCAATGAGACGGGCCGCACGCCTTGTGATGCCACCCGCGAGGAGACAACGGTGACCACCAGCTTTCCCAGGCTCCTGCTTGACCACGCACGGCAACGGCCGCAGGCGAGCGCCTTGCGCGAGAAGGAATACGGCATCTGGCAGACGACCACCTGGTCGCAGCTGGAGCAGCTGGTGCGCGCACTCGCGGCCGGACTGCATGCGGCTGGTGTGAAGCGTGGCCAGCACATCGTGGTCATCGGCGAGAACCGGCCGCGACTGTCGGCGTCGATGATCGCGGCGCAGGTGCTGGGCGCGATTCCCGTGCCGCTGTACCAGGACGCGGTGAGTGCGGAGTTCGTCTTCCCGATCAACAACGCGGAGGTCGCTTTTGCGATCGTCGAAGACCAGGAGCAGGTCGACAAGCTGATCGAGCTGCGCGAGCAGTGCCCCGGGCTCGAATGCATCTGGTACGACGACCCTCGCGGCCTGCGCAACTACCGCGAGCGCGGCGTCGCCTCGCTCGATTCGCTGGTGGCCGAAGGCGCAGCGCTCGATGCCGCGGCGCCATCGCGCTTCATCGAGTGGGTCGATGCGATCGAGCCGCAGGATGTGGCCGCGATGTTCTTCACCTCCGGCACCACCGGCCACCCCAAGGGCGTGGTGCACACGCACTTCACGCTCATCGACCGCGCGCAGGCCGGTGCAAGGTTCGACCGACTCACGGGCGACGAAGAAGTGCTGGCCTACCTGCCGCAGGCGTGGATCGGCCAGAACATCTTCTCCTTCGCACAGTGGCTGGCCTGCGGCTACGTGGTGAACTGCCCGGAGTCGGCCGACACGGTGAGCATCGACCTGAAGGAGATCGGCCCCACTTACTACTTCGCGCCTCCGCGGGTCTTCGAAGGGCTGCTCACCTCGGTGATGATTCGCATGGAAGATGCCGGCGCCCTCAAGCGCTGGCTGTTCAATCGCTTCATGGACCTGGCACGCCGCGTCGGCCCGGCGCGCATGGACCGCCAGCCGCTGTCGGTCACCGACCGCATGCTGTATGCCCTCGGCGACATCCTCATCTATGGCCCACTTCGCAACACGCTCGGCTTCAGCCGCGTGCGCGTGGCCTACACCGCGGGCGAGGCGATCGGGCCGGACCTCTTCGTCTTCTACCGCGCCATCGGCATCAACCTGAAGCAACTCTACGGTTCCACCGAGACCGCGGTGTTCGTCTGCCTGCAGCCGGACAACGAGGCGAAGTCGGACACGGTGGGTGTACCGATCGATGGTGTGGAACTGAAAGTGCTCGACTCGGGCGAGATCCTCGTGCGCTCGCCGGGGCTGCTCAAGGGCTACTACAAGAATGACGAGGCAACCGCCGAGGTGCTCACCGCTGACGGCTGGTACCGCACGGGCGATGCGGGCTTCCTCGACCACGGCGGCCACCTGAAGATCATCGACCGCGCGAAGGACGTGGGCCGGCTGATGGGCGGTGCGAACGACGGCGCCATGTTCGCGCCCAAGTTCGTGGAAAACAAGCTGAAGTTCTTCCCCTTCATCAAGGAGGCGGTGGCCTTCGGCGACAAGCGCGAGCGCGTCTGCGCCTTCATCAACATCGACTTCGAGGCGGTGGGCAACTGGGCCGAGCGGCGCAACCTGCCCTACGCGGGCTACACCGACCTCGCGGCCAAGCCGGAGGTGATCGAGCTGGTGCGCGACTGCGTGGAGAAGGTCAACGCCGACCTCTCGCGCGACGAGCGACTCGCAGGCAGCCAGATCAGCCGATTCCTCGTGCTGCACAAGGAGTTGGACGCAGACGATGGCGAGCTCACGCGCACGCGCAAGGTCCGCCGCGGCGCCATCGCCGACAAGTACGGCGTGCTGGTGGATGCGCTGTACGGCGGCCGCACGTCGCAATACATCGAGACGCAGGTGAAGTTCGAGGACGGCCGCACGGGTGTCGTGTCCGCCGAGCTGCCCATCGTCGATGCCAAGACCTACACCGCCGTCCGGAGCGCCGCATGACCGCACTCGCCGCCCTGAAGAAGCCGCCGCCCGTCGAGCTGGCTGCGTCCAACGACCCGCGTGCCACGGACACGCCGATCGTGCAGCGCCGCATCGGCGACGTGGTGCTGGACGTGCAGAACATCAGCCTCGCGTTCGGCGGCGTGAAGGCGCTCACCGACATCAGCTTCGACGTGCGCGAGCACGAGGTGCGCGCCATCATCGGCCCGAACGGCGCGGGCAAGAGCTCGATGCTCAATTGCATCAACGGCGTGTACCGGCCGCAGCAAGGCTCCATCACCTTCCGCGGCAAGACCTTCAAGCACATGAACTCGCGCCAGGTGGCCGAGATGGGCGTGGCGCGCACCTTCCAGAACCTCGCGCTCTTCAAGGGCATGAGCGTGCTGGACAACATCATGACCGGCCGCAACCTGCGCATGAAGAGCAACCTGCTGCTGCAGGCGCTGCGCATCGGGCCGGCAGAGCGCGAGGAGATCCGCAACCGCGAGTTCGTCGAACGCATCATCGACTTCCTCGAGATCCAGGCGCACCGCAAGACGCCGGTCGGCCGCCTGCCCTACGGCCTGCAAAAGCGCGTGGACCTGGGCCGTGCGCTCGCGATGGAGCCCAAGGTCCTGCTGCTGGACGAACCCATGGCCGGCATGAACGTGGAAGAGAAGCAGGACATGTGCCGCTTCATCCTTGACGTGAACGACGAGTTCGGCACGACCATCGTGCTGATCGAGCATGACATGGGCGTGGTGATGGACATCTCCGACCGCGTGGTGGTGCTGGACTACGGCAAGAAGATCGGTGACGGCACGCCCGACGAGGTGCGCCGCAATCCCGAGGTCATCAAGGCCTATCTCGGCACGAGCCACTGAGGACACACAAGACATGGGACCGATCCTCGAAACCATCATCGGCGGGCTCATGACGGGCATGCTGTATTCGCTCGTCGCCTTGGGCTTCGTGCTCATCTTCAAGGCCTCGGGCGTCTTCAACTTCGCACAGGGCGCGATGGTGCTGTTCGCCGCGCTCGCGATGGCGCGCTTTTCGGAGTGGATTCCGCAGTGGACGGGCATCCAGGACAAGTTCGCCGCCAACGCGCTCGCCTTCATCGCAGCGATGGCGCTGATGATCGTGTGCGCCTGGCTGATCGAGCGCTTCGTGCTGGGCAAGCTCGTCAACCAGGAGGGCGTGACGCTCCTGATGGCGACGCTCGGCGTCTCCTACTTTCTCGACGGCTTCGGCCAGACGCTCTTCGGCTCGAGCATCTACAAGATCGACGTGGGCATGCCCAAGGACCCGATGTTCCTGTTCGAGAAGACCTTCCAGGGCGGGCTGCTCGTGAACCAGGAGGACCTGGTCGCGGCCGCCATCGCGGCCGCACTCGTTGCTGCGCTCGCTGCCTTCTTCCAGTACACCGGCACCGGCCGCGCGCTGCGCGCGGTGGCCGACGACCATCAGGCCGCTCAATCCATCGGCATTCCCTTGAGCCGCATCTGGGTCATCGTGTGGAGCGTCGCGGGCTTCGTCGCGCTGGTGGCCGGCATCATCTGGGGCAGCAAGCTCGGGGTGCAGTTCTCGCTGTCGGTGCTGGCGCTGAAGGCGCTGCCGCTGGTGATCCTCGGCGGCCTCACCTCGGTGCCGGGCGCCATCGTCGGGGGCTTGATCCTCGGCGTGGGCGAGAAGCTGGCCGAGGTCTTCATCGGGCCGATGCTCGGCGGCGGCATCGAGATCTGGTTCGCGTACGTGCTGGCCCTCGCCTTCCTGCTGATCCGCCCGCAAGGGCTGTTCGGCGAAAAGATCATTGACCGCGTCTGACCCGAGGCTCACACCATGATCTACCGCGAAAACGGCCAGTTCAAGACGAGCTACCGCGCCGACCAGGCGATCTTTCCGATCGCGCAGGACCGGCTCTTCATCGGCCTGCTGCTGGTCGTCGCCTTCATCGTCGTGCCGGGGCTGGCCAGCGACTATCTGCTGCGAGCGCTGCTGATCCCCTTCGTCATCATGTCGCTCGCAGCCCTGGGCGTGAACATCCTCGTGGGGTATTGCGGGCAGATCTCGCTCGGCTCGGGCGCATTCATGGCCGTCGGCGCGTACGGTGCCTACAACTTCTTCCAGCGGCTGCCGGGCATGCCGCTCGTGCCCGCGCTCATCCTCGGCGGGCTGTGCGCCACCTGCTTCGGCGTGCTCTTCGGCCTGCCCAGCCTGCGCGTGAAGGGCCTGTACCTGGCAGTCGCGACACTGGCCGCGCAGTTCTTCGCCGACTGGATGTTCCTGCGCATCAAGTGGTTCACGCTGGACACACCCTCGGGCTCGGTGTCGGTGTCCAACCTGCAGGTGTTCGGCCTGCCCATCGACAGCGCGGTGAGCAAGTACCTCTTCTGCCTGGCAATGCTGGTGGTCATTGCACTGCTCGCGAAGAACCTCGTGCGCAGCGCCATCGGCCGCGAGTGGATGGCCATCCGCGACATGGACGTGGCAGCCGCCGTGCTGGGCATCCGGCCGATGTACGCCAAGCTCACGGCCTTCGCGGTGAGCTCCTTCATCATCGGCGTGGCGGGCGGCCTGTGGGCCTTCGTGTACCTCGGCGCCTGGGAGCCGGCTGCCTTCTCGGTGGACCAATCCTTCCGGCTGCTCTTCATGGTGATCATCGGCGGGCTGGGCTCCATCATGGGCAGCTTCTTCGGCGCGGCCTTCATCGTCATGCTGCCGATCGCGCTCAACCAGTTCCTGCCGGCCATCGTCGGCCTGTTCGGCATCTCGATTTCCACCGCCGGCATCTCGCATGCGGAGCTGATGATCTTCGGCACGCTGATCGTGTGGTTCCTCATCGTCGAGCCGCACGGCCTGGCCAAGCTGTGGTCCACGGGCAAGCAGAAGCTGCGGCTGTGGCCCTTCCCTCACTGAGCTTCTTTCCGTTAGCGATTCATCCAATCACAACAGGAGACATTCCATGAAGTTTCGGACCCTCGCCATCGCTGTCACTGCCGTGTGCGCGCTCACGAGCACCGGCGCCTTCGCCCAGGCCAAGGAGCAATTCATCCCGGTGCTGTCCTACCGCACCGGCCCTTACGCGCCCAACGGCACGCCCTGGGCCAACGGCTTCGTCGACTATCTCAAGCTCGTCAACGCGCGCGGCGGCCTCAACGGCGTGAAGCTCTCGTTCGAGGAATGCGAGACCGGCTACGACACCGCGCGCACGGTGGAGTGCTATGAGCGCTTGAAGAGCAAGGGTGCAAGCTTCGTGCAACCGCTGTCCACCGGCGGCACCTTTGCCATCACCGAGAAGGCGCCGACCGACAAGATCCCGCTGGTCACGGTCGGCTACGGCCGCAGCGAATCGGCGGACGGCTCGGTGTTCAAGTGGAACTTCCCGATCGCCGGCACCTACTGGGTGGCGAGCGACACCATCCTGCAGGCCATCGCCAAGAAGGAAGGCGGCTGGGACAAGTTGAAGGGCAAGAAGATCGCGCTCGTCTACCACGACAGCCCCTTCGGCAAGGAGCCGATCGCGCTGATGCGCGAGCGCTCGGCGCTCAACGGCTTCGAGCTCACGCTGCTGCCGGTGACGGCGCCGGGCGTGGACCAGAAATCGACCTGGCTGCAGATCCGCCAGTCGCATCCCGACTATGTGGTGCTGTGGGGCTGGGGGATCATGAACACCACCGCCATCAAGGAGGCGCAGGCCACGGGCTACCCGCGCGAGAAGATGTACGGCGTGTGGTGGGCCGGTGCCGAGCCCGACGTGAAGGACGTGGCCGAGGGCGCCAAGGGCTACAACGCGGTGACGATGCAGCATGGCGCCGAGCCCAACTCCAAGGTGGTGAAGGACATCCTCGACATGGTCCACGCCAAGGGCCAGGGCACGGGGCCGAAGGAAGAAGTCGGCCAGGTGCTGTACATGCGCGGCGCGATGAGCGCGATGCTGGGCGTCGAAGGCATTCGCTCGGCGCAGGAGCGCTTCGGCAAGGGCAAGGTGATGACAGGGGAGCAGGTTCGCTGGGGCCTGGAGAACCTGAACCTCACGCAGCCCAAGCTCGATGCGCTGGGCTTTGCCGGCGTGATGCGGCCCATCAGCACCTCGTGCGTGGACCACATGGGCTCGGCCTGGGCGCGCATCCACACCTGGGACGGCAAGCAGTGGAAGTTCACCTCCGACTGGATGCAGGCCGATGAGCAGATCATCAAGCCGCTGGTGAAATCCACTGCCGCAAAGTACGCGACCGAGAAGAAGCTGACCCCGCGCACCGGCGCCGACTGTCAGTCCTGAGCCGCCTGGAACACCCGCAGGAACACCGCCCATGAGCAACGTCGTCCTTAACGTCAACGGCATCGAGGTGATCTACAACCACGTGATCCTCGTGCTCAAGGGCGTGTCCCTGCAGGTGAACGAAGGCAGCATCGTCGCGCTGCTCGGCGGCAACGGCGCCGGCAAGACGACCACGCTGCGCGCGGTGAGCAACCTGCTTGCTGGCGAGCGCGGCGAGGTGACCAAGGGCTCGATCGAGTTGCGCGGCGAGCGCATCGAAAAGCTCAGCACCTCCGACATGGTCAACCGCGGCGTGGTGCAGGTGATGGAAGGCCGGCACTGCTTCGCGCACCTGAGCATCGAGGAGAACCTGCTCACCGGCGCCTACTCGCGGCGCGACGGCAAGGCGGCCATCGCGCAGACGCTGGAGAAGGTCTATGCCTACTTCCCGCGGTTGAAGACTCGGCGCAGCTCGCAGGCCGCCTACACCTCGGGCGGCGAGCAGCAGATGTGCGCCATCGGACGCGCACTGATGGCCAACCCGAAGATGGTGCTGCTCGACGAGCCCTCGATGGGCCTCGCGCCGCAGATCGTGGAAGAAGTGTTCGAGATCGTGAAGGACCTGAACACCAAGGAGCGCGTGACCTTCCTGCTCGCCGAGCAGAACACCAGCATGGCGCTGCGTTATGCAGACCATGGCTACATCCTCGAGAACGGCCGCATCGTCATGGACGGCGCAGCAGCCGACCTTGCGCAGAACGAGGACGTGAAGGAGTTCTACCTCGGCATGGGCGGCGGCGACCGCCGCAGCTTCCGTGACGTGAAGAGCTACAAGCGCCGCAAGCGTTGGCTGTCGTGAGTCGGGTGAATCGGGGCCGCGGCCCGGAGTGATGACGAATGAGCGATGACGATGAGTGACGACTTCTTTGCCCCGCCGGCCTTCAAGCCCGCGGAATCATTGATCCAGCTCAAGCGCGCGCTGCGCGACCTGCGGCCGCTGGTCGAACGTGGGGATGGCTTCGATCTGCAGGGCCACCGCGTGATCGAGCTTGCTGTTGAGGGCGACACGCTGGTCGTCGGGTTCGCAAAGGCGCAGGCGCGCTCGCCGCAATGGGAGCGTCAGGTGCTGAAGAACGGTGCCGACGTGCGCAAGTGCGTGGACGAGGCGAAGAAGCGCCTCTCGCGCTGGACGGAGGAATGACCGGAATGGGCACGGCTCAGGCTACTTACTTCGACGCACTGGAGACGCGGCCACCGGCTCAGCGCGAGGCCGCGCTGATGGCTGCGCTGCCCGGCGTCATCGCCCACGCGCGCGCCAACGGCCCGGCCTATGCGGCCATTCTCGGCGACACGATGCCCGCGAGCATCGACAGCCGCGCGGCGCTCGCGAAACTGCCGGTCACGCGCAAGAGCGAGCTCATCGAGCGGCAGAAGGCATCGCGCGAACGCGGTGACCCCTTCGGTGGCTTCGCGACCATCGGCTGGCGTCCGCGCAAGGGTGCGGTGCGGGTGTTCGCATCGCCCGGGCCCATCTACGAACCCGAGGGCGAAGGACCCGACTATTGGCGAGGGGCGCGTGCGTTCTACGCCGCGGGCTTTCGCGCCGGCGACCTGGTGCACAACAGCTTCAGCTACCACCTCACGCCCGCCGGCTCGATGATGGAGACCGCCGCGCACGCGCTGGGCTGCACCGTCTTCCCCGGCGGCGTGGGCAACACCGAGCTGCAGTTGCAGGCGGTGAGCGAGTTGCAGCCGCAAGGCTACGTGGGCACGCCGAGCTTCCTGAAGATCATGGTGGACAAGGCCACCGAGCACGGCATCGCGTTGAATTCGCTGCGCCGCGCGCTGCTGTCCGGCGAGGCTTTCCCGCCCAGCCTGCGCGACTGGCTGGCCGCTCGCGGCATCACGGGCTACCAGTGCTATGCCACCGCGGACCTCGGGCTCATCGCCTACGAGACCGAAGCGCGCGAAGGGCTGGTGCTCGACGAGCACGTGATCGTCGAGATCGTGCGCCCCGGCACCAACGATCCGGTGCCCGACGGCGAGGTCGGCGAGGTCGTGGTGACCACGCTCAACCGCGACTATCCGCTGATCCGCTTCGGCACCGGGGACCTGTCGGCGGTGATGCCGGGCCACTGCCCCACGGGGCGCACCAACACCCGCATCCGCGGCTGGATGGGCCGCGCCGACCAGACGGCCAAGGTGCGCGGCATGTTCGTGCACCCGTCGCAGGTGGCAGCCATTGCGCGGCGCCATCCAGAGGTGCATCGCGCGCGGCTGGTGGTGAGCGGTGAAATGGCCAATGATTTGATGACGCTCAAGGTCGAGGTGAATGGCCGGCCCGACGGGCTGGATGCGCGCATCGCGGAAAGCGTCCGCGACGTGACCAAGTTGCGCGCCGACGTGGAGTTCAGCGAGCCGGGCAGCCTGCCCAACGACGGCCGCGTGATCGAGGACGCACGCAGCTACGAATGAGGCGCGGCTCACGGTGGCATGAGACAGGGCATGCGCGCTTTCCCTGTCTTACGTAGTTTCCGCATGCCGCACCCAGACCCGCCACGGACAATCCGGGCCTGAATCGACAAAAGGGACACGCCCGCCATGAAACGTCTGCTGTTCACCGCTCTGGCCACGCTTGCCGCTACCTCGGCCTTCGCCGACTATCCCGACAAGCCCATCACCATCGTCGTCCCCTTCGCCGCCGGCGGCCCCACCGACAAGGTGGCGCGCGACTTGGCCGAGGCGCTGCGCAAGCCCATGGGCGGCGCAACGATCATCATCGAGAACGTCGGCGGCGCCGGCGGCACGCTGGGCGCCACCAAGGTCGCCAAGGCGTCGCCGGACGGCTACACCTTGCTGCTGGCCCACGCCGGCATCTCCACCGCGCCCGCGCTCTACCGCAACCTGCAATACAAGACGCTGGACGACTTCGAGTACCTGGGCATGATCAACGAGGTGCCGATGACGCTGGTCTCGAAGCCGACCCTGCCGGCCAAGAACTACGGCGAGCTCGTGAAGTGGCTCGAAGCGAACAAGGGCAAGGTCAACCTCGCCCACGCGGGCCTGGGTTCGGCATCGCACCTGTGCGGCCTGATGTTCCAAAGCGCCACCAAGATGGAAATGCAGACCGTGCCGTACAAGGGCACGGGCCCTGCGATGACCGACCTCATCGGCGGACAGGTCGACCTCATGTGCGACCAGACCACCAACACCACCACGCAGATCGAGAGCGGCAAGATCAAGGCGTATGCGGTGACGAGCAAGCAGCGCCTGAAGACGCCGGCGCTGGCCAACCTGCCCACGCTCGATGAATCCGGCCTCAAGGGCTTCAACGTGACCATCTGGCATGCGCTGTACGCGCCCAAGGGCACGCCCAAGGCCGCGCTGGACAAGGTGAACGCGGCGCTCAAGCAGGCGCTGAAGGACCCGGACTTCGTGAAGCGCGAGGAGTCGCTGGGCGCGGTCATCGTCTCTGACAACCGCGTGAACGGCCCCGAGCACAAGAAGTTCGTGGAGAGCGAGATCGCCAAGTGGGGCCCTGTCATCAAGGCCGCTGGTCAATACGCAGACTAGTTGTTGGCCCCCCAGTCGCTGCGCTCCTGCCCCCGAGGGGCGCCACCCAGCGGACCGGCAGAGCCGGATCCGCGGGCGTGGCTTGAATTGCGCTTTGCTGCGCTCGCTTCTGGCGCATCCCTTTCGAGCTCTAGAGTGAAATCGGAATCGTGACCGGCCCGTCGTTGACGAGGTGCACCTTCATGTCGGCGCCGAATTCGCCGCTTTGCACGAGCGGGTGCTGCGCACTCGCCGTGGCCAGCACGCGTTCGTAGAGCGTCTTGCCGAGTGCGGGAGGCGCGGCGCCGGTGAAGCTCGGGCGGTTGCCGCCGGAGACGTCGGCCGCCAGGGTGAACTGGCTCACGATCAGCAGGCCGCCTTGCACGTCGACCACGCTGCGGTTCATCTTGCCGGCCTCGTCGCTGAAGATGCGCAGCTTGAGCAGCTTGGCGACGAGCTTGTCGGCGATGGCTTCGGTGTCGTCCGGTTCGGCGCACACGAGGACCAGGAGGCCGTGCGCGATCTCGCCGGTGATGCGGTCGTCAACAACCACACGCGCCTGCGACACCCTTTGCACGAGGGCAAGCATCAGGCCTCCGCGCGGCGCACGCCCACCGGTTCCGTGCCGGCGGGGACGAGTTCGATGGTCACGCGCAGGCCGTTCACCGAATCGATGAGGCGACGCTCGACCTCATCGCGCTCGCGGAAGGCGCGTCCGAGCATCCACTCACCGGGCACATGCATGTGCAACTGGCAGAACTTCGCGCCGGCGGCGCGGCGGGTGCGCAGGTGGTCGAAGTGCACCTCGTCGCGCGTGAGTTGCGTGAGCGCGCCGTCGATGCGGCCACGGTCGTCATCGGACAGTGCGCGGTCCATCAGGCCGTCGACCGACCGCCGCAGCAGGCTGTAGGCCTCGCGCAGGATGTTCAGCGCCACGAGGATGGCGAGCAGCGGGTCCAGCCAGAGCAGACCGGTGAGCGGCACCAGCAGCAGGCCACCCGCCACGCCGACGGAGGTCCACACGTCGGTCATGAGATGACGAGCGTCGGCCTCCAGCGCGATGGAGTCGTGGCGCTTCGCGGCCTTGAGCATCGCGGAAGCGAGAAAGCCGTTGATCGCCGAGCTGCCGATGGACAAGGCCACGCCCCAGCCGAGCGACTCGAGCGGCTGCGGCGAGAACCATCGATGCGCCGCGGTCCAGATGATCGCGAGCGACGCACCGAGGATCATCATCGCCTCGAAGCCGCTGGAGAAGTACTCCGCCTTGTTGTGGCCGTAAGGGTGGTCGTCGTCCGCGGGTGCCTGCGCGATCGTCACCATCGCGAGCGCGAACAGCGCCGCCGCGAGGTTGACGAAGGACTCCATCGCATCCGACAGCAGGCCCACCGAGCCCGTCACCCACCAGGCCGCGGTCTTCAGCCCGATGGTCGCGATGGCCGCGAGCACCGACAGCTTCAAGAAGGTGCGAACCGAAAAGCCCGTCGACGTCGTCACTTGCCGGCGTCCATTCGATGGAGTTCGTCCCCGAGGAACTTGGCCGCGGGTTCGATGCGGCCGTTCGCAAAGCGGATGCTGTAGGCCTCGCCGCTAGTGCTCGACTTCGAGGCGATCTGCTCGATGAACTCGCGGGCGCTGTTCACGTGCTCGCCCATCTTGTCGAGCTTCTTGCGCAGGAAGCCGGCAGCCTCCTCGCTCGAGTAGTCGTGGCCGTTGCGGATGAAGCGCACGTCCTTGCGCGTCTCCACATAGCGAATCAGGCGATCAATGCGCGCGCGTTCGGCCGGTGGCAAGGTCGCCGTCGCCGCGCTTGCGGCGAAGCCCGCGGCCGCGAGCAGGAGAAGGTCGCGCCGGCGGATCATGCCGCGAGCGTCACCCGCGCGAACTTGCGCTTGCCGACCTGCACCACGTACACGCCCGAGCCGAGCTTGAGGCCGCGGTCGCTGATGACGCTGCCATCCACCCGCACACCGCCACCGTCGATGAGGCGCGACGCCTCGCTGGTGGACGGCGCCAGGTTGGCCTGCTTGAGCAAGGCACCGATGCCCAGCGGCGCGCCGGAGAGCGACACCTCGGGGATTTCATCGGGCACGCCGCCGCGCGCGCGGTTGTTGAAGTCCGCCTCTGCCGCGTCTGCCGCGGCCGCGCTGTGAAAGCGCGTGGTGATCTCCTTGGCGAGCATCACCTTCGCGTCTTTCGGGTTGCGGCCTGCCGCCACCTCGGCCTTCAGCGCCGCGATCTCGGCTTCGCCCTTGAAGCTCACGAGCGTGTACCAGCGCCACATCAGGTCGTCGGAGATCGACAGCACCTTCGAGAACATGGTGTTCGCGTCCTCGGTGATGCCGATGTAGTTGTTCTTGCTCTTGGACATCTTCTCGACGCCGTCGAGCCCCTCCAAGAGCGGCATCGTCAAGATGCATTGCGGCTCCTGCCCGTATTCCTGCTGCAGGTGCCGGCCCATGAGGAGGTTGAACTTCTGGTCGGTGCCGCCGAGCTCGAGGTCGCTCTTGAGCGCCACCGAGTCGTAGCCCTGCATCAGCGGGTAGAGGAACTCGTGCACGCTGATCGACGTGCCCGCCTTGAAGCGCTCGTGGAAGTCGTTGCGCTCCATCATGCGGGCCACGGTGTACTTGGCCGCGAGCTGGATCATGCCGCGCGCACCGAGCGGATCGCTCCACTCGCTGTTGTAGCGGACCTCGGCGCGGTCGACGTCGAGCACGACACGCAGCTGGTCGAAGTAGGTCTTCGCATTCGCCTCGATCTGCTCGCGCGTGAGCGGCGGTCGCGTCGTGTTGCGGCCCGACGGGTCGCCGATGGTGGTGGTGAAGTCGCCGATCAGCGGAATCACGGTGTGGCCGAGATCCTGGAGTTGGCGCATCTTGTTGAAGACCACCGTGTGCCCGAGGTGGATGTCCGGCGCCGTGGGATCCAGGCCGAACTTGATCCGAAGTGGCACACCTGTTGCATGTGCACGGGCAAGCTTGGTCAGCCAGTCACCCTCGGGTAACAGCTCGTCACAGCCCCGCTTCGAGACGGCCATCGCCTCGAGGACCTGGTCGGTCACTGGGTACTTGGCGGAGTTGGAAACGGGTTCGGCGGGCTGGGTCATCGGGATGCGAACAGCGGTTCAGGAAAGGGGAGCTTCGATGGGGCTTTCACGGACTTGGGCCCAGGCGGTCGATCGGTATACTGCGCGGCTGCTGTCAGCCGGGCGGAGGGGTCCGGCAGCCGCACGATCCCAGCGGGACTTGAAAGCGTTGCGATTCTAGTGGACGCCTCGGGTCGTGAAGTACAACCATCTCGTGCCGCCAGGCGCGGGGCAGCCAGTCGAGCCGCCAGGCCCGGGAAACCAAATTGAGTTCGTTGGACCCTGTTGACAGCGCCGTGGCATCTGCCATCGAGCGCACCGGACGATTCGTCAAGCGCCATCCCCACAGCATCATGTCTGCGGTGGTCGTCGCCCTGGCGGGTTTTGGCGCCACCGCCTTCGGCATTGCGCCGATGGCCCCCGATGCCGCCGACCTCCCGAGTCGCATCGTGACGGAAATTGTCACACCCGATGACATGTCGTCGCAGTTGGAGGCCCTGGCCGCCCACGAGCTGGAGCTCTATCGCAACGATCTCACCCGTTCCAGCGACACCGCCGACACCCTGCTGCGCCGCCTGAACGTGGACGACGTCCAGGCTGCCGCCTTTATCCGCAGCGACGTGCTGGCCCGCAAGCTCGTCTCCGGCCGCGCCGGCAAGATGGTGCAAGTGCGCACTGACGAGTCTGGCGAGCTCGACGAACTCGTCGCCCGCTACACCGCCGAGAACAGCGAGCAATCCGCGACGCATTTCACCCGCCTGCGCATCGCTCGCGTGAACGGCCAGTTCAAAAGCACCGTCGAGACCCTGCCGCTCGCCGCGCAGATCCGCATGGGCAGCGGCATCATCCGCAACTCGCTGTTCGCGGCCACGGACGACGCGCACATCCCCGATGCCGTCGCCAACCAGCTGGCCGAGGTATTCGCCACCGACGTCGACTTCCACCGCGAGCTGCGCCGCGGCGACAGCTTCCGCGTGATCTACGAAGCGCTCACCGCCGACGGCGAACCCATCACCTGGAGCCAATCGTCCGGCCGCGTGCTGGCAGCGGAGTTCACCAACAACGGCAAGACCTATTCGGCCGTCTGGTTCAAGGATCCGGCCAGCGGCAAGGGTGCCTACTTCGACATGAACGGCCAGAGCAAGCGCCGCTCGTTCCTCGGCAGCCCGCTCGAGTTCTCGCGCATCACCTCGGGCTTCGCGATGCGCTTCCACCCGATCCTGCAGACCTGGAAGCAGCACAACGGCGTCGACTACGGCGCGCCCACCGGCACCCCGGTGCGCACGGTCGGCGACGGTACGGTGGACTTCGCCGGCTGGCAGAACGGCTACGGCAACGTCATCAGCATCAAGCACAGCAACAACCGCTCGACCGTCTACGCGCACCTGAGCCGCATCGACGTTCGCTGCGGCCAGCACGTGGACCAGGGCATGAAGATCGGCGCGGTCGGCGCCACCGGCTGGGCCACCGGGCCGCACCTGCACTTCGAGGTCAAGCTCAACGGCATGCAGCAGAACCCGCTGACAATCGCCAAGGCGTCGGAGTCGCTCACGATTTCCCCCGCCGGCAAGGCGCAGTTCGCCCAGATGGCGCAGGGCGTTCGTGCACAGCTCGACGCGGCGCAGACGATTGCCGGTTCGAGCATGTACGCCGAGTGATCGGCGTCCTTCAAAGTCTTGCCAAGGCCCGCAGCGCGCGGGCCTTGTCTTTTGCGGCGGGCACAATCGACGGATGACGGATCTCTACATCGGCTTGATGTCCGGCACCTCGCTGGACGGCGTGGACGGCGTGCTGTGCGAGTTCGGCGCGGGTGCGGCCACCTTGCGCGTCAGGGCGCATGCGCATCGTGCCTTCGACCCAACAGCCGCGAGCGAGCTGATGGTGCTCAATACCAGCGGTGCGGACGAGCTTCATCGGGCCGCCCTCGCTGGCAACGCACTCGCCAAGGTGTATGCCGGCGTGGTCGCTGATCTGCTGCGGCAGGCGCAAGTCGAGGCGTCGCGGGTGAAGGCCATCGGCGCCCACGGGCAGACGGTGCGGCACAGGCCCGGCGAGTTCGATGGCGTGGGGTACACGCTGCAGCTGAACAGCCCGGCGCTGCTCGCGGAGCTTGGCGGCATCGACGTGGTGGCCGATTTCCGCTCGCGCGATGTCGCGGCTGGCGGTCAAGGTGCCCCGCTGGTGCCGGCGTTTCATCGCGCGGTATTCGGACGTCCGGGCGAGACGGTCGCCGTGCTGAACCTGGGCGGCATTGCCAACATCACGGCGCTGCTGGGGGATGGTCGCACGCTGGGTTTCGATTGCGGTCCGGCCAACGCGCTGATGGACCACTGGTGCGCGGTGCATCGCGGCCAACCCTTTGACCGGGACGGCGCGTGGGCAGCCTCAGGCCGCGTGGACAAGGCGTTGCTTGCGCGCATGCAGGCCGAAGCGTTCTTCGCAAAGGCGCCCCCCAAGAGCACCGGGCGGGACCTGTTCAACCCTGCGTGGCTGCAGGCGATGCTCGTGTCTGCCGCCTCGGTGCCGAGCGCGGCGGATGTGCAGGCCACCCTGGCCGAGCTGACGGCGTGGTCTGCCGCAGGGGCCATTGCCGAGCACGCGCCGGGCGCGTCGCGAGTCCTGGTGTGCGGCGGGGGCGCCTTGAACGGCCACCTGATGCGCTCGATTGCGGCTCATCTGCCTACTGCCGCCGTGCGCCCAACCGACGAACAGGGGCTGCCCGCGCTGGAGGTGGAAGCTGCCGCCTTCGCCTGGCTCGCCAAGGCGTTCGTCGATCGCCAGCCGGGCAATCTCACGGCGGTGACTGGCGCCGCCGGGCCGCGCATCCTGGGTGCGCTCTATCCGGCGTGATCGGTCCGCCTTGCTGGACCGGCAAGTTCAGGGTGAAGGCACCCAACAAAAAGCCGCCCGAAGGCGGCTTTTTTGCGAGCGGCGGAAAGGCTCAGACCGAGAAGCTCGAACCGCAACCGCAAGTGGTCGTCGCATTCGGGTTCTTGATCACGAACTGCGCGCCTTGCAGATCGTCCTTGTAGTCGATTTCGGCACCGGCCAGGTACTGCAGGCTCATGGCGTCGATCAGCAGCGTGACACCGTTCTTGTGCATCTGCGTGTCGTCTTCGTTGGTGATTTCATCGAAAGTGAAGCCGTACTGGAAGCCGGAGCAACCGCCGCCCTGCACAAAGACACGCAGCTTCAGGTCGGGGTTGCCTTCCTCGTCAACCAGCTCGCGCACCTTGGAGGCGGCGCTGTCGGTGAACACCAGCGGCGGCGGCGGCTCGTCCGCGTGCGGGTTGGTGTGACTGTTTTCGGCGAGGGCACTCATGGGGACTCCAAAACGGTGGCGCGAGCCCGCATTATCCGCCGTTCGAAGCCGCCAGTTTCAGTGCGGGCTTCTCTTCGGCCTTCAGCGGTCGCAATTCACCATCAATGGTGGCGCCCTGGTGCATTTCAAGGACTTCGTAACGAACATCGCCCACGATGCTCGCCTTGGGCTGCAGTTCCAGCAGGCCGTCTGACACCACCGGGCCGGCCACGCAGCCGTTGATGATCACGTGCGCCGCCTTGACCCGGCCGAGCACGCGCGCCTTCTCGCTGATGACGAGGATGCTGTGGCCTTCGCCGGTGGCGGTGACGTCGCCATGGACTTCGCCGTCGATGCGCAGGCCTTCGGTGAAGCGCAGTTCACCCTGGATGACGGTTCCCTCGCCGATCAGGGTACGGATCGGCGGCTGCTTCTTCTTGCTGTTGAACATCTTGTCTCCAACGAGGCTGTGGCCCGACCTGACGCAGGTCGCGTGCCAGCAAGACTTCACAATTTGGCGGTCTGGGTGGCCTTGAGGCCGCCGCTTGCGTCCAACACCCGGATCTGCAAGGTTTTTACCACGGCGGCCGGCGGGTGCTCGAGCGTTCCTTCAACCCGCAAATACTGTTTCATCTGCAGCGGTTTGCTGCCGTTTGTGGGCGCCAACGACCACGGTTTGCCGTCCAGTGTGCCCTGAAGCGTCACCTCGTAGCTGCCGCGGAATTCCGGAGGTGTCTTGCCGGGTTGCATCACCAGCATCTGAAAGCGGATCTGGCCCGCAGCCGTGGTCTCCGCCTGCAAGCTGCGGATATTCAGTCCTGCGCTGGCGCCCGCGGGCAGCAGCCTCTCGAAAAAACCCAGGTTGGCCTTCAGCGCGAGGTTCTCAGATTCGATCTGCTTGAGCTGCTGGGCGAGTCGCTCTTGCGAGGCCTTTTCCGCCTTGAGCAGGCTGTCGGCCGTGTTGGCCACCGACAGCGTGCGTTCCCGCTCGGACTTCAGCTGCGCGACTTCGATTCGAAGCTGCGCAAGCTCCGCCTTGGCATCGCGATCAAGCCCGGCGATGTCCTTGCCGAACTCGAAGGCCCACATCGCGATCGCCGCCGAGAAGCCCAGCACCACCGCCACCACCGCCCAGCGCAAAGGCCACGGAAGGTGACTTCGCACGATCATGCGCGGCGCGCTGATCGACAGTCTTCGACGCATCAGTTTCCAACGCATGTCCGGTGTGTCCGAGGGTTTCGCAAAACCGCGTGTTGTGGCTGTGGTGACAGAAGCGAGCAAGAAGTGGGCAAGAAGCAGGCGAACGGGGGGGCAAGAAGATGGTCAAGAAAAAGGCCGCATGAAGCGGCCTTGTTTCTCTTGCTCGGTGAGCGTGGGTTCAGCGCTTGCTGAACTGCTTCCGGCGACGGGCGCCGTGGAGGCCGACCTTCTTCCGTTCGACTTCACGCGCATCGCGCGTCACGAAGCCAGCGTGGCTCAGCGCGGGCTTGAGCGCCGCGTCATAGTCGATCAACGCGCGGGTGATGCCATGACGCACCGCACCGGCCTGGCCGGATTCGCCACCACCATGCACGTTCACCTTCACGTCGAAGGCGGCGTCATTGGCGGTCAGCACGAGCGGCTGGCGCACGACCATGATGGAGGTCTGGCGGCCGAAGTACTGGTCAACAGGCTTGCCGTTGACGAGGATCTGCCCCGTGCCCTTCTTGATGAAAACGCGAGCCACCGAAGACTTGCGGCGGCCGGTTCCGTAGTTCCAATTTCCGATCATCACCGCTCCTTAGATCTCGAGCACTTTGGGCTGCTGGGCGGTGTGCGGGTGGGAACCACCGGCATAGACCTTCAGCTTCTTGACCATCGCGTAGCCAAGCGGACCCTTGGGCAGCATGCCCTTGACAGCCTTTTCCAGGGCGCGGCCTGGATGCTTGGCTTGCATGTCCTTGAACTTGGTGGCGTAGATGCCGCCCGGGTAACCGGTGTGGCGGTAGTACACCTTGTCGTTGGCCTTGTTGCCGGTGACGCGGATCTTGTCGGCGTTGACGACGACGATGAAGTCGCCGGTATCGACGTGAGGCGTGTAGATGGCCTTGTGCTTGCCGCGCAGGCGGAGGGCGACTTCACTGGCCACCCGTCCGAGAACCTTATCGGTTGCGTCAATCACAAACCACTCATGCGTCACTTCGGCGGGTTTTGCGCTGAAGGTTTTCATGGATGACCTGGGTAAGAATTCAGCCCGCTGTTCCTGCGGTCGGTGCCGCTTCTTTGAATGGCGGCCTCTTAGGCAGGACATTCGCAGCATGCCGCCGCGAATGCGTTTTCCCTGGGCTGATTTCGGGAAAGCTTTCGATTCTATCAGAGATGACGGCTCAGGCGGCGTCTCGTTTCAAGCGGCTGCACGACTCGCGGCGTAGAATGCGGGTTAACCCTAGGAGCCGACCATGGTGTCCGATCCTTCATTGCCTTCCAAAGCACCGCCCCCCTTTCCGCTGGCCACCCTGGCACCTCTCACGGGCCTGGCCATCTGGTCGTGGGTGCCCATCCGCTCGCTGGCGCCACGACATCGTCCGCGCATCGCTCGCCACCTGAAATTGCTCGCCGAGCATGACCGCTACCTGCGCTTCGGGTATCCCGCCACCGACGAACAGATAGACAAGTACGTCGAAGGCATTGATTTCGAGCGCGACGAGGTCTTCGGCATCTTCAATCGACGGCTCGAGCTCATTGCCATGGCTCACCTGGCGAACCTTCGACCTGCGCAATCCGGCCCCAGCACCGTCGCCGAGTTCGGCGTGTCCGTGGCGGCCGGTGCTCGCGGCCGCGGATATGGCGCCCGGCTCTTCGACCACGCCATGATGCACGCCCGCAACCGCGGCGTGGACACCCTCTTCATTCACGCGCTGAGCGAAAACGCCGCCATGCTCAAGATCGCCCGCAAGGCCGGCGCGATCGTCGAGCGTTCGGGCTCCGAAACCGAGGCCTGGCTCAAGCTGCCGCCGGAAACCCTCGCCACCCGCTTCACTGAGCTCATGGAAGAGCAAGCGGCCGAGATCGACTACCGACTGAAAGTGCAAGCGCATCGGATCAACGAGATTCTCGAAGCCTTCTCGGAAGTAAAAACTCACATCGACAAAACCCCCACCGCATCTGAGTGATGCGGATGGCGCACCAACACCTCATGTTGGGGATGCGGCCAGCGGGGTGTTGTGGATGACAATAGGCACCTAATTTCCAGGGACTTTCTGACTAGGCCATGCACCGCGAGGCCGGCTGTCAGACGACGCCGTGACCATGCAAACGCTTCCGTGGATCATCCTTGTGGCTGTGCTTGGCGCGGCCGTGATCGCGTTGGGCGCGTGGGCGCTGCGTCCACGCAAGACCCCGCAACAGGCACCGCTGCCCATTGAATGGGCCCTCACCGCGCGACCAGTGTTCAACGTCGACGAGCGGCGTGTCTACCGCCTGCTGCGCGAGGCGCTGCCGCACCAGATCATCCTTGCCAAGCTGCCTCTCGTGCGACTTTGCCAGCCGGTGGACGGCAACGAGGTGCGCTACTGGTATGACCTCCTCGGCGCGAACCACGTCGCCTTCGCGATCTGCAGCGCCAACGGTCGCGTGCTCGCCGCCATCGACCTGGACAACGAACGCAACGGCTCGCGCCGCGTCGCGCAGATCAAGCAATCGGTGCTCGCTGCATGCCGTGTGCGCTACCTGCGCTGCCCGCCCGACCGCCTGCCGACGCTTGCCGAGTTGCAATTGCTGGTGCCGCACCACTCCAACACCGCCCGCGCGCCGCATGCCGCCCCCGCACCCAGCCACACGCTGCACGAGGCGCGTGACTCGCTTTCCAGCACCGTCGCCAACCGCCGCGCCGAACGCACCGCGCTCTGGCAAGACTCCACCTTCTTCCAGGATTCGTTCTTCGCGCCCGACAACCGCCTGGACGGCATGGGTGTGTCGGAGTTCGGCGCGCTCGGCGGCCCGGGCGGCATGAACGGCTTGGGTGCCGTGAACGGCGAGCGTGACAGCGAGCAGCCGCCGGACGACAACCTCGGCGGCGTCGTGGTCGACACCCCGCGCAGCGCCAACCCCACGCGCCACTGAGAACTTTCGCGGCGCCCCTCGCCGGATGAGACGAGACAGCCGCGTAGGATGCGCGGCATGAGCACCGACCACGAGCGCGCCCCGGCCACTTCCACGCCTTTCGCCGGGCTCACACCAGACGTGGTGCTCGATTCGCTGGATGCGGTGGGCCTGCGCGGAGATGGCCGACTGCTGCAACTCAACTCCTACGAGAACCGCGTCTTCCAGGTCTTCCTCGAGGATGCCTCCGTCGTCGTGGCCAAGTTCTACCGGCCGGCGCGCTGGAGCGATGAGCAGATCCTTGAAGAACATGCGTTTGCGACCGAACTTGCAGCCGCGGAAGTGCCCGTGGTCGCGCCCCTCGTTTTGCATCAGATCGCCGACCCGCTGCTTCCTGCCACGTTGATTGGCGAGCCGCCGACGCTCGCCCGCACAGCGAGCCACCGTTTCGCCGTCTCACCGAGACGCTCGGGGCGCGCCCCGTCGCTCGAATCGATGGACCAGCTCGAATGGATCGGCCGGTTCATCGGCCGCATGCATGCCGTGGGCAGCACGAAGCCGTTCGCGCATCGCATGAACATGACCGTCGACACCATCGGCCGCGCCGCACGCGACTGGATCGTGCAGTCACAACTGCTGCCGCCCGACGCACAGCCGCAGTGGATCGCCGCCGCGGACGAATGCCTGGACCTGGCGGCCGAAGCCGTTGCGCGCGCAGGCGACATCCGATCGATCCGCCTGCATGGCGATTGCCACCTGAACAACGTGCTCTGGACGGACGCAGGGCCGCACTTCGTGGACCTGGATGACGCGATGAACGGCCCCGCCATCCAGGATCTGTGGATGCTGCTGGCCGGTGACAAGAGCACGTATCGCCACCAGGTGGACGCCTTGCTGCGCGGCTACGAGACGATGATGGAGTTCGATGATCGGGAGCTCGCGCTGATCGAATCGATGCGCGCATTGCGCATCGTGCACCACAGTGCGTGGCTCGCGCGCCGATGGGATGACCCGGCCTTTCCGGCTGCCTTTCCATGGTTCGGACAAGCGGCCTATTGGCAGCAACAGACGCAAGTCTTGCGAGAGCAAGTGAACGCAATGCGCACAGGCTCTTGAGACCGGCCTTCAAGTTAGGGATGTACTACCCCCTAACCAGCTGACGACCCCCTGAACACGGGATGTGCTACGAGCATGTAACACCTAACATCCCCCAATCGCAAAAGGAGGAGCCTTCTGCGACTACCAACTCCGAAGGGACAAATCAATGAAACGCACTCTCCTTGCCGCAGCACTGCTGGCAACCGTTGGCGCCGCAAACGCCACCGTGACGCTCGTGGGCGGCACGAACATCACCTTCACGGGCTATGACGCCCCCCCGGTCCTGACCGCACCGCAAACCCAAGGCAAGCAAGACGCCCTGCTGGTTTCGGACAACCCGCTTGACCAAATCACCGCGACCTTCCTGGGCAAGGAAGCCGGTCACATCAACCAGTTCTACGTGAACGGCGGCCTGGTGTTCAACAACCTGGCAGCTGCTCCCTCCACCTACGGCCCGTTCTACGCCGGTTCCCCGCTGGACTTCAAGTTCAAGGACACGAACGACGGTAGCGAAGTGGCCAACGGCGGCAACCTGCTCGCCTTCGCCAGCTACGTCGTCCTCGGCAGCTACGACTCCGCCGGTGCCTTCACCGCCTACACCAAGGGTGGCGAGTTCGACTACGTCCTCGGCTTCAACGACGGTCTGAAGATCGACGCTGACTATGACGACCTCGTCGTCGGCATCAAGGTTTCGGTCGTGCCGGAACCCGAGACCTATGCTCTCATGCTGGCTGGCCTGGGCATCATGGGCTTCGTGGCCCGTCGTCGCCGCGCTGACTGAGCCGACTGAGTTAGCAGTCTCGAGTTGGTTAGAGCCGGCCCTTGGGCCGGCTCTTTTGCGTGGTGAGTGATGGTTGGCCTGCCAACCATCTGCACGCAAAGCCCACGGCCAAGCTCAGAGACGAGACAAGAAAGGGCCATGGCATCACGCCATGGCCCTTTTCTTTTTCCTTTGTCCTTCTCCATTCGGCAAGCAATCCGGCTTGCCGATTGAAGCGCCGTCAGCCCACCAGCAACGCGTTCACCCGCTTCACATACGCCGCCGGGTCTTCCAGATGACCGCCTTCAGCCAGCAGCGCCTGGTCGAAGAGGATGTGCGCCAGGTCGTCGAAGTGCGCATTGCCGTCCAGCCGCTTGACCAGCGCATGTTCCGCATTCACTTCAAGGATGGGCCGGGACGCCGGCGCGGCCTGCCCCGCCTGCTTCAACATGCGGGCCAGGTGACCACTCATGTCGCCCTCTTCAACCACCAGACAGGCCGGTGAATCAACCAGCCGTGTCGTCACCCGCACATCCTTGGCGCGATCCTTCAGGGCTTCCTTCAGGCGATCGAGCGTCGGCTTGAACGCTTCAGCGGCCTCTTCGGCCTGCTTCTTCTCTGCCTCGTCCTGCAGCTTGCCGAGGTCTACCGAGCCCTTGGCGACGCTTTGCAGCGGCTTGCCGTCGAACTCGTACAGATGGCTCAGCATCCATTCGTCGACACGGTCCACCAGCAGCAGCACCTCGATGCCCTTCTTGCGGAAGATCTCCAGCTGCGGGCTGCTCTTGGCCGCCGCGAGGCTGTCGGCGGTGATGTAGTAGATCGCCTCCTGGCCCTCCTTCATGCGGCTCACGTACTCGGCGAAGCTCACGCCTTCGTCCGCATGCGTGGACGCGAAGCGGACCAGCTTGGCCAGTCGCTCCTGGTTGGCGTGGTCCTCGCCGATGCCTTCCTTGAGCACGACGCCGAAGTCCTTCCAGAACGCGACGTACTTGGCGCGCTCGGCCGCATCCTCGTTGTCGGCCAGCGATTCGAGCATCGACAGCACCCGCTTGGTCGAGCCTTCGCGGATCGCCTTCACGTCACGGCTTTCCTGCAGCAGCTCGCGCGAGACGTTCAGTGGCAAGTCGGCGGAATCGATCACGCCCTTGACGAAGCGCAAATACACCGGCATCAGCGCTTCGGCGTCATCCATGATGAACACGCGCTTCACGTACAGCTTCACGCCCCCGCGCTTGTCGCGGTTCCACAGGTCGAAGGGCGCCTTGGCCGGGATGAAGAGCAGCTGCGTGTATTCGCTGCGGCCCTCGACGCGGTTGTGCGTGTAGGCCAGCGGCGGCTCGCTGTCGTAGCTGATCTGCTTGTAGAACTCGTTGTACTGCTCGGGCGTGATGTCGTTCTTGTTGCGCGTCCACAGCGCCGCCGCCTTGTTGACGGGCGTCCATTCCTCGCGCGTGACCTGCTTTTGCGCCTCGGCGTCCCACTCCTCCTTCTGCATGAGGATGGGCAGCGAAATGTGGTCGGAATACTTGCCGATGATGGACTTGAGCTTCCAGCCGCTCAGGAACTCTTCCTCGCCGTCACGCAGGTGCAAGGTGACCGAGGTGCCTCGCTGCGAGCGCGTGATGGTCTCCACCTCGAACTCGCCAGTACCTTCCGAGCTCCAGCGCACGCCCTCTTCCGCCGGTAGCCCCGCACGGCGGGACTCCACCGTGATGCGGTCCGCCACGATGAAGCCGCTGTAGAAGCCAACGCCGAACTGGCCGATCAGCTGCGCATCCTTCTTCTGGTCGCCTTCCAGGGCGGCCATGAATTCGCGCGTGCCGCTCTTGGCGATGGTGCCCAGGTTGGCCACGGCCTCCGCCGACGAGAGCCCGATGCCGTTGTCGGTGATGGTGATGGTCTTGGCGGCCGCATCGAAGGCCACGCGAACCTCGAGGTTGGGCTGGTCTTCGTAGAGCGCCGCGTTGTTCAGCGCCTCGAAGCGCAGCTTGTCGCAGGCATCCGACGCGTTGGAAATCAGCTCGCGAAGGAAGATCTCCTTGTTCGAATACAGCGAATGAGTCACGAGGTGCAGGATCTGCTTGACCTCGGCCTGGAAGGAAAGTGTCTGTTTGTCCATGTTCGTCCCGTGTTTCGTGGGCCGCGACAGCCGGCCGCGCGCGAAAGAATGGGGGCGATTGTGGACGATTCAAGAGGCGAAAAAAGGCCGCCCCTTGCGAGGCGGCCCAACGGTCGCTCACGGCCCGATCCAGGGCCGCTTGCCGCTCTCTCAACCCGTTTCAGTTCACGACGAACACCACCGCCGAGCGGGCCGGCAGGGTGAATCGGCCGGTCGCCGCGTCATAGGCCGCGTCCGTGCGCACCCGCGCATCCGCCGCATTGGCCGATGCCTGTACCGGATGCAGCACGTAGGCCTTGCCGAGCTCGGCCGGCACCGTCAGCTGCTGCGCCGTCTTGTCCACGTTGATGAAATACATGAGCTCCTTGAAGCCCGCGCCCGCGTAGCCATTGCCGTCCAGGTGGGCGGCGATGACGACGGGGTTCTGGGCCGAGCCGGTGTTGTAGAACTTGAGCCGCGCCTTGATGTCATCCGCCGTTCGCAGGCGCAAGAGCGTCGAGCTCGACCGGATCTTCAAGAGGTCGCGGAACATGTCGCGCGCCATGCCGATCTGCGTCGCCCCCGGCTTGACCGAGGTGTTGGCCAGCAGCGGCTTGATGATCGACCAGTTGTCCCCGTTGTCGCCAGAAGGCGGCGCGCCGACGCCGAAATTGTTGTCCGCGTAGCTCCAGTCCAGGCGGTTGAACCAATCGCCCGAGTCGTAGCTGTTGCGGTCCATGCTCTTGGAACGCAGCGTGTCGATGCCCGCGTGGAAGTAGCTCACGCCCTGGCTGAAGGCGTTCAGCGCGGCGCCCAGCATCTGCACCCGCGCCCGGTCGTCGGCGGTCGTCGAGAGCGGCAGCTTGTAGACGTTGATGTCGAAGAGCGTCTGGTTGTCGTGGTTCTCGACGTAGTTCACCACCTCGCCGGGCTGAGACACATAGCCCGCCGGCTGGCCGTTGTAGTCCAGGTCCTGCAGCGCCTTGCTCGCGTCCCAGTGCGTGGTGAGCGTGTAGTCGCGGATGGAGCCAGCCAGGCCCACCTTGACGACGTCGCCCGCCCACATCAGATCGGTTTTCGTCTTGCCCGCGTCGCTGCCGTTGTCGTCGTAGAACAGGCCGTTGATGAAGCCCTGGTTCTTGACGAGGTCCGCGCCGCCATCGAAGGGCCCGCCGCCACGGATGTAGTCGCGCGCCCGGTCGCTGAATGTGCCGATGCCCGAGCCATTGAGCGACAGCTGCGATGCCTGCTCGAAGCGCGCCCCGCTGGCCACCTCGCCGAAGTTCCAGCCCTCGCCGATGAGCTGCACGTCATGGCCGGCAGCGGTGGCCACGCGTGCCTTGATCGCCTCCATCACCGCCCGCGGCTGGTGCGCCATCAGGTCGAAGCGGAAGGAGTCGATCTTGTACTGCGTGGCCCAGGTCACGACCGAGTCGCTCATGAGCTTGCCCATCATCGCGTTCTCGGTCGCAGTGTTGGCGCAGCAGGTGGACGTCTCCACGCCGCCTGTCGCATTGAGCCGGTGGTAGTAGCCCGGCACGATGCGGTCGAGCACGGCCTTCTCGTTCTGGCCCGAGGCCGTCGTGTGGTTGTAGACCACGTCCATGCCCACGCGCAGGCCGGCCTGGTGCAGCGCCTGGACCATCTTGCGGAACTCGACGATGCGCTTGGCGCCATCGGCGGCGTCCGTCGCGTAGCTGCCTTCGGGCGCGGTGTAGTGGTACGGGTCGTAGCCCCAGTTGAAGCAATCGGTGTCCTTGGTCGCGACGATCGCCGCCTGCTGTGTTTCAGCATCGGGCGCGCCCGAGGGGCTGGGGGTGGTGCACGAGGCTTCGGGGATGGTCGCGATGTCGAACACCGGCAGCAGGTGCACGTCGGTCAGGCCGGCGTCCGCCAGCGCCTTCAGGTGCTTCATGCCGTTGGAGCCCGTCTCGGTGAAGGCGAGGTACTTGCCGCGATTGGCGGCCGACACCGTTGGGTCGTTGGCCGAGAAGTCACGCACATGCAACTCGTAGATGGACATGTCCACCTGCGCACTCACCGTCGCGGGCGATGCAGTCGTGTCCCACGCCGCGGGCTTGAGCGCATCGGCACCCAGGTCCGCGATGTAGCTGCGCTTGGAATCGGTCGTGAGGCTGATGGAGTACGGGTCCGTCACCATGTTGCGCACCACGCCCACGCCGCGCACGAACACTTCCACGGCATAGCGGTAGTACTTGCCGCTCAAGTCGACCGACTTGCTCACGCTCCACACGCCGGTGGCCGCGTCGAAGCTCATCGCATCGAAAGCGACGGCGTTGCCCGAACCGCTGTCGTAGGTGTAGACGGTGACCTTCTGCGCGGTCGGCGCCCACAGCTTGAAGCTGGTCGCGCCGCTCTTCAGCGACACGCCGAGGTCGGTCACCGACTGTGCGGCAGCGTAGAGATCGTCAAGTGCGCCCGCCACTTGCGCGGTGGTCGCGTTCTGCACCTTGCCGGTCGAGTCTTCCTGCACGAGCACGAGCTGCTTCCTGTGCAGGTCGTTGCGCTGGGCCACGTCGGCGTCCTTCACGCTCACCACGACACCTGGGGCCACGTACTTGAAGCGCGTTGCCGCCGCAGAAGGCACGGTGCCGGTGAATACGTCGAGCGTGATCGAGCCATCGGCGCCGGTGACGGCCGCGTCCTTCGCCGCCACGATCTGTCCGTTGGCCGAGTGGTACAGCTTGAACACACCCGAGCCATCGACACGCGGCCACTGGATCAGCTGCTTCGTGAGCCAGTAGGCCTTCGCATCGAGCGTCGAGGCGGAGCGCGTGTCGGGTGCAGCGGTGTAGACGGTTGCATCCAGCTGCACGAGCCACACGTCCGCCACCTGGGACACAACGTTGAGCTTGGCGTACTCGATGTGGATGTTCGGGTCGCGGCCGTCCTTGTCGTTCTCGTTGGGCGACATGCCGTGAATGACGAACTCCAGCGCCGTGCGGCTCGCGTCGTCCTTCGGATTGAGCACCGGGATCTCGAACACCACCTCCGCGGCCGTTGAGCTCGCGTTGTTGAAATCGCTGAACGGCACCGGCGCGGACCACTGCGCGAGCGTGACGCCGGGCTTGAGCCTTGTCACGTCAAGGCCGCTGCCGTCCCAGATGTGCACGCCCCAGTTCGTGTATGCGCCGTCGAAGCGCTTGTAGTGCACGCGGACCGACTTCAGGTCGGGCACGGTCGTGGCGATCGGTTGGCTCAAGTAGGTCGCGAGGTCGCCCTCGATGCGCCAGATCTCGTTCTTGCCAGGCTTGAGCGTGTACGTCTGGTCGCCACCCCCGTGGTCCTTGGTGTCGCCCTTGTGGAAGAGGTAGCCCACGTCACCGGAGGTGGCCGCGAGCGGTACGTCGTAGATGGCGCCGAAGGCATCGCTGCCCGTGGCGTTCCAGCCTGCGTTCCATGTCGGGTCCTTGCCCGCGCCCCAGCTGTGCACCTGCCAGCCGCTCGTGTCGCCGGCGAGGCGGTGGTAGTGGATCGTCAGCGAGGTGGCCGGGCCTCCGGTGCTGGGCGCCGACGCCGCCGGCACCGCATGCAGCACGGTGGCGAATGCGGTCGCATTGCCGACGTCCAGCTCCGTCGAGGTGCCGGGGTCGGTGCTGCCGCTGCTGCCACCGCAGGCCGACAGCATCGCCGCGCACGCCACCACCAAGGCCGAGGCCAGAACCCGAAGCCACGAAAAACCAGGTACGTCCACCACGCCGATCTCCTCGATTTTTTGAGTGAGGCGGATGGTATGGAGTCAAACTACATATGCGTTCCCAGGAGTTTCCCTAGGAAATTGCATGTTCTTTGCTGTAGTTTCAGCGGTGTTATTGCGAGCGATGTGTACCTCAACTACATTGCGTTATCACTTCGCGATTCAATGCATGTCACGTCTTTCCATTCGCCTCGCCGCGGGCTGCGCGCTCGTCTCCATGGTCCTCGCTGCCTGCGGCGGCGGCGCAAGCAGCGGCGCCGCAAGCGCTCCTGCCAACTTGCCGAGCGTCGACAAGAGCAGCATCGCGGCCGCCGATCCGGGGAGCACACTGCCGGCCAACTGGCAGAGCGGCGTCTTCATGGAGATCTACGTCCGCGGCTTCAAGGACAGCGATGGCGACGGCATCGGCGACCTCAAGGGCCTGACGCAAAGCCTCGACTACCTGAAGGACCTCGGCGTCAGCGGCATCTGGCTCATGCCCATCACGCAGAGCCAGGACCACGACCACGGCTATGCGGTCACTGACTACCGCAGCATCGAGACGCAGTACGGCAGCCTCGCGGACTTCGACGAACTCGTGGCGCAGGCGCATGCGCGCGGCATCGGCGTGATCGTCGACTACGTGATGAATCACAGCGCCGCGCAGCACCCGGCCTTCATCAACTCGAAGGCCGATGCGAGCAACGCGTTTCGCAACTGGTACCTGTGGCAAGCCAACAAGCCCACCGGCTGGAGCATCTACGGCAATGACCCGTGGTACTCGGGCGGCACCGGCTACTACTTCGCCGGCTTCTGGGACCAGATGCCCGACTTCAACCTCACCAACGCTGAGGTGGTGAACTTCCACCACGACAACCTGCGCTTCTGGCTGAACAGGGGCGTCGACGGATTCCGCTTCGATGCCGTGGGCAACCTCGTGGAGAACGGCCCGTCGGCATGGGAGAAGCAGCCGCAGAACTACGTGCTGATGAAGGACGTGCGCACGATGCTCGATGGCTATGCGAAGCGCTACATGGTGTGCGAAGCGCCCGCGGACCCGACGGGCTTCGCCGCTTCCAACGCATGCGGCAGCGCCTTCGCATTCGGGCATCAGAGCGACATCGTCAATGCGGCCAAGGGCAACGCAAGCGCGGTGAAGGCGGTGTCCGACTACTTCGCGAGTGCGCCGTCGACGATGGCAACGATGGTGTCCAACCACGACTCCTTCGCGGGCCAGCGACTCTTCGACCAGGTCGGTGGCAACCTCGCGCAGTACAAGCTCGCGGCGGCCACCTACTTGCTGCAGCCGGGCACGCCGTTCATCTACTACGGCGAAGAGATCGGCATGTCGGGTGCGTCGAGCTTGAGCGGCGACCCGAAGTTGCGCACGCCGATGAGCTGGACGGCTGGCGGCGGGTTCACGACGGGCACGCCGTTTCGCGCGCCATCGGGCAATGTCGCGACGAACAACGTCGCGGCGCAATCGACTGATCCGGATTCGCTGCTGGCTTGGTACAAGGGCTTGATCGCCTTGCGCAAGGCGCATCCGTCGCTCGCGCGTGGGTCGTATGGGGCGGCGTCGGCGAGTGGGAGCGTGATGAGTTTTCAGCGGGTGCTGGGTGGTGAGCGCACAGTGGTGGTTGTCAACTACGGCGCGTCGGCGGCAGCAGTGAGCTTGGCGAGTCTGCCTGCGAATGCGGTGCTGACGGCCGTCATGCCGACAGGCGCATCGGGCGTGAATGCGGATGCGAGCGGCAATGCGGTGGTGAACGTGCCGGCACAAAGCGTGGCGGTCTACACCGCGAACTGACCTCGGGCTCCCTCTCCCAGAGGAAGAGGGAGAGGGAGTCAAGGCATGAGGTGCCTAACGCCGGTAGAGGTTGAACAATCCGCGTCACGCCCTCGGTTACCGTCCGCCGCCGAACTTGCGTAAGCTGCGGCCCCTATGACCGACCTGAGCTCCCTCATCTCGACCATCGGCGACAAGCCACTGTGGACGCTGGAAGGCTTGCGCACCGCGCCGCCGGTGCTCGGCCTCGCGCTGCTGATGGTGCTGGCTGTCGTGCTGGCCGATGTGCTGTGCCGTTATGCGCGGGTACCGCGCGCGTGTGGCCACATGCTCGTCGGCGTGCTCGCGAGCCCGCTGGTGCTGCGGCTGCTCGAACGCAGCGAGCTGGACGCCTGGAAGCCGCTGCTTGACCTGGCCATCGGCGTCCTCGTGTTCGAGCTCGGCACGCGCATCCGCCCGCGCTGGCTCATGGACAACCCATCGCTCGCACTCACCTGCCTGCTCGAGGGCGCACTTGCCGGCATCGTCGTCACCTTCGCACTCAACCAGCTCGGCGCCAACATGTTGTCGTCGGCCATGGCGGGCATCGTCGCGATGTCCACCTCGCCGGTGATCACGCTGGCCGTGCTGCATGAGATTCGTCCTCGCGGGCAGGTCACCGAGCGCCTGCTGATGATGACCGCGGTCAACAGCGTCATGGCCATGATCGCGCTCAAGGTCTGGCACGTGGTCGCGGCATCGGGCGACCACGACTTCATGTCCACCGCCGCGAGCGCGCTGTGGGTGGTCGCGGGCTCGTTCCTGCTCGGCGCCGTGTGCGGGCTGCTGCTGGACGTACTTGGCCGCCGAGTGAGCGGCGCCGGTGCCATCCCCGTTCTGCAGATCGCACTCATCACCATCGCCATCATGCTGGCCGTGCAGTGGACACTCTCGCCGCTGCTCGCACTGCTGGTGGCCGGCGTCGTCGCACGCACGCGCATGCGCCATGGCCTCACCGTCGAGCCACAGCTCGGCTCGGCCGGCGCGGTGCTGGGCGTCGCACTGTTCTTGTGCCTCGGGCTGCTGCTCACGCTCGACCACATCGGCTCGCTGTGGCCGTGGGTGCTTGCGATCATCGCGGGACGCATGCTCGGCAAGGGCCTGGCCGTCGTTGCGCTGAGCCGGCCGAGCGGCCTCGGCTGGCGGCAGACCGGAGCCCTCATCGTCGCGCTGCAGCCCATGAGCAGCCTCGCGGTGCTGCTCGCCGCGGACACCTTTCTCTGGGCCACGCAGTTTCCGGGCGCCGACAAGTCGGTGCTGCAGGCGCTGCTCGCCGCCACCACGCTGATGCAGCTCACCGGCCCCTTGTGGACCACCATCGCGCTCAAGCACCTCGCGCCCGAGGCCGAATCGCAAGTGCCTGCATGAACACCACATCTCCCTCCGACCACGCTCGACAAGCCCCGCGCTGCACGGAGCACGCCCGATGAGCCTCGCCCCATTCACCACCTCCGCCCCGCTGACGCTCGGCGTCGAGCTCGAGCTGCAGCTCGTGAGCACGCACGACTTCGACCTCGCGCCGCAGGCCGACGACCTCTTGCGCGTGCTGAAGAACCACACCGGCGCGTGGGACGTGAAGCCCGAGATCACGCGCAGCATGATCGAGATCGGCACCAGCATCCAGACCGAGCACGGCCCACTGCTGGCCGAGCTGAACGACCTGCGCCGTCAGTTGAGCGACGGCGCGCGCAAGCTCAACATCGCCATCGGCGGTGGCGGCACGCACGCCTACCAGCACTGGAGCGCGCAGCAGATCTACCCGACCGAGCGCTTCCACTACATCAGCGAGCTCTATGGCTACCTCGCCAAGCAGTTCACCGTCTTCGGCCAGCACGTTCACGTGGGCTGCGAGAACGGCGACACCGCGCTATGGCTCCTTCATGCGCTGTCGCGCTACGTGCCGCACTTCATCGCGCTGTCCGCCTCGTCGCCCTTCGTGCAGGGCACCGACACCGGCTTCGATTCAGCGCGCCTGAACTCGGTGTTCGCCTTCCCGCTGTCGGGCCGCGCGCCCTTCTCGCTCACCTGGGACGATTTCGGCCGCTACTTCGACAAGATGATGAGCACGGGCGTCGTGCAGTCGATGAAGGACTTCTACTGGGACATCCGGCCCAAGCCCGAGTTCGGCACCATCGAGCTGCGCGTGTGCGACACGCCACTCACCGTGGCCAAGGCCGCGGCGCTCGCTTGCTACCTGCAATGCATCTGCCGCTACCTGCGCGAAGAGAAGCCCTTCGAGCCCGCGGAAGACGACTACCTCGTCTACACCTTCAACCGCTTCCAGGCCTGCCGCTTCGGGCTCGATGGCGAGATCGTCGACCCCAAGACCAAGGAGCGCCACAAGCTGCGCGACGACATCCTGCGCACGCTCGCGCGCATCGACGAACATGCGCTGGACCTGCGGGCGCTTGACGCGAGCAACCTGCTGCGCGACAGCCTCTTCGCGGGGAACGACGCAGGAGCGCTGCGCGAGCAACGGCGCAAGGGCTTGCCGCTGACCGCCGTGGTGGAATGGTCCACCGAGCGCTGGATGGCTTGAGTGCCGGCTGGAGCGAACCGCATGAGCAACGAAGGAACGAAGGAACGACCATGAAGATCTGCATCGTGGGCGCAGGCGCCATCGGCGGCCTGTTTGCAGGCTGGCTTGGCTCGCGCATTCCCGCGGGTGAGCTCACGCTCAGTGCGCTGGCCCGCGGCGACACGCTGGCAGCGTTGAAGCGCGACGGCTTGCAGCTGGAAAGCGCCGGAGAAACTCTGCACGTGCCAATGCAAGCCAGTGCCGACGTCGCCGAGCTTGGCCCGCAGGACCTCGTCATCGTTGCCGTCAAAGGCCCGGCGCTCAAGGCGGTGGCGCCCGCCGTGCGCCAGCTGCTGCATGCCGACACCACCGTGCTGGTCGCGATGAACGGCGTGCCGTGGTGGTTCTTCGACGGGCTGGGCGGCGAGCTCGACGGGCTGCACCTGCAGTCGGTGGATGCCGGCGATGCGGTGCGCGCGCAGATTCCGCTGCAGCACGTGGTCGGCTGCGTCGTGCATGCGAGCAGCGCGGCGCCTGCACCTGGCAAGGTGCGGCACGTGATGGGCAATGGGCTGATCATCGGCGAGCCGCAGGGCGGCATCTCGCCGCGTGTGGAGGGGCTTGCGAAGCTGCTTGACCGCGCCGGCTTCAACACCACGGCGAGCGATCGCATCCAGCGCGACATCTGGTTCAAGCTGTGGGGCAACATGACCATGAACCCGGTGTCGGCACTGACCGGCGCCACGGCCGACCGCGTGCTCGACGACCCGCTCGTGCGCGACTATTGCCGCGCGGTGATGCAGGAGGCCAAGGAGATCGGCTCGCGCATCGGCCTGCCCATCGACCAGACACCTGAGCAGCGGCACGAAGTGACGCGCAAGCTCGGCGCCTTCAAGACGTCGATGCTGCAAGACCTGGAGGCCGGTCGCCCCTTGGAGATCGATGCCTTGGTGGGGGCTGTGCGTGAAATCGGGCAGCACCTGAAGATGTCCACGCCGCACATCGATTCACTGCTCGGGCTCGTGCGGCTGATGGCGCAGGTGAAGGGACTGGCCTAGGCCACCATGCTCACGAACTACTACGACGACACCATCGGCACGCGGCCCGTGCGGCCTGCGCTCAAGGGCGTGGTCGAGGCCGAGGTGTGCGTCGTCGGTGCAGGCTTCGCAGGCATGGCCACCGCACTCGGCCTGCTCGAGCGCGGCGTGAAGAGCGTGGTGGTGCTGGACGCGGAGCGCGTCGGCTTTGGCGCGTCGGGCCGCAACGGCGGCTTCGTCTTCGGCGGCTACAGCCTCGATTGCGCCGACCTGCTCGCCCACCTCGGCGAAGAGCGCGCGCGGCACATCTACTCGCTCACTCGCCAGGCGGTGGACCTCATCCGAAAACGCATCGTGCGACATGGCATCGAGTGCGACGCGGTCGAAGGCGGTGCATTGCTGGCCAACTGGTTCGATGACCCAGGCCTCCTCACGAGCCAGCAGCAGTTGATGCGCGACCACTTCGGCGTCGAATGGCGCTACGTGGACAAGCGCGAGCTCGGCGAGAAGTGGGTCGTCTCCGACCGCTACCACTCGGGCCTGCTGGAGCCCGACGCCTTCCACTTCCACCCGCTCAAGTACGCGCTCGGCGAAGCGGCCGCCATCGAATCACTGGGCGGTCAAATCTTCGAGCGCTCACGCGTGGTGTCCGTGGACATCCGCCAGGCGTCCACCACCGTCAAGACGGCCGAGGGCGAAGTCATCGCCAAGCACGTGGTGATTGCGGGCGGCGGCTACCTCGCCAAGCTCATCCCTACGCTGGAGCGCGCCATCCTGCCCATCGCCACCTACGTGATGGTGACCGAGCCGCTGGGCGATGCGGTGCACCGGCTGATCCCGTCACACGCCGCCATCTACGACACGCGCTTCGCCTTCGACTACTACCGCAAACTCAAGGACACGCGAATCCTCTGGGGCGGCCGCATCTCCATCCGCGACCGCTCGCCCGAGGACATCGCCGTCTTCCTCAAGCAGGACATGGTCAAGGTGTTCCCGAGCCTCGCGAACACCCGCGTCGACCACGCCTGGGGCGGCATGATGAGCTACGCCCGCCACAAGATGCCGCAGATCGGCCGGCTGCCCAATGGCATCTGGTATGGCCTGGGTTTCGGCGGGCATGGCGTGGCGCCCACCACGGCGGCCGGCGAGCTCATCGCGAAGGCCATCGGCGAGAACGAGCCCATCCCCAAGGACTTCGAACGCTATGGCCTGCCGCGCACGTTCAGGCCTGCGGGCCTGTTGGCGGCGCAGGCGACCTACTCGTGGTTCCAGCTCAAGGATGCGTGGCGCGAGCGTTGAGCTGCATCGGCGTCAAACACGCCTTCTCGACAACGCCACCAGTACCACCAGCCCCAGGCCCATCAGTGCGACGCTCGATGGTTCCGGCACCGCCATCAGCACGCCAAACAGGCCATGCGATTCGTCGTCAGGCCCGGCGGTGAAGTACAGCGACTGGCTGCTGCCCGCGCCGCCGTCGTTGCCGGGCGAGATCGCCCACAGGCCGTCGATCGAAAGCGCCGCCCCGCCATCGGCCAGCAATTGCCCGAGGAAGGAATGCGTGGTCGCGTCATAGGCGTTGATGCGTCCGTCGCCGAAGTTGCCGACCAGCAAGGCACCGCCCCAGGCACCGAAGCTGCTCGGCGCGATCGCCAGGCCCCAGGGCGCATTGAGCGTGCCGCCGGTGGCCACGCGACCGAGGAAGTTGCCCTGCAGGTCGAACTGGTCGACGAGGCCCAGCCCCGCCCCCTTCACTTCGTCTTCATGCGCGTCGTCCTGCTTCACGTAGGTGACATACAGGCTCGTGCCCAGGCGCTGCACGTTGAAGGGCGCATAGCCCGATGGCGTGCCCGGGTCGGTGAAGCTGCCCGAGAGGCTGGGCGAGCTGGACGAGCCCTTGAACACATCGATGGCACCGGTCGCGAAGTTGGCGGCGTACAGGTAGCTGTCGCTGCCGATGGTGGCGTAGGCCGCACCCTTGTAGCTGTTGGACGCCGACGCGACCACCAGCGTCTCGGCCGTGGTGCCGAGCGCATTGCGCCATCCGTGCACCGAACCGTCTTCGCCCACGAAAAGGAAGTTGTCGCCGTTGAAGGCCGCGGCATTGCCGTTGAAGACCTGGCCTGTCGGGTTGCCCGGCACGCTCACCGTGAGGCCCAGCTTGGTGGTGGCCTGCGTGGCCGGGTTCACCCGGTACAGCGGCGACACGTTGCCGTCGGCGGCCGACACCCAGAACGGGCTCGTGGGCGAGTACGACAGCCCCCAGGCATTGACGAGCGCCGTGTCTTGCACCAGCGCGGGATGCAGGCTGGTGTCATCGCTGACCAGGCCTTTCGCCGCGTATTCCGCGCCGAGCGCAGGGCCGGACAGCCCACAGCCGAGCGCGGCAAAGGCCAGCGCATGCCGGAAGAATCGGATCGTGCTCATGGGATGTCTCCTCGCATCAATCAACCATTCCTGCGGCAGGCGCAGGCGCCGACAGGCTCTTGGCCTTTCGTGCCCCCTCGCCTTCAGGAATAGAGGCCGCGGGTGCGCCTGTCAAACCGGCTGTCCACTCGGCGGCCCCTCGTGCTAGGGAGATCGCAGGCACGCCGCCTGCCGCTGGCCGAACCCGGGATAATCCGCGGATGCGACTCCACTTCACGAAGATGCACGGCGCGGGCAACGACTTCGTCGTGCTGGATGCCACCCGTGCGCCCATCGATCTCACGCCCGAGCAGTACCGCGCCCTCGGCGACCGCCGGTTCGGCATCGGGGCCGACCAGATCCTCATCGTGGAGAAAAGCGACACGCCGGGCGTGGACTTTCGCTACCGCATCTTCAACAACACCGGCGACGAGGTCGAGCACTGCGGCAACGGCGCGCGCTGCTTCGTGCGCTACGTGCGCAGCAAGGGCCTGACGACCAAGGACCACATCCGCGTCGAGACCATGAACAACCTGCTCGAGCTGCACCTGCAGCCCGACGGGCGCGTGACGGTGGACATGAACACGCCGGTGTTCGCGCACGACAAGATTCCCTTCGATGCCTCCAACCTGACGCCGAAGCGCGTCGGCGATTTCGAGCAATGGCCGGTGTCGCTCGGCGACTACGACGTGGACCTGTCGGTGCTCTCCATGGGCAACCCGCATGCGGTGCAGGTGGTGGCCGACGTGGACTCCGGCGTCGTCGCATCGCAAGGGCCGATGATCGAGGCGCATTCGCGCTTTCCGCGCAAGGTCAACGCCGGCTTCATGCAGGTGCTCGGCCGCAATCACATCAAGCTTCGCGTGCACGAGCGCGGCGCGGGCGAGACGCTCGCCTGCGGCACGGGCGCCTGTGCAGCAGTGGTCGCCGGCATCCGCCTGGGCTTGCTCGACGCGCGCGTGGACGTGGACACCCGTGGCGGGCGCCTCACCATCGAATGGCAAGGCGGCGACAGCCACGTGCTGATGACCGGCCCCGCGCAAACCGTATTTGAAGGAGACATCGAACTGTGAGCACGGCAAGCATTCAAGGCATCACCGAGAACGACATCGCCAACTACCTGGCGAACACGCCCGGCTTCTTCGAGCGTCATGCCGAGTTGCTGGCCAGCATCCAGCTCACGAGCCCGCACGGGCAGCGCGCGGTGTCGCTGCAAGAGCGGCAGATGGAAATGCTGCGCGACAAGATCAAGGGCATGGAGATGAAGGTGATGGAGATGATCCGTCACGGCCAGGAGAACGTGGCCATCGCCGACCGGCTGCATCGCTTCACGCGCGCCATCATGCTCACGACCAATGCCGCCGACCTGCCGGGTGTGCTGGTCAACGAGCTGATGCACCAGTTCATGATCCCGTCCGCGGGCATCCGCGTGTGGGGTGCGGCGCCGGCATTCTCGGCGCTGGCGTTTGCCAAGCCGGTGAGCGACGACGTGAAGAGCTTCGCGACCAGCCTGATGGCGCCCTATTGCGGGCCCAACACCGGCTTCGAGGCTGCGCAGTGGATGGAAGATGGCTCGGCGATGACCTCCATCGCGCTCATCCCGCTGCGGCACGGCGCGACGCCCAACGCCTTCGGCATGGTGGTGCTCGGCTCGCCCGACCCGACGCGCTATTCGGCGGACATGGGCACGGAGTTCCTGATGCGCATCGGCGAGATTGCCAGCGCCGGCCTGTCGAGGCTGCAGGCCGCGGGCTGAGTCGATGAACGGCGCCGAAGCTCCGGTGATGGATGAGGATGTTCGGCGTCATCTCACGCATTTGAAGGTCGAGCGGCGGCTGGCCGAGCGCACGCTGGCCTTGTATGCGGATGCGTTCGAGCGGCTGCAACGAGGGGCGGAGGAATCGAAGGTCGCGCTGCGCAAGGTGCAGTCGCATCACATCCGCCGCTGGGCCGGCCAGGCGCATGCGAAGGGGCTCAAGCCGCGCAGCATCGCGTTGATGCTGTCCGCATGGCGCGGCTTCTATCGCTGGCTGGGGCATGAAAGCCTGATTGACGCGAACCCGGTCGAAGGCGTGCGCGCGCCCAAGATGGGCAAGCCGTTGCCGAAGGCCTTGTCGGTGGACCATGCGGTGGCGCTGGCTGAAGCGGGCGATGACGAGACCACGTCCCCAGTGCTGCAGGCGCGAGACCGCTGCATGGTCGAGCTGCTGTACGGCTGCGGCTTGCGCGTGGGCGAGCTCGAAGGCCTGGACCTGCATGCCTCTGGCCACGCCGCGGGCTGGATCGACATCGCCGATGCGACCGCGCATGTGCTCGGCAAGGGCAGCAAGCGCCGCAGCCTGCCGGTGGGCAAACCGGCGTTGAAGGCACTGCTGGAATGGATCGCCATGCGCGACCAGCTTGCCTCGGCCGATGAAGCGGCGCTGCTCGTGAGTCAGCGCGGCACGCGCCTCACATCCAGCCAGATCCGCTCGCGCCTCAAGCGCCGGGCGCTCGCCGCCGGCGTGCCGACGCATGTCCACCCGCACATGCTGCGGCATTCGTTTGCCTCGCACTTGCTGCAATCGAGCGGTGACTTGCGTGCAGTGCAGGAGCTGCTCGGCCACGCCAACATCACGACGACGCAGGTCTACACACAGCTCGACTTCGGGCATCTGTCCAAGGTGTACGACGCGGCGCATCCGCGGGCGAAGAAGCGCAGCTGATCCCTGGCGCTTCGGCGCGACGCCTCGCAGCACGCGCTACGAGACAATCACCCCCCATGAAAGTCATCAAACTCCGCGACGGCAAGGAGCGGTCGCTGCAGCGCCGCCACCCCTGGGTGTTCCAGGGCAGCATCCACTCCGGCAAGGCCGACAGCGGCGAGACCGTGAAGGTGGTCTCGCACGACGACAAGTTTCTCGCGTGGGCCGCCTACAGCCCGGCCTCGATGATCCGCGTGCGCACCTGGAGCTTCGACGAAGCCGAGCGCATCGATGCGGCCTTCTTCGAGCGGCGCATCCAGGCGGCGCTCGCCATCCGCGCGCGGCTGCCGATCGCAAGCGACGGCGTGCGGCTCATTCACGGCGAGGCGGACGGGCTGCCCGGGCTCATCGTGGACCGCTATGCCGACGTGCTGAGCGCGCAGTTCCTGTCCACCGGCACGGAGCGATGGAAGAACACCATCGCAGACCTGCTGCTCAAGCACACGGGGCTCACGCGGCTCTACGAGCGCAGCGACGCGGGCGTGCGCGAGCTCGAAGGGCTGGAACCGGTGACGGGTTGGCTGCGCGGCGACGGCGCCACCGAGGTGACCATCCGCGAACACGACTGGAAGCTCACGGTGGATGTGGCCGAGGGACACAAGACCGGCTTCTACCTGGACCAGCGCGACAACCGCAAGCTCTTTGCCGACACCGTGCGGCACTTCGGCTACCAGCGCGTGCTCAACTGCTATTGCTACACCGGCGGCTTCAGCGTCGCGGCGCTGTCGGGCGGCGCGGGGCATGTGACGAGCGTGGATTCATCGGCCCCGGCGCTTGAACGTGCCACGGCGCACGTGGCGCTCAACGGCTTCGATGCATCGCGGCATGACACGCTCGATGCGGACGTGAACCAGATGCTGCGCGACGCGATCAAGCAAGGCCGCAGCTACGACGCCATCGTGCTCGACCCGCCCAAGTTCGCGCCGACCGCCGCGCACGCCGAGCGCGCCGCGCGTGCCTACAAGGACATCAACCGCCTCGCGTTCATGCTGCTGGAACCAGGCGGGGCCTTGTTCACCTTTTCCTGCTCGGGCGGGGTGAGCGCTGATCTCTTCCACAAGATCGTCGCGGGCGCGGGGCTGGATGCAAACATCGACGGGTTGATCTACGCGCGCGTAGGCGCGGCGCCGGACCATCCGATGACGGTGACCTTCCCTGAGGGCGAGTACCTCAAGGGTCTGATGATCATCAAGAAGTAGGTGGGTGGGGGTCCAGCCAAACGGGTTGGGGCCAGCCACGGGTTGGTGCATGGCTCGAACGACCAATGGCACGGCCCGAGCAGGTTCAGCTCGATACAGGCAACGGCACCTTCGTCTCGAACTTCGCACGCCGCACGCTGAAGAAGCTCTTCACGTTGCGCACGTTCGCGTCCTGCGTGAACAGGCGGTTCACCAACGCGTCCCAGGCCGGCATGTCGGCAACCTGAAGCATGAGGATGAAATCCGGCCCCGGCGAAACGCGGTGGCATTGCTGCACCGCCGGGTCGGCCACGGCGCGTGATTCGAAGGCGGCGAGGTGCTCCGCGCCTTGCCGGTCGAGCGTGATCTCGGCAAAGACGGTGAGGCTCGCACCCATGCGCTCCGGCGAGAGGATGGCCACGCGGCGCTCGATGACGCCGGTATCCACCAGGCGCTTGACGCGGCGCAGGCAGGTGGCGGGCGAGGTGTGGGCGGCGGCTGCGAGTTCGAGGTTGGAGAGCGAGGCGTCGTCTTGCAGGGTCGACAGGATGCGCAGGTCGACGGCATCCAGTGCGACGTTTTCTTTCATTTCTTCCATGCAATTGATTTTATTGATCTATCAACGCTTGTGGTGATTATTTCCGCCATAAATGCCAATTATTTGATTACTTTCGCCACCTCCCTCCGCCTAAATTCTCCCCATCCCATCGGTTCTCAACGGAGTCCCCCATGTGCGGCATCGTCGGCGCGGTCAGCAAGAAGAACATCGTCCCCATCCTCATCGAAGGCCTGAAGCGCCTCGAATACCGCGGCTATGACTCCTGCGGCGTGGCCGTGCATCAAGACGGCGCCCTGCGACGCGCCCGCAGCACCGCCCGGGTTGCCGAGCTGGAAGTGAACATCGCCGAAGACAAGGTGCAAGGCGGCACCGGCATCGCCCACACCCGCTGGGCCACGCATGGCGCGCCGGCCGTGCACAACGCCCACCCGCACTTCTCGCACGGCGCTGGCGCCCGCGAAGGCGCGCCTGGCCGCATCGCGCTCGTGCACAACGGCATCATCGAGAACCACGACGAACTGCGCGCCGAGCTCAACGCCCGTGGCTACCAGTTCGCGAGCCAGACCGACACCGAAGTCATCGCGCACCTGGTCGACCACCTGTACGACGGAGACCTGCTCGACGCCGTGCAACGCGCCCTGCTTCGACTCAAGGGCGCCTACGCCATCGCCGTGTTCTGCCGCGACGAACCGAACCGCGTGATCGGCGCGCGTGAAGGCTCGCCGCTTGTGCTGGGCATTGGCACCGGCGACCGCGCGGGCGATCACTTTCTTGCGTCCGACGCGATGGCGCTGGCCGGCGTGACCGACCAGATCGTGTACCTCGAAGAAGGCGACGTGGTCGACATGCAACTCGGAAAGGTGTGGATCACGCAGCGCACCGCCGAAGGCCGCTACGTGGCCGCGCAGCGCGAGGTGCGCACCGTGCATGCCCACAGCGGCGCGGCCGAACTCGGCCCCTACCGCCACTACATGCAGAAGGAAATCTTCGAGCAGCCCAAGGCGATTGCCGACACGCTGGACGCCGTGAACGGCATCTCGCCCGAGCTCTTCGGCGATGGCGCGTACAGCATCTTCAAGAACATCGACAGCGTGCTCATCCTCGCGTGCGGCACCAGCTACTACAGCGGCTCGACCGCGAAGTATTGGCTGGAGAGCATCGCGAAGATCCCGACCAGCGTGGAGATTGCGAGCGAGTACCGCTACCGCGACAGCGTGCCCAACCCGCGCACGCTGGTCGTAACGATCAGCCAGAGTGGCGAGACGGCCGACACCATCGCCGCGCTCAAGCATGCGCGGTCCCTCGGCATGACGCACACCCTCACCATCTGCAACGTCGCCACGAGCGCGATGGTGCGCGAGTGCGAGCTGGCGTACATCACGCGCGCGGGCGTTGAGATCGGCGTCGCATCGACCAAGGCTTTCACGACGCAGCTCGTGGGCCTCTTCCTGCTGACGCTGGCGCTGGCCCAGGTGCGCGGGCACCTCACCGACGACCAGGAAGCCGAACACCTCAAGGCCCTGCGCCACCTGCCCGTGGCCGTGCAGGCCGTGCTGGCGCTCGAGCCGCAGGTGATTGCATGGAGCGAGGAGTTCGCGCGCAAGGAAAACGCCCTCTTCCTCGGCCGCGGGTTGCACTACCCCATCGCCCTCGAAGGCGCGCTGAAGCTCAAGGAGATCAGCTACATCCACGCCGAGGCCTACCCTGCGGGTGAGCTGAAGCACGGGCCGCTGGCGCTGGTGACGGCCGCGATGCCGGTGGTGACGGTGGCGCCGAACGATGCGCTGCTGGAGAAGCTGAAGAGCAACCTGCAGGAAGTGCGTGCGCGGGGTGGCGAGCTGTTTGTGTTTGCGGATGGGGACACGCGGATCGAGAGCAGCGAAGGGCTGCATGTGATTCGGATGCCGGAGCACTATGGGGCGCTGTCGCCGATCTTGCATGTGGTGCCGCTGCAGTTGCTGGCGTATCACACGGCTTGTGCAAGAGGGACGGATGTGGATAAGCCGCGGAATTTGGCGAAGAGTGTGACGGTGGAGTGAGAGACGGGTTTTAGATCAATAG